>NZ_VIUE01000071.1 GCF_007828215.1 Pseudomonas sp. SJZ074 | reverse complement strand
CATCAGCGGCAAGCAAGGCGTACTGGTCGAGACCGGCGCGTTCGACAACAGCCAGTCCGGCCGCCTGAGCAGCGGGGCCAACCTCGACCTGACCACGCAAAAACTGACCAACCAGGACGGCGGCCGCATCGCCAGTAACGGCGCACTCACCGCCAGCGTCACCGACCTCGACCAACAGGGCGGCCAACTCTTCAGCAACACGGCGCTGACCCTGGACCTCAACCAGGGTCAACTGAACAACCAGGGCGGCCTGATCAATGCACCGCTGCTGATGCTCAAGAATCTTGCGGGCGTCAACAACGACGGCGGCGAGATCTCCAGCGCCCAGGCGTTCACCCTGGCCGCGCAAAGCCTGAACAACGACAACGGCAAACTGCTCAGCAACCAGGCCCTGACCCTGCGCATCGATAACGCCCTGACCAACCTCAAGGGCCTGATCGCCGCCGCGGCACTGGACGTCGAAGCCGCAAGCCTGAACAACAACGGCGGCACCCTGACCAGCCGCGCTGACCTCGACCTGAAGCTCAGCGGCGCGCTGGAAAACCAGAGCCAGGGGCTGATCAACGCCACCGACAACCTGAGCATTACCACCAGCGACCTGAACAACCGACAAGGTTCGCTACTGGGCAGTGCCATCGCCATCGATTTCGGCGCCGCCACCGGCGACCTGAACAACAGCGCCGGCCTGATCACCACCGCCGGTGTACTCAGCCTCAAGCACCTGCGAGACCTGAACAACCAGCATGGCGAAATCTCCAGCAGCCAGAGCCTGGCCCTGAACGCCCGCGACCTGGACAACAGCGCCGGCCAACTCATCAGCAACGGCGTGCTGACCCTGGGCGCCCGCAACGTCATCAACCAAGGTGGTTTGCTGTCCGGCTTCAAGGGTCTGGATCTGACCGCCACGAGCCTGGACAACCGCAACAGCGGCACCCTGTCGAGCCGCGACGAAAGCGTCAGTGCCACCCTCAGCGGGGCGCTACTCAACGGCAATGCCGGCGCACTGGTCGGTAAGAAACAACTGACCGTCAGCGCAGCCAGCCTGGACAACGGCGGCGGCATTCTCTCCAGCGG
>NZ_VIUE01000070.1 GCF_007828215.1 Pseudomonas sp. SJZ074 | reverse complement strand
CTACTCAACGGCAATGCCGGCGCACTGGTCGGTAAGAAACAACTGACCGTCAGCGCAGCCAGCCTGGACAACGGCGGCGGCATTCTCTCCAGCGGTGGCGACCAGACCCTGACCGTCGGCGGTTTGCTGAACAACGCCCAAGGCGGCTTGATCGACAGCGGCAACGCCCTGGTCATCAACGCCATGACCCTCGGCAACGCCGGCGGCACCGTCAACGCCCAGCATGCCCTGAGCTTCACCGGCACCACCCTGGACAACACCGGCGGCCAGCTGATTGGCAACGCTGCCGTGACCCTCGACCTGCTCGGCGCCCTCACCAACACCAACGGCAAACTCGCCAGCGTCGGCCCGCTGCGGGTCGAGCGTGCCACACAGATCACCAACCAGGGCGGCCAGATCGCCAGCCAGGGCCTGCTGACCCTGCTCACCGCCGGCCTGGACAACCGCAACCGCGGCACTGTCGCGGCCAATGATCAACTTGTCCTGACCGCTACAGGCACGGTGCAGAACGACGCCGATGGCCTGATCTACAGCCAGAACAGCGGCGTGCAGATCGACGCCGCCAGCCTCACCAATGGCAAAGGCACCGTGCAGAGCCAGGGCGCCATGACCCTGACCGTCGCCAACGACCTCGACAACCAGAGCGGCCGCCTCCAGGCCAAGGCCGCTGACCTGATGGTCGTTGCCCGCAACCTGGACAACCGTGGCGGCGTACTCGCCAGCCTGCAGGGTCTGCTGACCACCCAACTGAGCGGCGTGCTGAAAAACGGCTACGACCTGAACAACAACCACCAGGGCGGCATCACCCAGGCCCAGCGCCTGAACCTGATCGCCCTGGGCGGTATCGACAACTACGGCGGGCGCATCTCGGCCCAGACCGGCGACGCCACCGTCACCACCCGCAACTTCGACAACCGCAACGGCGGGCTGTATGCCAAGGGCAAGGTCAGCGTTACCGGCAACGATTTCGATAACAGCGGCGACAACGACGGTCAGATTGCCGGTAGCCAGATCGATCTGGATTTGACCGGGGCATTGAACAACCGGCTGGGCATCATCGAGAGTGACAGCACCCT
>NZ_VIUE01000069.1 GCF_007828215.1 Pseudomonas sp. SJZ074 | reverse complement strand
CCGTGGCCCTGGTCTGCGAAGACCGCCAGTTGAGCTATCGCCAACTCAACCGCCGCGCCAACCACCTGGCCCGGCAACTGCTTGAACTGGGCGTGCAGCCCGATCAGCGCGTGGCCATCTGCGCCGAACGCAGCCTGGAGATGATCGTTGGCCTCTTGGGCGTGCTCAAGGCCGGCGCGGCCTACGTGCCCATCGACCCGGCCCACCCGGCCGAGCGCATGGCTTTCATGCTCCAGGACAGCCAACCCCAGGCGCTGTTGACCCAATCGGCGCTGTCCCTACCGTCCGGGGAACTGCCGGTGTTGCTACTGGACATCGTGGAATCGTTGCAAGCGGCGGACGATGCGGCGTTCGACAGCAACCCACAAGTACCGGGCCTGACCGCGGAACACCTGGCCTACGTGATCTATACCTCCGGTTCCACCGGTCAGTCCAAGGGCGTGATGGTCGAGCACCGCTCGGTGTTCAACTTCTGGCACGTGCTGACCCGCACCACCCATCAGCACTGCCCGACCCCGGCCACTGTGGCTCTGAACGCCGGGTTCTTCTTCGACATGTCGATCAAGGGCATCTCCCAGCTGTTCTCCGGCCATCGCCTGGTGATCATCCCGCAACTGATCCGCGCCAGCGGCAGCGAGTTGCTGGACTTCCTCGAACAGCATCAGGTGCACGCCTTCGACTCCACCCCATCGCAGCTCGACACACTGCTCGCCGCCGGCCTGCTGGAGCGCCAGAGCTACCAGCCGGTGAGCGTGCTGCTCGGTGGCGAGGCGATCAACGCCGCCACCTGGGAGAAACTGCGCAACTGCCAGAGCATCCGCTTCTACAACATGTACGGCCCCACCGAATGCACGGTGGACGCCACCCTCGACCTGATCCGCGACTTGGGCGAACGGCCGAGCATCGGCCGACCCTTCGCCAACGTCCAGGTCCACGTGCTGGATGCGCGAGGCGAACCGGCACCGTTGGGGGTGGCTGGGGAAATCCATATCGGCGGTGTCGGCGTGGCCCGGGGCTACCTGAACCGGACGGAGCTGAGCGCCGAGCGTTTCATCGCCGACCCGTTCAGCAGCGAACCGAACGCGCGCCTGTACAAGACCGGCGACCTCGGTCGCTGGTTGGCCGACGGTACGCTGGA
>NZ_VIUE01000068.1 GCF_007828215.1 Pseudomonas sp. SJZ074 | reverse complement strand
GCTGAACTGGCCTAATGATTTTGGACACTTCAATCGGGCGCTATGATGGCGCCCAAATCTGAGGTGTTTGGATATGCGTAAATCTTATTCGAGTGAGTTCAAGCTCAAGGCTGCCAGCATGGTGCTGGACGAAGGCCAGTCAGTTCCCGAAGTCTGCGCCAGTCTGGATATTGGCCCTACCGCCTTGCGTCGTTGGGTCGATCAGGTACGCAAAGAGCGTTTGGGCTCGACGCCGGTAGGCGCCAAGGCGATTACCGCCGACCAGCGAGAGATTCAGAGGCTCAAAGCCCTGCTCAGGGAGAAAGACCTGGACATCGAAATTCTAAAAAAGGCCAGTGCTCTCCTGCTTTTGGACGCCAAAGATCATTCACGCTGATCGATGAGCTGGACGAGCAGTACGGCGTTAATCGGTGTTGCCGGGCGTTCGGCGTCAACCGCAGCAGCTTTTACGCCTGGCGTCAGCGCCAAGGTAAGGCTAATCCTCAGCGAGAGAAGCTTAAAGCCGCGCTGGTCAAGCATCACAAGGCATCGCGGGCTTCTGCGGGAGCGAGGACTTTGGCGAAGGAGCTGCAAGAGAAAGGGCATCGCATCGGCCGGTACTTGGCTCGCAGTTTGATGCGCGAAGCGGGGATCGCCAGCCGCCAGCGCCGACGCCATAAGTACAAATCGCCCGGCGTGGAAGCTTTGGTGGCACCGCACGTGCTCAAGCGTAAGTTTGATGTCACGGCGGTCAATCAGGTGTGGTGTGGCGACGTGACGTACCTCAAGGTCGGCAAGCGATGGCTGTATTTCGCTGCGATTCTGGATCTGTTCGCCCGTCGGATCGTAGGCTGGTCGTTTTCGATGATTTCCGATGCCACGCTGACCTGCGAGGCTTTGCGGATGGCGGTTGAGCTCAGAGGTCGTCCTAAAGAGGTGCTGTTTCATTCAGACCAAGGCTGTCAGTACACCAGTCATAAGTTTAGGAATGAGCTGCTGGCGCATGGCGTGCGGCAAAGCATGAGCCGTAAAGGCGAATGCTGGGATAACGCTCCGATGGAGCGCTTCTTCGGAAGTTTGAAATCAGAGTGGGTGCCCGAGACGGGTTACGCATCAGAACATGAGGCCCGAGCGGACGTGCAGCGTTATGTGTCGCGCTACAACATCACCAGGCCTCACAGTTATAACGATTACCGGTCGCCGGTCGTCAGGGAAAGACTGGCGGCGTGAACCTTAAATGGTGTCCAAGAATACTTGACCAGTTCA
>NZ_VIUE01000067.1 GCF_007828215.1 Pseudomonas sp. SJZ074 | reverse complement strand
CTACTCAACGGCAATGCCGGCGCACTGGTCGGTAAGAAACAACTGACCGTCAGCGCAGCCAGCCTGGACAACGGCGGCGGCATTCTCTCCAGCGGCGGCGACCAGACCCTGACCGTCAGCAACGGTTTGCTCAACAACGCCCAAGGCGGCCTGATCGACAGCGGCAACGCCCTGGTTATCAGCGCCATGACCCTCGGCAACGCCGGCGGCACCGTCAACGCCCAGCATGCCCTGAACTTCACCGGCACCACTCTGGACAACACCGGCGGCCAACTGATCGGCAACGCTGCCGTGACCCTCGACCTGCTCGGCGCCCTCACCAACACCAACGGCAAGATCGCCAGCGTCGGCCCGCTGCGGGTCGAGCGTGCCACACAAATCACCAACCAGGGCGGCCAGATCGCCAGCCAGGGCCTGCTGACCTTGCTCACCGCCGGCCTGGACAACCGCAACCGCGGCACTGTCGCCGCCAACGACCAACTCGTCCTGACCAGCACCGGCACCGTGCAGAACGACGCCGATGGCCTGATCTACAGCCAGAACGGCGCCGTGCAGATCGACGCCGCCGGCCTCAGCAACGGCAAAGGCACCGTGCAGAGCCAGGGCGCCATGACCCTGACCGTCGCCAACGACCTCGACAACCAGAGCGGTCGCCTCCAGGCCAAGGCCGGCGACCTGATGGTCGTCGCTCGCAACCTGGACAACCGTGGCGGCGTGCTCGCCAGCCTGCAGGGGCTGCTGACCACCCAACTGAGCGGCGTGCTGAAAAACGGCTACGACCTGAACAACAACCGCCAGGGCGGCATCACCCAGGCCCAGCGCCTGAACCTGATCGCCTTGGGCGGCCTCGACAACTACGGCGGGCGCATCTCGGCCCAGACCGGCGACGCCAGCGTCACCACCCGCAACTTCGACAACCGCAACGGCGGCCTATATGCCAAGGGCAAGGTCAGCGTCACCGCCAACGATTTCGACAACAGCGGTGACAACGACGGTCAGATTGCCGGTAGCCAGATCGATCTGGATTTGACCGGGGCATT
This sequence comes from Pseudomonas sp. SJZ074, assembly GCF_007828215.1. Taxonomy (GTDB): domain Bacteria; phylum Pseudomonadota; class Gammaproteobacteria; order Pseudomonadales; family Pseudomonadaceae; genus Aquipseudomonas. Next base: position 228 of record NZ_VIUE01000067.1, on the reverse strand, counting down.
GAACAACCGGCTGGGCATCATCGAGAGTGACAGCACCCTGGCGATCAAGGCAGCGAGTCTGGATAACCAAACGGGGCAGTTGCGGGCGTTGGGTAGCAGTGGCAAGACCAACTTCCAGATCGGCGGGTTGTTCGACAACCGCAACGGTACTCTGGAAACCGCCAACACTGATCTGACGCTTGGTGCTGCCAGTTTCCTCAACACCGGTGGCAGCCTGCTGCACGTAGG
>NZ_VIUE01000066.1 GCF_007828215.1 Pseudomonas sp. SJZ074 | reverse complement strand
TGTGGGAGCAACTGTCTTGGATGATTTATTTAGCCATTCTTTTTCAAGGCAGCAAAAGCTCTCACAGCTCTTGGCAGTGCAGATATCTGGAGAGGCTCCCGCAGTCCAATCTAGGCTGCGCGTCCCTTCCAGTCAGAACCGTCACGGATCATCGCGTTAAGGCGTACCAACAAAACGCGCATACAAGCGATAAGAGCCACTTTGGCGCATTTGCCTTTCTCGCGAAGCGCTTTGTACCGCGCATTGAAGTCAGGCTGGAACCTAATCACTGACCAGCAGGCCATGTACAAAGAACGCCTGGCGGCGAACCTGCCGCCGCCTATATGACGCTTGCCTTTATGCTGGCCGCTATCGTCGTTGTAGGGGGCTATTCCGGCCAATGCAGCAATCTGGTGTCTGCCAACCTCGCCGAGCTCTGGAAGATAGGCCATTAAACTCGCCGCTGTAACGAGCCCTATTCCTTTGACCGAGCACAAGTGGCTCATCCTTTCACGGTCCAAGGCCTGAACACTCTGGTCGATCAGTTTTTCTATCGACTTCACAGCCTTGTACAAATAGCTGATATGGCTCTGCAGCGCTGGTTTGACTGCCTCAGACGAGGCCGTTTTGAGTCTGCGCCTGTCATCATCCATCTGCTGAACAAAGTGTTCCCGTTGCTGAACCAACGCGCGCAAATTGTCTTGTTCGGCACTGGTGACTCGGCTATCGGGAGATTTTATGACAGCTGCAAATTGCGCTAGAAGACGCGCATCTATCGGATCGGTTTTGGCCTGCTGTCCCATTGCCTTGGCAAAATTCTTCGCTCGGCATGGGTTGATCCGTATGACGTCAAAGCCCGCAGCCTGAAGTGCCTTCATGACTTTGCGCTCATAACCGCCAGTGGCCTCCAGTAACACGCGACCCACCTGGTGCAGCATCAGCCATCCAATCAACCCAGGAAAATCACCTTCGGCATTAGGGCATCTAATCCCGGCCTCCAGCAGATTGACCTGAACCTCGAGACTGTCCTTGGAAACATCAATACCGGCATAGGAAAACATAGCCAAACCCTCTTACACTCAAAGTGAGAGCGCTCTGGCTTGGCCCACGCTTGTAACTGTTCGAGGTGGGCTCGTTCAACTGTTCGGGCTCAATGACCAGAGTGGAGAGGTGAGTGGCAGCATGGGCTCCCACACGTGCTTTAAGCACTCCAGGCATTCAGCTTGCCACTCACCGCTCTCACCATCAGTTTAATCGCAGAGCAAGACACAAGCGGGCTTGCTCGCGAA
>NZ_VIUE01000065.1 GCF_007828215.1 Pseudomonas sp. SJZ074 | reverse complement strand
CCTGAGGAATCCCCGAATTTTCTTACGAAAAATCAAGAAGTTGGAATATTGAAGAGACCTGCATGAGTCGGCAGCTTGTGTTGCACCACACAAAACAAGATCCCGCCCCATGCAGGCCATCCGATTCTTACACAGCGCGCTCGCTCAAGCACTCCCTGGTGTTCACTCTCGTCGCCTGAAAACGTTGATGTGTTGTGTCAGCGCATTGCTACGAGGACGTCGGCTCACGCTGACGGGGCTTGGTCGATTTTTACCAAGCAAAGCCTATCCCAAACACACCATCAAACGAGTGGATCGGCTGTTGGGTAATCGGCATCTGCAAACCGAGCGCCCGCTGTTTTACTGGGTCATGCTGCGAGCCCTGTTGGGCTCGCTCAAGCATCCATTGATCCTGGTTGATTGGTCACCCATTGATGCGGCTGGAGAGTTCTTTTTGTTGCGCGCAGCCATCCCTTTGGCGGGACGCTCATTCCCGATCTACGAGAGCGTTCATGAACGTGAGGGTTGTCCGAAATATCAAAAACGATTGCTACAAGCGCTGGCCGAAATGCTTCCCGAAGAGTGCGTTCCGATCCTTGTGGCTGACGCAGGTTTTCGCCGACCATGGATCAAAGCCGTCGAGGCGCAAGGCTGGTATTACGTGGGACGCGTGCGTAACCGGGATCTCTACCGAGCCGACGCAGACACTTGGCTACCCGTTAAAAACCTCTACGCTCTGGCATCGTCCTCACCGAAGTCATTGGGGCGGATCGAGATGACCCAAAGCGCTCCGCACATCATTCATCTGTACTGCGTTAGGCATTCGGCAAAAGGTCGCAAACACCAGCGTGTCACCGGATCAATCGCCAAAAACAAACTCAGCAGGCAATCGGCCAATCGTGAACGAGAGCCCTGGTTATTGGCTAGCAACCTGCCGGAGGATCAATGGAATCCATCGAAAATCGTGGCCGTTTACAAACAGCGCATGCAGATAGAAGAAGGCTTCAGAGATGTAAAAAGTGAGTATTTTGGCGTAGGCGTCACTCGCCATCGGAGTCACTGCCCACGCCGAATCGAAGTACTTTTGCTGATCTCGGCTCTGGCTAATTACATCATTTGTTTAACGGGATTGCAGGCCCGCGAGGCGGGGCATGAGCGCCGTTTTCAAAGCAATAGCCTTAAACGCCGACGAGTGTTATCGCTATGGCGGCTGGGCCTGGAATACTGGCGTAGTGGACGCGGCTCAAACTCTCGAAAAACTTTGGAGAGACTTGAGCACGCGTTGCGAGCAGAGGTACATCAAGAGGCGCAGGCATTG
>NZ_VIUE01000064.1 GCF_007828215.1 Pseudomonas sp. SJZ074 | reverse complement strand
TGTTGCCGCTGACCGAAAACTGACCCAGTGGGGATGCGGACAAAAACTTGGACTGGTTATGCCGCGAAGCCCAGGCTCTCACGATACTCAACGGGACTGAGAGCGCCGAGGGAAATCTTTATACGTTTTTCGTTGTACCAGCGAATGTATGAATCCAAGGCCTGAATGAACTGCTCGATGCTCGTTGACTGCCAGTTGCGAGGATAGAACAGCTCCGTTTTCAGTCGGCCGAAGAAACCTTCACAAGCCGCGTTGTCAGGTGAGCAGCCTTTGCGCGACATCGAACGAATCAGCTTCGCATCAGCGATGCGCGATAGCCAGCCGGGCCAGCGGTAGTGAGCGCCACGATCGGAGTGAACAACAGGCCGTTTATCGTTGCTGGCCACCGTTTCGACAGCGGCATCCAGCATCGTGTTCACAAGCTCGGCGTCGGGACGCGTGCCGATCGACCAACTGATTACCTTCCCATCGAAGCAGTCGATCATGGGGGACAGGTACACCTTGCCGGCCGGGATCTGGAACTCCGAGATGTCGGTCAGCCATTTCTCATTCGGAGCTAGGGCCGTGAAGTCGCGGTTGAGGAGGTTTTCCGGCGCCGGACTGATCTCCCCGAGGTAGGAACCGTATCGACGCCGTTTCGGCTTGGCGACGACTAGGCACTCCTGCTTCATCAAGCGCTGCACCACCTTCTCTGAAAGGCGCACACGCTGCCTGCTCAACGAAGCTCGCATCCGACGGTAGCCATAGCAACGATGATTGCGCTCGAATATGTCCGCCATGGCACGACGCACTTCGGTGTACTTTTCCGCGACCTGCATTCGGGCTCGATGATAGAAATAGGAGCTTCGGGCCAAGCCCAACGCGTCAAGCAGCTCTAGCAAGGAGTACCTCTGCCTTAGGGCATCAGCCAGCAATGTCTTCTCCCGATTGGTCAGGACTTGCCGGTTGATGCCCGTCTCTTTTTTTATGAGTTCATTCGCCCTCATCAACAGGTCATGTTCAAGCTGCAAACGGCGAACATCGAGCTGGAGAGATTCGAGTTGCCGCTGCAACTCCTCTCGTTCCGGTGACGATGAGGGTTCAAGCCGACACTTCATGGATGGGGATACCTCTGGGCCGAGTAGCTGGTTTTTCCAGTTGTACAAGGTCGGCCTGCACACGCCCAGCTTTTGAGCCAGGGCTTTCGCACTTTCTTTTCGCGTGCACAGCGCGATGACCGCTGCCTGCTTCACCGCTGGCGGCCGGGCTAAACCGTCTGATCGACCGACAATACGCGTATGCAACTCGGGGTGCATTTCGTAAATCCAGGCACGCAACGAATCCCGCGCGGGGTAGCCCAACGCCTTGATGGTAGCGGCGATGTTGCGACCGTATTCGAGATAGTGCCCGACAGCCTTTTCCCTTTGGGCCAGTGAGTACTTCGACTTCGAGTTCTCGTAGCCACGCGGTAGGTCGAGGCATCGCTCATACTCTGCGTGCCAGCTCTTCAAAGAGTTCTTCGTCGGGTAGCCCAACTGACGAATAGTTGCCCCGGTTCGCTTGCCCAGTTTGATGTAGAGCTTGACCGCTCGGATACGGTCTTCGTATGAATACATGAACTACCTCCAGGTAGTCCAAGATTTCCGCCGCATCCCCGGTGGGTCAGTTTTCAATCAGCGCCGACAG
>NZ_VIUE01000063.1 GCF_007828215.1 Pseudomonas sp. SJZ074 | reverse complement strand
ACCATCCTCAACGAAGTCAACGGCGGCAGCCCGAGCCAGTTGCGCGGCTATACCGAAGTGGCGGGGCAGTCGGCCCATGTCATCGTCGCCAACCCTTACGGGATTACCTGCAACGGGTGCGGCTTCATCAACACTCCCCAAGCGACCTTGACCACCGGTAAACCGATTGTTGAAAACGGCCAGGTGAGTCGCTATCAAGTCGACCAGGGCAGCGTCACCGTCGAAGGGGCGGGCCTCAACGCCAACAACGTCGACCGTTTCGAAATCATCACCCGCAGCGCCAGGATCAACGCCGAGATCCAGGCCAGGAACCTGACCATCGTCGCCGGCCGCAACGACGTCGACGCATCCACCCTCAAGGCCACTGCCCGTGCCGATGACGGCAGCGCCAAGCCGCAACTCGCTATCGACTCCTCGGCCTTGGGCGGCATGTACGCCGGCGCCATCAAACTGGTGGGCACCGAGGCCGGTGTCGGGGTGAAGCTGGACGGCAAGCTGATCGCCAGCGGTGGTGATATCCAGCTCGACGCCAACGGCCATCTGAGCCTGGCCGACACTTCGGCCAGCGGCGCGGTCACCGCCAAGGCCGCCAGCGCCAACGTGCAAGGCGCGGTGTACGCTGCCAGCGTCAACGTGCAAACCAGCGGCGCGCTGGACGTGCAGCAGAACATCGCCGCCCGTGACCAGATCAGCTTGAGCAGCGGCGGGCAGTTGACCAACAACGGCGTCATCGAAGCCGGGGTCAACGCCGACAGCAGCCGTAACGCCACGGGGGATGTGAGCCTCACCGCACAAAACCTCAACAACAGCGGCAAGAGCGTGATCGCCAGCCGCAACCTGACGGCCAACGTGGCGCAGACCCTGAACAACCAGGGCGGGACCTTGAGTGCCGGACAGGCCGGCACGGTCAAGGCCGGGACCCTGGATAACCGGAGCAGCGGCCGGGTACTGAGCAGCAATACGCTGAGCGTCAGCGCCGACACACTGCTCAACACCCAGGGCACCGTCAGCAGCAATGGCAACCTCACGGCCACTGTCGGGCAGTTGAATAACCACGACGGCTTGCTCAGTGCCGTCGGCCCGGTGCACCTGGAAACCACCGGCGTCGATAACAGCGGCGGGCGCATCTCCAGCAAGGCCGACCTCACCGCAAACGTCGCCGAACTGACCAATCAGGGCGGCGAATTGGTTGCCCAGGGTTTGCTGACTGTCAGCGGTCAGAGCCTGGATAACCGCAACGGAGGCCTGGTCGGTGCGACGAACGCGCTGACACTCAACGTCGACGCCGTGGATAACCGTGGCGGGGAGATTTCCAGTTCGCTGGGGATCGACATCGACGGTCAGCGCCTGAACAACAGCGACAACGGCAAGGTCCTGGCCGGTACCGACCTGGGCCTGAAAGTCGCGGAGATCATCAACCAGACCCAGGGCCTTCTGTTCAGCACTGGCGCCAGCACTGTCACCGGACAACGCCTGGACAACAGCAGCGGCAGTCTCGTCGCCCGCCAAGGCCTGGATATTCGCCTCGACAACGCGTTGACCAACGTCGCTGGCCTGATCAGCAGCGAAGGTACCCTGACCGCGAATGCCGGCAGTCTCGACAACACACAAGGCAGCGTTTCCAGCGGCGGCGCACTGAGTCTTACTCTCGGCAATGCCTTGCTCAACCAGGGCGGCGAAATCGTCACCGACGCCGGCCTCACCGTAAAAAGCGCCAGCCTCGACAACCGCAATAACGG
>NZ_VIUE01000062.1 GCF_007828215.1 Pseudomonas sp. SJZ074 | reverse complement strand
AGTGGACACCAGTTCTAGCCTTTTAAGCGGGTATTTCATGCAGCCAACACGCCGTTCCTATTCCAAGTCCTTCAAAGCCCAGGTCATTCAAGAGTGTGCCCAGCCCGGCGCTTCGATTGCCAGCGTCGCGCTCGGCCATAGCCTCAACGCAAACCTCGTCCACAAATGGATTCGGCTGCAAGCGCAGAAAAGCCCGGCGCTCCCACCTGCATTTATTCCGTTAGCCATGCCGCTGGCCGGGGCAAACTCCCATCCAGCATCATCGAATATCTGCGTTGAAATACAGCACCCGCGCGGCACCATCAAAGTGAACTGGCCAACTGAAAGTGCTGCCGCCTGTGCGACTTTTCTTCGAGATCTTTTGCGATGATTCGCATCGACTCCATCTGGCTCGCCACCGAACCGATGGACATGCGCGCAGGCACCGAAACGGCGTTAGCCAAGGTGATCGCGGTGTTCGGTGCGGCGCAGCCGCACTGCGCTTATCTGTTCGCCAACCGCCGCGCCAATCGCATGAAAGTGCTGGTGCATGACGGCTTCGGAATATGGTTGGCGGCGCGCCGGTTGAACCAAGGCAAGTTCCACTGGCCTGGCATTCGCCATGGTTCTGAGATGGAACTGGATGCCGAGCAACTTCAGGCATTGGTGCTGGGTCTGCCATGGCAACGCGCAGGTTCTGGAGGCTCGATCACACTGCTTTAACGGCTGCCATTAGCCTATCGGTCTATCGTCGCGAATTGCCTGCTCTGGCAAAATCGGCCCCATGACTTCGCTACTCAATCTCGATCACCTGAGCCCTGAACAACTGCGCGCCTTGGCCGCGCAGTTGATGGAGCGTGTCGAGACGCTCGACCAACAAGTTGAAACGATGGGTAAGACCGTTGAGACCATGGGCAAGAAGATCAACCGCGACCAAACGCTGATCGAGAAACTGACCCACGAAATCGCCCAGTTCAAGCGTTTGAAATTTGCCAAGCGCAGCGAACAGATGAATCCCGAGCAGGCCAGCCTGCTCGATGATCTGATCGACACCGATATCGCGGCAATTGAAGCAGAGCTTCAAAGCTTGCAGGCAGTGAGAACTCCGGCCGAGAAAAAGCAGAAACCCAAGCGCACTGCATTACCGGCTGAGTTTCCACGCACACTGATCCATCACGAACCGGACGACACTCACTGCCCATGCGGCTGCGCCCTCAAGCGCATCGGTGAGGACGTTAGCGAGAAGCTGGACTACACGCCCGGCGTGTTCACCGTCGAACGCCATGTCCGTGGCAAGTGGGTCTGCGATGACTGCGAAACGCTGATCCAGGCACCGGTTCCGGCGCAGGTTATTGATAAGGGCATCCCGGCTGCGGGCCTACTTGCCCACGTCATGATTGCCAAGTTTGCTGACCATCTGCCGCTTTACCGTCAGGAATCGATCTTCGGTCGAGCAGGCTTGGCGATTCCACGTTCAACATTGGCTCAATGGGTTGGCGTGACGGGCGTGCAGTTGCAGCCTCTGGTCGACGCGCTGCGCGAAGTAGTGCTTGGGCAACAAGTCATCCACGCAGATGAAACACCGGTGCAGATGCTCATGCCGGGAACAAAGAAAACTCACCGTTCCTATGTGTGGGCCTACGCCACCAGCCAGTTCTCGGACTTGGCAGCGGTGGTTTATGACTTCAGTCCCAGCCGTGCCGGTGAGCATGCTCGCAACTTCCTGCAAGACTGGAGGGGCAAGCTGGTCTGCGACGATTTCGGCGGCTACAAGGCCAGCTTTGAACTCGGCGTGACCGAGATTGGGTGCATGGCCCATGCACGGCGCAAGTTCTTCGAACTGCACGCTACGAATAAAAGCACGCTCGCCGAGCAAGCCCTGAGCTATATCCAGTTGTTGTACGAAATCGAAAGAGAAGTCCGCGACCTGGAGCCGGATTTAAGGCGCCGAATACGGCAAGAAAAAGCCGTCCCAGTGATGAATATGCTGCATGCCTGGATGATCGCCCAGCGTGACCTCGTGCCCGAAGGCTCAGCCATCAGCAGAGCACTCGATTACAGCCTGAAACGCTGGGCAGCGCTGTCGCGCTACCTTGATGACGGGGCCGTACCCATAGATAACAACTGGTGCGAGAACCAGATCCGCCCTTGGGCTCTTGGACGTAAAAATTGGCTCTTCGCAGGGTCGCTACGCAGCGGAAAACGTGCGGCAGCGATCATGAGTTTGATCCAGTCTGCGCGGCTGAATGGGCATGATCCGTATGCTTACTTGAAAGATGTACTCACACGCCTGCCGACGCAGCGTGCGAGTGAAGTCGATCAGTTGCTGCCGCATAGGTGGCAGCCGGTTTAATCACGCAAGGCGTGATGGCCGGACGCATAC
>NZ_VIUE01000061.1 GCF_007828215.1 Pseudomonas sp. SJZ074 | reverse complement strand
GCGCTGTCGATTTTGTCGAAGTCAACCTTGGCCGAACCGAAAACTTCGGAGCAGACGCGGGTCAGAGCAGCGGTCAGAGTGGTTTTACCGTGGTCGACGTGACCGATGGTACCGACGTTGACGTGCGGCTTATTACGTTCGAACTTTTCCTTAGCCATCGAAATCACCCCTAGGAGAAGAATTTAGCAACTCACACAAGCCATTAAAACAAAGGCAGATATTTTCATATCTGCCTTGTTATATGGAGCTCTTGAGCGGATTTGAACCGCTGACCTCACCCTTACCAAGGGTGTGCTCTACCAACTGAGCTACAAGAGCGAAACACTTTGCACAACCTGCAAACTTGGAGCGGGTAGCGGGAATCGAACCCGCATCATCAGCTTGGAAGGCTGAGGTTCTACCACTAAACTATACCCGCGGAGCCTGCAGCTCACGCTAGAAACTGGTGGAGGGGGAAGGATTCGAACCTTCGAAGTCGTAGACGTCAGATTTACAGTCTGATCCCTTTGGCCGCTCGGGAACCCCTCCTAAGCGAGCCGGCATTCTATATCATGCCAGCTTTCTGTCAAGCATTTTCTCATTAAAAACCTGAGGTTAGCTGCGTTGACTACGTTTCGCATCGTTGACTGTTAAAGGTCTTCGCTGCGAAGCCGGCGCCATTCTATGCAAACTACCCCGTGGGTGCAACCCCCTCACAAGGCATTATTTTATGTTTTAACTCATTGAATTCTTTAGAAAGGTTTTGAATGAACGTTTCATTCACCTTCCCGGCACTTTCTGGCGAAACCTGTACCCAGAATCCGGGCTCAGGCGAACCGGCAGCGGTGGCACGAGCTACGACGCCCAGCGTTGCCAGTTTTTGCTCCAGTAGCCTGTTCATTTCCGAACGAGCAAAGCCACCCAGATAAATACATGTCTTCTGCGCCTCACCGGACCTTCCCGAATCCCGCCTGACAAGAGCGTCCGCCGTCTCGCTCAAGAGATGAATGTCCTGTTGCGAGCCGCGGTACAAACTCAGGGGGGTGACATCCTTGGCACGAAGCGGAGCTTCCTGTTGATGCCAGACGTAATAGAAAGCATTCAAAACCAGCAATAACAGGAACAGCCACCGCATAGGAACCTCAAGACAAAGGACAGGCCATCGCCAAGCCGACAAAAACCAGGTCAGGTACCACCCTGGCGTCAGGGACAACACCCGAAACCAGATTAGCGTCCCCCCCCGTTAGAAACACAACGAAATCCTCACCCCAATACTGCCGCGCCATCTCAAGCTGAGTAAGGACAAATCCCCTGAGCATCAGCATGCAACCCCGCTCTACAGCTTCGACAGTCGCCCGTCCAGGAGCGAGACTCTCATGGGCACGCTCGGCAGCCATGTCGTCATAGCGAATCCGTCGGGTATGGGTGCGCAACTGGTTACGCATCAAGGGCATGCCCGGACAAATGAAGCCTCCGAGGTGCGCACCGTCTGCCGCCACGAAATCGGCTGTAATCGCAGTGCCAAAATCGAGCACCAGACAAGCACCCGAAGCCAGATGAAACCCTCCAAGCAAAGCCAACCATCGATCCAAGCCCAGGCGCTCGTAATCCTCATAGCCGTTTCGCACGCCGGCCATTTCACGGGTCGGCACAGCCCTCGCCACGGACACTCCGAACGCATCCACCAGCGCAGTCACCAGCGATTCGGTTTCTTCCTGGGTGCGCACGCTGACAAGCCGGCATTTTTTGAGCTGAAACTTTCCAGCGTCGCTCAAACAAGCCAACAGATCGCTATCGGAACTGACCACGCCTCCATCGACCGGCGTAATACCGTCGATGCGAAGTACACGCCATTTGATAAAGCTGTTGCCGCAATCGAGCTCAAGAATCATCACGCAACCTCAAACTGAGCTCACCACCGCTAAAATTCCTTTCCACGCCATCCACCTTCAAACGCAGGGCCCCCTGGTAATCGATACCCAGCACAACGCCATCAATTTGATTGACACCTGCAATCAATGACACGGCCCGCCCCTGCCATAAATGGTGCCGCTCCCATTCTGGCTGTATTGCAGTAAATCCCGACGCCTGGTGAAGCTTCAGGAATCGCCGGAGATTCGCACCCAGTCGCGCCACGAGCTCATTCCGATCAAAATCTCTACCAGCCACGAGACTCATAGATGTCCATTGTTGGTCAACCTCATCGCTGGACTGCATATTTACATTGACCCCAACCCCCAGGACAACGTGGCAGACATCAGCGGGATCCCCTACCAACTCAAGCAATATCCCTGCAATCTTTCTATCACCGACCAGCACATCGTTGGGCCATTTCAAACCTGCCTGCTGAATCCCCATATCATGCAAAGCGTGCAAGACGGCCAGCCCTACGACGAGACTCAGCCCTTCTATCTGTCGCATACCGCCATCAATACGCAGCACCAGACTGTAATAGAGATTTTCCGCAAAAGGACTGACCCACTTTCGGCCGCGACGACCGCGACCAGCCGTCTGCCGCTCAGCCAAAATCAGGAGCGGTGCCGCCACTCCGCGCTCTATGGAGCGCAACGCTTCAGCATTGGTGGAGTCGATGGAGTCGAAAATATGAACAGGCCATTCGCAAGGTTCCTTTGCATCAATCTCGACCGCATCTAAAAGCAATAGCGGCCTGGCCAATTGATACCCCCGGCCTCTGACCTTATGGACGGATAGGCCCAGTTCTGCCTCCAGGTGCTGCAATTGCTTCCATACAGCACTACGACTGACACCTAGCGCAGCGCCTAGCGCCTGCCCTGAATGAAAGCGACCATCCTTCAGAAGTTTTAGCAACGTGAGCATGCGAACTGCGCCCTGACAATGAGGCCCGCATCATAGCCATGCGCAAGACAGTTGCATAGAAACACAAAAGAACCTTTCCTGCGGGCAAAACAAAACCCCTACCTGCATCAGCAGATAGGGGTTTCGGAATTTAATCTTGACGATGACCTACTCTCACATGGGGAAACC
>NZ_VIUE01000060.1 GCF_007828215.1 Pseudomonas sp. SJZ074 | reverse complement strand
GAGCGTTTCATCGCCGACCCGTTCAGCAGCGAACCGAACGCGCGCCTGTACAAGACCGGCGACCTCGGTCGCTGGTTGGCCGACGGTACGCTGGAGTACCTGGGTCGCAATGACTTCCAGGTGAAGATCCGTGGTTTCCGCATCGAGTTGGGTGAGATCGAAAACGCCCTGGTGGCTTGCCCGGGTATCCGCGAAGCCGTGGTGATCGCCCGTGAGGACAGCCAGGGCGACGCGCAGAGCAAACGCCTGGTGGCCTATGTCTGCGGCGAACCGGTGCCAGCCGAGCAACTGCGCAGTGCACTGTTGAGCGGCCTGCCCGAGTACATGGTGCCCAACGCCTTCGTGCACCTGGACGCCCTGCCCCTGACCGCCAACGGCAAGCTCGACCGCCGCGCCCTGCCCGAGCCCGGCCAGGACGCCCTCGCCAGCAAAGCCTACGAGGCGCCGCTGGGTGATACCGAGATCGCCATCGCCGAGATCTGGAAAGGCCTGCTGCACCTGGATCAGGTCGGCCGTCACGACGGTTTCCTCGAACTGGGCGGCCACTCGCTGCTGGCCGTGCAGTTGCTGTCCAGGCTACGCCGCAAACTGGGCGCACGGATCACCCTGCGCGAACTGTTCGACGCACCGACGGTGCGCGGTCTTGCGGCGCTGGTCGACAGCGCGTCGCCCAACGAGGCGGCATCGATTCCACTGGCCAATCGCTCGGGACGTCTGCCGTTGTCCTTCTCCCAGCAACGGCTATGGTTCCTCGACCACCTGGACCACGCCGCCGGCGCCGCCTACCACCTGCCCCTGGCCCTGCGCCTGACGGGTTCGCTGGACAAGGCTGCCTTGCAGGCAACCCTCGACCGCCTGGTGGCGCGCCATGAAACCCTGCGCACCCGCTTCGAGCTGGTGGACGGCGAGCCGGTGCAAAAAATCGCCCCGGCCGACTACCGCTTCCAGCTGGAACAACGGGACCTGCGCCCGATGCCGGCCGACGAACGCACGGCCACGCTGGAGCACCTCGGTAACCTCAACGCCACGCAGTTGTTCGACCTCAGCCAGGGACCGTTGATGCGCGGCCATCTGGTGCAACTGGCGGACGACGAGCACGTGCTGTTCATGACCTTGCACCACATCGTCTCCGATGGCTGGTCCAACAGCGTCCTGGCCCGGGAAGTGAGCGTGCTCTACAGCGCATTCGCCCAGGGCCAGAAAGACCCGTTGCCGCCGCTGGCGCTGCAATACGTCGACTACGCCGCCTGGCAGCGCAAATCCCTCGAAGGCTCAGCCTTGCAGGCGCAGATCGACTTCTGGCGGCAACAGCTGGAAGGCGCTCCCGCGCTGCTGAACCTGCCGCTGGATCGCCCACGTCCGGCGATACAGAGCTATGCCGGCGGCATCGTCGACTGTGTCTTCCCTGCGCCCCTCAGTGCCGAGCTGCGTGCCTTCAGCCAGGCCCAGGGCACCACGCTGTTCATGGTGTTGCTGGCCGGCTGGTCGGTATTGATGAGCCACCTGAGCGGACAGCACGACGTGGTGGTCGGCACCCCGGTAGCCAACCGTCAGCGCCCGGAGCTGGAGGCGCTGATCGGCTTCTTCGCCAACACCCTGGCGTTGAGGATCGATACCGGGCGCGACAGCCGTGTCGACGAGTTGTTGGGGCGGATCAAGGACCAGACACTGGCGGCCTACAGTCATCAGGATCTGCCGTTCGAGCAGGTGGTCAGTGCGCTGCAGCCGACTCGCAGCATGAGCCACAGCCCGTTGTTCCAGGTGATGCTGAGCCTGGACAACACGCCACCGGCGCCGTTGCAACTGCCGGGGCTTGCGGTGCAAACCCTGGAAAGCCCGCACAACACCACCCAGTTCGACCTGTCGCTGTCGCTGATCGACAATGGCGAGCGCATCGGCGGCAGCCTGCAATACGCCAACGATCTGTTCGACCGGGAGACCGTGCAGAACATCGCCGGACTGTTCGCCAAGGTGCTGGAAAACCTGGTGACCGATTCACGGCAATCCATCGGACAGTTGTTGGAAAACACGCCGCCGCTGGAGCGCTCGGTCACCGCCGTGGACTCGCCGACCGGTACTGAAGACAGCCCTGCCCCGGCCTTGCCTTACGAAGCCCCCCGGGGCGAGACCGAAATCGCCATCGCCGCGCTCTGGCAAGACCTGTTCAAACAGGAACGCATCAGCCGTCACGACGACTTCTTCAGCCTCGGCGGAATTTCGTTGATGGCGGTGCAGATGGCTTCGCGCTTGCGCAAGGTACTTGGCAAGCCCATCGCCGTGCGCGACCTGTTCGTCGAACCGACCATTGCCGGCTTCGCCAGGACCCTCGATGGGCAAGCCCGACCAGGGGCCAACAGCAACCTGGTGCCGATCCGCCGCGGCGGTTCCCAGCGGCCGCTGTACTTGGTGCATCCACTCGGTGGCGAGGTGCAATACGCACGGGACCTGGCGCCGTCGCTGGATCCCCAGATCCCGGTCTATGGCCTGGCCGCCAGTGGCCTGGTGGCGGGCGAAGCACCGCTGTCGGATGTCCCGTCCATGGCGACGCGTTACCTGGCGGGCATCCGTCAGGTCCAGCCGCAAGGGCCGTACCGGATTGCCGGGTGGTCGGCCGGTGGTTTGATTGCCTATGAAATGGCCCGTCAACTGCAGGCTGCCGGAGAGGTGGTGGAGTTCCTTGGCATCATCGATGCCTCGGCCCGTCCTGAACCGGTGCCGACACAAGCGCTGAGCGAAGCGCAGTTCCTGATGGCCTGGCTCCCCGAACAGATCGCCCCCGACCTGCTCGGCCAACTGACAGAACTGGCGCAACACTCGGCCATCGACGCGATGCTGACGCTATGCATCACCCACCGCCTGTTGCCGGAGGAACTGCCCCACGACATCGACGCCGCCCTGCTGCGCACCCACCTGGGGGTGGCCTATGCAATGCGGCTGGCCATCGGCGCCTACGTCAGCCCACCGAGCCCGCTCGAGGTGTCGCTATTCACCGCGAGCGAACAGCAACGCAACGACCCGACCCTGGGCTGGCGCGGCTTGCTCAACGACCAGGTGAACGTGACCGCCCTACCCGGCACCCACAACACCGTGGTCAAGGCCCCTCACGTGGCCAGGTTAGGCAAGGCAATGTCCCAGGCCCTGAAGGATTGCGCCATGTCATAGGATCGGGTTTGCGCAAGTCAGTCAGCATGGACGCTGGCTGACCTACCGCTATCGCGAGCAGGCTCGCTCCCACACCGGACCGGGGCGGACGCAGCCTTCGCATACGCCACAACCCCCTGTGGGAGCGAGCCTGCTCGCGATGGCGGCAGCACATTCAACACCTCCGTGACAGACACCCCGCTTTCGCGAGCAAGCCCGCTCCCACATTGGACTGGGGTGGACGCAGTATTTGCATATATCACCGTCTCCTGTGGGAGCGAGCCTGCTCGCGATGGCGGCGGCACATTCAACACCTCCGTGACAGGCACCCCGCTTTCGCGAGCAAGCCCGCTTGTGTCTTGCTCTGCGATTAAACTGATGGTGAGAGCGGTGAGTGGCAAGCTGAATGCCTGGAGTGCTTAAAGCACGT
>NZ_VIUE01000059.1 GCF_007828215.1 Pseudomonas sp. SJZ074 | reverse complement strand
ACCGCCAAAATCTACGAAATCGCTTGTATCGAGGGCTATAACGCCGGGGATTGCAGCGGCAAGCAGAACCATGTCTGGGAGTTGCTGCAACGCGAAAAAACCGAAGTCACCGCAGCCAGCGCGGCTTCTAGTATTACAGCGGGTGGCAACCTGACCCTGCGTGGCGGCGATCTGCTGAACCAGAGCAGCACCATTGCCAGTGGCGGCAACCTGACCGCGTCACTGGCCAACCTGACCAACAGCGGCGTCGAAACCGGCGAGACACAAACCACCCGAGTATTCCGTTCCGAACGAGTGAGCGGTGCCGGTGCCTGGTACACCGCGGCCAGCAACTTCACCAATAAGTACTGGTATGAAAGCGCTGGCTATAACGTCAATAACCTCAGTGGCCTTGAAGCGGGTATCGCCAGTTTCATCGGCATGACGGAAGCCGAGCTGAACCTGGGCAAGACCACCCAACTCGCCGGCGGCGACCAAAGCTATGCGGCCGTAATCCAGGCCGGTGGCGCGGTCAACATCTCGACCCAGAACAACATCGACAACAGCGTCGTACGCCCGGGCTACAGCTACATTGGTAGCGGCCCACGCACCAGCACGGCGGCGGCAGGCAGCCAATACTCGACCCGCATCACCCTCAACCAGCAACTGCCCCCCAACCTGTCGCAACAGCAGGTCAACCCGGTCGCCTTGCCCGGTTTCAGCCTGCCCACCGGCCAAAATGGCTTGTTCCGCCTGAGCGGACAGGATGGCAGCGCTCCGGCCAGCAGCGGTCCACAAAGCTGGACCCTGGGCACCGTAAGCCTGACTCCGGCCCAGAGTCAGCAGACACCGCCCACTGGCCAGGCGAGCACCTTCGACACCAGCGCTACCGTGGCAGGGACCTTGCCCGGCCGTAGCGCCGACTTCACGCTCAACCGCGTCCAGGGTCTGCCTACCAGCACCGTGGCGGCCAACCCGCACAAATACCTGATCGAAACCAATCCGGTGCTCACCGACCTCAAGCAGTTCATGAGTTCGGACTACCTGCTCCAAAACCTCGGCTACGACCCGGACCAGAGCGCCAAGCGCCTGGGCGACGGCCTCTATGAGCAGACCCTGATCCAGCAAGCCGTGGTCGCCCGCACCGGCCAGCGTTTCATCGACGGCCAGACCTCCAACGAGGACATGTTCAAGTACCTGATGAACAACGCCATCGCCAGCAAACAGGAACTCGGCCTGTCGCTGGGCGTGAGCCTCTCCTCCGAACAAGTCGCGGCCCTGACCCATGACATCGTCTGGATGGAAAACGCCGAGGTCAACGGCGAGCAGGTCCTGGTACCGGTGCTGTACCTGGCCAACGCCAACAGCCGCCTCGCGGCCAACGGCGCGTTGATCCAGGGACGCGATGTCAGCCTGATTGCGGGTAAGGATCTGAACAACGTAGGCACTTTGAAAGCCAGCAATAACCTGTCGGCAGCAGCGGGCGAGACTCTGGCCAATAGCGGCCTCATGCAGTCCGCTGATCGTCTCGATCTACTGGCCGGTACCAATGTGATCAACAGAGCGGGCGGCATTATCACTGGGCGTGACGTCTCTGCAACGGCGATTCTGGGAGATGTGGTCAACGAACGCACGGTTACTACCCATCAAAGTACAAGCGGCTTCCGTAGTGAGCGCACCAGCTTCATCGACAGCGCGGCTCGTATCGAAGCCGCCAACGACCTGAGCTTCTCGGCGGGACGGGACATCAACAATATAGGTGGCGCTCTGCAAAGCGGACGCGACCTGCTCCTTAATGCCGGAAGCGATGTCAACCTCGTCGCTGCGCAGACCATCGACAACGAGCTACATGGCACGAACCGAAACAACAGCACGACCACTCAATACAGCGCGAGCGTCACCGCCGGACGAGACCTGTCGGCGAAGGCCGATAACAACATCAACGTCATCGCCAGCCAGATCGACGCCAAGCGCGACATCGACATGGCCGCGACCGAGAACATCACCATCAGCTCGGCGGCGGATGAACAACACTTTTTGTACAAGAGCAAAAAACTGACGGTGCAGGAAGATCATGTCAGTCAGGTCAAGTCCGAGATCAACGCGGGTGGCGGTATTGACCTGAACGCCAAGAAGAACCTGACGATGGTTTCCAGCCGGATCACGGCGGGCGACGAGGCCTATCTGGCGGCGGGGGAGAAGCTTCAGTTGCTGGCCGCGCAGAACAGCGATTATTCGTTGTTCGACGAGAAGAAGAAAGGGAGTTGGGGGAGCAAGAAGACGCAGCGTGATGAAGTGACTGATGTGAAGCACATTGGGAGTGAGATCACGACTGGGGGGGGGCTGACCCTCAAGAGCGGCGACGATCAGCGTTACCAGGTAGCGAAGCTGGAGAGTGGCAAGGACATCACGCTGGACAGTGGTGGGGCCATCACCTTCGAAGGCTTGAAGGACCTGCACAAGGAGGACCACGCAAAAAGCGACAGCAGCATGGCCTGGAGTTCGATGTCGGGCAAGGGCAACACCGACGAAACCCTGCGTCAGACCCAGATGGTCGCGGCGGGTGCGATTACGATCAAAGCTGTCGATGGGTTGAACATCGATCTCAAGCAAGTCAACCAAGAGAGTGTCCACCAATCAATCAAGGCCATGGTCGACGCGGATCCGCAACTGGCGTGGTTGGCGGAGGTTGAGAAGCGCGGCGATGTGGATTGGCGTCAGGTCAAGGAAGTCCATGACTCCTACAAGTACAGCCACTCCGGCATGGGACCGGCTGTACAAATGATCGTTGCGATCCTTGTGGTCTACTTCACCGCAGGTGCGGCCAGCGGATTGATTGGCAGCATGGCCGGAGCCACCGCTGGTTCAGGCACCGCGATGGCAGCCGGAACAGTGGCCGGATCGACAGTAGTCGGTGGCACAGTGGCCACTACAACTGCGGCCGCCGGTTGGGCCAACGTGGCGCTCACAGCCGTCGCAACCGGTGCTGCGAGCAACGCCACCATCAGCTTCATCAATAACGGTGGCGATCTGGGGGCGGTGTTCAAGGATGTGACCTCTACGGATGCACTGCGTGGTTATGTGGTGTCCGGGGTTACGGCGGGACTGACCTCGAGTTTGTTCGACAAGATGACCAATACCACCACCACGGTGGAAGGCGCCTTGCCGAACGCTGGCAAGGTGGTGGCTGACGGTGGTCTGTCGAGTTTGGAAGGCATTGGCCGCTTTGGCGCCAACCAATTGCTGCAGAACGGTACGTCAACCTTGCTGGACCGGGCGCTTGGTGGGAACAGCCAGTTTGACGATGCCCTGCGTAGCAGTCTGGCGAATACCTTTGCTGCGGCGGGTTTCAACCTGGTAGGGGATATCGGCGAGAAGTACAACCTGAAGGAAGGCGGCCTTGCCAAGGTTGGTTTGCACGCGGTGATGGGTGGTCTGGCTGCTGAGGCGGCTGGCGGTGATTTCAAGACTGGTGCTTTAGCTGCGGGTGTTAACGAATTGCTGGTCGATACCTTGGCCCAGCAGTACACCAAGATGACCAAGGAGCAGAAGAATAAGCTGCTGGTGATGAACTCCCAGTTGATTGGTGTGCTTTCGGCCGCCGCGCAGGGAGGTGATGGAAATAGTCTGCAGACGGGATCTTGGGTGGCTGGGAGTGCGACTTCGTATAACCGGCTATTACATGCGGCAGAGAAAAAAGCGCTAGTCGAAGAGGCCAAGGCTCTGGAGGAGCGTTTAGGCAAGCCTAAATCCGATATGTCTTGGGGGGACCTGCTACTTCTTGCTGCCAATGGACAAGTGGACGCAGCCGAAAACGCACGGTTGCAAACACTTCTGAACAGTTTTCCGCCTGGAAATCCTGAAGGTGAGGCCCTTGCGCAAGACCTACTAAAGGCAACAGAAAGCATCAAGAATCTGGCGGCCCAGGACATCGCTCTCACATGGAGCGATGGACGCAAGATTGTCGCCAATGGTGCTGAGGTGCATGCATTCCAGTCGACGACGACTCAGTTTGTTGACTCCACCTTGTTCAATACCGCGTCTCTGTGGAGTCGGACCGATACAGGTACAGTTCCTGAGGCTTGGAAGGCTCAATTCGGTGAGGAAAACGCCACCATTTACCTGAGAGAGATTGCTGGGGTTTCCAGCAGCGCGGATGAGTTCAATGATCTGGTAAAAAGGGTTTCAACGGTAGTCAGTGGTGGTATCGAGAGCGTCACCTGGGACTTGGATGCCGCGCTTGCGCTTACGGGCGCACCTGCGGTATTAAGGGCTTTGTTGGCTAGGCGACTTGCTGCGGTTGGCGCAGAAGTAACCGCAATTGAATTTCTGCCGAAGGCTACTCGAAATAGTGCAGGACAAATTGAGGCCAACATTACTCAGGGGAACGCCATAAAAACTCTGGAGTCCAGTGGCTATAAGAAGACAATCTCTCAGGATGGCTCAGTCACTGTGTTAACAAATGGCGAAAAGACATACCGCTTCTATCCCTCGTCGACCTCCACTGGCCAACCTTCAGCGTCATTGACTATAGACGGCCTGAAAAGGCCAGTTGTGAAAATTAGGTTTTCAGGGGTGTAATGATGACTATTTTAAGGCTTGAACGGGTAGAGTTATCTTGTTTTCTTGATAAGCTGTCAGGGTTTATTAGCTTTGATAAAGACCTGCCAATGAATGTATTTGTTGGTAGAGATTTTTCGTATTGGTTTTTTGAGAGGCCGTTACTTTGTTTTTCTGATATTTTTGCAGGGTTAATCTCGGAGAGTGTTTCTAGTTTTAATTCGTATGTTTTTGTAAAATTTTCGGGGGGGGAACCTTTAACAGAGTCCTGCTTTGTTTTTGATGGAAGCGATGTCGATAGGGATGTCTCTTGGTTGAGCAAAAAATCCGAAAATTTTTTTAATGGAGTAGTTGGTTATCCAATTGTCTTATGTAATGACGCATGTGATTGGGTTGCTTTTGAAAGCGCCTATGAGGAATTTGGTGTTATTGCTATAAGGTCAACTGGTCTTAAAACAGGTTTTTATGAGTATTTAAGTTTAAATTTTATTTCAATGGATGAGCTGTCTGAACTGGCAGCTGGTTCTTCGGTGGAAGGTGTAGTAGCAGGTAGATTGATTTCTTCATATGGAACTAGTGCTTGATCCTAAATAGATCGGGGAAACGGCGGGCAGACCCTGAGGGATCCCCACAAATCTATTCCAATGCCTGCGCCTCTTGATGTACCTCTGCTCGCAACGCGTGCTCAAGTCTCTCCAAAGTTTTTCGAGAG
>NZ_VIUE01000058.1 GCF_007828215.1 Pseudomonas sp. SJZ074 | reverse complement strand
AATTCGCCTCCCGCTAACGAGAGATCGAAAGCGCAAGTGGTTGAAGTTGTTGAGGTTTCCGAAGCGAAACTTTGAAAATTTCTGAAAATAACCGCTTGACAGATACACGGGGCGCTGTAGAATGCGCGCCTCGGTTGAGACGAAAGGCTCAACCCACCGCTCTTTAACAACTGAATCAAGCAATTCGTGTGGGTGCTTGTGGAGTCAGACTGCTAGTCAACAGATTATCAGCATCACAAGTTACTCCGCGAGAAATCAAAGATGTAACCAACGATTGCTGAGCCAAGTTTAGGGTTTTCTCAAAACCCAAAGATGTTTGAACTGAAGAGTTTGATCATGGCTCAGATTGAACGCTGGCGGCAGGCCTAACACATGCAAGTCGAGCGGTAGAGAGGTGCTTGCACCTCTTGAGAGCGGCGGACGGGTGAGTAATGCCTAGGAATCTGCCTGGTAGTGGGGGATAACGCTCGGAAACGGACGCTAATACCGCATACGTCCTACGGGAGAAAGCAGGGGACCTTCGGGCCTTGCGCTATCAGATGAGCCTAGGTCGGATTAGCTAGTTGGTGAGGTAATGGCTCACCAAGGCGACGATCCGTAACTGGTCTGAGAGGATGATCAGTCACACTGGAACTGAGACACGGTCCAGACTCCTACGGGAGGCAGCAGTGGGGAATATTGGACAATGGGCGAAAGCCTGATCCAGCCATGCCGCGTGTGTGAAGAAGGTCTTCGGATTGTAAAGCACTTTAAGTTGGGAGGAAGGGCCATTACCTAATACGTGATGGTTTTGACGTTACCGACAGAATAAGCACCGGCTAACTCTGTGCCAGCAGCCGCGGTAATACAGAGGGTGCAAGCGTTAATCGGAATTACTGGGCGTAAAGCGCGCGTAGGTGGTTCGTTAAGTTGGATGTGAAAGCCCCGGGCTCAACCTGGGAACTGCATTCAAAACTGTCGAGCTAGAGTATGGTAGAGGGTGGTGGAATTTCCTGTGTAGCGGTGAAATGCGTAGATATAGGAAGGAACACCAGTGGCGAAGGCGACCACCTGGACTGATACTGACACTGAGGTGCGAAAGCGTGGGGAGCAAACAGGATTAGATACCCTGGTAGTCCACGCCGTAAACGATGTCAACTAGCCGTTGGGAGCCTTGAGCTCTTAGTGGCGCAGCTAACGCATTAAGTTGACCGCCTGGGGAGTACGGCCGCAAGGTTAAAACTCAAATGAATTGACGGGGGCCCGCACAAGCGGTGGAGCATGTGGTTTAATTCGAAGCAACGCGAAGAACCTTACCAGGCCTTGACATCCAATGAACTTTCCAGAGATGGATTGGTGCCTTCGGGAGCATTGAGACAGGTGCTGCATGGCTGTCGTCAGCTCGTGTCGTGAGATGTTGGGTTAAGTCCCGTAACGAGCGCAACCCTTGTCCTTAGTTACCAGCACATTATGGTGGGCACTCTAAGGAGACTGCCGGTGACAAACCGGAGGAAGGTGGGGATGACGTCAAGTCATCATGGCCCTTACGGCCTGGGCTACACACGTGCTACAATGGTCGGTACAGAGGGTTGCCAAGCCGCGAGGTGGAGCTAATCCCACAAAACCGATCGTAGTCCGGATCGCAGTCTGCAACTCGACTGCGTGAAGTCGGAATCGCTAGTAATCGCGAATCAGAATGTCGCGGTGAATACGTTCCCGGGCCTTGTACACACCGCCCGTCACACCATGGGAGTGGGTTGCACCAGAAGTAGCTAGTCTAACCTTCGGGGGGACGGTTACCACGGTGTGATTCATGACTGGGGTGAAGTCGTAACAAGGTAGCCGTAGGGGAACCTGCGGCTGGATCACCTCCTTAATCGACGACAGCAGCGGCTCCATGAGCTCCCACACGAATTGCTTGATTCATTGAAGAAGACGATTGGGTCTGTAGCTCAGTTGGTTAGAGCGCACCCCTGATAAGGGTGAGGTCGGCAGTTCGAATCTGCCCAGACCCACCAATTACTGGTGCACCCTGTAGCGATACGGGGCCATAGCTCAGCTGGGAGAGCGCCTGCCTTGCACGCAGGAGGTCAGCGGTTCGATCCCGCTTGGCTCCACCATTTACCGATTGGTGACCCTCGTTAAAGCTTAGAAATGAGCATTCCATCGATGCGATGATGAATGTTGATTTCTAGTCTTTCGATTAGATCGTTCTTTAAAAATTTGGGTATGTGATAGAAAGATAGACTGAAGGCCACTTTCACTGGTGGTGTTCAGGCTAAGGTAAAATTTGTGAGTTGCTCGTTGAGCAAGCGTACGAATTTTCGGCGAATGTCGTCTTCACAGTATAACCAGATTGCTTGGGGTTATATGGTCAAGTGAAGAAGCGCATACGGTGGATGCCTTGGCAGTCAGAGGCGATGAAAGACGTGGTAGCCTGCGAAAAGCTTCGGGGAGTCGGCAAACAGACTTTGATCCGGAGATCTCTGAATGGGGGAACCCAACCAGCACAAGCTGGTTATCTTGCACTGAATACATAGGTGCAAGAGGCGAACCAGGGGAACTGAAACATCTAAGTACCCTGAGGAAAAGAAATCAACCGAGATTCCCTTAGTAGTGGCGAGCGAACGGGGACTAGCCCTTAAGCTTCTTTGATTTTAGCGGAACGCTCTGGAAAGTGCGGCCATAGTGGGTGATAGCCCTGTACGCGAAAGGATCTTAGAAGTGAAATCGAGTAGGACGGAGCACGAGAAACTTTGTCTGAATATGGGGGGACCATCCTCCAAGGCTAAATACTACTGACTGACCGATAGTGAACCAGTACCGTGAGGGAAAGGCGAAAAGAACCCCGGAGAGGGGAGTGAAATAGATCCTGAAACCGTATGCGTACAAGCAGTGGGAGCAGACTTCGTTCTGTGACTGCGTACCTTTTGTATAATGGGTCAGCGACTTATTTTCAGTGGCGAGCTTAACCGAATAGGGGAGGCGTAGCGAAAGCGAGTCTTAATAGGGCGTCTAGTCGCTGGGAATAGACCCGAAACCGGGCGATCTATCCATGGGCAGGTTGAAGGTTAGGTAACACTGACTGGAGGACCGAACCGACTACCGTTGAAAAGTTAGCGGATGACCTGTGGATCGGAGTGAAAGGCTAATCAAGCTCGGAGATAGCTGGTTCTCCTCGAAAGCTATTTAGGTAGCGCCTCATGTATCACTGTAGGGGGTAGAGCACTGTTTCGGCTAGGGGGTCATCCCGACTTACCAAACCGATGCAAACTCCGAATACCTACAAGTGCCGAGCATGGGAGACACACGGCGGGTGCTAACGTCCGTCGTGAAAAGGGAAACAACCCAGACCGTCAGCTAAGGTCCCAAAGTTATGGTTAAGTGGGAAACGATGTGGGAAGGCTTAGACAGCTAGGAGGTTGGCTTAGAAGCAGCCACCCTTTAAAGAAAGCGTAATAGCTCACTAGTCGAGTCGGCCTGCGCGGAAGATGTAACGGGGCTCAAACCATACACCGAAGCTACGGGTATCACGTAAGTGATGCGGTAGAGGAGCGTTCTGTAAGCCTGTGAAGGTGAGTTGAGAAGCTTGCTGGAGGTATCAGAAGTGCGAATGCTGACATGAGTAACGACAATGGGTGTGAAAAACACCCACGCCGAAAGACCAAGGTTTCCTGCGCAACGTTAATCGACGCAGGGTTAGTCGGTCCCTAAGGCGAGGCTGAAAAGCGTAGTCGATGGAAAACAGGTTAATATTCCTGTACTTCTGGTTATTGCGATGGAGGGACGGAGAAGGCTAGGCCAGCTTGGCGTTGGTTGTCCAAGTTTAAGGTGGTAGGCTGGGATCTTAGGTAAATCCGGGATCTCAAGGCCGAGAGCTGATGACGAGTTACCCTCTGGGTGACGAAGTGGTTGATGCCATGCTTCCAAGAAAAGCTTCTAAGCTTCAGATAACCAGGAACCGTACCCCAAACCGACACAGGTGGTTGGGTAGAGAATACCAAGGCGCTTGAGAGAACTCGGGTGAAGGAACTAGGCAAAATGGCACCGTAACTTCGGGAGAAGGTGCGCCGGTGAGGGTGAAGCACTTGCTGCGTAAGCCCACGCCGGTCGAAGATACCAGGCCGCTGCGACTGTTTATTAAAAACACAGCACTCTGCAAACACGAAAGTGGACGTATAGGGTGTGACGCCTGCCCGGTGCCGGAAGGTTAATTGATGGGGTTAGCTAACGCGAAGCTCTTGATCGAAGCCCCGGTAAACGGCGGCCGTAACTATAACGGTCCTAAGGTAGCGAAATTCCTTGTCGGGTAAGTTCCGACCTGCACGAATGGCGTAACGATGGCGGCGCTGTCTCCACCCGAGACTCAGTGAAATTGAAATCGCTGTGAAGATGCAGTGTATCCGCGGCTAGACGGAAAGACCCCGTGAACCTTTACTATAGCTTTGCACTGGACTTTGAATTTGCTTGTGTAGGATAGGTGGGAGGCTTTGAAGCGTGGACGCCAGTCTGCGTGGAGCCATCCTTGAAATACCACCCTGGCAACTTTGAGGTTCTAACTCAGGTCCGTTATCCGGATCGAGGACAGTGTATGGTGGGTAGTTTGACTGGGGCGGTCTCCTCCTAAAGAGTAACGGAGGAGTACGAAGGTGCGCTCAGACCGGTCGGAAATCGGTCGTAGAGTATAAAGGCAAAAGCGCGCTTGACTGCGAGACAGACACGTCGAGCAGGTACGAAAGTAGGTCTTAGTGATCCGGTGGTTCTGTATGGAAGGGCCATCGCTCAACGGATAAAAGGTACTCCGGGGATAACAGGCTGATACCGCCCAAGAGTTCATATCGACGGCGGTGTTTGGCACCTCGATGTCGGCTCATCACATCCTGGGGCTGAAGCCGGTCCCAAGGGTATGGCTGTTCGCCATTTAAAGTGGTACGCGAGCTGGGTTTAGAACGTCGTGAGACAGTTCGGTCCCTATCTGCCGTGGACGTTTGAGATTTGAGAGGGGCTGCTCCTAGTACGAGAGGACCGGAGTGGACGAACCTCTGGTGTTCCGGTTGTCACGCCAGTGGCATTGCCGGGTAGCTATGTTCGGAAAAGATAACCGCTGAAAGCATCTAAGCGGGAAACTTGCCTCAAGATGAGATCTCACTGGAGCCTTGAGCTCCCTGAAGGGCCGTCGAAGACTACGACGTTGATAGGCAGGGTGTGTAAGCGCTGTGAGGCGTTGAGCTAACCTGTACTAATTGCCCGTGAGGCTTGACCATATAACACCCAAGCAATTTGCTTGCTCC
>NZ_VIUE01000057.1 GCF_007828215.1 Pseudomonas sp. SJZ074 | reverse complement strand
TCCAGATATCTGCACTGCCAAGAGCTGTGAGAGCTTTTGCTGCCTTGAAAAAGAATGGCTAAATAAATCATCCAAGACAGTTGCTCCCACATTGGCTCCATGTACAACTTGAACTCGATATTCACTGGGCGCATCTTTATGACTTGTCGCAAAAACAAGAATAAGGAACCGTCATGTTCGATATCAGCCAGTACCCCCAAGCCGATGCCGTCCGCCGGGCTGCGCAACTGAGTCAGGACGAATACCAGCGCCTCTACAAAGAATCCATAGAACACCCCAGCACCTTCTGGGCGGAACAGGCCACCCGGTTTCTCGATTGGATGACGCCCTGGCAAACGGTCCAGCGCTATGACCTCAAGAACGGCGACGCCACCTGGTTCGCGGGCGGCAAACTGAACGTCAGCGCCAATTGCATCGACCGCCATCTCGAAAAACGCGGCGACCAGACGGCAATCATCTGGGAAGGCGACGACCCCGCCGAATCGGCGCAAATCACCTATAGAAAACTCCACCACCATGTGTGCCGCCTGGCCAACGTGCTGAAAAGCCGTGGCGTGAAGAAAGGTGACCGGGTGTGCATCTACATGCCGATGATTCCTGAAGCGGCCTACGCCATGCTCGCCTGCACCCGTATTGGCGCAGTGCATTCGGTGGTGTTCGGCGGGTTTTCGCCGGACTCGCTGCGTGACCGAATCCTCGATGCCGACTGCCGCACGGTGATCACCGCCGACGAAGGCGTGCGCGGCGGGCGCTTTGTCCCGCTCAAGCGTAACGTCGACAAAGCCCTGGAAAGCTGTCCGAACGTCAGCACGGTCCTGGTGGTCGAGCGTACCCAGGCCGAAGTGAGCTGGGTCGAAGGCCGCGACCTCTGGTACCACCAGGCCATGCACGACGCCAGCGATGACTGCCCGCCTGAACCGATGGACGCCGAAGATCCGCTGTTCATCCTCTACACCTCCGGCAGCACCGGCAAACCCAAAGGCGTGCTGCACACCACCGGCGGCTATCTACTGCAGGCGGCCATGACGTTCAAGTACGTGCTGGACTATCGCGACAACGAAGTGTTCTGGTGCACCGCCGATGTCGGCTGGGTCACCGGCCACAGCTACATCGTCTACGGCCCGTTGGCCAATGGCGCTACCACGCTGATTTTCGAAGGCGTCCCCAGCCATCCCGACAGCTCGCGGTTCTGGCGGGTGATCGACAAGCACCAGGTCAACATCTTCTATACCGCCCCCACCGCCCTGCGCGCATTGATGCGCGAAGGGGCCGGGCCATTGCAGGCCACCTCGCGCAAAAGCCTGCGCTTGCTCGGCAGCGTCGGTGAGCCGATCAACCCGGAAGCCTGGGAATGGTATTTCAACGCAGTGGGCGAGCAGCGCTGCCCGATTGTCGATACCTGGTGGCAGACCGAAACCGGCGGCATCATGCTCAGCCCGCTGGTGAGTGCCCCGCGACTCAAGCCGGGCTGCGCCACCCGCCCGATGTTCGGCGTGCAACCGGTACTGCTGGATGAAACGGGCAAGGAAATCAATGGCCCCGGCAGCGGCGTATTGGCAATCAAATCCAGCTGGCCGGGACAGATCCGCAGTGTCTATGGCGATCATCAACGCATGGTCGACACTTACTTCAAGCCCTACCCCGGCTATTACTTCACCGGCGACGGCGCCCGCCGTGACGAGGACGGCGATTACTGGATCACCGGGCGCATCGATGACGTGATCAACGTCTCCGGTCACCGCATCGGCACCGCCGAGGTGGAAAGCGCCCTGGTGTTGCACGACAGCATCGCTGAAGCTGCGGTGGTCGGTTATCCCCATGACCTCAAGGGCCAGGGCATCTATGCGTTTGTCACGCCGATGAACGGGGTGGAGGCCAACGATGAGTTGAAGAAAGAATTGCTGGCTCATGTCAGCAAGGAAATCGGCAGCTTCGCCAAGCCGGAACTGATCCAGTGGGCCCCAGCGCTGCCCAAGACCCGCTCGGGCAAGATCATGCGGCGCATTCTGCGCAAGATCGCCTGCAACGAACTCGACAGCCTCGGCGACACTTCGACCCTGGCCGATCCAAGCGTGGTGGAGGGGCTGATCGACAAGCGCCTGAATCGCTAAACAACCACCGTACTGATCGCTCCCACGCTCTGCGTGGGAATGCAGCCAGGGAGGCTCCGTGTCCCCAAAAGCCGAACGCGGAGCGTCCGTTGCGGCGTTCCCACGCCGAGCGTGGGAACGATCCCTCCCGAAGCTGCTAAACTCCCGCGCCTCATTTCCTTAAGGCGCGCTTGGCATGTCTTCCTTGAATCAGGCGCTGCGCGCCGCCCTCGACCAGCGTCAAGACCTGCTCAGCCAATTGCACCAGCAAGGCACCGATTGCTATCGCCTGTTCCATGGCAGCCAGGAAGGCGCACCCGGCCTGACCGTCGACCGCTACGGCCCGCAGTTGCTGGTGCAGAGCTTTCATCAGTCGCTGGAACGCGATGCCTTGTTGCAACTGCATGGCATCGTCAACGAAACCTTGGGCCTCGACACCCTGCTGGTTTACAACGACCGTGCCCGGGGCAACTCGCGGATCGATCGCCAGGACACGGTCTATCAGGCCGAAGAAGCTGCTCTGCAAGACTTGGTCGGCCATGAATGGGGCCTGAACTATCGAGTGCGTGGACGCCATGCCGGGCAGGATCCGCTACTGTTTCTCGACTTGCGCAATGCCCGGGGCTGGGTCAAGGCGCACAGCCTCGGCAAAAGCGTGCTGAACCTGTTCGCCTATACCTGCGGCGTTGGTCTGAGTGCCGCGGCCGGGGGCGCGCGGGAGGTGTGTAACCTGGACTTTGCCGAAGGCAACCTGGCGGTGGGTCGCGAGAACGGCCTGCTCAACCCCGCGTTACTGCCCATGGAGTTCGTACAGTCGGACTACTTCCCGGCGATCCGCCAGCTGGCAGGCTTGCCCATCAGCCAACGGCGCGGACAGAAACTCCCTAATTATGTCCGCCTGGAACAACGCCAGTACGACCTGGTACTGCTCGACCCGCCGGCCTGGGCCAAGAGTGCCTTCGGCACCGTGGACCTGCTGCGGGACTACCAGAGCCTGCTCAAGCCGGCACTGCTCGCCACCGCCGATAATGGCGTGCTGATCTGTTGCAACAACCTGGCGAAGGTGTCCATGGACGACTGGCGCGAACAGGTCCTGCGCTGTGCAGACAAGACCGGCCGGCCGGTGCGCGAATGGAGCGTGCTGACGCCCGGTGAGGACTTTCCTTCCATGGACCGTAATCCCCCGCTCAAGACACTGATCCTGCAGTTCTGAGCCAATCTCAGGACTCCTACTGAAAAAACGGACAATTCTCATAAATACCAGTGGCTTCGGAACCGTAAACGCATGCCATACTCCAAGGCACTCCGATTCCACCAGATGAAGCCACACATGCCCAAAGGATTGCTGCGCGCCCTCGGCGCCCTGTTCACCGCACTGGCCCTCTACAGCCTGCTGGGTTTCCTGATACTGCCAGGCATCGCCCTGCGAATCGCCAATCAGCAACTGGCCAATCATGCGACAGTGCCGGCTCAGATCCAGCGCATCGAACTCAATCCTTTCAGCCTTGAAGTTACCGTCTGGGGCCTGAATATCGGTGAGCCGGGCAAGGAGCAGCTGGGCTTCGAAAGGCTGTACGCCAACCTGCAGATCGACAGTCTGTGGTCCGGCGCGCTGCACCTGGCCGACATCGAGCTGGACAAGCCCAGGACCGAGGTGGTGTTCGCCAAGGACGGCCAGTTGAACCTCCTGAGCCTGTTCAAGTTACCACCCAGCGAGCCGACCCCAGCCGATCCCGAGGCCAAGCCGTTTCCCCTGCGGGTCGACCGGATCAAGCTGGCCACCGGCTATATCCATTTCCAGGACCTTCGCCCCAGCGAACCCATTGAATTCCTGTACGACACCCTGGATTTCGAGCTGAAGAACCTCAGCACCCTGCCCGACGACAGTGCCGATATGACCCTGGTGGCTGCCGGCCCCGAAGGTGGGAAGATCGACTGGACCGGTCATTTCAGCCTTTCGCCGATCGCGTCCGAGGGCAAACTCAAGGTCACCGATGGCCAGATGAAATTCTGGTGGCCGTACGTCCGCGATGCGGTACCGCTGGTGCTGGAGAACGGCATCCTCAACCTGAGCACCGATTACAAGCTCAACCTGGCCAAGGGCACCGAGCTGCTGCTCAACAACGTGGCCGTCAGTGTCGCGCCTTTCGCCATCAAGGCCCCCGATGGTCGTCCCCTGGCAAGACTCGAACGCCTGGAGGTCAGCGAAACCACGGTGGACCTGGCGAAACAACAGGTGGTCGTAGGCAAGATCCGCAGCCAGAAGCTCGAAACCTGGGCGGCACGCGAGGCCGATGGCCAACTGGACTGGCAGAAACTCTTCGCCAGCCAGCCGACCAAACCGCAGGTCAAGGTCGAGCCGGCATCCGCCCCGGCAGCGGCCGATTCCCCCAAACCCGAACCAAAGGCACCCGGCAAGCCGTGGCAGGTGCTGTTGAAGGATGTGCAACTGCGCGATTACCGGGTACATCTGGCCGACCGCCAGGCGCAACCTGCCGTGGCACTGGACGTCGGCCCGCTGAACCTCGACCTGCAGAACTACGATACCCTCAACGGCTCGCCTTTTACCCTCAAGCTGGATACCGGGGTGGGTAAACAGGGCAAGCTCCTGGCAGACGGCGAAGTCAACCTGAACCCGATTACCGCCAGGCTCAAGGTCAAGACCCAGGATATCGATCTGCGGGTCGCCCAGGCCTATATCACCCCGTTCATTCGCCTGGAGCTACGCTCAGGGATGCTCGGTAGCGATCTGGCGGTCGACCTCAAGGGCACCGCGCCGCTGGCCTTCGCGGTCACCGGTCGCGCCCAGGTCGACCAACTGCATACCCTCGATACCCTCAAGACCCGTGACTTCGTCAAATGGCAGAGCCTGGTGCTCGAAGGCCTCAACTATCAGCATGGCGACAGCCTGTCCATCGACAAAGTCAGCCTGTTCCAGCCTTATGCCCGCTTCATGATCAACGACGATCGCACCACCAACGTCGATGACTTGCTGGTCCCGCAGCCGCCGGACAGCGGCACGAAGAACGCTTCAGCGAAACCGGCCTCCCAGGAGAAACCTCTGGGTATCCACGTCGGCGCGATTGCCATCAACGACGGTTCGGCCAACTTCGCCGACTTCAGCCTGACGCCGAATTTCGCCACCGCCATCCAGCAGCTCAACGGTCAGATCGGCACCATCGACAGCCGCCAGGCCAAACCGGCCAGCGTGGACGTCAAGGGCAAGGTCGACCGCTATGCGCCGGTAACGATCAAGGGCGCACTCAACCCTTTCAACCCGATGGAAAGCCTCGATATCGCCACCAGCTTCAAGCGGGTCGAGCTGACGACGCTGACGCCCTATTCCGGTAAATTCGCCGGTTATCGCATCCGCAAGGGTCGGCTCAATCTCGACCTGCATTACCGGATCACCAAGGGTCAGCTCCAGGCCGAAAACAAGGTGGTGGTCGAGCAACTGCAACTGGGGGAAAAGGTCGACAGCCCGGACGCCGTGAGCCTGCCGTTGAAATTGGCCGTCGCGCTGCTGAAGGATTCCGAGGGCAGGATCTCCATCGAACTGCCGGTGTCCGGCAACCTCAACGACCCGCAGTTCAGCGTGATGCCGATTGTCTGGCAGACCCTGCGCAACCTGGTGGTGCGAGCGGCCCAGGCGCCGTTCAAACTTATCGGCGGACTGGTAGCCGGCGGTGGCTCGGAAGACCTGGGCAGTGTCGCCTTCGCACCAGGCTCCAGCGACCTGAGCCCGGAGAACGAAGGCGTACTGCTCAAGCTTTCCGAGGCACTGGCCAAGCGTCCGGAATTGCGCCTGGAAATCGAAGGCACCGCCGCCGAAAGCAGCGACGGGCCGCTGCTTGCCGGCCAGCGCCTGGAACGCGAATACCAGTACAACTATTACAAGATGCTGCAACGCCGAGGCGACAAGGTTCCAGCCAAGGCTGCGCTGCTGCAGGTACCGGAAGATGAAAAGGCCCCGTTGCTGGAAGGCATCTACCGAACCCGTCTCAAGACCCAGCCACCAGCCGAATGGGCCCAACTGGATAAAAAGGCCCGCATCGAGAAACTGCGTGAAGGCGTCATCAAGTTCTGGAGCGGCAGCGACGTATTGCTCCGCGAGCTGGGCCAGGAACGGGCCAGCAGCATCAAGGACTTCCTGGTGGACAAGGGTCAGTTGGCCGATGACCGTGTCTATTTCATCGACGCCAGCCTCGGCCAGGCCGAAAGCGACGGGCGCGTGATCACTCCTCTGCATCTGGATGCCGAATAGGATGAAGCGTCTCTACTGGCTCGGCCTGGGCTTACTGCTCATCACCCCTTACGCATCGGCTGCCGACACATTGCGTTGCGGCAGCCAGTTGATCAGCGTTGGCGATCGCTCCAGTGAAGTGCTGCAAAAGTGCGGGCAACCGGTTGCGCGGGACGATCTGGGCTACAAACGCAGTGTCAATCGCCGGGAGGAATACCCGGTGGAAGAATGGACATACGGTCCCAACAGCGGCATGTACCAGTTCCTGCGCTTCGAGGGTAATCGGCTGGTGCAGATCACCAGTCGGCGTGGGCATTGAGGCTGGCAATGACACCGCTATCGCGAGCAGGCTCGCTCCCACAGGGGATCGGTGCCGAGCGTACTTTTTTGGAACAACCCAGTACCAATGTGGGAGCGAGCCTGCTCGCGATGGCGGTAGACGGGCCAACACAAGTGTCGGCTGACTTACATCCAAAATAGAACAGGCCCCCGGCAAAATGCCGAGGGCCTGTGGCGGCCACGTCCCTGTGGCCTTTCGCATGAACTCCAAAGCAACGGCAAACGTATGACACAGCCCGTTTGCCGCGCCCTCTCCCAGTCCAGGCGAGAAGTCTTGGCCTTATTCGGCCTTCAAGCCATCAGCCGATACGGCCTTGACGCCTTTGATTTTCTTGGCAATCGCGATGGCAGAGTCTTTCTGAGTTTTGGTTAAGGCAACGGTCGAAGACAGGGATACAACACCTTTGTTGGTTTCAACCTTGATGTCGGAGCCTGGAATACCTTTTTCGGTAACCAGATCGGCCTTGACCTTGGTGGTGATCCAGGTGTCCTTGGTTTCTTCCTTGGCTTTAGTCACTTCACCAGCAGCCAACATCATCGGAGCCTGGGTCGCTTGAGCAGTCTCGGCAAATGCATTAGCCATGGTCAAGGTCAGCGCGGCAGCAGTAGCGGCAGTGATAGCGAACTTCTTCATACGAGTTACTCCTGTTTTTCTCAGAAACTGCCGGAGGTAACTCCCGGCAGGGTTATCAGGAGTAGTGCGAAGGGTGTGCCAGTTTTGACAAACAAAATAACTTCTTATAAATCAACTGGTTAAGCGAAGCGCTGATTTACTGGATCATGCAAAATGCATGAGCGACTGATTCCGTACATGCAAGTTGCGGTTTTTTCCGCTTCTTAAACAACTGAATTAACGAGCTTTTTTCACTGGCAAGAGAACGTAAAAAACCCCGCAGTCAAAGCGTAATGCTGTTCACTTAAGCATTTGAGTCCAAGCCGGGCTTTCTAGAAAATCCGATACCAGTCCTCTGGTATCGGATTTTTTATGCCCATT
>NZ_VIUE01000056.1 GCF_007828215.1 Pseudomonas sp. SJZ074 | reverse complement strand
ATGGGCATAAAAAATCCGATACCAGAGGACTGGTATCGGATTTTCTAGAAAGCCCGGCTTGGACTCAAATGCTTAAGTGAACAGCATTACGCTCATTGAGCGGGCTTTTTGTTGCCTGCCTTTTATCTACTGCTCGGCATTCCGGCTGTGACGGTAATCGCTGACTGCCTCATACACTGCTTTACGCAAGCGGTTGATGCCGCCAATAGGGCGATGCGCCTCGATGCCGAACCAGGGGTTGAACGACTGGTTGTCGCAGGCCAGGTTCAGCTTGGGGGTGTCGAAGTCCTGGGGCGGTACCTTGATTCGCGCCACCGTCTCGAACGGCGCGTCACTTTCTCGCCATTCAATGCTGGTGTCCTCGATCGGCATGTATTTGCCTGGGTCCTGGCGTTGGATCTGCAGGACAAAACACGCCGGCACGCGGTCTGTGGATAACTGCTGATGCAACGCACTGCGCAGGAAATTCGGCAGTGCCTGGTTTTGTGGCGGCAGGGTATAGCTTGGGCAACTGTCCGGGTCTGGTGCTACACGAAACTTGGCGTTGGCCTCGCCGAACTTGTAGGGCGATACTGAAAAGTACGTAGTCTGGGTCGGACTGACGGGAGGCGGTGACAGCGTCGCCAGGGCGATGAACAGATGGCGGATCTGCCAGCTGCGCGGGTCCAGCCCAGGAAAGAACGCCATCACTTTTTTGCCGTCGGCCTGGGCGGCCACATTCTGACGGTACTCGGCGACATCACTGACGAAGAAATTTGGGTGATTGAACATCACGAAATCCTGTTCGCCCTGTGACTGTCTATCCGCCAGCAATGCCTTGCCCGGTACGTTCAGCAGTTTGATGGCCATCCCTCGCGCATCCCGCAGGCTATCGAACTGTGGGTACGCGTTGCCGTTGGACAGGCGCATCGTCGCTTGCCAGACCTTGCCCGGCTCGGCAAACACGCCCTGACGCAGGGGGGCGGGCAGGTCGCTCGGCACCTGGACTTCAGCCATCACGCAGCCATGAGCCTTGGCGTGGGCGTCGCGCAGATAGCGCGTGCCTTCGCGATGCTGATCGACGATGCGGATGGCGGTCTGGATGATCTCCTGGGTCATGGCGGCTTCGCCGGACGGTATCTGTTCCTTGTCCGACACCGGGCCGTTGTATTGCCAGGCGAACCAGGCCGTGGCGAGCGCCCAGCCGAGCAAACCGATGCCCAGCAGCCAGAGGAGGGTCTTGCCCAGAAAGGCGCCGAGGCGCAGCCAGAGCGTAATCAGCATGGGGCAATCCTTTTACCTGAGAAGTTCGTCATCACAGTTGCGACTCCAACGGCCCGCCCAGCACCTTGAGGTACTCCAGCAATGCCCAGCGCTCCTGCGGCTGCAGCAGGCGACCGATCACCCCGTTGCCCCGTTCGCCAGCGCGGAATTCATGACCGCTGTTATGGTTGCCGGTGATCCGGGTGTCGAAGAGAAAACCGTTGGTGAAGGCTTCGGTGCGGTAACCCAGGTGCCGGGGATCGTACTCGAAGCTGCCCTTATAGAAGGTGGTCGCCCGTTCATCCTGAGGGGACAGCAACTGATAGATCGTCGGCACCGAGCCGTTATGCAGGAACGGTGGCGTGGCCCAGACGCCGGCCAGTGGCCGGGCCTTGTAGGCGCGCAGTTCGCGTACACCGATGGGCAGGCCGAAGCCATCCATGGCCGGCCGCTCGACCGGGGTGACGCCGGCGTCGCGGTAGGCGCGGCTCTCGACGAACGCCGTGACGTAGGCCAGGCCCTTGGCGACCGAAACCTGGCTCAGGTCCAGCGGCTGCGTCGTAACGGGGTGCAGTTGCACATCCAGCTTCGCCAGTTCGGCCGGCTCCCATTGCAGGTCGGTCAAGTCGAAGCGGTGGTCGGCAATGTTATTGGCCGTGCCCGGGTCGGTGCCGATCACGTTCACCGGCAACATGTGCAGTTGCTGGACCGGTCTGTCGGGTCCCTGGACTACTTTTGGCACGTGGCAGCCGGCGCAGTTTTCCGCGAACAGTGCCCGACCTTTGGCGGCCAGGGGTTTATCGATCGGGCCCAGCAGTGCTTCCGGCCACGCCGGGGGCTTGAGCAGTTGCAGGGTTTCTTCGATCGTATGCAGATCGCGCACGCGTACGCTGGAGGGGTAGCGCGCATCGCCCTGCAACGGCTTGCCCTGGGCATCGAAGAAATTCAGCGTAGCGCCGACACCCAGTGCTTCACCAACATTGCGGGCCATCGGCTGTTGGGCCGAGCCGTTCCATTGCACCCAGTCGAAGGTCCAGATATCCCACAACTGCGGATAATCCACCGGGGCGTCGGCGACCCGGTAATTCTTCGCCGAAATGGCATCGCCGAAGCTGGCATTGGCGATGCGACCAAACGCGTCTGTGCGGCCAGGCCCTTCTTCGGTGGGGTAAAGACCGCGATGGGTATCATTCCAGGCAACCCGCAGGAACGTATCCAGGGAGTCCTTGAAGGCCTTGCGCAAGGCGTCGTGACGGTCATCGTCGTAGTCCTGGCCCAGGACCTGACGGGCGAAGCGTTCGAATTTCCAGGGGTTGTAGTAGGTCGAGGCGAGGCTGGCGACCAGTGCCTGTCCGAAGCTGCCACCGCGCAAGGTTGGCACGCTGGAGGGCAGGACATGTTGCGCCGAACCGCCGTCGATCCGTATTGCCTGGCCCTTGAAACGTAATTCGCCGGTGTGGCAGGCGGCGCAGGTGATGTCCAGGAATTGTTCGGTGCTGCCCGGGTTCTGGTGTCGCGCAAAACCCACCGGCAGGTTACCGGGGTTGTCCTGGGAGGCTTTCTGCGCCGGATCGACCAGAAAGCCGAAGCGCGCCAGGTATTCGGGCGACGCGAAGCGCTGCTGCGAGAATGGCAGTTCGAGGGCCGTGAACCATTCGTAGCGCAGGCCTTTGACTTGCGTCCCCTGGGGTGTGAAGTAATACGTCTGGCGCTCGGCGGCGCTCCATTGGTCCAGGTAGTGCACCTGTTCGACGGGGGTGTAGAACGGCAGTCTGGGATTGGCGACGTAATAAAGCACCACGGCCACGGCGACCATTACCAACACGAGAAGAAACAGGAAAATGCGAGAGAGGAGGCGCACGGTCACGTCCTTGTATTTTTGATACGCCCTTATGCCTCAGTGCTGCGCGGCCGGCAAGTGGCCATTATTTGTTGGTCGGCAGGATGCGGCGATAGGTCCCTGTACGTAATAGATGACAGATGCTTCATCTGCACACGATCAAAAAGCGTTTGTGGCACCTGAACTTATCCCCGGTTTTCGGCTCACATGCCGGTAGCCATTGGTCGTGGCGGCCTGATAAGCTCGCGGCTTTACTCGATTGCCCTTTAGGCGCATGAACAAGGAAATAGCATGAAACAGCATCGGTTGGCGGCAGCGGTTGCCCTGGTTGGCCTGGTACTCGCAGGTTGCGACTCGCAGACCAGCGTTGAGCTGAAAACCCCGGCGCAGAAAGCTTCCTACGGTATCGGCCTGAACATGGGCAAAAGCCTGGCTCAGGAAGGTATGGACGACCTGGACTCCAAAGCGGTCGCCCAAGGCATCGAAGATGCCGTCGGCAAGAAAGAACAGAAGCTGAAAGACGAAGAGTTGGTCGAAGCCTTTGCCGCGCTGCAAAAGCGTGCCGAAGAGCGCATGGCCAAGATGAGTGAAGAGTCGGCGGCCGCCGGCAAGAAATTCCTCGAGGAAAACGGCAAGAAGGCTGGCGTGACCACCACCGCTTCGGGCTTGCAATACGAAGTGGTCAAGAAAGCTGACGGCCCGCAGCCCAAGCCGACTGACGTCGTGACTGTGCACTACACCGGCAAGCTGACCAATGGCACGGTGTTCGACAGCTCCGTGGAACGCGGTAGCCCGATCGACCTGCCGGTCAGCGGCGTGATCCCGGGTTGGGTCGAAGGCCTGCAACTGATGCATGTCGGCGAGAAGTACAAGCTGTACATCCCGAGCGACCTGGCCTACGGTGCCCAGAGCCCGAGCCCTGCGATCCCTGCCAACTCGGTTCTGGTCTTCGACCTGGAACTGCTGGCGATCAAGGATCCGGCAAAAGAAGACGCAGCCAAGTAATCGCGTCTGCTATAACGACAACGCCTCGCTTATGCGGGGCGTTGTTGCATCCGGGCTGCGGAAAATCCGAAAAAACCGAACGCACAGCGCAGGCGGCAGTCATAGGCAATACGGGTGCTTGCTAGACCCAGTCAGCCCGTCAAGTCAATGAAATATTGGGTTTTTTTATGTGAGTAAAAAACGCCCGATCTGAGTTTGGCCCTTATGAAATGCGGGCTTCAGCGGTGAAATGAAGCTCTGTTCACAAGGTTATCCACAATTTGTGTGGATAACATTTCAGTAGGAAGAAAAAATGAAGGCACCGTGGAATTTTGCACGATTCCTGCCCTTGGCAGGGCGGTTGCTGGCCCGTGGCCGTTTACCAACGCTCCTGTTTGCCGTCGCCCGCAAGGGGGCCCGGGAGGGTGGACGGCTGGGGAGACTCAAGGACGATCTGCGTTTGTTGCAGGCGTTGTGCCTGGCTTATTGGCGTGGCGAATACCGTGCGGTCAGTGCCAAGTCGCTGTTATCGGTGGTGGCAGGGCTCATGTATTTCCTCAGCCCCCTGGATGCGATACCGGATCTGCTGCCGATGTTTGGCATGATCGACGATATCGCCGTGCTGGCGTGGATCATGAAAACCCTTGATGACGAGCTCAGTGCCTTCCGCGCCTGGCGTGATGCGCAGTCCCCCGACAAGCTCGCACGGGTCGAAAGACTTCCCGATACCCCTCAACAACTGCAGCTTCAGGAACAGAAAAAGCCCTGATTCCGTTCGTTTCCCTTCGGGCGACCATCACCCCGCGACCTTAGCCGCCATTTAGGATTACACTTCCAAGGAAAAGGCTGACTCGCTAAGTGTCATCGTCCTACGGGGTAGAGATGGATATTCAGATAATCACACGCGACGGAGAGCCCGAGTACGCGGTTTTGCCGTGGGACCAGTACCAGTCGTTGTTGAAAGCCGCAGGCATCCATCAAGCACCGCCGCAAGAGGCCAAGGCCCTGCACGCGGCGGCACCGGACCAGATTCTTCCTGGCCTGGATCAATTACGCAGTTTGCGCGAAGGGAAGGGCATCGCCATCGAGGCGTTGGCCCGCACGGTAGGTATCAGCCCGTCTTATCTGGCCATGATCGAAAGCGGCGAGCGTCAGCCCGATGCTGCGATTCGGCGTAGTCTGGCCTGGGAATTGACGGTGCCGGGTTGGAGGGAAGGATCGTGAGTGTACGTATCAGTCGGCAGCATTGGGATGGGTTGTTGGGTGAGTTGGACCAGGCGCGCCGCCAGCGCCATTTGTTGACGTATCGTGCTTTGCTGGAGCGTTTGCAGCTGCCCAGTCCGGCCATGCAGACCCTGACCGCCGCCCTTGAACATCTGGCGGCGCTGGACGCCCGGGCCGAACAGCCGTTGCGCAGCTCCCTGGTTATCAGCCAGGGCGCCAGCCGGTTGCCACGCACCGGTTTCTTCGAATGCGTGGAACGCCTGGGGCGCTTTTCCGGCCCCTCCGATGGCGTGGCCGCCGCGTCCTGGCATGCTTCGGAAGTGGTCCGGGTGTTCGAGTATGAGTATCCGGAGTCGGCGGAGGCCTGAAATGCTTTGGTGGATTCCGCAGCTGGCGAGTTAAGAAAAACTCTGGATAATCGGTCAATCTGAAGATTTTATTGGCCGAGTGAAAAAAAAATGTGCGGCCAAATCAAAACTAAAGGATTTGCGCGCCATGAATTCAGCTGGATATGCTTGGCTGCAGGATGCTCTGCAACTGTCAGTCTTCCCTTTGCGTCAGCCTGCCAGAGTGCAGCCTGTAACCCGGTTGGAACGGATTGGCGATACGCTTGCTGTTCCGCCCGGTATAGCCCCTGGACCAGATGATCTGCTGGGGCATGTACTCTTTGCCTTGAAACATGAGGGCATCAATCTAGCTATTCTAGCCCAGGCGTTACCTCAGATTTCGCTCGACGCCTTTGAAGCGGAGTTGAAAGATGCTCCGAACGGGATCTACATCCGCAAGGCCTGCTTCCTGCGCGAAGCATTCACCGGCGACGAGGTGGCCCAATCCTCACCGGTGAAAGGAAGCTTCATTCCATTATTCGATCCAGAACAGTACCTGACGATGCCTGGCGAACGTAGCTCCCGCTGGCGAGTCGAGTTCAATGGCATAGGCACACTGGCCTACTGCGCTACTGTTGAGCGGACACCGCAGGTCATGGAGTTGCTACAGCATAATATCCTCGAGCGCGCGCAGGCGTTCATTCGGGGGCTCCCATCGGGAATGATGGATCGGGCAATCAACTGGGCTTATCTGCACGAAACCCAGGACTCGTTCGCCATCGAGAAGGAGTCGCCGAGCGAGGATAAATCCAGACGTTTTATTCAACTGCTCAGGCAGGCGCATGAACGCATTCCTTTGAGTGAGGACTATCTGGTGGCTCTCCAGAATGCGACGATTTCCAACCCCTACGATAAGGCTGCTGCGTTCCGCCATGAACAGAATCACTTGGCTAACGGCCTGCAAGGTGCCGCTGGCGTAACGTATGTGCCGCCCGCTCCAGACCTGTGTCGAGAGTTGATGGAGCAGCTTATGGCCCTGGGCAATGAGGCAACGGCACATATCGATCCGTTGGTCGCAGCTGGGATCATTTCGTTTGGTTTCGTTTTCCTTCACCCTTTCATGGATGGGAATGGCCGACTCTCACGCTTCCTTGTCCATCAGACATTGTGCCGCGCTGGCGCTTTGGAACATGGTTTGCTGCTTCCGGTATCAGTGGCTATGAAGCGTGAGGAGCGCCTCTACCTGGAAACCTTGCAGGAGTTCTCACGGCCTGCGCGAGAGTTCTGGAATGTCCGGTGGATTGATCAGGGTAACCTGTCATTTGACTTCACTGGTCACCCGGCGATTTATCGATTCTGGGACGCCACGTCGTGCGTGCGATTCACTCTGGAGATGGCTAAGCGAGCGCTTGAAGTTGAGCTTCGTGAAGAAACCGTTTTCCTCGAAAACTACGACAGAATCGTTAAGGCTGTTGATGAGCGTTACGATGTCCGAGGCAGTGACTTGTCCAATCTGGCGATGATGTGTCTGGCGCAAAATGGCGTGGTCTCGAAGCATCGACGCAAACAGTACAAGTATTCAGTGCAAGAGGAAGTGTTTGACTTCATTGAGCAGGTCGCGCAGACATTGCTTAGGGAGCAGGAGAAGCTACGAGTTGAAAGGGCTGACCAGTAGCGTCCTGTAACTGGTGCGTGCTCTGTGCAGTAGCCGACGTCCTCCATTTTTGACCTATTCCGCCAGAGCGGTAATGGTTTTTCGCATTTAGCGAATCGCCCTACACCCACTGCATATTTCCCTGACTTATTTCCTCAGCCATCCCCGGCAAAGTCTCGCGCTTCCTGAGTGCTGCGAGGCGTTTGCCCATGTTCGACCGGTTTTTCCTGCAGGCCCTTGATCGCGTCATGCCTTGATGGATCAGGTGCACCGTATCGAGCAGGAGCTCGACAGTTTCAAAGACACCCTTTCCCTCTATCGCGAGCAACTGGAGCGCTGGTATGGCCGTGCGGCGGACCAGGCCAGCCAGGCGGCCGACCTGCCTTCGCTGATGGGCATGGAGCGGCTGATCCGCTTCGGTGACAGCACCACCGCCGTCAGCAGCGGCGACAATGATTTTCTCTCTGCCGTCGTCCAATGCCCCCAAGGCGGGGTAATGACGATCGAGAGCAAGCTGGAGTCGGTGTACGACGTTCCGCTGGGCGACATCGTGGTGGATGTCGTGGCGGTGGACAGTGGCGAGGTCACGCCGGTCACCCTGGATACCCAGGGGGTGGGAACCTTCAGGGGGGAGGCGGGCAGGTTCTATCGGGTTCATGTCCAGGGCGAGGTATCGCCCGCGCAGATCAGTCAGCTATTTTCTTCCTACGATGGCCTGACCACGGAGCTGACAGACTGGCTGCGCGGCGAGTGGCTGGGGTTCAAGCCGCAATGGGCGCAGCAATCCCTCGTCACTTCGGCCAGTGCCGTGGGCAACGGCTTGCTCGCCGGCAGTTGGGCGGCAATCGAAGGGGTGTGGGACAGCATCGGCCTGCTCTCGGACATCCTCAAGGATCCTGGCGAGTTTGCAGATCGGCTGGGTGAAAGTGCCGGGCAGTTGGTGAAGCTGGCGCAGACAGCACCGCAAGTGATGGCGAAACTGCAGTTGCTGGCCAGTGACGAAGCGGCGCTGTGCTTGCTGATGCGCACCGCCAGCCTCTGGCTGGAGATGCTGCCGCCCAGCGAACTCGCCGGCGAAACAGCCGAAGCCTTGTCGACGGTGGTGGTGCAGTTGCTGCTCGACCTGCTGATCGGCCTGCTCCTGACCTTTGCCGGAGCGGGGGCCGGTATCGCTTACCTGTCGATGCGGCTGGCCAAGCACAGTGCAAGCCTGATGAATGCCGTACAGCGTTTCATTGGCGCGATATTCGCCCTCGTCAACGGCTTCATGGGTTACGTCGACCGCTATAAAACCGTGGCAGCGCGGGGCATCGCAGCCGGAGTAAAAAAAGGTCGGATGCAATTACGCTGGGATGCGCAACGCAACACCACGCTGAAAAAATACGAACCCCACGACGACGCCCCGGCCCAACCGAAAAACCCCAATGGCGACAGCGCCGACAGCGCGGCCCTGACCCGCACCGACGGCTGCCCGGTG
>NZ_VIUE01000055.1 GCF_007828215.1 Pseudomonas sp. SJZ074 | reverse complement strand
GCGCTGTCGATTTTGTCGAAGTCAACCTTGGCCGAACCGAAAACTTCGGAGCAGACGCGGGTCAGAGCAGCGGTCAGAGTGGTTTTACCGTGGTCAACGTGACCGATGGTGCCAACGTTGACGTGCGGTTTGTTACGTTCAAATTTTTCTTTAGCCACGACAATTAACTCCTAGCCTAAAGGGGCTGAATCAGCCTTGTTTTTTAACGATAGCTTCGACGATGTTCGACGGAGCCTCGGAGTATTTGGAGAATTCCATAGAGTAGCTCGCGCGACCCTGGGACATGGAACGAACGTCGGTTGCGTAACCAAACATCTCGCCCAGCGGAACCTCGGCACGGATAACCTTACCGGAAACCGTGTCTTCCATACCCTGGATCAGACCGCGACGACGGTTCAGGTCACCCATCACGTCGCCCATGTAGTCCTCAGGTGTTACGACTTCAACCTTCATGATCGGCTCAAGAACAACACCGCCACCCTTGGTAGCCAGTTGCTTGGTCGCCATGGAGGCCGCCACCTTGAACGCCATCTCGTTGGAGTCGACGTCGTGGTAAGAACCATCGAACACGGTAGCCTTCAGGCCGATCAGCGGATAGCCGGCAACGACGCCGTTCTTCATCTGCTCTTCGATACCCTTCTGGATAGCCGGGATGTATTCCTTCGGAACCACACCACCCACTACTTCGTTCAGGAATTGCAGACCTTCCTGACCTTCGTCAGCAGGCGCAAAACGGATCCAGCAATGGCCGAACTGGCCACGACCGCCGGACTGGCGAACGAACTTGCCTTCGATCTCACAAGCCTTCGTGATCTTCTCACGATAGGAAACCTGTGGCTTACCGATGTTGGCTTCGACGTTGAACTCGCGGCGCATCCGGTCAACCAGGATGTCCAGGTGCAACTCGCCCATGCCGGAGATGATCGTCTGACCAGTCTCTTCATCGGTCTTGACGCGGAAAGACGGGTCTTCCTGAGCGAGTTTGCCCAGAGCGATACCCATTTTTTCCTGGTCATCCTTGGTTTTCGGCTCAACGGCAACCGAGATAACCGGCTCCGGGAAATCCATGCGAACCAGGATGATTGGCTTATCAGCGGAGCACAGAGTGTCACCAGTGGTGACGTCCTTCATACCGATCAGGGCCGCGATGTCGCCAGCGCGTACTTCCTTGATCTCTTCGCGGGTGTTTGCGTGCATTTGCACCATACGACCCACGCGCTCTTTCTTGCCCTTGACCGAGTTGATCACGCCGTCGCCGGAGTTCAACACGCCCGAGTAAACGCGAGCGAATGTCAGGGTACCCACGAATGGGTCGGTAGCGATCTTGAACGCCAGAGCCGAGAACGGCTCGTTGTCGTCTGCGTGGCGCTCCATTTCGACAGTCTCGTCATCCGGGTCGGTACCCTTGATGGCTGGAATGTCGACCGGCGCAGGCAGGTAGTCGATAACGGCGTCGAGAACCAGGGGAACACCCTTGTTCTTGAAGGAAGAACCGCAAACAGCCAGAACGATTTCGCCAGCGATAGTACGCTGACGCAGAGCAGCCTTGATCTCTTCGATCGACAGCTCTTCGCCTTCCAGGTACTTGTTCATCAGCTCTTCGTTGGCTTCGGCGGCAGCCTCAACCATGTTGCTGCGCCACTCTTCAGCCAGCTCTTGCAACTCGGCCGGGATCGGACCACGAATGGCAGCCATACCCTTGTCGCCGTCGTTCCAACGAACAGCTTCCATGGTCATCAGATCGATCTGACCTTCGAAGTTGTCTTCGGAACCGATAGCCAGCTGGATAGGCACCGGAGTGTGACCCAGACGCTGCTTGATCTGACCGATCACACGCAGGAAGTTGGCACCAGCACGGTCCATCTTGTTCACGTAGACAAGACGCGGAACGCCGTATTTGTTGGCTTGACGCCATACGGTTTCAGACTGGGGCTCAACACCCGAAGTACCGCAGAACACAACGACAGCGCCGTCGAGTACACGCAGCGAACGCTCTACTTCAATGGTGAAGTCAACGTGGCCGGGAGTATCGATGATGTTGAAGCGGTGCTTAGGGAATTGCTTGTTGGAGCCTTCCCAGAACGCAGTAGTAGCAGCGGAGGTAATGGTAATACCCCGCTCCTGCTCTTGCACCATCCAGTCCATGGTCGCGGCGCCATCATGCACCTCGCCCATTTTG
Source organism: Pseudomonas sp. SJZ074 (assembly GCF_007828215.1). Classification (GTDB taxonomy): domain Bacteria; phylum Pseudomonadota; class Gammaproteobacteria; order Pseudomonadales; family Pseudomonadaceae; genus Aquipseudomonas. The sequence continues at coordinate 13,485 of NZ_VIUE01000055.1, read as the reverse complement.
TGGTTTACGCCCGTGTAGAACAGGACGCGCTCAGTGGTAGTGGTTTTACCCGCATCCACGTGAGCAACGATACCAATGTTACGGTAGCGTTTAATATCGGTTGTACGAGCCATAAAGCCCTCGCAAATTGAGTGACGCTGAAATTAGAAGCGGTAGTGCGAGAAAGCCTTGTTGGCCTCGGCCATACGGTGCACGTCTTCACGCTTCTTAACTGCAGCACCTTTACCTTCAGCAGCGTCCAGCAGCTCACCAGCCAAGCGCAGAGCCATGGACTTCTCGCCGCGCTTGCGGGCGAAGTCTACGAGCCAGCGCATGGCCAGAGCGTTACGACGGGACGGACGAACTTCGACCGGAACCTGGTAGGTAGCACCGCCTACGCGGCGCGACTTCACTTCGACCAGCGGAGCGATGGCGTCGAGTGCTTTTTCGAAGAGTTCCAGGGGATCGGAGTTCTTACGCTCTTTAACTTTTTCCAGCGCGCCATAAACGATACGTTCGGCAACGGCTTTCTTGCCGCTTTCCATTACGTGGTTCATGAACTTGGCGAGAATCTGGCTTCCGTATTTCGGATCGTCCAGAATCTCACGTTTGGCTGCTACGCGACGTCTTGGCATTGATAAGCCCTCAAACGGTCTTCAGGTTAGCCCGGGACAGCAAAAGCGTGCCCGACCTTACTCTTATCGACTCAATAAAAATGAAAAACTGCAAAACGGCCGATTACTTCGGACGCTTGGTACCGTACTTCGAACGACCCTGGTTACGACCTTTAACGCCGGAGGTATCCAAGGAGCCGCGAACGGTGTGGTAACGAACACCTGGCAAGTCTTTTACACGACCGCCGCGGATCAGTACCACGCTGTGCTCTTGCAGGTTGTGGCCTTCACCGCCGATGTACGAGGAAACCTCGAAACCGTTGGTCAGACGCACACGGCATACTTTACGCAGTGCCGAGTTAGGTTTTTTCGGCGTGGTGGTATACACACGGGTGCATACGCCACGACGTTGCGGGCAGTTCTGCAGCGCAGGCACGTCGGATTTCTCGACGATACGCTTACGCGGCTGACGTACCAGCTGGTTGATAGTTGCCATCTACTAGCTCCACTGTTGTCTTGCGACGCTATTGTCTTACAAGAAAAGCAAAATGGCAGGAACGAGTTCCCGCCAAATTTAGGGGATCAAGAGTCTAAAGAGGATCCTGTTCCCAGTCAAGGCAAGGCCCCGACCTCCCCGCTCGCCGGATCTCGACAATTTGTCTCGATCCGGCGAATGAGGCGACCAGGGCCAGGCGCTTAATTACCGCAGAACTCAGTTACCGCTCGAGTTCAGCGCTTCGGTCAGTGCAGCTTCCACTTCACTGGCGCTTACGCGCAACGGCTTGTCTGCATCACGGCGACGCTTGCGCTCGCTGTGATAGGCCAAACCGGTACCGGCCGGGATCAGACGACCCACGACCACGTTTTCTTTCAGGCCGCGCAGGTAATCGCGCTTGCCGGTTACCGCCGCCTCGGTCAGTACACGAGTGGTTTCCTGGAAGGAAGCCGCCGAGATGAACGATTCGGTGGACAACGACGCCTTAGTGATACCCAGCAGGACGCGGGTGAACTTGGCGACAAACTTGTCTTCCGCAGCCAGGCGCTCGTTTTCTACCAGGACGTGAGTCAGTTCCATCTGGTCGCCCTTGATGAAGCTGGAATCGCCAGATTCGGAAATCTCAACTTTACGCAGCATCTGACGCAGGATGGTCTCGATGTGCTTGTCGTTGATCTTCACGCCTTGCAGACGGTAAACGTCCTGGATCTCGTTCACGATGTACTTGGCCAACGCGCTCACACCCAGCAGACGCAGGATGTCGTGCGGATCGCTCGGACCGTCGGAGATAACTTCGCCGCGGTTGACCTGTTCGCCTTCGAAGACGTTCAGGTGGCGCCACTTCGGAATCAGCTCTTCATACGGATCGCTACCGTCGTTCGGGGTGATGACCAGACGACGCTTGCCCTTGGTCTCTTTACCGAACGCGATGGTGCCGCTGACTTCAGCCAGAATCGAGGCTTCTTTCGGACGACGGGCTTCGAACAGGTCGGCAACACGCGGCAGACCACCGGTGATGTCGCGAGTCTTCGAAGTTTCCTGCGGGATACGAGCGATAACGTCACCGATCGCGATCCGCGCACCGTCCGCCACACCGACCAGGGCGTTGGCTGGCAGGAAGTACTGAGCGATTACGTCAGTGCCTGGCAGCAACAGGTCCTTGCCGTTGTCGTCGACCATCTTCACGGCTGGACGGATGTCCTTGCCGGCAGCTGGACGATCTTTCGGATCGAGCACTTCGATGTTGGTCATACCGGTCAATTCGTCGGTCTGACGCTTGATCGTGATGCCTTCTTCCATGCCTACGTAGGTCACGGTACCTTTCATTTCGGTAACGATCGGGTGAGTGTGCGGATCCCACTTGGCCACGATTGCGCCAGCTTCGACCTTGTCACCTTCCTTCACCGAAATCACAGCACCGTAAGGCAGCTTGTAACGCTCGCGCTCACGACCGAAGTCGTCCGCGATCGCCAGTTCACCGGAACGGGATACAGCCACCAGGTGACCATCCACGCGCTCAACGTGCTTCAGGTTGTGCAGACGGACAGTACCGCCATTCTTCACCTGAACGCTGTCGGCTGCGGAGGTCCGGCTTGCCGCACCACCGATGTGGAACGTACGCATGGTCAGCTGGGTACCCGGCTCACCGATGGACTGGGCCGCGATAACGCCGACCGATTCACCGATGTTCACCTGGTGACCACGAGCGAGGTCACGACCGTAGCACTTGGCGCAAATGCCGTAGCGGGTTTCGCAGCTGATCGGCGAACGCACGATCACTTCATCGATGCTGTTCAGCTCGATGAACTCTACCCACTTCTCGTCTACCAGGGTGCCAGCAGGAACGATGACGTCCTCGGTACCCGGCTTGAATACGTCACGGGCGATGACACGACCCAATACGCGCTCACCCAGCGGCTCGACCACGTCGCCGCCTTCGATGTGCGGAGTCATGACCAGGCCGTGTTCGGTGCCGCAGTCGATCTCGGTCACAACCAGGTCTTGCGCCACGTCTACCAGACGACGCGTCAGGTAACCGGAGTTCGCCGTTTTCAACGCGGTATCCGCAAGACCCTTACGAGCACCGTGCGTGGAAATGAAGTACTGGAGTACGCTCAGACCTTCACGGAAGTTCGCTGTAATCGGGGTCTCGATGATAGAACCGTCCGGCTTGGCCATCAGGCCACGCATACCGGCGAGCTGACGGATCTGCGCAGCAGAACCCCGTGCGCCCGAGTCGGCCATCATGTACATCGAGTTGAAGGATTCCTGGTCGACTTCCACGCCATGACGGTCGATGACCTTCTCTTTCGAGAGGTTGGCCATCATCGCCTTGGAGACTTCATCGTTCGCCTTGGACCAGAGGTCGATTACCTTGTTGTACTTCTCGCCCTGGGTTACCAGGCCGGAGGCGTACTGACTTTCGATCTCTTTCACTTCTTCGGTAGCAGTACCGATGATGCGCGCTTTTTCATCCGGGATAACGAAATCGTTAACACCGATGGAAACACCGGAGATGGTCGAATAGGCAAAACCGGTGTACATCAACTGGTCGGCGAAGATCACAGTCTCTTTCAGACCGACCACGCGATAGCACTGGTTGATCAGCTTGGAGATCGCCTTTTTCTTCATCGGCAGGTTGACGACGTCGAAGGACAGACCTTTCGGCACCACCTGGAACAACAGCGCACGGCCGACGGTAGTGTCGACGATACGGGTATTGGTGACGCTGTTGCCGTCACGATCGTTCACGGTTTCGTTGATCCGCACCTTGACCTTGGCGTGCAGTGCGGCTTCGCCAGCACGAAACACACGGTCAACTTCCTGCAGATCCGCGAATACACGACCTTCGCCCTTGGCGTTGATCGCCTCACGAGTCATGTAGTACAGACCCAATACAACGTCCTGCGACGGAACGATGATTGGCTCACCGTTGGCTGGCGACAGAATGTTGTTGGTCGACATCATCAACGCGCGCGCTTCGAGCTGGGCTTCCAGTGTCAACGGTACGTGCACGGCCATTTGGTCGCCGTCGAAGTCAGCGTTGTACGCAGCACAGACCAACGGGTGCAGCTGGATAGCCTTACCTTCGATCAGTACCGGTTCAAACGCCTGGATACCCAGACGGTGAAGGGTCGGTGCACGGTTGAGCAGCACTGGGTGTTCGCGAATCACTTCGGCGAGAACGTCCCAGACCTCTGGCAGCTCACGCTCGACCATCTTCTTCGCAGCCTTGATGGTAGTCGCCAGACCACGCATCTCCAGCTTGCCGAAAATGAAAGGCTTGAACAGTTCCAACGCCATTTTCTTAGGCAGACCGCACTGATGCAGACGCAGGGTCGGACCTACGGTAATTACCGAACGACCGGAGTAGTCAACGCGCTTACCGAGCAAGTTCTGACGGAAACGACCCTGCTTACCCTTGATCATGTCAGCCAGGGATTTCAGAGGACGCTTGTTGGAACCGGTGATAGCGCGGCCACGACGACCGTTGTCAAGCAAGGCGTCGACCGCTTCCTGCAACATACGCTTTTCGTTGCGCACGATGATGTCCGGAGCGGACAGGTCGAGCAGGCGCTTCAAACGGTTGTTACGGTTGATCACCCGACGATACAGATCGTTGAGGTCGGAAGTCGCGAAACGACCGCCATCGAGCGGAACCAGTGGACGCAGGTCTGGCGGCAGAACCGGCAGAACGGTCAGCACCATCCACTCTGGCAGGTTGCCGGAGCCCTGGAAGGCCTCCATCAACTTCAGACGCTTGGACAGCTTCTTGATCTTGGTTTCGGAGTTGGTTTGCGGAATCTCTTCGCGCAGACGGCCAATCTCGTGCTCCAGGTCGATAGCGTGCAGCAGCTCGCGGACAGCTTCGGCGCCCATGCGGGCATCGAAATCGTCACCGAACTCTTCCAACGCTTCGAAATACTGCTCGTCATTCAGCAGCTGACCTTTTTCAAGGGTGGTCATGCCTGGATCGATAACGACGTAGCTCTCGAAGTAGAGAACGCGCTCGATATCACGCAGGGTCATGTCCATCAGCAGGCCGATACGGGACGGCAGCGATTTCAGGAACCAGATGTGGGCAACCGGGGACGCCAGCTCGATGTGCGCCATGCGCTCACGACGAACTTTTGCCAGTGCAACTTCAACGCCGCACTTCTCGCAAATCACACCACGATGCTTCAAGCGCTTGTACTTACCGCACAGGCACTCGTAATCCTTTACCGGGCCAAAGATCTTGGCGCAGAACAGGCCGTCACGCTCAGGTTTGAACGTACGGTAGTTGATGGTTTCCGGCTTTTTAACTTCACCGAACGACCACGAACGGATCATCTCAGGCGAGGCCAATCCGATACGGATGGCGTCGAACTCTTCGACTTGACCCTGGTTTTTCAGCAAATTCAGTAGGTCTTTCAAGGCCTTTCCTCCTGGCGGAGCAGAGAGCGGGCAATACAGCCCCGCTCTCGATTCGCGTCACGTGTTATTCGGTTTCCAGATCGATATCGATGCCGAGGGAACGAATTTCCTTGATCAACACGTTGAAGGACTCGGGCATGCCCGGCTCCATACGGTGATCGCCGTCCACGATGTTTTTGTACATCTTGGTCCGACCGTTCACATCGTCCGACTTCACTGTGAGCATTTCTTGCAGAGTGTATGCAGCACCGTACGCTTCCAGTGCCCAGACCTCCATCTCCCCGAAACGCTGACCACCGAACTGTGCCTTACCACCCAGCGGCTGCTGGGTAACCAGGCTATAAGAACCGGTAGAACGAGCGTGCATCTTGTCGTCCACCAAGTGGTTCAGCTTCAGCATGTACATGTAGCCAACGGTAACCGGACGCTCGAACTTGTTGCCAGTACGACCGTCGAACAGTTGCATCTGGCCGCTTTCTGGCAGGTCCGCCAGTTTCAGCATGGCCTTGATTTCAACTTCCTTGGCACCGTCGAATACCGGAGTGGCCATTGGAACGCCGCCCTTGAGGTTTTTCGCCAGATCCAGGATTTCCTGGTCGGAGAAGCTGTCGAGCTCTTCGTTACGACCGCCGATCTCGTTGTAGATCTCATGCAGGAACTTGCGCAGGTCAGCGACCTTGCGCTGCTCTTCGAGCATACGGTTGATCTTCTCACCCAAGCCCTTGGCCGCGAGGCCCAGGTGGGTTTCAAGGATCTGACCGACGTTCATACGCGAAGGTACGCCCAGCGGGTTGAGAACGACGTCGACCGGAGTACCGTTGGCATCATGCGGCATGTCTTCAACCGGCATGATCACGGAGACCACACCCTTGTTACCGTGACGACCGGCCATCTTGTCACCCGGCTGGATGCGACGGCGGATGGCCAGGTAGACCTTGACGATCTTCAGTACGCCCGGTGCCAGGTCATCGCCCTGCTGCAGCTTGCGCTTCTTGTCTTCGAACTTGTCATCCAGCAGACGACGGCGATCGACGATATAAGCCTGAGCTTTCTCGAGCTGCTCGTTCAACGCGTCCTCAGCCATGCGCAGTTTGAACCACTGGCCATGCTCGAGACCGTCGAGAACTTCGTCGGTGATTTCCTGACCTTTCTTCAGGCCCGCGCCGCCTTCGGCCTTGTGACCAACCAGGGCTGCGCGCAGACGTTCGAAAGTTGCGCCTTCAACGATACGGAACTCTTCGTTCAGGTCCTTGCGGATCTCGTCGAGCTGAGTCTTCTCGATGGACAGTGCACGCGCATCACGCTCAACACCGTCGCGAGTGAAGACCTGCACGTCGATGACAGTACCCTTGGTGCCGGTAGGCACGCGCAGGGAGGTGTCCTTAACGTCGCTGGCCTTCTCACCGAAGATGGCACGCAGCAGTTTTTCTTCCGGAGTCAGCTGGGTCTCGCCTTTCGGGGTGACCTTGCCGACCAGGATGTCGCCAGCGCCTACTTCGGCACCTACATAAACGATACCGGCTTCGTCCAGCTTGTTCAGCGCAGCTTCACCCACGTTCGGGATGTCCGCAGTGATTTCCTCTGGGCCAAGCTTGGTGTCACGGGCCACACAGGTCAGTTCCTGGATGTGGATCGTGGTGAAGCGATCTTCCTGAACCACACGCTCAGACAGGCAGATGGAGTCTTCGAAGTTGAAGCCGTTCCACGCCATGAACGCGATGCGCATGTTCTGACCCAGTGCCAGTTCACCCATGTCGGTGGACGGGCCGTCAGCCATGATGTCGCTGCGCTGGACCCGATCACCCTTGCTTACCAGCGGACGCTGGTTGATGCAGGTGTTCTGGTTCGAGCGGGTGTATTTGGTCAGGTTGTAGATGTCGACACCGGCTTCGCCCGGCTCAACTTCATCATCGGCAACACGAACCACGATACGGCTGGCATCGACGGAATCGATCACGCCACCACGACGAGCCACGACGCAAACGCCGGAATCGCGGGCAACGTTACGCTCCATGCCAGTACCTACCAGCGGCTTGTCGGCACGCAGGGTCGGTACTGCCTGACGCTGCATGTTCGAACCCATCAACGCACGGTTGGCGTCGTCGTGCTCGAGGAACGGGATCAGCGACGCAGCGACCGAAACAACCTGCTTGGGCGATACGTCCATCAGGGTGACGTCTTCCGGCGCCTTGACGGTAAACTCGTTCAGGTGACGAACAGCTACCAGCTCGTCTATCAGCACCTTCTTGTCGTTCATCGTGGCCGAAGCCTGGGCGATCACGTGATCGGCTTCTTCGATGGCGGACAGGAACACGATCTCGTCGGTGACCAGGGCGTCTTTCACCACACGGTACGGGCTTTCGAGGAAGCCGTACTGGTTGGTGCGCGCATAGGCAGCCAGGGAGTTGATCAGACCGATGTTCGGACCTTCTGGCGTTTCGATCGGGCAAACGCGACCGTAGTGCGTCGGGTGTACGTCACGTACTTCGAAGCCTGCACGCTCACGGGTCAGACCACCTGGGCCGAGTGCAGAGACACGACGCTTGTGGGTGATCTCGGACAGCGGGTTGTTCTGGTCCATGAACTGGGACAGCTGGCTGGAACCGAAGAACTCTTTCACCGCCGCCGCAACCGGCTTGGCGTTGATCAGGTCTTGCGGCATCAGGCCTTCGCTTTCAGCCATCGACAGACGTTCCTTGACCGCGCGCTCTACACGCACCAGGCCTACACGGAACTGGTTCTCGGCCATTTCGCCTACGCAGCGAACACGACGGTTACCCAGGTGGTCGATGTCATCGACGATGCCCTTGCCGTTACGGATGTCGACCAGGGTTTTGAGCACTGCAACAATGTCGTCCTTATTCAGCACGCCCGAACCTTCGATCTCGGTACGACCGATACGACGGTTGAACTTCATCCGGCCGACCGCAGACAGGTCATAGCGCTCAGGGCTGAAGAACAGGTTGTTGAACAGGGTTTCGGCGGCATCCTTGGTTGGTGGCTCGCCAGGACGCATCATGCGATAGATCTCGACCAGGGCTTCCAGTTGGTTGCCGGTGGAGTCGATCTTCAACGTATCGGAGATGAACGGACCGCAGTCGATATCGTTGGTGTACAGCGTTTCGATACGAACGACCTGGGCCTTGACGATTTTCGCCAGGATCTCGGTGCTCAGCTCGGTGTTGCACTCTGCGAGGATTTCGCCGGTGGCCGGGTGCACGATGGCCTTGGCAGTGGTGCGACCGAGGACGTAGTCCATAGGCACCTGCAGCTCTTTGATCCCGGCCTTTTCCAGTTGGTTGATGTGACGGGCAGTGATACGGCGACCCTGCTCGACAATAACCTTGCCTTTGTCGTCCTGGATATCGAGAACCGCGATCTCACCGCGCAGGCGCTGAGGCACCAGTTCCAGGCTGAGGTTTTCACCCTGCACATGGAAGACGTTGGTGGTGTAGAACGCGTCCAGCACTTCTTCCGTGGTGTAGCCGAGCGCACGCAGCAGTACCGATGCAGGCAGCTTGCGACGACGGTCGATACGTACGAATACGCAGTCTTTCGGGTCGAACTCGAAGTCCAACCAGGAACCGCGATAAGGAATGATGCGCGCGGAGTAGAGCAGCTTGCCGGAGCTGTGCGTCTTGCCACGGTCGTGGTCGAAGAACACGCCCGGAGAACGGTGCAGTTGGGAAACGATTACACGCTCGGTACCGTTGATTACGAAGGTACCGTTCTCAGTCATCAGGGGGATTTCACCCATGTAGACTTCTTGCTCTTTGATGTCCTTGATCGCTTTGTTCGACGATTCTTTGTCGAAAATGATCAGGCGCACTTTTACCCGCAAAGGTACGGCGTAAGTTACACCGCGCAATACGCATTCTTTGACATCAAATGCCGGTTCGCCCAGGCGATAACCGACGTACTCCAGCGCAGCATTGCCGGAGTAGCTGATGATCGGGAAAACGGATTTGAAGGCCGCATGCAGGCCCACGTCGCGGAACTGATCTTTAGTCGCTCCCGCTTGCAAGAATTCACGATACGAATCCAGCTGGATGGCCAGGAGGTACGGCACATCCATGACGTCCGGCAACTTGCTAAAGTCCTTGCGGATACGTTTTTTCTCAGTATATGAGTAAGCCATCAGCGTTCCCCAGCTTGGTCACCTGCTTGTTTGGCTCCCCCCGACGGGAGCAGCCAGAAAATCGTGCAAACCCCATGGTTTGCGCCACCGCCTCGGGTGGTTACAGCTCGTTATCGGCACCGACCCAATCGGCTGCCAATAACGGAAAAAGGCCGGTGGCAAGAGCCACCAGCCATCAGCCTTTCGCTTGACGCTCGGGCTGGAGACGCAAGGTCGAAATTACTTAACTTCGACGGTAGCGCCTGCTTCTTCCAGCTTCTTCTTCGCGTCTTCAGCAGCTTCTTTGGAAACGCCTTCAGCGATAACCTGAGGAGCGGTGTCAACCTTCTCCTTGGCTTCTTTCAGACCCAGACCGGTCAGTTCGCGAACAGCCTTGATCACGTTGACTTTCTTGTCGCCAGCGGCAGCCAGAACAACGTTGAACTCGGTTTGCTCTTCAACGACAGCAGCTGGACCAGCAGCAGCAACGGTAGCAGCAGCGGCGGTAACGCCGAACTTCTCTTCCATTGCCTTGATCAGCTCAACGATTTCCATTACGGATTTTTCGCCGATTGCTTCGATGATTTGTTCGTTAGTCAGAGACATGACTCAATTCCTGAATTGGGGGATAGCCGGCACGGCCATCGAAATAAACAAAAATACGCGAGAAGGAAACGCTCAGCCTCAGGCTGCAGCGGCTTCTTTCTGATCGCGAATTGCCGCCAGAGTACGAGCCAATTTGCTGGTAGCGCCTTGAATCACGCTCATCAGCTGAGAAATTGCTTCGTCACGGGTCGGCAGAGTTGCCAGTACGTCGATTTGGTTAGCTGCGAGGAACTTGCCCTCGAACGCAGCTGCCTTGATCTCGAACTTATCCTGACCCTTGGCGAACTCTTTGAAGATACGGGCAGCAGCGCCCGGATGTTCTTTCGAGAATGCAATCAGGGTCGGGCCGACGAACGCGTCGTTGAGCACGTCATATTGAGTGCCTTCAACAGCGCGCTTCAGCAGGGTGTTACGTACGACACGTACATAAACACCAGCTTCGCGGGCCTCTTTACGGAGTCCGGTCATAGCGCCTACTGTTACGCCACGGGCATCAGCCACGACAGCGGACAGAGCGACTTTGGCAGCCTCGTTGACTTCAGCGACGATGGCCTTCTTGTCTTCGAGTTTAATTGCCACGGGTTTAACTCCTGCTTGTTACCGTTTCATTCGATCGAAACCGAATGTCGTTTTGGTGTCTGATTCGGTAAGGAACCGGGAGCACCATCTGCGTAGGCTTGTGGTTTAAGACTTGCGTCGCCTACGGTCTTGGATAGCCCCCGCCAGGCAGGGACCCCAATTTTTCAATTGGCGCAATTGCTTGCGCCAATCTGTGTCTTACGCGTCGAGCGAGCTCTGGTCGATGACCAGACCTGGGCCCATGGTGGTGCTCAGGGTAACGCGCTTGACGTAGATACCTTTCGAAGAAGCTGGCTTGATACGCTTCAGGTCAGCGATCAGGGCTTCAACGTTTTCCTTCAGCTTGACGGCGTCGAAACCGATCTTGCCAACGGAAGTGTGGATGATGCCGTTTTTGTCGGTGCGATAACGAACCTGACCAGCCTTCGCGTTCTTGACCGCGGTAGCTACGTCCGGGGTTACGGTTCCGACTTTCGGGTTAGGCATCAGACCACGTGGACCGAGGATCTGACCCAGTTGACCTACAACGCGCATGGCATCAGGAGATGCGATCACTACGTCATAGTTCAGGTCGCCGCCTTTCATTTCAGCAGCCAGATCATCCATGCCTACGCGATCAGCACCAGCAGCCAGAGCAGCTTCAGCTGCTGGACCCTGGGTGAACACAGCAACACGGACAGTCTTGCCAGTGCCATGTGGCAGCACGGTAGCGCTACGAACGACCTGGTCGGATTTACGTGGATCTACACCCAGGTTTACAGCAACGTCGAACGACTCGCTGAACTTGACAGTCGACAGCTCGGCCAGCAGGGCGGCGGCGTCTACAAAGTTGTAGGCCTTGCCTGCTTCGATTTTGCCGGCGATAGCCTTTTGACGCTTGGTCAGCTTAGCCATTACACACCCTCCACGTTAAGGCCCATGCTACGAGCAGAACCGGCGATGGTACGCACGGCTGCATCCATATCAGCTGCAGTCAGATCCGCGTTTTTGGTCTTCGCGATTTCTTCCAGCTGAGCACGGGTAACGGTGCCAACCTTAACGGTGTTTGGACGAGCGGAACCGCTGGTCAAACCTGCAGCCTTCTTCAGGAGAACCGAAGCAGGGGTGCTCTTTGTTTCAAAAGTGAAGCTACGGTCGCTGTAGACAGTGATGATCACTGGAGTCGGCAGACCTGGCTCAAGACCCTGGGTACGGGCGTTGAAAGCCTTGCAGAATTCCATGATGTTCACGCCGTGCTGACCCAGAGCAGGACCAACGGGCGGGCTTGGGTTAGCCTGAGCGGCCTTCACTTGCAGCTTGATGTAAGCGGTAATCTTCTTGGCCATGAGGCACTCCAATTACGGGTTCGAACGCCTCGAAAGGCTCCCCGGTTACTTGCGCGTTTATCCCAGTGACGACAAAACCCCACAGCCTTGGGCTGCGGGGTTGGGATGCCTGTTCGATCAGACCTTTTCGACCTGACTGAACTCGAGCTCTACCGGAGTAGAGCGACCGAAAATGAGCACTGCGACCTGGATCCGGCTCTTTTCGTAGTTAACTTCTTCAACCGTGCCGTTGAAATCAGCGAATGGACCATCAGTGACTCGTACCACCTCACCTGGTTCAAACAATGTTTTCGGCTTCGGCTTGTCGCTACCATCAGCGACGCGACGCAGAATTGCCTCTGCCTCTTTGTCCGTGATTGGTGCCGGCTTGTCGGCAGTACCGCCGATGAAGCCCATCACCCGAGGGGTATCCTTGACCAAGTGCCAAGTCCCTTCGTTCATATCCATCTGTACCAGCACATAACCTGGGAAGAACTTGCGCTCGCTTTTGCGCTTCTGGCCATTACGCATCTCAACCACTTCTTCAGTGGGAACCAGAATCTCGCCAAAGCCATCTTCCATGCCAGCCAGCTTCACACGCTCTATCAGCGAGCGCATAACATGCTTCTCGTAACCCGAGTAAGCATGCACAACGTACCAACGCTTAGCCACGGGACACCCTTAGCCAACAATCAAGGAAACGAGCCAACCGAGCAGGGAATCAAGCCCCCACAACAGTAACGCCATAACCAGAACGACAGCCACAACGATCAACGTGGTCTGCGTGGTTTCTTGGCGAGTCGGCCATACGACTTTACGAATCTCGGTGCGAGCTTCCTTAGCGAGTACAAAGAAAGACTTGCCCTTGGCTGTCTGCAGGCCTACAAAGGCAGCAACAGCAGCAATAGCAAGCAATGCGAGTACACGGTACAGGATCGGCGAAGCAGAGAAATACTGATTGCCAACAACGCCAACAGCCACCAAAGCGACTACCACTAGCCACTTGAGCAGATCGAAGCGAGAGCCTTGAGCTTCAGCTTTAGGAGTCATCTATGAAGATCCTGTGAAAAGAAAGCCAGACACACTGAGTGAATCTGGCAGGTCAGGAGGGAATCGAACCCCCAACCTACGGTTTTGGAGACCGTCGCTCTGCCAATTGAGCTACTGACCTAAAACAAAATCAGGCCGACCATTATGCCGGCCCGATAAAGACATTACAACTGTTTACTCGATGACTTTTGCTACGACGCCGGCGCCAACGGTACGACCGCCTTCACGAATAGCGAAACGCAGACCATCTTCCATCGCGATCGGCTTGATCAGGGTGACAGTCATCTGGATGTTGTCACCTGGCATTACCATTTCAACGCCTTC
>NZ_VIUE01000054.1 GCF_007828215.1 Pseudomonas sp. SJZ074 | reverse complement strand
CACGCCCAGTTCAAGCAGTTGCCGGGCCAGGTGGTTGGCGCGGCGGTTGAGTTGGCGATAGCTCAACTGGCGGTCTTCGCAGACCAGGGCCACGGTGTCGGGGTTGGCCTGCACCTGGGCTTCGAACAGTTGGTGGATCGGTTGCGCCGGGCCAAAATCGCGGGCGGTGCGGTTGAAGTCTTCGAGCAGCAACTGGCGCTCGCCAGCGGGCAGCACGTCGAGGCTGCTGGCGAGACGATCAGGGGCCTGCTCCAGGGCGTCCACCAGCGCGGCCACGGCCTGGCCCAGGTAGGCGGCGATGCGTTGCGGATCGATGCCGGTGATGGATTGGGCGGTCAGGGAGAAGCCGTCCGCCACATTCGCCACGGCGATTTCGATGGGGTAGTTGGTGCGGGTTTCCGAGGCGATGAAGTGCATGCCTTCGTGCTCGCCCATGTCCTCGACGTTTTCCCCGGAGGCGTTCACCAGGTCGCCGTGCCGGCAGTTGAGGATCACCGTGAACAGCGGCAACGAAGCGTCCACCGCACTGCAACGCTGGGCCAGGGCCAGGGAAGCCTGTTCGTGGGTCAGCAGCTCGCTCAGTTGCTGGTAGGCGTCATGGACGATGTCGCTGACAGTGTGCTGCTGCAAGCGGATGCGCATCGGCAAGGTGTTGATGAACATTCCCAATGCATGGTCGGCACCGGCAGTGCCTTGGGACCGACCTGACAGCACCGTGCCGAAAATCCCGTCGTCGCGGCCGCTGGTCGCGGCCACTACCAGGCCCCAGGCCGCATGGAACAGCACCGAGGTGGGCACCCCTTGCTGGCGGGCCGTGCGGTGGATCCGGGTACTGAGCTCATCGCCCAGGTGCTTGACCGCGCGCTTGATCCCGGCGCCGTTGCCACGCACATCCAGCACCCCGTAAGGCGCGGTGGTGGAGTCGACATCCGCGAGCAAGCGGCGGAAGTAGGCTTCGTGGTCGGCCTGGGACACGCTGGCGGCCTGGGCGATGAAGTTCCGGTAAGGCTGGGATGGCGGCAGACTGTCGGCCTGGCCGGCCAGGACCGCCTGGATCTCCAGCATGATCAACCGCAACGTCACGTTGTCGCTGACCAGGTGGTGGTCGAGCAGCGCCAGCAGCCATTGCCCGCGAGGCTCGTCCTCGATGATGTATGCGGCAATCAACGGTGCCCGTTGCAGGTCGAGGCGCAGATGATGGGTGTCGGTCGTGTCACGCAGGATCTGCAGGGCGTCTTCGCCGGGGAAGCAATCCAGGGTTACCACCGGCAGCTGCGCCTGGCGATGGACAATCTGCACCGGCTGCGGCAGGCCTTGCCAGCGCAGGGCGGTACGCAGAATGTCGTGGCGGTCGATCACTACCTGCACGGCGGCCAGGAAGTCATCGAGCAACTGGCGTCGGCTGAACGTTACCACCGTGCGCATCAGGTACGCATCGCCTTCGGACTGCAACAGGTGATGGAACAGGATGCCTTCTTGCAACGACGACAGCGGGTAGATGTCCTGCACGTTGGCGGCGCCGCCGGGAACATCGGCGACAATCTGTTCGATTTCCTGCTGGCTGAGGGTCACCAGCGGCAGCATGTGCGGTTCGATGGCGGTGCAATCGGCGGGGATCAGGTTCTCCGGCACGATCCGTTGCGCGTTGTTGCCGCCGGCCAGCGCAGCGGCCATGGCCTTGAGGGTCGGCGCCGAGAACACCGTGCGCACGTCCAGTTGCAGGTCGGCCTGACGCAGGCGCTCGATCAGGCTGATGACCAGGAAGGAATGGCCGCCGAGTTCGAAGAAGTGGTCATGGCGACCCACCCGTTCTACCCCGAGCAACTCCTGCCAGGCATTGGCCAGGGTGATTTCAATGGCGCCCAGCGGTGCCTCATACCGCTGGCTTGCGGCGGCGGACGCGTCCGGTGCCGGCAAGGCGTTGCGGTCCAGCTTGCCGTTGGTGGTCAGTGGCCAGGCCGTCAGCGTCACGAAGGCGCTGGGCACCATGTGTTCGGCCAGTACGCTCGCCAGTTGGCTGCGCAAGGCCGACGATTCCACGACGACCCCTTCATGGGCGATCAGGTACGCCACCAGGCGCTTGTCGCCGGGCTGGTCTTCGCGCACGGTCACCAGGGCTTCACGGACTTCGGCGCAGGCCAGCAGTTGGGCTTCGATTTCGCCCAGCTCGATGCGGAAGCCGCGGATCTTGATCTGCGAGTCGTTACGACCCACATAGACCACCCCGCCGTCGGCGCGGTAGCGGGCGATATCGCCGGTGCGGTACAGCCGGGCATCGGCGTGTGTTGCGAACGGGTCGGGAATGAAGCGCTCGGCGTTCAGTTCGTTGCGATTGAGGTAATGCCGGGCCACACCGGCACCGCCGATGTAGATCTCACCATTGACCCCCACCGGCACCGGTTGCCCGTAGTCGTCGAGAATCCGCAAGCACAGGTCGGGCAGGGGCGGGCCGATCAGGCTTGGCGCGCCCGCGTCGATTTCCTCCTGGCTGACCGGGTAGTAAGTGGCGTGCACGGTGATTTCGGTGATGCCGTACATGTTCACCAGGCGCGTGCGGGACAGCGCCGTACGCGCGGTCCATGGCCGCAGGCTGCGGAAGTCCAGGGCTTCGCCGCCGAAAATCACTTCCCGCAGGCCGTGTTCCAGGTCGCTGCGCTCACGGGCTTCGATGAACTGGCGGAAGGCGCTTGGCGTCTGGTTCAGCACGGTCACTTGTTGTTGGCAGACCAGTGCGTAGAAGTCGTCGGGCGAACGGGCCACGTCGCTCGGCACCACTACCAGTTTGCCGCCGTAGCTCAGCGCGCCCCAGATTTCCCAGACCGAGAAGTCGAAGGCAAAGGAATGGAACAGCGTCCAGACATCCTGGTGACCAAAGTCGAACAGTTCGGCGGTGGCGTCGAACAGACGCGCCACGTTGCCATGTTCCACCAATACCCCTTTGGGCAAACCGGTGGAACCTGAGGTGTAAATGACATAAGCCAAGTGCTGCGACGTCAGGCCGAGCGCGTCAGCGTCCGGATTGCGATCCAGTTCTGTCAGGTCATCTGCCGCGAGGTCCTCGTCGAGGCTCACCACCGGTACGGCGTGCTCGGGCAGCGCGCCGAGGCACGTCGGTTGTGCCAGCAGCGCGACCGGGGTGCTGTCGTCCAGCAGGTAGCCGAGTCGTGCGGCGGGGTAGGCCGGGTCCAGCGGCACATAGGCCGCACCGGCCTTGAGCACTGCCAGTACCGCGCAGACCATTTCCACGCCGCGTTGGGCCAGGATCGCAACCCGGTCGTCAGGGCGCACGCCCTGGGCCAGCAGCAGCCGGGCGACGCGGTTGGCCCGGCGATTGAGGGCCTGGTAACTCAGTTCCGTTTTGCCAAAGACCAGGGCAATGTTGTGGGGCTGGGCGGCGGCGAGTTGTTCGAAGCGTTGATGTATCAACGCTTCGGGGCTCAATACAGCCTTGGGCGGTAACGCCGCAGGTGAGGCCTGGCGCTGTGCGGGACTGAGCAACGGCAAACCGAGCACGGGTTGCTCGACATCCGCCACCATCGCTTCGAGCAGGGTCTGGAAATGCTGGGCGAAACGCTCCACGGTGGTGCGGTCGAACAGATCGCTGGCGTATTCGATCACGCCAGCCAGCGTGCCGCCGTCATTGCCCAGGGTCAACATCAGGTCGAACTGCGCGGTTTCATGGGCCTGGGCCACCGGCACCAGGGTCAGGCCGGGCAGGCTCAGCTCGCCACCGCCCGGGGTGTTGTCCAGCGACAGGGCGACCTGGCACAGCGGGTTGTGGCTCAGGGAGCGCGGCGGCTGTACGGCTTCGATGACTTGCTCGAAAGGAATGTCCTGGTGCTCGTGAGCCGCCAGGGTGGTCTGTTTGATCTGCTCCAGCAGTTGCGCCACGCTCGGGTTCTGCGTCAGGTCTACGCGCAGGGCCAGGGTGTTGACGAAGAAACCGATCAGGTTTTCGGTCTCGGTGCGGCCGCGGTTGGCCGTCGGTACGCCGATGACCACGTCCCGTTCGTTGCCCAGGCGCGCCATGAGCACCGACCAGGCACTGAGCAGCGCCATGAACAGGGTCACGTTGTGTGCCTGGCAGAAGTGCTCCAGGCGTTCGCGCAAGGCCGGGGCGATGGTCACCGCGACGTCGCCGCCGCGATAGCTCTGCATCGCCGGACGGGGGCGGTCGGTGGGCAGGGATAGCAGGGCCGGCGCGCCTTCCAAGTGCTCACGCCAGAACCTGGCCTGGCGATCGAGGCGTTCGCCGTCGAGGGCCTGGTGCTGCCAGGCGGCGTAGTCGGCATATTGGATCGGCAACGCCGGCAGGGGATCGGGCTGCTGCTGGCTGAAGGCCCGGTAGAGGGCGGCGAATTCCTTGACCAGCACCCCCACCGACCAGCCGTCGGAGATGATGTGGTGCTGGGTGATCAGCATGATGTGCTCGTCATCGGCCAGGCGCAGCAGGCGCCCACGAATCAGCGGCCCACGGCTCAGGTCGAACGGCGCCAGGGCCTCATTGTTGCCGATGCGTGATGCGCTGAGGCTGGCCTGTTCATAGGGCAGCGCACGCAGGTCCTGTTCGGCCAGGGCGAAGCCACAGTCCGCCGGGGCGATGACTTGCACCGGCTGTTCGCCACGGCGTTCGAAGGTGGTGCGCAGGCTTTCATGCCGGGCCACCAGGCGATCCAGCGCGGCCTTGAGGGCCGCACGGTCGAGATCGCCACGCAGCAGCAGGGCCGCCGGCATGTGGTAGGCGCTGCCGGCGCTGGAATCGAGCTGGTCGAGGAACCACAGGCGCTGTTGGGCGAACGACAAGGCCAGCGGCCCGTTGCGGTCGACCAGGGCGATGGTCTCGGCCTCGGCGGTGAGCGGGTGACCCACCACCCGTGCCAGTTCTTCCACGGTGGGGTGGCTGAACAGTTCGCGCAGCATCAGCTCGCAGCCCAACTGCTGCCGCACCCGGGAAACCAGTTGCGCGGCCAGCAGGGAATGCCCGCCCAGTTCGAAGAAACTGTCATGGCGACCCACGCGCTCAAGGCCTAGCAATTCCTGGAAAATTTGCGCCAGGGCGATTTCGGTGGCGCCTTCGGGGGCGGTGTAGCCGCGCTCGGACATGGCGCCCAGGTCCGGTTCGGGCAAGGCATCCTGGTTGAGTTTGCCGTTGGCCGTGAGGGGGTAGGCGTGCAGGCTGACGAAGGCCGTCGGGATCATGTAGTCGGGCAGGGTCGCACCCAATTGCTTGCGCAAGGCCGCCACTTCCAGCACCGCGCCTGAACGGGGAATCAGATAGGCGATCAGGCGCTTGCCCTGGCTCACGTCATCACGGGCCAGTACCCGGGCTTCACGCACACCCTCGCAGGCCAGCAACTTGGCTTCGATCTCCCCCAGCTCGATGCGGAAACCACGGATCTTCACCTGGGCGTCCATCCGGCCCAGGTGCACGATCTCGCCGTTGTCCAGCAACTTGCCCAAGTCCCCGGAGCGATACAGCCGCTCGCCGGGCCGGAACGGGTCGGCAATGAAGCGTTCGGCGCTCAAGGTCGGACGGTTCAGGTAGCCGCGGCCGACCCCCAGGCCGCCGACGCAGATCTCACCGGCCACGCCGACTGGCAGCAGCCGCTGCTGGGCGTCGAGCACATAGGCCACGGTGGTCGGAATCGGCCGGCCGACATTGGAGATGCCGGCGGCGATGTCGGCCGCACCAATGGCTTTGTAGGTGACGTGGACGCAGGTTTCGGTGATGCCGTACATGTTCACCAGCGCCACATGCCCGAAGGCACGGTGGAAGGCATCGAGCTTGCCCAGCTCCAGGCTTTCCCCGCCGAAAATCACGTAGCGCAAATCCGTCAGGCGCACGTCCGGTGTCGCCAATGCGGCGGCACTGAGCTGGTGGAACGCCGAGGGCGTCTGGTTCAGCACCGTCACCTGTTCGCGTTCGAGGAAGTCCAGCAGCGCTGCCGGATCCCGACGCAAGGCTTCAGGCACCAGGGTCAGGCGTGCGCCATGGAGCAGCGCGCCGAAGATTTCCCAGACCGAGAAGTCGAAGGCGTTGGAGTGGAACAGCGACCAGACGTCCTCGGCATTGAACTGGAAGTCCGGGCGATTGTTGTGCAGCAGCCGCACGACGTTGCGGTGTTCGAGCAGTGCACCTTTGGGCTCGCCGGTGGAACCCGAGGTGTAGATCACATAGCAGAGGTGTTCCGGGGTGTTGACGTGGGTCGGGTTGGCGACACTGGCATCGACGTTGCCGAGGGACGGATCGAGGACTTCGATACCCAGCGCCTGCAGCGCCGGCGCCATGCCCTGACGCGCGATGGCCTTGCGGGCACCGCTGTCGCGCAGCACATAGGCAATACGCTCCTGGGGCGAGGCCGGGTCGATGGGCACATAGGCGCCGCCGGCCTTGAGCACCGCCAGGGTGGCGACGATCATCTGCACCGAGCGCTCCAGCGTGATGGCCACCAGTTCCTGGGGCCGCACACCTGCGGCGCGCAAACGGTGGGCGAGGCGGTTGGCCTGTTCGTTGAGTTGGCGATAGCTCAACTGCTCCTCGCCGAGGTTGACGGCAATGCGCTCCGGTGTCCGGCGGGCCTGCTCCTCGAAAATCTGCTGCAGGGTCAGGGTGTCGGGCCAGGCCGCTTCACTGTCGTTGAAGTCGATGATCTGCCGCTGCCGCTCGGCGCTGTCCAGCAGAGGAACATCGTCGACTCGCTGCAGGGCATCTTCGACAAAGGCTTCCAGCAGGCGCACGTAATGGCGCATCAATTGCTGGATGAACCCGGCGTCGAAGAACTCCGCGTTGTACACCACATGCCCGGCCCAGCGTTGTTCACCAGCGGTGATCAACAGGTGCAGGTCGTTCTTGCCGTAGCCCAGGTTGCTTTCCAGAGTATTGACCCCCAGTCCCGCGACCCGGGCGCTGGCGTCGGTGTCGCGCTGGAAGTTGAACAGTACGTCGAACAGCGCGGTGCGGCTCATGTCCTTGGCCGGATTCAGCGCCAGCACCAACTGGTCGAACTGCATGTGTCGATGGCGCAGGGCCTGGGTCAGGTTGTGGCTGGTCTGTTCCCAGAGCTGTTGCAAGGTGGTGTCGCTGTCGCAGAAGCCGCGCATCACCAGCAGGTTGTCCAGCGGCCCGACGACGTCGTTCAGACCGGGCTCGCGGCAGGCGGCCGTGGTGCCGATCACCAGTTCGTCGTGGCCGGCATAGCGGCGCAGCAACGCGGTAAAGGCGCTGAGGGCCAGGCTGTCGCTGCTCACGCCGACTTCCCGGGCCAGGGCTTCGAGGCGGCGGACCAGCGGCGCTTCGAGGCTGAAGGCATGGGTCGCTTCGGCGAACACATGCACGGCCATGCGCGGCCGATTGAGCGGCAGTTCCAGGGCTTGCAGCTTGCCGCGCAACTGATAGCTCCAATAGGCCCGCAGGTTCTCCAGCACCGCAGCCGGGAGCTGGCGTTGCCAGGCGGCAAAGTCGCCATAGCCCAGCGGCAGGGGCGGCAGCTCGGCGTTGCGTTCGGCGCAGGCGGCTTCATAGAGGGCCAGCAGGTCGCGCTTGAGCAGTTGCATGGAGGTGCGGTCGGCCAGCAAATGATGCACGGCAATCGCCAGCACGGCGGTGCGTTCGTCCGCCTGCACCAGGCTGGCGCGCACCAGGCTACCGCTGTTCATGGCCAGCGGCCGACGGGTCTCGGCCAGGGCCTGGGCGGCGAGGGTGTCCGGGTTGCCCTGGATTCGTTCAAGAGACAGGGTTGCCGGTCCGTCGAAGCACTGCCAGGCACTTGCACCGTCGCTCTGGATCCGGCAACGCAGGATGTCGTGACGAGCCAGCAGGCCGTCGAGGGCGGTTTGCAGGGCCGGTTGGTTGATCTCGCCGGTCAGCTCCAGCAGCAAGGGGATGTTGTGATAGACCGGGTTGGCGTCGTACAGGTAACCGTTCTCGAAGGTGTCGACGAACCAGAGCCGTTCCTGGTGATAGGACAGCGGCATGCGCTCCGGCACCGGCGTCAGCGCGGTGATGGGTGGCAGGACCAGGGTCGGGTCCAGTTCCAATGCACCGATACGGGTGTCCGGTGCTTCGGTGAAACAGTGCAGCAGGCGTTCGAAGCGCGCCGCGAGGCGTTCGACGGTGGCGGCATCGAACAGCGCGGTGGAATATGACAGGCTGCATGACAGGCTCGGGCCACCTTCGTCGATGTGCAGGGACAGGTCGTGCTGGGTGTTGTCCTTGCGCGACGGCAGGAACTCCAGGTCCAGACCCGGCAACTGCAACTGGCCGCCGGCACCCCCGGCATTGGTGTAGAGCATGGTCTGGAACACTGGGCTGAAGCTGGCACTGCGCGGCGGCTTGAGGGCTTCGACCACCAGTTCGAACGGGGTGTCCTGACGGCTGGAAGACTCCAGCATCAGATCCTTGACCTGCTGCAACACCTGCTCGAGGGTCGGGTTGGCTTCCAGGCGGATGCGCAGGGCCAGGGTGTTGACGAAGAAGCCGATCAACGACTGCACATCCTGGCGGTCGCGGTTGGCGGCAACGGTGCCGATCACCAGGTCCTGTTGGCCGCTGATCCGTGCCAGCAACACCGCCCAGGCCGCCATCAGAGTCATGAACGGCGTTGCGGCGCGGGACTGGGCGAACCGGGCGATGGCGGCGGACAACGCGGCGGGCAGGTCGAAGCCCAGGGTTTCACCCCGATAGCTTTGCACCGCCGGGCGTGGCCGGTCGGTGGGCAGCGCGAGCAACGCCGGAGCGCCGGCCAGGTGAGCGCGCCAGAATTCCACCTGCTGGTCGAGGCGCTCGCCTTGCAGGTGACGGCGCTGCCAGGCAGCGTAGTCGGCATATTGCAGGGTCAGTGGTGGCAGCGGATCGGCTTGTCCGGCACTGAATGCCTGGTACAGCGCGGCGAATTCCTTGACCAGCAGGCCGATGGACCAGCCGTCGGAGATGATGTGGTGCTGGGTGATCAACAACCGATGCTCATCGTCGGCCAGGCACAGCAATGTGCCGCGGATCAGCGGACCGTGCAGCAGATCGAACGCTCGGGCCGCTTCCTCTTCCGCCAGCCGGGCCGCTTGCCGTTCAGCCTCTTCCCGAGGCAAGTGGCGCAGGTCCTGTTCCTGCAGGTTGAAGCCGCAGTCGGCCGGGGCGATCACCTGCACCGGCTGTTCGCCATCGCGGCGGAAGGTGGTGCGCAGGCTTTCATGCCGCGCCACCAGGCGATCGAGGGCATTCTTCAGCGCGGCCCGGTTAAGGGCCCCGCGCAGCACCAGCGAAGCGGGGATGTGATAGGCGGCGCTGGCGGTCGGGTCCAGCTGATCGAGGAACCACAGCCGCTGCTGGGCGAACGACAGCGCCAGCGGTCCCTCGCGATCCGCGCCGGTGATGTCGTCGGGAGCCGTTTCGATGACCCGTGTGGCGCCGCGCTGCTTGAGCAGGCGCAGCAGTGCGGCACGTTTCAACTGGTCGAGACTATCGTTATGTTCGTTCAATTGTTAAGCATCCTTGGAGACGATAGCGAGCAGTTCGCTTTCAGACAGCGAAGCCATTTCTTGTTGCAGGTCCATCAATTCGTCCGACTCGTACTGGGCCAATTGCAGCGTGGTAATCAGGTCGGCCAGTGCCAGCAGGGACGGGTGTTCGAAGAGGCTCCTGAGGGGCACTTCGACGGCGAAGGTTTCTCGCGCCCGCAGGGTGACCTGTACCGCCAGCAGCGAATGGCCGCCGAGTTCGAAGAAATCGTCATGCCGACCGATCCGCTCCAGCCCCAGCAGGTCGGCCCAGATCTGCGCCAGCAGTTCTTCGGTTTCGCCGTTGGGGGCTTCGTACTCGCGGTAGGCGAAGTCTTCGCTGCGAGGCGCGGGCAGGGCGCGGCGGTCCAGCTTGCCGTTGGGGCTCAGCGGCAACTGCTCGACCACCACGAACGCCGCCGGGACCATGTAGTCTGGCAATTGCGAGGTCAGGTACGGGCGCAGAGTGCTGCTGGCGTTGCGGCCGGTCAGATGTGGCTCGACGCTCAGGTAGGCCACCAGGCGCAGGGCCCCGGGGCTGTCTTCACGAGCGATGACGGCCGCTTCGCGCACCCCCGGCAGGGTCAGCATCAGGGCTTCGATTTCGCCGGGCTCGATACGGAAACCGCGGATTTTGACCTGCTGGTCGTTGCGTCCGAGGAATTCGAGTACGCCGTCGTCACGCAGGCGCACCAGGTCGCCGGTGCGGTACATCCGCGCCTCGTCGTCTGGGCTGAACGGGTCGACGAGGAAGTGTTCGGCGTTCAGTTGCGCCCGGTCCAGGTAGCCCCGGGCGACACCCGCGCCGCCCACGTACAGCTCACCCGGCACGCCGAGTGGTGCCGGCCGGCCCTGTTCGTCGAGCACGTACAGGCGGCTATTGGGGATGGCACGACCAATCGGCACGGTGCCCTGGTCCCGGGCGGTGCAGCGATGCACCGTGGCCCAGACGGTGGCTTCGGTGGGGCCGTACTCGTTGTACAGGACGATGGCCGGTTCCAGGCCTGCACATTCCTGTACCAACTGGGCCGGGCAGGCTTCGCCGGCGACGACCATCTCCCGCAGGCTGCCGTGCCCGTTTTCGCTGGCAAGGCTCGCCAGCACCAGCCGGCCCAGGGACGGCACGCACAGCAGTGAGGTAATGGCCTGTTCGCCGATGACGCGGGCGATGGCTTGCGGGTCGCGGGCGGCTTCGGCCGTCGGAACGCACAAGGTGCCACCGCTGATCAACGTGCCGAAGATTCCCGCCACGGAGCTGTCGAAGGCAATCGACGAGAGCAACAGGAAGCGCTTGTCGGTCGCTGGCCCGTACACCGTGCGTCGGGCCAGCGTCGAGGCAACCAGGTTGCGGTGTTCGATCATCACCCCCTTGGGTTTGCCGGTGGAGCCGGAGGTGTAGATCACATAGGCCAAGTGTGCCGGAGTCAGGCCGGTGGCATCCCAGCGTGGATCGCGGGTACTGGTCTGCGCCGCCAGGGCCTGCTCGATGGCCAGGTAGCGGGTGCCTTCCTGCAGCGTGCCGACGGCTGCGCGACCGACCGGATCGGCCAGCAGCAGGCGCGGCCGTGCATCCTCGACAATCGACGCCAGGCGTTCGGCCGGGTAGGTCGGGTCCAGCGGCACATAGGCGCCGCCGGCCTTGAGAATGCCCAGCAGGCCGCTGATCATCGCCGCGCTGCGTTCAACGCAGATCGCCACCAGATCACCCGGTTGAACCCCCGAGGCGATCAAGTGATGGGCCAGGCGATTGGCTTGGGCGTTGAGCTCGGCGTAAGTGAAGGTCTGCCGAGCGTCGACCAGGGCACAGGCGTCCGGCGTGCGGAGTACCTGCTCTTCGAACAGGTGCTGGATGCACAGGTGCGTCGGGTAGTCCTCGCGGGTCTGGTTGAAGGTCTCCAGCAGCAGGTTACGTTCCTGGGGTGGCAGCACATCCAGTTGCGTGAGTGCAATCCGCGGCGTGTACATCAAGGCCTGGGTCAGTTGTTCCAGGGCCCGTTGCATCAGGGCGCAGATGCGTTGCGGGTCCACCGCCCGGACGCTCTGTACCGTCAGCCCCAGGGCATCGCCATAGTCGTTGACCGACAGGGTCAGCGGGTAGTTGGTGCGTTCGGCGCTGTTCAGGATGCGCATGCCCGGCCATTGCAACTGGCTGTCGTCGCGCTGGTGCCGGTAGTTGAGCAGGGTAGTGAACAGCGGCAAGGCACTGGGTACGTCGCTGCAACGTTGGGCCAGGGCCAGGGAGGCCTGTTCGTGGGCCAGCAGTTCGATCAGGTCGCGGTGGGTCGCCAGGACCTTGTCGTTGGCGCCAGCGCCGGCCAGTTGTACCCGCACCGGCAAGGTGTTGATGAACACCCCCAAGGCCCGTTCGGCCCCCGCCGAGCCTTGCAGGCGACCGGCGACCACGGTGCCGAACACCACATCGTCGCGCCCGGTACAGCGGGCCAGCACTTGCGCCCAGGCCACGTGGAACAGCGTCGCCGGGGTAATGCCGCGTTCCCTGGCCTGAGCCCGCAAGCGCAGGTTGAGTTCGACGCTCAGTTGCACGCTGGCCTCTTCGATGTGATTGCCATCCCCTTGTACTTCGAGCAGGTCGAAGGGCGCGGTGGGCGAATCGACGTCGGCCAGTCGACGGCTGAAGTAGGCCTCGTGGACCTGGGCCGGCGTGGCTTGGGTCTGGGCGATGAAGTCGCGATAAGGCTGTGGTTTGCCCAGGCTGTCGCCTTGTCCGTGAAGGATCCCGTGGATTTCTTCCAGGACGATTTCCAGGGTGACGTGGTCGCTCGCCATGTGGTGATTGAGTAGCGCCAGCATCCAGCGTTCGGAACGCGGATCCCGGGCGATGCAGGCCCGCATCAGCGGTGCCTGGCGCAGATCCAGGCGCAGTTGCCGTGGGTCGCTCAGGGCTTCGAGCTGGCTGAGCGGGTCCTGGTGACTGTCCAGGGTGACGCTGTGCACCGGCAGACGCGCCTGGCGTTGCACCACTTGCACCGCCTGGGGCAAGCCGTCCCACTGCACGCAGGTGCGCAGGATGTCATGGCGGTCGATCACCTGCTGCAAGGCGCCGATAAAGGCATCGAGGCGCTGGCGGTCGTCGAACTCGAGCAGCGAGCGCACCAGATAGGCGTCGCCTTCGTGTCCGAGCAAGTGATGGAACAGGATGCCTTGCTGCAGCGGGGCCAGCGGATAGATGTCCTGGATGTTCGCGGCGCCGCCCGGTACCGCGGCGACGATGCGTTCGAGCTGATCCGCTGTCAGGTCCACCAAGGGCAACATGTCCGGCGTCAGGGCGGTGCAATCGGCCGGGATGCGGTTGGCCGGGGCCTGGAAGGCGCTGTGGCTGGCATCCGTCAGGGCCGAAGCGAGGTCCCGCAGGGTCGGGGCACCGAAGACGCTGCGCACGTCGGCATTCAGGCCGTGTTCGCGCAGGCGTTCGATCAGGCTGACCGCCATCAACGAGTGACCGCCGAGTTCGAAGAAGCCATCGTGGCGGCCGACCCGTTCGAGGCCCAGCAGTTGTTGCCAGATATCGGCGATAGTCTGTTCCACCGTCCCTTGCGGTGCCTCGTAGGCCTGGCTGGCGTAGGCGTCCTGATCCGGTTCGGGCAGGGCCCGGCGGTCCAGCTTGCCGTTGGGGGTGAGCGGCAGGGCGTCCAGCACCACGAAGGCGCTGGGTACCATGTGCTCGGGCAGGCGGCCCAGAAGTTCGGCGCGCAACGCGGTGGCGGCCGCCGGTTCGCCGCACAGGTAGGCCACCAGGCGCTTGCCGGCCTGATGGTCGCGGGGGACGACGGCTGCTTCGCGGACCCCGGCAAGGGCGGCGAGGGCAGCTTCGATTTCCCCAAGCTCGACCCGCAGGCCACGAATCTTCACCTGATCGTCGTTACGTCCCAGGTATTGCAGGGTGCCGTCGGGCAGCCAGCGGCCGATGTCGCCGGTCTTGTACAGGCGGGCATCGGCCCGCTCGCTGAACGGGTCGGCGATGAAGCGTTCGGCGCTGAGCTGTGGCAGGTTGAGATAACCCCGCGCCACACCGACACCGCCGATATGGATTTCGCCAGGTACACCCATTGGCAGCAATTGCCCGTGAGCATCCAGCACATGCAGTTGCATGTTGCGGATCGGCCGGCCGATCGGAATCGAGCGGTTGCGGTAAGCCCCGAGATCGGTATCGGCGGTGTACCAGGCGACCACGTCGCTGCACTCGGTGGGCCCGTAGCTGTTGATGATCGCCGGCCGTGGCAGCGGCAGTTTTTCCAGCATGGCGACCTGGATCGGTTCGCCACCCAGCACCACCCGTTTCAGGCAGGCCAGTGCTTCGTGCTGGTCGGCGTCCACCAGGGCGTGGAAGGCGCTGGGGGACATGTTGAGGTGGGTAATCCCGGCCTCGGCGATCTGCGCGACAATGGCGCTCGGGTTGAACGGTTCTTCGGCCAGGTGCAACGCGGCGCCGACCATCAGCGGGGCGAGGATGTTCTTCTGGGTCAGGTCGAAGTTATAGGACGAGGCCAGCAGCACCGCATCGCCGGCATGGAAGGCCAGGTCGTCGAGGTACCAGTCCAGCAGGTTGCGCAGGCCGCGATGTTCGACCATCACACCTTTTGGCAGCCCGGTGGAACCGGAGGTGTAGATGACGTAGGCCAGATGAGCGAAGTTCAGCTCGTTCACTTGCGGGTCATAGGCCGGCTGCTGCAGCAGCGTCGGGCTGCCCAGTTCGAGGGTGGCCAGGCCTTGCGGCACCGGCAGTTCCTCCAGGCCTTGCTGGCGCACCAGGGCCCGCGGCGCGCTGTCGGCGAGCATGTGGGTCAGGCGTTGTGCCGGGTATTGCGGGTCCAGCGGCACATAGGCCGCCCCGGCCTTGAGGATGCCCAGCAGGCCGATGACCATCTCCGGGCTGCGACGGGCGCAGAGGCCGACGGTGTCGTCAGGCCGCACGCCCAGAGCGATCAAACCGTGGGCCACGCGGTTGGCCTGGGCATTGAGTTCGGCGTAGCTCAGGGTTTGCCCGGTACCGACCAGCGCCACCGCATCCGGTGTCCGACCTGCCTGTGCGGCGAAGACGGCGTGAGGGAAGCGATTCGGGCTTTCATCCAGGGCAACGGACGCAGGGTTGAACGTCTCCAGCAGTTGCCGGCGTTGCGTGTCATCGAGCAAGGGCAGGGTTGCCACCGGCTGCGTGGCATCGTCGAGCATCCCATCGAGCAGGTGCAGCAGGTGCCGGCCCCAGCGGGCGATGGTGGCTTCATCGAACAGGTCGGTGGCGTACTCGAACTGGCCGCTGATGGTCTCGCCGTCGTCATTGAGGGACAGACTTACGTCGAACTGGGTGGTGCCGGTGGGCTGGGCCAGTGGGCTCAGGCTCAAGCCTGGCAATTCCAAAGCCTGGTCCTGTGGCGTGTTGCCGAGCACCAGCATGGCCTGGAACAGCGGGCTATGACCAAGGCTGCGCTCCGGTTGCAGGGCCTCGACCACTTGTTCGAACGGCAGATCCTGATGGCCGTAGGCGTCGAGGGTGGTGGCCTTGATGCGTTCGAGCAGTTGTTCCACAGGGCTATCGGCCTGCACGTCGATGCGCAGGGCCAGGGTGTTGACGAAGAAGCCGATCAACGCTTCGGTTTCACGGCGTGGACGGTTGGCGACGGGCGTGCCGACCACGACTTCCGCCTGATTGCTCAGGCGCGACAGCAGGATCGACCAGGCCCCCAGCAGGGTCATGAACGGGGTCAGGCCGCGCTGCTGGCTGAAACGCCGCAGGCGCGCGCTCAACGGAGCGGGCAGTTGCAGCGCCAATGCGGCGCCCTGGTAGCTTTGCACCTGGGGCCGTGGATGGTCGGACGGCAATTCCAGCAGCGCCGGGGCGCCGGTGAGGTGTTCCTTCCAGAATTGCGTCTGGGCTTGCAGGCGCTCGCCTTGCAGGTGCTGCTGTTGCCAGGCGGCGTAGTCGGCGTATTGCAGGGCCAGGGGCGGCAAAGGATCTTCGCGGTCCTGGCTGAACGCGGCGTACAGCGCATTGAACTCACCGATCAACACCGCCACCGACCAGCCGTCGGAGACGATGTGGTGCTGGGTCACCAGCAGGATGTGCTCGTCATCGGCCAGGCGCAGCAGGCGTCCGCGAATCAGCGGGCCGGCGCTCAGGTCGAAAGCCGCGCGGGCTTCTTCCTGGGACAGCTGTTCGACGGCCTGTTGCCGGGCCTCGGCGTCCAGGGTTTGCAGGTCATGCTCCACCAGGGCGAAACCGATGTCGGCCGGGGCGAAACGTTGGCGTACTTCGCCGTCCTGGCGCTCGAAGGTGGTGCGCAGGCTTTCGTGGCGGGCGACGATGCGGTTCAGGGCCCGTTGCAAGGCGTCCCGGTCCAGGCTGCCGCGCAGGTGCAGGGCGGCGGGCATGTGGTAGGCGACGCTGGCGGCATGGTCCAACTGATCGAGGAACCACAAGCGCTGCTGGGCCAGGGACAGCGGCAGCGGCTGCTCGCGGGAGACCACGGCAATCGCCTGGAGCCGGGACTGGCCGGCCTGTTCGACGTGTCGGGCCAGTTCGCTCAGGGAGGTCTGGGCGAACAGGGTGCGCAGGTCGATCTCGGCACCGAGGTCCTGGTGCAGGCGGGCTTGCAATTGCACGGTGAGCAGGGAATGGCCTCCCAGTTCGAGGAAACCGTCGTGACGGCCGACCTGATCCAGGTGCAGCAGGCCTTTCCAGATTTCGGCGATGGCGATCTCGGTGTCACCCAGCGGCGCCTCGTAGGCTTTGCTGGCGAGGGCGTCCTGACCGGGCTCGGGCAGGGCACGACGGTCGAGCTTGCCGTTGGCGGTCAGGGGCAGGGCGTCCAGGTGTACGAAGGCGCTGGGCACCATGTATTCGGGCAGGCCGCTCAACAGTGCACTGCGCAGTTGCTCGGCTGGCACCGGTTCACCGCAGACATAGGCCACCAGGCGATTATCGTCCCGGGCAATGACCACGGCGTCGGTGACGCCAGCACAACCGAGCAGCACGTTCTCGATCTCACCCAACTCGATGCGGAAACCACGGATCTTCACCTGGAAGTCATTGCGGCCCAGGTATTCCAGCGTACCGTCGGCCAACCAGCGACCGAGGTCGCCGGTCTTGTACAGGCGCGCGTTCGGTTCGCTGCTGAACGGGTCGGCGATGAAACGCTC
>NZ_VIUE01000053.1 GCF_007828215.1 Pseudomonas sp. SJZ074 | reverse complement strand
AACGATTACCGGTCGCCGGTCGTCAGGGAAAGACTGGCGGCGTGAACCTTAAATGGTGTCCAAGAATACTTGACCAGTTCAAGCCCGCTCCCACAAGGACGGCGCACACCTGTCAGGCAATTTGCGCCTTCGAAGCCAAGTCATCAAAGGTAAACTCATCCAGCGCATCTTCCTGCTCATCCAGCACCTGACGCGGATGATCATTACCGGGAATGCTGCTATCGATCAGGCTCAACAAGCGCGAACCCCGCATCGTCAGCACGAAATTCTCGCCATTGCCGCCCTCTTCCTCCGGGCGAGGCTCAATGAAGCCACGCTCCAGCAGCAACTTCTCGTACTCCCCGGCGACCGCCTTCAGATGATCGAGGTTCTCTGTCTCCTCGCCTGCGGCCGCTTTCGCCGCCACATACTCCTCCGCATAAGGCCGAGGCGTGAAACTGTGGCCCGCGCCATTCTGCACTTCGTGCAACAACTTTTCGATCAAATCCCAGTTATAAGTCGCCATCCTGATCCATCCTCCAAAGAGTGAGATGCCTACTCAACCTGTGACCGGAGCGCCACGCCACCGTTCAGCCAGGCTTCCGGGCGGACCGTCGCGTCAACCGACCAACGGTCTGTCGAATTCATCCAGGGCCAGACGACCACTTGTTGAAACGCCCTGCCTCCAGGAGAAATCACCATGAACGTAGAGAACCATCCAGTCGTCTCGCGGGAAGAATG
Organism: Pseudomonas sp. SJZ074; assembly: GCF_007828215.1. Classification (GTDB taxonomy): domain Bacteria; phylum Pseudomonadota; class Gammaproteobacteria; order Pseudomonadales; family Pseudomonadaceae; genus Aquipseudomonas. Next base: position 17,740 of record NZ_VIUE01000053.1, on the reverse strand, counting down.
GCTCAAGGCCCGCCAGCAACACCTGGCCCACGAAAAAGCCTTCACCCGTGAACGGGACAAACTCAGCGCCGAACGCCGCGCCCTGCCGTGGGTCAAGATCGACAAACCCTACCGTTTCCAGGGGCCGAACGGCGAACTCAGCCTGGCCGATCTGTTCGGCGGCCGCAGCCAACTGATCGTCTACCACTTCATGTTCGGCCCCGGCTGGACAGAAGGCTGCCAAGGCTGCTCCTTCCTCTGCGACCACATCGACGGAGCCAACCAACACCTGGCCCACCACGATGTGGCGGTGGTCGCCGTCTCCCGCGCCCCGTTCGCCGAATTCCAACCGTTCAAACGCCGCATGGGCTGGGCCTTCGACTGGGTCTCCTCAAACGGTTGCGACTTCAACTACGACTTCGGCGTCAGCTTCAAAACCGAAGACACCGCCGCCGGAAAAGCCACCTACAACTACGAAAAAACCGACACCGCCGAAGGCGAACTCCCAGGTTTGAGCGTCTTCTACCGCAACGAGGCCGGCGAAATATTTCACACCTACTCCACCTATGCCCGAGGTCTGGACATGCTGGTCGGGACTTACCACTACCTCGACCTCGCGCCGAAGGGGCGTAATGAGGACGAAATCATGGATTGGGTACGGCATCACGATAAATACGAGGACGCCAAGCCTCACAGTTGCTGCCACAGCTGATGCAGGGTGTTCACCTACCGCCCAGTCGAGCAAAGCTCCCCCTGTGGCGAGGGAGCTTGCTCCCGCTCGACTGCGCAGCAGGCGCCTACATTGCCTGACCTCGGGTGCGATGTGATTGGGAGACGGTTGCGGGCGCAAGCGGCGGAGTAATGAAAACGGGCGACTTGAGAGTCGCCCGTTTCACGTTTTCAACAAACAACGTTGCCGTCAAAAGACACAATTGAACCAAGTAAGCAGGGCCGGATAGCAGCCAATTCTGTAGACAAGAGAGCAACTCATCCAACTTGGGCTGATCATGCGAAAGCGAGCTTTCCTACTTGCTGCAAATCGACGTGTTGACGAGCAATCCACAAATCGTAAGCATCTTGCATAGCCAGCCAGCTTTCCGGCGAGCGGCCGAGCGCGACCGACAGCCGCAGCGCCATTTCAGGCGAAACGCGACTGGCCCTCTTCAAGACACGGCTCAAAGTCGAGGGCGCTACACCAAGCTTTTCAGCCAGTTCTCGGCCGCTGATACCGTTAGGCTCCAGATAGATTTCGGTAATGAATTCACCGGGATGAGGTGGGTTGTGCATGTTCATCAATGGTAATCCTCATAGTCCAGTACATAAGCGTTTCCTTCGCGAAACTCGAAAGTGAGCCGCCAGTTGCCATTCACCATGATCGACCAGCGTCCGCGCTTCTCTCCCTTGAGCAGGTGCAAACGAAAGCCCGGAATGTCCATATCATCAATGGTCATGGCTGTATCCAAGGCGGCTAGCTGCATTCGAAGCCGCTTGGCATGAGCTGGTTGTATGCCAGCTGTACTACCTGTTTCGAAGAGCCTACGTAGCCCCTTGTGCTGAAAAGATTTGATCATCGCGAAAGCCTACCATGTTGCGCAACACGCAACAAAAAAATCTCCCCGAGAGGCTCGTGAGATGAGCTCAGGTAAGAGCGGAAACAGGTGGCTACGGAAAGGATACGAATCTGACTTCGTTCCGCTGTCCAGTGAATACCACTACGTCTATTTGCACTTTGGTCCAGCCGATGCCGGGTTCGGTGCTCTTCGCTGAGTCAGCTTATTAGCGGATCTATTAATTGGAAATCAGACACCTCTCGGATAAAGGTGCGAAAATTCCGGTGCAGGCGAGCAAACTACTGTCCCCTTTTTGACAGTATCGTTGCGCGATGGGTGCGACGTGATGGATGTGATTGGACGACGGTTGCGAGCGCAGGCGGCGGAGTAATGAAAATGGGCGACCTGTTGGTCGCCCGTTTCGCATTTGTAAACTGAATCAGAGACTAGGTGCACTCGCAACAGGAACGCGCTGCTGAGGCTGAGTGGTGTCATAGACATGCAGTTCACAGCCCTGACCCACAAACTGAAACTCCGCCAGATAAACCTTACCTTTCTCCGGCGTGAACGTGGTGTTGATCGGCCCACAGCGGTAGCCACGGTTGATGCTCTCACCATTGGCGTAACCCGATACCTCGAATGGCTGATCGGGGTCAGCTTGTACTTCCAACTGAGGGAAGTGCTTCAAGGTCGCGCTGTGGGTCACTTCGTTAAGCTTGGCGATCCAGCCAAACACTTTGCCACGACCGGAATCTACTACGGTTCCCTGCACATCCAGGCGCTGGTCTTGAACGAGCCCCATGAAAGACAGGACACCGTTTCCCCCTTACGATAAGGGATAGGCAAACGGTTATGTTTATGACTAACAGCAACGATAAGAGTGGGGAGCTTTTGGGCCAGGAGCGGCGGCGCCGCTGGAGCCCAGAGCAAAAGCTGGCCATGGTTCGCGAGAGCCTTGAGCCAGGACAAAGTGTGTCGGTCGTCGCTCGGCGCAACGGCATCAATGCCAATCAGCTGTTTCTGTGGCGCAAGCTTTATCAGGACGGCAGCCTGTCGGCGGTCAGTGCCGGCGAAGCCGTGGTGCCTGCCTCCGAGTTGAGCGATGCGCTCAAGCAGATCCGTGAACTGCAACGGATGCTGGGCAAGAAAACGATGGAAGCAGAAATCCTCAAAGAGGCCGTGGAGATCGCCCGGTCGCGAAAATGGATTGCGCACTCACCCTTGTTGCCGGGGGACGATCAGTGAAGCTGGTCAGCGAATGTCTCGGTGTGGCGCGCTCGCAATTAACGGTTCGAATCAAGCAATCGGTATCGCCCAAGACACGGCGAAGCAGGCCTGTGAACGACGCTGAGTTGGTGGCCGAAATTCAGCAACAGGTCAGTGAACTGCCCAGCTATGGCTACCGTCGAGTCTGGGGATTGCTGCGTCGCGCCCGTGAAACCCAGTCGCTGCCGGCGATCAACGTGAAACGGGTTTACCGGGTCATGCGTGATCACAACTTGCTGTTGGAACGTCGACTCAAACAGCCCGGCGTGCCGCGTCGGCACGAAGGCCGTATTGCGGTGAAAACCAGCGATACGCGTTGGTGCTCGGACGGCTTTGAGTTCCGCTGCGAGGACGGCGCCAAACTGAGCGTGACCTTCGCCCTGGACTGCTGTGATCGCGAAGCCATCGGGTGGGTTGCCAGCCCGACCGGGTACAGTGGCGATGATATCCGCGACTTGATGCTGGAAAGCGTGGAGAAGCGCTTCGGTGATCAACTACCGACCACGCCAGTGCAATGGCTCAGCGATAACGGCTCGGCCTACACCGCCGAACAGACACGCCTGTTTGCTCGACAGATCGGCTTGCAGCCGGTGACCACACCTGTGCGCAGCCCGCAGAGCAACGGCATGGCCGAGAGTTTTGTGAAGACGATCAAACGTGATTACGTGGCGCACATGCCTAAGCCGGATCGCGAAACGGCACTGCGTAACCTGGCGATTGCCTTCGAACACTACAACGAGCAGCATCCGCACAGCGCCTTGAACTATCGCTCACCGAGAGAGTTCAGGCGCTTGGCGCCAGCATCAATTTAACGGGGAGTTGGTGTCCGGTTTTGTAGGGGCAAGTCCAGGTCTGGGTCGTTGGCCCGTCTAATCGAAAACTCAACGGGGTATGTGGCGCCCGAAGCTTTCATGATGACTTTGGCTTGCTGTGCATCGACGGTTACCTTGTTTTGCTGGAGCTGGACGCCGTCGTTGAGCAGGCTGGGGGAAGAGTCTCGAACGTTGGATTTGCAGCCTGGTAGCGTCAAGATCAAACTCAATATAAGCAGTGTAGCTTTTTTCATCAACTCTCCTGACGTATTATTAATAGTTAAATAAGAATAATGAGAACCACATTCAATCGCACCCTCTCGATAAGGCATGGCTTAAGCCTGATGAATCGATACAACGGATTTAAAGATAGTTTGGAATTATTCAGGAACAGGCCACGACTAAAAGGCGAGTCGGCTTTAATCAACTCATATTCGCGACCCATTCTGCTAAAACTCCACCCCTCGATTGTTTACCCGCTAGTTATCGCTCAACCCGCACAAAATAATAAATCTGAAATCAGCATTTCTACACTGCTACCTTCTCCTGAATCGAGAATATCTTTAATAACAACCACCCCTTTAAAAAATCAAGCTCAACATCAAATCAATTGAGCTCACATTGCCTAGCTAAAACCTTTTCAGAGTCAGCTCGTTACTGAAGAGCCTTCCTTAGAACCTTACGAACAGAAGGTCTCAGCTCTTGCACAACAAACCGATCAACTAAATCATTATAAGCCATAGTTTCTCCATCAGTACGAGAGAGCCGTACTTGAAAATTTTTCTCAGTTGTATCAGCTAGTTATCTGTTAAGTAAGCGCCATTCAAATTTGTCTCCTTTTCCACTTTTCCAACCCCCTTTTTTATCCTGCCTTATTCCAACTTCTTGTTTTTTCGAAAATTCGCCCCTCCTCAGAACCTGTCCCCTTTTTGTTTTTTTACTAACGCTCCATCAAATTAGAAGGGACATCCGTTTGCTTAAACAAATAAACATTCCCGACAGGACAGTCGGGATACACCCACTTAGCCCAATTCTCGATCAGCCACTCTCTTGAAATTTCTCGAGTACCTGAAAAGCGACTTTCAACAGGCAGGCGCACCACTAAAAGGCCAGCCTTATTACCGGAGGCAACGGCAATAGAATGTCCATATTGCTCGTCAGGAATATCAACAACCATGAATTCTACAATTTCCTCGTACGGCCATCGAGCCGGGAGTCGAAATATCTGCCCACGAGTTATCGCCGGAGCCAAACTATCAACTAATTTTACACCTTCCATTACTTAACCCTCAAATCATGCCCACCGGACGCGTCCTTTGAATCAGGGACGGCAACCAAATCAAAATAAAACTCACTGATATGCTTCCCTGTTTTACCGTTCACCTGCTCCAGCCTACCATGCTGAGTATCCAAAGCATAAAGAAACCCGTCTCCCATCGTGTACACGTCTCGATCGTTTATTCTAGTTAGCCGATTATCCTTCTTCCAACCTAATGCCTTAGCTAACTCCCTGCCCCTGCTTTTTACGACAGCGACTCTTTCATCGTAAGGAAGATTAACTAGGCTCTTCTCAAATTCTGCCGCAGACTGCCCCCAAGGCAGGCTATAAAGAATACCTGGCGAGGGATTTTCAACGGAAGGATTGGTATAACTGGTGCTTCCCCCTTCAACAATCGGACTACCATCAGTACTACCTGGCAAAGAAGGTAGGTCAACTCCATCCCCGATACTTACAGGATGTAGAACATCATTATCTACTGATGGATTAATCAGTAACCCATGTTCCGGATCAAGCAAATGGATTGGAAAGGTGGTGCCTAATACTAAAAGCCAAAGCTCCGCCGACAGCGTCAGTTGCTGCTGCCCTGTGTAACCAGCCTCGTCCAAAGAAGCTACAACTGAATTCGCCGCCACCCGCATGTTTTCTTGGTTTTGCGGTGAGCTTTCAGTGGACAGTAATGCCGCACCCAAAGCAGCGATGGCACCGCCGGCTACCAGCGGTAGCGGCCCAAAATTCGATACTTCAGGATGAGGATTCTGCAATCGTTGAAGCAACACCAACATCCCATACGCCTGATCGGGATTTTGACCTGCAATATCAGCTATCTTTTTAGCAAGGGCCTGCACCTCAGCCGTTTCAGCACCGTTAGTAATGCCCCGTAATGCATCACCCGCGGCAGCTTCTCTGCGCTCGGCATCACGACTGCCTAGCTGCCGTTTGAAGGCTCGGACAACAGTGACTTTGTTTGCATCGTCAAAACTATTGCCCACCGCAATATTTGCCGCACCGAAAAGCAAGTCCGTTAAAACATTTAACGACTCGAGACTGTTTTCGCCGTAGTTTTCAACGCTTTTTTCCCATCTATCGAGTGTCTTTGTCGGGTTGAGCACAGCATCGACTGACGTACTGGACGCATACAGCTCCGTCCGATGTTCCTCATCCCGAGTTACCTCATACGCCTTGCTTACATCCCGATTCAGCCCCGCCGTGGAGTCGTCACCCGTAACCTTATCGTCACGCACAACAATCTCACCTTCGCCCACCGTAGCGCGAAGAACCTGTTCACGGTCTTTGTTGTAGTTGTAACCCTCAAGCGCCCAGCTGTTTTTCTCCTTCCCTTCCATGCCTTTGTTGGGTTTGTCAGCTTGCGAGCCGCTACCGGCGTTGTAGCTACCACTGACGCTGAGGTAATAACCATGCTCGTTGTCTTTACCGGTGATATCGCGGAAATCCAACGTATCGGTATCGAGTTTCAAGTTGCCGTTGTCCGCCGCCAATACCGCTCCATCCAGTTGGGTATGGTCCTCGGTACGAATGTCGACCTTGTTCTTGCCGCTGATAACGGTCTGGTTCTCGACCCAATTAGTTTTGCCGTGGGTCTGGCCGTAACCCACCGAGCCGCTGACGGTGACGCCGTAGCTCACGGCCACCGTGAGGCTGGCGTCGAACTCTTTACCCTCGACCTTGCCCGTATTCGGTACGGAAGTTACGGTGAGGTTGCGACCGACATCACCGATTACTTCATCCCCACGCAACGTGGCACCGGCAACAGTGGTATCGCGACCGCTTTCAAAGTTCAGTTGGTTGCCAGCATAGAGGTAAGCCTCCTGCTGCTGGATGCCTTCTCGTTCCAGATTTCCAAGGCCGATGTTGGCGCTGCCATAGACACCGATCCCGTCTTGTCCAAGGATGAGGCCGCCTTCAGTCCCCCAACTGCGTCGATTGCTTTCGCTGCTGGAGGCGTTTTGCGCCGACAGGATCTTAAGATCATTGTCAGCCTTGAGCTTGATGTCCTTCCCGGCAGTCGCCTCGGTGCCAATCAGGGTCAGATCATTTTTGGCTTTCAGGACGATATCACCGACGGCGTTGAGCTGAGTCGCCGTGGAGGTTCCCTGCGTCGATTCGTCCTGGCTACCGGCGTTGCTTATGCCTACACCCAGTTTGAAGCCACCGGTCGTTCCGCCTTTCACCCCGCCCTTGCTATAGGTTTGATCGCTATTCGTACTTTGTGCCCCGTGAGCCACGTCGAGCGTGATGTTGCGCCCGCTCACGTTGATATCACGCTCTGAGTCGAATCGGCCGCCACTTACACTTACATCGTTACCAGCCTCAAGGCTGATGTCATTCCCGGCGGAAAGACTGGAAGAGCGATTGCTCACCGATGTTTGGGTCTGGCGCTCACTAGTACTTGAGCTACCCACGTGTCCGTCGAACTTAGGACCGCTGAAGAACTGGTCGAGCGCATCAACCGTTTTCAACACACTGGAAGTCTTACTGACACCATCCTCGCCCTTACCCGAATCGCCCAAGGTATCCATGGTTTTGCCGAAGTTATAAGCGACGGTGGTCGTGGTGCCGGTACGCTTGACACTTTCGGTTGTCGTTACCCGGGTACGCTCGTCGACGGCCAGGATGTTGATGTCATGTACCGCTTTCAGTTTGATGTCGTTGTCAGCCTGGAGATCAGAGCCCAGTTGATTGATGTTGCGACCGGCATCGATCCGTACATCATGCCCCGCGTCAACCAGACTGCCAGCTGCGGTATTGCCATCGGTATCACGACCTTTCTTGACCGTTTCATTGCCCACGAAAGTGGTGTACCCGTTGGTATCGACATCCTGCTTGATGCCGAAGCTTTTATCGGTTTTCCAGCTATTGCTCCGGTGTGTATTAGTGCCGGCAAGTATGTTCACGTCGCGGCCGGCATCAAGCGTTGCATTTCGATTGGCACTTACACCGCTACCGACGATATTGATATCTTGAGCAGCGTCCAACACTGCATCATTCCCCGCCGTGATCTGACTACCCACGCCAGTGCTGCTAACAACTTCGCGCCCCTTCTTCTGCGACGAGCTCAGAGTGATGTCCGCTCCCGCTCCGGGTGTACCGGCAAATAGACCGACTGTGTCTTTAAGGGACAAACCGACCTTCTTCTTGTACTCCTCGGTCCGGCTGTAGGATTGGTTATCCGCTGCTGTGAGATCGATGTCGCCGGTTTTATCGATCAGACCGGCATGCAGTTCAGCATTGTTCTTCGCCGTGATTTCACTGGCTTGCATTGCGATGTCATGACCAGCGACGACCACCACATCGTTAGCAGCGCTCAGCTCGCTACCAACCTGGGTCACGTTAGTCTGGAGTTGACTCTTGCCGCTTTTGGACAGACCGAACAAACCGGTTTTTGTCTTTTTGCTGTACGCCCCGCTTTCTTCGGTAGCGGAGAGCACCGCTACGTCATTGGTGGCACCGACGATCAAGTTATCACCGGCCTTGAGCTCGCTGCCCATCACCGTGACATTCCGTCCCCCGTTCAGACTGACATTGCCATCTCCGTCCACGAACGTATTAACGGTGAGATCCTGTCCCGCTTCGATGACAGAGGCGACACTGGTGCTGCTGTAACTTTCTTTCTCAGTCGTCTTACTGCGACCGAACGAGCCTTTTTTCTTCTTGTAGTAATAGGAATAGTCCTGATCCTGCGCGGAAGCGATGATGAGGTCCTGTTCGGCATCCAAGCCGACGTCGTCCTTGGCCTTGACCCGACTGCCGATAATGCCCAGATCCTCCCCTGAACTCAGCGACACATCCCCACCCGCCGTCACGCTGGTGGACACCTGGCTCACATGGTCTTCCTGAGCCGTAACCTTCTTGGTCTTCCCATACGAATGCTGCTCATCCGCCGCCGACGCCAACGTCAGATCACCCGCCGCGCTCATGCTGATATCGCGCTTGGCATCGATCTGGCTCGCAACCGCCGTCAGATCACGCCCTGCCTTCGCCGTCAGGTCGCGACCGATGTCCAGGCTGGAGCCGTATTGCTTGATGTCTTCATCACGATGCAGACCGCGGGTCCCACTGGCGACGCGTTCGGCCGAGGTGAGGTTGACGTCGCGGGTGGCGCTCAGGGTTGTGTCGGCGCCGCTCTTCAGCACCCCACCGACGTTGTTGATGTCCCGCCCGGCGTTGATGGTCAGGTTGTTGGCGGCTTCGATGCGGGCGGCGCTGTCGATGAAGTCGGTGCGTTCGCTGCGGTAGCCGCTGTCGCTTTCGTGGGTGGTGACGGTGCGTTCGTTGATCACGTCGCCGTTGGTGGCAGTGAGGGTGACGTCGCGTCCGGCGATGATGCCGCCGGCCTTGTTGACGAGGTTGTTGCCCGCCAGCAGGTCGAGGCGGTTGCCGGCTTCCACCAGGCCGCTGTTGACCAGGTCATTGGTGCCTTTGGCCGACAGGTTGTTGCTGGCGCGCAGGGTGCCGGCGTTGTTCAGGTCCTTGCCGGCGATCAGGGTGACGTCGGCGCCCTGGATTAACGCGCCGTTGGCGGCCAGGCGGTTGTTGGCGTTGGCCAGGTACAGTACCGGCACCAGGACTTGCTCGCCGTTGACCTCGACGTTTTCCATCCAGACGATGTCATGGGTCAGGGCCGCGACTTGTTCGGAGGTGAGGCTCACGCCGATGGACAGGTTGAGTTCCTGTTTGGCGCCCTTGCCACAAAATCCTACGCAAACCTAGGAAACAAGCGCCTTGCGGCATTCGAAGGATGAAGCTTATAGTCCGCCCGTCGCCCAAATGGCGATCGGATTTGGCGATCCGTTGACCGTGTGCGAAAGCTCCCGCTTACTTGCAGGAACTTTCGTGCCCGCATCACTGCTCTATGGCAGTTGTGCGCGGGAGACCTTCGGGTCTGCCGGAACTCGGTCCCGGTTCGCCAACCTGCGTACAGCTGTCACCCATTCGTTTGGCGACGATAAATGGGTGACGGTCCCCACTACCACTGACCGAGACTTAAAACATGAAACGATACATGCCCATTACTGGTATCGACTGCACACCCGCTACCCTGCTCATCGACACAGAAGCTCCACTTGACGTCCTCTTCGAAACTGCCGACTACCGTATTCGCACCGTAACTCAAGTTTTAGAAAACATCGCGTTTCGTTCGGATATCAGCTCCGACACCGTCGTGCTTTCCGACTTCTGCAAAATGCTGACGATATCGTTGCGCGATGGGTGCGACGTGATGGATGTGATTGGACGGCGGCTGCGAGCGCAGGCGGCGGAGTAATAAAAACGGGCGACCTGTGGGTCGCCCATTTAGCATTTGTAAACTGAATCAGCGGCTAGGTGCGCTCGCAACAGGAACGCGCTGCTGAGGCTGAGTGGTGTCATAGACATGCAGCTCACAGCCTTCACCTACAAACTGAAACTCCGCCAGATAAACCTTACCTTTCTCCGGCGTGAATGTAGTGCTGATCGGGCCGCAGCGGTAGCCACGGTTGATACTCGCACCACTGGCGTAACCCGATACCTCGAATGGCTGATCGGGGTCAGCTTGTACCTCCAACTGAGGGAAGTACTTCAAGGTCGCGCTGTGAGTCGCTTCGTTAAGCTTGGCTATCCAGCCAAACACTTTGCCACGACCGGAGTCCACTACGGTTCCCTGCACATCCAGGCGCTGGTCGGGGTCCGTTGCGCGCCTGATCGAAAACTCTACCGGGACGACGTTGCCGGTCGCTTTCATGATGACCTTGGCGTGCTGGGCGTCGACGGTTACTTTATTTTGCTGGAGTTGGATGCCGTTGTTGAGCAGGGTTGGGGAAGAATCTCGGACGTTGGATTTGCAGCCTGGTAACGTCAAGATCAGGCTCAATATCAGCAGTGTGGTTTTTTTCATGGATGCTCCTGACACATTATTAATAGCTAAATGAAAACAGGGGAGGGGACCACACTCAATCGTCTCATCTCTATAAAGAATGATGTGAACCTGATGAGTTTCTCCAAGAGCTTCTCAGGATAGCCACGATTAAAAGGCGAGCGATTCCAGTCAACTCACAATCGTGCTCTCCCCTAAGAAACCTTGTCCTACTTCGCGCTTTTTCTCACTTTGCTTTGCTAGCCAACAACCGCTAAAGCAATAATTACTTGATCTGGCCTCTCATTCAGATCGCAGCAATAACCTGTCACCTCCAGCCCTCCATATTCCCTATCTGTATAAAACCATTCCTCTGCACTATCAAACTCAAGATCCGTATAAGGCAATAGCTCTCTTACAAAATCCCCAAGCCCTATATTTTCTGGCAACTTACCCTGATATGAGCTGACTGGTTTTTGACCATCGGCAAGATTTTCATACATCCACACTTTAACGGCATAAATCTTCCAGTTGCGAGTTAGCACATGGAGCGCTCTTGTCTCAACACCTAAATGCTCCGGACTATCGTAATACAAGCGCCAATTAGTTAATTCCAAATCAACAACATGAAATCCATATCCACCCTCTCCCTTTGAGTCGAAATGCTTTTCCATCTTTAGAGCGGGAGAGTCTACAAACTTATATATACCCTTCGCATCGTCGACAACATACTTATTAAGCACCGCTTCAAACTCATCAACATGAACTCCCAAGGGGATTCCAGCAAGTGAGTGAGATGGCAAAATCGGAGCCGACCACCTGATAACAAAATCACTCATTTTGGCTCCCATAAGTTTTTCGCTGAATTAAACACAACTTTCTGCCCCTGCGGATTATAGTAAACAGTATTATTATCATAAATAGGCATGCCTTTTTCGAAGGTCGGCCTATAAGTGGAGGGATCAACTACCTTGGCCTTACTGCCATCAAAATAGGTAACCTTATAATACTCACCTATATGAATTGACGGCTTAACTCCCCCAACAGTAGATGGACTATATTGAATCTCTTTGATCCCAGTTGTACCACCTTCAACCCTATAGACCTGAGCATTGCCCGATGACCCAGCTCTGGGTGGTTCATAAATTAGCTTAGCACCATCCATCTGGAACGACTGCTGAATATCATCAATGGATTTCCCCCAGACATTCGCCGGGGCTTCCACCATATTCCGTGGAATCCCGGCTTGTGCCGCAAGGTCTTCCCGTAGTCCGATCCGTGTTATAGCGGAAGTAGCCGGAGTCAGAGCCTCCAACTGCTGCGCAAGCTTGGCCTCAAACTGCCCCAGCTCACTGACCTTCCCAGCCGCCCCCACCTCACCAGGCCCAGGCAAAATCAACGTAGCAAGGTCAACAGCGTTCTTCGTCGTTTGCAGCGCCTGACCATAGCTATTGTTTTGCAGCTTGAGGACAAAGTCCTGGCCATCCTGAGTGACCATCCAGCCACCAACGAAGTCCTGTGGCTCTATAAACGGGTCCAGCGCGTTGTTCGCAACTTCCAGCACGTGGCCCGAAAGAAGGTCGTTCCCCATCGAAGCCATTGATTGAACCGTGGACCAAACGCTTCCACCCAAACCGGCTAACGATCCCTTGGCTCCGTCAAACGCGCCATTTTTTCTGCCGCTGAAATCAAGATTCAGTTTGTAGAAATTAACCAGATCAGTGGTGCCATAAGAGTCCGGGTCACCGAGGTAAGCAATATTGATATCTGCATTCTTGAATTCCGATGAGTGCGTCTTGTTGTAGTTCTTTATCAGGGCCAGCGTTTCGCTGGAGGTGTAACCCTTGTTATCGTTCTCCAGAGCTCCGACAGTGGTGTCATACCGCTCAGCCAACGGCGCCAACGCCTTCCCCAGGTACTCCAATGTCACAGCATCAAACTGGCCGTCTGTCCCACCAATCGTCTTGTTCCAGTCCGCATCGGTATAAAACGCAAACGCCCGCGCCATCCGCTGCTCGGCCTCGGCCTGACTGATGCCAAGCCGGGCAGCCAGCATTGGCGCTTCCTGCTCGATCAAGCGCGCTTCGGTGGGATGGACCTGGCGGTTATATCTTTCTACGTTGCTCGCAATAGTCGCGCCGCTCGCCTGTGCGATGCCGCCCTTGCCTACCGCCGCCCCCAGACCTGCTGCCAGCAAGACATCGAAAGCATCTCGGCTGTCGACACCTACACCGCTGTCTTTAAGCACCTTATCCAGGGCCGGCATGATGGCGGCCGAAGCTCCTGCGCTCAGCGCGCCCCCTGCGGCGATGCCGCTGGACAAGCCTTGCGCAGCGCCGGCCAAGCTATGGAGCAAGACGCGCGCTGCACCGCCCTCGCCCCAGGCGGCCTGAAGCGTCTTATCTTTCTGCCGTGTGGCTTCTGCCAACTGCTGATCAGCGTAATCACCAATTTTCTTGTACGTGTCGGCCGCCGTGGTGTTAGCCACCAACCCCACCGCCGTACTGCCCCCAACGCCGCCCAGACCCGCCGCAATCAAGCCGGCAGCGATATCAGCCATGAAACGTTTGTCACCGCCCACGTCCCAGCTCTTGGCATCGGCAATCGCAGCGTTGCGCTCTTGCTCGGTCGATGCAGTTCGAGCCCTTTCATTGGCAGCCTGTTGCTGCGCGCTGGCGACCTCGGAGATGACCGTCTTGGATAAAGCAACGGTGCTTTGGATCAGCTCGATCCGCTCCTCCATCGCTTTTTCATCTGGACGGTCCAACCGGGAATTGGCGTTGTCGGTATCCCGGCTCAGTCCCACAAGGTCATTGGCCCCGGCCGCATTACGGACGGTGATCGTGCCTTCGCTGACAGCGCTGCGCGTGGTGCTGTGGTCGGAATCCTTGAGCGACAGCGGAACGCTGCCACCAAAGGTGGTACCTGGCTTCAACTCGCCATAACCACTGCCATAAGAAGCGTTGAAGCCTGCGGACTGGCTCTTGATCTCACTGACGTTCTTGATGTCGCTGACGATCAGCCTGTCCGTACTCAGGCTGTTCTTGTCGGCCGTGGCCTCGCTGGCAATCACCGAACCTTGCAGTACGGTGTTCTTGCCCACGGTGATGTTGTAGCCGTCCTTGCCGGCGAACAGACCGCTTTGATCCGTCACCGCCTCGTACTTGCTGTTCATGTTGCTGGCGGCGATGTTGGCGGTTGCCGTCACCGTTTCGCCGTAACAGAACGGCGGAATGCAGATGCTGGCACCAAAGCCGCCGCTGGTTTGCTTGTTCTTGTGTTCGGACGTGTCCTGTCGCGAGGCGATGTTCAGGTCGCCACCCACCAAGGCCAGGATGTTGTCGGCATGAATCTGTGCCCCAGCCAGGGTCGTGTCGTTTCCGCTCTGCAGTTTCAGCGAGCCCGTATCCAGGGTGCTGTTGACCTGCGTGACGTCATGACCGCTCCCCTTGCCTTTGGCGAGCTGGGCTCCGAGGTCGAGGGTGAAACCGTTCTGCGAGCCAATGTTGAAGCTGGCGCCGATGGCGGTCTTGTTGTTGCTGCTATGGTTCTCACGATCTTCGGTGTTCTGTGCACTCTCGAACGTGATGTCGTTCTTAGCCAGCAGCAGCGTATCGGCCGCCTTCAGCTGACTGCCGACAACATGGATACCCCCGGCAGTGCCGGCAGCCTGGCCCGACGCAACGATCAGCAGGTTCCCGCCGCTGTTGACGGTGGTCTGCTTGGCAGTGGTGCTTTCGTACTGCGTAGTGCTCTTGCTGTGGGTACTGGCCAGCTCCGTCCCGATCTTGAACACGGCACCGCTGCTATTTGGGCTGCCGCTGGCGGCCGCCGCAAGATCGTCAACCCGATCGCCCATGCCGTTGAGCGCCATCAAGGCCTGTGCACCCTTCACGGCCTTGAGACGACCATCATCGGCGTTCTGCGCAGCCTTGGCGTTGTCCCGGATGCTCTTCACCGTATCGACAATCGCTCCACCCACCACGCGTCCTACGGCGAGGCTGCTGGACTTGTCCGTGCTGCTCTGGCTGGCACTTTCCATACCGGCAACCAAGGTAACGTTGGAGCCCGAGAGGTTGGTGTTCTTGGTGCTGACAAGGTCACTGGCTATTACGCTCAGTTCGCGGCCGGCAGACAGATTGATGCTGCCCTCGCTTGAACCTACGGTACTGCCGGTCAACGTTGTCTGAGTTGCTTTGCCTGTATGGTTTCCCTTACTGATCGACAGGTGCTGGTTACCGGTGATGTCATCCATGCCGAGGTTGTTGCCCGTCAACACACCGGTCAGATCATGGCTCTTCTGCTTGTGCATTTCGTCACGGGTAAAGATGTTTTCAGCCGCGTCGATCTTCAGGTCGCGTCCTGCCTGAACGCTCAGATCCCGGGTGCTGACCAATGACGAACCGGTTACGGTTACATCACGACGCGACGCCACATCCACGGTATTTCCCGAGATGATGCTGCCCACCGCC
The DNA here is from genome assembly GCF_007828215.1 of Pseudomonas sp. SJZ074. Taxonomy (GTDB): domain Bacteria; phylum Pseudomonadota; class Gammaproteobacteria; order Pseudomonadales; family Pseudomonadaceae; genus Aquipseudomonas. Next base: position 2,531 of record NZ_VIUE01000053.1, on the reverse strand, counting down.
GTGGTTTGGGTTTCAGCAACCTTGTCCTGAACCTTGCTCGACTTCAGGCCCCCCCAACTGCTCTTGCTTTGGCTACGTTCGTGACGGGCACTGGTGGAGTCGGTAGCGGCAGTAATCTGTATGTCGTTACCGGCTGCCAGCGTCACGCCACCTTTCTCGGAACTGACCGCACTTCCTTCAATCGCCAGGTCCTGCCCCGCTAGCAAGGTGCTTTTCGTTCCACTGGTAACCGAACTAGCCACGTTGGTAACAGAACTGGTCTCATCCAGCCGAAACTTCTTACCAGAAGACGACTTCTTGGTCTTGCTGTAGAAGCTGTAGTCCGAATCTTCAGCCGATTGCAGCACCAGGTTCGCGGCAGCGCTCAGGTACGCCTCGTCCCCAGCATTGACCTTGCTGGCGATCAGTCCCAGGTCCTTGCCCGCACTGAGCGTCACGTCCCCTCCGGCGTTGACCGTTGTCGCTACCTGCTGGGCGTGGTCTTCCTGACTGGTAACCTTCTTGGTCTTCCCATACGAATGCTGCTCATCCGCCGCCGACGCCAACGTCAGATCACCCACCGCACTCATGCTGACATCGCGCTTGGCTTCGATCTGACTCGCAACCGCCGTCAGATCACGCCCAGCCTTGGCCGTCAGGTCGCGACCGATGTCCAGACTTGAGCCATATTGGGTGATGGTTTCGTCGCGATGCAGCCCGCGCGTTCCGCCGGCGACGCGTTCGGCCGAGGTGAGGTTGACGTCGCGGGTGGCGCTCAGGGTTGTGTCGGCGCCGCTCTTCAGCACCCCACCGACGTTGTTGATGTCCCGCCCGGCGTTGATGGTCAGGTTGTTGGCGGCTTCGATGCGGGCGGCGCTGTCGATGAAGTCGGTGCGTTCGCTGCGGTAGCCGCTGTCGCTTTCGTGGGTGGTGACGGTGCGTTCGTTGATCACGTCGCCGTTGGTAGCGGTGAGGGTCACGTCGCGTCCGGCGATGATGCCACCGGCCTTGTTGACCAAGTTGTTGCCCGCTAGCAAGTCGAGGCGGTTGCCGGCTTCCACCAGGCCGCTGTTGACCAGGTCATTGGTGCCTTTGGCCGACAGGTTGTTGCTGGCGCGCAGGGTGCCGGCGTTGTTCAGGTCTTTGCCGGCGATCAGGGTGACGTCGGCGCCCTGGATTAACGCGCCGTTGGCGGCCAGGCGGTTGTTGGCGTTGGCCAGGTACAGCACCGGCACCAGCACTTGCTCGCCGTTGACCTCGACGTTTTCCATCCAGACGATGTCATGGGTCAGGGCCGCGACTTGTTCGGAGGTGAGGCTTACGCCCAGCGCCAGGTTGAGTTCCTGTTTGCTGGCGATGGCGTTGTTCATCAGGTACTTGAACATGTCCTCGTTGGAGGTCTGGCCGTCGATGAAGCGTTGGCCGGTGCGGGCGACCACGGCTTGCTGGATCAGGGTCTGCTCATAGAGGCCGTCGCCCAGGCGCTTGGCGCTCTGGTCCGGGTCGTAGCCGAGGTTCTGCAGCAGGTAGTCCGAGCTCATGAAACTCTTGAGGTCGGTAAGCACCGGGTTGGTTTCGATCAGGTATTTGTGCGGGTTGGCCGCCACGGTGCTGGTAGGCAGCCCCTGGACGCGGTTGAGCGTGAAGTCGGCGCTACGGCCGGGCAAGGTCCCTGCCACGGTAGCGCTGGTGTCGAAGGTGCTCGCCTGGCCAGTGGGCGGTGTCTGCTGACTCTGGGCCGGAGTCAGGCTTACGGTGCCCAGGGTCCAGCTTTGTGGACCGCTGCTGGCCGGAGCGCTGCCATCCTGTCCGCTCAGGCGGAACAAGCCATTTTGGCCGGTGGGCAGGCTGAAACCGGGCAAGGCGACCGGGTTGACCTGCTGTTGCGCCAGGTTGGGGGGCAGTTGCTGGTTGAGGGTGATGCGGGTGGAGTATTGGCTGCCTGCCGCCGCCGTGCTGGTGCGTGGGCCGCTACCAATGTAGCTGTAGCCCGGGCGTACGACGCTGTTGTCGATGTTGTTCTGGGTCGAGATGTTGACCGCGCCACCGGCCTGGATTACGGCTGCGTAGCTTTGGTCGCCGCCGGCGAGTTGGGTGGTCTTGCGAAATTGCCCAAGCTCCGTTTCGGTCATGCCGATGAAATTAGCGATGCCCCCTTCGATGCCGCCCAGGTTGTTGGCGTTGTAACCCGCGCTTTCGAACCAGTACTGGTTGTTGAAGTTGCTCGCCGCGCTGTACCAGCCACCTGCATTTCGGGTCCGTTCGGACATGTAAGTCCGCGAGGTTTCGGTTTCACCCGTTTCGACGCCGCTGTTGGTCAGGTTGGCCAGGGACGCGCTCAGGTTGCCGCCGCTGGCAATGGTGCTGCTCTGGTTCAGCAGATTGCCGCCACGCAGGGTCAGGTTGCCACCCGCTGTAATGCTGGAAGCCGCGCTGGCTGCAGTGACTTCGGTTTTCTCGCGTTGCAGCAACTCCCAGACATGGTTCTGCTTGCCGCTGCAATCCCCGGCGTTATAGCCCTCGATACAAGCGATTTCGTAGATTTTGGCGGT
>NZ_VIUE01000052.1 GCF_007828215.1 Pseudomonas sp. SJZ074 | reverse complement strand
CCAGCGCATCGGTTTTAGCGCGAACTTTCACACCTTTGCGGTAATGACTGAGTTCGTAACCGCCGATCATGTAGATCACACAGCCTTGCGCATAAGCCAGGTCGGCGAATTCCTGGTGATAGATATTGGTGGCTTCGATGGCGACATCCACTGGCGCAGACAATGCCTTGAGCCACTTCTTAATCTCAGCTTTGGTATTGGGGATCGTTTCGAGTCGATCGGATTGGGCGTGATAAATCACCAACTCATCTTTGGCGACATCCACACCTACGATCGGCTGAGCGGTGGCGACGGGCATTGCCATTGAAAATCCTCCGGGCTAAGGTTTGAACACTTGAAGGGTTCACCCAGAGGCGCAGGCTTGTTCCTATCGTCGGTCTAGGCCAGATGCATTCTTTATCGGCGCTTGGGTGAAAGGAGGAGGGATGAAATCTCCCACGGTCTGTACTGCGGCTAACAGTCAGAATCGAGCCTTGTCCCTCCTCCTCCCTTCAAGTCCTACCATACAAGCGAGCCTGCTCGCGATGGTGGTGGCTCAGTCGAAATAGATGCCGGATGTGCTGGCGTATTCGCGAGCAAGCCCGCTCCCACAGGTCCTGCGTCATTCCCAAATTCGGTGGTCGCCAGCGATCCAGGGTGGGAGCGAGCCTGCTCGCGATGGCGGTGGGTCAGTCGAGATAGATGTTGGATGTGCCGACGTCTTCGCGAGCAGGCTCGCTCCCACAGAGGTCCTGCGTCATTCACGAATGCTGTGGTCGCCAACGATCCAGGGTGGGAGCGAGCCTGCTCGCGATGGTGGTGGCTCAGTCGAAATAGATGCCGGATGTGCTGGCGTATTCGCGAGCAAGCCCGCTCCCACAGGTCCTGCGTCATTCCCAAATTCGGTGGTCGCCAGCGATCCAGGGTGGGAGTCAGGCCTTGGCATCCAGGCAGGTTGCGTCGATCTTGCAGCGATAGCTTTTTTCCCGGTCACCGGTGGCGGTGACTTTGTCGATCGACCAGCGGCCGCGCATGAAATCCGGCCAGGTCGGGTCCAGCAGGACGATGCCTTCGGCGGACAACCCCGGGTTGCCCGGACACTCGATGGCGACCTTGAGGGCTTCGCGCATCAGCCTGCGCACTTCGCCTTCAGCGGCGGCGCGGGCGTCTTCTGCGCTCTGGAAATGCTGTCGAAGGATCTTGAACGGCGCGATGCCACTCTCCTCCACCTGCACCTTGCCCGCCGCCGCATCCCACCAGCGACTCTTGCAGCCCTGGTATTTCGCCCGCGCGGTCTCATCGAGGACGGCTGAGATAAACGCTTGATCGCCGGGACGATTGTTGGTCGTCACCGACAGCTTGATCTGCGGCAAAACCTTGCCCGACAGCGACTTCGCCTGGCCGCGTCGAGCCAGCACATACAATTGGTTGACCGGCTTAGCGATGGCGTCATACCGGTGGGCCAACCGTGTCAGGAAGCCCATATCGGTTTCGTTGGACTGGTCGATGTGCTCGATTTTTATCAGCGACAGCTCCGGCGCCACACGCGGCGAAAAACCATGCCTGGCGGTCAGTTCACGAAACAGCGCGCCCAGGGTCGTCGGGCCATGGCTGACGGAGCGGCGCTGCTTGAATCCGGTCTGGTCCGCCGCACTGAATGGCGCCGCCATGGCCACCAGCGTCAAGCGCAGGGGAAACAGCGTCGGCGTGCGCCGGGTAATGACGAACTCGCCCTTGTCCACCAGGCCGGACTCCAGGTAGCCCACCCGCAGGCCGATTTTTCCGCCGAGGCTGGGCAGCCCTTCAAGCCCTTCCAGGCTGATGACCAGGGTCAACTGATCGGATTCGATCCCCGCCGCGTCGACGTGGGTCCAACTGAGCAGGCGCTCGTTGAGCAGTGCCGCGTTCGCACCATAGATTTCCACTGCTGGCGTGAAACCCAGTGACATGTTGCCTCCTTAATCCCAAGCCGATACCGGTGCGGGTGCAACGGGTTTCAGATCCACCTCCGGCAAGGCAACCCACACCCCCGCCGGCAGCACCGGCCCCCATTCGGCCAGCCCGGGGTTGAGCAGCCAGAGCGCTTGCTCGGTGGCATCGTCACAACACTCAAGCTCGCGGTACAGCAACAGATTCACCGAGTCACCGGCGATACTTCGAACCCTACGCATTGGCGAACTCCGTCAATTCAATCACCCAGCCGACCACCATCGCCGTGCCGTCATCAATAACCTCGGTCTGGGTTTCCGACACCTTGTTGATCTGCCATAGCCCCCAGTTGCGCCCGATACCATCCACCAACGGCACAGGCACGCGCAGGGCTTGCAATGCCCGCAGCTCATCGAGCCGATCCATGGCGGTCGCGTACATCGATTTGCCGGTGATGGTCAGCCCTTGCAGACCTTGGCCGACCTGGCTGGACTTGGGTTTGCTGGTGAGAATGTCGATGCTCTTCCAGCCGCCATCCGAGGTGCGTACCAGCGAGTGGTACGCGAAGTTTCTCGACAGCCCGAAAATGAAACTGCCGAGTGCCATTTGCTGACGCATCACGTACCTCCGTCGGTCAGGGCCGCGTCACTGCGCATGGCCAGTGAGTTGGGCATGGTTGTCAGGCCGAACTGGCCGGTAATCTGCTGCACCACCAGATTGGCCAACTGGCTGGCGCTGGCCTGGTCCTGACCGTTGATGTAAATATTGGCGGTCATGGTGTTTTGTTGAGTGCTGGTCTGGCTGCTGGTGAGGTCTTTGCTGACCTGTTCCGGGGCGTCGAGCTTGTCGGCGGGCGTGGCCAGTTTTTCACCCAGCCACTCACCGCCCCAACTGCCCGCCATGCTCCCCAGCAAACCACCGATGACGCCTCCCACCGCAGTTCCCAGGATGGGCACCACGCTGCCGATCATCGCGCCAGCAGCGGCACCGGCGTAGGTGCCTGCAAGTCCGCCACCGGCAGAACCCAATGCCCTGCCGACTGCTTTGTCATCGCCGTCTTGCAGGCCTTTGGCGACATCGTAGCCAGCGCTGAGCAACATCAGCGGCGCGGCACGGCGGGTGACCGCCGAGCCCATCCGGGCGGCGCCCAGCAAACGACTCTCACTCGTCATGGAAGGTACCGGGATGGAAGCGGACTTAGCGGCATTGCCTTGCCTGGCGCGACGGGTCGTTTTCTTGCCCTTGCGGCGCTGTTCCGGCGCATCGACCGTCAGGTCTTGCCCCTCGGTAATCTGCCTGGCACCGGCCAGCGCCAGGAGTTTCGTCGCGGCCGCCGTGACGGCAGAAACCATCGCGACCTTGATCTCGGCGCCGCGTGCCAATGCCAGGGCCCCGGCGAGCACCAGCAATCCGGCGGTCGCTTTCGGTTGCGCCTGGGCCACTTCGCTCAGGCCATCGGCCAGGGCGCCAAGCGATACCATGACGCCGTCGGTCAACGGCGCCAAGGCATTGCCGCCCTCAGCGAGCATCCGGTTCTTGCTGGCATCCAGCGCATTGAAGCGCCCTTGAGACGTGTTCCCCAGCGCCTCGGCGGTGGCCGCCAGCGAGCCGTTGAACTTCGGCAGCGCCCCATCGGGGGTGCGTTCGGACACCAACGTGAACGCTTTCTGAACACCCTCCGGCTTCTTCAGCAGTTCCAGAATCGCGGTGTTGTCACCAAACAGGGTCTTGCTCAGCGCTTGCCGTTCTTGCGCAGGCTTCTGCTTGAGCGCTTCCAGCACCTGGCTGATCGTGCCCGCCGCGTCGTTGCGCAAGCCGTTGGCGATCAGAGCAGGATCAAGCCTGGGGTCCAGCTCGGCCCAGGCCTTGCGTTGCTCAGGCGTTGCCGCGTTGCCCTGGGCCAATGCCGCAGTGAAACCTTTTGCCGCGTCACCGGCATCGGCCTTGCTCGCGCCGCTGTTGAGGAACGCCGCCGCGAGGGCCGCCACCTGTTCCGGGGTCATCCCCGCGGCGAGGCCCGCCTCGCCACTGCGCTGCACCACGGCGCCGATATCGGCCGCCTTGACATTCAGGCCGCTGTTGCCGAGGTGGTTGGTGGCATCTGCCAGCGTCTGACGTTGCCCCCGATCCAGGTTCATCGCACTGCGCCACCCCAGCAACATCTCGCTGGCGGCCTTGACATCGAGGCTGAGCGCCGACGCCATCACTGCGCTGTCACGGGTGAAGTTCAGCAGTTCGTCCTGCCGTTTGGCCGGATCGGAACCCTCGCCGATGCCCGCCTTCGCTGCCGCCAGTTCGACCTGGACCAACTGGACCGCCGTGGCCCCGCTGGGCGCGACCTGTTTGTCGGCGGTCATTTTCAGGTTGGCCTGCGACAGCTGCTGCAACGCGGCCGTGTCCAGCTTCAGTACCTGGTTGAGCTCGACCATCGCCAACTCGGTCGCCATCGCTGACTTGAGCAGACCCGGTGGCGCCTGCTGGTCAACTTCGGCCTTGAGCTTGGACTTCGACTCATTTGACGCCGACACCGATGCGCCGGCTTTGAGCAACGACTGCTGCGTCGACAGAGCGACGTTCAACGAAGCCAGCGCTTCGCGCAACTTGACCTGCTCCGACACCAGCAGGCGGATGTCGAGACTGGCCGTGCTCAGGGCCAGGTTCAGCCCAGACGTTTCAGACACACTGCCCAGTGACGGCAACTCGATGCTGGCCGCACCGGACAGCGAATACTTACTCTCTGCCATCCCGCTCTACTCCTGTTTCACGCCAAGGCGAGTGATCGCGATGTCGTAACGGCGCAATGCCTTGCCGGCGTCCCACTCCAGAATCTCCGCTTCACTTACCGGGTAAATGAGCGGCACGACATCGAGGATCACTTCGATGTCGCGCTCCGAAAGAAGTCCGCCGGTTTGTTTAAAAAATCGTCGATACGCACCTGCAGTTGTGTCCAGTCGGGCACGGTCAGCAGGTCCAGATCGGGCAGCATCAGGCCGGTGCAATGGGCGGTGATGAACTCCGCGCGTTCCTTTGCCGTCTTCAGTTTCTTCATCGCCTTGGTGGCCCGCAGCGCTGGCATTTCCAGGGTCAACGAGGTCACGCTACGGCCCGCCACGCTGAGCGGTTGCAGCAGTTGCACCTGGTCGGGATCGGCCTCGGTGGCAGGCTCGAGAAAGTACGACGCCGGACGGGTCGACATGTCGTGCACGTACTGGGCGATGCTCACGTAATCCGGTCGCTTGAGCTGATCCAGCTCTTTGACCGACAGGCCGGTGGCCAATTTGGCCAGCTCGAAGAACTGGTCGTCCTCGTCGTCGCCGGCACGGGCCAGGGCGTCTTTCTGCGCGGCGTAGAACAGGGGTTTGAGTTGCAGTTGGTGGATCTGCGATCCGTCGTCACCGGTGATGGCTGACAACAGAATGTGTTGGGGAGGCGTCCAGGACATGAATCAATTCCTTGGGTGAATGTGGCCCCTTGTGGGAGCGGGCTTGCTCGCGAAGGCGCTGCGTCAGGCGACATTGATGTCAGCTGACACGCCCCATTCGCGAGCAAGCCCGCTCCCACAGGGACTGTGTTCAACTGAGGTTCAAGGCAGCAGCACCGCACGGCGCGCATCGCCGAGAATGTCGACGCCGTTGAGCACGAACTTCTGGGTGCGCACGTCGATGTCGATCACTGGAACGCCGTTTTCCAGGCGGTTGTAGGTACGGCACGACAGCTCAAGATTGGTCCTGGGCTTCTCGCCCATCTTCAGCGCGGTCTCTTCCAGGGATTTCAGCTTGCCGCCGACGGTGTGGTAGGTGAACCAGGTGTTGCCGTCCTGATCCTGGCCGGCTTCACGCACATTCAGCAGGATGTCGTCACCGACACTGACGCCCAGCGCCAGCATGATTTCCGGGCCGACACCTTGCAGGCTGAGCTTGGCGTTGAGGGCCTTGCCGCCCTTGGCCATTTCCTCGGTAATGAAGCGCCCGCCGCGCATTTCTTCCATGTCGAACTCGATCTTCGGCGGGGTGAACTCTTCCACGGTCGCCGACAACGGCAGGCCTTGCAGGGTGGCCGCGATGGCCTGTCTTACGCGGTTGGTAAACATTAGAGAACGTCCTCCAGGAACTGCTCGATGATTTCATCGCGGGCGTTGAGTTGATAAATCATGTGTTCGTTCGGCGCGTAGCGGCCGTAGTCGATCACCACGTACCAGGTGCCGTTCTTGTACTTCTCGACACTGTTGAGTTCCGGGTGCAGGTACACGCTGCCGCCCGGGATGGTTTCGTCGGCCACCAGGGTTTGCAGCCAGTCGTTGATGCGCTTGACCTCCTGGTCCATGAACGACTTGGTCAGGTTCTTCGCCATGGCTTTCTGGCCGGCTTTCACCAGCTTGCGGCTGATGGCATCTTCCAGGCCGACGTAGCTGATGAACTTGCCGGTGACCGAGCGGTTGCCCAGCAGCGAGAAGCCGCCGAGGATGGTCCGGGCGTAGTAGCTGACGCCGTAGCGGTTGAGCAGGTCGCCTTCGGTGGAGGTGTCGAGGATGTTGTATTCCACGGTCCGCGAAACGTCCTCGGCATAGGTCACCTGGTTGCCCGGGCTCTCCCATTGCTTGACCTTGGCGAGGGCGGCGATGGCCAGGCTCGATGGGGCCAGGAAGACGTTTTTCTTCGCGGCCTTGGAGTACACCGCCGGCATGTTGTGCACCACCAGGCAACGGTCGAAACCGAGGTCGGCACCGCCCAACTCCTGGCTATAAGTCACTTGATCGGCAACCGCGACGTCCTTGCCATCAAGCACCACACGCGCCTTGATGCGCTTGCCGAACGAGGCGAACTCGCTGGCCACCGCCTTGGTGCCGGTGAAGCCCGGCGCGCCGATGATGGTCAGGTCTTCAGCAACGCCACTCAGGGCCGCCAGGCCCAACTTGCGACCAGTCTGCGCTTCGATGCCGCCGATGACGTTGTTCTGCGTATCGGCGGGGGTGGCGCCCTCTTCGACGATCACCACGTAGACCGGCACCTTGACCACTTTGAGGATCTGGAACACCGCGTGATACAGCGTACCGGCCTCAGTGCCGGTCGGATCGAGCAACGCCTGGGTGGTGAAACTGTTGATGCGGAACGGGGCATTGCGCGGAATCAGCGGATCGGCCTTCGGCGCGGTGCCGACCAACCCGATGACGTTGTCCCCCAGGCCACCCATGGCCTCGGGAGATTCGGTGGCATTGACGGTAATGCCGTTGTGCTCGAAGTTCAAAACCTCAGCCATGGTTATTCAGCCTTCTTGGTGGCGGCCTTCTTGGCCGGGGTGGGTGTAGAAGCCGGCTCAACGGCCTCGTTTTTCTTCAGTTCCAGGCGACCGGCGCTGCGCAACGCACTGGCCTCCACGTCGAGCAGTTCAAGCTCCTGGCCGACGCTCGACCAGTGCCCACCGCCGGTGGGGAATGGAAGGAGCACGGTGTAGGTTTGGCGTAGTGCCATTGGGTTTCTCCAGATACGAAAAAGCCCCTTTCGGGAAGGGGCTTTCAGGGTTTGTCGGATAAGAAAACGCCCCGGCGGTGCGGGGCGTTTATTGGGGTTGCTCGGGGAGCCAGGACGGGGCGATCGGACGGTGCTCCAACAAAGGAAAATCCCCGGCCTCGGGCCAGTTGCGTAGAGACCGGCGATACGCTTGCAGCTCAATGTACTGCTCGGCCGAAAGTGTGGTTTCGGCCCCGTCTTCCAACTCATCCCGGTGGCGCGTTACAACACCATCAGTCATTGAAAGCTGACTGTTTCGCCATGCGCGCTCAACAAGTGACAGTTCAGCTCGCGTCGGCAACGGCGGGTCTTGCAATTGCGGGCGACCATCAGTTCCTCTGCCAATGATCTTCGTCCCCGACTGCGAGTCAAAGAGCGCTGCATGGTCATCATCAGATATCTCGATGCCGCCGTTGTCGGTTAAGTCGAAGGCAAATCGACCGTCCTCTTCAATCCATTTAGCAAACATACTTGTTCCTCAATAGCCGATGGCCAGCCAGTTGTAACCGCCAACGGTAACAGCAGCATTATTGCCAACCATATTGGTCAGGTAGCCCGTGAAACCGGTACGGGTCGGTATTCCGGCCTGGCAAAGAGACGGATTCGTCGCCGAACTACCTCCGGCATAGATGGCCCCCACATACATACAGGCGTTGGGGAACGCGACGGGAAAAGTAACAGGCACAGTTCCTGTCGAGACGTTCGTCGATGCATGTCCAATTTTGAATGTCCATCCGCTTGGCAAGACTTGATGGGCGGAGTCTCCGAAAATTGCAGCAAACTTAGCCGAGTACCGCATAGCCGCTGTCCCACTGATCAAGCGCCACTCCCCAGACACTCTGGTCATCAGCGCAGAATCACCTAACCCCAACACAATCGATATTGCGCTGCCGCTTGAGTTCGTCATGGCATCACCGGACGAAACCATCAACGTGACCGCCCCCGTCCCACCACATAGCACCAAAATCATGGCGCCTTGGGCCACCATTGCTGCAGGCGGCAAGGTTACGGTGATAGCCGTATCGGATGATGCACTGACGACCCCCCCCACATTTCCTACTCCCAGAACCGTACTGGTACTGAGCGAATCGAAGTTCGACAGTTCGAGCCCCATGCGCTTGACGAATTCAGTCGTTGCGAACGCCTTGCTCTTGTCGAACTGTGCTTGGGTTATCCAGTTAGGACCAGACATCACAGCGCCATATTTGAGCGCCATCGTCCCACCGATCAACCGCCACTGCGCATCGAGCCGGACAAACTCCGCCGTATCTCCCAAACCCAACGTGAGCGAGCCCGTCACGCCGTTGCTGGTGAAAACCACATCACCTGCCGCTGCCTGGATCGTCAGGCCACCGGCGCCCGCACAGACAAGCGTGATGGTCGCAGCCTGAGCGACACCTGTGGTGGAGGGCAGAACGGCGGTGATCAGCGCTGCATTGGAAAAGCTGTGCAAGCCGCCTACATGCGCCGCCGTAAGCGAAGTATTCACCGAATAGCTGCTGAAGCTTGAATACTCGACGCCCATTCGCTTGGCGAAAGCCGTGGTCTGTACACGCGTACTGCTATCGAACTGGGGCGGCGTCGTTGCCGTTGGATTGATCAACGCTGGCGAGTTAAGAGGCGCAAAGCCTTGCGTCACGTTCTGGAACGTCAGCGCCGTGGCACCCAACACGATCACACCGTCAGTGATCAACTGCCAGAACGTATTGGCAAGGGTCGCGCCCTCTTCCACCGGCACAGTCAATCCCGAGGTCACGTCGACACTCGCATCAGCATCCTTGGCTCGCACCCACGCCCCATTCGCGGCGACATAGATGCCATTGTCTTTCGCCAGGGTCTGGGATTTCACCAGGACTCGATCCCCGGCAACGACCGCGACCCCATCAATGGTCTGCGCACCGCTCAAGATAATGTTGGCCGTGGTCGCTACCCGCACCGACTGTTTCCTGTCGAGCTTGGCCAGTTCGTCGGCGACGTAGCTGGCAACCCAGGCGCGTGTCGCCTTGACCACCGTATCGTCGATCAGCAACGTCACCAGCTCGGCATTGCTGGTCTCGAAGATCGAGCGGATGTAGAACTCTTTCCCCGAACCGGAAGTCGCCAACACCGGTTTGAACGACTCAGGGTATTTGACGATGGCGTAAAGGATACCGGTATCCGTCCAGATCCCGGCCTCTCGCACATACCAGCCACCTACGTCAGAAGGGATGGTGACTTCGGCCAGCAGCCAACTCGGATTCTTCTCATCCTGGAACAGCGCATTGAGCGGTCCGCGCCAGACTTCGCGCTTGAGCGCCGTGGCGGTTGCGGCCGGGTTGTAGACCGCGCCGCCGCCGTCGCCGACGGAAATCTGCGAGAGCTTGATGGGTGTGCCTGCTGCCTTGCAGGCGGTTTCGTAGGCGATGCCTGCATCGGTGAGCAGGGTGTAATAGTCAGCCATTCAGGCCCCCTGTGGATAAATGGTGGATGTTTCGACGGTGTAGAGCCCGGCGGTCATGAAGGCCTGGCCCGAGGCTTCCAGCCCTTCGACGACAATCGGATAAACCGTGGTCAGCTCGCCGCACAATGTGGCCGCGCCGATGACGTGTCGGCCGAATGCACTCAAACCGACCGACACCGTCAAGGTGTCACGCTCGCTTTTGGCATCGGCCAGACGACGGTCGAGACGGGCGTCGATTTCTTCGTTGTAAGGCTGTTCGGTGAATGCCCTGACGGAAAAGCTGTAAGGCTGACCGACGGGAGTTTGCTCATGCCAGGCGCGGACCTCGGGCGTCAGTTGCAACCCCTTGGCCGCGTTTTCCAACGCCTTACGCGTCCCGGCCTGCCGTGCGGTGGGCCAGGCGAGTTCAACCGTCAGGCGTTTTTCAGCCTCGGGCGCTGCGGAGCTCCACTCGTTGACCCCGCGATCCGCCGCGAGATACGGCAGGAACGCCACGGGCGTGGCAGTCGGGTTCATCAGCTCGGGAAACGGCGGATCGATACGTTCGAGCAGCCGGGCAAAACCGATATCCAGGGCCCTTTCCAGCGCCGAACTGTTGACCGGCAGCAGGCTTGGGGTCGGGGCGTCGTCACTCATAACGTGTCCACCTCGACCTCGACACCCGTGCAGTACGGCGCCTGGAAAGCCGTTGTCACGATCGGCGCCAACGGTTCGAGAATCTCGAGCCGAACCGCACCGGCGCTGTGCAATGTGTAGTCGATCCAGCTTGGGTCCACCCGGCCTTCCAGGCGATGGCACGCCTCGGCGTATTCCTGCAATTGCCGTTGCGCAGCCGCTTGGGTCAAGCCCGAGTCAGGACCTGGATTGATCTTCGCCACGACACGGATCTTGTAAGGTTTGATCTGCGCAGCCTGAACGATCACCAGATCCGTTTCCGGGCGCACATCGGGCCGGGCGAAATGTTGGCGAACACCCTCGAGCAATGCCTCGGACGGTGTACCGTCACCCTCTCGGGAAAGCACAGTGACGGTGACCTCGCCCGGTGCCGTGCGGCGTCCGTTGCCGTCCTTGACCTGCGCGGCGTGACCGTCCAGGTCGAAGGTGTAGGTGACCGTCACCACGCCCGCCGCAGCGTTTTCCACCTTCACGGCAGGCCGCTCGCCGAGGGTGAAAACCTCGCGGCGATACTGCATGCGCGAACCGGCCGCCGGAGCATGGGGCGCCAGGTAGTAACGCAATCGGGAGTCATCGTCGCTCTCGTAGACCGGGGCGATGGGTGGGAACGCCGCCGGATCGCCCGGGTCGAGCAACTGGCGTTCGAGTCCCATATCGGCCAGGCGGGCATCGAGGTTACTGCCAGTGGCCCACCAGGCCAGCATCTGCTTGATCCGGGCGTTGTATTTGCGTTCGTGGGTTTGCAGGCGCACGCAAAAGGCCTCGAGGGCCAGGGTCAGCAACTCGCTTTCGTTTTCCAGGCTGACCGCAAGCCTGGCCGCGCTGTCGGGGGAGCGTGCACCGACGTACTCGACCACGAAAGTCTTGAACTCGGCCAGCAGATCCTCGAACGCGTCGACGGTGACAATGGCCGGTTCAGCCAATTGGTTCTGGCCGGGTATCAACATGCTCATGTCACCACCTCGAAAGTCTGTTTGCGGTTTTTCCAGGTGCCGGCGAAGCGCAGCAACAATCCGGCGCCTTGGCGGCTGGCGACGATGACTTGCGGCTCGAAGTCGCCGATGCCGTTGTGGGGGTTGTAGAAGGCTTGGGCTGCATGGCTCTGGGCAAGAATCAGCAGGTCATCGCCGAGGTTCTGCCCTAGCAGTTGCGTGAGTGCACAGCCATACAAAGGACGTTTCTGACGGGTGCCCAACGGTGTGGTGAGCGCCCGGGTGGCGCGCTGGACGAACTGCGGCCAGTCATCCACGGTGGCGCCGGTATTTCTGTCGATTCCAATCATGGGAAAACTCTTTATGCGGTGCTGATGACACGCCCCTGGTGATCCACCAACGGGCCGCTCAGGTGCACACCGGAAGCGTCGAGCCGGATGCCGACGGCACCCAGTTGCAGGTCGATGGCCTCAGCTGTCATCGCCAGCCGCGACGGGCCGATAGTCAATTCGAGGGATTCACGGGAACCGGTGAATGTCGCCGGGCCGTTTTTCCAGTGCAGGACATGACTGGCGTGGTCGTAGCCATTTTCCGAACCGTCCGGGTAAAGGCGACGGGTCAGCGTTGCCTGTGTCGAGACGGGAGGAAACTGACCGCCGTTGAGGCCGAACAACGCCACCGACTGCCCGCCGCCATCACCGCCGCCATGGTTCAGCAGCAGGCATTGCTCGCCCACGGAGGGAATCCGCGACTCGCTCTGGGCGCCGGCACTCGGGTTGAAAAAGCGGATCGCCGGGGTCAGCAACTCTCCATGGGCGACCTTGCAGGTGTTGGTGGCGGCATCAACTTCCTGGCAGACGCCGATGCGACAGAGATTGTCTGCGCGCCGGTACAAGTCTTCGAGCTCGGTTTCCATCCCGGCCAAACGCTCGATGATCGGCCCCAGATGCAGGCGTAGAAGTGCATCGAACATGGTTCAGCCCTCCAGTGCGGTGTATTGGTCCGGGTCGTCGATGTTCGACACTTCCCAGGTCCGGGCGAATTTCGGAATGCCCAGTGGGTCCTCCAGCAGCGTCGGACCGAGGTACAGGGTTTGTGTGAATGAGAGAGTCCAGGCGGTGTACGGCCGTGTCCCGCCGCTGAACACGGAGGCAACGCCCTCGATATCCGTGGGCCGACTGCACTGCTCGGCTGACAGGTTCCAGCGGTTGTCGACGATCAGGCGTTTCAACTCACAGGCCAGATCGCAGGCCGTCAACCCCGTGCTGGGCGAAACGACTTGCATGGAAAACGTCAGGACATGGGCGATACGCCCGTCATTGGCCCGGTTACCTGACGTATCACGTTCGATGGCGATCAAGACCCAAGGCAGATCGCCGGTGTCATCAAAGTCCTGGAGACTCCCGACCTTCAAGCCGGGCAAGGTGGTACGCAGCGTCTCGGCAATGGCGGTAAACAGCTGCGAGGGTTTTTCGATGAGAGTGGGCATTGGATGGCCTCTTTCCTGTGGATCGGCGGCACCGGCTCACTGTTGGTCGGGACGGGAATCCGGCGGTGGCACTTCACAAACGCCAATCCGCTTGGCGACCCAGCGTTCGTAGAGACCGATGGCCACATCGGCACCGGCCATGGCGGTCAGGCAACCCAGGGCGCAAGCACTCCAGATCGACATGCCGAGGGCATACAGCAGCATGGTGGCCGAGACGCCGCAGACCACACAGGCGCCGGAGCGCAGGACCACGCGCCGCAACAAAGGCCAGCCACGGGCACCCTCCTTATCCGCACGCCACATCTCGCCGGACACCCCGCCCACCAGGGCGAGCAGGATGACCAGCCAGATCGGCATGTCCAGCAACGCTTGTTGCTCGTTTGTCATTCACGTCTCCTGGGGGATTGGATTTGAAAGCTCAGGACGCAAATACCGCCCTGAGCCATTCAGGTTGAATAGCAATTGGTGCAAGACCCAGTCACCCTCAACGGGTAATGAGCATGTCCAGGCTGGTGGAGTCGCAGGCGTTGGTGGATTTCTTGTCGATGACCAGGTAGAGCGAAGATGTCGGGGTGACCGCCACACCGTTCAGCAGGAAGGTAGTACTCCCGCCATTTGCCAGGCTCCCGGACTGGAGCACTGTGTCACCCAGGTTGAGCGACCAGGCGATGCCATCCCCACATGCGTTGTGCAGATCATTGACACGCCCGAGCACATTGATGGTGCCGGAAACGGGGCTGGCCCAACGGATGATGCTCTGGCTGGCTGCCCCTGGATGCGTGGCTACATCGCCCTGCTTGAACACGAAACTCGTACCGGAACCCGTGAAAGTGAAGGTCTGTTTGGGGATGGCGACATAAGCGCCGGTGACGTCGTCCCGCCAGCAGGTGGATGGCTTACCGTTACATTCCTCAGCGTGGAACGTAGGTAAGAGCGTGTAGTTGGCCGAAGCGTTTACCGCGGTCTTGTTCTGCATGAACGACCACGGCGAACCGGCCGGAGCCTGTTCGGTCATCAAATACATGTCCCTGGCCAGATTCCAGGACAGGGCTGTATCAGCGCGGCTACTCAGCGTGACGAAGGACGACAGGAATGCAATCGTCAGTAAAAGCTTGTTGGATAGTTTCATTTGTAGTTACCTCGACGGATGTCATTGAGTACTGGTCGTGCGGCCTATTCCGCACGTTGTTCGCTCCATGGCGTTCACTCGAGGCTCAAGGGCCTTCACATGATTCAACGTCCCGCATCGGGAACACTTGATCTGGAGTTCGGTGTTCTCGCCCATGCGGGCCAGAAGTCGTTTGCAGCGACCGCATCTGAAATCCTTCAGCATTTGAAAGCCCTCCATTGGCGGCGGTAATGATTTGAAGCGCCTCACGGCGCAGGCATTCCAAAAAGCCCGGTCGCCCAGGCTTTTCAGTAATGCGCTTGATCTTTCGGCGCGACTGGCGCGGTACGGATCCATTCAAATTGTTCCTCCGGCCGCGGTCCCTGCCCGCCGGATAACTGCTTCTGGTGCTTTACGCTGCACACCCGGGCCAGTTGCCAACCCTCTGAACCGTTAAGGCCGGTTCATCGCTGCCTGTTGATGAAACTAAAGAGCGGTTGTTGCCAGCCACTTTGTCGAGCGGCTTGGACACAGAATATGCATGTATGCATATCCAGTCAATGCGTAAATGCATTTATTTATGCACAGAAAATGCACCAGCGCATTCGCGCCCAGCAGGGACGAGGGAGGGCGCCCTTTTCGAGGGCGAAAAAAACCCGCACATCGGCGGGTTTTATCTGACAGCGGAAGGGTTAGCGGGCGTACATGCCCCACCAGAAGACATGACCGAGGATGACGATCTGTTCATCCTGCATTTCCTGGAAGCTGTAGTCTTCGTCCGGATGTTCATCGCGGTTGAAGCTGCGCAGGCGGATGCCGGTGGGCAGGCGGTAAAGTTGCTTCACCCGCAACTGGCCGTTGTGATTGATGGCATAGAGGTCACCGTCGACAATGTCGCCGATCCCGCATTTGCCCGCGTTCACCCCGACCGTGGCCCCGTCGCGCAGCACCGGCAACATGCTGTTGCCACGCACCGTTACGCATTTGGCCTGGTCGAACTGCACGCCGTTATGACGCAGGCTGCGCTTGCCAAAACGCAGGCTGGAGCGCTCGCTCTCCTCGATGACGAATCTTCCTGATCCAGCAGCCAATTCAACCTCACGCAGAAAAGGGACCGATACCTCGTCTTCTTCGACGGGGGTATCGTCGTCCCACAGGCTTATGTCCTTGAGCTCGGAATGTGGCTCGTCGCGGCGGCTGTTGCCGGCAGGCGCAACATCGGCGCGCCCGCGCAACTGGTCGGTGCTCACGGCAAAGTACTCGGCAATCTTCGAGATGTGTTTATCCGAAGGGTCGACGATCTTGCCGCTGAGAATCCGCGAGAGGGTGGATTGAGGCACGCCGGTACGCCGGTGAAGCTCCGTGGGGGAGATCCCGTGCTGATCGAGCAATGCTCTTAATACCGTAGAAACGTTGCGTTTTTGCATAACGCGCATGATGCTTGTTCTTTTTGCAGAAGACAAATGCTGTTTTGCATAAATATGGGATACAGCTTGTTCAGTCCATTGTGGCGAGGGAATTTCCCCTACAACGTTGTGGGAAATTCCTCGATTCGCGTCCTTCAAATGTGCGACACCAGGCTACATCGCCTTGCGTCTCTGCCTACGACTGCGCCAGAATCCGCCGGCTTGTTCACCTTGGATCCCATCGGTACTTTTGTTCTCGTCACTGCCCATCAGTGATCGGGTTTAGTCGCTCGGTACTCCAAGGTGCTCACTGCTCCATTCAGTCAGGTAATCCTATGCCTGCACCTGATGGTGGCTGTGCGCAGGGCGCCCTCGGGCGCGCCGGTTCCTTGGATCCCCGGTCGACTAACCTGCGTACAGCTGCCACCCCCTCGTTTAGTCGCGAGTGAGTAGTGGCTCAACTTCAAGGATCCAGAAGCATGATCAAGCACACTCCGAATCCCCCATCCACAGACAATTCCACATCCCGCTCCCAATCAGCCAAAGCCAAGGAGCTCGACGAAGCCGCCACCCGAGCCTTGGACTATTACCTCAAGCCGAAAACCGACAAAGACACAACCGACACGTTCGACACCCTTTTCATCATCGCCCCTGACGTCGACGCCGAATGCCTGCTCGCCAACCTCAGCGAAACCCTGGCCTCGGCCAATGCGATGGTCAGTGACCTGGCGTTCGATCTGGAGGGCTCGCGGCGGCATATCGCGTTGGGGGTCCAGCAGATGATTGAGTTGGGCCAGTTGCTGGCGAATCGGGCGTTGGATGTGGTTGAGCCGAGGTAACGCATTCATCAACGTATGACCCCATGTGGGAGCGAGCCTGCTCGCGATGGCGGCGCAACAGTCGGCAGATACGTTGCCTGACACGCCGCTATCGCGAGCAGGCTCGCTCCCACAGGGTTACCTCGCGGCTTATCCGACCGACATCAGCCATATGTTGGCTTTTTAGCGCCGGCAATCAAGGGCTACCGTTCAAAGCTCCATTGGAGCCACTCCATCTGGGTCGCACCAGCCCCCCCATGTTAACCTTGCGCCCATCGCGGAAAAGCCGGGCCGATGCCCCTCCTTTTGCCCCATACCTTTCGATGAGTTTGCCTGACACCGATGAATACAGCCGTGAACGATCTGTCCTCCCACACGCCGATGATGCAGCAGTACTGGCGCCTGAAGAATCAGCACCCCGATCAGCTGATGTTCTATCGCATGGGCGACTTCTACGAAATCTTCTATGAGGATGCGAAGAAGGCCGCCAAGCTCTTGGACATCACCCTGACGGCGCGTGGGCAGTCGGCGGGCATGGCGATTCCGATGTGTGGGATTCCTTACCATGCGGCGGAAGGTTACCTGGCGAAACTGGTCAAGCTCGGTGAGTCGGTGGTGATCTGCGAGCAGGTCGGTGACCCGGCCACCAGCAAGGGGCCGGTGGAAAGGCAGGTGGTGCGCATCATCACGCCGGGTACGGTCAGTGATGAGGCATTGCTGGATGAACGCCGGGACAACCTGATCGCCGCCGTGCTGGGGGACGAGCGCCTGTTCGGCCTGGCAGTGCTGGACATCACCAGTGGCAATTTCTCAGTGCTGGAGATCAAGGGTTGGGAGAACCTGCTGGCGGAGCTGGAGCGGGTCAACCCGGTGGAGCTGTTGATTCCCGACGATTGGCCCAAGGACTTGCCGGCGGAAAAACGCCGTGGCGTTCGGCGTCGTGCGCCGTGGGATTTCGAACGTGACTCGGCGCTGAAAAGTCTCTGCCAACAGTTTTCCACCCAGGATCTCAAGGGCTTCGGTTGCGAAAACCTGACCCTGGCCATCGGCGCCGCCGGTTGCTTGTTGGCCTATGCCAAGGAAACCCAACGCACCACCCTGCCCCACTTGCGCAGCCTGCGCCACGAGCGCCTGGACGACACGGTGGTGCTGGACGGCGCGAGCCGCCGCAACCTGGAACTGGACACCAACCTGGCCGGCGGGCGCGACAACACGTTGCAATCGGTGGTCGATCGCTGCCAGACCGCCATGGGCAGCCGCCTGCTGACCCGCTGGTTGAATCGGCCGCTGCGGGACCTGACCGTGCTGCTGGCGCGTCAATCCTCCATTACTTGTCTGCTGGATCGTTATCGCTTCGAGCAGCTGCAGCCGCAGCTCAAGGAAATCGGTGACATCGAGCGGATCCTCGCGCGGATCGGCCTGCGCAACGCCCGTCCGCGAGATCTGGCACGCCTGCGCGATGCCCTTGGCGCGCTGCCGGAACTCCAGGTGGCGATGACCGACCTCGAAGCCCCGCACCTGCAACAACTGGCGCGTATCACCAGCACGTACCCGGACCTGGCCGCGCTGCTGGAAAAAGCCATCATCGACAACCCGCCCGCCGTGATCCGTGACGGTGGCGTGCTGAAAACCGGCTATGACGCCGAGCTCGACGAGCTGCAAGCCCTTAGCGAAAACGCCGGCCAGTTCCTGATCGACCTCGAAGCCCGGGAAAAAGCCCGCACCGGCCTGAGTAACCTCAAGGTCGGCTACAACCGCATCCACGGCTACTTCATCGAACTGCCGAGCAAGCAGGCCGAGCAAGCACCGGCCGACTACGTTCGTCGCCAGACCCTCAAAGGCGCCGAACGCTTCATCACCCCGGAACTCAAGGCCTTCGAAGACAAGGCACTGTCGGCCAAGAGCCGCGCCCTGGCCCGTGAGAAGATGCTCTACGAGGCACTGCTCGAAGACCTGATCAGCCAACTGCCGCCCCTGCAGGACACCGCGGCGGCCTTGGCGGAACTGGACGTGCTGAGTAACCTGGCCGAGCGCGCGCTGAACCTGGACCTTAACTGCCCACGCTTCGTCAGCGAGCCGTGCATGCGCATCAGTCAGGGTCGCCACCCGGTGGTCGAGCAGGTACTGACCACCCCGTTCGTGGCCAACGACCTGAGCCTGGACGACAACACCCGCATGCTGGTGATCACCGGCCCGAACATGGGCGGTAAATCCACCTACATGCGCCAGACTGCGCTGATCGTGCTGCTGGCCCACATTGGCAGCTTCGTGCCAGCGGCCAGCTGCGAATTGTCCCTGGTCGACCGGATATTCACCCGGATCGGCTCCAGTGACGACCTGGCCGGCGGACGCTCCACCTTCATGGTGGAAATGAGCGAAACCGCGAACATCCTGCACAACGCCACCGAGCGCAGCCTGGTGCTGATGGACGAGGTCGGGCGCGGCACCAGTACCTTCGACGGCCTGTCGCTGGCCTGGGCGGCGGCCGAACGCCTGGCGCATTTACGGGCCTACACGCTGTTCGCTACCCATTATTTCGAGCTGACGGTGCTGCCGGAAAGCCAGCCACTGGTGGCCAACGTCCACCTCAACGCCACCGAGCACAACGAGCGCATCGTGTTCCTGCACCATGTGCTGCCCGGTCCGGCCAGCCAGAGCTACGGCCTGGCGGTGGCGCAACTGGCGGGTGTGCCAGCCGAGGTGATCAGCCGCGCCCGCGAGCACCTGAGCCGCCTGGAAACCTCCAGCCTGCCCCATGAAACACCACGCCCGAGCAAAGGCAAACCGGCCGTACCGCAGCAAAGCGACCTGTTCGCCAGCCTGCCCCATCCGGTGCTCGACGAACTGGCCAAAGTCGACCTGGACGACCTGACACCACGCCGGGCACTGGATTTACTCTATGCATTGAAGACACGGATCTAACGCAAGGGCGTTCAAGCTGTTAGAATCGCGCGCGGTTTGGGATGCTGCGGACTATTAGCCTGGTCCGCTCCCAAGCCTGGCGACCCCACCGTGAAGAGGGATCCGCTGCCGCCGCCTGAGGAGAGAATTAGAAATGACCTTCGTCGTCACCGACAACTGCATCAAGTGCAAGTACACCGACTGCGTAGAAGTCTGTCCGGTGGACTGCTTTTACGAAGGGCCGAATTTTCTGGTCATTCACCCGGATGAGTGCATCGACTGCGCCCTGTGTGAACCGGAATGCCCGGCACAAGCCATTTTCTCGGAAGACGAAGTGCCGGCTGGCATGGAGAACTTCATCGAGCTGAACGCCGAACTGGCGGACATCTGGCCGAACATCACCGAGAAGAAAGATGCGCTGCCGGACGCTGAAGAGTGGGATGGCAAGCCAGGCAAGATCGCAGACCTCGAACGCTGATCATCCGCGTTCTTCGAAAAGGCCCCTTGCGGGCCTTTTTGCTTCCGATGGCCGAATCGAACTCAGAGCGCCCGTAGAGGCATACCCAAGCAGAGCGTGGGCACGATTCGCAGGCAAAAAAAAGGGGCGGTTTGACCCGCCCACATTTTTCCCTAATCCCTTTGATCCTTTTCATCATCCTGATGAATCGCATCCTGCGATGTCCTTCCTTCCCCATCGTCCGTGACAGGTGTGTCTGTCCGTCGACACAGGACTGATATTAGTGTTTTCCCCAGCGAGTGCAATTCATCCGAAGCGGCAGACAGCACCCGTCACACTTCGTTCATCCATTTAAATACCCTTTTAAATCAATTAGATACTTAAAGGAAACAGCCTTGAGTGTCGTCTGTCCCCGGCCACGAGGAACCGAACGCTTACACAACACTAGGCAAAAGCTTACAAACCGAGCCGCAAACCTGGCAGGACCGAAAAACCGTCCCCAGAAACGGAAAAGCCCCGAACCGGTCGTAATGCTGTTCACTTAAGCGGAGCGGCCTTACGATCTACCGGATACCGAGTTTTGGAAATCTTCACTGTCCTCGGCCGCCCTGGCCTTGGACG
>NZ_VIUE01000051.1 GCF_007828215.1 Pseudomonas sp. SJZ074 | reverse complement strand
CCGTCCAAGGCCAGGGCGGCCGAGGACAGTGAAGATTTCCAAAACTCGGTATCCGGTAGATCGTAAGGCCGCTCCGCTTAAGTGAACAGCATTACCGCTTCGGCGGGGTTTTTCATCTCTGGTATCCGTTGAAGAGGAGACAGTCATGAGTCAGATTACGGTTCGTTCAGTGATCTATCAGGTCGACGGTCAGACCTACGAAAGTCGCCTGGCCTTCGATGCCACCCGGCAGGGCCCGCGTCCGGGCTTGCTGATGGCGCCGAATTGGATGGGCGTAGGAGCGGGAGCCGAGGAGATCGCCAAGTCGGTGGCGGCCAAGGGGTATGTGGTGTTGATCGCCGACCTGTACGGCCAGACCGTGCGCCCGACCAATGCCGATGAGGCGGGGGCGGCGATGATGCCGCTCAAGAATGATCGGGCCCTGTTACGCAAGCGCATGCAGGCGGCACTGGAACAACTGCAGAGCCAGGGCGAAGCGCAGGTCGATGCGTCGAACCTGGCCACCTTCGGTTTCTGCTTCGGCGGTTGCTGTGCTCTGGAGCTGGCCCGCACGGGCGCGCCGTTGAAGGCCGCCATTTCGTTCCACGGCACCCTGGATACGCCGAATCCGGCGGATGCGCAAAACATCAAGGGCGCGGTGCTGGTGATGCATGGCGCTTCCGACCCGCTGGTGCCGAAAGAGCAACTGCCGGCTTTCGAGGCAGAAATGAACGCCGCCGGGATCGATTGGCAACTGCTGAGCTATGGTGGCGCGGTGCATTCGTTCACCGATCCCCACGCCAACGTGCCGGGCAAGATGATGTACAACGCCAAGGTGGCCGAGCGGGCGTTCAGGTCGATGCATAATTTGCTGGATGAAGTGTTCAAGGGCTGAGTCGGGTTCGATCTGATTTTTCTGTTGTTTGCCATGCCGCCATCGCGAGCAGGCTCGCTCCCACAGTGGACTGGGTGAACGACACCAATCCCCTGTGGGAGAGAGCCTGCTCGCGATGGCGGACTGCCAGATACTCTCTGGATTCAGGGCAATTCGATCCGCTCACTTTCCCCCGGTACGGTCGGCCAGTCTCCGGCCGCCCAGCGTCGGCGGGCTTCGTCGATCCGGGCTGGATCGCTGGAGACGAAATTCCAGTTCATCCGGCGCGGCCCGTCCAGCGGTGCGCCGCCGAACAGCACGGCATGGCAGTCGCTGCCGGCAAACAGCGTCATCGCTTCCCCGACCGGCAGTATCACCAGCGAATGGAGCTCCAGCGGCTCACCTTCCAACAGCGCCTCGCCGCTCAATAGGTACAGTGCCCGTTCTTCATGCTCAGTGGGAATCAGCAACGTCGTGGCGGTTTGCAGGTTTAGTTCGGCATAGAGCGTCGGAGACAGTACCGGCACTGGCGATTCCAGACAAAAGCCCGACCCGGCGATCATGCGAATAGTGACGCCCAGATTGTCGCTGACCGGCAGGGTGTGTGCCGGATGATGGCTGTAGTGCCCTGGCCCCTGTTCGTGGGATTGGGGCGAGGCCAGCCAGACTTGCAATCCGTGCATGCCGAAGTCGCTGCCCAATTGCGTTGCCGGTGTGCGCTCGACATGGGCAATGGCACTGCCGGCGGTCATCCAACTGACATCCCCGGCCTCGACCACCTGGTCCGAGCCCAGGCTGTCCTTGTGCTGGATTTTTCCCTCGAACAGGTAGGTGAGGGTGGAGAGTCCGATGTGGGGATGCTGGCGGATATTCATCCCTTTACCAGCCGGGTAAGTGGTCTGAAGCATGTGGTCAAAAAACACGAAAGGTCCCACGCTGCGGCATTTGGCGGACGGTAGCGGACGAAGAATCGGCTGGCCTTCGACATCTTCTGCGCGGGGGTGAATGGTCAGGGGCGTGGTCATGGTGTCTTCCAGATTGAACGACGGATGCGGCGAGCATAACCCGCCGTCAGGGGGGGTGGCACAGGTGTCTTGAACCCGAGCGGGACGGGCGGGGTCTATGCTGTTCATGGCCCTTGGAAATGACTCCCTTGACCCGTCTGATTCTCGCCTGGCTGCTGATCGCTTCGAGCGGCGCCGCCATGGCCCGCGAATATGCCTACAGCGATGCGCACCTGCATTACGTCGATTTCTTTCAGGAAACCGCCGGCATGCCCAGGTTGCTCCAGGCGATGCACGACAATCGCATCGAGCATGTGATGATCTCAGGCATCCCGGTCGCCAAGAAGTGGCACGAGGACGAACCCAAGCGCCCGCGTTATTACGCCGGTGACGATGCGGACGCCTATTGGTACAGCGCCACCGATGTGATTGTCGCGACGGCGGTGGGCAAGCTGACCACCGAACAACGCCGGCATTTTCATCCTTTCCTCTCGGGTTTCAACCCCAATGACAAGAACTCCGCTGCCCATGTCCAGCGCATGCTCGACCTGTACCCGGGGATGTGGCAGGGCATCGGTGAAGTCTTTACCCGCCACGATGACCTCACGGCGCTGACTTCGGGCGATACCCCGCGCGCCAACAACGAAGCCATGACGATGATCTATCACCTGGCGGCCGAACACGACCTGCCGGTAATGCTGCATTCCAACATCACCTCCAAGCGTGAGAAGAATCCGCTTTACCTGGCAGAAATCGAAGAGCCGTTGCGTAAGCATCCGCACACCCGTTTCATTTGGGCCCATGCCGGCACCAGCATGGAGATTCATCGGCATCAGACCCGGTTGGATTTCCTGTTGCCGACCCTGACCCGGATGCTCGAATCCTATCCCAATCTCTACATAGACTTATCCTGGAGCCTGCTCACGCCCTACTTGCTCGACGAAGCGGGCACGCCTCGGCAGGAGTGGGTAAGGCTGGTCGAGCGCTTCCCGGAGCGCTTCATGGTGGGGTCGGATGTGGTTGGACGTTTCAACAAGCTGGGGAAGGAGTTGCATGGCTTCGACCCGTTTCTGGATGCCTTGCCTGAGGACGTGGCGAGGAAAGTGGCGCGGGACAATTTCCTGGCGGTGTTGCCAACTGCGATCCGAGAGTAAAAGGTTTTGTGGCTATGGAAGCTCTGTGGCAGAGAGGGCCCTGTGGCGAGGGGATAAATCCCCTCGCCACAGGATGATAGCCACAGGGGGAAATGGCAGGCAAAAAACGCCCCGAACCAGTCGGGGCGTTTTCGTGTGCGGCGTAGCGGCGAGGCTTACTTGCCCTGCCAGCGCTTCAGTACCAGGGTGGCGTTGGTGCCGCCGAAGCCGAAGCTGTTGCTCATCACGGTGTTGATGGTGGCATTTTCGCGGGTCTTGGTCAGGATCGGCAGGTCGGCCACTTCCGGGTCCAGCTCGTCGATGTTGGCCGAGCCGGCGATGAAGTTGCCTTCCATCATCAGCATGCAGTAGATCGCTTCGTGAACGCCGGCGGCGCCCAGGGAGTGACCTGACAGGCTCTTGGTGGAGCTGATGGCCGGCGCCTTGTCGCCGAACACTTCGCGTACACCTTTTATTTCCGCGACGTCGCCGACCGGAGTAGAAGTGCCGTGGGTGTTCAGGTAGTCAATGGGCGTGTCGACGGTGGACATGGCCATCTGCATGCAGCGGATAGCACCTTCGCCGCTTGGGGCCACCATGTCGTAGCCGTCGGACGTGGCGCCGTAGCCGACGATTTCCGCGTAGATTTTTGCACCACGGGCCAGGGCATGTTCCAGCTCCTCGACCACCACCATGCCGCCACCACCGGCGATGACGAAACCGTCACGGTCGGCATCGTAGGCGCGGGAGGCTTTTTCCGGTGTTTCGTTGCGCTTGCTGGACAGGGCGCCCATGGCGTCGAACAGGAACGACTGGCTCCAATGTTCTTCTTCACCGCCGCCGGCGAATACGATGTCCTGTTTGCCCATCTGGATCTGTTCCATGGCGGTACCGATGCAGTGGGCACTGGTGGCGCAGGCAGAAGCGATGGAGTAGTTCAGGCCCTTGATCTTGAAAGGCGTGGCCAGGCAGGCGGAAACGGTGCTGCTCATGGTCCGGGTGACGCGATACGGACCGACGCGCTTGACGCCTTTCTCGCGCAGGATGTCCAGCGCTTCCATCTGGTTCAAGGTCGAGGCGCCACCGGAACCTGCGATCAGGCCGGTGCGCGGGTTGGACACCTGCTCTTCGGTCAGGCCGGAGTCGGCGATGGCGTCCTTCATGGCCAGGTAGGCGTAAGCCGCGGCATGGCCGACAAAACGGTAGATCTTGCGATCGATCAGTTCTTCGAGGTTCAGGTCAATGGAGCCGGAAACCTGGCTACGCAGACCCATTTCGGCGTATTCCGGGTTGAACCGGATGCCAGGGCGACTTGCACGCAGGTTAGCGGAGACGGTCTCTTTGTCATTGCCCAGGCAAGAAACGATGCCCAGACCAGTGATAACGACGCGGCGCATGCGGATAACCCTTAGAAGTTGTCAGTGGAGGTGAAAACGCCGACCCGAAGGCCCTCGGCGGTGTAGATCTCGCGACCGTCGACACTCACCGAACCGTCGGCAATGGCCATGTTCAGCTTGCCCTTGAGGACGCGTTTGATATGGATGTTATAGGTGATTTTCTTCGCGGTCGGGAGGACCTGACCGAAGAACTTCACTTCGCCCGAACCCAAGGCGCGACCGCGACCCGGCAGGCCCTGCCAGCCGAGGAAAAAACCGACCAGTTGCCACATGGCATCCAGGCCCAGGCAGCCCGGCATGACCGGATCGCCTTCGAAATGGCAGGCGAAGAACCACAGGTCCGGATTGATATCCAGCTCGGCGACCAATTCACCTTTGCCGTACTTGCCACCCTCTTCGCTGATATGGGTGATGCGATCCACCATCAGCATGTTCGGGGCGGGCAGTTGCGCGTTACCTGGGCCGAACAGCTCACCGCGACTGCAGCGCAGCAGATCTTCCCGGGTAAAGGCGTTTTGTTTGGTCATGCGAGCTCCTCAATAGTCCCATGCGGCAGGGTTGGGCGAATCTTCCCGACCGACCGAAGCGGTCATGCCTCGAATCGACAGCCTACTCATAGACTATTGCGTTGTAGTGAAAGTCACAGCGCACGGGAAAATGAATGTACACCTGTGCACTGAAATTTTTATCCGAGCCTCAATCAAGGCTCGTTCGGGTGCCTAAGACTGCCGCACTTTCGCCTTTCACGCCAGCTACACAGCCTATTAATGCACCCAGCGCTGCAGAATATGCTGCAGATCAACCCTTTTGAACGGCTTTGCGAGGTAATCGTTCATACCCGCCGCCAGGCAGGCTTCGCGATCGCCCTGCAAGGCATTGGCCGTCAGGGCGACGATAGGCACCTCACTGCAACCTGGCAACTGGCGGATCCGCCGCGTGGCCTCATAGCCATCGACCACGGGCAAGCGGCAATCCATGAGGATCAATTCGAACATCAGGCTTTCAGCACTGCGGATGGCCTGGGCGCCATCGGCGGCGATGCTGACGGTAAAGCCCAGGCTGCGCAACATGGCTTCGATCACGGTCTGGTTGACCGGGTTGTCCTCCACCAGCAACACGTTGCGGCCTTCGCCACTTTCGTTGCCGTTGGACAACCGCGGCGTCATCTCCGCCGGGCTCTGTGTGGACAGCGCCAGCGGAATTTCCAGGGTAAACACCGAGCCCTGGCCTTCTTCGCTCTGGGCCCGCAGGGTGCCGCCCATGCGTTCGGCCAGGGTGCGCGCGATGGGCAGGCCCAGACCGGTGCCGCCGTAGCGGCGGGAAATCGAACTATCGGCCTGCTGGAACGCGTCGAACATGCGTTCCAGGCTTTCGGGCGAAATACCGATGCCGCTGTCGCGCACCGTGCAGGTGAACCACAGCAATTCGTGGTCCAGGGCTTGCCACTGGCATTGCACGGTGACACGTCCCTGCTCGGTGAACTTCAGTGCGTTGCCGATCAGGTTCACCAGGATCTGCCGGATCCGCGTTGGATCGCCTTGCACTTGCAGGCCCTTCATGTCGTCGGGGATCAACAGATCCAGGCCCAGCTTGCGTTGGGCGGCGCTGTGCTGGAACGACTGGGCGCAACTGCCCACCAGCTCGGTCAGGTTGAATGGGATATGTTCCAGTTCCAGGGCCGAGCGTTCGATGCGCGAGAAATCGAGGATATCGTTGATCACCTTGAGCAGGTGTTCGGTGGATTCCGAGGCCAGCGCCGTGTACTCGTGCTGCTCATCGGTCATCCGGGTGGTTTCCAGGAGTTGCAGCATCCCCAGCACACCGTTCATGGGCGTGCGCAATTCATGGCTCATCATGGCCAGGAATTCGGATTTTGCGCTGTTGGCCTTTTCCGCTTCTTCCCGGGTCTTGATCAATTGCGCCATGGCCTGATGTTGTTCCCGACTGGCTTGGTCCAGGCCGTCGGCCAGGTTGTTGATGTGCCGCGACAAGGCCCCCAGCTCGGCGTCGTCCACGATAGGCAACGGCTTGCTGTAGTCGCCTTGCTGAATGGCCTTGACGGCGTTGCCGATGTCGCGGATCGGCCGGGACAGGTCAGAGGCCAGGCGACGAGCTACCAGGAAGGTGAACAGCAGGGCAAACAACGCCAGGATCGCGGCCTTGAACAGGATTTCCTGCTGCCGCTGGCTGAAGGCGTCATTGGACATGCCGACGATCACCCGGCCCAGGTAATCTTCGCCGGGTGCCTCGATGGGCGTGCTGTTGCCCTGCAGGAAATCGTTGTTCAGGGTGATGCGCTGCAGGCGAACCGGCGCCTGGAACATTTCGATCTGCTGGGAATGAACACGATCCTGCGCCGGCTGCTCGACGTGCACCAACACCCGATGCGTGCGGTCCTGCACTTCCAGAAAACGTACGTGGGGCGTGGCCAGGGTGGCGGTGAGCAGGCTTTCCAGCACATCGTTGTTGCCGGAAATCACCCCGTACTCGGTGGCTGGCGCCAGTTGGTTGGCGATCAGTTGCCCGGTGTGATTGAGTTCCTGGCGCAAGTCCTGGATTCGCACGAAGGTGAAGAAGCTGATCAACAGCACGGTCAGCAACAGCGCCGGGCCAAGGGCGATGAGCTGGGTGCGTGTATTGATATCCCAACGGCGACGCAAGGTCATGGGCGGTGTTCTCCTTCGGCCAATTGCATAGCGACGGATGCGGCGTCAATCGGTTCGAGCCCCAGGGAGCGGGTGACTTGCCGGTTGTCCAGGACTTTGAAGCGGGCCGGATACAGCGCGCGGGGCCAGGTGGCGACGGGACGGTCGAGCAGATCGTCGAGAATCGCCAGCCAGTCTTCCTGGTCGCTGTAGGTGCTGGCCAGGCTGCCGGCCTTGACGAACGCCGCGCTCGGCCCGATCAGCGCGCGTTGCCGGGCGTAGCTGCTGAGCAACAGGTTCTTCACCGTCTTGGGGTTGTACAGATCGGGGTCGTCGAGGCCCAGCAATACATCGCTCTGGCCCAGCAGGCTTTGCAGGGGACGGCTGTCGCTGGTGTCTTCCCAGCGCTCGGTGACGATCTCCAGGTCCAACGGTGCGGCAGCCTGGCGGATCTCCTTGAGCAGAAACTCACTGTGCCCGTCGTACAACACCCCGACCTGGCGCGCTTGCGGGAAGATCATGCGGATCAGGCGCAGTTGTCGCGCGACCGGCGGGTCGCTCCACAGCAGGCTCAAGTGAGCGGGGATCGCATCGCCCAGGCGGTCCCGGGCTTGCAAGCGGCTGATCCGCAGCACCAGCGTGGCCGGCCCCTGGGATTCCTGCAGGCGCCAGTCGAGGCTGGGCAGGTCCAGCAGGATCAGTCGGGTGTTGGCTGGCAACTTGTCCGGTGCCGGCAGACTCGCCAACGGGGCGAAGCGCACATCGTCTTCGGGGCGCAGGGCCTTCAGGGCCTGGGTAAAGGACTGTACGCCGGGGCTGTCCTGGGCACCGGTCAACAGGATGTCGGCGGCGCGGGCCTCGAACGTTGCCAGCAGGCCGGCCAACACCAGGCACAGGGCCAGCGGCAGGTGGCCGCGAAACGGCCTCTTGCGCGGTTGGCTCCGCGGCATCTAGAAGGACAACTCCGCGCTGAAGTACATGACATGCCGGGAGTCGTAGCGGTTGTCGACGAAGGTGGTGGGCTGATTGTCGAGGCGCTGTTGCAAGACACCCGCCAGCTCCAGGCTGGCTTTGCCCAGGGGGATGCGCCGGGCAAGGCGGGTATCGACCCGTTCGAAGCGGTAGCCGTTGAGAGCATCGGCGGCGTAATAGAACACCGAGCTGTTCCAGCCCTGACCCCAGTCCCGCAGCCAGCCGGCCGAACCACTGTTGCGGGCGGTCAGTTGTTCATCGAGGGGGGCACTGGCCAGGGCATCGACATAGGCATAAGTCATGCGCAGGCGGTCGGCGTTGGTCAGGCGCCAGTCGAGTTGGGTTTCGGCGCCGGAAAACTGCGATTCATTGGCGTTGCTGGCGATGTACTGATTGTTGCGCAGCGGTTCGCTGATCATGCCGGTGATTTCGTCATGAAACAGCCTGACGTCAACCGTCAGGCCCAGGTCCATGAAGTAACCGTTGTAGCCCAGTTCCCGGGAGCGCATGTGCTCCTGGTCGAGGTTCCCCGGGCCGCGGGTCTGGACGAAGTAACGCGCGCTGTTTCGGCCAAAGGCGGCGGGTCGCAGGTTCGTGACCTGATAGCTCCAGTTGACGTTGTTCTCGAACATGTCCGGTGAGCGTACCGCTTCGGAGTACACCGCCCGCAAGCCATGCCGAGGCGTGATCAGGTAGTTGACCGCCACCCGCGGCGTCAGCGAACTGCCGGTCAGGCGGGTGTCCTCGAACATCGCGCCGCCCTGCAACAGCCAGTGTTCGGTGGCCCGCCATTCGAACTGGCCAAACAGTCGCCAGGTGGTGTCATCCAGGGTGCCGTTGAAGTACGTCTCGGAGTCGGCCCGGTCATAGCGATAGTTCGCCCCGGTCACCAGCCGCAGGCTGTCGGACAGGCTGAGGGTGTCCTGGATTTCCAGGTCATAGCGCGATTCCCGGGCACTCTGGTCGATGTCGCCGCACACGGTTCGCGAGGCGCCGTTGCGCCATTGGTCGAGCACCTGGTTGGCCAGCGCCTGTTCCTGCGCCGTACCGGGGGGAGCACCGATGCTGGTGAAGCCGGGCATGTTGCGCGCGAGTTTCTCGGCGTAGTTCGGATTGAGCAGCCACAGGTCGGTCAGTTGCGGGCTGAAGGACACCTCGGCATCGCAGGCGCGCCAGGTCTGCTGGCGATCCCAGTGCTGGATCGAACCCTGCACATACAGGCTGTGGTTGGGGTTGAGGTCCAGGTTCCAGCGCGCCGAACCGGCATAGTCCTTGGCGATGACGTCGGAGTTATCCCCAGCGGCGGTAATCCCGGCAAACACCGGGCGGTAGGTATAAGGCCGCTGGTTGGTCCCGTCCTTGGCATTCAACTGCCAGTCGATGCTCTGTTGTTCGTTCAGTGTCTGGCTGACCGACAGGTTGATGCGGTTCAAGCGGCGGCTGTCGCGGTAGTCGGCGCCGTTGCGGTCGCTGTCGAAGCCGTCGTCTTCCTGGCCGGACAAGGAAAGCCGCAGATCACCACCCTCCCAGCCGGTGCCCTGGCTGGCGTACCAGTCGCTGATACCGCGCTGGCCCCGGGTGATTTTTACCCGCGTGCCGTGGCTGTTGGCCGGTGCCCGGGTGATGATATTGACCACTGCCATCAACGCGTTGGCGCCATAGCTGACGGTGTTGGGCCCGCGGAAGACTTCGATTCGCTCGATGTCCTCCATGTCCACCGAAATGTCGCTCCAGTCCACGGTGGCGAGGCCGGCGCGATACACCGAGTGGCCGTCGATCAGCACCTGCATGCGGCGGGCTTCGCTGGCGTTGGTGCCGTGATAGTTCACGGTGGGCTGATTGCCGCTGAGGTTGCCGACCATCATGCCGGGTACCAGGCGCAGCAGCTCGCTGATGTCCCGGGCGCCGCTGGCCTTGATCAGCTCGCTGTCCAGTACGGTCATGCTGCCCGGCACCGCCGCCGGCGATTGCTTCAGGCGCGTGGCGGTCAGGACCTGGGGCAGGGGCTGGCTGTCGACGAACAAGTCATCGGCCCACACTGGCGGGCTGACGAGCAGCGCCAATAGCAGTGACGAACCTGAGCGGGAGGGGCCAACGGTCACGGCGGAGCCTTTGATAACAGAACGATGGCGGGCATGTTAACTGAGCTGAGAGACTTTTCCAGTTGCGGTGACAGCATTTTCCGAACAACTGATGGTCAGCTTCCTACAGTTGCAGGTAATTAATGGCGGGGCTAGTCGCGATCTGGACGCTCCGTATAATGCCCGGCATCGCCACTTGGTATGGATGAACGGATTGCATATGACTGAACAGCGCCCGATTGCGGTCCTGGGAGGCGGGAGTTTCGGCACCGCCGTGGCTAACCTGCTGGCCGAGAATGGCCACCCGGTGCGCCAATGGATGCGCGACCCGGAGCAGGCCGAGGCCATCCGGGTCAACCGCGAGAACCCGCGTTACCTCAAGGGCATCAA
Organism: Pseudomonas sp. SJZ074; assembly: GCF_007828215.1. Lineage (GTDB taxonomy): Bacteria > Pseudomonadota > Gammaproteobacteria > Pseudomonadales > Pseudomonadaceae > Aquipseudomonas. The sequence continues at coordinate 12,186 of NZ_VIUE01000051.1, read as the reverse complement.
GATCCGTCCGGAAGTGGAGCCGATAACCGACCTGCCGGCCACTCTCCAGGGCAGCGACCTGTTTTTCGTCGCCTTGCCGTCAAGCGCCTTGCGTTCGGTGCTGGCGCCCCACGCCGAAAGCCTGAGCGGCAAGCTCCTGGTCAGCCTGACCAAGGGCATCGAAGCCCAGACCTTCAAGCTGATGAGCGAGATTCTTGAAGATATCGCGCCCAAAGCGCGGATAGGGGTGATTTCCGGGCCGAACCTGGCGCGGGAAATCGCCGAGCACGCTCTGACCGCCACCGTGGTGGCCAGTGAAGACGAAGAACTGTGCCAGCGCGTCCAGGCCGCACTCCATGGTCGCACCTTCCGGGTCTATGCCAGTGCCGACCGTTTCGGCGTGGAGCTGGGCGGGGCGCTGAAGAATGTCTATGCGATCATCTCCGGCATGGCGGTGGCGCTGGGCATGGGCGAGAACACCAAGAGCATGCTGATCACCCGGGCCCTGGCGGAAATGACGCGGTTTGCCGTCAGCCAGGGCGCCAATCCGATGACCTTTCTCGGGTTGGCCGGGGTGGGTGACCTCATCGTTACCTGTTCCTCGCCCAAGAGCCGCAATTACCAGGTCGGTTTCGCCCTCGGCCAGGGCTTGAGCCTGGATGAGGCCGTGTCGCGCCTGGGCGAAGTGGCAGAAGGAGTAAACACCCTGAAGGTGCTCAAGGCCAGGTCCCAGGAAGCCGGGGTCTATATGCCGCTGGTCGCGGGGCTGCACGCGATTCTGTTCGAAGGGCGCACGCTGGAGCAGGTGATCGAACTGTTGATGCGTGGTGAACCGAAGACCGACGTCGATTTCATTTCCACCAGTGGCTTCAACTGAGCCGCTGTCGATGACAAGCAGGAGTGAGCTATGAACGATCCGAAGGGCCAGGCCCAATACGAGTCCATCCTGTTGCGGGTGTTGTGGATGGTGGTCTATCTGCTGGTCTGGCAAGTGGCGCAATTCATCCTTGGCGCCGTGGTGCTGGTGCAATTGATCTATCGGCTGATCTACGGCGCACCCGGCGCCAGCCTGATGAACTTCGGCGACAGCCTCAGCCAGTTCCTGGCGCAGATCGGCCGTTTCGGCACCTTCCACAGCGACCAGAAACCCTGGCCGTTCGCTGACTGGCCGAGCCCGCGTGCACCGGAAGGCGAAGCGCCTCATGTCGTGACGCCGGCCCCGCATCCTGTTCATGATGAGGAACCCAAGCTATGAAAGTGTGGGTACTGCGCCATGGAGAAGCCGAGCCATACGGTGCCCGCCCCGATCCCGAACGGGCGTTGACGGTTCACGGGCGTGAAGAAGTCCTGCGCAGTGCCGCCGAACTGATCGGTCGACCCCTGACGGCCATCTATGCCAGTCCTTATCTGCGTGCCCAGCAGACTGCGCACCTGGTGCGCGAGGCCTTGGGTTTCGAACCGGAACTGATCACGGTCGACTGGCTCAAGCCGGAAACCCGGCCACAAACAGTCCTGGAACATCTGGCGGACCGGGATGATGTGCTGCTGGTCAGCCATAATCCGCTGGTGGGCAGCCTGTTGGGCCTGGCGCAACACGGCCATCTGCAACAACCCGAGCAGGTGAAGACGGCTGGCCTGGCAGAGCTGGAAGGTGACCTGCCGTTGGCCGGGGCGATGCGGCTCAAGGGCCTTCGGCATCCATGAAAAAGACCGGGCCTTGCTGCCAGTCAAGCTACACGACCTGTGGGAGCGAGCCTGCTCGCTCCCACAGAAATATCGCTTGATCGTTGATTGGCATCAGGGCCTTGTTCCCACATAAACATAAGGAAGGGCAACGATGAGTCTGTGGCGCACCACACCCAACATCGAACAACTGAACGCTGCCGCTAAAAACACCATCAGCGAGGTGCTGGATATTCGTTTCGAGTCGTTCGACGACGAATCCCTGACCGCCAGCATGGTGGTCGATCACCGCACCCACCAGCCGTTCGGCCTGTTGCATGGTGGCGCTTCGGTGGTCCTGGCCGAAACGGTCGGTTCCATGGCCGCCTATCTGTGCGTGGACACCAGCAAGTTCTATTGCGTGGGCCTGGAAATCAATGCCAACCACCTGCGCGGTGTGCGCAGCGGACGGGTGACGGCTACGGCCAGGATGATCCATCTGGGCCGTACCACCCAGGTCTGGGACATCCGCCTGAGCAACGACGAGGGCAAGGTCAACTGCGTGTCGCGCCTGACCATGGCGGTGGTGCCGCTGGGCGAGCAACCGCCGGCGCGCTGAGTCCAATAGCCCGAGCCAGACTGTCATCATTCCTGTCAGTTACGGTCATTGCCGCGCCATCGGCATCTGCGGACAATCTGCCCAGTTCCCCCAATGGATCGGCTGTCATGTCGCAACAGGTGTTTTTCGCTCACGCCAATGGTTTTCCCTCGGCCACCTACGGCAAGCTGTTTGCCGCGCTGGCGCCGCAGTATCAGGTCTCGCATCTGGAGCTGCACGGTCATGACCCGCGTTTTCCAGTGGACGATAATTGGCACAACCTGGTGGACGAGTTGATTCATCACCTGGAACAACAGCCAGGACCGGTATGGGGTGTCGGTCATTCCCTGGGCGGCGTGCTGCATCTGCACGCGGCGTTGCGCTGCCCGCGGCTGTATCGTGGTGTGGTCATGCTCGATTCGCCGGTCCTGACCCGCGCGGATCGCTGGGTGATCCTGGCCGCCAAGCGCCTGGGCTTCATCGATCGCCTGACCCCGGCCGGCCGGACCCTGGGCCGGCGCGAGGAGTTCGAGGACCTGGAAGCGGCCCGGCAGTATTTTTCCGGCAAGACGCTGTTTCGCGGTTTCGACCCGGATTGCTTCGACGCCTATCTGCAACATGGCCTGCAACAAGTCGGTGACCGCCTGCGACTGCGCTTCGATCCAGCCACGGAAATCAGCATCTACCGCGGCGTGCCGCACACCAGTCCTGGTCGGCCCCGTACGCTCAAGTTGCCCTTGGCGGTGGTGCGAGGTCGGCAAAGTCGCGTGGTGATGCGTCATCACGCCCGTTCGGTGGGCAGCATGCCTCTGGGCGAGTCCTTGAGCATGCCCGGCGGGCATATGTTTCCTTTGGAGCACCCTCTGGACACGGCCGATCTGCTCAAGGGGCTGTTTCAGCGTTGGCAAGGGCGCAGCGCATGAACGGAGTTGAAGAAGTCCGCCTGAGCTTGCCCCACATCGAACTGGCAGCCCACCTTTTCGGACCGGAAGATGGCCGGCCGGTGATCGCCTTGCATGGCTGGCTGGACAATGCCAACAGTTTCGCCCGCCTGGCCCCTCGGCTCGAAGGCTTGCGGATCATTGCCCTGGATATGGCGGGTCATGGTCATTCGGGGCATCGGCCGGCCGGTGCCGGCTACGCCCTGTGGGACTATGCCCATGATGTGCTGCAGGTGGCCGAACAACTGGGCCTGCAACGTTTCGCACTGCTGGGGCATTCCCTGGGCGCCATCGTGTCGCTGGTGTTGGCCGGGTCCCTGCCGGAGCGGGTGACGCACCTGGGGCTGATCGACGGCATCATTCCCCCGACTGCCCAGGGCGATAATGCGGCCGAACGCATGGGCATGGCCCTGCAGGCGCAGCTCGATCTGCAGAAAAAGACCAAGCCGGTCTACACCACCCTCGACCGAGCCATCGAAGCGCGCATGAAAGGGCTGGTGGCGGTCAGCCGCGAGGCCGCCGAACTGCTCGCCCAGCGAGGCCTGATGCCGGTGCCGGGAGGCTACACCTGGCGCACCGACAATCGCTTGACCTTGCCCTCGCCGCTGCGCCTGACCGATGAACAGGCCATGGCCTTCGTGGCGCGGGTCGGTTGCCCCGCCCATCTGATCGTCGCAGCCGAGGGCATGCTGGCCCGGCACGCCGAATTGCTGGAGCGTCTACCCTTCAGTCACGAACAATTGCCCGGCGGTCATCATTTGCATCTGAACGACGAGGCCGGTGCCGTGCTTGTAGCAGACTGTTTCAATCGGTTCTTCAGCGCTTCTTGACTTGCGTCGGGCAACTGTCGAGGCTGGGCGGATTGAAAGGGAGACCACCATGACAGAGTTCTGCTTATCCGCCTTGTGGCGCAGGGATGACGCCGGTTTCGTCCACCGGCGCCAGGCCAAGTCGATCCGATGAAACCATTCGTTCATTCACTCGCCTGGTTGGCGCTGGCCTGCATCAGCCCGGCATCATTCGCCGTCGATGTGCCCGGCAGCCGGGATCTGGAGCGCGTACCGCGCCTGCCCGACACGCAGATTGTCGATTACCGGCAAGCCAGGGACGTCGAGCGCATCTATCCCCTGGGCTCGATTCGCAAGATCAGCGGCCAGTTGCGTTTCGACGGGCAGGTCGATGGCCGTGGCGCCGTCACGTCGGTGACCTATGAGCTGCCGCCGGAACATTCCGCCACCCAGGCCTTTACTGCCGCTCGAGAAGCCTTGCAACAGCAAGGTGCCGAGTTGTTGTACTGGTGCCAGGCCCGTGATTGCGGCGAAAGCAGTCTCTGGGCCAACGAAGTATTCGGCAACGCCAAGCTCTACGGGGCCGACAACGGTCAGGCCTATCTGCTGCTGCGCCTGGCGCCGCCGACGGACAACACCTTGATTGCGCTGTACGGCATCACCCGCGGCAATCGCAAGGCTTACCTGCATGTCGAGCAGTTCGAGGCAAGCGCTCCCCTGGGGGATTTGTTGCCGACTTCCGCCACGCTGCTGCGCCAGCTCAAGGACACCGGCGTGCTGGATCTGCCACGTCTTGTCGGCGAGCCGGACGAGACCTGGCTACGCCTGCTGGCCCGGGCGTTGAACCTGGACACCGGCCTGCGGGTCAGCCTCGCCGGTCCCGAGGCCGAAGCCTGGCGCCAGGCACTGGCGGGGCAGGGAGTGCGTGAGGCGCGGATGGAGGCGGCCGGTGGCGGCAATACAGCGGGTCTTCACCTTGAGTTGCTGCGCTAATCTGTGACGGACAGCGGACGATGCGCCGCTGTCCCGGTCCTGTTCATTCTTCGAGACTTTCCATGCTCAATAACGATCGGCTGTTGGTGCAGATCCTGCTCCTGGTGTTGTTCGGTGCAAGCCTGTGGGTCATGGCACCGTTCTGGTCGGCGCTGTTCTGGGGGGCGGTGCTGGCCTTCGCCAGCTGGCCGCTGATGCGCCTGCTGACCCGCTGGGTCAATGGTCGCGAATCCCTCGCGGCGGCGGTGCTGACGGTGGGTTGGATGCTGTTGGTGGCGGTGCCTCTGGTGTGGTTGGGTTTCAACCTGGCCGATCATGTACGCGATGCCACAGCGTTCATCAGGGACGTGCAGGTCGACGGCCTGCCCGATGCCCCGGCCTGGCTGGGCGGCTTGCCGCTGGTGGGCGGGCGGCTGGTCGCTATCTGGAACAGCATCGACCAGCAGGGTGCGGCGATGATGGTGTCCATCAAGCCCTACCTGGGACAGGTCGGCAACTGGCTGCTGGCCCGCAGCAAACAGATCGGTGGCGGCATGCTCGAACTGACCCTGAGCATCGTGTTCGTGTTCTTTTTCTATCGCGACGGACCGCGTCTGGCGACGTTTGTCCACGGGCTGCTCGAACGCCTGATCGGCGACCGTGCCGGTTACTACATCGAACTGGTGGCCGGTACGGTGCAACGGGTGGTCAACGGCGTGATCGGTACCGCCGCCGCCCAGGCCTTGCTGGCACTGATCGGCTTTCTGATCGCCGGCGTACCGGGCGCGCTGGTACTGGGCATCGCCACCTTCCTGCTCAGCCTGATTCCCATGGGGCCGCCGCTGGTCTGGATCCCCGCAACGGCCTGGCTGGTGTGGAAGGGCGAATACGGGATGGCAGTGTTCCTCGGCATCTGGGGCACGTTCATCATCAGCGGCGTGGACAACGTGCTCAAACCCTACTTGATCAGCCGTGGTGGAAACCTGCCCTTGGTCATTGTCTTGCTGGGGGTGTTCGGAGGGTTGATCGCTTTCGGTTTCATCGGCCTGTTCATCGGTCCCACGCTGCTGGCGGTGGCATACAGCCTGCTGACGGATTGGAGCAAGAGCCAGGCTCGGTAATGCTGTAAGGGTAATTAAGTGTGGTGGAGGGCTTCATCTGTGGCGAGGGGATCAATCCCCTCGCCACAAGTGTGATCCTGATCAATGAGCCTGGCGCTTGTGGGGCCAGGCTCTCAGGGCATCAGGTCGCCACGTTCAGATGTTTCCCAACGCTCGCCACGTTATCCGGCGAATACTGCCGACTCAGGTTGGCAATCATTCTGTTCAGCGCTTCGCTGACCCTGGACTGGTCGGTAGAGCTGTCGCTGTCGAGTACCTTCATCAGCATGGCACTGGTGTCGGTACTCGTGGTGGAGTTGTCGCTGGACGGCAAGGCGCTGGTCAGTTCGCTGGCGGTGACGCTGCCGTCGCCATCGGCGTCGAGCTGGCTGAACAGTTCCTCACTGGAGGCCTGCTGAGGTGGTAGTGGTGGTGGCGGTGGAGCAAGGCTGGCGGCGAGTTCGTCGAGGCTGACGGTGCCGTCCTCATTCTTGTCCAGGGCCGAGAACACTAGGGTGCTGTCGGCACTGCTGCCGGCACTGGAAAGGCCGCTGCTCAACTCGTCGCTGCTGACCGAGCCGTCACCGTCGGAGTCCAGGACGCTGAGCAGCGCATCGGCCAGTTCGGTGTTCGGTGGCTGGTCACCGGGCGGTGGCGGCGGCGGGGTCATTGCGGCCATTTCGTCGATGCTCAGGTCACCGCTGCTGTCGCTGTCCAGGTCAGTGAAGTTTTTGCTCAGGCTGACCAGGATACCGTCGTCGCTTTTCTGCGACAGGGCCGTGCTCAGTTCGTCCTGGTCGAGCGAGCCATTGCCGTTACTGTCGAGCTTGCCGAGCAATTCCTTCTGGAACTGTTGGCTGCGGGCACTGTTGGTCGCGGTGCTGTTGATACTGGTGTACGTCGAGTAGCTGCTACTGCTGACGCTGCCGATCATGGGCGCTCTCCTTGGGGTGAAGTAGCCGGTGGGTGCACCGGCTTATGCAGCCTCGGCGGGGCAGTTGTCGTGGGTATGTGGGGTTTGTACCGGGGAGAGTACAAAACCCTGGCTCATCCGGGGTCCCTGTGGGAGCGAGCAGGGGGCTGTGCACGCAGGGATTCAGGTACGCGGCAATCGAATGACCGCGGTCAACCCGCCGCCCGGGGTTTCTTCCAGGCTCAATTGCCCGCCCAGGCGTTCCGCGGCTTCCCGGGCGATGGTCATGCCCAGGCCGACGCCGCCGGAGTTGCGGTTGCGTGAGCCTTCCAGGCGATAGAACGGTTCGAACACCGCTTCGCGTTTGTCTTCGGCGATACCGGGACCGTGGTCGATGACCCGGATCAGCACCTGGAAGTCCTGATCCTCCAACACGATCGAAGCGTGTCCGGCGTAGCGCAAGGCGTTGTCCATGAGGTTGTTGATGCACGAACGCAGCGCCATCGGTTGCACCTGCAAAGGCGCGCAGGAACCGCTGGATTGCACGTCGGCGCCCTGGTCCTGGGCATTTTCGCTCAGGGATTCCACCAGGGCCTGCACGTCCATCCATTGCAGTACCTCGCTGGTGCGCTGTTCGTGCAGGTAGGTGAGAGTAGCGTCGAGCATGCCGATCATGTCGTCCAGGTCCTGGCACATCTGGCCTTGCAGCTTGACGTCGTCGATCTGTTCCAGGCGCAGCTTCAGCCGTGACAGCGGGGTGCGTAGGTCGTGGGACACCGCTCCAAGCATGCGTGAGCGCTGCTGGACCTGTTCACGAATGCGCTTTTGCATCAGGTTGAACGTATGGGCGGCCTGCCGGGCTTCCCGTGGCCCGGTTTCGTCCAGCGGTGGGCTGTCGAGGTCTTCGCTCAGGCGTTCGGCGGCATCGCTCAGGCGCTGGATTGGCCGGGTCAGGAGTTTGGCGCCATACCAGGCCGCGATGATCAGGCATATGAACTGGAACGTCAGTGGTACCACCGGGCCACCGAACCAGGGGCGGGAACGAGGCTCGGGGGGCGGAGCGAAAGGGGGGGAGGCAAAGGGCGGTGGTTCGTCACCGTGCCGGGAAAACTCCGGGGGAGGGCCGGGAGGCGGCGGTTGGTCGTAATGGATGAACCAGGCGAAGGCCAACAGATGGGCCAGGACGATCGCCAGCAACAGCACGCCAAACAGGCGGCCGAACAGCGAGTCGAGGCGCAATCGCATCAGCCGATGTCCCGCGCGTCGAACAGGTAGCCTTCACCGCGCACGGTCTTGATCAAATGCGGGGCCTTGGGGTCGTCACCCAGTTTCTGGCGCAGGCGCGAGACCAGCAGGTCGATACTGCGGTCGAACGCCTCGATGGAGCGTCCACGGGCGGCGTCCAGCAGTTGTTCGCGGCTGAGCACCCGACGCGGTCGTTCGATGAACACCCACAGCAACCGGAACTCGGCATTGGACAACGGTACGACCAGCCCAGCGGCGGAGATCAATTGACGTAGAACGCTGTTGAGTCGCCAGTTATCGAAGCGGACGTTGGCGCGCTGCTCGGTGCGGTCGTCACGCACCCGGCGCAGGATCGTCTGGATTCGCGCCACCAGCTCCCTGGGTTCGAAAGGCTTGGCCATGTAATCGTCGGCACCCAATTCCAGGCCGATGATACGGTCGGTGGGTTCGTAGCGGGCGGTGAGCATCAGGATCGGAATATCCGATTCGGCGCGCAACCAGCGACACAACTGCAAGCCGTCTTCATCCGGTAGCATCAGGTCGAGCACGATCACGTCGAAATGCTCGGCCTGCATGGCCTGGCGCATGCCGGCGCCATTGGTTACACCGCTGGCGCGAATGTTGAAGCGGGCCAGGTAATCGATCAACAGCTCGCGGATTGGCAAATCGTCATCGACGATCAGCGCACGGATGCTCCAGCGTTTGTCATCGCTTGAGGCCGGCTGGCCGTCAGCATTTGCAACAGGGGTGTTCTGCATGGGTGCATCATCTGCCAGGTAAGCTGCCAACCGCGAAAAAGGCGGCGAGGTTGTGGCTCCAGCATAGGCTTCGGGCCGCAGGGCGGGAAGGGCTGGAAGGACGGGGTGTGGCGGCGGATGGTAATGGGCTGGCGTATTGCCTGGGTGTCCTGAATGTATCGGTATGGACACAAAATGCATTGTTGTCCATGTTCAGCGGGGCGCGATGATGATTTAGCGATCATCGGGTCCCCCACGGGCGCTGGTTCCGCTACAATGCGCGCCGATTTCGACTTGCCTGAGAGCCCACTCATGTCCGCCTGCCAGACGCCTATCATCGTCGCCCTGGATTTCCCTACCCGTGACGCCGCCCTGAAGCTGGCCGACCAGTTGGACCCCAAGCTCTGCCGGGTCAAAGTCGGCAAGGAACTGTTCACCAGCTGCGCGTCGGAGATCGTCGGCACCCTGCGTGAAAAGGGGTTCGAAGTGTTTCTCGACCTGAAATTCCACGATATCCCCAACACTACCGCCATGGCCGTCAAGGCGGCCGCGGAAATGGGTGTGTGGATGGTCAATGTGCACTGTTCCGGAGGCCTGCGCATGATGGCGGCCTGCCGGGAAGTGCTGGATCAGCGCAGCGGCCCGAAACCGTTGCTGATCGGCGTGACCGTGCTGACCAGCATGGAGCGTGAGGATCTGGCGGGTATCGGCCTGGACATCGAGCCTCAGGAGCAGGTGTTGCGCTTGGCCGCGCTGGCCGAGAAGGCCGGTATGGACGGCCTGGTCTGCTCGGCCCTTGAAGCCAACGCACTGAAGACGGCGCACCCGTCGCTGCAGTTGGTCACCCCGGGTATCCGTCCGGCGGGCAGCGCCCAGGACGATCAACGCCGGATCCTGACCCCGCGCCAGGCACTGGACGCCGGTTCCGATTACCTGGTAATCGGCCGTCCGATCAGCCAAGCGGCAGATCCAGCCAAGGCGCTGGCAGCGGTCGTGGCCGAACTGGCCTGAGCAAACACTGCAACATCCCATGTGGGAGCGGGCTTGCTCGCGAATGCGGCAGATCAGTCGACTCAATTGTTGAATGACGCACCGCTTTCGCGAGCAAGCCCGCTCCCACAAGTGCTATGTGTCAGACCTTGAGCACGAGTTTCCCGAAGTTCTCCCCGCTGAACAATTTGGTCAGCGTCTCGGGGAACGTCTCCAGCCCTTCGACGATGTCTTCCTTGCTCTTGAGCTGCCCCTTGGCCATCCAGCCGGCCATTTCCTGGCCGGCGGCGGCGAACTGCGCGGCGTAATCCATGACCACGAACCCTTCCATGCGTGCACGGTTGACCAGCAGAGACAGATAGTTGGCGGGGCCTTTCACCGCTTCCTTGTTGTTGTATTGGCTGATGGCACCGCAAATCACCACGCGGGCCTTGAGGTTCAAGCGGCTGAGCACGGCATCCAGGATGTCGCCGCCGACGTTGTCGAAATACACGTCAACGCCTTTGGGGCATTCGCGTTTGAGGCCGGCCTGGACATCTTCGCTCTTGTAGTCGATGGCACCGTCGAAGCCCAGTTCTTCGATCAGGAACTTGCATTTGTCGGCCCCACCGGCGATACCCACCACGCGACAGCCTTTGATCTTGGCAATCTGCCCGGCGATGCTGCCCACCGCGCCGGCGGCACCTGACAGCACCACGGTTTCACCAGCCTTGGGGGCGCCGACGTCTAGCAGCGCGAAGTAAGCGGTCATGCCCGTCATGCCCAGGGCGGATAAATAACGCGGCAGCGGCGCCAGTTTCGGATCGACCTTGTAGAAACCTCTTGGCTCGCCAAGGAAATAATCCTGCACACCCAGTGCACCATTGACGTAGTCCCCGACCGCAAACCCTGGGTTGTTCGAGGCAATCACCTGGCCCACGCCCAACGCACGCATCACTTCACCGATGCCCACTGGCGCGATATAGGACTTGCCCTCGTTCATCCAGCCGCGCATAGCCGGATCCAGGGACAAGTACTCGTTCTTCACCAGGATCTGACCGGCCGCCGGTTCGCCGACCGGTACTTGCTGATAAGTGAAGGTCTCGCGGGTCGCGGCGCCCACCGGGCGTTTGGCGAGCAGGAACTGGCGATTGGTCTGGGCAGTCATGGTGGGTACTCGAGATGAAATGAAGCTTTGTTGATAGCCCTTCGAGACGCTTGTCGCAAGGTTTGCCGGCGTAGCGAATGCAGGTCGATACAACCCGGTGATAATGCCGCCGGGGCTGTTATCACTGATGTCGATGGATGCTCAACCGGGATCTGGATAGTGCTGCTGCGCCAGGCCGGGCTGTGCCTACACTGGCGCCACCCTGCATCCTTCAAGGAACTGACAATGAGCATGACGTTTTCCGGACAAGTCGCCGTAGTCACCGGTGCCGCCGCGGGCATCGGCCGCGCCACCGCCCGTGCGTTCGCCACGGAAGGCCTGAAGGTCGTGGTGGCCGACCTGGACGTGACGGGGGGAGAGGGCACGGTACAGTTGATTCGCGAAGCCGGCGGCGAAGCGGTGTTCGTGCGCTGCAACGTGACACTGGAAAGCGACGTGCAGAACCTGATGAATGAAGTGATCGCGACCTATGGTCGTCTCGATTACGCCTTCAACAATGCCGGGATCGAGATCGAGAAGGGCAAGCTGGCCGACGGCAGCCTCGATGAGTTCGATGCGATCATGGGTGTCAACGTGAAGGGTGTCTGGCTGTGCATGAAATATCAGTTGCCGCTGCTGTTGGCCCAGGGTGGCGGTGCCATCGTCAATACCGCCTCGGTGGCAGGCCTGGGCGCGGCGCCGAAAATGAGCATCTATGCCGCCTCCAAGCATGCCGTAATCGGCCTGACCAAGTCGGCCGCCATCGAATACGCCAAGAAGAAGATTCGCGTGAACGCGGTCTGCCCGGCAGTGATCGATACTGACATGTTCCGTCGTGCCTACGAGTCTGATCCGAAGAAGGGCGAATTCGCCAACGCCATGCACCCGGTAGGACGTATCGGCAAGGTCGAGGAAATCGCCAGCGCCGTGCTGTACTTGTGCTGCGACGGCGCGGCGTTCACCACCGGCCATTCACTGGCGGTGGATGGCGGTGTCACGGCCTTCTAAAGGAAGTGCATTGTAGGAAAGAGCCCGCGCCTGTCGCGTAATGCTGTTCACTTAAGCGGAGCGGCCTTACGATCTACCGGATACCGAGTTTTGGAAATCTTCACTGTCCTCGGCCGCCCTGGCCTTG
>NZ_VIUE01000050.1 GCF_007828215.1 Pseudomonas sp. SJZ074 | reverse complement strand
GCCTGCCGACGCAGCGTGCGAGTGAAGTCGATCAGTTGCTGCCGCATAGGTGGCAGCCGGTTTAATCACGCAAGGCGTGATGGCCGGACGCATACAGAACTCTGCACTGATCTCGCAGATTCCATTTTGCTCTAAGGCGATTTCAGTCTATGGCTTTTGGTTGTTGCCATCGCCCCCCCGGCGTTCCTTGATCACCCAATAAGCCTTCAGCTCATTTTTGCTGACCAAGCTTTGAATTGGTAACGCACATCCATCCACAATCAGGTTGTCAGCCGATATCTGGAGACTGGGCAGATAAAGCAAGCGACCAGCCCGTAGGCTGGAACACCCAGTCTGATAGTACAATCCCGATCAACCGGCCAATGTACTCCGCGTGCTGTTAGTGGGAGCCCGATTGTTCGGGGCCGAATTGGGAAATGTATTCAACATGAACAGGATGCTGGATGGCGCGTGGACGCAGCGCCTGCACTTCACGAAGGGCCTCCTGGTAAGGGACATCACACTGGATAAGCAACTGAGCAGCGATCAATCCAGTCCGTCCCGAACCACCCTTGCAGTGAATGGCAATGCTCTTGCCCTCGGTCAGCAACTGCTTGAGCCGATCACGATGCTTTTCCCACGCCGCTAGGAATGCCTCGCCTGGGGCCTGGTCGTCTTCAACGGGCAGATGAAACCATTCAAGACCGAGTAATGCGCACTCTTCTGGCAGCAGATCGATTTCGTTCTGGAGCAACTCTTCGGTCGGCATCAGTGTCAGCAAGGCTGATGCACCAGCGGTCTTTAGCGTTTCCAATGCTTCAAAAGACGGTGTGCCTTTGGTGCCTGGGCATGGGGTGAAGATCAGTTGGCCTTTGACTTTCGCTAGGGGAAGCACAGAGTACGGATGTTGTTGCACGGTAAATCGTCCTCAGATGGAACGCTGGTTAACTCGTTTTGAAAGCTCTTCAGCTGACTCTTTGCGCTCGGAGTATCGATCCACCAGATAGTCTTGGCGTTCGCGCAGCAACAATGTGAATTTCACCAGCTCTTCCATCACATCCACGACACGATCGTAAAAAGCTGAAGGTTTCATCCGGCCAGCGTCATCGAACTCAAGAAATGCCTTGGGCACGGAGGACTGATTGGGGATGGTGAACATGCGCATCCAACGACCCAGCACACGCAGTTGGTTGACCACGTTAAATGACTGCGAGCCGCCACACACCTGCATCACCGCCAAGGTCTTACCTTGAGTCGGACGCAGGGCGCCCATGGTCAGCGGCACCCAATCTATCTGCGCTTTGAAAACGCCTGTCATGGAGCCATGGCGCTCGGGAGAACACCACACCTGCCCTTCTGACCACAACATCAGATCACGTAGTTCCTTCACCTTCGGATGATCGTCTGGTGCGTCATCTGGTAGCGGCATCCCTGATGGGTTGAAGACTCGGGCTTCGGCGCCGAGATGCTCCAACAAGCGTGCTGCTTCTTGGACAAGCAAGCGGCTGAAAGATCGAGCCCGCGTCGACCCATAAAGCAACAACATGCGTGGCTTATGCGTTGCCTTCAGTTCGCTACCGAGCTTTTCAATTGTCGGTACATCAACCAGATCGACATCAAGATTGGGGATATATTCTTCGGACATAAATTCACTCCTTAACTGGGACGCTCTGAGGCTGGTCGAACCACCGGCGCTTCAGCCACAGGGCGACACCCACAAGGGAAATCAGGACTGGAACTTCCACCAGCGGGCCGATCACCGTAGCGAAGGCAACGGGCGAGGCCAGACCGAAAGAGGCAATGGCCACGGCGATGGCCAACTCGAAGTTATTGCTGGCAGCCGTGAAAGCCAGCGCAGTCGTGCGGGGATAGTCAGTTTCAAGCAACTTACCCATCCAGAAGCTGATGAAAAAAATCACTACGAAATATATCGTCAGCGGGATGGCGACCCGAACAACATCCAGCGGCAGTTGCAACAGCATGTCGCCCTTGAGGCTGAACATTGCAACGATGGTGAGCAGCAGCACGACGAGTGTCAGCGGACTGATCCTCGGAACAAAGCGCTCGCTGTACCAACGCTCGCCTTTGCAGGTGATCAGAACTTTTCGGGTCAGAAATCCTGCCAGGAATGGAATACCCAAGTAGATCAACACCGACTTGGCGATGTCGACGAAGCTGGATTCAATCACGCTACTTTGCAGGCCGAACAGCGGTGGTAACAGGCCGAGGAAGACCCAGGCGTACACACTGAAAAACAAGATCTGGAAGATGCTGTTGAACGCTACCAGCCCAGCAACATACTGATTGCTGCCTCCAGCGATCTGGTTCCACACCAACACCATGGCGATGCAACGAGCTAGACCGATGAGAATCAAGCCGGTCATGTACTCAGGCTTGTCCGCCAAAAACACGATGGCCAATACAAACATCAACACCGGGCCTATCACCCAGTTTTGAATAAGCGACAACGTCAGAGTGCGCTTGTCCTTGAACACCTCGTGGAGTTCTTCGTATTTCGCCTTGGCCAGCGGCGGATACATCATGACGATCAGGCCAATGGCAATCGGGATGTTGGTTGAACCCACCGATAGGCTGTTGAGCCAGTTGGGCAGACCTTCAAAAAGACTGCCCAAGCCAATACCAAGTGCCATGGCGATGAAGATCCAGACCGTCAGATATCGATCCAGAAATGAAAGACGACTTTTGCTCACCTACGACTCTCCGGGCATCACAACGTACCAATTAGGGCCAGCTCTGCGTTGAGCTGCTCGGCACTCAGTTGCTGCAAAGGCAGGGATAAAAAAGCTTGAATACGTTTTTCAATCTGAACGAGAGTGGCATCGAAAGCAGCCTCAATCTCCTCTGAAGAACCGATATGCTCAGATGGGTCAGCCAGCCCCCAATGTGCCTTAGTCGAAGGCCCGAAGAACACAGGACAGGCTTCCCCTGCCGCTTTATCACACACAGTAATGACGAAGTCTGGTGAGAGGCTCTGATGGACGTCATTCGATTTGCTGTAAAGATCCTTGGTCGGTATTCCGGCCTTTTCCAAAGTCTTCAAACTCATCGGATTTACCTGACCGCTCGGATGACTTCCGGCGCTGTAGGCCTTAAAGCCATCGGGAGCAAGATGATTAAACATGGCTTCGCAAAGGACGCTTCTGCAGCTATTTGCAGTGCAAAGAAACAGAATTTTCATAAGGAAAATCTCAGGGATTCTTAGTACACGGGAACAGTGGTTGAGTAACTCAGCAACAGGCGACTCTCTCGGGTCGGTCACCCATGGCGTTGAGACGTTTTGAGATTGGGCTCAACCATTGCTCGTTCGCACCCAGCACGGTTCTGAGGATGGAGTGAACCCAATCAGGTAGACCGGGATGCAATCGGTAGTAAACCCACTGCCCCTGGCGACGATCCGCGAGCAAACCACAGGTTCGCAATTGTGCTAGATGTCGAGAAACCTTCGGCTGAGACTCATCCAGAGCACAGGTCAACTCACAGACACACAGCTCTTCTTCACGAGCAATGAGCAACATGATCCGTACGCGATTTTCATCGGCAAGGCATTTGAAGACGGTGGTTGGAGTCAGGTGCATAGTCATATCGGATCTCATCGCTTGGTCTTCACGAGCACGAACACTTTTTTATACGTTCATGATGCCGCCATTGAATGCTTCAAAATTTACCGAGTCGGTATGACGCCGCAAAGCTGCGGCTAGCTGTGAGCGAGCAGCATTGGCATACAGACAAATAGAACACGAGACTTGGTCGCCATTGGCGCATCTGAATCATATACGGAAACTCGAATATACGAATCTCCGTATATGATGTAAAGCTTGGATGAACCGCCCGTCAGCGTTGCGAGTTGCTTGTCCTTTCATTCTGGTTGATTGGCTGGAAAAAGGTGTTCGACGATCACGCAATCAAGCCAGCGGCCTTCAAGACAGGCGTGCTTTTCATAGACCCCAACCTGTCGAAAACCGCAGGAGCGGCAGAGCGCAAGACTAGCGGTATTGAAGGTAAAAATTCGTGATAGCAGTTTCCAGAAACCACGTTTCTCGGCCTCTTCAAGAAGAGACAACAACAGCTGCTTTCCTATGCCTCGACCACGTACGTCACGGCGTATGTAGATTGAGAAATCAGCGATTCCGCCATAACAGGCCCGTGCTCGATAACTGCTCAAATTTGCCCAAGCGACAACCCGCCCCTCCTCATCCACATACACCAAATAGGGGTAACGCTCCATTGAGTTGATCCGGCCGAGGATCTCCTCAGCTGTACGCGGTAACGTCTCAAAGGTCGAGGTACGATCCTCAATCCCCTGGTTGTAAATCTCTGCTACCGCTGCAGCATCATTAGGCTGGGCTAAGCGAATAGGCATCTATGTTTCATCCTTACGGTCGTCTGCCGCGAGTCTAGCTCTACTCCTAGAGCTTTAGGGGGATCCCTCCCCGGCACATCTCAAAATAAACACCATCACTGCAACAGACAGGTGATTCAGCCGCCCAAGAAATCAAGCAGTATAGGATTCAACCATTCTGCTTCTTCCAGATGCAAAAAGTGACCTGCCCCTTTCTTTGTCACGATCCGACAATCAAAAATCTGCTGTCCCATCCATTCATAAAACTCGGGTCGAAAAAAGCTAGCGCTGCCAGACACCAGCAACGTCGGCGATTTTATGTGTTTGAAGAGATCCCGCCAGTCAGTCACATTATTATTGATAATCATATTGGCCGCTGAGAAGCTAGATGCCAACTTCGCAGTCGCGATCACTTCTTCCCTTTCGGTAGGTGAAGCGGTCTTCAACATACTCGAAATGAAATTAGCGGTTTCAGTTTCACGAGTTAACTCGGGAATAAATCGCTTATAAAGGTTGGTGAGTGGCCGGACATCTAATTCCGCATTACTCCAATCAATCATCATCGACGACGTTCCAAGTACAAAAGGGATTTCGTCGATAAATACTAATTTATTGACCCGCCCTTCACCAAAGAGGTCTATATAGTTCCAGATAACGGAACAGCCCATAGACCACCCGACTAGGCTAACGCGCTGTAACCCCTCATGTTCCAATAGCTCATGAAGATCCATGGCGAGACGACTTATTCGCCCGCCCCGAGTAACCTTGGCGGAGCGGCCATGCCCCCTCAAGTCTGGAGCTAACAGTAGAAAGTCATCGCATAGGTAATTCAGCTGGTATCTGAACGTAGAAGCACTGGACGCCCAACCATGTATAAAGAGAACCGGTTCGCCCTCTCCCAAGCGGTCATAATCAATGGTAACACCATCATTCGTCACATACTGCATAACCACTACTCCAAAGCTATTTCAAAGGAGATGCTTCTAACGTCTGAATACCCTTAAATATTGAATTATCACGCCATTTCAAAGTATCAATATCTATATTAAGACTTGAAAACCGTGCAAGCAGCTCTTGATAAAAAATGCGTAACTCTAAAAGAGAGAGCATCCGACCGATGCACAGATGTGGCCCGTAGCCGAATGAGAGCGCTTGATTTTCCTTCAACTCGGGACGTACCAGTTTAAAGGAGTCCGGCTCAGGAAATACTTCTGGATCTCGGTTGGCTGCCCCCATAAACAAGATAACCAGGTCTTGCGGACTAATACGGACGCCATCGATCTCAATCGCTTCACGCGCCTTCCTGGCAGTTCGGTTAACAGGAGGGTATATCCGCAACGTTTCCTCCACAAATGAATCGATCAAGCTTGGATTTTCCCTAAGAGCGCCTTCTATATCCGGGTTCTTTGCGAGAGCCATAAACGTATTGAGAATCAAATTTGTGGTAGTCTCAAAGCCAGAAACAATAAATAAAATAATATTCGACAACGTAGCATGCAGTTCTTCCCGGGTAGTTCCATCTCCATAAATCTCAATAAGACGCGCTGTCAACGTCTTATCGAAATTCGCGGGACGATTTTCCAGGCTCCCCATAAGTAAATCGCAGAACTCCATAAGCACATCATATGTCGGCTTAATACAACCTGGCGCTCTGCCAGCGCTACCTACATAAGTAGAAATAACATCCGAATACCGCTGAAGATCCTTCAACCGATTTTCGGTAAGCTCGCCCAACCCCATAATTGACATGATAATTTTTGCTGGTAGAGGAAACGCTACTTCTTGATAGATCTCAGTAGCACTGTTGCCCGAATCAAAAACATCTAACGCACTCGCAACCTGCTCACGAATAAGTGTTTCGTAATCTGCTAAGGCACGAGTTGTAAACAACGGAATTAACGAGTTCCGAGCCTGTTTATGCTTCTCACCATCATTATTCAACATCCATATTGAAAGCATCTCTCTGATTTTTTCATCATAAAAAAGCTCATCACCACTGGGAGACTCTACATACCTCTCCACCGTCAATGCTGGATCTCTTAACAGCTTCCTAACGGTGTCATATTTGAAAGCAACCCAATATTTTTGTTGAGCATCATAAAAAATGCCTTCGTTCTTATGCCACCATTGGAACGTAGGATAAGGATTCGCTCTAAACTCATCTGACAAAACATTGTAGTGAATGGCAGTCTCTGGTGATCGGATCGAACTGAGAGTATTCATTGTGATTCTCCATAATCCTAGTAGCGGTTAAGCTGAAAACAGTAATTAAAACACTAACTTATCGGACGCCTAAAGCATAAAAAACGTCAAAACCACCAGCGGCCCCTACGACGCTACCACAACATTTTTTACCCACCATCCCGGTGGTATAAGATGAGAAACCGGCATTTCTCATCCAGTCCTCAATCTGCATGACACTGAACCCCGGCCAACGATCATGCTGTTCTTTTTGAAAGTCGAACTGAGTGTGTTCTATTAAGTCGGTCACGATCAGCTTTCCGGACGGTTTCAAACTTTTTTTAGCATCAATAAAGAACTGTGCCGGCGAGGTCAGGTGATGAAGAACCATGTTTGTTACGATTCCGTCAAGCTCAGCTTCCTGGGCAGGAAGTCCATTCTCTTCAGCAATACGCATTTCAACTTTACCACCTAAGCGTGGGTTCTTTTCTATTTCAGCAAGCATACTAGGGCTAATGTCCGCAACTATTACTTTACTCAAACCATTTTCCAGCAAAGCCTCAGTCAAAAAACCAGATCCTGCACCAAAATCCATGACGATATCTGTTGCCTGAAACTTACCTAAATCGACCACATAGGAGCGGACATCATCCGAAAAATATGTCTTCCGCTCCTCACTCCAATGAGCTGATCTTTCATTAAAAAAAGCACGAGTGGACGTTCCGTTAACCGATTTTTTTTCAGGACTCACAGACATGACTAACTCTCCAATTCAGCCAGATATTGAATGACTAGCAGCACGAGCTTTTGGCAGGCGCTTGATTAACGGCCTCGGAATCCAAAATATAAAATGGGCCGTCAGATGAAATCAGATACCGATCAGCAACTGACAGCGTATCAGGAACACCGCGACGGTACATTTTCCCACTATCCCCAACAATGGCTTTTGAAGGCCCTTTGTACATAACCTTTGGAGTATCAACACCACAACTTTTTAGTGGCTTTTCACCTGTCACAGTAATGGAATAAAACTCAAGCTCTTCGATAATTTTTGCGGGATCATCATTTCTGACTTCAATTGTGATTCCCACGAAACCAGTAGTCTCCAGACTTGAATAGAACTGCTGCTCCTGAAGTACACCCGCGTAACATGCCGACCAGAGCATCGCATCATTTTTTACCACCTCCGGCACCGGGATATTTGAAACGTTATCCGAAATTGCAAACCGCCCCCCCGGCTTCAGTACACGGAAGATTTCCTGAAAAACCAGGTTCTTATCTTTATCTGCTAACAGGTTAATGACGCAGTTTGAAATGACCACATCAACACTGTTATCCGCGATGAGCGTTTTCTCATGGCGTAGCTTATCAGCCAAATCTTGATATTTTTGAATACCAACTACATCACTTGGCGCATTTGATCGCAGATAATCATTTGCTTGGTCAAGGTCAAGGGCCAGATCGTGCGCAGATCCCATGCGAAATGCCAATGGTGCGGCTTCCACGCTGGCTGAGAATTCAGGCAGGGCTTTACGAGCAATGCTGAGCATAGCGTCGTTGAAATCGATACCAATAACTGAACCTGAAGGGCCAGCAATTTGAGCTGCGATATAGCAATTCATACCGGCCCCACAGCCCAGATCCAAGACGACATCCCCTGGACGGATGTACTTGGTAGGATTTCCGCACCCAAAATCTGCTTCAACCACCGTTTTAGGCACTTTTTTCATAAGATTTACATCATATGCTTCACTGCAGCAGACCACTTGGGTCTGAGACGCAAGGAGAGCATCTGCGCGCTTTTCAGCCAGGGCAGCGTAATCTTCGCGGACGGAAATTCCGATATGATCTGTCATTTTCTTACTCCTGCTTATACCGCTGATTAAATTAATAAATTATGCAAGCGCACCACTTATATAACTAGCAGTGACAACGTGCTGTGGCTTACTAAACAATGACTCTGTTGCCCCACTTTCGACAATTTGGCCTGAGACTCCATTCATCCAGAACATCACGCAATGATCAGAAATCCTGCGTGCCTGAGCTAAATTGTGAGTAACTATAACGATAGTGCACTGCTCTTTTAGGCTCGCTATAAGCTCTTCGACCTTCGCACTGGATAACGGATCTAGAGCACTGCAGGGTTCATCCATCAGTAAGACATCCGGGCTTAAGCAAAGCGCTCTTGCGATGCAGAGACGCTGCTGCTGCCCTCCGGACAGTCGAGTAGCAGGTTTATTAAGGTCATGCTTTACCTCCTCCCACAAACCGACTCTGCGCAACTGAACCTCCATCGATGCGTGAGTTTCTTCGGCGCCTCGGAAACCTGCTTGGTAGAGCGCTATTTCTAAATTACGCTTAATCGTTGTAGGAAACGGATTCGGCCGCTGGAATACCATTCCAACGCGGCGACGCAATTCGATAACGTCATGCCGCTCCTCAAGGATATTTTGCGAGTTATAATTAATTCGCCCTGTTACAGAACAACCAGAAATGAGATCCACCATTCGATTCAGACAATTCAAAAAACTCGTCTTTCCACACCCTGATGGGCCTATCAAAGCTGTAATTGCCCCTTTGGGAATATTTAGATTAACACGAGACAATACTGACTTATTCGAATAAGCCACGGTCAAGTCACTGACTTCAAACGCGAGGAGGGGAGTGACCTCTGCATTGACATAATCGCTCGCACCATTGCCATCGATAAAAGAGCGGCTGAACTCTAATTTTATAGACATTCTATATCCCCTCTCTGACGCATCCATAAATCCTTCATCGCAATAGTTAAACAATTAATCAAAACGATAAGTACAATCAGGATGAAAGCAGTGGCATAAGCATTGGAGTCTCCCCCTGTAACATTCATCGACAAATCGTAAATATGAATGGACAACGAGCGTCCAGAGTCGAGTAGCGAAGATGGCATTCTATCTACGTAACCACTCGTAAATATAAGGGCTGCGGTTTCTGCAAGTGCCCTGCCTACTCCGATCAATAAACCTACAGTGACTCCTGGCAGCGCTGCCGGCGCTAGTATCCGGAAGATCACTTCCGTTTTATTCATCCCTAGCGCAGCCCCCCCGTAGCGATAAGTATTGGAGATTGACTGCAGCGACTGTTCAGTCGACCTTATAAAAATTGGCAACACCATGCACGCTAAGGTCAGCCCTCCTGAAAGAATTGAAAATTTCAACCCTAATAGATCGCAAAACAATATATTTCCAAACAATCCAAAAACGATAGAGGGGATGCTCGACAATACTTCCAGGGTTGCTCGAAAGCTTCTTCCAAGCGGGGATGCACTGGGGAGATATTCTGCCAGCAAGATAGCTCCTCCGAGCCCTATAGGTATAACAGTACAAAGACACACAAATAAGATGAGCACGGTCGAAACCAATATGGGGCCAATACCTCCACTCCTCCCGCTATCGCTTGGCGGCTGGGTAATGAACGCCCAATCTATTTGTGATACTCCATTTATCAAAATATCCGCCAACATGGCGACGGAGACACAAACAATTAAACCAGCACAACCCCACACTACGGCCGTCGGCAATGTGCCAGTTTTCGTCGGAAGTTTACGATATTTCACGCATCACCTCCTTGGGATTAAAGAAACTCGACATCAAGACGAGTGCAATCACCCAAAGCATCAGCGCAAGTCCACTCGCAAATAGCGCCGACCTATGAACATCTGCTGCATAAGCCATCTCTAATGCGATATTTGCAGCCAATGTCCTAATCGGATCAAAAATAGTGCTCGGGATTTTTACAACGTTCCCTGTAACCATTAACACCGCCATTGTTTCGCCTAGTGCGCGGCCTAAGGCTAACGTCACGGCCGCGTATAGTCCTGCACGCGCCGACGGAAGAACGACACTAAAAATGATTTTTTCCCTCGAAAGCCCTAAAGCAGCCGCTCCACTTATTATGGAGGCAGGCACACGCCCTATACTCTCCTTTGCGATTAAGCCAACAGTGGGGATGATCATCAACGCAAGTATCAAAACCCCTGCTAACAAACTTGCACCTGGTGGTTTAACTTTATAGATGATCGGCGTGACTGCCATCAATCCCCACAGCCCATATACAACTGATGGAACACCTGCGAGCAACGCGAGCAACTGCTCAAAAAATCTAGCTGCCCATCTGTCGCCGTAGAAATTGCAAAAAATCGCTATGCCTAAACCTATCGGTGCTGCGATCACTATCGCGCCTACGCTCACCAACACCGTCCCCATAATCATGGGTACGAAATTATAAAAACCTGAATCTGGATTCCACGTTTTGTCGGTAAAGACTCTTTCAATCCCTATTGACTTCATAAAACTGTACGATTGGTCAAATATAAAGACCAACATCAAAAACATTATAAAAACACATGTCATGCCGCACACGAGGAAGCAGATCGTTGTCACTCCGTTTCTACTTAAGGGAGACAAAGTACTGCTCCTCAACCAGATCTTTTACTGCGGCTGACTGGACATAGTCAATAAAATGCGACACTGCGACACTGGGCTTCCCCTTCGTCACTAAATTAAGTGTCCTGGAAAGATCATACTTCTTGTCGGCTACATTCTGTGTAGAGGGCACCTGCCCTCCCAGTGAAATCAATTTAAGCGCAGTTCCTGAACGCTCGCTGTATTCTGCGGTTCCGATCGAAACGTACCCTATCGCGCCAGGGCTGTTCGCCACGGTTTTTATACCCTGTTCGTTCTCACCAATTACGATATTTGCCTTGATATCTGCCGGTTCAAGATTCATGAACTCCGCAAACAGTTCCAGGGTAGAGCGCCCACTGGCCTTGTTGACAACCGTGATAGGCATATCCGCCCCACCAAGCTCCTTCCAGTTGGTTATTTGTCCAAGATAGATATTTCGTATTTGCTCTTTCGACAATTCCTGAATGGGGTTCGACTTATGGATAATGACTGCGATGCCGTCACGGGCTATCGGGTAGTCAGTAAGTTCACGCTCTGATGCTTTTAGATCACGCGAAACCATTCCAATATCTGCGAGACCGCTACGAGCATCCGCAACCCCTCGGGAGGAACCACCTGATTGAACATCAATTTGAACGTCAGCATTATCACGCTCGTAGCGCTTCGCAATTTCTGCGACCAGAGGCGCTATAGTACTGGAACCTGATATTACTATTTTTTCACTGACCTTCTGGGTTGTATGGGCCTTACTCACATAAACTGCTGCTGCTACTGCCATCAGCGCCATTACCAACGACCACTTTATTTTCTGTGCGATAGCCATAAAACGCCCTTATCTTTTTCGTCCGTTGATTTGAGATTTGAGTGCCTACCACTAACAACAATTTCCATCATCTGATGCGCAGCAACTCCCTTGATCAGTCAAAGGCTTAACACCCTTTGTGACAGCAGGATCTCGTATCGCTGGCGTATTGCAGTCGAATAAAAGAGCTCTCTCTAATGGAGGTGCGTTATAACAAGGCAGGCCGACAAACTCCCCCTGATAGGGAGCTCTTAATAGGAGGTTATAGGTTTTAGCACAAACGGCGGTTCTCACTCCTCTGCGATAAACATGGCCGTCATCGTCACAGACCTGAAGCCAGGGGCCACGATATAAGACGGCATGCCCCTGCTCGAAACAAGGCCCGGACTTCCCTTTATAAGCATTAATCACGAAAGGTTTAAGTTCGACACCATTGGTGATCTGCAGAGGAAGATCGCTTAATTGATGGTAAGTAATACCATGAAAGCCTTCCTGTTCCAGCAGTTCGGAGATAGCAGATTCAGTAGGGGCTTGTACGATTGGATATGATCTTACAGGCCCTATCTCCAATCGATCATGACGCTCGTCAGCCAAGAGTACCAGCATCATCAACGTACCGTTTCGATTTAGTACCCGGTAACACTCACTTAGTAACTTTTTCGTTTCGTTGGGCTCAACACCATTCAGAGTGAAGCAGACGTAAAGCCTGTCATGATTTTCTGACTTGGCAAGAGGATTCTCGCTTGAAAGACGCTTGATCTCTTTTTGCAAGCGAATCAGGTCGTGATAGTCCGCAATATTGGACGAGCGCAATAACTCATCGGCAACCTGAGGATTTTCGCTCCAATCAACTGCTGGCTCGGCTATAAGCGGTTTAGCACCTGGCTGTAGGTTCCGTATTGCAACTTGTAACTCCTCACTTCCCTTATGCCCTACCAGCATGGGGCTCAACGCCGAACAAATAAATTTTCCGACAAGGGGTTCCAGCGTCTCCCGCCAGTTGGATTGTAGACTCAGATCAAAACCACCAACCCCTTGACCTGCAATTTTCAAAGCTGCTTGGCGCAGCGCGAGCGACTTGTTCATAACTCACCAAAGTCCACTGTTAGCATTTGAGGCAGCAGCGTTTGAAAACTCCTTCTTCAACTGGAGTCAGACTTTGGGCATACAACGTATCCAGTCGACTATCAGGATGTTTCCAGTCAAAATGAAACTCGTGCTCTTCGAGTTCTAAACTCTTAACACTTTCATTCTGAAGCAGCGGCGAACCTTTGTAGAGATGGAGCCTGGTTTCATATTGAATCGGGTCGACTATATCTGCCAGCTGATTCCTTTCGACGAAATCGTGAAATCCTGCGATATCCTCCAGCCCCACCCAAGGGTTGAACATAATAAAGGTGGGATTAACCTTAATATTCAGCGAAAGCAAAAAGGCAATGGACTCTTCGATCATATCCATATCCATTTCCTTTACAACCTGATCCAATACTTCTTGTTTTGGAAACTCAAGCGCGGTGGTAATGAATGCCAATCCCAAAGAAACCATTTCCTTGATGGTCTCTTTATTTTCCAGTATATGATCGACACGCGTAGTGAAATCATATGTCAGACCTGGGTGTTTCTCATGCAGTCTGCGCATTATGGCTAAGCCGTGGTGCTTGGCATTAAAAAAATCCGCATCAGTAAAGGTAAGATGAGTCATCCCCTGCTCTACTAACGCATCCGTGTCTCGCTCTACTAACTCACTAGACACCATCAACACTTTACCGTCGTAAGCAGCGTAGACAGAGCAATACGTACACTTATGATGGCACCCACGGGTTCCCTCAATACCACCTACGATCTGTTTCGAACCGAGAAGTTTATCGATTTGGGGCTGAGGGTACTTAAAGAGCGGAGGCGCTATCTCACGCTTCGGCAATCGAAAATTGTTTCTCTCTAAAAAGGGAACGACTATTTCCTTCGACTCAAGCTTTTTGATATCTACTATGCCCGCCAGGCTGGCATCCTGGCCATTGAGCCTTTTTAGCAGGTTCACCAGAGGAACTTCCCATTCCCCTACTATGGTGTATTCACTATATTTGCCAGTAAGACGTTCGGCGTTGATGGTTGCGTATTGGCCGAAGAAAACCTTTATCGCTTTAGGATTCCACTCACTGATTTTATCCGCAAGTTGTATACCCGCCTGCAACGAATCGAATAACGGAACAGAAATGCAAACTATATCCGCGTCAGAAAACATCGACTCGACTAGCCCCTCCACATAGACATCAACCAACTGCACATCAAAACCTGCATCGATAAGTGCCGTAGCCGCAGATATCGCGGTAAGAGGTTGGTAACCACCTTCAAATGTTGTTGCCACTATTAATTTCATTTCCATACCCCCACGCAATTGAGGTTAATATCCATACAACTCATACATTGCAAGTAATTTCCGACACAACTGTACGTGCCTCCTAACAAGATCAGGAGGCAGCATTTATTGTTTTGCTAGAAAGATAGGGCGGTTATCACACACAAGGCACAGAGGCCTATAAAAGCTTGAAAGATCGAGGCGCCTGTTATTGTTTTTACATAATTTATGGTGCTGCCATTCGCAAATGCGTCATTTCGCACTAACCAGTAAAAACTGTCGTTAGGCAAAATGGCTACAAACGATCCCAGGCAGATCGCATACACAACAGGTATCAAGTCTATTCCTGTGTTAGCCAAGACAGGGGCGAGTATCGGAGGAAGGGCTGAAAATGTTGCCAAGGATGATCCATTTATGATCTTAAAAATAGCCGCAACTGAAAACAGCCCGATCAACATTAGCGATGCGGACTTTACACCCGTGACTATTTCGACGGCATATCCGGCAGGCACAACACGCGCAAGCATGTGCCCTAGCGCGGACGCACAACCAATTATAAATAGAAGATTAGCTGTTCTTCTGATTGTTGAATCAAGCATGGGCTTACGGTTTTCTTGCTTAGTCAGCAGGTAAGCCACAATAGCTGATGTCAGAAGTGCACCGGCTGGAGCGGTAAAAAAACCAATGATCGGAACTGTGGAGAGTTTACCGAAGTAGCCAGTGAACAAAAGCGCAAATAGCAATGCGAGAGGAAACAGTAGCCTGGACGAACTAGACCAATGAAAGTCCCTACCCTCGCTCAGGGAGGCTTCTATGGCATCCGAATGGTCGCCTACCAAGCGGAGCCAAATCATGCCCGCCACAAAAGTCGTCACCATCAGGATTAGACCCAGCACAATCAATCGATGATCTTCGACGTTTGCCCCCACACCGAGGCCGATTATCAGCGGCCCGGCAGGTATCAACAACTTGAAGCCACTGTAGCTGCCGACCGCGATCGCGGTTCTATAACGACCAGCCAACGGAGATAGGGCCGCATATGCGGTGTCAGGGCATACCATCCCTGCCCCCATTAACGGAGACATTACGACCCCTGCCTTACCGAGGTAAAGATCCTGTCCATGACTTAACCAGGCAGCAAGGTAGAAGGCGCTGAGAAGCACAATGCAAAAGTAGCCGAGGTTGTTCCCATATCCTGTGATCAACACAGAGACTATTTCGCTGTTCCCCAGCCCGCCCACTAACCCCAGAGCGACAGTCAACACGATCATAAAAACAGGGAACGGAAGGGAGAAAGCCTTGGCTATCGAGCTACGAATTGAGGAGGGGGCGGACTGGGCACTGAGTTCCAATTCGGACATGATCGCTTCCTTGCACGATTCGATGATCTACCCAGCGATTACGCTAGGGGCACGTTTTCTGCGTATTCAAAACAACCCAGCATGAGGTCGAAAATCGGCAGACTGCAGGAAGTGACATGATTTTCCGACGATTCTACCGGCCCATGCACGATGGGTTTTCCAGCATTCGTTCTGTTATTTTTTGCGGAGGATTCGGTTAGAAATCTCTACACCCCCCCCCTAAGCCAGAATCAATTGGCGATCAATCGACCTCGCCGAACACG
The DNA here is from genome assembly GCF_007828215.1 of Pseudomonas sp. SJZ074. Lineage (GTDB taxonomy): Bacteria > Pseudomonadota > Gammaproteobacteria > Pseudomonadales > Pseudomonadaceae > Aquipseudomonas. Next base: position 7,959 of record NZ_VIUE01000050.1, on the reverse strand, counting down.
TTTGTTGGTACCTGCAACTAATATAGGGATCCAATTTGAGAAATGTCAACCCCCGTATTGGTGGTTGCAGCTAAACCCCTTGAAAGCTACTGTTGGTAGTAACAACAGAAGAGAAATTTATGACCCAGTGCACCGATACCGACCTCATCAGTGATGCTGAAAATCTATTTGAGGCAGTGAATCAGCTCGTACGCGTCTATCAATTTAGAGACAGAGACCGAATCTGTTGCTATGACGTTTCCGTCACTCAGTGCTACGCCGTAGAGACGCTGATCAAACAGGGGCCATTACGAATGCAGGCATTGGCGGAGGAAATGTTTCTTGATAAAAGCACGGCGAGTCGGGTCATCGATACTCTTGAACGCAAAGGCTACGTCGAGCGATCTGTTGATCAGGAAGATAAACGGGCCATTCAGATACGAGCCACAGAAGCGGGTGAAGAGCTTTATCAGAAAATCCGAATCGACCTTGTAGCCGAAGAGAGCGCGATGATCGCGAATCTTTCACCGGAGGTCAGAAAAGCCTCCTTAGCACTCATCAAACAGCTCACCAGGGCGGCGGAAATCCGCTGTGGTCTAGTAAAAAGCTGTTGCCCCACTCCGTCAAAGGTCAGTTGTTCATAGTGCGATCATCGCAGGGCTTACCCTATTCAAGTTTCGCTATCGAGCGCATTGTGGAGGAAGGTCAGTTTAGCGTTGCTCCAAACCCAAACTCGTCGAGCGTCACGAAGACCACTGTTTCGTAAGGCGAGATTACTGAACCGCAGAGTTGATGTGGGCGAGCATGCGCTGAATCGACAGCCTTCAATCGTTTCGGATGCTCGTCGATGTCTGCGGCCAGCAAGTCTAGAATCTTGAGCACCATCAGATCACCTCTCGACAATTCAGGGCACTTCTCTATGGCATGGAGTTCATTTGACGGAGGACGAGTCGTTAAATCGGAATGCCGTGTTCAAGCCGACCGATCAGGTCAATGCAGGCAATGTGTCTCGCCAAGACTGTCCTTTGTGGAGCTTGGTCGCCAGGTATCTCAGATGAGAAATCAGCAACCCGCTCTCAGTAATAAGTGCAGGCAATCTAACTTCCCGACCCGTTTTGTCGTTCCGGTACCTCGCCTTTACCTTCAGTACGTAGGCCATTTTCGCATACTAGATATTATGTAGTTAGAGGTACTATTCATGCTCTCTCTGAAAAAAGGAAGGGTTTTTTTTGAGGAAAAGATGGGGTTTAGGGGATAAATAGTATGTTTTGATGTGGGGTTATAATACACCTACGGCAAGAAAATGCTTCGGGAAATCGATAGCCGCGTCCGTTTCCTCACCAAGCGCCTCGAAGCACTCAAAGTCGTCAGCGAAAAACCCAGCGACCCGAACAAGGTGTATTTCGGCGCCTGGGTCACGGTCGAGGATGAGGACGGTAACGAGGCCCGCTATCGTATCGTCGGGCCCGATGAGCTGGATCTGAAACAGAACCTGATCAGCATCGATTCGCCGCTGGCGCGGGCACTGATCGGCAAGGCACTGGACGCTGAAGTCAGGGTGCAGACACCGACAGGCGAGAAGCTGGTCTATGTCGTGGACATCACTTATCCATGACCCGCCGATAAGACCCGTCCGCCTCGAAACATCCCAGCAAACTTGATCCTTTGACAAGATGACAGCGCTGCGCAGAATGAACGGCGCGCGCTGCCTCGCGCCTTTCGCTCAAAATATTATTCAAGGATGAATAATCATGAAGGCTACCCACCATGGATTGGACTGCTGGATGTACAACACCCCCCAGTTATACAAACTGCGTATCGACGAACTGATTCTGCCCGGCACCCATGACTCCGGCGCGGACAAAAAAGCCCCCAACCCTACGCTGCCCCAGGAAAAAACCCAGGACGTACCGATCATCGAACAGATCCTGGCAGGCTTTCGCGTGCTCGACCTGCGCGTGGTGTTCTCCGCCAACGCCCCCGTCGGCAGTGACAAGCGCTTCCAACTGTTTCACCACGCCTCTTCTGGACGCACGGTGGGCGGTGACGTTCTGGCTCCATTAAATGATTTTTACGATGACCCCGAGTACAAGGCCACGAGGGCAAGGGAAATCGTTATCCTGAACTTTCATAAATTCAAGCATTTCAACCGGGCCATCCACCAGGAGTTGCACAGCCTGATCGATTCGAAAATCGGACAACGGCTGATCCCTCGGAAGTGGCGCCGTTCAACGCTGGAAGATATATGGACCCATCGTCCGGAGAGAACCGTTGTGATTTCCTACAATCACCACGTCAGGGCAAAGTACTGGAAAGGTGTGGAGCATCAATGGAGCGGTAAAAACCTGAACTCCACCGCTGCCTTGAAGGCATTCATGGATGAGCAATCGGCCAGGCATAAACCCGACTTCGTACTGCGCTCGATACAATGCGCCAAATACGCATTGCCCTTTCATCTTCCCGATGACTTCAGTAAAAAGATAGATGAGTGGTTCGAGTCCAGGGACAGTAGCAGCTATATTCAGCGCTTCTACATCATCAACACTGACTGGTCGACCCGCAGCCGGATTGTATTCAACTGCATGCATGCCAACGGCCTCAAGGCGTTGGCCAAGGCAGGCAGCTTCAGCGCCGGGTGATCAGCCCTTGCCGCGCCACGCGGGTCAACTGCCGGATCATTTCAGGAGCATCCGCCGCGCTGGGCGACTGGATGACCGCCAGATCGAAGCTGTCGTTGGCGAAACGTGCCAGGGACTCGCCATCTTCGACAAACTGAATCAGGAACGCTGCGGGCCCGTGGCTGCGCCGCGGCCAGCCGTCGAGATAACGCAACAGCGTTGGCTGATGGGTACCGCCCAAGAGGATTTTTGGATTGCGTTGAAGACTCGCCGTGATCGGCGCAAGACGTACAAGGGGGCTGGGTGCATTCATCGTGTCGTGTCTCTGCCTCAAAAAGTCTGCATGGCAGGTGAGAGGCAACACCGAACCAGCGCTTTAGCGGTATTTCGAAGCCTGTTTCAGGCCTCTGACGATGACTGGGTGAGTCACCTGGCGCCCCGCAAGTAGCTGTTTAAATCGGCGCATGAGCAGCATCCTAGAGAAGCCGACGGGCCAGTGTCAAGAATCTGCATTCACAAAAAAGGCCCGTACCAGACGGGCCTTCGAGGGTTCGACTCGGTGATCAGCCGGCGATGGCGCGATCGATCGACAGCTTGCCGGCGCCCTCGATCAGTACCGCAATACTCGCGGCCAGCAACGCCAGGGCAAATTCATAACCATTGTTCGCCATGAACAGGCCGTTGCCGATGTGCACGGAGAAAATAGCCACCAGAGACAGGAAGGCCAGACCCAGTGCCGCCGGACGAGCCAGCAGGCCCACGATCAATGCCAGCCCGGCAAAAAACTCGGTGCCACCGGCCAATGTGGCCATCACGTAACCAGGTGTCAGGCCGATGCTTTCCATCCACTGCGCGGTCCCCGCCAGCCCGTAGCCACCGAACAGACCAAAGAGCTTCTGCGAGCCGTGAGCCGCGAAAATGACACCAACTGCGATGCGCAGGACGGTCAGGCCGTAGCCGGCACGGGTAGACAGGATTTTATTGATGAAGGAGCTCATGGTTCATTTTCCTTGGAATGTGTGGGGTTGGCCGCCATATTAATCAGTTAAATTTATATAAAAAGCGCAAAAAATCCGTCATACAAATCTATTTACTGGATCATTTGCGCAGTGCAACCTTTTGCTCCTTCGGTTCCAACGACTCCCGCTCCCGATCAAACGCCAGATAGTATTTGTTCACACTATTAACGTAGCTGACGGCAGCCATTCCTACCTGCTCCATGGCAATGCGCTCGACCTGGAAAAACCACTGGTTGGGGTTCAATCCCCGCCGCCGGGCCTCGGCACGCATGCCCTGGACGCGCTCGGGCCCCATGTTGTAGGCGGCCAGCACAAAAGCCATGCGTTCACGCTCGTTGAGCTTGGGACTTGAGAAAAACTTGCGGCGAATCATGGCCAGGTACTTCGCACCGGCCTGGACATTGGCGTCCAGGTTCTGAATGTTGCCAACCCCGACCCGCTGAGCCGCCGCCGGAGTGATCTGCATCAGCCCAGTGGGGCCGCTACCGCTGCGGGCGCTGGGTTGCAGGGCGGATTCCTTGAAAGCCAGGGCCGCCAGGTTGAGCCAGTCCATATCCTGGGCCTCGGCATGTTTTTGCAGCACCGGGCGCAGCTTCTCCAGCCGCTGGCGGTCGGCCCGGGCCAGCGGATAATGAACCTGGTACAAACGGCGGTAGATGCGCAGGAAAGCCGCGTCCTCGTTGGACGGTGCCTTGTAGGTCGTCAGGAAGCCGTTGATGCTCGCTCTCAGCATGGCGGCGTCGCGGCGAACGAACCAATGTTCGTTATCCGGCTCACCGATCAGCAACTGCCGATCGAAACGCAGCTTGGGCAAGATCTTGCCCCAGCGTTCGGCGATGGGTTGCTCGACAATGGTCAGATGGAAAATCCCGCCCTGGACCATTTCCAGCACATCCTCCACCGCCAGGGTGGGGTCGACCCATTCGATCTTCACCGGCGATAACTTGAGCAGCGCCAGCTTCTGATTGATCTGGCCCACCGCATCCCCCGCCGCACTGCCGTTGGGCAAGGCCAGGGTTTTGCCGGACAGCTGCTCCACCCGGGTGTAGCGCTTCTCCCCCTTGATGCCCACCAGCATCAGCGGCACGCCGCTGCGAATCGGATCGCTGGCACTGACCGCGTGACTGGCCAGGGGCTCGAGCAATTCGCCCGGCGCGACAAGGTCGCCCTCTCCTCGCTGCAGGGCACCGAGCAATTGGTCCTTGGCCTTGGGAATGATCTTGAGGGTGATTTCCTGGCCATCCCGGGCGTGGCCGTTGAGGTAGTGTTCGAATGCCCGCAAACGATGATATTCGACGCCGATGGGTTGCCCCTGGACTTCCCCGGAGCTGTTGCGGCTTTGGTTGACCAATACTTTCAGTACGCGACTGCTGCGGATCTGCGCCAAGTCGCGCACCGTCCCCGGCGCCACAGCCTGCACCGGCCCAGGCAGCCGTGCCTCGGCCGGCATCGGCAGCAGCAGTGAGCAGCACAGCAGTAGCAACACCTGGGGACGTGTCATCCACTCTCCGGAAGGAATACCGCGCGCCCGCCTTCCTGAAAAAAGAGGCTTGGGTCGACAGAAACAGAGCACCTGGGCGCTGAAAAGTGCGCAAGACTGGCACAGCGATGGCTTTTATACCAACCCGACCTGTCTCGTGGCCTCAACAGACAGCCTCAACTCGTTGTAGTTCTTGGCTTTTCTTATAAATCTACAGCTCTGATATGCTTTCCGGCCTTTGGGCCGAGGTAGCACCATGCAACTCATCGATATCGGCGTCAACCTGACCAACCCCAGTTTCGCTGACAAACACCAGGCAGTGCTTGAGCGCGCCTATGAAGCGGGGGTCTGCCAATTGGTATTGACCGGCACCAGCATCGAGGGCAGCGAACAGGCGCTTGAACTCTGCCAACAGCTGGATGAGAGCGGCGAACGCCTGTTCTCCACCGCCGGCATCCATCCCCACAGCGCCAGCGACTGGACCGCCGACAGCGCCCGGCACCTCAAGGACCTGCTGAAGCAAAACCGCATCCGTGCGGTGGGAGAATGCGGACTGGATTTCAACCGGGACTTCTCCCCTCGCCCACAACAGGAGAAGGTCCTGGAAGAACACCTCGCCCTCGCGGCCGAACTGCAACTTCCGGTCTTTCTTCACGAACGCGACGCCGACCAGCGCTTGTTGGAGATCCTGCGAGATTTCCGCGACCGTCTGCCGGCTGCGGTGGTGCATTGCTTTACCGGTGAGAAGAAGGCGCTGTTCAACTACCTCGACCTGGATCTGCACATCGGCATCACCGGCTGGATCTGCGATGAACGCCGGGGCACGCATTTGCATCCGTTGGTACGCGAGATCCCTCGCGGGCGGCTGATGCTCGAAAGTGATGCTCCCTACCTGCTACCCCGCACCTTGCGCCCCAAACCCAAGAACGGTCGCAACGAGCCGGCCTACCTGACGGAAGTCTTGCGGGAAATCGCCTTGCATCGGGGTGAAACCCAGGAAGAGCTGGCGGCTCACAGCACAGCCTGCGCGCGGGCGTTTTTCGGGTTGCCCACGATCTCCTGAATCCATATCCCTTGTGGGACGAGCTGCTCGCGATAGCAGTGTGTCAGCTTGCAAGTCAGTGGCTGACACTCCGCTATCGCGAGCTGGCTCGCTCCCACAGGAGAACTGCGTTGCTTGTTGACCCACATCAAAACTTCAGTCTCCGAAATAGCGGCAGAATAATGGCACCTTGCCAAAACTGTTTCCGCTATCAGAGAAGACCTTCCATGGGTGCCTGGCTTAGCAACATCTCGCTGAAATACAAATTCTGGGCGGTCAACGCGGTCGCCTTCGTGACCACCTTGCTACTCGTGCTCTACGCGGTGCAGCTTGAACAACAGGCCCGCAATCAGGCGGCCCGGGAGAATGCCCAGGCCCAGGCGCGCCTGCTCAGCGCCTGGCCGGCCGGGCAAGCGCTGCCCAAGGCCGATAACCTGCTGGCTTTCCAGCAAGGCCAGGCGCCCACGTTCAACGCTCAGTCGTTGCCTTCACTGGCGCAGGCGCAGGGCTGGGTCGATCTGGATCTCAGGCCGCTCATCGGTCATCAGCCGTTGCTGGGCGCTGAAGTCATACAACGCGGCAACGGCCAACAACTTGCCGTCCTGGCGCAGGGTGCAAGCCTGAGCCAGGTGTTCGGCGAACGTTTCAGCCAATACGCCGTGGCGGTATTCGTATTGATGCTGGCCATGCTGGGCGCGTCGCAGCTGTTGATCCGCTTCCTGTTGAGCCAGCTCAACACCCTGAAGGACGTGATGCTGCATGTGGAGAAAACCGGCGATCTGTCCGCCCGCGTTCCCCTGGCCTGTGAGGATGAAGTAGGCCAGATGGCCGCCGCATTCAATGCCATGCAGGCCGGTTATCAACGGGTGGTCGATACCGTGGCCAGCACCGCCCGCCAACTGGACAGTGGCGCGGCACGATTGGCCTCGAGCATGAGCGAGGTTCGCCACGGCATGCTTGGGCAGCAGAGCGAAACCGATCAGGCGGCGACGGCGATCAATGAGATGTCCGCCACGGTGTATCACATCGCCCAACATGCCGGCGCCACTCGCGACCTGTCGAAGGCCGCCGACACCCTGGCCGGCAATGGACGCGAGGTGGTCAATCGGGTGGAGCTGTCAATTACCGGCCTGTCCTCCGGGGTGCAGCAGACCGCCGAAATGATCCAGCGCCTGGCCGAAGACAGCCAGAAGATCAATAGCGTGGTCAGTGTGATCCACAGCATTGCGGAGCAGACCAACCTGCTGGCTCTCAACGCCGCCATCGAAGCGGCGCGGGCCGGGGAAATGGGTCGTGGGTTTGCCGTGGTGGCCGACGAGGTGCGCAACCTCGCCAAACGGGTGCAAATCTCCACAGATGAAATCACCACCATGGTGTCAGCCCTACAGGCGGGCACCCAGAACGCGGTGGACTTCATGCAGGAAAGCTCCTACAAGGCCGACGATTGCGTGCAGCAGGCCCGCGAGGCCGGCGAGGCACTGGCACAGATCACCGGGGCGGTGGCCCAGATGCGCGAAAGCAATACCCAGATTGCCGTCGCGGCCGAGCAGCAAAGCCAGGTGGCCGAGGAAATGAACCGGGCGGTGGTGGGCATTCGCGACGTGACTGAAAACACCGTGCGCCAGACCGTGGATTCGGCCACCACCAGTCATGAACTGGCGACCCTGGCGGGCGAACTGAGCAAGGCGATCGGGCAGCTCAAGCTTTGAAAAACCCGGACCTGCCATAATGCTGTTCACTTAAGCGGAGCGGCCTTACGATCTACCGGATACCGAGTTTTGGAAATCTTCACTGTCCTCGGCCGCCCTGGCCTTGGACGGT
>NZ_VIUE01000049.1 GCF_007828215.1 Pseudomonas sp. SJZ074 | reverse complement strand
GTGTAGGTCTTTCGCTCTTGCATGGATCCTCCTGATGGGGCGAATCATATCGCCCTTAAGAGGTGTCCGGGATCATTAAGCCAGTTCAGCCTGCTCGCGATAGCGGTGTGTCAGTTTGCATGGATGTTGACTGTGCCGCCGTCATCGCGAGCAGGCTCGCTCCCACATGGTTGTCCGAATCGCCCACAGACCCCTTGCCCACCCCAGATCCCCTGTGGGAGCGGGCTTGCTCGCGAAAGCGGTAGGTCAGCTTGCCTCTATGTTGAATGTGCCACCGCCTTTGCAAGCAAGTCCGCTCCCACAGTTCCGTGGTTGAGTTCCAATGTATCCCTGTGTATCCAACCCCCATGCCGATACGGACTGTTTCTTTACGGGCCGTTGCTGACATATCCGCGATACCTGCCCGGCCTTAAATGAGCTGCGTCGAGAGAGCCAATGCTTTCTCACCACGGACTTTCAAATGGAGATCCATCATGCATGCAGCTTCTTCCGTTTTTACCTGGCAGCGTTGCCTGGCGTCGTCCGCTGTTGTCGGTCTTGCCCTGCTTGCCGGTAGCGGTGTCACCCTGGCTGCGGACGGTCTATCCGTCAGCGCCGCACCGGCCGGGTCGGAGGCGATTCGCCCGTACCATATTCACGTCGATGAAGCGCAGTTGAGCGAACTGCGCAAACGTATTGCGGCCACCCGTTGGCCCGACAAGGAAACCGTCAACGACGTCTCCCAAGGCGTACAACTGGCCCAGGTCCAGGCATTGGTGAAGTACTGGGGAGACGGTTATGACTGGCGCAAGGCCGAGGCCAAGCTCAATGCCCTGCCGGAGTTCATCACCACCATCGATGGCGTCGACATCCAGTTCATCCACGTGCGTTCGCGCCACCCCAACGCCATGCCGCTGATCCTCACCCATGGTTGGCCGGGATCGCAGTTCGAGTTCCTCAAGACCATCGGCCCGCTGACCGATCCGACCGCTTACGGCGGCCGCGCGGAAGATGCCTTCGATGTGATCATCCCGTCGATTCCCGGCCATGGTTTTTCCGGCAAGCCCACCGAATTGGGCTGGGGCCCCGACCGGGTGGCGAAGGCCTGGGACGTGCTGATGAAGCGCCTGGGCTACAGCCATTACGTGTCCCAGGGCGGCGATCACGGCTCGGTGATTTCCGATGCGCTGGGCCGCCTGGCGCCGCCCGGATTGCTGGGTATCCACCTGAACATGCCGGCCACCGTGCCGCCGGAGCTGGTAAAGCCGATCAACAGCGGCGATGCGGCACCCGCCGGGCTGACCGATCCGGAACGCCGGGCCTACACCTCCCTGAGTACGTTCTTCGGTCGTAACGCGGCCTACGGCGCGATGATGGTGACCCGGCCGCAGACCATCGGCTACCTGCTGGCCGATTCGCCCACCGGTACGGCGGCGTGGATGTACGAGAAGTTTGCGGCCTGGACCGACAGTGACGGCAAGCCTGAACGCGTGCTCAGCCGCGATGAGATGCTCGACGACATCAGCCTGTATTGGCTGACCAACACCGGGGCGTCGTCTTCCCGTTTCTACTGGGAGAACAACAACAATAATTTCAGCGCAGCCGCGCAGAAGACCACCGACATCAAGGTGCCGGTGGCGATCACGGTGTTCCCGCACGAAATCTATCAGGCACCGAAGACCTGGGCACAGCGCGCCTATCCGTCGCTGTCCTACTTCAAAGAAGTCAGCAAGGGCGGTCACTTCGCCGCCTGGGAACAGCCGCAGCTGTTCAGCGAAGAATTGCGTGAAGCATTCCGGCCACTGCGTGCGGCGGCGAAATAATCCGGCACCGCAGTGCGTCCGGCAGACACCTTCGATTTCACAACCCGCGACCGCCGAACGGCGGTTCGCAAGGGAGACTCACCATGACCAAGACCCTGTTGAACCACACCTCCAAACCGCGGCACCGGCGTCTGCTCGCGCCGGCTGTCCTGGCGATCGCCATGATGCAGTTGGGCGCCCTGGCCGTGACCTCGTCACAGGCCAGCGCTGCCGAGGTGCCGGCCGGTACCATCGGCGCCATCACGCCCGGAACCAACACTTCGTTCGGCCCGTTGAAGCACGTCAAGGCGGGGCTGCTGGACGTTTCCTATGCCGAGGTCGGTCCCGCCGATGGGCCGGTGGTCATCCTGCTGCACGGCTGGCCGTACGACATCCACAGCTACACCGATGTGGCGCCGGCACTGGCCCAGAAGGGCTATCGCGTATTGATTCCCTATGCCCGGGGGTATGGCGATACACGTTTCCTGTCGGCCAAGACCGTGCGTAACGGTCAGCCTGCCGCGCTTGCCAGCGACCTGATCGACTTCATGGACGCCTTGCACATCAAGCAGGCCGTGCTCGGTGGCTATGACTGGGGCGCGCGCACCGCCGACATCGTCACGGCGCTGTGGCCGGAGCGGGTGAAGGCATTGGTGGCGGTAAGTGGCTATCTGATCGGCAGTCAGGACGCCGGCAAGGCGCCGTTGCCACCGGCCGCCGAGTTGCAGTGGTGGTACCAGTTCTACTTTGCCACCGAGCGTGGTCGCCTGGGGTATGAAAAAAATACCCACGACTTCGCCAAGCTGATCTGGAAACTGGCCTCGCCGAAGTGGGACTTCGACGACGCGACCTATGACCGCAGCGCCGCCGCGTTGCAGAACCCTGACCACGTCCCGGTATCGATCTTCAACTACCGCTGGCGCCTGGGTCTGATCAAGGGCGAGGCCAAGTACGACGCGCTGGAGAAGAAACTCGCGACGTTCCCGTCCATCGGGGTGCCGACGATCACCCTTGAAGGCGATGCCAACGGCGCGCCGCACCCACCGGCCGAGGCCTATGCCAAGCGCTTTACCGGCAAGTACGAGTACCGGTTGATCAGCGGCGGTGTCGGTCACAACTTGCCTCAGGAGGCCCCGCAAGCCTTCGCCCAGGCCGTGATCGATGCTGATCATCTCTGACTCGGTACGAGGAGCTCGACGATGAAATTCAAGCATCTGGCCGCGTCCGCCGCGGTTGCATCGGTGGCGTTGATCACCGCCGGCGTCGCCTTGGGCGATACCGGCAGCGGCGAGGCTTCACCGATCTATGGGGTGACGCTTCCCGAGGGGTACCGCACATGGCAACTGATCGCGCCGGCGCAGGAAGCCGAGCCGCTGAACGAGCTTCGAGCGGTGCTGGGCAATGACCGGGCCATAAAGGCTTACCAGGACTCGACGCTGCCGTTCCCCGACGGCACGGTCCTGGTGAAGCTGGCCTGGAAGCACGTGCAGTCACCTGAGTTCGAGCCGGCGTCGATTTCTGGAGCGGCCACCACCGTCCAGGTGATGGTCAAGGACTCGAAGAAGTATGCGTCAACCGGCGGTTGGGGCTTCGGTCGCTTTATCAACGGTAAGCCCGCCGACGAGGCCCAGCACCAGACCTGTTTCGCCTGCCACCAGGCGCGGGTGCAGAACCACGATTTTGTCTTTACGCGTCTCGCTCCATAAACCAGGTGTCCAAGGAGTTTCCATGAAAAAGTCATAATCGCATTGGCCTGCACGGCCGGCCCGGCTTGCTCGCGAAGGCGGCGGGACAGCTTGCGGCGATGTTGGCTTATCCCGCGTCGTCAAAGCTGTACCCGCCGAAGTCTGCCGCTCAGCGGGACGACATGGCCGTCGGGCGCGGGCAGTGGCCTTCCGGTCAGGCCCATGCCTTCGCTCACCAGCACGGCATCCTCCACTACGCACAGGTTGGATGGGGTATCCAGGCCTTGGGCGAGCACGGTGACCTGGGTGGTCTGCAGGTTGCAGCTCAGCAATCGACCGCTGAACCGGGTGAAGCCGCCGTGTAGGGGTTCGCCGTTCCAGTCCGGCAGCAGGGGTTGTTGCAGGCGGTCGCAGAGTTCCAGTACCAGCACGTTTCCGGCCGGGCACAGCGCCAGGCCGGTGGGCAGTTGCAGGCCATCGATCAGCCGTTCGATCTGCCCGCTGCCGGGATGGACCCGGATCACCTGGCCCGCCTTGTCGACGAAGTCGATGCCCTTGCGCGCAGAGTCGTCTTGTCGTTCGCCGGAGAACAGGCTGATCAGCACAGCGTCCGTCGCCGGTTCGTACACCAACGTCACGGGCACGGCTTCCTGGCCCTGGTCCAGCGCGGGCAGTTGGACCAGTACCCGCTCGTCCTGGCCGTCGACGAACTCCACCAACTGATTGGTATCAGGCTTGACCGCCAGCCAACTGCGGCGAGAGGGGTGATAACACAGGGCATTGAGATTGCCACGGCTGCGAAACACCGGTTCGGGCGGTGTGAATTGCATGTCCAATAGTTTGGAACCCTCGATGTAATCGGTCTGGCTGACCAGGTAGCGCCCCTCTCCGCAGGCCACGTCCGACAGCCCCATTATTTCGTCACGCAGCATGCGTAGCTGCATGTTCATGGCACGAAACCCGTCCGCCAGCGTTTCACGGGGCAGGTAGACGCCGGGCCGCTGGGGATCGGGTCGCAGGCGACTGATGCGACCGCTGAAGGTCTGTTCCGGCAGGCCGGAGCCGGCTTCGACCAGTAACAGGCTGCCGTCGGGTCGCACGCAGACGCCGCGAGGGTTCAGCAGGCCTTCGGCAATGATCATACTCGGGCGCAGGCTTTGGCTGGGTTGCGCAGGTATATGAATAGACATGAAGCGGCTCTCCGTCATGAAGGGTGGGATGCGATCACTGCGGCGGTTGCCACGGCTCACCGGTGAGGTAGGCCCGTAGCAGCGCCCGCTGGCAGGGCGACATCGAGCGCACCACGGGCATGAACAAGGTGGTGCCTTTGTAGGCATCCGACGTTCGCGCCAGGATGGCATTCTTGGCGCCCATGATCGCGTCGGGCTGGTTCAGCGGGATGTAGCGCGACATGGCGGGGAAGGCCAGGTAATGGAAGCGCAGGACGTTGGGGTACATCAGCGGCCAGGTGATGGGGGTGCCCTTGGGGATACCGAAATCGGTCTGGGCGTATTTGCGGAAGTTGGTAAACCAGGCGCTGCTGTCCAGACCGTTGGCGGTGCAGGTCAGGGCCACGAAACCCGCCTGGGCGGCACTGTTCGATTTGACGGTGACGGGGAAACTGACGGAAAGCTGCCCGGGGTTTACGGTCAGCGAGTCGGGGAAGTCGAGGAAATCCCAATACTGCGGTTCCGTATACGCGGCAGGCGGAGCCGCTTTCAGGTCAATTTCGGTGGTGCTGGTTACCGGGCCGCCCAGGTATCGGACCTGCAGGGTGATCGACAGGCCTTTTGGGTAATCCTCGAGATAGACATTGCGTTGGTCGGCATAGAGCCGATAGGTCGATTCAGTCGCTTGCAGCGTGGTGCCGGCGACCTTGCCGGGGGCGTTGATCGCCAGGGCGCTGGTCCGCACCGCCTGCTGTTGGCTGGCGGTCATGGGCAAGTCGACGATGCCACCATACACGTAGTAGTTCAGCAGCGGGCTGCTGGTCGGGTCCAGGGTCGCCAGGGCGGTGGTACCGGCCGAGACGGTGACGGGGCCGTAGTTGGCGTTGGGGCCGATGGGGCTGGTGATGTCGTCCCTGACGGCGCGAAAGGTTTCCTTCGGAATGACATTCACCATGTCGATGCTCAGGTAACCGTTGCTGGCGCCCAGGTCGGCATAGCCGGCATTCCCCGTGGCCTGGTTGACCAGTTGTCGGCCCGGCTGGCAACTCAGCGGCTCGTCGGCAAAAGCCGGGGCCAATGTGCCGATGACCCGGCCGATGCTCGGGTTGGGTGTGTACTTGCCGGCCGCGTAGTCGGCGTCCAGTTGCTCGGTGGTCATCGTCGGGCACATCTCGAACATGACGAAACGCAGGACGATCCCCGTCGCCCCTGGCGCCTGGATGATCGCGCGCAGACCGGCGCTGTTCTGGTTCCAACTGACGATGCTGCTCAGGGGAAAGGTCAACTGGAACGTGCCGCTGGCATGGAAGGAGCCCGGCGCGTCCATCTTCGCCGGCAACAAAACTCGCCCGGCCACGTCGAAGCTGCTGCACACGGTGTTGCTGTGAATCAACAACTGGATGTCACTGGTGCCGCCGATCTGCAGGCCACCGACGAAGATCTGGGTAGTGGTCGAGGAGGTGGGGTCCAGGTCCACCATCATCGGACCGGAAACCGGGCCCTGTTGGGTCACCGGATCCACCGAGCCGAGCAGGTAGACCGGCTGGCCCACCAGGTCACCGGTAGTGCTGATGCTGCCCGGTATCCCCTGGGAACTGATCAAGGCGTTCTGCATGTCGACGACGTGTTGCCCGTAGTGATTCCAGCCGCCGGCGGTGTAGTAGTTGCCAGTGGGCGCATTGATCATGTTGTTCAACTGATCGTCGGTGTACGACTGCGCACCCGGTGCCAGGGTCGAGGTGGTCAGGTCGAAGAGCGGCCAGTCGTCGTTGCCGTTGTAAGGAATGGTAGGGGAGTTGTTCGGCAGGCTGACGTCAGTGCGGATGCCACCCCAGAAATTCAGTCGGGGCCCGTTCAGGATGCTCATGATTTATTCCTCGTCCTTGATGGATTTGATGACCGGCGAATTGGCGAATTTGAACAGGTAGGAGAAATCGGCCTTGTAGGGGCTCTTGACCGGCGTCGCCATGGAGTGGCAGTTCATGCAACTGCTGTTGGGCTGGATGTAGCTCTCCATGGTCACGTTGGCCGAGAGCGATGGGGTCGGCTGGCCCAGGGGATTGCTGGGGTTGTCCGGCATCAGCGGGCGCTGGGTGGTGATGAGCTGGTAGTACTTCAACACGCTTTTCTGCAGGTCGGGGTTGCTGCGGTAGTCAGCGTTCACCTGGTCGGTGACTTCGGCAATCGGCGTGACCCGGTTCAATGGGTTGGGGGTCTGGAACGTAGTCCCAGGCTTGGGCACGCAGACCAGGTGTGCGCCTTGGGGCTGCCAGTCACAGGGCGACTGGTTGAGGCTGGCGGCGGGTGCGTTGGCGTTGAAGTAGGAATAGGCCATGCCCGATGCCGGCTGGTCGACCCACTGACCATGCACCAGCGTCTTGGGCGGCACATTGTCGATCTGCTCGAAAGTCGACCAGATCCACTGCGGATAGCCGTTCACCTTGGTGATGATGTGCAGGCCTACCAGGCCCAGGTAGGCCTCGGTCACGCCGGTGCGCTGGCCCTGGTCATCGAAGGTGGCGACGCGGGCGAGTTGGGTCAGGTAGCGGCTGGCATTGTCGCTGGTGGTCAGGATGCGCCAGCTCGACTTGATCTCGATGACGCCGTTGGGAAAGTTGATGTTGTTGGCCTTGGAGACGACATCGGCGTTGTAGTACTGATTATTGACGATGTAGTCATAGGAGGTCTCGTTGGCCGAGATATCGTAGTAGGTCGGGTTGCCGGCCTGGTCGATCAGCCAGCCACCGACGGCCTGGTCGACGGCGTTCACCTGGGTGCTGTTTTTCAGCGCCGCGATGTTGATGATGCCCAGGCTCTTGGCTTTCTGCGGGGTATTCCAGGGGCCCGGATCCGCCCCCTGCGGCAGGAAGATTTCCTCCACGGTCTTGTAGGTTTGCCAGACGGTGTAGCCGGCGTCCCCAGGTTGTTTGCTGCAGTCGGGATCACCGCGTTGCCCATTCTGGGCGGGCCAGTTCATGGCGATGAACATCTGCCAGCTGTACTGATCGAACAGATCCTGGCTGGCATTGGCGGCGGGCGCGGAAGTGGGGGGCTGGCAATTGAGGGTGCTGGCCTGTGTCGGTTTGCTCTGGTTCTGGGTTTGATCCAGGGCCAGGGCAGGCAGGCTGGCAAGCCCCAGTATCATCATGGTGAACGTTTTCATGGCAATCCTTCGTCTTGAGTCGATTCACGTGTGGCGAGGGAGCTTGCTCCCGCTGGAGTGCGCAGCGCTCCCGGTATTTCTGGGGCTACTTCGTAGCCTCGCGGGAGCAAGCTCCCTCGCCACAATCTCCTTGTCACATAAATCCTTGTGAGTTTTCAGGGCTTGCGCTGCATCAGCTTGTTCCACTGAGCCTTCTGGCCGTTGCTCTGCGAAGCCGGCGGCTCGAACAACTTGCAGGGCGGCGGATTCGACGGACACATGGCGGCCACCTGTGCCCAGGTCTGGGCCGGGTCGGGCTTGGCGATGCGGAAGTTGGTGTAGTTCTGGCTGACGATGGGGGCGTTGGCGACGCTGGCGTCGCCGGAAAAGTAGAACGACTGCGGATGCCGGTAGGGCGGTTGCCCTGACATCTCTTTGTAGAAGGCGTAGCCGAACAGGATCGGCCCCTGCGGTGAGTCGAGGTCCAGGGCATAGGCCTGCACGCTGCCATTGAGATTCTGGCTGCGCGCGGCACTGTAGGGCAGGTGCTGGATGAAATCCTGTCGTGGCGGATGGTTCATCGGCGAGAACATGCAGCACGCCGGCATGTCCTTGGGGCGATCCTGCGGGTAGGTCAGGAAGTACGCCTTGTTGCCCAGGGACACGAAGGAGCAGGTGTAGTTGTTGTTCTTGATCGGGAAGATCGGCAGGCAGTATTTTTCGTAGTGCTCCATCATCGCGCCGAAGCCGTCGCCATCCGGCGGGATGTAGGTGGTGTCGTAGTAGCTGGTGCCACGCGAGACGGTGTAGTCCGCCGGGGTGAGGGTGGTGGGCGGGTTGCTGTAGGGCGGCGGGTTCTTCTGGTAGTTGTGCATCACCCGGTACATGGTCCAGTCGCTGATCCAGAACGCCGGGAAGAACGGGTCGGAAGGGTCACCCGGTGCGCGGTTGGCGATGCAGTTGCCGTTCTGTTCGTTGCAGCCTTCGGTGTTGTGCACCCCCATGGTGAAATACACCGCGCCGCTGTCCTGTTGGGCAAAAACCCAAGGACTGAACAGCAGGGTCAGCAGCAACAGCCGTTTCAAGATGCTGGCTTTCATAGGACACTCCTGTGAAGTGCCGGGTAGCG
This sequence comes from Pseudomonas sp. SJZ074, assembly GCF_007828215.1. GTDB lineage: Bacteria > Pseudomonadota > Gammaproteobacteria > Pseudomonadales > Pseudomonadaceae > Aquipseudomonas. The sequence continues at coordinate 15,429 of NZ_VIUE01000049.1, read as the reverse complement.
GATCCGCCACCCGGTGGTGCTGGGCAAACCGTCAAAGGTCGTCGTAGTCGCTCATATGAAGTTGCTGTGGCGGATAGTTGTGCTTGACCAGGCGCTTGGCCCATAGCTCCAGTACCGAGCGACGGCTTTGAGACATGTCGCGGGTGATGGGCATCGCCAGCGTGCTTTCATCCTGGTACTCCTTTTTGATCAGTACGATGAACTGGTCGATGGCGCCTTCGACCCGTGCCTGGGAGTCGAGCGGCATGTATTTATTCATGATCGGGTACAGGTAGTAGAACGATTGCAGGATGCGTGGATAGATGAAGCCGTCCCACAGCTCCTTGGCCGCGGTCGGCTTCAGGTAGATGTCGTTCCAGGTGTTGACGAAGTCCTGCTGCAGCTTGAAGTCCAGTGGCAGGACCCGCAGCGGAGCGAGAAAGTCGATGTGGGCCTGGATGATCGGGAAGCTGAAGGGAATGGTCGGGTCTTTATCGCTGTCCTTCACGATAAACCGCAAGGTGGGGAAGCCTGGGGCCACTCCCTTGAAACTCACTTGGGCAATGCCTTTGTCGTTGGTGGTGGTCATGACATAGGAATAGTTGATCTGGGTGGACTGATCGTTGGCCAGCGTCCCGGTGACATAGATGCCTGCGTCGAAGGCCAGGCACGGGCGCAGATCGACCGCAATCGGTTTGCCCTCGCCCCGCAGGAACTGCTGATAACTGATGGCTTTTCCTATTGAGTCGTCTACCTTTTCCAGGTTGGTAAGCCGGCGTCCCGCGCCGGTGCTCCGATAGTTGGGTATCGGGGGGGCTCCGGTGAATTGCGGCAGATTGGGTGCGTTCAGTTCGCGGTGGTCCGGGTGGTCATAGAACAGCGTGAAATCGGCGTCATTGCTGAAGGCCAGGTAGTAGTCGCTGGAGGTCACCATGTAGGGATTGTCATACTCCGCCACCCACAGCGTGGTGTTGGCGGCCGGCTGGCCGTTTTGCTGCACCATGATGCTCAGGGTGGCGTGGTCTCCCACATTGATGAAGCTGCCGCTCTCGATCACTTCGGCGGTCCACTCCTGCTGAAGGGCCGCGCGTACAGCGTTGGGCTGGGCCGAATCTTGCTGGTGCAGCTCCAGCGAGCCGGTCTGCAGGAGCGCTTTATCGGCATCGCTGAGGGTGAAGTCCAGCAGGCCTGAGCGTAGGTTGAAAGCGGACTGTTGGTAATGCTCGTAACCGAAGCTGACCACGGGCGTGAAAAATCCGTTCTGGTTGACGCCCAGTTGATAGTTGCCGGCCTGGAATTTTTCCGGGACCGCAATGGGAATGCTGGTATCCACTGCCGCGATGTCCAGGTTGGCGACGTTGGGGTTCACGGGATAAGACGGAAAAGTATTGGCCAGGTCCAGCGACAGAATGTTGTCGGTGATCTGCACTGAGGTTACGCCCAACTTGATGCTCTGCTTGGCCTGGCCCGGTTGGGAAACAGACACGACGTGATCGGGTATCAGGCGCAGCCCGCCTGGGGCGGTGGGGTATTCGTCGGCGAACCAGAGACCCAGGGTCGCGGCGGTACGGCTGTAGGCGGGGTTGAAGAAAATGTCCGCGACGTTGTTCAAGCCCTTGTCATACATCAGTTGCATCTGCTTCATGACATCGAGGTCATGAGAGCGGGAGTTGATGTAAGGGAAGTCGTTGAAAACGCCGTTCATGTCGTAACAGGTCAGGTAGGTGGAGAACCTGAACATCAGCCCCTGCGCCCCTTGTTGCGTCATCTGCTGCTGAAGGTTTTTCAGCAGGTTCGAGTCGCCGATGGCCCATTGCACGTTGTCCTGGGAAAAGCAGGTTTGCCAGGTGACGCTGACATATACCAGGCCATGCAAGTCGCCTGCCCATTCGAAGTTCAGGAAACGGTCCATCATCCGGTACTGGCGATTGAGCGTCAGGCCGCACGTGGCATCCCCCAGCACCAGTTTGTCGAAGTACAACGCGGTGAAGGTGTTCTGCCACGGGCTGATGTCTACGAAACGCGCGGCGGTAGGACCGGCATTGCCAAAGGGGTTGCCAAGCAATTGGTAGTTCTTGCCGATCAATGCGTCCTGGGCGATGTAGCTGTTGGCTTGTAGCTCGCCGCCGATGATCGTGGAGTGGATGGTGTTGTAGTCTACCGTGCCACAGGCGTTGTCGCCAAACAGGTCCCACTCGGCCGGCATGTATGGGTAATTTCCAGCACGGCCATTGCCTGGCACCTGAAGCACATAGTCAGGCAAGTCGTTCATCTGCAGGGGCGTGGTGGTCCAGGGCATCAGCAGGGTGGGGGCGTTCGTGGGCGTGATGTCGAAGTGGCTCATGAACGGCCAGTTAATGTCCATGTTGACCGCGTCATACAGCGGGAACACATCGTTGTTGTTGGCCGTCGGCGGGTTCCAGAACATATGGCCGTTGAGGTAGATGCGAGGAAAATTCAATACGCTCATGTGATGCTCTCCTTAGCGTTGCCACTGGGCGCGTTTCAGCGACCAGACAAAGTCCAGTTTCTTGTAACCGGCGAAGTCCGATTCCGGCAGCGGGGCTGTCGGGTAGGTAATGCCGCCTGTATGCGTCAGGGCAAAATTGAAGTAGCCATCATCGCGTGAGTAGGCGGCCGTACTGTGGCAGGCCAGGCAGGACGAGGTGCTCTGGAACGCCGATTCCAGCTGGGAGTTCGCCAGCACCTGGTTGATGGGCTGGTACTCCACCCCGATCAGTTCGTACTTCGACAGCGCCGGGTAAGTGGTCTGGAATTGCGTATTGACCGGTTGAGCCGCCGGGGTCGGCCCCGTGGTGTTGGTCATCGGCTTGGACGATGGGGCGTTGGTGACGGTGTACTTGCGGTTGTTGATGTTTTCGAACGTAGTCCAGACCCAGCTGGGAGTCAGCTTGTTGATCACGTGCAGGCCGCTCAATGCCGCGTAGCCGACCTCGTAGCTGCCGTCGTCATTCTTGTAATAGGCCTGGGCAATGTAGTAGCCATCGTTCGTCAGCGTCTGTTTGTAAGCTGTGTCCGTGCCAATCCACAACCAGGCGGACTTCAACTCCCAGGCGGTGGAGGGGAATACCAGATTGTCTGGCAGGACACTCTGGCCATTCATGTTGTAGACCTTGCGTTGCAGGATGTAATCGTAGGTGTCCTTGCCCATCAGCAATTGAAAGCGTACGGCTTGTCCTTTCTGGTCCGCGGGCACGGCACCGCCCATTTGCAGGATCAGGCCATCGACCTGCTGGGTGGCATTGAGGTTGTGGATCGTGCGGGTCAGGTTCATCCCTTGCGCCTTGGCTTGCGCAATGACCTGATCCGGCGGCGGCACACGATGGTCATAGGTGCCCGGCGCGGCGCCATTGGGCAGGTAGACCTGGTCGGAGGGCTTCATGGTTTCCCACTCGAGGTCGGGGCTGCCCTGGACGACGGGCTGATTCAGGCAGACGAACCAGTTCCAGGCCATGGTCTCGGGGCTCTTGTTGAACGCGGCCCGGGTCTGGTCGATGTTCGTTCCGAACTGCAGGAAGTTGGTGCAATCGAAGGTGTTGGTGTTCTCGGCCTGGGCCAAACCGGCCAGGGCACTCAGAACTGTGATGGAAATGGCTCGCCGCATGGAAGCTCCTTGGCATTGGCCTTGTCGGTGTGAGGGCGCCCCAGGAAGTGTTCCAGGAGCAGTTGTTTCACCGCCGTAGCCGCAAGCCGCTGGGGCAATGGCAGATCACAATTGGTGATGAGCAGCGGGCCGGTCAGCTCGCTGTCGGGCAGGCGTCCATGGCTGCCGCGAACCAGTCCGGTGTCCAGTGGAATCAGGTCCATGTAGTAGCGAAAGCCAAGCTTCTTCTGCAGCAGGCGGCGCGCCACTTTCAAGCTTGGGAAACGAATGGCCGGGTCGATGAACAGCTCAAGGGGGTCGTAGCCCGGCTTGCGGTGAATGTCCACGGTGCGGGCAAAGTCGGGGGCCTTGCGGTCGTCGAGCCAGTAGTAATAATCGAACCAATGACCCGGCTCGGCCACGGCCACCAGCTCACCGCTACGCGGATGATCCAGTTGCCAGGCCTGCTGTTCGGCCTTATCCAACACCTGCTCGATGCCGGGCTGGCGCAGCAACAGCGCCTTGACCCGAGGAATGTCCTGCGCCTGTTTCACATAGACATGGGCGATTTGATGATCGGCGACAGCGAACGCGGCACTGGCGCCGGGGTCGAGCAATTCCCAGCTCAGGGACTGACGCACTTGCAACAAACCTTCCGAGCGCAATAACCGGTTGATGGACACCGATTGGCGGACGGCCTCGATGCCGTATTCGGACAGCAACATCACCGCCGCGCCTTGCGCCTGGGCAAAGTCCAGCAGACGACCCACCTCAGTGTCGATGGCGCGTACTTCACCGGCGATCGATGGATGATCAGGCCCCAGGCGTTGCAGGCTGTAGTCCAGGTGAGGCAAGTAGGTCAACTGCAGATCGGGGCGGTTGATCTCGAACTCGGCGATGGCGCAGTCGACGATCCAGCGGCTCGACGCAATGCCCGCCGCCGGTCCCCAGAAGGCCGGGAACGGAAACTCACCGATCTGCTGTTCGATACGTTCGTGCAACGTCGGCGGTGCCGAATACAGGCCGAACAGCTTACGACCATCGGCGGGATAGTGCGGGCGCGGGGTGATGGCGGCGTCCACGTCCGCGTACATGTTGTACCACCAGAACAACTGGCTGCAGCGAAAGTCGGGAAGCCGGCGCTTGAGTGTGTGCCAGACCTTCTCGCCCTGGATCAGGGCATTGGGCTGCAACCAGAAACGTACTTCGGCCTGGTCGCGAAAATACCAGCCGTTGCCGACGATGCCGTGTTCCGAGGGGGGGCGCCCGGTGAGGATCGAGGCTTGTACCGACGAGGTGACGGCCGGGAACACCGGTTGCAGGGTGGCCATCCTGGCCGTCTTCAGCAGCGCATTGATGTGCGGCGTCGACGCGCCCAGCAGCGCCGGGGTCAGCCCCACGACGTTGATCAGCAGCAGCGGTTGGCGCGGGCGCTCAGAGGGCATTGGCATAGGCCTCCCGCGCTTGGGGTTGCAGCAGGTGCCGTTGGCGCAGTTGCTCTTCGACCCAGCGCAGCTCTCTGGCGATGCCCTGGAGTTGGGCATGAGCGGTGGTGGGACGCAGTTGCTCGGGCAGGACACCCCAGCTGTAGGTTTCCACTTCCAGTACCGGACAGAAATCCTTGTGGTTAGCGAGGAAGTCGAAGGTCTGCGCCAGGGCGATCTGGCTGCCGCTGAGTTCGGGCAGCAGCAAGTGTTCGCTGAACAGCGGAATGTGGAAATGAATCCGCAACTCGGGATGTTGCTCAGGGTTTTTTGCGTATTCGTCGAGGGCGGCGGGGAGGTCCGCCCACGCCGCCAGGCGATCCTGCCCGTCGCGGGCTTTCACCTGATGTAGATAGGTGGCTTCGGCAAAATCCCCCAGGGTCTTGAGGACCTGTTCGCGGCGCTCGAACTCCTGGGGCAGTTGGCAGATCAGGGCGTTGGACAACTGGATTTTGCCCACGGGCACCCGAGCCTGGCGCAGCTTGTCCAGCGACCGATAGCAATCCTCGAAGACCACCGCCTGGTGACACACGTCAAAGCACAGCGCCAGATGATCATGGTGCGGATCGCTGGCTTGCAGGCGGTGGAAGAAGGCGATGGCCTGGTCGGTGTGTTCCAGCACACAGTCCGGTTCCATCTCCAGGCAGAACACGATCTTCTTGCCGGTCTCCTGATGCAGCCTATGCAGCGAGGCGGTGAGTTGGCGTAACTGATGCTCGGCGCACCGGTGCAAAATTGCATTCCAATGGGCGGCGTAACCCAGCGGCACGGTGGAAATCACCCCTTGATCGCAGTCTACCGGTAAGGCTTCGGCAAGGATCCTTGCCAGGTTCAAGCTGTACACCAGCCGCTTCGGATCGGCCCAACTGGGCAGGTAGACCTCGGCCTTGACCGTGCCCTGATGAAACTGGCCATAGGGAAAACCGTTGAGCGAGGTCAGGCGTAGCCCGCTGCTCTGCAGCAGGCTGAGGAAGTCCGTGCGCGCCGCCGTCTGTTGCAGTTCGGCGGCGGCGAGGGCGCTGATCCACAGGCCGCTGTCCTGTTCGTCGAGCCTGCGCAGCATACGCACACCTTTGAAATGCCGTTCAATGGACGAGCGCAGCCCGGCCAGATCACGGGTCGGGTGCACGTTGCTGCAATAGCCGACCTGCGCGGCTTGCCAACCCGTGCCGACGTTCATTTGATCACCGGTTCCTGGCCGCGCAGGGCGGAATTTTCCTGCCACTGCCGCCGCTGGTCGATGGGCAACGGCGTGCTGACCTGGGTCTTGTCCAATTGGCCGCTCTGGGCGAAGAAGTCCACCGGGTTGTGGAACAACACTTGCTCGACCTGCGCTTCACTGAAGCCGGCCGCCAGCATGGCCTGGCCGGTTTTCGGCACCTTGAGCGGGTCGCTGATGCCCCAGTCGGCGGCGCTGTTGACCACCATTTTCTCGGTACCGTACTGCTGCAACAGGGCGACCATGCGCTGCTCCGACATCTTGGTATTGGGGTAGATGGAATGGCCACGCCAGCAGTCGGTTTCCAGCACCAGGGGCAGGGTCAGTTCGTTGAGGTGGTCGATGATCACCAGGCGCTCGGCAATCCCGACTTCGCGAATGACCGCCAGGGTCCGCTTGGTGCCGCCGATCTTGTCGCGGTGTGGGGTGTGCACCAGTACTGGCAGATTGAACTGCCGGGCCAGTTCCAGTTGCGCGGCGAGGAAGCGATCCTCTTGCGGGGTGATGTCGTCGTAGCCGACTTCGCCGACCGCCACCACGCCGTCCTTGACCAGGTAGCGCGGCAAGATCTCCAGTACTTCGTTGGCAATCGACAGGTCGTTGGCTTCCTTGGGATTGAGGCCGATGGTGCAGAAGTGATGGATGCCGAACATGCTGGCGCGAAAGCGCTCCCAGCCCAGCAAGGTGTCGAAGTAGTCGATGAAGCTGCCGACACTGGTCCTGGCCTGGCCCTGCCAGAAGGCCGGTTCGATGACCCCGGTGATGCCGGCAGCCGCCATGTTCTGGTAGTCATCGGTGGTGCGGCTGACCATATGGATGTGCGGATCGAAGTACTTGGGCATGGTGAGTCCTCATCAAGAAAGCAGGGAGCCGTCGGGCATCAGTTCAGTGGGATGTGGGCCAGGTCGTCGTGCCATTCCGGCGGCAGGCGTTGCTGCTGGCCGAGGCCGACCAGGCGTTGGCGTTGCGCCGGGCTGAGCAGGTCGAAGTCGATGACCAGCGGCAACCCGGCGGACACCGTGCGTTCGGCGGCGAGCTGTTCGGCCAACAGGTCGAGAGCCAGTTGGTTGAGGCTGACGCTGCGCCGTTGTGTCAGGCCGAGCAGGCGCCGCACGTCGAGCCCCATGCCCAGGGCCTTCAACACCAGTTGATGGAAGGCCCGGTCGTCGTAGTGACGGGACGGATAGAGGGTGTCCAGGGCGAGTGCGGCAAACACCTGGCTGTTGCTGGTGCGCCCGGCTTGCAAGGCGAGCTCCACGCACGCCCCCTGGCTGTCGAGCCAGTCGAGGGCTTTCAAGAGCGCGATCTTCTCCTGGTCGTCGCCCCACAGGAACAACTGACGGAGCAGAGGCAACTGCTCGCCGGCGGACTGTTGCTCCAGTACCTGGACCAGCAGCAATGCCCGTGTGAGCTGCACGGTGCTCCAGTCGGCCTTGCCGGGCAGCGCATGTTCCTTGAGATGACGCTTGCACTGGCTGCTCAATAGCGCTGCAGTCGTTGCGTCCGGGCGTTGGCCCAGCTGTTCCCGGGCCTGATCCCACCATTGCCGCTCGGCATCGTCGAGCCGTTGCGTGAGCAACTGGCGAGGTTCGGCGAGGCAATCCTGCCGCATTTCAAGGGCCGTCGATGACGGCGCGGTAACGTCCGTGTTCATGTCGGTTTGACCCAGCGTTGGAAGTGTGGGAGCAGGAAAAACACCAGGACACAGGCCAGGCTGCCCAGTGGTTGGTCAGCCACCGCCAGCACCAGGGCATCGAACAGTGGCAGGGCCGCCAGCCCGGCACCGATGAACGCCCGTACCTGCCGTTGATTTGGTTGCGCCAGGTGACGCCAGTAACTGCGGCCCAGCCATCCCAGCCAGAGCAGCATGACCGGCCAGAACCAGACGCTATTGGAGTAGAACGCCAGCACCAACGGGCTCAGCATCAGCAGCAGGGGCAAGCGGCTGAGCAACTGATTGCGGTGTTCCTGGCGGGCCAGATAGGTCAGGCCGCTGATGTAGACGCCGAGCAGCATCGCGCAGAGCCAGATCGGCCCTGGCGGAATCGCCAGACTGGCCGCCGCCGTGAGGTAGAGCGCCGAGCGGCAGGCGCCCATCAGCCAGACGCTGTGGGCGTACTTCTTGTGCAACACGTTGTAGCCCAGGATGCAGGCTACCAGCAGGGTGGCGCTGCCCAGCAGCCAGTGCGGTTGATCGATCAACCGGCTCAGGCCCAGCAGTGCCGCAGCGGCGAGCATCAGCAACAATGCCGTGGCCAACCGCACCTGCTGGCGGCTGACCAGGCCCAGGGTGATGGGGCGAGGATTCTGGTGTTGTTGGTCCCAGTCGGCATCCAGCAGGTCATTCAACAACATGCCGGCCAGGTACAGCAGCGACAGGGCGGCCAGCAGCAGGAGCCACTCCAGGGACGACGGTGGCGCCAGCGCTCCGGCGCTGCTGGCGAGCAGGGCGGCGGCCAGGGTGTTGGTCCATACCGTGGGCAGGTTGGAGACCCGGCCCAGGGTCATCCAGGTCTTGAAGTTCAGTGGTGCCTGGCTCATTGCGGGCAACCTTCGCTCAAGGTGAGCGTCGGATCACCGAGGGCGCACAGGCGCTGCAGTGCCTGCTCCATTCGAGCGGCATCGATCTCATGCAGGTCCAGGGATTCGCCGATCCGATTGAGCATGGGGATGGAGAGCTCCCCGCCCAGGTGCTGGCGGAACTCTTCCAGCCCGAGCAACACCCGCGAACGACCTTGGGCATCCTTGAGATTCAGTTCCGCAGGGTTGAGACAGAAGCCGAGCTTGAGCAGCAGGCGCAGAATGCGCTCGCTGTCGGCATCGCTCAACAGTCCCAGGCTGTTGGCGTAGAGGCTGTCCAGGGCGATGCCCACCGCCACCGCTTCACCGTGGCGCAGCCGGTGATGACTGAGATTTTCCAGCTTGTGCGCTGCCCAGTGGCCGTAGTCCAGCGGACGACCGTTCCCGCGCTCGAACGGGTCGCCGGCACCGGTGATGTGCGCCAGATGCAGCTCGGCGCAGCGGCGGATGGCATAGCGGCTGGCGGCATGATCGAAGTGGGCGAGGGCGTCGGCTTGTTGCTCCATCCATTGGAAGAAAGCCTGGTCCTTGATCAGCGCGACTTTCACCGCCTCGGCCAAGCCGGCGATCTGATCGCGATGGCTGAGGCTGATCAGTAGCTGGAAATCGTTGATCACTGCCGTGGCGGGGTAGAACGCACCGAGCAGGTTCTTCTGGCCGAAGGCGTTGATGCCGTTCTTCACACCGATGCCCGCGTCGTTCTGAGCCAGCACGGTACTCGGGATACGGATCAGACGCATGCCGCGATGGAAAGTGGCGCAGGCATAACCCACCGCATCCAGCACCGCACCACCGCCCAGGGCCAGCACGTAGCAATGCCGGTCCAGGCCGTGCTGCAACATGTCGCTGTAGAGTTGCTGCAGCACTTGTGCATCCTTGCTCAGTTCGCCGGCCGGTACGGCAATCGGTGGCGCTTGCAAATGCAAGTCCGCGGAATGGGCGGTGAAGTAGGCGTCGATCTGTTCCGGCAACGATGGGATGCTGTGCAGCAGTTGTTCATCGGCGAACGCCAGGACCGTCACCGGGCCTCGTTGTCGGCTGGTGAGCTGGCGATGAAGACAGGGATTGAGCGGGTCGAACAGATGATCGGTGAATATCACCGGGTAGTCATAACTGACCTCGAAACGCCCGCGCAGGGATTGCTCGGTGTCGCGCTTGCGCAGGTTTTTGAACAGGCTGTACCCGACGATGAACAACCCGGGCAAGACCATGCTGGCGAGCAGGGTCACCAGCAACGCATTCTGCTCGACGAGGAAGGTGCCGATGGCGCTGTAGGCTAGCGCCAGGCCAGCGTTGGCCAGGACCGTCACCGGCACGAACGCTCGCAACGGGTAACGTTGCATCCCAGCCGCCACCACCGAAGTTTCCGCCAACACCGGCACGCCCCGCAGGCAGATCAACGACAGCGTGCCCAGCCGATACCCCAACTGGCCCGGCTGGCGCTGGTGCAGACCCAGTCGGCCCGATAGCAGTCGGAAATAACCGGCGCCCAAGGCATAACCCAGCCCGGCCCCCAGGCACAGCCCGAGGAAAATCACCAGGTACCCACCCACGCTGCCAAGCATCGCCACGGCCAGCAGCGCAACCATGCTCGACGGCACCGGCAATACTACGTCCAGCGTCAGCAGGGCGATCAGCAACAGCGCCAGGTTGAGTTTCTGGGACGGCGTCGTAGGCAGGTACAGGTTGAGATGGGTCAGGGAGTCCTGGATCTGTTGTTCGAACAGCACGAAGCTGGCGATCACCAAGCCAGAGAAGCAGATCAGTGACAGCCAGAAAGGCATGGCTGGCCCCTTTTGCGCGAGCGCACGAAACCACCGGCTACGCTTCATCAAAGCATCCCTCTTTTATATTTTTGACTGATTCCGTGTCAGTAATCTAAAAGCAGCGTCTGGTGATTTTCAGGTCGATAAAGGCTCTCGCTTGGGGCTGACCCAGGTGTGTTGGGTTGCGCTTGTGAAGACAGTTTTGAATCTAGACGGGCATCGTCTTTTTGCAAGGCGATTTGATGGCAAATTGATTTTTGTCGACAGGTATCACCGCCATCGCGAGCAGGCTCGCTCCCACAGGGGCTGGTGGTGTACGCAAATGCCGTGTACACCCAAGTCCAGTGTGGGAGCGAGCCTGCTCGCGATGGCGGTGGATCAGCCGACGGTGATATCAGCCGCTCCAATCAACCATCCAACAATGTCATCGTCCGGGCATCGTACCGCTCGCCCGCCACGGCCTCATTGGCGCCGAAAATCTCATCCAGTTGGGCCAATTCGTCGGCACTCAAGACCACCTCGACGGCTGCCACATTACTCTCCAGGTATTTGCGCTGTTTGGTCCCCGGAATCGGGATGATGTGGTCACCCTGGGCCAGCACCCACGCCAGGGCCAGTTGTGAAGCACTGATGTGTTTGTTCGCAGCCAGTGCCTTGACCCGGTCCACCAGCATCAGGTTGCGGTTGAAGTTGTCTGCCTGGAAGCGCGGGTTGAAGCGGCGATAGTCATCGGCGGCGAAGTCTTCCGGTGTCTTCAGCTCGCCGGTCAGAAAACCGCGGCCCAATGGGCTGTAGGCGACAAACGCGATGCCCAGGCGACGGCAGGTGTCGAGTACGTCATTGTGTTCGGGCTCGCGAGACCACAACGAATATTCGCTTTGCACCGCGGCCAGTGGATGCACCGCGTGCGCCCGTCGGATGGTGTCGGCGCTGGCTTCGGAAATGCCGATCTGGCGGACTTTGCCGGCCTTGACCAGCTCGGCCATGGTCCCGATGGTTTCTTCAATCGGCACTTGGGGATCGATGCGGTGTTGGTAGTAGAGATCGATGTAATCGGTCCCCAGACGCTTGAGGCTGCCGTCCACGGATTGCCGGACGTATTCGGGCCGGCCGTTGACGCCCCGGGCATGGGGATCGCTGCTGCGCACCAGGCCGAACTTGGTGGCCAGGTAAAGGTTGTCACGCTTGCCTTTCAAGGCTCGGCCGAGGAGTTCTTCATTGGTGTGAGGGCCGTACATGTCGGCGGTGTCGAACATCGTCACCCCCAGTTCCAGCGCGCGGTGCAGCGTGGCAATCGACTCCCTTTCATCGACGCCGGTGGTATAGAAGTCCGACATGCCCATGCAGCCCAGGCCGATGGCGGAAACGTAAGGACCTTGGTGGCCCAGTTGGCGGGTTTTCATGATGTTGCTCCTGCAGATGAATGACATGCTCAGTTTCCGCTAAACGATTACATGGATAAATCCATGAATATTGGTTTAACTATTCGTGATTCCTGAATAGTGAGGCGTACCAATGGATCGTTTACAGGCCATGCAGGTGTTCCGGCGCATTGTCGAACTGGGCGGTTTCGGCAAGGCCGCGGATGACCTCGATCTGCCCCGGGCCACCGTCAGCCTGCTGATCCAGCAGCTCGAAGCACACCTGGGCGTGCAACTGCTGCAGCGCACCACCCGGCAAGTGCGCGCCACGCTCGATGGTGAGGCCTATTACCAGCGTTGCGGGCAACTGCTCGACGATCTCGATGACCTCGAAGGTTCGCTGTCGGCCCAACGGAGCCAACCTCGCGGCACCTTACGGGTGGACATGCCCATCGCTTTCGGTTGCCACTGGATCCTGCCGCGCCTGGCGGATTTCTATCGGCGCTACCCGGCGCTGCAACTGGACATTGGCTTTCACGACCGGCAGGTGCATCTGCAACGCGAAGGCGTGGATTGCGCGATCCGCGCCGGCAATATCACCGACCAGGCCTTGGTGGCACGGCCCATCGTGCGACTGCATCAACTGACCTGCGCCAGCCCCGACTACCTGGCCCGCTCGGGCACGCCTCGGCAGCTGGAGGATCTGGCGACGCACCGCGCCATCAGCTTCGCCTCCGGCAATGGTCGATACTTCCCCTTCGAATTCGAGGTGGCGGGGCAGGTGCGCGAGATGCAAATGCCGGGCGAACTGACCGTCAACAATGCCGATGCCTATGTCAGTGCCTGCGAGGCAGGATTTGGCTTGATCCAAGTGCCGCGCTACCACGTTCAGCGGCAGTTGGCCGAAGGGCGCCTGATCCAGGTTCTGAGCGACTACGCGGTGCCGCTGTGGCCGATTTCAGCCGTGTACCCACCCCACCGACAACTGTCGCCGCGGGTGCGGGTGTTCATCGACTGGGTGATCGAGGTGTTGCACGGGGAGGCGGATAGGCGGGGAGAGTTGATGGTGAAAATCTAGTCGCCTGTGTAGGCAGGCAGTGCAAATGCCGGCGGTTCCTGGCGCCCACTACCGGAGCAGTAGCGCCAGGGCTCATGGTCATGACGACTTGTTATTACACCGTGGACAGCAAAACATCCGTCAGAACAATTGGGTCAGCAGCCAGTAGAGGCTGCCCGACAACAGAATCGCCGCCGGCAATGTCAGTACCCAAGCCATCAGCAGATTACGGATTGTGCGCATCTGCAAGCCCGAGCCATTGGCGACCATGGTCCCGGCCACCCCCGACGACAACACATGGGTAGTGGACACCGGCAAGCCGAACATGTCGGCGGCGCCGATGGTCAGCATCGCGACGGTTTCCGCCGAGGCGCCCTGGGCGTAGGTGAGGTGGCTCTTGCCGATCTTCTCACCCACTGTCACTACGATCCGCTTCCAGCCGACCATGGTGCCGAGACCAAGGGCGATGGCCACGGCGATCTTCACCCACAGCGGAATGAACCGCGTGGAGTTGTCGATCTGCTGCTTGAACAGTTGCAGCTTGCCGCTGGTGTCGGCGTCGAAATGGCCGACTTTGTTCTTGTCCATCAGGCGAATGGTTTCACTGGTCAGGTACATGTCGTTACGCACGTTTCCCACGGCTTCGGCGGGCACCCTGGCCAATGAGCCGTAACCCTTGACCTCGGCCCCGATGGCACCGGTGAGGGCGGCGAGGGCAGGCACCAGCTGCGGTGTGGCTTGCTTGCTGCGGACGAAATCGGAGAGGACCGCCCGGGGATCTGCCGGTGCCGGTTGCGGTGCGCTTTTGACCAGGGCCTGCTGGGTGACTTCGGCCACGGCGGCGAATTGCAAGGCTTGATCGGCAGGCATGGTGCGGTTCAACGCATAGGCCATCGGCAACGTCCCCACCAGGATCAACATGATCAGCCCCATGCCTTTCTGGCCATCGTTGGAGCCATGGGCAAACGACACGCCGGTGCAGGTGGCGATCAGCATGCCGCGAATCCACCACGGTGGCGGCGTATTGCCTTCCGGTGCCTTGTACAGGGCGCGATTCTTGACGAAGGCTCGCAACGCCAGCAACAGCAGCGCGGCACAGCCGAAACCCACCAGGGGTGAGAGGAGCAGGGCGTAGCCGACTTTGGCCGCTTGGGCCCAATCCACCCCGCTGGTGCCGTCACGGCCGTGCATCAGGGCGTTGGCTACGCCGACGCCGATGATCGAGCCGATCAGGGTGTGCGAGGACGAAGCCGGCAGGCCCAGCCACCAGGTGCCGAGGTTCCACAGGATCGCGGCGATCAGCAGAGCGAAGATCATCGCGAAACCGGCCGACGACCCGACTTGCAGAATCAGTTCCACCGGCAGCAAGGCGATGATGCCGAAAGCCACCGCACCGCTGGACAGCAGTACCCCGAGAAAATTGAAGAACCCCGACCAGGCCACCGCGAAATTCGGCGCCATGGAGTTCGTGTAAATCACCGTCGCCACGGCGTTGGCAGTGTCGTGAAAACCGTTGACGAACTCGAAGCCCAGGGCAATCAGCAGCGCCACACCCAGCAACAGGAACGGCGTCCAGGTGGTGACCACGGTGCCGAACTCGCCCATGTCACGGACCAGGCTATAGGCGGTGAACAGCAGCCCGGTGGCCAGCACGGCAAAAAATACGATCAGGGTCAGCATGCTCGGCTTGCGGTTGAGCTGCGGTCTTGAGATGGGGCTTATCGAATCTGAGACGAGGGTCGGGGTGGTCATGATGGCATCCGATTCATGAAGGAAGCGCAGTTCCGGCTCTCTTTGCCACTGCAACCAAGCTGCTCGTGGTGGATGTACTGCTGCCGGCATGGCGGAAGAGTTGGGTTGTGAGTACCAACGGAAATGCTATTCACAATTTGTTACGGGATGGTGACCGGCGTCAGCTATGAGTGCGGTTCGGGCGAGTGTCCCCAACACACCGCTATCCCCTGTGGGAGCGAGCCTGCTCGCGATAGCGGTGGGTCAGCTTGCATCAATGCTGAATGAGCCTCCGTCATCGCGAGCAGGCTCGCTCCCACAGGTCTCGATGCATTCGCATAAATCCCATACACCCTGAGTTCTCCTGTGGGAGCGGGCTTGCTCGCGAAGACGGACTTTCCCGCAGCCTTGATTTTCCGACGAAACCTCTTTTTCCGGTGAATCAAAAGTTGACGCCAAAATGATGGCTCTTTACCATCGCGCCACTATTTTGATGGCACTTCTGCGCCCCTCGCAACGAGACCTGTTCATGGACGATCGCCAACGCGCCTTACTGGCCCGCCAACCTTCTGCTGCCCTGCAAAACCGCGAACGGTTCTGCGGCATGCCCAAGCGCGGCCTGGCGTTTTTGCTGGCCAACGTCATGTT
>NZ_VIUE01000048.1 GCF_007828215.1 Pseudomonas sp. SJZ074 | reverse complement strand
TTTGCCGAGTGGCATTTGCCCTGATGAAAAATCAGGACGAATACCAGCCGAAGCCTATGTTGCAGGGTTGTCCTGCAACATAGAATCTCCCACAGGTCCGGCGCCCGGCATCGATACCGCATCCACTGCAAATCCACTGTGGGAGCGGGCTTGCCCGCGAAGGCGTCGGTCCAGCCGGCATCCCTGCTAAATGTGCTACCGCTATCGCGAGCAGGCTCGCTCCCACAGGTCCGGCGCCCGGCATCGATACCGCATCCTCCGCAAATCCACTGTGGGAGCGGGCTTGCCCGCGAAGGCGTCGGTCCAGCCGGCATCCCTGCTGAATGTGCTACCGCTATCGCGAGCAGGCTTGCTCCCACAGGTCCGGCGCCCGGCATCGATACCGCATCCACCGCAAATCCACTGTGGGAGCGGGCTTGCCCGCGAAGGCGTCGGTCCAGCCGGCATCCCTGCTGAATGTGCTACCGCTATCGCGAGCAGGCTCGCTCCCACAGGTCCGGCGCCCGGTATCGATACCGCATCCACCGCAAATCCACTGTGGGAGCGGGCTTGCCCGCGAAGGCGTCGGTCCAGCCGGCATCCCTGCTGAATGTGCTACCGCTATCGCGAGCAGGCTCGCTCCCACAGGTCCGGCGCCCGGCATCGATACCGCATCCACTGCAAATCCACTGTGGGAGCGGGCTTGCCCGCGAAGCGCCAGGCCAGACAACGCAAATCAGCCAATCATTCAGTGCAGCCCATAGGAATAGAGCCCACCATCGTGATTGTCGTACCAATTGCCGTTGCCCCAGATCACCCGGTCCTGAGCGGGCTGAAACCCGACGATGCCCAGATAACCATCCATGGCCAGGCGCTTCCAGGACTGGCCCCAGTCGTTGGAGTAGAACACCCCATCGGCCGAAATGGTCGCGTCCGACCACCAGTAGAGCCAGCGCGGCGGCTGGTGTTTGCTGGAGGTGTTGATCAGCAGGGTGTTTTGCCCAACCCAGAAATTCTCCTCGCGCACCCGGCTCTCCGCGGCCAGGGGTGCAAACGCGCTGGGCAGCTCGCTCAAGGCCCGCCAGGTCAGTGCCTTGGTGTCCAGTTCGGCGATGACGTCGCGGCCACGGTTGCCCTGGTCGATCAGTCCGATGACCCGTCCGCTGTCGTTCTGGATCAGCCTGCTGACAAACAGATTGTCCTCACGCTGCTGCTCCACTACCCGCCACTCCCCCGCTTCACGCTGCAAACGGGCGCGGGTGGTCAGGTTGAACGCGAGATTGTTGCCGGCACCATCGGGATTGCTGGCCCAAAAGCGCTGGGACACCCAGATGAAGGCATGCCGGGCATCCAGTTGCAGGACATTGGTTCGCACATCCCCTTGCTCGCCCAGATCGGTGTGCCACCGAGTGATGTCGGGGTGTTTTTCCTGCACCAACTCGGCGGACACCAGCAACGACTCGGACGCCATGACCGGTGTGCTGGTCATGCCACGATCGGCAGAGTAGAAGACCCCGGTGGGAACGGCGCCCGGCGTCGCCTCGCCACTGAAATCATCCGCAGAGGCCGGCCGGCCCCAGGCCCAGACTTCATCCGCGCCGCGGAAGTACGGCTTCAGGCTCCAGGCCAACTGGTCGGCACCGGCAAACCAGCCTTTGCTCAACCAGGTCCAGCGCTTGCCTTGATCGTCGCTGCGCAAGACCACGGTCTGGTTGATGTCGTCACCACTGGCACTTTCAGGCCGGTCAAGCCCGGTCAGCAGGAATACACTGGCGCCGTCCGGACTGGCGACCAGACAAGCCGCACCACTGACGTGAGCCATCAGCTCGAACTGCCCCTGGGCATTCAGACGTGAAATGAAGGAGGTTTCCTCTTCACGGACGATGAGATTGGCGTACCCCCCCTCCGGCTCCGGCGCTTTCGGTTTGCCATAGACCACGGTGTCCAGGTTCACCACCTCGGCACCGGGGTTCAACTGGCTGGCATCACCCTCCAGGCGTCCGACCAGCCAGGTACCTTGCGCGGTCACGACGACGCCCGTGCAATACTGGGTCATCGCCCGCAGCCGGGTATCCTTCACCAAACCGAGCTGTTGCCGGTCCGGACTGGCACCGCCCCACTCCAGCTTGGCGCTGGTCAGCATCCACATGTACCACAACCCGGCGGCACCCAGCAGCGCGGCAAACAGCGTGACGAACAGTTTTGATCGAGGCATGAAAGGTCCATATCCATGGGAAAAATGAGAAGTTTTTCTCATTTCTTTCAACGCCAGTAAATTTTTATCGCACGAAAGCCGCTAAAGCCTGTCGCATGATTTCATCGCTGTGACTCAGGTTGCATTTTGCACTCGCCGAGCGATGCAGTTTTGCCGCGCAGCCTTGACGGGTTAAGGTCGCACTGAACCACAAGGAACACCCGATGCCCCCACGCGCAAGCCTGGACAGCTCTGCCCCACCACTCCGATACAACGGTTTCGTCCGGGTGCGTGGCGCCCGCGAGCACAACCTCAAGAACATTGATGTCGATATCCCACGCGATGCCCTGGTGGTGTTTACCGGCGTGTCGGGGTCGGGCAAGTCGTCACTGGCCTTCTCGACGCTCTACGCCGAGGCCCAGCGTCGCTACTTCGAATCGGTCGCGCCGTATGCGCGGCGCCTGATCGACCAGGTGGGCGTGCCGGACGTGGGCAGCATCGAGGGGCTGCCGCCGGCGGTGGCTTTGCAGCAGCAACGCGGTACGCCCAGTGCACGATCCTCAGTGGGCAGTGTCACCACCCTGTCGAGCCTGATTCGCATGTTGTACTCCCGGGCGGGCAGCTATCCGGCCGATCAGCCGATGCTCTATGCCGAGGACTTCTCGCCCAATACGCCACAGGGGGCGTGCTCGCAATGCCATGGCCTGGGCCGGGTCTACGAAGTGACCGAAGAGTCCATGGTGCCGGACCCTTCGCTGACCATCCGCGAGCGCGCCGTCGCGGCCTGGCCGATGGCCTGGCAAGGCCAGAACCTGCGGGATATCCTGGTGACCCTGGGCTATGACGTCGATATCCCGTGGCGCGACCTGCCGAAAAAGCAGCGCGACTGGATCCTCTTCACCGAAGAAACACCCACCGTCCCGGTGTATGCCGGGCTCACGCCAGCCCAGACCCGCGCCGCCCTCAAACGCAAACTCGAACCCAGTTACCAGGGCACGTTCAGTGGTGCCCGGCGCTACCTGCTGCACACTTTCATGCACTCGCAAAGCGCGCAGATGCGCAAACGCGTGGCGCAATACATGCGCGCCAGTGCCTGCCCCGAATGCGCGGGCAAACGCCTCAAGCGCGAGGCGCTGACCGTGACCTTTGCCGGCCTGGACATTGCCGAACTGTCGCACCTTTCCCTGCTGGAACTGGCCGATGTGCTCAAGGACGTCACGGCTGCGGATTATCTGGAGCAACCCGAAGAATCGAGCGACGTCCTCACCCACCGGCAAACCCGAGAAGCTCGCGAACAACGTGCCGCCAGGGGCGACAATCCCCACGCAGGCGGGCCGGACGCACGTCATACGCCCAACCTGTCCCTGGAAAAACGCCTGGCCGCGCAGCGCATCGCCGCCGAACTGCTGGAACGGATCGTCACCCTGATCGACCTCGGCCTGGGCTACCTGGCCCTGGAGCGCAGCACCCCGACGTTGTCCTCCGGCGAGTTGCAACGCCTGCGCCTGGCGACCCAGCTCAACTCCCAATTGTTCGGGGTGATCTATGTGCTGGACGAGCCTTCCGCCGGCCTGCATCCTGCCGACAGCGAAGCCCTGTTCGATGCCCTGCAACGCCTGAAGGCCGCAGGCAATTCGGTGTTCGTGGTCGAGCACGACCTGGACACCATGCGCCGCGCCGACTGGCTGATCGACGTGGGCCCGGATGCCGGCGAACAAGGTGGCCAGATTCTCTACAGCGGCCCACCTGGCGGTCTCGCCCAGGTATCGGAATCGCGAACCCGCGCCTATCTCTTTGCCGAACAGACCCTCACCCCGCGCAGCCCTCGGACGCCAGCCGACTGGCTGCGCCTGGAGGGGATCACCCGCAACAATCTCGACAACCTGAGCGCGGCCTTTCCCCTCGGTTGCTTCACAGCCGTGACCGGCATCTCCGGCTCCGGTAAATCCAGCCTGGTCAGCCAGGCCCTGCTGGACCTGGTGGGCACCCACCTGGGCCTGGCCAGTCAGGACGGCGAAGCGGATGAGGCCAGCCTGGAAGACGAACCCGAACAAACCAGCGGTGGACGTGTCACCGCCGGGCTCGACGCCATCAAGCGCCTGGTCCGGGTGGACCAGAAACCCATCGGGCGTACACCGCGTTCCAACCTCGCCACCTACACCGGATTGTTCGACCACGTGCGCAAGTTGTTTGCCGCGACGGAGCAGGCCCGCGAACTGGGATTCGATGCCGGGAGGTTCTCTTTCAATGTCGCCAAGGGCCGCTGCGAAACCTGTGAAGGTGAAGGCTTCGTCAGTGTCGAGTTGTTGTTCATACCCAGCGTGTACGCCCCCTGCCCGACCTGCCATGGCGCACGCTACAACCCGCAGACGCTGACCGTGAACTGGCAGGGATTGAACATCGCGCAGGTGTTGCAATTGACCGTCAACCAGGCACTGGAGGCCTTTGCCGGACAAGCGGCGCCAAGACGTACATTGCAGGTCCTGCAGGATATCGGACTCGGCTATCTGCGCCTGGGCCAACCGGCCACGGAATTGTCCGGCGGCGAAGCTCAGCGCATCAAGCTGGCAACGGAACTGCAGCGTAAAGCCCGCGGGGAGACATTGTATGTACTGGATGAACCGACCAATGGGCTGCACCCCCAGGATGTGGATCGCCTGCTTGTGCAGTTGAATCGCCTGGTGGATGACGGCCACACGGTGGTAGTGGTGGAGCACGACATGCGGGTGGTAGCGCAAAGCGACTGGGTCATCGACATCGGTCCGGGAGCGGGCTCCCAGGGAGGAAAAATGGTGGTTTGCGGGACGCCAGGCCAAGTGGCCGACTGTGCGCAGAGTCGGACATCAGGCTTCCTGAAGAAAGCGTTGCAGCCTGAATATTAAAGCTTTTTTAATGTCACTGGCCGTATCGGAAAACTTGTCTATACTGCCTTCCAGTTAATCGTTTCAGTACGTGTAGTTTAACTAACGGTTTCGCTGCCCATGCTGTGAAGCCGCACTTGCCAGGAGGCACAATGACATCAATCCACCTTTCAAAACAGCAGCATCGTGGGCTGCCGGAACAGCATGATCACCCCTTGGCAATCCCTCTTATGAGCAGGGAGATGCCTCTCGCCCCGAGCATCTGCATCGCGTCGAACACCAGCCACAGCCGTTCGTATCGTTGTTGAGCCGGCTCTGAAAATCTTCACTTCCATTTGGCGACTCTAAAGGTATAGAGCCTGGCTACGTCAAAGTCTTACATTCAAACTTTCGAGCTCGCTCATTATGCTCAAGCCCATTTCAAGCCATCTGTTCAATTTGATCCAAGAGGTGGAGAACAACATCTCAGGCGTGAGCGAAGAGGAGTACACCGAGATACTGGGGTGGATATTCTCCAAGCTGGGGATCAACAAGTTCGCGTACGTTCATCTGGAGCCCACCCCGTCCAACAGCTCGAAGATTTCCATCTACAGCAACTACCCGGCCGAATGGGTGGACACCTACCGCAAGAACTCACTCTACAAATCAGATCCGGTCATGACCAATACGGCCATCACGGCGACGCCCTTTTTCTGGAATGAAATACCGGCGGAACTGGACAGCAACCCGGAGATATTCGACCAGTCAGCCACCTACGGCATCAAACAGGGTTACACCGTTCCCATCCATGAACCTGGTCGAGCATTCGGCTCTCTTCACCTGTCGTCAGAAGAGAATGACCCCGACTTCCCCATCATCGTCCGCTCGAATCTGTTCATCATCAAAACCCTCAGCGTCATCGCCAATCAATATCGGCCCGTAGAAATAACCACTGAAAACAACTTGAAACTATCCCCTCGGGAAATTGAATTTCTGCGCTGGCTCGCGCTGGGAAAAAATTACAAAGAGATCGGCCTGATCATGAATATCACCGAACGAACGGTTAAGTTTCACGCCAAGCAGATGACTGAAAAAATGGACTGCACCAATGTCAAGCAAGCCATGATCAAAGCAGTGCAGCTGAACTTCGTCTGATCCCTTCTCTCTATACCTTTCCAATATTCCACGGTACTGGCGACGATCCATCGAGACCCGACGCCAAACCAGGCGCTTGCGCAAAAATCCGCCTTCAGGCGATCACCACTTGCGATGCGATATTGAAAAGCATGCCGCTTGCGAACAAGCCAATCACCAACGAAATGGCTCGACTCAGAAACCGGCCGGAAACAATGGAGTGGAGTTTACGCCCACAGAATGCCCCAATCGCGATCCACACCAGCCCGACCGGAAATATGATAGTCGTGAACAGCATCATGAATGGCAAGTAGCTGTTCAACGACAAGAACGTTCCAGCCGGCGCAACAAAGGAAACGAAGAACAGCCCTTTCGGGTTGGTCAACGTCGCCACAAACAGGTCAGGCACAGTGATGCCTACCGAGGTACCGGGTAGATGATCCTTCGCCGAGAACCACAGTTTCAGGGAAATATAAAACAAGAAACACACAGCGAAGAACTTCGTCGCAACAACCACCCAGGAATGTTCAGTCATCAGAAGATCAATAGATCCCCCCCACATCGTCATCTGGATGACATAAGCCAGCCATTCCGCCACGACAAACCTCATGGATCGAGCGTTCAGTCCTCTCTTTATTCCGGTTTGCAGCAGCAGTGAATTTGTCGGCCCTGGAACCAGCAGGACAGTCATCAGTGAAAACGCGATATAAGACATAAGGTCATCCATGCCAGGAGCCACGACGGCTCATCTTTTCAGGTTCGAACAGGTCTTCTCCATACAATATCAACTTTTTAGTTGTATGACATCGGACCAATTTTTCATACTTAGAGCAGTTACACTAAAGCCATCCCGGCACTCGCAGTGCCGTTCACCCGTAACTCATACAATCGTTTAAACTTTCAGCAGAACCGCATTCCTTACTATTTAACAACGCTCCCACACCTTTATTACAGTTTGGCTACACATTTCGAACCCACCGTCAATTTTTCGACCCCCATTGCTATCAGCGTTTTATAAGCACTTCAGCCAGCCGTCAAAAAACACACGCTCACCAGCTGCCTGAATCCGCCGCCATGCTATCTACCAGCGACATTTAGTGGTTACTTCAAGCCGGTACTTTTTTGGACACTAGACGGTACTAACCCGCCCCACTCCCTCCTCTTCACAAACACTATTCACCGCATTTATCCAACAACTAATTAGACTATACACTCTACAAAATTCAGCACTGTACTTTAGGACAGTTGAAATGATTTAGTGCAAAGTTAACAGTAACCTCAACCTCAACCAAGAAACGTCATTCATGAACTACTCCTCCTGTATTCATCATTTTTCCGGCGTATCTACCCGCATCGCATCCTACTCGAAAATTCCAACCCAAACGCTGCAACAGATACTTGCCATTCGTAAAGCCGCCTTCATCGATAGAAAGAAGTGGGATATTGAAAGTTATCAAGGCAGCGATTACGAATGGGATGAATATGACGATCCCGACGCGGTCTATATCTATACTTATACCGATGAACGGGTCACGGGTGCCGTCCGATTACGCCCCTCCAACAAACCGACCCTCATGAGTGGCGCCTTAAGTTTCATTCTCCCCAACGGCAACATCAGAGCGCATTCGAATCGCTGTTGGGAAGCCACACGTTTCGCACTTTCGGCAGATAAAACTTCGCCAGTAGAAATCACCCAGGCCAACATAGACGTTCGCACGGCGGTACTTTTCCTGTCAATGATAAAGTTTGCCGAACTGCAAAATATAGATACCTATGAAATTGTCGTTGACACCCTGATGGAAAAGATCCTGAAACGTTCCGGCTGGGCAGTTGAGCGGCACAACACCGCGTTCGGCTCAAAGGGAGAGACCATCATCTACGGCACACTGCCATGCACCCTCGACACCTATAAGGAAGTACTCAGAAAGAACGCCATACAGACTATTACCGCCTACGAACAATTCCTTATGACCAACCGTTCGTCAGACACATTCCATCAACCCTTTGATATCGACCAAACGCACATTGGCCGAAACATTCCAGCAAAAAAACAAATGCACACTGAGTTGCATCTATAACACCAAGACTCTGGCATGAAATTGGAGAAAGGATGAACCTACAACGACTATTCCCGCATGTTGGCAAAGTGATTGCCAGTACTGGAAGCCGCAACTTTCCTCGTTTGTTGCACGACCTGATACTTACCGAGATACCTGTCGACGCAACGCATATTACCGAGCAAAGAATAGGATCGAGTCATCTTTCTGAACCCAGCACGTCCAGCATAGGTGGCGTTGGCATGGACAGCGCCTGTATCGACGCAGTCATGGATGCGCATACCGCAAAACCTTTCTTCCTCGCCGAGGATATTTTTTTCGAGGATTCGACCCCACAAAAAGTCCCCAATTTTTCTCGCTGTCTGCTCAATCGTGAACAAACGGACAGCCTTCCCTGCCATAACACCACCACTCAACTGCACCTGGCC
Organism: Pseudomonas sp. SJZ074; assembly: GCF_007828215.1. GTDB lineage: Bacteria > Pseudomonadota > Gammaproteobacteria > Pseudomonadales > Pseudomonadaceae > Aquipseudomonas. The sequence goes on along the minus strand of NZ_VIUE01000048.1, from coordinate 17,133 downwards.
ACCCGTAAAAACGGCATTCGCTACGTTCTTTCCGTCTACCGCTCACCCTTTTCCAGCGGATTCACGGCACAGGAACATGCCCTGCTGAAAGACTTTTCCTGTCTTCTCTTGCCCATGGTCGAGGAGCATGTTGCTGCCCTGGTGCCGGCGGAGGTCAACCGACAGGATGCATGCCTGCCAATGGAAAGCCTGGAAAACGGCGGAATGGAAGCACTACGCCAGAGATTCGCCGACCGGCTGGCGTTGTCCGGGTTGAGCTTGTCCTCCCGCGAAACCGAAGTGTGTGTTGGTTTGCTGGCCGGACGCACCGCCCCGGAACTCGCCGAGCAACTCAACCTGAAAGTCAACACAGTCGAAAGTTATCTGAAACGTGCCGCGATAAAAATGGGCATTGGTGGACGCCGCTCGCTCATCCGCTGGATGCACTCGATGGATGCCACGCCATCGGGCGTCGAGTGGAATGGTATCCCCGCAATTCGCCAAGCCGTATAAAACGTTCCCCCCAACCTTTGCTCGATCTCTGCAATCGAGCGGATGTTGGGGGATGATTTCAGGCCCGCGTATTTTCTCCCGCCATTCTTTCCCCGGTCGATCTGCGCGTACGCAGCTTCAGCCACTCCAACACATCGTCGACATAAGTGAAAATCACTGGCACCACCAACAGGCTCAACAGCGTCGAAGTCAGCAAGCCGCCCATGACCACCACGGCCATCGGCTGCCTGAAGCTGGGGTCTTCACCCATTCCCAGCGCGGTGGGCAACATGCCTGCGCCCATTGCGATGGTGGTCATCAGAATGGGGCGGGCACGCTTGTGGCAAGCATCCACCAACGCCTCATATCGACCCAGGCCATAGTCGCGGCGAGCCATGATCGCGTACTCCACCAATAGAATGGAGTTCTTGGTCACGATGCCCATCAACATCAGCAAACCGATGACCGATGGCAAGGAAAAGCTGAAGTTGCACACCAACAGGGCCACCAGGGCACCGCCCAGAGAGAGTGGCAGCGCCGAAAGAATCGTGGCCGGCTGCAGGAAATCATGGAACAGCAGCACCAGGACCGAGTAGATACAGAACACCCCGATGGCCATGGCCAGGCTGAAGCTACCGAACAATTCAGTCATCAGTTGCAACTCGCCCTGCTCCACCCTCTTTACCTCGGGTGGGAGATTGCGCATCGCCGGTAGCTGGCTGGCCTCGGCCATGACTTCACCCAGGTTGCGCCCGTTGAGTTCGATGGACAGGGTGATATTGCGCAAGCGATCGAGCCGACTGATCTGTGCCGGCCCGCTGCCCATGCTGATTTCCCCCAACGAGGCCAGGGAGACCTGCCCGTCACGGCCGGTCACTCGTAGCTGGTTGATGCTCTGCAGGTCATCGCGCAGCAGCGAATCCATGCGCACCCGCACATCCACCTGACGCTGCGACAAATTGATTTTCCCCAACTGCGAGGAGTACTCGCCGTAGGTCGCCATGCGCAAGGTATCGGCGATTTCCTGGCTGGTGATGCCCAGCTCCGCCGCGCGGGCGAAGTCCGGACGCATCTGGATTTCCGGGCGTTGCAGGGCACTGCTGGAGGTGACGTTGCCGATCCCGTGCAGCTCACGCAACTGCGGTTCCAGAGCACTTGCCGTGCGTTCCAGCAGGTCGCCGTCATCACTGGCCAGGACGATATTGAGCTTCTCGCCGCTCCCGTCGCCCCCGACATTGATCCGTACGCCGGGCAATGTACGCAACACCTCGCGCATCTGTGCCTCGACTTGCACCTGTTTGAGATCGCGCTGATTGCGATCCACCAGATCCACCGTCAGGATGGCATCGCCGGCGCCGGTTATATCGGCCGCCCCGGCACTCGAGTTGCTGGCTGTCCCTACCGAAATAAACACATGCTTGACCTGGGGCATCTCGCTCAGTCTTTCGCTGGCCTGCAACGCCATCGCGGTGGTCTGCTCCAGCGTCGTGCCAGGAGGCAGCTCCAGGGTTATCCGGCTGAGACCGACGTCCTGGGCCGGCAGGAAACTCGTGGGTAACAACGGCACCAGTGCGAGGGCGCCGATGAAAAACAGGCTGGCCAGGACCATCGTGGTCTTGCGGCGAGACAGGCTGGCATGGATCCAGCCCAGGTAGCGGGTCATCAACGGGCCGTCGTGAGCGGTATCGGTCTTCGCCTTGAGGAAGTATGCCGCCATCATCGGGGTCAGGACCCGGGCCACCAGCAGCGAAAACAACAGCGCTACCGAGGCGGTCACGCCGAACTGGCGAAACAGTTTGCCAGCCACGCCGCCCATGAACGCCGTAGGCAGGAAAACCGCGACCAGGGTGGCCGTCGTGGCGAGCACCGCCAGGCCGATTTCATCGGCAGCTTCGGTGGCCGCCTGAAGTGGAGTCTTGCCCATGCGCAAGTGCCGGGCAATGTTTTCGATTTCGACGATGGCATCGTCCACCAACACACCGATGACCAACGCCAGGGCCAGCAGGGAGACGGCGTTGAGCGTGAACCCGGCCAGGTACATCACACCAAAGGTGGGGATGATCGACAACGGCAACGCCGTGGCGACGATCAGCGTGGCGCGCCAGTCCCGCAGGAACCACCAGACCACCAGCACCGCCAGCAGCATGCCTTCGTACAGCAGATTCATCGAGTCGTGGTAGTTGGCGAGCACGGCCTTGACCGTATCGCTGGCCTCGTCGATGTGCACGTTTGGATGCTGCTGGACAAACTCGGTCATGCGCTTGCGCACGTCGTTGGCTACACCGATATCGGAGAAGCCTAGCGAGCGGGTGATCTGGAAACCGATCACCGGCTTGCCGTCGCGAAAAGCCCGGCTGCTGCGCTCGGCATGGGTGTCGCGAATCTCCGCCAGTTGGTTCAACGCCAGCAGGCGACCGTCGCCGCTGGGAATATCGATGGCGCCGAGGGCCGCTGGGTCATCGATGGCCCCCAGGGTGCGCACGGCCTGCTGGCCGCTTCCCAGATTGCCTTGGCCACCGGAATTGTCTTTCTGCATCGCCCGCAGTTGCGCAGCGACATCCGCGACGCGGATGCCCAGCCCGGCCATCAAGGCCGGATCGAGATTGACCTGGACCTCCCGATCAACCCCGCCGATGCGTGAAATCTGGGCCACGCCCGGCACCGACAGCAATTGTTTACTCAGCTCGTTATCGACAAACCACGACAGCGCTTCCTCATCCAGGGCGTCGGAGGCGATGACATAGGTCAGCAGCGGCGATGCACTGGTGGTCAACCGGGACACCGAAGGCGTATCCAGGCTGGCCGGCAATTGCGGCATGGCACTGTCGACCGCGTTGCGCACTTCGTTGAGCGCCTCGTTGCCATCCTTGTCGATGTCGAAACTGACGCTGATGCTGACGGCGCCGTCGGTGATCACAGTCGTCACATGCTTGAGCAGGCGCAAGGACGTGAGCTTGTCCTCGATTTTGCGCGCCACCTCGGTTTCCAGCTGTTCGGGGGCCGCGCCTTCCAACGAGGCGCTGATCACCACCACCGGCAGATCCATGTCCGGAAAGTCCTGGATGGCAAGCTTGCCAAAACCCAACAGACCGAAGAGCGTGAGCAGGATGAACAGCATCACCGCCGGAACCGGATAGCGGATCGACAAGGCTGAAATATTCATGGCTGGGCGACCTGGGATTGCACGAGGGTCACACTCGCGCCGTCATTGAGGAAGGCGCCACCGGCACGCACGATACGGGCCGCCTGATCATCCAGACCGCTCAGGATCTCCACCGCCTCGTGCATGCGGCGGCCCACCACCACCGGTCGCTGGACCACGTGCATATCGTCGTTGAGGGTGAACACATAGGAGCGCCCGTCGCGCAGGATCACGGCGGTGTCCGGCACCGTAAGGGCTTCGCGGGGTGCCAGTTCGATCTGGCCGCTGGCGTACATGCCGGCCTGGGCGGGGCTGCCGGTGGGCAGCGAGATATACACCAGGGCCCGGCTGGTCTTGGTACTCAAGGTGGGCGACACCAACCGTACGTGCCCTTCCAGACTCTGCCCGCCCGGCAACGTCAGTCGGGCAACCTGGCCGGCCTGGACCTGGGCCAACTGGCGGGCGTCCAGCTCGGCCTGCCACTCGATGCGACCGTCGCGCACCAGGCGAAACAGCTCGTCGCCAGCGGACAACACTTTGCCGAGCAGCGCCGTGCGTGCGGAGATGATGCCGTCATCCACCGCCACGATACGCGTTTGCCGCAGCCTGATCCGGGTGCTTTGCAATTCCGCCCGCGCCCCGGCCAGGTCAGCCTCGGCCAGTGCCACCTTGATGCGATAGTCTTCGCGCTGCTGCTCCGACAAGGCGCCGCCCTGGCCAACGACCCGGGCACGGCGGTCGTTGGACCGGGCCTGTTCCAGGTTGGCCACTGCCTGGGCGACCAAAGCCTTCTGCTTGCTTTCCTCGGCGAGCACCGTGTCAGAGGCCAGCGTCGCCAGCAGTTGCCCTTTCTTTACCCGGCTGCCCACGTCGGCTTCGAGACTGGCGATACGCAGGCCGCTGGTCTCGGCATTGATGACCGCTTCCTGCCAGGGTGCCAGTGCTCCGTTGGCGAACAGCAGTTGCGGCCAGAGCTGGGGCCTGACCTGGACAACCTCCACGCTCAGGCTGCTGATACTGGGGGCGGCCGCGACCGGCTCGGCGCCACGGCGAAACGTCAGCAGAATTGCCACGACCGCGAGCACGGCGATGGTCAGCAGGATCTTTCGCAACGTCGGCTTCACACGCCTTCTCCGTTCGGTGTCGGGTGCCGAGCCAGCGGTTGGCTGGCTTGCCATCCGCCGCCCAATGCCTTGTACAGCGCGATCCAGTAGCGAACCTGATCCTGTTGCAAGGTGATCAATTCGATTTCCGCCGTCAGCGCCTGGCGGCGGGCGGTTTCACGGTCCAGCAGACTGACGCTGCCAGCCTGCCAATTGCGGTCGATGGCCTCGAACGACTCACGAAAACCGGCAGTGGAACGCTCGACATCGGACTCCCGTCGCCGCGCCGCATCGAGACGCACCAGGGCCTGTTCGACTTCCATGACACTGGTGCGCAGCGTCTGGCGATAGCCCGCAAGGGCTGCGTCGTAGGTAGCCTTGGCACCGTCCACCGCCGCGCGACGTTTGCCGCCGTCAAACAGGGGGACCGACAACACCGGGCCCAGCGACCAGGAGCGGGTGTGCTGTCCCACCGTGTTGCCGACGGAAAAGGTGCCAGACAGGCTCAGGCTCGGCAGCCGGTCGGCCTGGGCCACGCCGATTTCGGCATTCGCCGCCGCCAGTTCCCGCTCGCTGGAGGCCACATCCGGGCGCTGGCGCAGCATGTCGGCAGGAATTTGCTGCACGTTGAGTCCGGCAGGCTCCGGCAGTTGCGCCGGGGTCTTGCCGAGCACGCCAATCAGTCGCTCTTCATCGCCCCCGGTCAACGCCACCAGGCTCTTGAGCAGGACCTCGCATTCGCTCTGTTGTTGAACCAGGGCTGCCGCGCTGCTGGCGGCGCTGGCATCGGCCAGGGCGGCGTCGGCAGACGATGTGAAGCCGGCACCGAACGATTGACGAGTGATGCGCGCAGTGTCCTGTTGCGATTGGGCCTGGTCCCTATAGGCCAGCACCAGCTTCTGGCAGCCACGGTATTGCACGTAGTAATCGCCGACCTGGGCCGCCAGGGAAACCCTCGCGTCATGCCAGTCATCGACCCGCGCCTCGACCCGCGAACGGGCCGCTTCGTTATTGCGCCGCAGTTTGCCGAACAGGTCGATCTCCCACGCCGCGTCCAGCGCGGCGGAAGCACCTGAACCTCCCAGGCGCTGGGTCCCGGTCTGTTGACCGCCACGCCCCTTGGATAACCGGCCATCGACCTTGGGCAAGGCATCGGCTGCATCGCTGTCCGCAGTCGCCCGTGCCAGGGCAATATTGGCCCACGCCTGGTCCATCGACGGACTGTCGGCTTCGGCCAGGCGCAGCAGCTCGGCCAATGCCGGGTCGTCGAACTGCTGCCACCAGTCGGCCAAGGCGGCCACGGATGCGCCATGGGGCAAGGGGGCCTGCCACTGGGCCGCGACCGGAACGGCCGGCACTCGATAATCGGGGCCCAATACGCAGCCACTCAGGACCGCCGCACACAGTGTCGCCAGCAGTAGGTTTTCCCGGGGCTTGAAGACGTGCATAGGTTTTTTGGAGGCCTGGCAAAAGTGAACGGACCGTTCAGGGACGCGGCAGATCTGATTGGGTCATTTAACCCTGGGGCCGGTTTTGTGTCTGGCGTGGGAAACGGGGACAGGTGCCGGCCAGAAAGCTCGCGATAAATGCAGAGGCCTGCTGAAATGGCCCGAACGTACGAATAGCACCCCCTGTGGGAGCGGGCTTACTCGCGAAGGCGTCAACACATTCAGCATAAGTGCAAGCTGACCTACCGCTTTCGCGAGCAAGTCCGCTGCCACAGGAACCTGCGGGTGTCCTCTGCCCGCCTCCCTTTCCATAGCCAACGGATGATCGAACATGGAAGCACTCAGTTACCTCGAAAATATCGAGTCGAATGCGCGAACCTATGCGCAGACTTTCCAACGGCTATTTGTCAGCGGCAAGGGGATGCGGATCAAGGACGCCAGCGGCCAGGAATTTCTCGATTGCCTGTCGAACGCCGGGACCCTGGCCTTGGGGCACAATCCGCCGGAAGTCCGAGACGCCGTGATGGCGTTTCTCGCCGGCGATCATCTGCAGCAGGCACTCGACCTGGCGACACCGGCCAAGCATGCCTTCGTGCAGGAGCTGTTCTCGATGCTGCCGGCGAACATGCGCGAGACCAGCAAGATCCTGTTCTGCGGGCCCAGCGGCTCGGATGCCGTCGAGGCCGCCATCAAGCTGGCGCGCCACTACACCCGGCGCTCACCGCTGATGGCTTTTCACGGCGGCTATCACGGAATGACGGCCGGGGCCTTGTCCGCCATGGGCAACCTGTCGCCCAAGAGCGCCGAAGGTCTCATTGCCCAGGGCACACACTTCTTGCCGTTCCCCTATCGCTTCCGTTGCCCGTTCGGCACCGATGGCGAACACACCGATCAGTTGTCCATCGACTACATCCGCACCGTACTGTCGGACCCCGAAGGAGGCGTAACCAAACCGGCGGCGGTGATTGTCGAGGTGGTGCAAGGCGAAGGCGGCTGTATCCCGGCCTCGGCCAACTGGCTGAGAACCTTACGGGAGATCACTCTCGAGCAGGACATCCTGCTGATCGTCGACGAAGTCCAGACCGGCCTGGGTCGTACCGGCAATACCTTCGCCATCGAGCATGCCGGTATCGTGCCCGACATCCTGGTGCTGTCCAAAGCCATCGGCGGCGGCTACCCCTTGTCGGTCATCGTGTATGCCAGGCATCTGGATACCTGGGGTCGCGGCATGCACGCGGGCACATTCCGCGGCAACCAGATTGCGATGGTGGCGGGTGCTGCAACTATGCGTCAGATCAGGAAAGACAATCTGGTTGCCAATGCCGCCCGGATGGGCAAGCGGCTGGAAAGCGGTCTGCTGCAGATCGCGCAGCGGTTTTCCTTTATCGGCGACATCCGCGGCCGCGGCCTGATGATCGGCGTGGAAATCACCCAACCGACCACCACCCAACGCGCAGGCCAGGCTGACGGCGCCCTGGCGCACGCCATCAAGCTCAAGTGCTTCGACAATGGCCTGATGATAGAGACCGGAGGACGCCACGGCGCGGTGCTCAGGTTCCTGCCACCCCTGACCATTACCGAGGGTGAAGTCGACAGGGTCCTGGACCGGTTTGAACAGTCACTTGAAAAGGTCGTCGAAACACGCCCCCAGGCAGCACGCGAAACCGTCTGAAAGGCTACTCCTTGCTGCAAATCGCTAGTCCGCCCGCTCCCTCGTGGGAGCGGGCTTGCTCGCGAAGGCGCCAGATCAGTCAACATCAATGTCGGATGCACCACCGCTATCGCGGGCAAGCCCGCTCCCACAGTTGATCTGGGTTGAATTCGCTACCTCAATCCCGCGCCAAGGCATTGATCGGATCGAGCCGCGCCGCGTTGCGTGCCGGTACGAAGCCGAACACGATACCGATGAGTGTCGAGCAAACCACGGCGGTGATGATCGATCCCATCGAAAACACCATCTGCCATTCCTTGACGAAGATCGAGAAGACGTAGCCGATGCTGAACGACAAGCCGATGCCGATCGTCCCGCCGAGCAGGCAGACCATCACCGCTTCCACCAGGAACTGCTGGCGTATGTCGGACTGACGTGCCCCCACCGCCATGCGAATGCCGATTTCACGGGTTCGCTCGGTGACCGAGACCAGCATGATGTTCATCACGCCAATGCCCCCCACCACCAGTGAGATGACTGCGATGAGCGAGAGCAGCAGGGCCAGCGACTGGCTGGTCTTCTGCACCGTCTGCATTACGCTGTCGAGGTTGTAGGTGAAGAAGTCCTTGATGCCATGGCGCTGCGTCAGCAGCTTGACCACGTTGTCTTCCACCAGCTTGCTCGGCTGCCCGTCCTTGATCCGCACCGTGATGCTGTCCAGGAAACGCTGGCCCAGCAAGCGCCCCGCCGCCGTTTCATAGGGCATCCAGATGTTCAGGTTCTTGCTGGTATTGAAGACGCTCTTGCGGTCCTCGGTGACGCCGATGACGGTGCAAGGCAGGTTGTCGACGAGGATCACCTTGCCCAACGGGTCCGTGTGCGAGCCGAACAGTCGCTGGCTGGTGTTATGGTCGATCACCACCACTTGCGATTGCCGCCTCGAGTCGTCCTTGTTGAAGGCGACGCCCGAGCCGATCTTGATCCCGCGAACCTGGAAGTAACTTTCGCTCACACCGTTGACGGTCGCATTGACGTCGATGTTCTGGTAACGCAACAGCAGGTTGCGCCCCAGGTTCGGGGTGGCGCTGTCGATGTAGTACAGATCGCTCAGCGCCGTGACGTCGGAGAGCACCAGGGTTTCGATTGCCGTCGAACGGCTGTCGCCCCAGTCGGCCCCGGGCATGATCTCGATGGTATTGCTGCCGATTGCTTCGATGTCTTTCAGGACATATTGCTTGACCCCTTCGCCGATGGCCACGATCGATACCACCGAGGTGATGCCGATGATGATGCCCAGCATCGTCAGCAGCGTTCGCATCCGGTGCGAGATCAGCGCGACCCACGCCATGTTGAACGCTTCGCTGAACAGTCCGAAGCTGGCAAGCAAGCGGTTCGACGATTTGACCTTGGCCGGCGGCGTGCCTTGGGGCGGCTGATCTTCCATGGATCGCTGCGGATTGGCCCGGTCGCTGACGATCTCGCCGTCGCGGATTTCGATGATGCGTTGGGCGTAGGCCGCCACTTTGTCATCGTGGGTCACGATGATCACCGTGTGCCCCGCCGCGTTGAGCTCCAGCAGGATCTTCATCACTTCCTTGCCGCTGGCGGTGTCCAGTGCCCCGGTGGGTTCGTCGGCGAGGATGATCTCGCCACCGTTCATCAAGGCCCGGGCGATACTCACCCGCTGCTGCTGCCCACCGGAAAGCTGGCTGGGTCGATTGGCCAGGTGCCCGGTCAACCCCAGGCGCCCCAGCAACTCCCCGGCCCGGTTGTGCCGTTGCGACTCGGCGGCACCGGCATAGATGGCCGGCATCTCGACGTTGTGCAGGGCACTCAGGTGGGGCAGCAAGTGATAGCGCTGGAAGATGAAGCCGAAGTGATCGCGACGCAGCTCCGCCAGCTCACGGTCGTTCATCGAGCCGGTTTCGCGCCCATTCACTTTATAGCTGCCGGAACTCGGATGATCGAGACAGCCGAACACATTCATCAGGGTGGACTTGCCGGAGCCGGACGCCCCGGTGATCGCCACGATTTCCCCGGCGTTGATCGTCAGGTTGATGTCCTTGAGCGCGATGAACGCCTTTTCGCCCGCTTGGAAGCTGCGGGTGATCCCTTCGAGTTCCAACAGTGGTCGCGTCATGGTCAGGCTCCCGCCACGGCTGGGGTAGGCTCACCGATGACGACCTTGTCGCCTTCGGCCAGGCCGTCCTTGATTTCTGCCCTGACGTTGTTGTTGATCCCCGTCTGGACGTTACGCGGCTGGGCCTTGCCTTCGGCGTCCAGTACCCGGACCACATAGGTGCCATCCTGGTTCCTCGGGCCCAGGGCCGCGACCGGAACCGTCAGCACGGCCTTGGCTTTGTCCAGGACAATGCGGACCTGGGCCGTCATCGAAATGCGCAGGCGGTGATCGGGGTTCGGCACGTCGAACAGGCTGTTGTAGAACACCGCGGTGTTCTGCTTGGGCGTCCCGGCGTTCTGGGTCTCAAGGAAATTCTGCGGTGCCGGCTCCGTGCCGCGCAGCGTGGCGTAATAGCGTTTTTCCGCTTCACCGAGAATGGTGAAATACACCTCTTGCCCGGGCACGATGTGAATCACATCAGCCTCGGACACCTGGGCCTTGACCGTCATGGTGTCCAGATCGGCCAGCTTCAACAGCACAGGCGCCAGTTGCTCGGCGATCACGGTCTGGCCTTCCTGGGTCACGATCCCCACGACGTAGCCGTCAATGGGCGCAACGATGTGGGTATAGGCCAGGTTGACCCGGGCCGTTTCCACCTGGATCTGCGCGTCCTTGATCTGTGCGTCGAGGGACAGCAGGTTGGCAGCTTCCACTTTGTAGTTCGATTCGGCGGTCTCGTACTCCTGCTTGGAAATCGCGTCGTCCGGTTGCAGCACTTTATAGCGGTCGTAGGTGGCTTTCGCGTCCTTGAGTTGTGCCGCGGTGGCTTGCCGCTTGGCCTTCAGGTTTTCTTCATTGACCTGGGCCTGGCGCAAGGCGTTCTGCGCCAGCAATGGATCGATTTCCGCCAGCCACTGGCCCTTCTTCACCTTGTCGCCCAACTTGACCTTGAGCGATTTCAGTTGCCCGGACACCTGGGCACCGACGTCGACCTGCTTGACGCCCTGGAGCGTCCCGGTGGCCAACACCGCGTTCTCGATGTCCGTGCGCTCGACCGTGGCGGTCAGGTACTCCGGCGGTTTCCCCGGCGACTGAGCGCTGTAGAAAACCAGGCCGGTGACCAGGACCAGGACCAGCACGATAGCGATTTTTCGAAACTTCGACTTTTCCATAAATAACCATGAGTGCGTTGAGTTCAGGCCCGGCCAGCGTAGCGCCGGGTTCCATGGGTGCGCCCGAGGGAAGGACGGCTAGACGTAGTCACTGGCCTCCTCCTCATCGAGCATGGGAAGGCCGTCCTGCCACCAGGCAGCCAGGTTATGTACGTGTGGAGCCTTGAGAATCGTGAAGTGGTTGCCCGGACCGTACCAGATGCTCAGGTCCGGTACGTGCTTGCGCCACCCTTCGATCATTTGCTGTTGCTCGCGCTTGTTGCCGGCGGTATCCAGGGTTGGATCATTCGCCAGCACCAGGCGCACCGGCCCGGTGTATTGATGTTGCGGTTGATAAACCGTGCGCAGGGCCGTACCGAATGCCCGTGCCGGACCACGCATCGAATCCACCGCCGAACGCTGTGGCAACATGCCGGCGCGGACCATGCCGGCATGCAGCAAGCGCATCTGTGCCGAATCGTCCTGGGCACCGAAGACCGTGGCATCGATACCGAGGGATTTGCCCGAGGCCAGTTGCATCGCCTCGATCAACCGGTTCAACACCCCCGTCCCGGTATAGGGCCTGCCCACCACACCGTTACCGCCCGGCGATTCGCTGTCGATCAGCGTCAACGAGGCCACCTTGCGACCGCGAGCATGCAGGCGGGCCGCCATCTCGAAGACGATCCAGCCACCGAAGGAATGCCCCAGCAGATGCACAGGCCCCTCCGGTTGCACGTTGTCGATCGCGTCGAGGTAAGCCTGGGCGGCGGTTTCCACCAGACTGAAAGGCTCCGTGTTGCCGTCCAGCCCCCGGTGTTGCAAGCCGTGGATCGGCCAGTCCGGGCCGAAGGCGTCGGTCAGGCCGATGAAACCGGTCACGCTGTCGCCGGCACCCGGTACGCAGAAGATCGGAGCCCGGTCCGCGCGCCCGCCCTGGATCGTCAGCAGCGGCTGGTAACCGCGCTTCGGCGAGGGTGCCGGACGCGATGCGGCGGCGTGGAGCTCAGCACTGATGGCCTGACCCAACGCCTGGACATGGGGTGCCTGCATCATGGTCTGGTGATTACCCGGAACCTTGACGCAATGCAGCTGCGACGTCGGCAGGACAGCGTCCCAGCCCAGGTAGCCGGAGTGTTCGGGAGCGTCGTCCTTGCGTTCTTCGGCCACCAGCAGGTGCACCGGTACGGAAATCGGATACACCATGTAATGGGCCAGCGCATGACCGTGGGCCACTTCGCGATCGAGGTACTGCCACAGCTGCTCGGCACTGTAGGCGGCCAGCTCGGCGGGCAGCATCGCCTCATCGCGGCAATGCTGCACCAGGCCTTCGAAATCGAATCGATCCAATCGCCCTTGCAGATCGGCCAGTTTCTCCAGGATCGCTGCAAGCACTTCTTCGCCAGGCAACGCAGCTCTCCAGAACACATCGCAGCGGTCCAGCAGATGCAGCTTGTGCGCTTCGTCCAATGCCCAGCGCGACCGGCCCTGGTCCACCAGCCGAGGCAGGTAGCTGTCGATCAGGCCGACAAACTCGACCTCCTCGTCAAGGCCGATCAGCTGGATCGCGGTTTCGTAGGCCAGTACGCCACCGAACGACCAGCCGGCCAGGCGATAGGGCCCCTTGGGCTGTACCGAACGGATGATCCCCACCAGCCGCGAGGCCATGCATTCCATCGTTTGCAATTGCGGCTCGCCCCACTCGACGGCAGGCAGGCCATACACCGGGATATCCGGGTCGATGTACTTGCCCAGCATCGGGAAGTACAGGTCCAGGCCACTGAACTCGTGCACCAGGAACAGCGGATTCTGCTGACCGGTGGTGCGCACCGGTACGATGGCCTCCTTGACCTGGGCCTGCTCGGTGCGGGCCTGCAGCATCGCTGCCATCGATGCCACGCTTTCGTGCTGGAACAGCTCGGCCAGTGAGACGGCCAAGTTGGCCTGTGCGAGCAACCCGACCAGCCGGATCGCCAACAATGAATGACCGCCCAGCTCGAAGAAGTTGTCGTGACGACCGACCTGCTCCAGCTTCAGGACGTCGGCCCACAAACCTGCCAGCGTGACTTCCAGGTCACCTTGCGGCGCCTCGTAGCCCTGGCTCCCATAAGCGTGCATTTCCGGTACCGGCAACGCCCCGATATTGACCTTGCCGTTCAGCGTCAGCGGCAACGAGGTCAATTTCACATAAGCCGCCGGGATCATGTATTCCGGCAGCACAGAGCGCAGTTGGGCACGCAAGGCGTCCGCATCGAAGGCCTCACCGTTCTCGTGCTCGGTGTAATACGCGATCAGACGCTTGTCGCCCGGACTGTCTTCACGCGCCACCACCAGGGCCTCGCGCACCCCGTGGCAGTCCTGCAAACGGGCCTCGATCTCACCGAGTTCAATACGGAAACCACGTATCTTGACCTGCCCGTCATTGCGATCCAGGTATTCGATGGTACCGTCGGGCAGCCAGCGGCCGATATCGCCACTGCGGTACAGGCGCGCACTGCCCGCATCGCTGAACGGATCGGCGATGAAACGCTCCTCGGTCAGGTCCGCCCGGTTCAGGTAACCGAGGGCGACCCCGACACCACCGATATGGATCTCCCCCGCGACACCCACAGGTACCGGTTGGCGCGCGGCATCGAGGATATACACCCGGGTGTTGGCGATAGGACGGCCGATCGGAACACTCGTTGCGCCATGCGGTACGGCAGTGACCGCATGGGTCGTCGCAAAGGTGGTGGTCTCGGTGGGACCATAGCAATTCACCAGCCGCAGCGAAGGAGCATGGGCCAACAGCCGCCGGAAGGAAGCCGGATCACCGCGCTCGCCACCGGACAGCAGGATCCGCAGGCCTGCCAGGGCATCCGGGATCAACATCTGGTATTGATTGAACATGCCGGTGGTGAGGAACAGTACCGACACCTCGGTCTCTGTCAGCGCCTGGGCGAGTTGCGTCGGGCTGAGCAATGTTTCGTGATCGATGATCACAACGCGACCGCCGTTGAGCAACGCCCCCCACACTTCCATCGTACTGGCGTCGAACGCCGGGTTCGAGGCGAACGCCACGCGATCCTGTACACCGAAATCCGCGTAACCGTTATTGATCGCCAATCGGCCTATGGCCTGGTGCGGCACGATCACCCCTTTCGGGTGGCCCGTGGAGCCTGAGGTGTACATGATGTACGCCGGTGTATCGCTGGCCTGGCCGGGGAATACCGCCGGTCGTGCAGCCTGGATCAACTGCAGCCTGTCCAGGTCCACTCGCGGCATGTCTTGCGGCACGGCCTTGTCACTGGTCGTCAGCACCAGCACCGCGGCACTGTCTTGCAACATGAAGCGCTGCCGCTCCTCGGGCGCATGGTGGTCCAGCGGTACGTAGACGGCGGCGCACTTGAGGATCGCCAGTTCGCTGATGACCAGCTCGAACGAACGGTTCAACATGATCGCGACCCGCGCCCCTGGCTGGACGCCGCGTTCCAGCAGGCAATACGCCAGGTGACTGGCTCGCTCGTGCAGTTCCCGATAGGTGAGTCGCTGCGCCCCATGCTGGAGTGCAATCCCGTCGGGCCGGGCCTTGACCTGGGCTTCGAACAGGCCGTGGACCGTCTCTTGGCGGGGATAGACCGAGTCGGTCGCATTGAAGTCGACCAGCAGCTGCCGGCGCTCCGCTGCCGGCAATATCGCCAGTTCACGCAAAGGTGCCTCGGGCCTGTGCTCAAGCGCATCGACCAGGCTTTCCAGCGCCGTGTGCATGTAGCCGCAGATGCGTTCCGCGCCGATGCGCGACTCCGCCAGGGCGGTCAGCACGAAGGCCTCACCGAGATCGTCGACGTTCAGCGACAGTGGATAGTTGCTCCACTCCTCACCGCCGAGCCCCTCGATCCCGTTCCAGGCCGACTGGGCCTCCTGGGTGACCTGCGTTGCGGTGTGCCGGTAGTTCAGCAGCGCACTGAACAGCGGCGTCGACGTGGCGATACCGCTGCAACGCTGTGCCAGTGCCAGCGACGCGTGTTCGTGTCCCAACAACGCGGTGAGACGCGCATGCGTCGCCTTGACGCCTGCCCGGGCCCCGTCGACACCGACGTCGACCCGCAGCGGCAAGGTGTTGATGAACAACCCCAGCGCCCGATCGGCCCCCTCACCGCCCTGCATCCGGCCCATCAGCACGGTACCGAACACCACATCTTCGCGTCCGGACACGGCGCCTACCACCCGCGCCCAGGCCAGGTGATGCAGGCTCGCGGCGCTGACCCCAAGCAGTCGCGATTGTGCCCGCAGACGACGATTCAAACTGTCGTCCACGCCCAACCTGGCCTGTTCGATGACATGGCTGTCGCCCTGCACATCCTGCAGGCCGAATGGCAGGGTCGGCTCCTGGATATCCTCGAGCATGTCCCTGAAGAAGGCCTCGTGGGCCTCGCGGCTCACCCCCAGGCGCGCCTGGGCCACGTAGTTGCGATACGGCACGGCATCGCCCAACTGCGCCTGCTGCCCGAGCAAGTACGCTTGCATATCGTGCTGGATCACCTCCAATGCCGTGTGATCGAGTGCAATGTGATGGAACAGCAGCAGCGCCACCCAGCGCTGGTGCTCATCGTCATAGGCACAGGCCAGCCGCATCATGGGCGCCTGGCGCACATCGAGCCGATAGTGCCGAGGGTCGAAACGCTCACGCATCTGAGCCATCACGTCCTGGCCCGGCTCGACCATACAGGTTTGCACCGCCAAGGGTGCTTCCCGCAACACCACCTGTACCGGCTCGCGCAAGCCTTCCCAAAGCACGGCCGTGCGCAGGATATCGTGGCGGTCGATCACGCCTTGCAGCGCGTTCACGAACGCATCCAACCGGGCGCGGTCCTTGAGGTTGAACATGGCCTGCTGCACATAGAGATCGCCCTGCGGCGATACCAGGTGGTGATACAGGATCCCTTCCTGCAACGGCGCCAGGGCATAGATGTCCTGGACGTTGCTCACGCCACCGGGCACGCCGGCGACGATAGCGTCGATTTCCTGCTGGGTCAGCTCGGCAAGCGGCAACATCTGCGGGGTGATTTGCTCACAACCCGGCACGATGCCGTTGTCCGGTACCACGATCTCCGTCGCGCCACCCACGGCTGCCGCCAACGCGGCCAGGGTCGGTTGGCCGAACAGCACTCGCACGTCGGCGCTCAAGCCGGCCTGGCGCATGCGCTCGACCAGCGTGACGGCCAACAACGAGTGCCCGCCCAACTCGAAGAAGTGGTCGTGACGCCCGACCTTTTCGACCTTGAGCAGCTCGGCCCACAGGTGTGCCAGTGTCGTTTCCACAGCGCCCTGTGGCGCTTCGTACTCACGGGTGATCACCGACGACAGATCTGGCGCCGGCAACGCCTTGCGATCCAGCTTGCCGTTGGGGGTCAGCGGCAATGCCTCAAGCTGCACATAGGCCGCCGGCACCATGTATTCCGGCAGTTGCGCTTGCAATTGAGTCCGCAGGGCTTCGATCTCGATGCGGTGCTCGTCACCGTGCACGGTGAAGTACGCCACCAGCCGCTTGGCCCCCGGCACGTCTTCGCGAGCCAGCACCACGGCTTCCTTGATCGCCCCGTGCTGGGCAAGCTTGGCCTCGATTTCGCCCAGTTCGATACGGAACCCGCGGATCTTCACCTGATCGTCGTTACGCCCCAGGTAGTCGATGTTGCCGTCCGCCAGGTAGCGCCCCAGGTCGCCGGTGCGGTACATCCGTGCATTCGACCGGTCACTGAACGGGTCGACGAGGAAACGCTCGGCCGTCAGTTCCGGACGGTGCAGATAACCCCGCGCCACCTGGACGCCACCAATGTAGATCTCCCCGGCCACGCCCATGGGCACCGGTTGACTCTGGGCGTCGAGCAGGTAGATCCGGGTGTTGGCGATCGGCTTGCCGATCGGCGTGCTGTCCGGTGTCTCGGCCCCCGTGCAATCCCATGCGGTGACCTCCACCGCCGCTTCGGTCGGGCCGTACAGGTTGTGCAACGCAGTTCCTGGCAATTGCGCCTTGAAGCGCCGCACCAGATGGCCCGGCAAGGCTTC
>NZ_VIUE01000047.1 GCF_007828215.1 Pseudomonas sp. SJZ074 | reverse complement strand
ACTGGCGTAGTGGACGCGGCTCAAACTCTCGAAAAACTTTGGAGAGACTTGAGCACGCGTTGCGAGCAGAGGTACATCAAGAGGCGCAGGCATTGAGCGTGTTTAAGCGTCAGATGCAGGTGGTACCGGCAATCGTATAGTCAGAGCGAAGAGGGTTGCTTGTCAGTCTATGGCCGGTGCAGGAAGCCAGCATTATGTATCCAACTCGTAACATTATGTTGCGTTTATTGATATTATCTCGCTACCATGCTCGAATTAATGGCTATCTGCCATGCAAGCCAAGGCGCGCCCAGAACGCGCCCTCGATAAAGCTCAGCCGGGGTTAGGGATGACGCAGGACTTCATGCTTTACGCGCTCAAGGAAGCGCTCCTGACCGCCGCGATGGTGGCGGCCCCCTTGCTGCTCGCCATCCTGATCATCGGTCTTCTGGTCAGCATTCTCCAGGTCGCCACCCAGATCCAGGAAATGACCCTGACGTTCATCCCCAAGCTGATCGTGACGGTCGTCGTGCTGTTGGTCTTTGGGAGCTGGATGCTGACGGTTCTCAAACAATTCGCACTCAGTGCATTAACTCAGGCCGCTAGTTTCTAGCTTCGTTTTGGTGTGGGTTGTGCTGACGTCCTTTTTTCTCAACGCGCTTCTCGTATCGGCCAGGTTAATTCCGCTCGTGGTGGTTTCGCCGGTTCTGTTTTTTGCGCGCATTCCATTGACCGTCAGGTTACTGCTGACCTTGGCTTTGTCCGCCGTATTGGCAAGCAGCATGGCGCTTACCCATGAGCCGGTCTTTACGCTGCCTGCGCTCCTGGGGGAGTTGTTGCTCGGTGTGTTGATGGCGTTCGGTTTTCATGCCGCTCACGCCGGGGTCGATATGGCCGGCAAGCTGATCGACACCCAGATCGGTTTGAATGCGGCTGGCGTCTTTGATCCAGGAACCTCCACCATGACCGGCCTGATGGCCGATTTGCTGGTCTGGTCATTGAGTGCGGTATTCGTCGTACTCAATCTGCATCACGATTTGCTTCGCGGTTTCGCCCAGCTTCTGGTCGCGGTTCCGCCCGGTAGCGTATCGCTCTCCACACTGTCCCTGTCCTTGGCGACGGTCATGACGCAGCAGTTTTTACTGGCGTTCATGATCGTCGTGCCGGTGCTTGTCGGGCTCTGGCTGATCGATATTGCCTTTGCGTTCATGTCCCGCTCCATGCCCCAGGCCAACGTCTATTTCCTCTCGTTGCCCATCAAGTTGGGCGTTGGCGTGTTTATCCTGATACTGACCCTACCGATGATCGTGCAGCGCTTGCCGCTCCTGATTGAAAACGCCTTGCGCTTTGCTCTTTCGCCGGCAGGTGTTCAATGAGCGATCAGCAGGACAAAAGCGAAGAGGCAACGCCTTACAAGCTTGAGGAAGCCCGCAAGAAAGGGCAGGTGCCGCGCAGTCCCGATCTGTTGTCCCTCATCATGTTGTTGACGTTCCTGATGGTGTTCTCGGCCATCGCCTATCCCCTGGCCAGCGTGATCGCCACACATACGCATTGGTGGCTGAGTAATGCCGGGCAAATGGGCCGAGGCTTCAGTTTCCTGGGGGAGCAGGGCGGATACAGCCTGAGACAGGTGGTGTACGGGTTATTGCCGCTGATTGGCGCGCTGATACTGATGGCAATTCTGACGAACCTGATCTTCAGCGGTCCGGTGTTTTCCTTGATTTCCTTGAAGCCGGATTTCAAGCGACTCAATCCGATCCAGGGGCTCAAGAAGGTTTTTTCGCGACGTATGTTCGTTGAGCTGATCAAGGTGCTGGTCAAGGGTGCCCTGTTCGCGTTGGTCCTGTATTACCTGTTCCAAAGCGTGTTGCCGCAGTTGATGGGCATGGCGACGATTTCGCCATTGGAACTACCCCAGGCCGCCAAGCAATTGCTGATGCAACTGGGCTTTACAGTCCTGGCAGTCATGGCCGCCGCCGCGCTGTTTGATATCTGGTACTCGCGGCGCGAGTTCAGCCGCCAGATGCGTATGAGCCGTCGGGAAACCAAAGACGAGCATCGGCGCCGAGAGGGTGATCCGGAGGTTCGTTCCAAGCGCAAGGGCATACAGCAGGCACTGCTGAAAAAAGCGGCTGCGTTGGGGCAGGTCAAGGACGCGGACGTCATTATCACCAACCCGACCCATTATGCGGTGGCCTTGCAGTACCGACCCGCGAGCATGCTCGCACCCAAGGTACTGGCCATGGGGCGAGGTCTTCACGCCCGGCGTATCTGTCACATCGCCAGAAAGCACCGGATACCGATTTTGCGGCGTCCGCCGTTGGCTCGGGCGCTGCATGCGCTGGCCCGGGTCGACTCGGCCATTCCGGATTCCACTCAGACCGATGTAGCACGTATCTATCGTTGGGTGATCGCATTGCCGGGCAATAAGGTGCTCGCTTCATGAGGCCACTTTTTTCTCGCGTGCTGTCCGAAGGCAGTGATCTTCTGCTGGCAGTGGCGGTCATCGGGATCCTGCTGGTGTTGTTCACGCCGATCCCGACGTGGCTCCTGGATTTGCTCCTGCTGACCAACTTTGCTGTTGCACTGATGGTGCTGCTGGTGACCTTCGACATCGATAAGCCGCTGAGCTTTTCGACCTTCCCATCGCTGTTGTTGATGACCACGTTGTTTCGTCTGGCCCTGAACATTTCGGCGACGCGGCTGATCCTGACCGATGGCGATGCGGGTCTGGTCATTGCAGCGGTGGGCACCCATGTTGTCGGCGGCAATTACGTGATCGGCTTCGTGGTCTTCCTGATCCTGGTGGTTGTGCAATATGTGGTGGTCACCAGCGGCGCCCAGCGCGTCGCCGAAGTGGCTGCCCGTTTCACCCTGGATTCGTTGCCAGGCAAGCAGATGAGCATCGATGCCGACCTGAACATGGGCATCATTGACCAGGAAGAAGCCAAGCGCCGGCGCAGTCAGTTGGAGCGTGAGTCGAACTTTTACGGGGCCATGGACGGGGCGTCTAAGTTCGTGAAAGGGGATGCGGTTGCCGGTATCGTGATTATCGCGATCAACATCATCGGTGGCTTATCGGTCGGGATTCTGCAGAAGGGACAGAGTTGGGGCGATGCGCTGCATCACTACACGCTGCTGACGGTAGGCGATGGCATCGTGACGCAGATCCCTTCGCTGATCATCGCCGTGGCTGCCGGGATCATCATCACCCGGGCCGCGACCGATGCCCGCTTGGGACCGGAGTTGGGGCGCCAGGTGTCGGCTTACCCCAAGACGCTGGTCGTGGTGGCGTTGGTCACTGTCTTTCTGGCGATGGTGCCAGGCTTGCCTCTGATTCCGCTGTTGATACTGTTTGCCGGGTTCTCCATCGCGGCCTGGTTCTCCTATCGCAAGTTGCGAAACAAGGCCAAGGAAGGGGGCGATCCACAGAGCGACGATCCGTCTGCCGCGCAGGACAACGAAACCGGTGACGTCTACGCGTTGATGAACACCGATGCGTTTGAGCTGCGTCTCAGTACCGATCTTGCCGCCCACGTCCTCGCCGCAACCAGCACGTTGAGCTTGCGCATTGACAACCTGCGCAAGCAATTCGCCCGGGACTATGGTTTCGCACTGCCGGAACTCAATGTGCACGCCGACAAGAAACTGGCCAACGGTACCTATCAGGTCTGTGTGCAGGGCGCGGTGATAGCTGCGGGCGAATTGGAGTTCGACAAGTTGCTGGCGATCAATCCGGGGGGCGTGACGCTGACTCTGGAAGGGCGTGCAACCAAGGAACCGACCTACGGCCTCAAGGCACTCTGGATTGAAGTTGCTCAACGCACGCAGGCGCGGACGGCCGGGTACACCCTGGTTGAGCCCGATACGGTATTGCTGACCCATTTATCCGAATTGGCGCGTCGTTATGCACCGGAGTTCCTGACCCGTGCCGAGACCGAGCGACTGATCGAGAAGAAGCGCACGAGCCTGGGCAGCCTGGTCGATGAATTGGTGCCTCAGGTGCTCAGCTATTCGGACATCCAGCGGGTACTGCAATTGCTGCTGCGTGAGCAGGTGTCCATTCGCAACCTTGAAACCATTCTCGAAGTCCTGGTGGATGCGGGACGCAGCCAGAAAAATGCCGAAGACCTCGTCGAGCGAGTGCGTGAGCGCTTGGGCGCGGCCCTCTATGAGCGGTTGGTGGATAAGAACGGTGAGCTGAACGTGCTGACGATTGCGCCCCAGTTGGAAGGTTACATGCTGGCGGCTGCACGTCCTCGGGAAGGATTGCAATCGGCACTGTTGCCCGCCCAGGAACTGGAGCGCTTTGTCACCACCGTCGCACGCGAGGCAGAGCGTCAGCTCAGTGGCAATAAACAACCGGTGCTGCTGTGCGCGGCGCCGTTACGACGGGTTTTGCGGTCTTTCATGTCTCGGGCGGTGCCCCACATGGCGGTGTTGTCGGTGAACGAAGTCGGGCAGCACGCCCGCGTCACTTCGGCCGGCATGATTGATCTGCCCGGTTTCCCGAGCCTGGAGTCCCCATGAGCGATTTGATCATGCAACTGGCTGGGGTCATCCAGCGTGACATCGACAATTTGAAAGCCGTGTCACAGAACGTCGCCAACGCCAACACCTATGGCTACAGGGCCGAGCGCACCTTCAATGTGATGCCCGCCAACTCGATGGCTGGCGGCACGGGTGTTTCGAGCGGGCTCGACGACATACAGGCGCAGACCCGGATCAGCGCCGACGGTGGTGCGCTACAACACACCGGACGCGCCACGGACCTGGCGTTGTCCGGGGATGCCTGGTTTGCGCTGAAGACACCGGGTGGCGTGTTGTTAAGTCGCGACGGACGTTTTCAGGTCGACAACACCGGTTACCTGGTGAGCAAGGCGGGTTATCCGGTATTGGCAGACGAAGGCCCGTTGCAAGTAGCGGGTGGAGTCTTGAAGGTCGACGCGAGTGGCCAGGTCAGTGTCGACGATCGGCCGGTAGGTCGCCTGAGTGTGGTACGGGTCGACAACCCGCAGCAACTGTTGGCCGTTGGGGATGGGCTGTACGCGGCCAGTAGCGCGATCACCCCCGCGAAGAGTTTCGTTGTGCATCAAGGGCTTTTGGAACGCTCCAACGCGGCCATGGGCACCGACATGGTGAAAATGATGGAAGTGTCACGGCATGTCGAAACCATGCAACGAGCGCTGTCGGCCTACGACGGCATGCTCAACAGCGGTATCAACCAAATCGGCAAGAACTGACCAGGGAGAGTGGTTGTGATTGATTCATTGAGTATCGCCAGCTCCGGTCTGACCGCGAACCAGGCTTGGATTGACAGCATTTCGAACAACGTCGCCAACATGCAGACCATTGGCTACAAGCGCAGCCAGGTGGATTTCCACGACATGGTCCGGGAAGTCGGGACACGCGACGCAGGGGGAGGCATGACCGAAACCTTGCTGTCCGGCGCAGGTATCCAGGCGTCGCAGCCAAGTCAGGTCTTCAGCCCTGGCACTGTGCGTGAGAGTGGTAACGCGCTGGACCTGGCCATCCAGGGCGACGGGTTCTTCGAAGTGGCGTTGCCCACGGGCGAGTTGGCCTATACCCGCGCGGGACGTTTCCATCTCGACAGCGAGGGCCAATTGGCAATGCCCGATGGGCAAACGCTGACGGCCGACCTTAGGGTGCCGCCGGATGCGCGCAACCTGGTGATCAAACAGAACGGCGAAGTCCAGGCAACCATCACCGAAACCGGAGAAATCATCAGCGTCGGTCAGGTTCAACTGGCGAAGTTCGCCAGTGCCGAAGCGCTGACCAAACTCAGCGATGGTCTCTATCGCCCGACCCAGGCCAGCGGCGAAGCGATTTATGCCGAGCCGGGTCGCGACGGCCAGGGTGTTCTGTTGCAAGGCTTTGTCGAGATGTCCAATGTCAACCTGATCGACGAGATGAGCGGGTTGGTGCTGGCTCAACGGGCCTACCAGATGAATGCGCGGTTGCTACAGGCCAGCGATCAGATCCTGGAAACCATCAATAACCTGCGCCGCTGATCACTATGAATATCCATTGGATGGCCGGGCTCGGGTTGTGGATCGCAAGCAGCGGTTGCTATGCCGAGGTGGCACCCGGTGCGGGTTGCGACGCAGCCGCATCAAGGAATGCCTTGACGACTGCTGTCCAGCATATTCAGGCGCAGTTGGCCACGCCCGAGGTTGAACTCCAGCTCACGCCAATAGGCGAGCCGCCGGCCATGGGGCAGCCGCAGATCCGGTTGTTGAGCCCGGGCATTCGCAGTCGGGTCCCGGTCGCATTCAGCGGCATCGTGTGCGGCCATGATCGGCCCAGCATGGTGACGGTGTGGTTCAAGGTACAGGCCTGGAAGCAGGCATGGGTCTATGGCCGTAATGGACGAGCCGATCAGGCGATGGCGGATGTGCAGCCGCGTCTGGAGCGGGTGGACCTGGCTGCGGCGCAACTTTCGCCGGGTGATTTGCCCAGCGATGTTGCGGGGCAGTGGCTGAATCAATCGGTCAACGCCGGCATGCCGGTGCTCAAGCGTCACCTCAAGGCTGAGCCACTGGTGTTTCGTGATGCGCCGGTGACCGTTGTGGTCTATGGCCCTGGCCTGATGCTGCGTACTGAAGGAAAGGCATTGCGTCCGGGTGTCTTGGGCGAGCGTGTACCGGTGATGCTCAATGGTTCCGAGTCGAGCCTGTTGGCGGTGGTCACCGGAAAAGGAGAGGTTCATGTGGAAAGATGACGCCCGCAGCGCGTTGTTGGTCATGCTGTTGCTGCCGGGAGTGGCTGGCGCACAGAGCCTGATCAATCCCGATGGCTACCGCTCCCTGACGGGCGACCGTCGTGGCTACTACCTTGGCGATACATTGACGGTGTTGGTGGTGGAGTCCACCACGGCTCAGAGCGCGGCAGGCACCGGAGCCGACAGCAATACCGATATTTCCGCGCGCACAGGGCTGGACAGTAATACCCATCAAGCGAGCCTGGGCCTGAGAGGGGATACCAGTGGCACCGGCCAAACCAACCGCAGTGGACAGATTCGCACGAACGTCTCCGTGCGCATCATTGAAATGCTGCCCGAGGGTTTGCTGCGCGTCAGTGGCGAGCAACGAGTGACAGTCAATGATGAAAAGCAGCAGGTCAGAATCACCGGTCTGGTTCGACCGGATGACATCGCCTACAACAACACGGTGCTTTCCTATCGTCTGGCAGACGCACAAATCGATATCGTCGGCGACGGTGTGGTGACCGATGCGCAGAAGCAGAACATCGTTTTCCGGGTGCTCAAGTGGCTACGAATCTTATGAAAATGGTTGCTCGGCTGCTGTCAGTCCTGCTCCTCGCGCTCTGGTTACAGCCAGCGCAGGCTGATGTCCGGATCAAGGAACTGACGCGCATCCAGGGTGTACGGGACTATTCCATCATTGGTTATGGCCTGGTGGTCGGTTTGGCCGGAACGGGCGATACCGACCGTAATCGGGCCACCCGCCAGTCGCTGGTCAATACCTTGAAGAACTTCAATGTGAACGTCGCTGAAGGAGATCTCAACACCCGTAACACCGCGGCGGTGATGGTCACCGGCAACTTGCGCTCGTTCAGCGAGTCGGGGGACAAGCTGGACGTCGAGGTCTCTTCCCTGGGCGATGCCCGCAGTCTGCTGGGGGGCACCTTGTTGATGACGCCCCTGTACGGTCCGGACGAAAGACTTTATGCCTTGGCCCAAGGACCGATGTCGGTGGGCGGGTACGTCTTTGAGGCCAACTCCAACTCGGTGCAGAAGAACCACCCGACGGTGGGGCGTATTCCCCGAGGCGCCAGTGTCGAGCGCTCGGCCTTTTCGGAAAATGATGAGGTATCGAGACGTCTAGTGCTGATTCTGAACGAGCCGGACTACACCACCGCACAGCGTATTGCCGATGCCTTGAGCCGAGAGTTGGGCGTGTCAGGCGTGCGGGTGGTGCACGCGGCCAAAGTCGAGGTGCCCGTTACGGCCGGCACGAGCGTCCCTCGATTGATTTCGCGGGTGCAGAACGTTTCAGTGGCTCCGGATTATGCCGCACGCGTGGTGGTCAACGAGCGCACCGGCACCGTGGTGGCGGGAGCCAATGTCCAACTGGGCGAAGTCAGCATTTCCCAAGGCTCGCTGAGTGTGGTGATCAGCACCAAGTTCCAGGTTTCGCAGCCGTCCTGGGTGGCACGTACCGGGCCAGGTGTCGGTACGGTGGTCGTGCCGGATACAGACCTGACCGTGAACGAAGAAGAACACGGGCCGGTGAAGCTGGCGGAAGGGGCGACGGTAGGCGACCTGGTCAAAGCCCTCAATCAGGTTCGATTGAGCACGCGCGAAGTGATCACTGTGTTGCAGGCCATCAAACAAGCGGGCGCCTTGCACGCCGAACTCATTGTTCAATAAGGAAGATTGATGTCAGCCGATATGAGTCTTGCAATAGAAACGGTTCGCTTCGCCATGAGCCTGGAGCAACTGAGGGCGAAGGTGGCGGCGCATAACATCGCCATGGCCAACGTTCCCGGGAGCAAGGCCATGCGTCTCAACAGCTTCGAGCCGATGGCCGCCTTGCGCGGCCTGCACAACGATCCGGAACTGTTTGGCCAGGCGTTGCGTTCCATACAGGACAGCGAATTGACACCGTACTTGCAGAGCTATACGCCGGTCTCGCCATTGGCGTTGGACGGTGAAGTTGCGCAGATGTCTGCGGCGAGCGGTCGCTATCAGACCCTGGCCGACGGTGTCTCGCGCCAGTTCGCGCTCATGCAGTTGGCAATCAAGGGAGGCCGCTGAGCATGCCTCTGGACAACATCAGCGAAATCGTTCGCGGGAGCATGGCCTACGAGCGTTCACGGGCAGAGGTCGCGAGCTACAACCTGGCAATCGCCAACGTGGCGATAGGGCCGGGGGATCGTTCGCCGTTACTCAGCGTATCGCCTCCAACCAGCTTTGCCGGGCAATTGGGTTTACAGCAACCGCTCGTTCATCCCCAAGCGCGTAGTGATGCTCGTTTGGTTCATGACCCTGCTCATCCCATGGCTGACCACAATGGCATGGTGCATTACCCGAACATCGAAGCCGCCAGGGAAATGGCGACCCTGGTATCGGCAACCCGTGCCTACGAAGCCAACATCCGCTCTTACAACAGCTTGCGCGAAATGACGCTCAAAGCCTTTGAAATTGGAAAGTGATATGACCGCTGCCATCGCGCCTATTGCATTAACGACCGACCTTTCACCGAGCGCCGCCCTGGCACAAGGGTCGATGGGACCGGAAAGCTCTGATTTCGTCGGTTTGCTGAAGTCGGGCGCGACCCAATTGGGTGAGCAGACCGGGCAAGCGAGCGAGCTGCTGTCGGCTTATGCGCTGGGCGAAAACATTGCGCCTCACGATCTGGTCATGGCCATGGAACAAGCGAAGCTGTCGCTGCAACTGGCTGTGGAAGTACGCAACCGACTGGTAGATGCCTACCAGGAACTTACACGGCTGCAGATCTGACCCATGGAGAATCAACTGGTGTCCTCGTTCCTTGCTGGTCGTACACGCCTCTTTCTGATCGGCATGGTGCTGATTGTTGGCCTGCTTGCCGTATCGGTCTGGTGGGTACTGCGCCCGCAATACGTGGCCCTGTACCGAAATGCCGACGAAGCGTCCCAGGCTCAGATTCTGGCAACATTGAGCCAGCGCCATGTGCCTTATCGGATCAATACGCAACAGGGCGCGATTGAGGTCCTGGCCGATCACGCGGCCGCCGCGCGCATGTACCTGGCCGAGGCGGGTATTCCAACGCGAGGTGGCCCGGGGTTTGAGCTGTTCGACAAGGCCGATTACGGCATGTCGGAGTTCAGCCAGAAAATCAATTACCAGCGGGCCATGGAAGGTGAGTTGGCGCGCACGATCATGAGCATCTCTGAAGTGGAGTATGCCCGCGTGCACCTGACGTTCAAGAAAACCAGCCTCTATCAGCAGGCGGAAGAGCCGCCCAAGGCCTCGGTGATTGTGCGTCTACGCGCCAAGGGCACGTTGATGCCTCAACGGGTCAGGGGTATCCAGCAACTGGTGGCGTCGGCGGTAGAAGGGATGACCCTTGAACGTGTGTCAGTGCTCAATGAGGACGGGCAGGTACTCAGCGCCTCCGATAGCGCCGCGGCCGCCCCCGAACACTTGCAGTTGACTGCTCAAGTCGAGCAAGCGTTGAAGCTCAAGGCCGAAGAGCTGTTGGCCCGTCCGCTCGGTCAGCATGGCGTCGATGTTTCGGTTCGGGTGCTGATGAACTTCGACCGCGTCAAATCCATCAGCGAGCAACCGCTCACCAATAAGATACGCCGGGAAAAACGTACGGAGTCCACCGAAAACTCCAGCGGTGAGTCCACGAGCAAGCGCTTCCAGAACAATCGGGAAATCGATTACGAAGTGGGCAAGGCCCGCGCCGAAACCGAGCATGCCTCTGGCAAGATTGAGCGCATTACCGTCGGTGTAGTGCTCAGCACTCCGGTCACGGACGCTCAACAGAAAGATATCCAGGCCTTACTCGAGGCGGCATTGGGCTTGGACCTCAAGCGCGGCGATCGATTGGTGATGGTCTATATCCCGGACATGCCCGTGCCGCAGGCTTCTACGGTGGCGCAGGTTTCGACAGAGCCCGCGCCGGTGAGCCATGTCGAGGCGCCTGCGTCCATCGACGATGATTCCGCGT
Organism: Pseudomonas sp. SJZ074; assembly: GCF_007828215.1. Classification (GTDB taxonomy): domain Bacteria; phylum Pseudomonadota; class Gammaproteobacteria; order Pseudomonadales; family Pseudomonadaceae; genus Aquipseudomonas. Next base: position 17,545 of record NZ_VIUE01000047.1, on the reverse strand, counting down.
TGCCATGGACTCGCTGGCTGGGCATCGGATCGATGGTGGTCCTGATGGTCATTCTGTTGATGTTCTGGCTGACAGGACGCCGCAAGACCGTCTCTGTCCCCGCGACCGTGCCGCGACTGACGTCTGTCGAGCGTGAGCAATTGCTGGTGGACTTGCGTCGCTGGCTGTTGGAGGGGCGCTGAGGTCATGGAATTTTCAGCGCTTCGTAAAGCCGCGATCCGCCTTGCTTGTGCTCATGCCGAAGACCGTGACTGGATTCTTGCACGGCTGGAGCCTGGCGAGCGTCGTCAGATTGAGACGCTACTGGAGGAGATCAACCTGCTGGGACTGACCAGTGATCCCTCCGTTGTCTCCGCCATGATGAGCGAATTAACGGTAGCAACGCCGGTTACTCAGGCGCAGCCCGATCACACTCGGCTTAAAACCCTGCTCTCGAAAGCGACGCACCCGTTTTGGGGAGCATTGGTACTGCAATTGGAAACCCCTGCGGTACGTCGTGAATTGTTAGGGGGATTGGCCAACAGCGCCGATATCCGTCGATGGGACGGCAAATTTGCCAAGCAGATCCTACCGCCGGCGCTGATGCGCAGTTTGAAGAGCCGGTTGGAAGCTCAGGAGGCGGGTGATGAGCGAGCATAAGCCGCCCGCGCCCTCGACGGTGCTGCGGCAGCCACCGCAGAAACCGGGGACGCGACGTCTGCCGGGTTTTGACGGCGATGTTCGCGCGAAGGTGTCGAAGCAAGGGCATCAGCCAGACGTCAAGGCGGCTCTACGGGAGGCTTTCGCGTTTGAGTTTGCAGAGCTCGAGCGTGAGTGCCGCGATAAAGCGATAGCCGAAGGATTGCTGGAAGGGGGCAAGCAAGCCCGTGCGCAACTGACCAAGGCCTTGGCCGAGCAGGAGCAGCAATGGCAGAAGAAGGAGGCGTCCTTGCGTGAGGCGCTTGAAACGCAACGCCTTCAACTTGCGCAATTGGTCGAAGCATTGGGTTTGCAACAGCAGCAATTGATAGCGGCCATGGAGCCCTTGGTCGGACGACTCGCGCTGACCGTAGTGACGCGCTTGCTGGGTCAGCATGACGACACGCACTCGCTGGTGGCTGACTTGGCGAGGCGAGCGATTGATGAGTACAAATTGACTGCCCCTTTGCGCATTCGCGTTGCCCGGGCCGATTATGAAACATTGCTTCGCCTGGCGCCGGACGATGCGTTGCTGCCATCGTTTCTGGTCGATCCGCAGGCTCGTATGGGAAGTTGCTTGATCGAGTTCGAGGGGGGGCAACTGGATGCGGGCGTGCACACCCAATTGACCAAGGTCGCGTCAGTGCTGGTCGAACAAGGAGAGGGTCGTGTGGCAGGGGCTTGAGAGTCGATTGCTGACGCAGCTGGCCCAGACCCGTCTTTGCCGGCGCGTCGGGCGTTTGAGCTCGATTCAGGGCATGGTGCTTCACGCCACCGGCCTGGACGCCCGGCTGGGTGAGTTGGTGGATATCCAGCCTGCTCAAGGCGGCGAGGCTGTCGTGGCCGAAGTTGTCGGCCTACGCAGCGACTACACCTTGTTGATGCCTTACGCGCCGGTGGATGGTTTGTGCCTGGCCAGCGAAGTTCATTCTCGCGGGGCACCTTACACGGTGCCCGTGGGGGACGGTCTGCTGGGGCGTGTGCTGGATGCGACCTGCAACCCCCTGGATGATCGGCCTGCTCCAGAAGGGGTGAAGCGAATGCCTCGTTTCGTGGCGCCGATCAATCCTCTGCACCGTTCGCCGATCACCACCACGCTGGTCACGGGCGTTAAAGCAGTCGATGTCTTCACACCCCTTGGACGAGGTCAGCGAATCGGCATCTTCGCGGGCAGCGGTGTGGGCAAAAGCACTCTGCTGGGAATGATGAGCAAGTATGCCGAAGCCGATGTGATCGTGATCGCCCTGATCGGTGAGCGCGGTCGCGAGGTGGGTGACTTCATTCGCGAAAGCCTCGGGCCCGAGGGACTCAAGAAAGCCGTGGTCATTGCCGCGGCCGCTGAGCAGCCGGCCGTCCTACGGCGCCAGGCGGCTTACACCGCAACGACCATTGCCGAGTGGTTTCGAGCCCAGGGCAAGCACGTGCTGCTGATCATGGACTCGATTACCCGTTTCGCCCTGGCCCAACGTGAAATCGGACTCTCTACGGGCGAGCCGATGGGCAGCCGGGGCTATACGCCTTCAGTCTTTGCCCTGTTGCCACCCTTGATGGAGCGTGCCGGTGCGTTGGACGGCCAAGGCTCCATCACAGGGGTGTATACCGTGCTGGTCGAGGGCGACGATATGAATGAGCCGGTGGCTGACCATATGCGTGCCATCCTCGACGGGCACATTGTCTTGAGTCGCAGCGTGGCCGCTCGCGGGCATTGGCCGGCCATTGAAGTGCTGCATAGCATCAGTCGATTGGCGGGCGCCCTGCACACCCATGAGCAGAAAAGCCAGGTCGAGCGTCTTCGTTCGGCGCTTGGCAGCTATCAGAGCAGCGCGGATCTGATTGAGCTGGGGGCCTATGAAAAGGGCTCTCAGCCCCTGCTGGACACGATGATTGAGTTGAAATCCGAGTTTGACGCGCTGTTACAGCAAACCCCTGAGGAGCATTTCCCGGCATCAGGTACCTGGAAAACCGTTCTCGAGTTGGTCCAGCGGCTGGGCAAGGGGGTGAACAGTGCAAGATGAACGGCGCAAGTCCCGGCAATTGGAGGCGGCGTCTCGTCTGCGTGCCATGCAACGGGAGAAGGCAGAGCTTGCTTATGATCGCAGTCACCGAGCGCTGGCACAGGCCGAGCGCCTCCTGAGCGAAGAACAACATTGCTACGACAGTATTCAGGCGGGTTTCGAGGGATTGGGACGTGTTGGCGCAATACTTGATCCTTCCCAGCATGAACAGCGATTGCTGGCGCAGGCCACGGCCTTCCAGCGGCTTGAAGCGGCACATCGTTCTGTTGTTGAAGCGCGGCATTTGTCGCACGGCGCCATGACCCAGTTACTCAAGTGCAAGGTTAACGAGGACCTGATCGAGAAGGCGCAAGGTCGTCTACAAGTGCTGTTCGATAAGGCCGCGCATGAGCATGAGGCCATCGACATTTTTGATGCGCAGCAAAGCCAGGGAGCGGGATATGGCCGTTAAGGTAGGGGTATCGCTTTGGGTTGCGGCGACTGATCAGCAGCGTGCTCCTGCCCGCGAAACACAGGCCAGGGACTTTGAACGCAAGATTGGACTTGGCGATCATCCGCCAACGTCGAACGAAAACGCAGGTCGTCAGCGAAGCGAGCACACTCCTTCGCAGTACCGACTTCCGCATACGGAATTTTCTCAGCTTGATCCAAGGCGGGTCGTGCGGTCGGATTCGGGCGATGCCTCCAAGTCCAAGGCCGCGGGGACAATTGAGTTGTACGCGCTGGGTACGTACGCAGGCCATCATCTCTCATATCTCCCTGATGGGTTCCTGACGGAGCAGGGCATCCACGGCGTTGTGCCGGTAGGCGTGGAGCAGAGTCATGCCGCACCGTTGAGTTCTGTACTGATGGCGTCGGCCGGTTCCTTCACGTCCAGTGAAGTCCTGATCAGAAATCCCTACGGCCAATCCGGCGAACCCGTCGGGCTCGAGCCTCAGGAGGCTGGGAGTTCCCCCAGCCGACCCTTGTTGAGCTACCTCACATTGAAATGGCCGGACCGGCAGTTCCATTTCCTGCCTCGGGACCAAGGTGTCGAGTTGTTTGTCCGGGACTATCAGTTGACGCCGCAAGAGCGCGATGAACTGATTGACGAGTTATCTCGTCGAGCCCCGTCGATGCCCGAGCGTCCACAGCAGATTTGGCTCAATGGCCAGGAAATCTGGCGCGCATCGCCACTTTCGAACGATTACACAGGTGAACACCATGGCCGTTGAAGCGATTGGGAATGAGCTGAGCACCACCACCTCGGAGCTGGCCCAGAGCCGTCTGGGGCAGGAAGATTTCATCAAGTTGTTTTTGACCGAACTGACCTTCCAGGACCCGCTGGAACCCATCAACAACCGTGAGTTCCTGGCGCAGATGGCGCAGTTTGCCAACCTCGAACAGACCCGGATCACCAACGAAAACACCAATAACCTGGTATCCATGAATGCCACGTCGCAGTCCCTGGGACTGCTTGGGCGTCAGGTTGAAGTCAGTATTACCAACGGAGGCTCGGTCATTGGTTCGGTGTCGGCGATTGCATTTTCGTCTACCGGCCCGGTGCTGTCCGTCAAGCAAGCCGATGGTTCAGTCCTGACGGATGTGCGCTTGTCTCAAATCAAACTGGTCAGGCAGGGGGCGTGATGCTACAAGCTTTCTTTAATGGAATGAGTGGCCTGTTTTCCTTCGCGAAGGGGCTGGATAACGTCTCCAACAACGTGTCCAACATGAACACGCCAGGTTATCGGGGCAGCGATACGTTCTATCGTGCCGTCAATGGGCAGGATGGTCAGAGTTTCGGCTCGGGCATTGCGGGTACGGAGGTGCGGATCAAACCGGGCGAAAATCGCCAGACCGGAAACAACACCAATGTGGCGATCAATGGCGCGGGTTACTTTGTCTTGCGCGATGAGCATGGTGCTCTGTCATATACCCGTGCCGGGCAATTCCAGATCGATAAGGACGGTTATCTGGTCGACACTATCAGCCAGCGTCGTGTCGCAAGTATCGACTCGGCCGGCAACCTGAGCGATGTCAATATTCAGGGACAGCGTACCCTGCCGCCGAAGGCTACCACCCGAATCGAGATGGTGGGGGCATTGGCCCGTAGCGGTGCGACGGATTCGACCCACCAGATCAGTTCGATCCAGGTGTTCGATGCGAGCGGTGGGACCCATACCCTGAGCGTCAAATTCGAGCCGCAAGCGGCGTCCGTCAATAGCTGGACAGTCACGGTATCGGATTCGAGCGGCGCGCAGTTGCAGACCGGCACCATCACGTTTGGCGCGGACGGCAGCCCCGTGGCCGGTTTCAACACGTTGTCCGTTCCCCTGACCAGCAATGGCGCGCTTCAAAACATCGTGCTGGATTTCGGTACGCCGGGAAGCTTCAACCTGGCCTCGCAGGTCGCCAGTGCCCCGAGCCACACATTGGGCGCACGGGTCGTCGACGGCAGCGCGATTGCAGGCCTGAGCACCTTCTCATTCGACGAGACGGGCATTCTCAAGTTTACCTACGCCAATGGTGAAAAACGTGACGGCAGTCAGTTGGCGCTGGCGGATTTTGCGGATGAAAGTGCATTGATCGCAGGGGCCAACTCGCTTTATCACGCTCCCTCTTCCATGAAGGCTCAATTTGGTCGGGCTGGGGAGAAACAGTTTGGCCGAATCCAGGGGGGCTATCTGGAGCTGTCGAACGTCGATCTGGCCCAGGAGTTCGGCGACATTTTGATTATTCAACGCGGATACCAAGCCAGTTCCAGGGTCATGACGGTCTCCAATGAAATGTTGGAACAGTTGTACAACGGAACGAGAGGGGGCTGATCATGAGGATGTTGGGATTTGTCGGTACGACTCGCCTGCGTACTGCCCGTGATCGCTTGCCTGCTGTCATTCGGCATTGGTACGAGCAGTGGTGCTTCAGTGATGAGCGTCACCCCTGTGAGGTGAACTGTTCGGCCTTGGACGATGCCCGTGAGTTGGCGTCGACGGAGGGCTGGCTGCGTGCCAGATCAGCCCATGGCTCGATCAGCCTGGCGGGTGATTGGCGATCGATAGTATTCGGTCCTGCTTTTCACGATGCACCTGAAGATGAAAGCGCCCGATATCTGCTGCACGAAGCCCAATTGGCGTTGGTCAACACTCTGCTTGAGGCCCTAGGGCAGAGCGGTGTTTCCCTCTTGGTAGCCGACCCCTCCAGGCCATTTTCAGATGCACTCAATGCTCGGGTATTGCTGCGACTTCAGGTCGGTCAGTTGACGCTGTCTCTACTGCTGGATGCGGCATTGCTCAATGCCGAGCTTGAACCTCCAGTGCCCCGCAAGCCGTTGCTCGAACGCAAACAGGCACTGGGTAATGCCCGGGTAAAACTGTCTGTACGTTTGCCCTTGGCGAGCCTCTCCATTGGTGAGATGAGAGACCTGCGTCCAGGGGATACCCTGCGGGCCGGCGCTTTGTTAGCTGACCCTGTCTCGTTACGTGTGGCCGACGGCCCCGTGGTGGCCAGCGGTTACTTGGCCAAACAGCGCGACCAACTGGCCGTGCAGTTGATTTCCAATGAGTGAACCAGGAGTTTGAATGTGACTGCGACGGTAGATGCAATTGAGCTGGAAGAGGCCAGGGTAGTGGCCAATGATGAAATGTCACCGCTGATCAAGCGTGATTTGAACCTGATCAAGCATGTGGTCGTGGAGTTGGTGGTCCAGATCGGTAACGCGTCAATGACGGTGGATGAGCTGTTCGCGCTCAAGGCCGGAGATGTCGTGAAACTGATGGAGCAGGTCCACGAACCGGCGTCCTTGTGCCTGGACGGCAAACCGGTGGCCCGAGGCAATCTGGTGGCAGTCGACGACAATTTCGGCATTCAGTTGACGGAAATATTGTGACGTCGGAAACCATAGCCCAACCCTTGGCATTGCCATTGCGCCAGGACGATCCGCTGTCACTGATGTTGATGATCAAGGTGATGCTGATCACGGTGCTGTTATTGGCGATCGCCTACGCCGCGATGCGTTGGTATGCCCGTCGCCATGTCGGGGTACCCGGAGCCTCCCCCGGTGCGGCTGAGCTGCAGTGTGTACGCGCATTGCGATTGTCGACCAAGACCAAGGTTTATCTGCTCAAGACAGAAACGTCGCAGGTTCTGGTCACTGAGTCTTCCAACGGAGCCACAGTGACCATTCTGTCTCAACACGCCTCATCTTCTGCGTTGGATGCTCGCCCTTGAAGCCTTCGATATGACTCACCGTTTGCTGTTTATATGGCTGAGCTGCTTTGCCTCGTTCGCAAGTGCGGCAGACGACTTCTCCGAATGGGGAAGCTTGCACATCAACCAGATCCAGTCCCCCGTCAGTATTGTTGTCTTGCTGACGGCGCTTTCGTTCTTGCCGTTCCTGGTCATTTCCCTGACGACATTCACGCGCAACATCGTCGTGTTGTCACTGACCAGGCAAGCGCTGGGGTTGCAACAGACACCGCCGAATATCGTACTGATCGTGCTGTCGATGTTCCTGACGCTCTTCACCATGGCTCCGACCCTGGAAAAAGCTTATGACGCCGGTATCAGGCCGTTCCTCGCAAACAAGGTCGGGCTTGATGGCGCGGCGTTGCAGGGATGGGTACCGATCCGTGACTTTATGATCAGGCAGACCCATGAAGAAGACCTGCGTCTGGTCTATGAGTTGGCCAAGGATCCGCTGCCGCAGGAGCCGGACGGACTGTCCCCGATAAAGTTGATACCGGCCTTCATGTTGAGTGAGTTGAAATTAGCCTTTCAGATCGGTTTCATGATCTTCCTGCCGTTCTTGATCATCGACCTGGTCGTTGCGTCAATCTTGATGTCATTGGGGATGATCATGGTGCCGCCCATCACCATTTCCCTGCCTTTGAAAATCATGCTGTTCCTGTTGATCGACGGCTGGGGACTGATCGCTCAGACGTTGATGCGCAATCTTGGGTAAGGCCGAAGGTGGAGCCTTCCATGGCGACAGATGAAACTCGCAAGGACGGCGATGATGAGCAGGCCTTGTGGCGCACCTGGGTGGACACTCAGGCAGAGGCGGCCAGGAGCCGGCTGTTCTTCTTCTACGGCCAATGGCTTCGAATGCTTGTCGGGCTTCTTTACGCTCGTTATCCGCATCCGCTGGCGGAGTGGGGGGATTACATGAACCTGGCTTCGATTGGCCTGTTGCAGGCAATCGACCGGTTCAACCCTGGATTGGGCACGCGTTTCCAGTCCTATGCCGAGCCCTACGTAAAGGGCAACGTCCTCAAGGGGCTGTCTTGTTACGTCAGTGATCAACGTCGCTACTACCGGGAGCGACTGGAAAGCATTTCCGGTTCGCAGGAGCAAAGAGCGGAGTCCGATCTCGAGCATGTGGCGAACGTCGCCATCGGCTTGGCGTTCGGGTTGTTTCTGGAGTCCGGTATCGTTGATCAGGAGCCCAATGACAATAACCCGCTGAGCCTGTACGAAGTGGAACGCGAAGGTGACACGCTAAACGAGTGCGTGAAGCTACTTTCGGCGAACGAGCGACAAGTCATCGAAGGGCATTACCACCAGCATCTGGGCTTTACCGAGATCAGTGAACTGATGGGCATTTCAAAGTCGCGGGTTTCGCAGTTGCATGCTCAGGCTTTGAGAAATATTCGGGCGAGCCATGAAAAATTGATGGCTGGGGAACGTTGGTAGCACGATGCGGACGGTTTTTCTGCCAATTTTCTGCATGAGAGAAGAAGTTCAAATAGCAAGCAAGGTACGCCTGTCTGCGCTTTCTTGACGTCAATGAATAATTCCGCTCTACGGTATTAAGTCCTCCGACTTATGAGTCGATAGCCCTAAGAGGTCCGACTGATCGTGCAGTTTCGTCGAGGGGTACGTCATGTTTAATAAAGCGCTAAAAAGTGAACTGATGGCCAGGACAGCCGAATTGGCCACATACAAGGGATTGGTCGGCGCCTTGGAACGGTCGATGGCCGTTGTCGAGTTCAGCCCCGATGGCAAGGTGCTTCGGGCGAATGAGAATTTTCTCAGCACGATGGGGTATCGTGCGGATCAGTTGGCCGGTCTGTCCCATCGTGACTTCTGTACTTCCGCACTGGCGGGCAGCGCCGAGTATCGCGAGTTCTGGAATCAGCTGCGTGCCGGTCAATTCGTTTCCGGCACCTTTCAACGCGTCGGCGGACAAGGCCAGCACATCTGGCTGGAAGCCAGCTATAACCCTGTAAAGGATGAAAACGGCCGCGTCGTGAAGGTGGTCAAGTACGCGCTGGACGTCACTGCCAAAGTCGCAAGCGAGGCCGAAACCCGTGGCAGGCTGGCGGCGCTTGACCGGGCCATGGCGGTGATTGAGTTTGACTTGGGCGGCAACGTGCTGACCGCAAACGATTCCTCCAGGTCATGAATTATTCGCTGGCCGAACTCAAGGGCAAGCACCACCGGATGTTTTGCGAACCGGAGCTGGTCAGCCGTTCCGAATACAGTGATTTCTGGCGCCGTCTCAATGCTGGTGAGTTTTTCAGTGGCCAGTTCAAGCGCCTCGGCAAGCACGGCAAGGTGGTCTGGCTGGAGGCGAGCTACAACCCGGTCTACGACGCTGAAGGCAAGTTGAGCAAGATCGTCAAGTTCGCCACCGACATCACCGAACGGGTGGAGAAGTTCGAGGAAGATTCCCGAGGGGCGTCCCGTGCCTATCACATCTCCGCCGAGACCGAGAGGGTCGCCGAGCAGGGTGCCCAGGTGATCCACCAGACGGCCAAGGAAATGCGCCAGATCGCCGACAATATTGGTGCCTCCGCGCGTCTGGTCGGGCAATTGGGGGCTCGCTCGGAAGAGATCACGGCAATCGTCAATACCATTCGCGGCATTGCCGAACAGACCAACCTGCTGGCCCTGAACGCCGCCATCGAGGCGGCGCGGGCCGGTGATCAGGGACGGGGGTTCGCGGTGGTGGCCGACGAGGTCAGGCAACTGGCCGGGCGTACCAGCCGTTCGACGTCGGAGATCGCGGAAATGATCGGCATGATCCTGTCCGAAACCCGTGAAGCGGTCGCCAGCATGAACGTGACCCATGAGGGCGCGTTGCGCGGGGTAACCCTGGCCGACCAGGCCGGATCGGTCATCGTGCAGATCAGGACCGGCACCACGGATGCACTCGAAGCGGTGAGCATGTTTGCGTCCAAGCTCGATGAGTCCGATGTCATTCCCAAGACTGCGGTCGGCTGGGTGGGTTGAGGCGGGCTGTGGTGCGTGTTCGATGAATGCCTGCACTTGCACGCTGATCGACCCTGACATGGAGCATGACGTCAGTGTCGCTCAGCGTACCCGCTCACGACTTTCCACCGCCAGGTCCAATGCCTTCTGCATATCCAACCGCGCCGAGCGCCCTACGTCCTTGTCATTGAGTTGGTAGCGGCGCTCCGACGGCAGGATGGGCGCGGTGAGGTCTTGCGCGTCCATCCGTTCGAAGTCGTGGTTGTCGCCGATGGTCAGGGCGCTGCGGCGCAATAGCGTGCGCAATTGTTCAGGCTGAAGTTGCGGGTTGATGGACAGCATTGCCGCCAGCAGGCCCGCGACCATGGGCGTGGCGTAGGAGGTGCCGCAATGCACCGCACCGTCCTGGCCTGCACCGGGCGTCGAGGCGTGAGTGCAAGCGGCGGCGGTGATGTCGACGCGCATGTCGACGTTCGAGGAGCTGCGCTTGACCGCATAGGCAGGATCGTCGACGGCGACCCCGGCACGCTCGCTGCGCTGGTGACCACCGACCACCAGCAACTGCTCGGTGATGAAGGAAGAGGGCAGTCGGTACTCATCGCTACCCGAGAAGGACGAGCCGTTGCCGGCGGAGTTCACCACGATCACGTCGGGGTGCTCCTTGCGCAGCCAGAGGAAGAACTCCTCCAGCAGTTCCTCGTAGCCGCTCATGGCGACGCCTGAGCGCAGCAAGGAGTCCACATCGTCCCCCTTGATGTCCTTGGCCCCCACCCGATGGATGCCCCAGCTCCAGTTGAGCACGCGTACACCATCTTCCACGAGGTTGACCGAGGCGGCGATATTGGCGGTGATCCCGGCATCGGAATTACGTTCGACGATGACCTCGAAGCCACCACTGGCCTTATCCAGGCCGCTAAGAAAACCGGTGTTGCCGCCGTCATTCCAGCGCGCAGCGAGGAGGCCCGCGACGGTGGTGCCATGGCCGTCCGGGGCATCGGCATCGCGGGCATAGACACAGGTGCGCGGTACCGAGCAGGCACCGAGGTAGTCGGCAAAATCCGCCGTGTCGAAATCCACATCGCGCTCGATCAGGCCGATGCGCACGGGTTGCGGCTGGATGGGCGCCTGCTTTCCGGGAATGCGCCGCTGGTAGTAGTGCACCGCGTCGAGAAAGCGGTTCGCCGCCCATTCGTCGGAGTCCTGTGCCGGCTTCTTCGGTTCTTCAGGGCGGGCCGTGGATTGCTCGGTTTCTTCCGCCGCGGACTCTTCGATCACCACCGCATCCACACTGGTTTCACTGCCCAGGCGCAGCACCAGTGCGTCACGCTGCATCAGGTCCGTGGCCGGCAGACGAAGTTGATAAAGGTTCAACGGGGCAATGCTGCCGACCACCGTCGCCCCGTACTTGCTGGCAAGGCGCTCGGCTTCCTGGCGGCCGGCATGGTCTTCCTCGATCAGCAGGCTGACCAGATTGACGTAAGTGGTCAGTCCGTCCATGTTCTTCGCCACTTCGTCCGGTCCGGCGGCCAATACGTGGCTGTTGCGCAAGGTCAGCCAGGCGGCGTTGCTGGTACGAGGGCCATCCTCCAGCCAGAGAGGGCCGCTTTGGTAATGGGTGCTATCCAGCTGCAAGCGCAGGTTCTGCCCCTCGCGCCGGACCGCGTCCGGGGGGATCGCTCGGTTGCCCAGTTTCAATTGCGGCACGCCGTCGTCCAACCCGCGCACCGTCAGGCACCAGTCCTGGCGCTGGTTTTCCAACAGCGCACCGCAACGTTTCAGGTTTTCCAGGCGTAGCGGTTCCTGGGCATCGGCGGCTGTGCCAGTCGCCAGGGTGAATAGCGCAGCGAGGACGGCTGATCGTAAGGGCATGGGACGATTTCTTTGCCAAGGGCCTGATTGCTCCGACTCTCTTGGCCATCGATACGTTCCAGGCAAGGCCTGCCTGGTCGGACCGAAACTCCTCCGCTTGTTCAGATGTCCATTGATCACCCTAAGGACCTGATATCCGGCTCGCGTGTCCTGGGGCGCATTTATCGAGAGCTTAGGTTGGAGATGATGGACGCCGATAGCAAAGCCAAAGTCGCGCAGATATTCGACCAGCTCCTGGCTCTGCGCGAAAGCGTGAGTGAGCTTCAGGAAAAAGAACTGCGCAGGGTAATAGCGCTTCGCGGACATCAGACCGTAGACGTCGACGAAGCGGTCCATCAATCTTTTGTGGACCTTCAGAATCACATTGCCGGAATGGAAGAAGTACTGGCAACGATTGCCGAGGCCACCGGTATTATCCCAAAGCTCTGAGGTTCCCCGGAACACCCCTGTGGGAGCGAGCCTGCTCCGGGCGGCGATCCGACGATGGCGGCGGCTCCGCTTGCATCTATCTCGAATATGCCGCCATATCGCAAACACCCACGCACATTGCCGTTACTTGAAAGGAGATACTCAAATGGAATTACGCTGTACATCAATCGAAGAAGTCCGCCAGCAGATCGACCAGATCGACCGCCAGGTCGTTGCACTCCTGGCCCGGCGCGGCAACTTCGTCACGCAGGCGGCAGCCTTCAAGAAAACCACCGACGATGTGCGCGCGCCGGCGCGGGTCGAGCAGGTCATCACCAAAGTGCGTGGGATTGCGAATGAAACCGGCGCCTCGCCTGATGTCGTGGAGCGGGTCTACCGGGCCATGATCGCTGCGTTCATTGACGAAGAATTGAAAACCCACTCGGCCCTCACAGCCCAGTCCTGACGCCATCGGCCTTCATCACGAACAGGTTCAGCGAGGCTGGCCCCCCCGGCTTCGCGCCGCCAAGGCACGCGTGCCTCACCCCTGCGGCACGCAACTATCGTTAGAAGTAATAGTGACCATCACTAAACGCATGTTCTGCTTTGTCGCCAGTCATTGGACAATTGCGCCCATCGAACAGGTGGCTCCAGACATGACGCAACAGCGTTCCGTCGTCACACGAGCCTGACCCATTTTTATTTTCGGGATGAAACTGATGCGCTTTTTATTCGTGCCGGTCATGGCGTTTGTTTCTTTGCTGCTCACAGGTTGTGCCTCTGCGCCAAACGATCCGACGCTGACCCTGCAGACCCAAAAGACCCCGGCCGAGTATGCCGAGTGCGTCATACCGAAATTGCAGGACAGTCAGTTGAACCCGATGGTCTCACAGACCCAGCGCAGCTACCGGATCGTCGTGCCGAGCAAAGTCTCTGCGGACAACGTGCTGGAAGCCTACAAAGCCGGGAATGGCGGCAAGGTGTTCATCTACGAGCGGCACCTGCTGGCCTCGAACCTGCTGCCTTCGAGTTTCGAGCGCGCCGCAGAAGACTGCATCTGATTCAACGGATAGACGCTTTTCACAGAGCTCCTTTGGTTGGCCGCAACCAACCAATTCCTTGCCCCGCCGACCCATTTGGTTTGCGGGGCTTTTTTATGTCTGCGATCAGTGCGGGGCTGTCAGATCTGCTCCAGCAACCAGCCACGAAACGCCCGCAAAGACGGCAGCATTTCGTTGCGCGGCGGGTAGGTGAGGTAGTAACTGCGCCGGCTGGCGAATGGCAGGTCGAGGCCGATCAGCTCGCCATTGGCCAACTCGTCGGCCACCAGGATGCGGGGCACCAGGCCGATGCCGATGTCCGCGCGCACCGCCTGGATCAAGTGCGAAGTGAGTTCGAAGCTGGGGCCCAGGCGCATCCTGGCGTGGGGCAGGGTGTGGTGACTGAACCAGTCACCCCAGACGTTGGGGTTGTTCGCCACGTTGAGCAGCATCTGTTCGCTGATCCGTTCCGGCGTCCACGTCTCATGGGCCTTGGCCGCCTGGGCCGAGATGATCACGATCAGTTCTTCGGCGTGCAGGCGATGGCTGATCAGGCCTGGCAGGTCGGCCGTGCCGACGACGATGGCGGCGTCGATGCCGCTGGTGTCGAAGTCGATGGCGTCGATCCGCGAACTGATGTGCACCAGGATGCCGGGGTGGGTTTTGTAGAACTCATGCAGGCGCGGCAGCAGCCACTTCGAGCCGAAGGTCGGCAACGTCGCCAGGCGCAGGGTGCCGCTGCCGGACTGATAAGCCATGGCCTGCAGCGTCGCGCTGCGGATGCGTCCGAGCGCCTCGCTCATCTCCCGTTGGTAGAGGCGACCGACATCAGTCAGCCGGACCTGTCGGCCTTCGCGACGAAACAGCGTCAGCCCCAGTTGCTCTTCCAACGCCTGGACTTGTCGGCTGACGGCACTTTGCGTCAGCGAGAGTTCGACCGCGGCCCGGGTGTAGCTTTCATGCCGAGCGGCGGCTTCAAATGCCAGCAGCAGTGACATGGATGGCGTAAGGTGGCGGTAATTCATTCGAAAAAGTCATCGATAGCGGCAGGATTATCGTGTTGTCTGCGCCGGGAACCTGGAGGAACATTGACGCAGGTCGTTCCGAGCCTGACCTATTCATGCGCTGGCGACAAGTATTTACGTGATTAGCCCCCAAGAGGCCGTTAATGATTGCCCAACTGCCCGTGGTTGCCCCCGCGGCCCACTACCCGGAATTCATCGAGGCCCTGCGCGCCAGCGGCTTTCGTGGTCATCTGAGCGCTGACTACGGCACCCGTACCGTGTTGGCGACCGACAACTCGATTTACCAGCGCCTGCCGCAAGCGGCGGTGTTTCCCCAGGACGCTGACGACGTTGCGCGCATCGCCACGCTGATGGCTGAACCGCGGTTTCGCCAGATCAAGCTGACGCCACGGGGCGGGGGCACCGGCACCAACGGCCAGTCATTGACCGACGGCATCGTGGTCGATCTGTCGCGACACATGAACACCATCCTCGAAATCAACGTGGCCGAGCGTTGGGTCCGAGTGCAGGCCGGCGTGGTCAAGGACCAACTCAACGCCGCGCTCAAGCCCCACGGGTTGTTCTTCGCGCCGGAGCTGTCGACCTCCAACCGCGCCACCGTGGGCGGCATGATCAACACCGATGCCAGCGGCCAGGGCAGTTGCACCTATGGCAAGACCCGCGACCACGTGCTGGAGCTGCACAGCGTGCTGCTCGGCGGCCAGCGCCTGCACACCCAGCCATTGTCCGACGCCGAGCTGGAAACCGCGTGCGCCGAACCGGGTCGCATCGGCGAGGTATACCGCACCGCCCGGCAGATCCAGGAAACCCAGGCCGAGCTGATCGAGTCGGTGTTCCCCAAACTCAACCGCTGCCTGACCGGCTACGACCTGGCGCACCTGCGCGATGATCATGGCCGCTTCAACCTCAACAGCGTGCTCTGTGGCGCCGAAGGGTCGCTGGGGTTCGTGGTCGAGGCCAAGCTCAACGTGCTACCGATTCCCAAGTATTCGGTGCTGGTGAACGTGCGCTACGGCAGCTTCATGGACGCCTTGCGCGACGCCAACGCATTGCTGGCCCACAAGCCGCTGTCCATCGAAACGGTGGACTCCAGGGTGTTGCTGCTGGCGATGAAGGACATTGTCTGGCACAGCGTCGCCGAGTATTTCCCGGCCGACGCCGAGCGCCCGACTTTGGGCATCAACCTGGTGGAGTTCAGCGGTGATGACGTTGCGCAAGTGAACGCCGAGGTGGCGGCCTTCGTGGTGCATCTGCAACACGACACGACCATCGAGCGCCTGGGTCATACGCTGGCGGAAGGCGCCGAGGCGGTGAACCGTGTCTATGCCATGCGCAAGCGCTCGGTCGGGCTGTTGGGCAACGTAGAAGGTGAAATCCGGCCGCAGCCGTTCGTGGAAGACACCGCCGTACCGCCGGAACGGTTGGCCGACTACATTGCCGAGTTTCGCGCATTGCTCGACGGCCACGGCTTGAGCTACGGCATGTTCGGTCACGTCGACGCCGGCGTGTTGCACGTGCGGCCGGCACTGGACATGAAAGACCCGGCCCAGGCCGCGCTGGTCAAGCCGATTTCCGATGCCGTGGCCGAACTCACCCAGCGTTATGGTGGCTTGCTCTGGGGTGAGCACGGCAAGGGGCTGCGCTCGGAATACGTGCCGGCGTTTTTTGGCGATTTGTACCCGGCGCTGCAATCGCTCAAGGGCGCGTTCGATCCGCACAATCAGCTCAACCCCGGCAAGATCTGCACGCCGCCGGATGCCGTCGAAGGCCTGCTCAAGGTCAACGAGGTCACGCTACGTGGTGACCTGGATCGGCAGATCGACGAGCGCGTCTGGCAGAGCTACGGCACTGCCGTGCACTGCAACGGCAATGGTGCCTGCTACAACTTCGACCCCGACGACGCCATGTGCCCGTCGTGGAAAGCCACCCGTGAACGCCAGCATTCTCCCAAGGGGCGGGCATCGCTGATGCGTGAATGGTTGCGCCTGCAAGGCGCGGCCAATGTCGATGTGCTGGAAGCGGCGCGGGGCGGTGCGTCGTGGTTGAAAGGCTTGCCGGCTCGGCTGCGTAACAATCGTGCGCGCTCCCAGGGCCAGGAGGATTTCTCCCATGAAGTCTACGACGCCATGGCCGGCTGCCTGGCCTGCAAATCCTGCGCGGGGCAATGCCCGATCAAGGTCAACGTGCCGGAATTCCGCTCGCGTTTCCTGCAGCTCTACCACGGCCGCTATCAACGGCCGCTGCGCGACTACCTGATCGGTTCGCTGGAGTTCACCATTCCCTACATGGCTTACGTGCCGGGCCTCTACAACGCGGTCATGGGCTCGACCTGGCTGAGCCGGCTGTTGGCGAACCAAGTGGGCATGGTCGACAGCCCGTTGATCAGTCGCTTCAACTTCCAGGCCACCCTGAGCCGCTGCAAGGTCGCGGTCGCCAGCGTACCGGCCCTGCGTGAACTCACGCCGGCGCAACGGGAGCGCAGCGTGGTACTGGTGCAGGACGCCTTCACCCGTTACTTCGAAACGCCGTTGCTGGCCTCTTTTATCGAGCTGGCGCATCAACTGGGTTACCGGGTGTTCCTGGCGCCGTACAGCGCCAACGGCAAGCCCTTGCATGTGCAGGGTTTCCTCGGTGCCTTCAACAAAGCGGCGATCCGCAACGCCGCCCAGCTCCAGGCACTCGCTGGCTGCTCGGTGCCCCTGGTCGGTCTGGATCCGGCCATGACCCTGGTCTACCGCCAGGAATATCAGAAAGTGCCAGGGCTCAAGGCTTGCCCGAAAGTCCTGTTGCCTCAGGAGTGGTTGGTCGATGCGGTACCGCAAACGCCGAATCCCGTTGCCCGGACGTACCGCCTGCTGGCGCACTGCACCGAAAAGACCAACGTGCCCGCCAGTACTGCCCAGTGGCAAAGCGTGTTCACCAAGTTGGGGCTCAAGCTGGTGACCGAGGCGACGGGCTGCTGCGGCATGTCCGGCACTTATGGCCATGAACTGCGCAACCAGGATACCTCGCGAACCATTTTCGAACAGTCCTGGGCCGGCAAGCTGGACAAGGAAGGGGAGGCATTGGCGACGGGGTATTCGTGCCGCAGCCAGGTGAAGCGGCTGGCGGACAAGCAGCTGCGGCATCCATTGGAGGTGGTGTTGGAGCAGGTATTGGTTGAGCGGCGGGGTTAAGCAGCAGGGACTGGCGGGTGCCCCAATAACCCTGCCTACCCGCAATCCCCTGTGGGAGCGAGCCTGTTCTGGTCAAGTTTTTCCGGACACCGATTACGGTGATCAAGCTGCCTGCTGCTCCATGGCTATTGGCGGCAGGTAGT
>NZ_VIUE01000046.1 GCF_007828215.1 Pseudomonas sp. SJZ074 | reverse complement strand
TCGTGACCCGTGCCTCGAACAGGCCATGCAGGGTCAGGCCTTGCGGATAGTCGACGGCCGTCGCATTGAAGGCTTCCAGCAGGTGTTGGCGCTCAGCGTCTTGCAACAGCGGGATCTGCGCCACCAGGGCCTGCTCATCGGCCACCATGGCGCGCAGAATGCATTCGAGGTAACCGAGGTAGCGCTCCATCGTGGCCTGGTCGAACAGCGCCGTGGCGTACTCCAGCGAACCGAACAGGCGCCCATCGATCAGAGCCATGTCCAGCAACACATCGAACTTGGCGGTGCGGCTGGTCACCCCCAGTCCTTGCAGTGACAGCTCGGACAATTCCATCCCGCCGGTTTCATTGTTCTGCCACGACAGCATGGCCTGGAACACCGGGCTGTGGGACAGGCTGCGCAATGGCCGGACCACTTCCACCACCTGTTCGAACGGCAGATCCTGATGCGCCTGGGCGCCCAGGGTCTGGGCCTTGACCCGTTGCAGCAAGGTCTCGACGGTCAGTTCGGACGAAACCTCGACGCGCACCGCCAGGGTGTTGACGAACAAACCGATCAGGTCTTCCACCTCCGCCTGCATGCGGTTCGCCGTCGGAGTACCGATGACGACATCGTCCTGCCCGGACATCCGGCTCAGCAGCGCGGCCCACGCGGCCATCACCGTCATGAACAACGTGGCGCCATGGCGCTGGCTCAGGGCCTTGAGGCCTTCGGTCAACGCTTCGTCGAAGGCGATCCCCACCGCATGACCGGAATGATCCTGCTGGGCCGGCCGTGGCCGGTCCGTCGGCAAGGTCAGCAATGCCGGCGCGCCGGCCAGGGTGTCCTGCCAGTAACGTTCCTGGCGGCTCAACACCTCGCCGGTGAGCCAGCGCCGCTGCCAGATGGCGTAGTCGGCATATTGCACCGGCAAGGCCGGCAGCGGGTCGTCCTGGCCTTGGCTGAATGCCGCGTACAGCACGCCCAGCTCACGGGTCAGGACATCGGCGGACCAGCCGTCCGAGACAATGTGGTGCAGGGTCACCAGCAACGCATGGTCAGCATCGCCCATGCGCACCAGGCGACCACGGGCCAGCGGGCCACGGCTCAGGTCGAAGGCCTGCTGCGCCTCCTCCCCGGCCATGCGCGACAGCTCGGCCTCGGCATCCGGGTGGGCGGACAGGTCATGCCGCTTCAAGGCGAAACCGATGTCGGCCGGAGCAATGCGTTGCTCCACTTCCTGGCCCTGGACAAAGGTCGTGCGCAAGGCTTCGTGACGGGCGACGATGCGATCCAGGGCACGACCCAGGGCGGCGGTGTCCAGGGCACCGCGCAGACGCAGGCCGGTGGGGATGTGATACGCCGCGCTGGCGTTGTCCAGCTGCGCGAGGAACCACAGGCGTTGCTGGGCAAACGACAACGGCAGTGCCTGCTCACGGGACACCGGTACGATGTCCGGCCGGGCGCTGCGTGCCGCTCGGGCCAGCACCTGGGCCAGCGCGCTCAGCTCGGGTTGGGCAAAGACCTCGTTCAGGCTCAGTTCCACCCCCAATTGCTCGCGCACCTGGGCAATCAAGCGCATCACCAGCAACGAATGCCCGCCCAGCTCGAAGAAATGGTCGTGACGCCCCACCACTTCGACGTTGAGCATGCCCTGCCAGATCCGCGCCAGGGCGACTTCCGTGGCGCCTTGCGGCGCTACATGCACGCGACTGGCGAACGCGTCGGCATCCGGCGCCGGCAGTGCCTGGCGGTCGAGCTTGCGGTTCGGCGTCAGCGGCAGTGCGGCCAGGCTGACGAACGCACTTGGCACCATGTACTCGGCCAGCAGCGTCGACAGTTCCGAGCGCAAGGCGGCTGCGCTCAGGGTGACACCGCCCTGCAGCACGACATAGGCCACCAGGCGCTTGTCCCCCGGCGTGTCCTCACGCACGATCACCGCCGCTTCCTTGACCCCGGCGCAGTGGCCGAGCCTGGTTTCGATTTCACCCAGCTCGATACGGAATCCGCGCACCTTGACCTGAAAGTCATTGCGCCCCAGGTATTCGATACGTCCGTCCGGACGATAGCGGGCCAGGTCGCCGGTCTTGTACATGCGGGCGTCGGGCTGGTCACTGAATGGATCGAGGAGGAAGCGTTCGGCATTGATCGCATCGAGGTTCAGGTAACCCCGGGCCACGCCGTCACCACCGATGTAGATCTCTCCGGCCACCCCGAACGGCACCGGCTGACGGTGCCCGTCGAGCAGGTAGATACGGGTGTTGGCCATCGGCGTGCCGATGGTGGCGTTGCCGGCCGCGCCGTCGGCGTCGTAGTGCATGTAGGCGGCGGTGCACGAGACGGTCGCCTCGGTTGGACCATAGGTATTGATCAGTCGGGTATGGGCCGGGCGCACCGCGTCCCACATCTGCAGTTTCTGCATCGACAGGGCGTCACCGGTGACGTTGACCAGGCGCACGTCGCGCAGATGATCGCGGGCCTGTGCCGGCATGCTGTGCCATTCAGCCGCCAGGGAATGCCAATGTGCAGCGGTCAGGTGCACGAAGGTCGGCCGGATCCCGAGGTCCTGCCGCAACTCGACGCTACCGAACAATTGTCGGGTTGGCGCCAGGGTGGCACCGGCGATCAGCGCCGGGAAAATCTCTTCCACCGACAGGTCGAAGTTCAACGTGTTCTGCTGCAGCACCGTGTCGGCCGGCGTCAGTTCGAACAGGCGCGCGGCATCCACGCAGTAATTGACCAGGCCCCGGTGTTCGATCATCACGCCTTTGGGCGCACCGGTCGAACCCGAGGTGTAGATCACGTAGGCCAGGTGGCGCACGCCGAGGGTCGCCACCACCGGGTTGTCTTCACGGCCCGCGGCAATGCCGCTGCGCACCCGTTCGACGTAATCGAGTAGCACCACCGGCGCAGCCAGTGACGGCAGGCGGCCTTGCAGTGCGCGTTGGGTCAGCAGCGCTACCGGGGCACTGTCGGCGATCATGTAGGCCAATCGCTCGGCCGGATACGCCGGATCCAGCGGCACGTAACCGCCGCCGGCCTTGAGTACCGCCAACAGGCCCACCAGCATCTCGGCGCTGCGCTCGACACAAATCGCCACGCGGTCGTCCGGACGGATGCCCAGACCGATCAGGTGATGGGCCAATTGGTTGGCCTGGCGATTGAGTTCGGCGTAGCTCAGGCGCTCGCCTTCGAACACCACGGCAATGGCCTGCGGCCGGGTCGCGACCTGGGCCTCGAAGAGTTGATGGATGGTCTGTTCGCAGGGGTACGGTGCCTGGTTCGCGTTGAGTCCGACCAGCAAATGCTGGCGTTCGGTGTCGTCCACCAGCGCGATCTGCTCGATCAGCGTCTGGTCACTTGCCACCATGGCACGCACCATTCGCTCGAAATAACCGAGGTAACGCTGCACCGTGGCCTCGTCGAACAAGGCCGTGGCGTATTCCAGGGCGCCGAAGATCTGCCCCTGGGCCTCGCCGAGTTCCAGGGACAGGTCGAACTTGGCGATATTGTTCGCCACACCAAGGCTTTCGAGCTTCAGGTCGCCCAGCGCCAGTTCGCTGTTGTCCAGGGTCTGCCAGGACAACATGGCCTGGAACAGCGGGCTGTGGGACAGGCTGCGTACCGGATTGAGCACTTCCACCACCTGTTCGAACGGCAGGTCCTGATGCGCCTGGGCGCCAAGGGTCTGGTTCCTGACCCGCGCAAGCAAGGCCTCGACCGTCGGTGCGCCCGAAACGTCGATACGCACGGCCAGGGTGTTGACGAAGAAGCCAATCAACCCTTCGACTTCCGAACGTGTGCGGTTGGCCACCGGCGAACCGATCACCACGTCGTCCTGCCCGCAAAGGCGACTCAACAACGCCGCCCAAGCCGCCATCAACGTCATGTACAGGGTGACGCCATGACGCTGGCTCAAGGCTTTGAGATGGGCCGTCAGCTCGGCATCGAACGCCAGGGGCAGCGCCGCCCCGCTGTAGTCCTGCTGCGCCGGGCGCGCCCGGTCCGTGGGCAGCATCAACAATGCCGGCGCATCGGCCAGGGTTTGTCGCCAGTAGCTGCTCTGGGCCTGCAACACTTCGCCGCTCAGCCAGCGGCGTTGCCACAGGGCGTAGTCGCCGTATTGCACGGCCAGCGCCGGCAGCGGATCGTCCAGGTCATGCCGGAACGCTTCGTAGAGCGCGACCAGTTCCTTGACCAGCACCCCCATGGACCAGGCATCCGAAACGATGTGGTGCATGGTCACCAGCAGCACATGCTCCTCATCACCCAGGCGGATCAACCGGCCACGGATCAGCGGGCCGTGTTCCAGATCGAAGGCATCGACGGCTTCCCGTGCCGCCAAGGCATGCACTTCGGCTTCGGCATCGATCCGCTCGGAAAAGTCATGCTGCAGCAAGGCAAAACCGCTATCGGCCGCGGCGATACACTGCCGGGGCTCCTCGCCCTGGGCCTGTACGAAAGTCGTGCGCAACGCCTCATGACGGGCAACGATGCGATCCAGCGCCCGTTGCAGGGCGACGCGGTCCAACGTGCCGCGCAGACGCAGGCCGGCCGGCATGTGGTAGGCCGCACTGGCCCCTTCCATCTGCGCCAGGAACCACAGGCGCTGTTGGGCGAACGACAGCGGCAAGGATTCGTCGCGGGAGGCCCTGACGATCTCCGGCAATGTGCTGCGCCCGGCCTCGGACACGGCCTGCGCCAGGTCCATGAGTGCCGGATGGGCGAACAGAGCGGTCAGGCTCAGTTCCACCCCCAGGCGCAAACGGACCTGGGAAATCAACTGCATCGCCAGCAACGAATGACCACCCAGCTCAAAGAACTGGTCGTGACGACCAACCTGTTGCAGGCCCAGCAAGTCCTGCCAGATCTTCGCCAGGACGGTTTCAACTTCACCTTGTGGAGCTTCGTAGCCACGACTGATGACCGAATTCAGGTCCGGCGCCGGCAAGGCCTTGCGGTCGAGTTTGCCGTTGGGAGTCAGCGGCATGGCGTCGAGGTGCACGTAGGCCACCGGGACCATGTATTCCGGCAACTGCGCTTGCAGGTGACTGCGCAGGGTTTCGATGTCCACCGCTTCGGATTGAGTGAAATAAGCCACCAGACGTTTGTCGCCGGGTACGTCCTCGCGGGCCAGCACCACCGCTTCCTTCACGGCGTCGTGCTGGGCCAGCTTGGCTTCGATCTCGCCCAGTTCGATGCGGAAACCACGGATCTTCACCTGGTCGTCATTACGGCCCAGGTATTCGATATTGCCGTCGGGCAGGTAACGGCCGAGGTCGCCGGTCTTGTACATCCGGGCGTTTTTAGTGTTGCTGAATGGGTCGTTAAGGAAACGCTCGGCGGTCAGGTCATCACGATTGAGATAGCCACGGGCGACACCCGCGCCGCCAATGTAGATCTCGCCCGGTACGCCCAGCGGTACCGGTTGCTTATGTTCGTCCAGCAGATAGAACTGGGTGTTGGCGACCGGTTTGCCGATGTGCGCGGCAAACCCGTCTTCCCGGGCCATCGATACCCAACTGGAGTAAGTCGTGGTTTCCGAAGGACCGTAGAGGTTGCACAGGCGCTTGACCGCAGTCTGCTCGAACAACGCTTCCACCAGGCTGCGCTTGAGGGCTTCACCGGCCACGTTAACCGTGTCCACGCCCTCGCCCAGTCCACCGGCTTCCAGCAATGCCTTGAGTGCCGACGGCACAGTGTTGATCAGGGTGATGTCGTGCTCGCCGTGTTGCAGTTCCAGCACATTAGTGACCACTTCGATGCTGCCACCTGACGTCAGCGGCGCGAAGCACTCATAGACCGCCAGGTCGAAGTTCAGCGAAGTCGAGAACAGCGTCTTCGACAAGGTTTGCGCATCGAACGACCGATGCGCCCAGGTCAGGAAGTTCACCGTGTTGCGGTGTTCGATCATCACGCCTTTCGGCAACCCGGTAGAACCGGAGGTGTAGATCACGTAGGCCAGGTGCGCCGAAGTCAGCCCCGGGACCAACGGATTCGGCGCTGTTTCGTCCTGCCAGACACCCCTGTCGAGGTCGATCACCGGGACCGCCGTCTCACCCAACAAGCCTCGCGTGGCCGCCTGCACCAGGATCGCCGCCGGGGCGCTGTCTTCGAGCATGTAGGCAATGCGGTCCGCCGGGTAAGCCGGATCCAGCGGCACGTAACCGCCACCCGCCTTGAGGATCGCCAGCAAGCCTACGACCATGTCGATGCCGCGCTCGACGCAGATCGCCACCCGAGAATCCGGCTGCACACCCTGCTTGCGCAGGTAATGGGCCAACCGGTTGGCGAGCCCATTGAGCTCGCGATAGTTGAGCTGTTGCCGACCATGACGCACCGCCAGCGCATCCGGTGTGCGCCGCACCTGCTCCTCGAACAGCCCATGAATGGTCTGCTCCAGCGGGTATTCGGCCTCGGTGGCGTTGAACGCCACCAGCAATTGCTCGCGTTCGTCGGCAGGTACAATCGACAACTCGCGCAATGGAGCGTCAGGTGCGTGCTCCAGCGCCTGCACCAGGCTCTCCAGCGCCATATGCATGTAGCCGCAGACACGTTGCGCACCCACTTCGACCACCGCCTGGGCCGTCAGCAGGAAACCTTCGCCGAGGTCGTCGACGTTCAGGCACAACGGGTAATTGGTCCGCTCTTCCATGCCCAGGGTATGAATTCCGTGCCAGGCCGAGATGGCCTGCTCGGATGCGGCTTCACCAGCGCTGTGCCGGTAGTTCAACAGCGTGCTGAACAGCGGCAGCGAGGCCGGTACGCCGCTGCAGCGCTGGGCCAATGCCAGGGAAGCGTGTTCATGCCCCAACAATCCGCTCAATCGGGCGTGGGTGGCCTTCACGGCTGTACGGACACCGGTGTGCCCCACACTCACCCGCAGCGGTAAGGTGTTGATGAACATTCCCAGCGCGCGGTCGGCACCGTCGCCGCCCTGCATCCGGCCCATCAGTACGGTGCCGAACACCACTTCCTCACGCCCCGAGACACGCCCGACCACTTGGGCCCAGGCCAGGTGGACCAGGCTCGCCGCACTCACGCCGAGCTGACGGGCCTGCGCCCGCAAGCGCTGGGCCAATGCCGCATCCACGCCTTGTTGCACTTCTTCGATGCCGCTGCCATCGCCTTGCACATTCAGCAGGCCGAACGGCAGCGTCGGTTCGTCGATATCGCCCAGCATGTCGCGGAAGAACGCTTCGTGCTGTTCGCGACTCACGCCCAACCGGGCCTGGGCGACATGGTTGCGGTACGGCACAGCCGGTGCGAGCAGCTCCGCCTGGTCCAGCAGACTGGCCTGCATTTCATGCACCACCACCTCAAGGGCGGTGTGGTCCAGCGCCACGTGATGGAACAGCAGCATGCCGACCCAGCGCTGATTGGCCAGATCCTGGGCATAGGCCAGCCGCATCAACGGTGCCTGGGCAATGTCGAGCCGGTAGTGACGCGGGTCGAAGCGTTCGTGCAACTGCTGCACTGCGTCGCCTGCCGCCGGATCCAGCCCGACTTCTTCAAGGGCCAGCGTCGCATGGCGCCAGACCACTTGCACCGGTGACTCCAGGCCCTGCCAGGCCATGCTGGTGCGCAGGATGTCGTTACGCGACACCACGCTCTGCAAGGCCTGGGCAAAGGCTTGCAGGCGTTCGCGGCTGTCAAAGCCGAACATCACCTGCAACACGTAGGGATCGCCCTGCTCCGCGGCCAGGTGATGGTAGAGAATGCCTTCCTGCAACGGCGCCAGGGCATAGATATCCTGCACGTTGGCAACGCCGCCGGGCACCGTTGCGACGATCCGGTCGATGGCTTCCTGGTCCAGGTCGGCCAGCGGCAGCATGTCCGGGGTGATTCGCGTGCAGCCGTCCGGAATCAGGTTCTCCGGCACCACGACTTCCGTGTGCCCACCCACCGCAGCGGCCAGCGCGGCCAACGTTGGCTGACTGAACAGCACGCGCACATCGGCGCTCAGGTCCATCTGGCGCATGCGCTCGATCAACTTCACCGCCAGCAGCGAGTGGCCGCCCAGTTCGAAGAAGTTGTCGTGGCGCCCCACTTGTTCAAGCTTGAGCAAGTCCTGCCAGATCCGGGCAATGGCGCTTTCTACTTCCCCTTGGGGAGCTTCGTATTCACGGCTGATCACCGCCGACTGATCCGGTGCCGGCAAGGCCTTGCGGTCCAACTTGCCATTGGTGGTCAGCGGGAAGGCTTCGAGCATCACGAAGGCACTCGGCACCATGTAGTCGGCCAGCGAGCCCAGCAACTGCGTGCGCAGCTCGGCAGCCGCTGGCTGCGCGTCTTCCTTGGCGATGACGTAGGCCACCAGGCGCTTGTCCCCCGGCTCGTCTTCGCGAGCGATGACCACCGCCTCGCTGACCCCGTCGCAAGTCGCCAGCGCCGCTTCGATCTCGCCCAGTTCGATACGGAAGCCGCGGATCTTCACCTGGTCATCGTTACGCCCCAGGTATTCGATGCTGCCATCCGCCAACCAGCGACCCAGGTCTCCGGTCTTGTACATGCGGGCGTTCGGCTCATCGCTGAACGGATTTTTCAGGAAACGCTCCGCCGTCAGCTCGTCGCGGTTCAGATAGCCTCGGCTGACGCCCGCGCCACCGACGTACATCTCACCCACCACGCCCACCGGCACCGGCTCGCGCTGGGCATCGAGTACGTACAGTTGCAGGTCGGGAATACGCCCGCCAATCGGGCTGACGCCGACCAACTGCGCATCCGCCGCGCACAGTGCACGGTAGGTCACGTGCACCGTGGTTTCGGTGATGCCGTACATGTTGACCAATTGCGTGCCGGCGTTGATTTCGCGGGCGTACCACGGCTTGAGAATGCCGGTTTCCAACGCCTCGCCGCCGAAAATCACCTGGCGCAGGCTGTGCTTCAGCTCGCTTTCGCCCTGGGCCGCGATCAACTGGCGGAACGCGCTTGGCGTCTGGTTCAACACCTTGACGCCGGCCTGGCACAACAGCGCATAGCATTCCTGCGGCGAGCGGCTGACCAGTTGCGGTACCACCAGCAGGCGACCGCCGTGGGTCAGCGCACCCCAGATTTCCCAGACCGAGAAGTCGAAGGCGAAGGAGTGGAACAGTGCCCAGACGTCCTGCGGGCCGAAGTCGAACCACGGTTGCGTGGCCGAGAACAGCCGCGCGACGTTGCGATGCTCGACCATCACGCCTTTGGGCAAGCCGGTGGAACCGGAGGTGTAGATCACATAAGCCAGATGACTGGAATTCAACCCCGCCACCTGCGGATTACGGACGGATTGCGCCTGCCAATCGCCACCTTCGAGATCGACCACAGGCAACGAAATGTCGGCCAACAAGCGACGTGTCGCGGTCTGTACCAACACGGCCACAGGCGCACTGTCCTGCAACAGGTAGGCGAGACGTTCGGTCGGATAGGCCGGATCCAGCGGCACATAACCCGCGCCCGCCTTGAGGATGCCCAACAGGCCGACGATCATGTCCAGGCCACGCTCGACACAGATCGCCACCCGGTCATCCGGGCGGATGCCCAGGGCCAGCAAATGATGGGCGAGTTGGTTGGCCCGGTTATTGAGCTCACCGTAGGTCAGCGTCCGGCTCTCGAACACCACGGCCACGGCATCAGGTTGTGCCGCCGCACAAGCCTCGAACTGCCCATGGATCAGTGCATTGTCGGCGTAGGCCACATCCGCAGCATTCCAGGTTTCCAGCAACTGCCGACGCTCGGCCGGCGGCAGGATCTGCAACCCGTGCAACGGCGCCAGGGGCGATTGTTCCAGCGCCTGCACCAGATGCTCCAGGACCGTTTGCACATAGTTGCAGATACGTCCGGCGCCTATGGGCTCCTGGGCCATGACCGTCAGGTTGAAGTCTTCGCCCAGGTCATCCACCGACAACGACAGCGGATAGTTGGTCCGCTCTTCGCCGCCCAGAACCTGGATACCTTCCCAGGCCGCGATGGCTTCGCTGGAGGCCGTCTGCGCACCGAGGTGGCGATAGTTCAGCAGCGCGCTGAACAACGGTGCCGGCGCGGTTACGCCACTGCAACGCTGGGCCAGAACCAAAGAGGCATGCTCATGGCCGAGCAACGCGGTCAAGCGTGCATGGGTCGCCTTGACCCCGGCACGTACACCTTGCGCCCCCAGCTCCACACGCAGCGGCAAGGTGTTGATGAACATCCCCAGTGCCCGGTCGGCCCCCTCGCCGCCTTGCATCCGGCCCAGCAACACGGTGCCGAACACGACATCGTCCTTGCCCGAGACACGCCCCAGCACCTGTGCCCAGGCCAGGTGATACAGGCTCGCCGCACTCACCCCGAGTTGACGGGCCTGGGTCCGCAGGCGCCGGCTGAGCGCGCCATCGACCGGCTGGCGGACTTCTTCGATCCCACGTCCGTCGCCCTGCACATCCTGCAGGCCGAACGGCAATGTCGGCTCGGTCACATCGCCCAGCATCTCGCGGAAGAATCCTTCGTGTTCCTCGCGGCTGATGCCCAGCCGCGCCTGGGCCACGTAGTTGCGGTACGGCACCGAGGCTGCCAGCAGATGCTCGCGCCCCATCACATGGGCTTCGATTTCCGCCGTGAGCATGGCCAGGGACGTCGCGTCATCGACCATGTGATGGAACAGCAGCATGCCGACCCAGCGATTGTTCGCCACGTCCTCGGCATAGCCGATACGCATCATCGGCGCCTGGCGGATGTCCAGGCGATAATGCCGTGGGTCCAGGTGCTCGCGCAGTTGTTGCGCGATATCCCCCGCCGCCGGGTCCAGCACGACCTCATCAAGCCCCAACTGCGCCTCGCGCCAGACCACCTGCACCGGCTCGTCCAGCCCTTCCCAGACCACGCCGGTGCGCAGGATATCGTGGCGGGACACCACGCTTTGCAACGCCCTGGCGAAGTCGTCCAACCGGGAGCGGCTGTCGAAAGTGAACTGCACATATTGCAGATAGGGGTCGCCCTGGGCCGCAGCGAGGTGGTGATACAGAATGCCTTCCTGCAACGGCGCGAGGGCGTAGATGTCCTGCACGTTGCCCACACCACCGGGCACTGAGGCGACGACGCGGTCGATACCGTCCTGATCCAGATCGACCAGTGGCAACATGTCCGGAGTGATCCGCGAGCAGTCGACGGGGATGAGGTTGGCCGGCACCACGATTTCGCGCACGCCGCCTACGGCCGCCGCCAATGCAGCCAGCGTCGGCTGGCCGAACAGCACGCGGACGTCGGCAGCCAGGTCGATCTGGCGCATGCGCTCGACCAGCTTCACTGCCAGCAGCGAATGGCCACCCATTTCAAAGAAATGGTCATGACGGCCGACCTGCTCCACCTGCAGCAGCTCTTGCCAGATTCGCGCAATCGCCGTCTCGACCTCGCCTTGGGGCGCCTCGTATTCACGGGTCACCACCGAGGACTGGTCGGGCACCGGCAACGCCTTGCGGTCCAGTTTGCCGTTGGTGGTCAGCGGGAATACCGTCAACATCACGAACGCGCTGGGTACCATGTATTCCGCCAGGGAACCCAACAGCTCAGCGCGCAATTCGGCCGCCGACGGCGGCTCGCCCTCTTCGGCAATCACATAGGCCACCAGGCGCTGGTCACCCGGGATGTCCTGGCGCGCCAGGACCACGGCTTCGCGCACGCCGTTGCAGGCAGCCAGCTTGGCCTCGATCTCACCCAATTCGATACGGAAGCCGCGGATCTTCACCTGGTCATCGTTACGCCCGAGGTATTCGATACTGCCGTCCGCCAGCCAGCGACCGAGGTCACCGGTCTTGTACATGCGGGCGTTCGGCTCATCGCTGAACGGGTTGTCGAGGAAACGCTCGGCGGTCAGCTCATCGCGATTCAGATAACCACGGCTCACACCCGCGCCACCGACGTACATTTCGCCGACCACACCGACCGGCACGGGTTCGCGTTGAGCGTCGAGCACATACAACTGCAAGTCAGGGATACGTTTGCCGATGGGGCTGACACCGGTCAGTTGGGCGTCGGCAGCACACAGCGCACGGTAGGTCACGTGCACGGTGGTTTCGGTGATGCCGTACATGTTCACCAGTTGCGTGCGGGCATTGATTTCACGGGCATACCAGGGTTTGAGGATGCCGGTTTCCAGCGCCTCGCCGCCGAAGATTACCTGCCGCAGGCTGTGCTCCAGGTCGCTCTCGCCCTGGGCCGCGATCAACTGGCGGAAAGCGCTCGGCGTCTGGTTGAGGATAGTCACCCCCGCCTCGCACAGCAGCGCATAGCAGTATTGCGGGGAGCGGCTGACCAGTTGCGGCACCACCAGCAGGCGACCGCCCTGGGTCAATGCACCCCAGATTTCCCAGACCGAGAAGTCGAAGGCGAAGGAATGGAACAGCGCCCACACGTCTTGCGGGCCGAAGTCGAACCACGGCTGGGTGGCCGAGAACAGCCGCGCAACGTTGCGGTGCTCGACCATCACGCCTTTGGGCAAGCCGGTGGAACCGGAGGTGTAGATCACATAGGCCAGGTGACTGGCCTCAAGGCCCGGCACATCCGGGTTATGCCGTGGCTGCTGCTCCATTTCGCCGGCTTCGAGCGGATCGAGCAGCACGGTCGGCACGTTCAATGGCGGCAGGGTTTCACGCCATTCCCGCTGGGTCACCAGCGCTACCGGGCTGCTGTCGTGCAACATGTAGGCGATGCGTTCCGCAGGATAGGCCGGGTCCAGCGGCACATAGCCCGCCCCCGCCTTGAGGATGCCCAACAGGCCGACGATCATGTCCAGGCCGCGCTCGACACAGATCGCCACCCGGTCGTCCGGGCGAATCCCCTCGGCCAACAGGCTGTGGGCCAACTGGTTGGCGCGAGCATTGAGCTGGCCATAAGTCAGCGTCTGCTCTTCATGGATCACCGCCACGGCGTCAGGCTGGGCCATGGCCCAGGCTTCGAACTGACGATGGATCAGGGCGTCTGCGGTATATTCGGCGTCCCGGGTGTTCCAGGTTTCCAGCAATTGCCGGCGTTCGGCTGGCGGCAGGACCGTCAACGCGTGCAGCGCAGTGTGCGGCGCTTGCTCCAGGGCGGTGACCAGACTATCCAGTGCCATCTGCATGTAGCCACAGATGCGTGCGGCACCGATCGAGGTGTCGACCAGGGCCGTGAGGGAGAAGCCTTCCCCCAGGTCGTCGACGTTGAGGGTCAGTGGGTAGTTGGTGCGTTCGTCACCATTGAGCGCCTCGATCCCATTCCAGGCCGAGAGGCCATCCTGGGTCACCTCGGCGGCGCTATGACGGTAGTTGAGCAAGGCGCTGAACAGCGGCGTCGGTGCCGCCACGCCACTGCAACGCTGGGCGAGCGCCAGGGAGGCATGTTCATGGCCCAGCAGTTCCGTCAGTCGGGCGTGGGTCGCCTTGACTCCGGTACGAACATCCTGGGCGCCCACGTCCACGCGCAACGGCAAGGTGTTGATGAACATTCCCAGCGCCCGGTCGGCCCCTTCGCCGCCCTGCATCCGGCCCAGCAATACCGTGCCGAACACCACTTCCTGGCTGCCGGACACTTTGCCCAGCACCTGTGCCCAGGCCAGGTGCACCAAGCTGGCGGCACTGACGCCCAATTGCCGGGCCTGGGCCCGCAAACGCCTGGACAGCGCAAGATCCACCGGCTCGCGGATCTCATCGATGCCATGGCCGTCCCCCTGCACATCCTGCAAGCCGAAGGGCAGTGTCGGCTCGTCGATATCGCCCAGCATGTCGCGGAAGAACGCCTCGTGCTCCGCCTCGCTCGCCCCCAGTCGGGCCTGGGCCACATAGTTGCGATAAGGCATCGCTTCGCCCAATCGCTCGCCTTGCCCCAGCAGGTGCAGCTGCATTTCATGCTGCATCACATCCAGCGCGGTATGGTCCAGCGCCATGTGGTGGAACAGCAGGATCGCCAGCCAACGGTCATGGGCCTCATCCTGGGCGTAGATCAACTGCAGCATCGGCGCACGGCGCAAGTCCAGACGGTAGTGGCGTGCATCGAAGCGGCTCGCCAGTTGCGTGGCGACATCACCGGCCGTGGCATCGGCTTCGAAGCGCTGCGGCTCCAGCAGAACCTTGCGCCAGACCATCTGCAGCGGTTCGTCCAGGCCTTCCCAGGCCACACTGGTGCGCAGGATGTCATGGCGGTCGATCACCACCTGCAGCGCTTCGACGAACGCCTCGAAGCGCTGGAAGCTGTCGAAGGCGAACTGCGACTGCAGCACATAGGGGTCGCCCTGCTCGGCGGCCAGATGATGATAGAGGATGCCTTCCTGTAGCGGCGCCAGCGGGTAGATGTCCTGCACGTTCCGGGCACCGCCCGGTACCGTCGATACCAGGCGATCGATCGCGTCCTGGGTCAGGTTGACCAGCGGCAGCAGCTCGGGCGTGATGTGCTCGCACTCGGAGGGGATACGGTTTTCCGGCACGCTGATTTCCTTGCCACTGCCGATGGCAGCGGCCAGTGCCGCCAGGGTCGGCTGGCTGAACAGCACACGCACGTCGGCGCTCAGGCCCGCTTGACGCATGCGTTCGATCAGGGTCACCGCCAACAGCGAATGACCGCCCAGTTCGAAGAAGTGGTCATGACGCCCCACCTGCTCGACCTTGAGCACCTCGGCCCAGAGCCTGGCCAGGGTCTGTTCCACTTCGCCTTGTGGAGCTTCGTATTCACGGCTGGCATACGCCTCGGCGTCCGGAGCCGGCAGTGCACGGCGGTCCAGCTTGCCATTGGCGGTCAGCGGGAACGACGGCAATACGACGAAGGCACTGGGCACCATGTACTCGGCCAGCGTGCTCGCCAGTTGGCTACGCAGCGCGTGCACCGATAACGTGACACCCTCTTCAGGGATGACATAACCCACCAGGCGTTTAGGTCCGTTGTCGTCCTGCCGCGCCAGCACCACAGCGTCTTTCACGCCGGCGCACTGGCCCAAGCGGGCTTCGATCTCGCCCAGTTCGATGCGGAAACCACGGATCTTCACCTGGTCGTCGTTACGCCCCAGGTAATCCACGGCTCCGTCAGCACGCCAGCGTGCCAGGTCGCCGGTGCGATAGAGCAAGGCCGCCGGATCGGCGCTGAACGGGTCGGCGACGAACTTCTCGGCGGTCAGCTCGGGGCGATTCAGATACCCTTTCGCCACACCATCGCCACCGATGTACAACTCGCCCGCTACACCCACCGGCACCGGCTGCTGGTTCGCATCCAGCACATAGACGCGGGTGTTGCCGATCGGATGCCCAATCGGGATACCGCCCTCGCCCACGCCCTTGATTTCGTAAGTGGTGGTGAAGGTCGTGGCTTCGGTCGGGCCATAACCGTTGAGCAGATGCTGCGGCGCGCCGTCTTTCAGCACCCGCGCGATCACCGCCGGATCCAGCACGTCGCCACCCACGATCAGGTAACGCAGTTGCTTGAACACCGGCAGCAGGCCGTCGGCGTACTGATGGAACAGCCCTGCGGTCATCCACAGCACGCTGACCGACTGCTCGGTCAACAGCGCGGCAAAATGTTCCCGGGACAGCAACACATCCTGCTCGACCACCACCACACACCCGCCGTTGAGCAGAGGCGCCCAAACGTCCAGGGTGCTGGCATCGAAAGCCGGGTTCGAGGCGAACGCCACTCGGTCTTGCTGGTTGAAGTCGGCGTAGCCGTTGTTGATCACCAAACGGTTGATCGCCCGATGCGGCACCAGCACGCCCTTCGGCATCCCGGTGGAGCCGGAGGTGTACATGATGTAAGCGACGGATTCGGCGCTCTGCATCAGGTTCAGGTCGTCAGAGGTTTCTTCCAGCACCACGGTGTCCAGGTCCACCCGCGTCATCTCTTGCGGTGTGGTCGTAGCGCTCAGGGTCAGCAGGATTCGCGCGCCGCTGTCCTGCACCATGAATTCCTGGCGTTCCAGGGGCGCGTGGATGTCCAGCGGCACATAGACGGCAGCACACTTGAGCACCGCCAGTTGGCTGACCAGCAGATCGATCGAACGCTCCAGCAGGATCGCCACGCGCTCGCCCGGCTTGATGCCAAGATCGATCAGGTGACGGGCCAGGCGATTGGCCCGGCCGTTCAATTCAGCGTAGGCCAGGCTCTGCCCGTTGTGCACGACCGCCGGTGCCTCGGGGCTGACCTGGACCTGTGCTTCGAACAACCCATGGACGGTCCTGTCCCGTGGAAAGCTGCGAGTGGTCGCGTTGAAATCCACCAGCAATTGCCGACGTTCGGCCGGTGGCAGGATCGACAAGCTGTCCAGGCACGTCTGCGGGGCCTGCTCCAAGGCCTTCACCAAGTGCTCCAGCGCAATGTTCATATAGGCGCAGACCCGCTGTGCGCCGATCTGCGGCACGGCCAGCGCGGTCAGCAGGAAGTCTTCACCCAGGTCATCCACCGACAGGGTCAGTGGGTAGTTGGTGCGCTCTTCGTTGCTCAGGATCTCGATACCATCCCAAGCGGCCAGGGCGTCGTTCGACGTGACCGCAGCGGTGCTATGCCGGTAGTTGAGCAAGGCACTGAACAACGGCATCGGCGCGACTACGCCACTGCAGCGCTGGGCCAGCGCCAGAGAGGCGTGCTCATGGCCGAGCAGACCGGTCAATCGAGCGTGGGCCGCCTTCACGCCGCTGCGTACATCCCGCGTGCCCACGTCCACCCGCAGCGGCAAGGTGTTGATGAACATGCCCAGCGCACGTTCGGCACCGTCACCGCCCTGCATCCGGCCCATCAACACGGTGCCGAACACCACGTCCTGTTTGCCGGACACCCGGCCCAGCACCTGGGCCCAGGCCAGATGGTGCAGGCTCGCCGCGCTCACGCCCAACTCACGGGCCTGGGCCCGCAGGCGACGGCTCAGGTCGCCGGACAGCGGCAAGCCGGCCTCTTCGATATCGCTGCCGTCGCCGCGAACATCCTGCACGCCGAACGGCAGGGTCGGCTCGTCGACGTCACCGAGCATGTCGCGGAAGAACGCTTCATGCTCCTCGCGACTGACGCCCCGGCGAGCCTGGGCCACGTAGTTGCGGAACGGCACCGCCTCGCCCAACTGGTCGGCCTGGCCCAGCAGGTGGGCCTGCATCTCGTGGCGCACCAGTTCCAGCGCCGTGTGGTCGAGGGCCATGTGGTGGAACAGCAGGATCGCCACCCAGCGCTGGTTGGGCTGGTCTTCTGCGAACGCAATGCGCATCAGCGGCGCCTGTTGCATATCGAGGCGGTAATGCAGCGTGTCGAATCGCTCGCGCAACTGCCCGGCGATATCCCCGGCACCCGCCGCCAGCACCACCTCTTCCACCGCCAGTTGCGCCTTGCGCCAGACCACCTGCACCGGCTCATCCAGGCCCTCCCAGACCACCGAGGTGCGCAGAATGTCATGACGGTCGATGACACCCTGCAGTGCATGGGCAAAGGCGTCCAGCCGCTCGGGATCGGCAACGGTGAACGTGGCTTGCAACACGTAGGGATCGCCCGACGGCGCGGCGATATGGTGGTAGAGAATGCCCTCTTGCAACGGCGCCAACGGGTAGATGTCCTGCACGTTGCGCGCGCCGCCCGGCACCGTGTCCACAATGCGGTCGATGGCGTGCTGGTCCAGTTCCACCAGGGGCAGCATCGGCGGCGTGATTCGCGTGCAACCGAGCAGGATGCCGTTGTCCGGTACCTGGATTTCGCTGCCGCTACCCACCGCTGCCGCCAGCGCCATCAAGGTCGGCTGGCCGAACAGCACGCGCACGTCGGCGCTCAAACCGACCTGACGCATCCGCCCGATCAGGCTGACGGCCAGCAGCGAGTGGCCGCCGAGTTCGAAGAAGTGATCATGACGACCGACACGTTCGACCTTGAGCAGGTCCTGCCAGATCTGCGCCAGGGTGGTTTCAACTTCGCCTTGCGGGGCTTCGTAGCCACGGGTAATCAGTGCATCGTGTTCCGGGGCCGGCAAGGCCTTGCGGTCGAGTTTGCCGTTGGGAGTCAGGGGCAGTGCGTCGAGGTGTACGTAGGCCACGGGGACCATGTAGGCCGGCAACTGTGCTTGCAGGTGGCTGCGCAGGGTTTCGATGTCCACCTCTTCGGATTGGGTGAAATAAGCCACCAGACGTTTATCGCCAGGCACGTCCTCACGGGCGAGCACCACCGCTTCCTTCACGGCGTCGTGCTGGGCCAGCTTGGCTTCGATCTCGCCCAGTTCAATACGGAAACCACGGATCTTCACCTGGTCGTCGTTACGGCCCAGGTATTCGATATTGCCGTCCGCCAGGTAGCGGCCGAGGTCGCCGGTCTTGTACATCCGGGCGTTCGGTTCACGGCTGAACGGATCCTTGAGGAAGCGTTCGGCAGTGAGGTCATCACGGTTCAGGTAACCCCGCGCGACACCGGCACCACCGATGTAGATTTCCCCTGGGACGCCCAGCGGTACGGGCTGTTTGTGTTCATCCAGCAGGTAGAACTGGGTGTTGGCGACCGGCTTACCGATGTGCGCGGCAAAACCGTCCTCACGGACCATGGACACCCAACTCGAATAGGTCGTGGTTTCCGAAGGACCATAGAGGTTGCACAGGCGCTTGACCGAAGTCTGCTCGAACAACGCCTCCACCAGACTGCGCTTGAGCGCTTCACCGGCCACGTTCACCGTGTCCACGCCCTCGCCCAGACCACCGGATTCCAGCAACGCCTTGAGCGCCGACGGCACAGTGTTGATCAAGGTGATGTCGTGCTCGCCCTGTTGCAGTTCAAGCACATTAGTGACCACCTCGATGCTGCCGCCACTAGTCAACGGTGCAAAGCACTCATAGACCGCCAGGTCGAAGTTCAGCGAGGTCGAGAACAGGGTTTTCGACAGCGTTTGAGCGTCGAACGAACGATGCGCCCAGGTCAGGAAATTCACCGTGTTGCGGTGCTCGATCATCACGCCTTTCGGCAACCCGGTGGAGCCGGAGGTGTAGATCACATAGGCCAGATGCGACGAGGTCAGCTCAGGCACCTGCGGATTCGAGACGGACTCGTCCTGCCACAGCCCGCTACCCAAATCAATCACAGGCATCGAAGCATCGGCCAACAAACCAACCGTCGCCGTCTGGGCCAGGACCACCGCCGGCGCGCTGTCTTCCAGCATGTAGGCAATCCGATCCGCCGGATAGGCCGGATCCAGCGGCACGTAACCGCCGCCCGCCTTGAGGATCGCCAGCAACCCGACCACCATGTCGAGGCCACGCTCGACGCAGATTGCCACCCGCGAATCCGGCCTCACACCCTGCCCGCGCAGGTAGTGCGCCAACTGGTTGGCCCGCTCGTTCAACTCGGCATAGCTCAGGCGCTGATCGCCATGCAGCACTGCCAGCGCATCCGGCGTACGCTGCACCTGTTCCTCGAACAACCCATGGACGGTCTGCTCCAGCGGATATTCAGCGTCGGTGGCGTTGAACGTCACCAGCAACTGCTCGCGCTCCGCTTCAGGCAGGATCGGCAAGCGATACAAGGCGGCCTGGGGCGTCTGCTCCAGCGCCTCCACCAGTTTTTCCAGGGCCGTGTGCATGTACCCGCAGACCCGCTGCGCGCCAATCTGCGCTGCCACCAGCACCGTCAGGCTGAAACCGTTGCCCAGGTCGTCGACGTTCAAGGTCAGCGGGTAGTTGGTGCGCTCTTCGCCATTCAGGGCATGGATACCCTGCCATGCGTCCGTCGCCTGCGCCGAAACCGAGCCCGTGGCGCTGTGTCGATAGTTGAGCAAAGCGCTGAACAGCGGCAACGGTGCCGCTACGCCACTGCAGCGCTGGGCCAACGCCAGGGAGGCATGCTCATGGCCCAACAGCGAAGTCAACCGGGCATGGACGGCCTTGACGCCCGCCCGCACACCCTGCTGCCCCACTTGAACCCGCAATGGCAGGGTGTTGATGAACATCCCCAGGGCACGCTCGGTATCGGCGCCGCCCTGCATCCGCCCCATCAGCACTGTGCCGAATACCACATCCTGCTTACCGGACACCTTGCCCAGCACCTGGGCCCAGGCCAGGTGCACCAGGCTGGCGACGCTGACGCCCAACTGACGGGCCTGGGCCCGCAGACGCAAGTCCAGGGAAGCCTCCACCGACTGTCCGGCCTCTTCAATGCCGTGGCCACCGCCCTGCACATCCTGCAGGCCGAACGGCAATGTCGGTTCATCGACATCGCCGAGCATCTCACGGAAAAACACCTCGTGTTCTTCCCGGCTCATGCCCAGGCGTGCCTGGGCCACATAATTACGATAGGGCACGGCGTCAGCCAGTTGCCCGGCGTCGCCCATCAGGTGCGCCTGCATCTCGTACTGCACCACTTCCAGCGCCGTGTGGTCGAGCGCCATGTGATGGAACAGCAGCGTCGCGACCAATCGATGATTGGCGGCATCCTGTCCATAGGCCAGGCGCATCAGGGGTGCCTGGCTGACATCCAGGCGATGGTGTCGTGGGTCGAAGCGCTGTTGCAGCTGTGCCACGGCATCACCGGCGGCCGGATCGAGGTCGACCGCTTCAACGTGCAGCTTCGCCTCGCGCCAGACCACTTGCACCGGCGACTCCAAGCCTTCCCAGACCACGCTGGTGCGCAGGATGTCGTGACGATCGATCACCCCCTGCAACGCCTCGACGAACGCATCGAGCCGTTCGCGGTGATCGAAGGCAAACTGCGACTGCAAGACATACAGATCGCCCTGTTCAGCCGAAAGGTGGTGGAAGAAGATGCCTTCCTGCAGCGGCGCCAGCGGATAGATATCCTGCACATTGGCCGCGCCACCCGGCACCGTGTCCACAATGCGGTCGATGGTTTGCTGGTCCAGTTCCACCAGGGGCAGCATCGACGGCGTGATCCCCGTGCAGCCCGGTTGGATGCCGTTGTCCGGTACCTGGATTTCGCTGCCGCTACCCACCGCTGCCGCCAGCGCCATCAAGGTCGGCTGGCCGAACAGCACGCGCACGTCGGCGCTCAAACCGACCTGACGCATCCGCCCGATCAGGCTGACAGCCAGCAACGAGTGGCCACCGAGTTCGAAGAAGTGATCGTGACGACCGACGCGCTCGATCTTGAGCAGGTCTTGCCAGATCTGCGCCAGGGTGGTTTCAACTTCGCCTTGCGGGGCTTCGTAACCACGGCAGATGACCGAATCCAGATCCGGCGCCGGCAGGACTTTGCGGTCGAGTTTGCCGTTGGGAGTCAGCGGCAGTGCGTCGAGGTGCACGTAGGCCACCGGGACCATGTAGGCCGGCAGTTGCGCTTGCAGGTAACTGCGCAGGGTTTCGATGTCCACCGCTTCGGATTGGGTGAAATAAGCCACCAGGCGTTTGTCGCCGGGTACGTCTTCGCGGGCCAGTACCACCGCTTCTTTTACCGATTCATGCCGGGCAAGCCGGGCTTCGATCTCGCCCAGCTCGATGCGGAAACCGCGAATCTTCACTTGATCGTCGTTGCGGCCCAGGTATTCGATATTGCCGTCCGGCAGGTAGCGGCCGAGGTCGCCGGTCTTGTACATCCGGGCGTTGGGCGTGGCGCTGAACGGATCCTTGAGGAAGCGCTCGGCGGTCAGGTCATCGCGGTTCAGGTAACCCCGCGCGACACCGGCACCACCGATGTAGATTTCCCCTGGCACGCCCAGCGGTACGGGCTGTTTATGCTCATCCAATAGGTAGAACTGGGTGTTCGCCACCGGTTTGCCGATGTGGGCGGCAAAGCCGTCCTCGCGGGCCATGGAGACCCAACTGGAGTAAGTCGTGGTTTCCGAAGGACCGTAGAGGTTGCAAAGACGCTTGACTGAGGTTTGCTCGAACAGCGCCTCCACCAGGCTGCGCTTCAAAGCTTCACCGGCCACGTTCACCGTGTCCACGCCCTCGCCCAGACCACCGGATTCCAGCAACGCCTTGAGCGCCGACGGCACGGTGTTGATCAGGCTGATGTCGTGCTCGCCCTGTTGCAGTTCCAGCACATTAGTGACCACCTCGATGCTGC
Source organism: Pseudomonas sp. SJZ074 (assembly GCF_007828215.1). Taxonomy (GTDB): domain Bacteria; phylum Pseudomonadota; class Gammaproteobacteria; order Pseudomonadales; family Pseudomonadaceae; genus Aquipseudomonas. Next base: position 6,476 of record NZ_VIUE01000046.1, on the reverse strand, counting down.
CGCCGCTGGTCAACGGTGCAAAGCACTCATAGACCGCCAGGTCGAAGTTCAACGAGGTCGAGAACAGGGTTTTCGACAAGGTGTTCGAGTCAAACGAACGATGGGCCCAAGTGAGGAAGTTCACCGTGTTGCGATGCTCGATCATCACGCCCTTAGGCAGCCCGGTGGAACCTGACGTGTAGATCACGTAGGCCAGATGCGCCGAAGTCAGCTCGGCAACCTGTGGATTCGAGACGGATTCATCCTGCCAGAGCCCGCTGCCGAGATCGATCACTGGCATCGAAGCATCGGCCAACAAACCAATCGTCGCCGCCTGAGCCAGCACCACAGCCGGCGCACTGTCCTCCAGCATGTAGGCAATCCGGTCTGCCGGATAGGCCGGATCCAGTGGCACGTAACCACCGCCCGCCTTGAGGATCGCCAGCAATCCGACCACCATGTCGAGCCCACGCTCGACACAGATCGCCACCCGAGAGTCCGGCCTCACACCCTGCCCGCGCAGGTAGTGCGCCAACTGGTTGGCCCGCTCGTTCAGTTCGCCATAGTTCAGACGCTGATCGCCATGCAGCACTGCCAGCGCATCCGGCGTACGCTGCACCTGTTCCTCGAACAACCCGTGAATGGTCTGATCCAGCGGATACTCAGCGTCGGTGGCGTTGAACGCCACCAGCAGTTGCTCACGTTCCGCTTCCGGCAGAATCGACAGATCGGCCAGCAACGACTCAGGTGCATACTCCAACGCTTGCGCCAGACTCGCCAGCGCCGCGTCCATATAAGCACAGATCCGCGGCGCGCCAATCCCGCTCACCGCCTGGACGGTGAGGCTGAAATCTTCGCCAAGATCGTCCACCGAGAGCATCAGCGGGTAGTTGGTCCGCTCTTCGCCACCGAGCACCTGGATACCGTCCCAGGCAGACACCGCGTCGGTCGAAGTCGCCGTGCCGGTGTGGCGGTAGTTGAGCAAGGCACTGAACAGCGGCGCGGGTGCGACCACACCGCTGCAACGCTGGGCCAAGGCCAGGGAGGCGTGCTCGTGGCCGAGCAACGCGGTCAAGCGTGCATGGGTCGCCTTGACCCCGGCGCGCACACCTTGCGCACCTACCTCCACCCGCAACGGCAGGGTGTTGATGAACATACCCAGCGCGCGGTCGGCGCCCTCGCCGCCCTGCATCCGGCCCATCAACACGGTGCCGAACACCACATCATCGCGTCCCGACACGCGTCCCAACACCTGGGCCCAGGCCAGGTGGACCAGGCTCGCGGCACTCACGCCGAGCTGACGCGCCTGGCTCCTCAAGCCCTGGCTCAGGCTGCTGGCGAGCGTCAGTGTTGCCTCCTCAATGCCCGCGCTTGCGCCCTGCACCTCTTGCAGGCCGAATGGCAGGGTCGGCTCATCGACATCGCCCAGCATCTCGCGGAAGAACCCTTCATGGGCTTCAGCACCTATGCCCAGGCGCACTTGCGCCACGTAGTTGCGAAAAGGTACCGGCTCGGGCAATGCATCGGCCCGGCCGAGCAGGAATGCCTGCATCTCATGCTGCACCAACTCCAGGGCTGCATGGTCCAGCGCCATGTGGTGGAACAACAGGATCGCCACCCAGCGGCTGTTAGCCCGATCTTCAGCAAAGACCAGACGCATCAACGGCGCCCGGCCCAGGTCCAGACGGTGGTGCCGGGTATCGAAACGCTGGTGCAGTTGCCGCTCGATATCGCCCTCGGCCGGATCGAGCACCAGCTCCTCCAGCGCCAGAGTGGCTTCGCGCCAGACCACTTGCATGGGCTCTTCCAACCCCTCCCACACCACCGAAGTGCGCAAGATGTCGTGGCGATCGATCACGCCTTGCAAGGCTTGGAGAAAATCATCCAGCCGGGCCCGCTGGTCCGCTCCGAACAAGGTCTGCAACACATAGGGATCGCCCTGCTCTGCGGCAAGGTGGTGGTAGAAAATGCCTTCCTGCAAGGGCGCCAGCGGGTAGATGTCCTGAACATTGCCGGCGCCACCGGGCACGCCGTCGACGATCCGGTCGATCTGCTCCTGAGTCAGACTGGCCAGCGGCAACATGTCCGGTGTGATGCGGAACGCCGGACTCAACCAGTTGCCACCGTTTCGCTCCACCAGGGCGAGCAGTTCATGCTTATGGAAGGCCAGACTGTCCCATACCGTGCTCTCCAGCCCTTCGTCATCGCCCTCGATCACAAGGTTTTCGCCATCCTGCTGGAGACGAATCGGGTGCTTGGAAAGCGCTGCCATCAGTTCGCTGAATTGCATCGAAGGACCTGCTTTTCTGGTTCAGAGTGGTTGACGATCAATGTGGTTTGCAGACACGTTTCGCCTGGACGCGAGAGTTGGCAGTGGACCGGCCGATCACCGCGTGCGGGCCAAAGCAATGAATATCGCCATGTTCAACCGAAGGAGGTCCGTCTCCGGGACTGTCTCCTTACAGGCCAAAAAAAATTAGAGCATTCGGTAGGGCATGTCTGTCATGGGAAGCAGGGACAAGTCCCGGCGGGGGGCAGGCGCAGGTAAATCCTGTGGGAGCAGGCCCACCGCTATCGTCGGATCGCCGCCCGGAGCAGGCTCGCCCCCACCCTGGATCGTGAAGGTGCATAACATCGGGGAAACACCCTGAACCCTGTGGGAGCGAGCCTGCTCGCGATGACGTCAGCCCAGCCAACATCGCCACCAGCAGACAGGCTCCCAGGGGTTCAGATACGTCGCTGACGCGTGAGCGCCGGAATCTTCGTCTCGGGCACTTCAATGCGTTGCACCTGCCCCACCGCCGCGGCCACCGACGCCAGCGTCGGCTGACCGAACAACACACGCACATCGGCCTCCATGCCTTCCTTGCGCATGCGTTCGATCAGCGCCACGGCCAACAACGAGTGTCCGCCCAATTCGAAGAAATGGTCATGACGGCCGACGCGCTCGACCTTCAGCAACTCGGCCCACAGCGCGGCAAGTTTCATCTCGGTGTCACCCATAGGGGCTTCATAAAGACGCAGGGAAAACGCGCTGCTGTCGGGTGCCGGCAAGGCCTTGCGGTCGAGTTTGCCGTTGGGGGTCAGCGGCAGTGCGTCGAGGTGTACGTAGGCCACCGGGACCATGTGGGCCGGCAACTGTGCTTGCAGGTGGCTGCGCAGGGTCTCGATGTCCACCGCTTCGGACTGAGTGAAGTAAGCCACCAGACGTTTATCGCCGGGCACGTCCTCGCGGGCCAGCACCACCGCTTCCTTCACGGCGTCGTGCTGGGCCAGCTTGGCTTCGATCTCGCCCAGTTCGATGCGGAAACCCCGGATCTTCACCTGGTCGTCGTTACGGCCCAGGTATTCGATATTGCCGTCCGGCAGGTAGCGGCCGAGGTCGCCGGTCTTGTACATCCGGGCGTTCGATTCGCTGCTGAACGGGTCCTTGAGGAAGCGTTCGGCAGTGAGGTCATCACGGTTCAGGTAACCCCGCGCGACACCGGCACCACCGATGTAGATTTCCCCTGGGACGCCCAGCGGTACTGGCTGTTTGTGTTCATCCAGCAGGTAGAACTGAGTGTTGGCGACCGGTTTGCCGATGTGCGCGGCAAAGCCGTCCTCACGGGCCATCGACACCCAACTCGAATAGGTCGTGGTTTCCGAAGGGCCATAGAGGTTGCACAGACGCTTGACCGAAGTCTGTTCGAACAGCGCCTCCACCAGACTGCGCTTGAGGGCTTCGCCGGCCACGTTGACCGTGTCCACACCCTCGCCCAAGCCACCGGACTCCAGCAGGGCCTTGAGCGCCGATGGCACAGTGTTGATCAGGGTGATGTCGTGCTCACCGTGTTGCAGTTCCAGCACATTAGTGACGACTTCGATGCTGCCGCCGCTGGTCAACGGTGCAAAGCACTCGTACACGGCCAGGTCGAAGTTCAGCGAGGTCGAGAACAGGGTTTTCGACAGGGTTTTCGAGTCAAACGAACGGTGCGCCCAGGTCAGGAAGTTCACCGTGTTGCGGTGTTCGATCATCACGCCTTTTGGCAAACCGGTGGAACCCGAGGTGTAGATCACATAGGCCAGATGCGCCGAGGTCAGTTCTGGCACCTGCGGATTCGAGACGGGCTCGTCCTGCCAGAGCCCGCTACCCAAATCAATCACCGGCATCGAAGCTCCGGCCAACAACCCGAGAGTCGCCGTCTGCGCCAACACCGCCGCCGGGGCGCTGTCCTGAAGCATGTAGGCAATCCGATCCGCCGGATACGCCGGATCCAGCGGCACATAACCGCCACCCGCTTTCAGGATCGCCAGCAATCCGACCACCATGTCGAGGCCACGCTCGACACAGATCGCCACCCGCGAATCCGGCCGAACGCCTTGCTTGCGCAGGTAATGCGCCAGTCGGTTAGCCTGCTCGTTCAGTTCGCCATAGCTCAGACGCTGCCCGCCATGCAGCACCGCCAGTGCATCCGGCGTGCGCTGCACCTGTTCCTCGAACAACCCGTGAATGGTCTGTTCCAACGGATATTCAGCGTCGGTGGCATTGAACGCCACCAACAACTGCTCGCGCTCCGCTGCGGGCAGAATCGGCAGATCGTGCAGGGGGGCGTCCGGTGTCTGCTCGAGCATTCGGACCAACCCTTGCAACGCCTGCTGCACATAACCGCAGATGCGTTGTGCGCCCATCCGTGCCGGCGTCATGACCGTGAAGCTGAACGCCTCGCCCTGGTCATCGACATTCAAGGTCAGCGGATAGTTGGTGCGTTCCTCGCCGCTGAGTATCTGGATACCTTCCCAGGCCGACAACGCCTCGGTCGACGCCGTTGCCCCGGTATGACGATAGTTGAGCAAGGCGCTGAACAACGGCGTCGGCGCCTCCACGTCGCTGCACCGTTGCGCCAGGGCCAGGGAGGCGTGCTCATGGCCGAGCAACGCGGTCAAGCGTGCATGGGTCGCCTTCACACCGGCACCGACAGCGGTTTGCCCCAGGCTCACCCGCAACGGCAAGGTATTGATGAACATGCCCAACGCACGGTCGGCGCCCTCGCCGCCCTGCATCCGCCCCACCAGCACGGTGCCGAACACCACGTCGTCCTTGCCCGACACCTTGCCCAGCACCTGTGCCCAGACCAGGTGATACAGGCTGGCGGCGCTGACGCCCAACTGACGGGCCTGGGTTCGCACCCGGCGACTCAGGTCCCCGTCGACATCCTGGCGAACCTCTTCGATACCACTGCCGTCACCTTGCACATCCTGCAAGCCGAACGGCAGCGTCGGTTCGTCGAGGCCACCCAGCATGTCGCGGAAGAACGCCTCGTGGGCCTCGCGGCTCACCCCCAGGCGCGCCTGGGCCACGTAGTTGCGGTATGGCACCGATGTTGGCAAACGCTGGGCCTGGCCAAGCATGTGCGCCTCGATTTCCGCCGCCAGCGCAGCCAGGGAAGTGGCATCGTCCACCAGGTGATGGAACAGCAGGATGCCCACCCAGCGCTGGTTCGCCGGGTCTTGCGCATAAGCGATGCGCATCATCGGCGCCTGGCGTACATCCAGGCGGTAGTGCCGCGGATCGAAGCGCTGGTGCAGTTGCGCGGCAATATCGCCTGCCGTCGGGTCCAGTGCTACCGCTTCCATAGCCAGCTGCGCGTTACGCCAGACCACCTGCACCGGCTCGGCCAAGCCTTCCCAGACCACGCCCGTACGCAGGATGTCGTGGCGGGCAACGACCGCTTGCAACGCTTGGGCAAAATCTTCCAGACGGGTAAAACTGTCGAAACCAAACATCACGTATTGCAGGTAAGGATCACCCTGGGCCGCCGCGAGGTGGTGATACAGAATACCCTCCTGCAAAGGTGCCAGGGCGTAGATGTCCTGCACATTGGCGACGCCGCCGGGCACAGTGGCCACGATCCGGTCGATGGCCTCCTGGTCCAGATCGGCCAGGGGCAGCATGTCCGGGGTAATCCGTGAACAGTCGTGCGGGATCCGGTTGACCGGCACCACGACGTCCGTGCAGGTACCGACAGCAGCAGCCAGCGCAGCCAGGGTCGGCTGGCCGAACAGCACCCGCACATCGGCGGACAGTTCGACCTGGCGCATGCGTTCGATCATTTTCACCGCCAGCAGCGAGTGCCCACCCAGCTCGAAGAAATTGTCGTGGCGACCGATCCGCTCCAGATCCAGCAAGTCTTGCCAGATGCCGGCAATGGCGACTTCGACTTCACCCTGCGGCGCTTCGTACTCACGGCTAATCACCGACGCCTGGTCCGGTGCCGGCAACGCCTTGCGATTCAGCTTGCCGTTGGGGGTCAGCGGCAATGCCTCAAGCTGCACATAGGCCGCCGGCACCATGTGTTCCGGCAGTTGCGCTTGCAACTGAGTCCGCAGGGCTTCGATCTCGATGCGGTGCTCGTCACCGTACACGGTGAAGTACGCCACCAGCCGCTTGGCCCCCGGCACGTCTTCGCGAGCCAGCACCACGGCTTCCTTGATCGCCCCGTGCTGGGCAAGCTTGG
>NZ_VIUE01000045.1 GCF_007828215.1 Pseudomonas sp. SJZ074 | reverse complement strand
GCTTTAAGCACTCCAGGCATTCAGCTTGCCACTCACCGCTCTCACCATCAGTTTAATCGCAGAGCAAGACACAAGCGGGCTTGCTCGCGAAGGCGTCGGGTCAGCAACATGGATGTTGACTGACACTCCGTCTTCGCGAGCAAGCCCGCTCCCACAGGTCTGTGTGCGTTTGATCAGCCGCGATGACGTCCACGGAAGTAGTTGATCAGGCCCTGGGTCGACGCGTCTTCGGCGGCGCTTTCTTCGCTGCCCACCAGACGGTTGTAGACGCCCTTGCCCAGCTCCTTGCCCAGCTCCACGCCCCACTGGTCGAAAGCGTTGATGCCCCAGACCACGCTTTGTACGAACACTTTATGTTCGTACAGCGCCACCAATGCGCCAAGACGCCGTGGGCTGATGCGTTCAACCACCAGGGTGTTGCTCGGGCGGTTGCCCGGGATGACCTTGTGAGAGGCGAGTTTCTGCACGTCCGCTTCGCTGGCGCCCTTGTCCCGTAGCTCGGCTTCGGCCTCGGCGCGGGTCTTGCCGAGCATCAGGGCCTGGCTTTGTGACAGGCAGTTGGCGTACAGCCACTGGTGATGATCGGAAACCGGGTTGAAGCTGACGACCGGCACGATGAAGTCGGCCGGGATCAATTGGGTGCCCTGGTGCAGCAACTGATGATAGGCGTGCTGGCCGTTGCAGCCGACGCCGCCCCAGATCACCGGACCGGTGTCAGTGGACACCGGTGTGCCGTCCTGGCGCACGCTCTTGCCGTTGGACTCCATGTCCAGTTGCTGCAAGTGCTTGGTGATGTTGCGCAGGTAATGGTCGTACGGCAGGATCGCGTGGCTTTGCGCGCCCCAGAAATTGCCGTACCACACGCCCAGCAGGGCCAGCAGCACCGGCATGTTCTGTTCGAACGGCGCGCTCTGGAAATGCTGGTCCATGGAATAGGCACCGGACAGCAGTTCCTTGAAGTTCGACATGCCGATGGCGAGGGCGATCGGCAGGCCGATAGCCGACCACAGCGAGTAGCGCCCGCCGACCCAGTCCCACATCGGGAAGATGTTTTCTTCGCGGATGCCGAAGGCCACGGCCGCCGCGTTGTTGCTCGATACGGCGATGAAGTGGCGATACAGTTCCGCTTCGGAGCCGCCCTGGGCGAGGTACCAGGCGCGGGCGGCCTGGGCGTTCTTCAGGGTTTCGAGGGTGTTGAAGGATTTCGACGAGACGATGAACAACGTGGTCTCGGCGCGCAGCTTCATGGTCAGCTCGTGGAACTCGCTGCCGTCGATGTTCGCCAGGTAGTGGCAGCGAACGCCTTTTTGCGCGTAGGACAACAGGGCTTCGGACACCAGTTCCGGGCCGAGGAACGAGCCACCGATACCGATGTTCACCACGTCGGTGATCGGCTTCTCGGTGTAGCCGCGCCACAGACCGTCGTGGATTCGGCCCACCAGGTCGGTGATCTGGTTCAGCACCTTGTGCACATCCGGCATCACGTTGACGCCGTTTACCAGCAACCGGTCGCCCACTGGCCGACGCAGGGCAGTGTGCAGGGCCGGGCGGTTTTCCGAGGCGTTGATGATTTCGCCTTCGAACAGCGCCTTGATCGCGCCCTTGAGGTCGACTTCATTGGCCAGGCCCACCAGCAGGTCGCGGGTCTGGGCGGTGATCAGGTTCTTTGAATAATCGAGAAACAGGCCGCAGCTCGACAGGGTGAATTGGTTGAAACGCTGCGGATCGGCATTGAACGCTTCGCGCATGCTGAAATCCTGCATGGCCTTGCGGTGGTCATTCAGCGCCTGCCAGGCGGGCAGGGCGGTCACGTCATGAGGGTTTCGGTAGTACGCCATCGCTGCGGGTTTCCTTTTACTTGAACGACCTTTTGTACACTAAAAATTCCGGCATGGCCCGTAGAGGGCGTCCGGACACCTGCGTCGACACGATCTGCGGGCGCAGGGCGACTACAGTAAACCTCGCGTTGCGATCTGTCTTGGCTTTGTCAGACCGGTTCCCGGTACTTTTTTATACAACGGGGCTGGGAAGGGGCCGACAGACGGGAGGGCGAAGCATTCTTTTGGACAAGAATTACTCACTGTGGGAGCGGGCTTGCTCGCGAAGGCGGGGGTATCCGTCACATCAATGTTTAATGTGCCGACGCCTTCGCGAGCAAGCCCGCTCCCACAAGGGCATGGCACAGATCAGGCGACCTGCACCGGAATGGCATTGCTGGTGTGGCTCAGTTCGTTGCCCGGCGCCATGTACAGCATGCGGGGCTTGAAATTGACCAGCTCGGCTTCGCTGTAGTGGGCGTAAGCGCAAATGATGACGCGGTCACCCACCTTGGCCTTGTGGGCCGCGGCACCGTTGACCGAGATCATCCGCGAACCTTCTTCGCCGCGGATGGCATAGGTGGTGAAGCGCTCGCCGTTGTCGACGTTGTAGATCTGGATCTGCTCGTATTCACGGATCCCCGACAGGTCCAGCCACTCACCATCAATGGCACAGGAGCCTTCGTAGTCGAGCACGGCGTGAGTGACTTCGGCGCGGTGCAGCTTGGCCTTGAGCATGATGGCGTGCATGGGTTTCTCCTCTGGTCGGGTCCGAACGGCGGGCAGTTTGCCCGAAGGCTGCCAGGGCGGCAATAACGCCTCCGCCCTCCGTGGGAGCGGGCTTGCTCGCGAAGGCGATGTGCCAGAAACATCAATGGTTACTGACACACCGCCTTCGCGAGCAAGCCCGCTCCCACAGGGAATCATGGTGTTCAGGCGGGGGCGTCGAGGTCAAGGTGCAGATTGTCGATCAGCCGCGTGGAGCCGAGGAACGCGGCGACCAGGATCACCAGGTCGCGGTCTTCAGGCATGGCCGGGCGCAAGGTCCGGGCGTGGCGAATCTCCAGGTAATCGGGGCGCATACCGGCGGCTTCGAGTTGCTTGAGCTGCTCGGCAATCAGGGCCGGGAAGTCCCGCTGTCCTTGTCGGATCGCCTCGGCAATGCTGCTGAGGCTGCGGTAGACCTGCGGTGCCACGGCGCGTTGTTCAGGGCTGAGGAAACCGTTGCGCGACGACAGCGCCAGGCCGTCTTCGGCACGGACGGTCGGTTCGCCAATGATCTGGATCGGCATGTTCAGGTCGTGGACCAGCGCGCGGATCACCGCCAGTTGCTGGAAGTCTTTCTGGCCGAACACCGCCAGGTCGGGCTGGACCATATTGAACAACTTGCTGACCACCGTCGCCACGCCCTCGAAATGCCCGGGCCGGCTCGCGCCGCACAGGCCTTCGGACAATTGCGGCACACTGACCCGGGTTTGCCCGGCCATGCCATCGGGGTACATTTCCTCGACGGACGGGGCGAACAGCAGATGGCAGCCGGCCTGGAGCAGTTTTTCCTGGTCCGCCGCGAGGGTGCGCGGATACTTGTCCAGGTCTTCGCCGGCGCCGAACTGCAGCGGGTTGACGAAAATACTCGTCACCACGAAGTCGGCTCGTTGCGCCGCTTTGGTGACCAGTGCCGCGTGGCCGCTGTGCAGGTTGCCCATGGTCGGCACGAAGGCGATGCGTTTGCCTTCGCTGCGGGCGCGGGCCACGGCGGCCCGCAGTTCACGTACGGTCTTGACGGTGTTCATGCGGAGAATCCGTGTTCGGCGCCAGGAAAGCTGGCCGCTTTGACTTCAGCCACGTAGGCGCTCAGGGCGGCCTGGATGCTGGGTTGTCCGGTCATGAAGTTCTTCACGAACTTCGGCGCGCGCCCCGTGAGCGATAGCCCGAGCATGTCGTGCAGTACCAGTACCTGACCATCGGTGGCATTGCCGGCGCCAATCCCGATGACCGGAATCTTCACCGCCTGGGTGATTTCTTCGGCCAGTTCGCTGGGCACGCATTCGAGCAACAGCATCGCCGCCCCGGCCTGCTCCAGCGCGATGGCATCGGCGCGCATCTGCCGCGCCTGGTTTTCATTGCGGCCCTGGACCTTGTAGCCGCCGAGCACGTTGACCGCCTGGGGTGTCAGGCCCAGGTGTGCGCACACCGGGATGCCACGCTCGGCCAACAGGTGGATCGACTCGGCCAGCCACAACGCACCTTCGACTTTTACCATGTGGGCACCGGCCTGCATCAGCACGGCGCTGTTGGTCATGGCCTGTTCGAGGGTGGCGTAGGCCATGAACGGTAGGTCGGCGAGGATCAGCGCATCGGTGTTACCGCGTTTGACGCAGGCTACGTGGTAGGCCATCTCAGCAGTGGTCGCCGGCAGCGTGCTGTCATGGCCTTGCAACACCATGCCGAGGGAATCGCCCACCAGCAACACTTCGACACCGGCCTCGTTGCAGGCGTGAGCGAAGGTTGCGTCATAGCAGGTCAGCATGGCGATCTTTTCGCCTTTCTGCTTGAGACCTTGCAGCGTGGTCAGGGTAATAGCTGGCATGAAAAAGTCCTCATTAGGCGCTCGTGAACTACTGCGAGTAACGCGCATGATTCGTCATATATACAGGCGCACCTTCTATGCGTGGTGCTTATAAGGCCTGGATTGCGCCCTTCAATGCCGCGTTGGCGGCAACGGGACGCCTATAGTCGTGAGGAGCACCGGGGAAGTCAATTGGATGTGTTACCGGCGGGTGTTACCGAGGTTACTGATGCGTTTCAGCCGTGGGGAGCGTATCGGATCTGACTGCCTCGTACCGGATCCCTGTGGGAGCGAGCCTGCTCGCGATAGCGGTGTGTCAGTCAACATCTACATTGATTGGCCACCGCTATCGCGAGCAGGCTCGCTCCCACAGGGGATGGTCTTCGTCAGGTGGAGGGCACGCGTTCCAGGCCGACGAATGGACAGGCGGCCAGCAGGTCCTGAAGCAGGCGCCCGTCGGCCAGGCGCAGGTCGGCAGGGGCCAGTTCCGCCAGTGGGTACAGCACGAAAGCCCGGGCGTGCATGTGGTAATGAGGAACCTTGAGCCGAGGCTCGTCGATCAGCCGATCGCCGTATAGCAGAATATCCAGGTCCAGGGTGCGCGGGCCCCAGCGTTCCAAGCGTTCGCGGCCCTGGCCGGTTTCGATGGCTTGCAGCGCATCGAGCAGGTCCAGTGGCGCCAGCTGACTATCCAGCGCCGCCACTGCATTGGTGTAGCGCGGTTGGCCGGGCAGCAGTGAATCGCTTTGATAGAACGCCGAGACGTCGACGAATCGGCTGTCAGGCAGGTTTGCCAGCGCCTGCAGAGCGTTGCGCAGTTGTGCCGCGGGTTCAGCCAGGTTGCTACCCATGCCGATGTAGATGCGTTCCATCGCTTACTCGCCCGACGCGCTCGGTACACCGGCACGCTTACGCTTGGCGCCGCTGCTGCGACGACGCTTGCGTGGGCCACTGGCGCCGTCTTCCTTGCCGCTGAGCTCGCGAATCATTTCGCGGCGCTCGCTGTCATTGGCATCCTGGTAGTCGGTCCACCATTCACCCAGGCCATCGGTCTGCTCTCCGGCGCTTTCACGCAGCAGCAGGAAGTCGTAGCCGGCGCGGAAACGCGGGTTGTCCAGCAGCAGGTCGGCGCGCTTGCCGCTGCGACGGGGCAGGCGTTCCTGCATATCCCAGATCTCGCGGATCGGCATCGTGAAGCGCTTCGGAATCGCGATGCGCTGGCACTGTTCGGCGATCAACTCGTGGGCGGCTTCCTGCATGGCCGGGATCGGCGGCATGCCGCGGTCCTGGAGGCGCAGTACCCGGGCTGGCAGGGCCGGCCAGAGCAGGGCGGCAAACAGGAAGGCCGGAGTCACCGGCTTGTTCTGCTTGATGCGCAGGTCCGTGTTGATCAGCGCTTCACTGATCAGGGTGTGGGTGTAGGTCGGGTTATGCTCCAGCGCCTCGGCACTGGCCGGGAACAGCGGATCGAACAGTTGCAGGTCCACCAGCATTTCGAAGGTGTCCGCCGCGTTGCCCGACAGGAACAGCTTGAGCACTTCCTCGAACAGCCGCGCCGAAGGGATTTCCCGCAGCATCGGTGCCAGGTCGCGGATTGGCGCGGCGCTGTGTTTTTCGATGCCGAAGTTCAGCTTGGCGGCGAAACGCACGGCTCGCAGCATCCGTACCGGGTCTTCCTGATAACGCTGCTTGGGATCGCCGATCAAGCGGATCAGGTGATTGCGGATGTCGTGTACGCCGTTGGCGTAATCGAGGATACGTTCGCTGACCGGATCGTAATACAGGGCGTTGATGGTGAAGTCGCGACGTTGCGCGTCTTCTTCCAGCGTGCCGTAGACGTTATCCCGCAGGATGCGCCCGCTCTCGTTGCGAGAAGACTGGTTGCTGTCCTCTTCTTCATCGTTTTGCGGATGGTTGGCGCGGAACGTCGCCACTTCGATGATTTCGCGGCCGAAGTGGATGTGGACGAGCTTGAAGCGCCGGCCAATGATCCGCGCGTTACGGAACTCGGCCCGGACCTGTTCCGGCGTAGCGCTGGTGGCCACGTCGAAATCCTTGGGAGTGATGTTGAGCAGCATGTCGCGCACGCAACCACCGACCAGGTAAGCCTGGTAGCCGGCGTTCTGCAGCCGTTCGACGATATTCACCGCATAACGGCTGAACTGGGCCTTCTGCAATGAGTGCTGACCGCTGTTGAGCACTTCAGGCGTGCTGCGGATGTGTTGCGTACGACGCAAGGGAGAACGGAGTGACTGGAACAGCTTCTTCAGCATGGGATGCACTGTTTGAAGGAATGTTCGGCCAAAACGAAGAATGACCGCATGATGGGCGGGGATTCTAGCATTTAGTCAGGGGATCGTGTAGGACGCAGCAGATTTGCGCTGCAAGCTTAAAGCGACGAGCCTTGTAGGCTGTTGGAAATGGGAACGACAGAAACCACAAGGGGAGCCGAAGCTCCCCCAGAATTAGTTGCGTGCTCTGTTTTTATTATTGGTTTCGGGCTTCTTGTTTTTGTTGAGTGCCCGCGCCACGAGGTTTTCCCTGCGTGACCCTCCCAATCGGGAGCCAAGAGCAAACGGATTGCTTTGGTCGCTGTGTTGCAGTGATCGATCGATCCAACCAGTTCAGGCATCTGTCTTGAGACAGTTTTTATTGTTCTCGGCCTGGTTGTGGGGCAAGCCCCAAATACAACGCCTCTCCAAAAGAATCAGTTAGCTGCGCCTCTCGCCGTCTTGTTTTTATTGTGCGTGAGTCGATTCGTCTTATTTTTATTGTCTTGTGCATTGCTTGTTATTGTTCTTGTACCAAAGCTATAGCAGGGTGCGTGCCAACTTTTGCGAGACCCAGAAAAATCGGGGGTTCTAAGGTTATGCCGTTTTTCTTGAGGCGAAAAAAAGCCGGGATTTCGTTACCGTAAACCCCGGCTTCTGTTACGTGAAAAAGCTGGGGTAACAGTTTTTTCACATTTATTGCGTTACGACCTTGTACCCCTGTGGGAGCGAGCCTGCTCGCGATTGCGGTGTGCCAGTCGCCTGAATGCAAGCTGATGCACCGTCATCGTCCCACCTTGATCTCAGCTTTCGCTGGCTACCCCGGTCTTGCGACGCGGAATCCCCAGGCGCTGGCGACGTTCCCACAGGCACTTGCGGCTCACCCCCAGCTTGCGTGCCAGTTCGGTCTCGGTCATGTGGTCCTGGTGTTCCAGGACGAAATGCTGGAAGTAGTCTTCCAGGGACAGATCCTCGGTAGGCTCGTGGCTGGTGTTGTTGGCGGCGCCCCCTTGTTGAGGGGCCAGGCCGATGAATTCTTCATCGTCCAGATCACTGAGCTCGACGTCGATTCCCAGCAGGTCGGCGGAGATTTCCGGGCTCTCGCACAGGATCACCGCCCGCTCCACTGCGTTTTCCAACTCCCGGACGTTACCCGGCCAGGCGTAATGACGAATGGCCTGTTCTGCGTCGGGGGCAAACTTCAGGTCGGTGCGGTTGACCCGCGCGCTCTGGCGGGCGAGGAAGGCATTGGCGATTTCGTTGACGTCCGCACCCCGTTCGCGCAGGGCAGGCAGTTTCAGTGCAATGACGTGCAGACGGTAATACAGGTCTTCACGGAACTGGCCGATTTTCGCCAGGCTCTTGAGGTCGCGGTGGGTCGCGGCGATCAGACGTACGTCGACTTTCTGCGACTGCACCGACCCGACCCGACGGATTTCGCCTTCCTGAAGAACCCGCAGCAGCCGTGCCTGGGCCTCCAGCGGCAGTTCGCCGATTTCGTCGAGGAACAGCGTGCCACCGTCCGCGGCTTCTACCAGCCCGGCGCGCCCGGCGCTGGCCCCGGTGAAGGCGCCTTTCTCGTGACCGAACAGCTCGGATTCGATCAGGCTTTCCGGAATTGCCGCGCAGTTCACCGAGATCATCGGCGCCTTGGCCCGACGGGACAGGTTGTGCAGGGCTCGGGCTACCAGTTCCTTGCCGGTCCCGGATTCGCCCTGGATCAGCACGTTGGAGTCGGTTGGCGCCACCTTGCGGATCTTGACGTACAGATCCTGCATGGGAGGACAGGAGCCGATGATGCCGATTTCGCCGTTATTGTTGCCGGCAGCGCCTTTCGTAGCAGTAGCTTTACCGTTCGTCGGCTCTGCCGGATTACCGGTCGCCGTCTGTCGGTCACGCAGGATACGGGCCACGGCCTGGAGCATCTCGTCGTGGTCGAACGGCTTGGCAATGTAGTCCACGGCGCCCATTTTCATGGAGTCGACCGCCGAGCGCAGGCTGGCGTAGCTGGTCATGATCAGCACCGGCGTGCCCTGGCCGAGCTTGATCAGCTCGGTACCGGGCGCGCCGGGCAGGCGCAAGTCGCTCACGATGAGGTCAAATGTTGGGATGCTGAATCGCTCTTGTGCTTCCTGCACGGAACCGGCTTCGCTGACCTGGTACTGGTTGCGTTCCAGCAGGCGGCGCAAGGCGGAGCGGATAATTGTTTCGTCTTCGACGATCAAAATGTGCGGCATTGATTCGATTCTCTCGACGGTCTCAGTTCACAGCGGACGTCGCTTCGACATGACGCGGCAAGGTCACCCGTATACGGGTGCCGCGTTGGCCTTGTACATCGGCCGGGCTGTCGATGGTGATTTGTCCATAATGCTCTTCAACGATGGAATAGACCAGTGCAAGGCCCAGTCCGGTGCCTTCGCCAGGATCCTTGGTGGTGAAGAAGGGTTCGAACAACCGATCCATGATGTTCTGTGGAATACCGCTGCCTTCGTCTTCGACGATCAGATCGATCGTGTGTTCGCTGGCTTCGCTCTTGACCCGCACGGCGCTGCCGGCCGGTGAGGCGTCGCGGGCATTTGAGAGCAGGTTGATCAGCACCTGGGCGAGCCGCTGGGGATCTCCGTCGACCCAATGGTCCGGATCGCACAGGTTGAAGAATTGCACTTCGAAATTGCGCCGGTTAAGGGCCAGCAGACCAATGGCATCCTGGGCCACTTCGGCCAGGCAGACGGGCTCGTCGTTATGCTGGTGCCCGCCGGCATGGGCGAAGCTCATCAGTGACTGCACGATACGCGACACGCGTCGGGTCTGCTCGAGAATCTGGCTGCTGATCTCCGTCAGTTCGCCATCCTCCTCGCGCTCTTCGCGAAGGTTCTGCGCCAGGCAGGCGATACCGGTGATCGGGTTGCCGATCTCGTGGGCCACCCCGGCTGCCAGCCGGCCGATGCTTGCCAGGCGCTCGGAGTGGACCAGCTTGTCTTCGAGCATCTGGGTGTCGGTCAGGTCTTCCACCAGCAGCACCAGGCCGCTGTTGCCCGGTGCGAGCGGCTCGTCGATAGCTGCCTTGTGCAGGTTCAGCCAGCGGGTCTGGCCATCGAGGGCCAGGTGCTGCTTGTGCAAATGCTCGTCCGGCAGGTCGATGAAGCCTTGCAACAAGCCTTTCCATGGCTCGCCCAGGGTGCTCAGGCGTGAACCGACCACGCGCTGGGCGGCGATTCCGGTCAGTTCTTCCATGGCCTTGTTCCACATCAGGATTTCCTGGTCCTTGGCCAGGGAACACACGCCCATTGGCAGTTCCTGCAGGGTCTGGCGGTGATAGCGGCGCAGGGCATCCAGCTCGGCAGCCAGGCCGGTGAGGCGCGAGTGGTAATCCTCGAGGCGGCTTTCAATGAAATGGATGTCCTCGGTGACGTAGTTTTCGCCGCCGGCCTTGTAGGGCAGGAATGTCTCGACCATGTCCTGGGCCACGCTGGGGCCCATCAGCCCGGACAGGTTGGCTTCGATCCGGTCCCGCAGGCGACGCAAGGCATAGGGGCGGCGCTCATCGAAAGGCAGGTAAAGGTCCCGCAGGGCCTGTTCGACTTCCTTTTGCGCCGCCTTCGCACCCAGGGGCTTGGCCAGTTGCGTAGCGAACTCCTGGGGCGAGGCCGCGTGCAATTCACGGCGTTGCGGGCGGCGAACATTGTCTACGGC
The DNA here is from genome assembly GCF_007828215.1 of Pseudomonas sp. SJZ074. Taxonomy (GTDB): domain Bacteria; phylum Pseudomonadota; class Gammaproteobacteria; order Pseudomonadales; family Pseudomonadaceae; genus Aquipseudomonas. The sequence continues at coordinate 19,972 of NZ_VIUE01000045.1, read as the reverse complement.
ACAGGCTTCGGCGGCGCTGGCTTCTTCGCTGCTGGCATTGGTGAACAGCGATATCAGGGTAAACATCAGCACGTTCGCCGCCAGGGAGGCGATGGCGGCCATGTGCCAACTGGTGTCGTCGAGCACATAGATCATATTCAGCAACGGGATATAGAAGCCCTGCAGGTTGCCCAACAGTGGCAGCAGCATCGCAACCAGCCAGACCAGGATGCCCGCCAGCAGGCCGGCGATGAAGCCACGGCGGTTGGCGGTCGGCCAGTACAGCACCGACAGCACGCCGGGCAGGAACTGCAAAGTGGCGACGAAGGCGACGATACCCAGGTTGGCCAGGTCCTGCCCGTCGCCCAGCATCAGGTAGAAACCGTAGCCGGCCATGATGATTGCGACGATCAGTGCCCGCCGGGTCCATTTCAGCCAGCGGTAGATGTTGCCTTCGGCCGGTGGCTGGTAGAGCGGCAGCACCAGGTGGTTGAGGGCCATGCCCGACAGCGCCAGGGTGGTGACGATGATCAGGCCGCTGGCCGCCGACAGGCCGCCGATATAGGCCAGCAGCGCCAAGGCCTGGTTGTTGGCGGCGATACCGATGCCGAGGGTGAAGTATTCCGGATTGGTACTTGCCCCCAGCTTCAACCCGGCCCACAGGATCAGCGGCACGGCCAGGCTCATCAGCAGCAGAAACAGCGGCAGGCCCCAGCTCGCGCTCACCAGCGAGCGCGGGTTGAGGTTCTCGGTAAAAGTCATGTGGTACATGTGTGGCATCACGATCGCCGAAGCGAAGAACACCAGCAGCAGCGTACGCCACGGGCCTTCCTGCAATGGTGTGTGCAGGGCTGCGAGGGCGGTCTGGTTCTGCAGCAGCCATAGTTCAAGCTGTTGCGGGCCGTTGAATACGCCATAGAGCGCATAGAGGCCGACGCCACCGATGGCGATCAGCTTGATCACCGACTCGAAGGCGATGGCGAACACCAGGCCTTCGTGTTTTTCCCGGGTGGCGATGTGCCGGGAACCGAAGAAAATCGTGAACAGGATGATCAGGACGCAGAAACTCAGGGCCACCCGGTGCTGCACCGGCTCGTGGGTCAGGATGCTGATGGAGTCGGCCACGGCCTGCATTTGCAGGGCCAGGAGCGGTAACACCCCGACCAGCATGAAGATCGTGGTCAGGGCGCCGGCCCACGTGCTGCGGAAACGAAAGGCGAACAGGTCGGCCAGGGATGACAGCTGGTAGGTGCGGGTGATTTTCAGGATCGGGTAGAGCAACACCGGGGCCAGCAGGAAGGCCCCCGACACACCCAGGTAACTGGACAGGAAGCCATAGCCATACTGGTAGGCCAGCCCGACCGTGCCGTAGAACGCCCACGCACTGGCATAGACGCCCAGCGACAGGGTGTAGGTCAGCGGGTGGCGGATGATCGCCCGGGGAATCATGCCCCGTTCGCTGATCCAGGCCACGCCGAACAGCACTGCCAGGTAGGCGGCGCTGATCAGGATCATCTGGGTCAGGCTAAAGCTCATCGGCATCTTTTTGGCTCTGCAGGATGAAGGTCACGACAATCAGGATCAGCCAGAGCAGATACGGCCGATACCAGGCACCCGTGGCATCGATCCACCAATCCATGATGGCCGGGGAGAACAGATAAATCCCCACTACCAGGAGCAGGACCAAGCGATAGATGTACATCCCGGCCTCTCTTTTTACGCGCGTGCCCGAAAACGTGCGGCGATGGTAACGGATGGGCGCCAAGCTGCAAGGGCCGTCAACGTATTTGCGCCTCGGGCAGGGTCATTGTGCGCGGGATCCTTGCCGCATCCCAGTGGCGAACGCCCCAGGCCAGCAGCTCCCGAGGGGTGGCATCGACCAGTTCGACACCCGGCTCCTGGCCCAGCGCCCGCAGGGCCCTGCACAGCAACGGCGTGGCCTGGTCGGCCGCCAACGGCGGCGAACGGTAGGATTTGCCCAGCTTGTGTCCGTCCGGTTGGGTGATCAACGGTACATGCAGGTAACGCGGTTGTGGCAATCCGAGCAGCTCTTGCAGATAGAGTTGGCGCGGCGTGGAGTCCAGCAGGTCGGCGCCGCGCACGATATCGGTCACCCCTTGCCAGGCGTCATCCAGCACCACGGCCAGTTGATAGGCATAAAGCCCATCGCGGCGACGGATGACGAAATCGCCGGCCTCGCGGCCCAGATGCTGGCGGAACTCGCCTTGTACCCGGTCGATGAAGTGATATTCGAGCTCGGGGACGCGCAGACGAATGGCGGCGTCTTTGGTACCGTGCCCGGCGTTGCGGCACAACCCCGGATAAATACCCTGGTACGCCTCCAGTTGCTTGCGTGAACAGGTGCAGGCATAAGCCAGGCCTTGGCTGAACAGGCGGTTGATGACCTGATCGTAGGCCGCATGGCGCTCGCTCTGGCGGACCATCTCGCCGTCCCATTCGAAACCGTAGCTTTCCAAGGCCTTGAGGATCGCCATTTGCGCGCCAGGTTCTTCCCGGGGTGGATCGAGGTCTTCCATGCGCAGCAGCCAGCGCCCACCGACGGCCCGGGCATCCAGGTACGACGCCAGGGCAGCGACCAGCGAGCCGAAATGCAGATGGCCGCTGGGGGTGGGGGCGAAGCGGCCGATGTAAGAGGAGGTGGCAGTCATAGGGAAATAATAGTGGAGGGAGCGAGCAGGCTCGCGCCCACAAGGGGTTCATGGGCTAAATGAGCTTATGCAAACAAAAAACGGAGCGTATGAACGCTCCGTTTTCGGTAACAGCTCAGGCAAATTACTTGCCGACCTGTTTTTCCTTGATTTCCGCCAGGGTCTTGCAGTCGATGCACAAGTCGGCAGTAGGGCGGGCTTCCAGGCGGCGGATGCCGATCTCGATGCCGCAGGACTCACACCAGCCATACTCTTCGTCTTCGATCAGTTGCAACGTCTTGTCGATTTTCTTGATCAGCTTGCGCTCACGGTCACGTGCACGCAGTTCCAGGCTGAATTCTTCTTCCTGACTGGCACGGTCGGCCGGGTCGGGGAAGTTGGCCGCTTCGTCTTTCATGTGGTCCACGGTGCGGTCGACTTCCTGCATCAAGTCCTGTTTCCACTTGTTCAGGATCTTGGTGAAGTGCGCGCGCATGGGGGCGCCCATGTACTCTTCGCCCTCTTTGGGGACATAAGGCTCAAACCCGCTGAGCGACTGATTTTGATTTTGCTTTGCTTGGGTGGGCATGAATGGACCGCCTCTACTCTTGTAATCCACTACGCAGGATTGCTCCATCACCGACACCTGCCGGCCCTGCGGCTGCAAGCGGGCGAACTTACCAGATCGAATCGGGCCGCGCCACTCCCGGTTGTCGAGCCTGCGGCGGGCGGGGCTTCGCAAAGCATGGCCGGGTTCGGTCCGGTGAAGAGGTCATCCTGCTCAATGCTTGATTCTAGTCAAGCCTGGGCCAATCGCCGGAGTCATTTCCTGCGATCCGGGGGCTATGACCCCTTCAGGCTTGCGCTCGTTCCCGCAGTTGTTTCTGACTTGGGCAGAGAGTTGGGTAGAATCGGTTCTTTTTCATGCGAAGGAAGGCTAATGGCTCAGCCCTACAGTGCGCGCAGTCGCGCCATCGAACCTTTCCACGTGATGGCGTTGCTGGCCCGTGCCAATGAACTGCAGGCCGCCGGACACGACGTCATCCATCTGGAGATCGGCGAGCCGGATTTCACCACGGCCGAGCCGATCATCCAGGCCGGCCAGGCCGCGCTCGCGGCGGGCAAGACCCGTTACACCGCGGCTCGCGGCATCCCCGAGCTGCGTGAGGCCATCGCTGGCTTCTATGGGCAACGTTACGGCGTGAGCATCGATCCTCGACGTATCCTTATTACGCCGGGCGGGTCCGGTGCATTGCTGCTGGCCAGCGCGTTGCTGGTAGATCCAGGTAAACACTGGTTGCTGGCTGACCCAGGCTACCCCTGCAACCGTCACTTCCTGCGCTTGGTGGAGGGCGCGGCGCAACTGGTGCCGGTGGGGCCGGAGGTGCGTTACCAGTTGACCCCCGAGCTGGTGAACCGGCATTGGGACCAGGACAGCGTCGGTGCACTGGTGGCGTCGCCGGCCAACCCGACCGGGACGCTGCTCTCCCGGGACGAGCTGGCTGGCCTGTCGAAAGCGATCAAGGCCCGCAATGGCCATCTGGTGGTGGATGAGATCTATCACGGCCTGACCTATGGCACCGAGGCCGCCAGCGTGCTGGAAGTCGACGACGATGCCTTCGTCCTGAATAGTTTTTCCAAGTATTTCGGCATGACCGGTTGGCGACTGGGCTGGCTGGTGGCGCCTTCGGCCGCCGTCAGCGAGTTGGAAAAACTTGCGCAGAACCTCTACATCAGTGCGCCGAGCATGGCCCAGTACGCGGCCCTGGCCTGTTTCGAGCCGGCGACCATCGAGATTTTCGAGCAGCGTCGGGCCGAATTCGCGCTACGTCGCGATTTTCTGCTGCCGGCCTTGCGCGAGCTGGGTTTCGGCATTGCGGTCGAGCCGGAGGGCGCGTTCTACCTCTATGCCGATATCCGTGCATTCGGTGGCGATGCCTTTGCTTTTTGCCAGCACTTCCTGGAAACCGAACACGTGGCGTTCACCCCCGGGCTGGACTTCGGCCGCCACCAGGCCGGACACCATGTGCGCTTCGCCTATACCCAGAGCCTGCCGCGGCTACAGGAAGCGGTGGAGCGAATAGCGCGCGGACTGCGGAGCTGGCAAGGCTGATGCGCTTTTCTCCTGCGCTGGAAGAGGGCCGACTGATCCGGCGCTACAAGCGTTTCCTTGCCGATATCGAAACCCTCGATGGTGAACAGCTGACCATCCACTGTCCAAATACCGGTTCGATGCTCAATTGCATGGCCGAAGGCGCACGGGTCTGGTTCAGTCGTTCCAGCGATCCCAAGCGCAAGCTGCCCGGGACCTGGGAAGTTGGCGAAACCCCGCAGGGGCGGCTGGCCTGCATCAATACCGCGCGGGCCAACGGCCTGATCGAGGAGGCGTTGCGGGCTGGGGTGATCAGCGAGCTCAATGGCTTCATCGGGTTGAAGCGGGAAGTGGCCTACGGCGTGGAGAACAGTCGTATCGACTTTCGCCTGGATTACGAGCACGGCTCGGCCTGGGTCGAAGTCAAGAGCGTTACGCTGGGTTTCGATGGCACGAACGTCGCTGCATTTCCCGACGCCGTGACCCAGCGCGGTGCCAAACACCTGAGGGAACTGGCTTGCCTGGCACGCGAAGGTGTGCGTGCGGTGCAGCTGTATTGCGTGAATCTGAGCGGCATCGACGCAGTGCGTCCGGCCGTGGAAATCGACCCGGGGTACGCGGCAGCCTTGCGCGAAGCGGCAGCGGCGGGGGTGCAGGTACTGGCTTATGGGGTCACGCTGACGCCCGAACAGATGTGGGTGGATCGTGCGTTGCCGGTGCTCCTTGAGCCGTTACAGCTTGACCCAGATGCCGTGCGCGTCCTCCCGGCTGTCTAGCGCCACCAGGAATTGACCGGCACAAGGACCGGCCACGCATTCACCGCTTTCGATCAGAAACAGCGCGCCATGGGTGGCGCACTGGATCAGGCTGGCGCTGGTGTCGAGGAATTGGTCGGGTTGCCACTCCAGCGGTACGCCGCGGTGCGGACAGCGGTTGAGATACACATGGACCTTACCGGCACGCCGTACCGCCAGCACCTTGTGCCCCTCGATGTCGAAACCGCGACTGTCGTTGTCGGCCAGTTCGGCGTTGCTGCACAGAAATTTCATGTGTGTCTCGATGCTGATGTTGAATGCCTCCCCGTGGGGGATTCCACAGTTGACGGTCCGGACAAAGTATTCATCAAATGTCGGGTCGAGAGTACTCGGCCTGACGACTCCATGCCCATTCGTGAATACCTTTATCGAGAACGCCGCCCGATGCGCCTGATTCTGATTCTGGTCTTGAGTGCCCTGGTCGCTTGCCAGAGCATCGCACCGCCACCCATCAACGGGCGGGTCCGTGACCTGCACAACGGGGAGGCCGTTGCGCCCGGGGCGCTGATCGAACGGCTGGCGAAGGCACCTCGGGTCATCGTGGGTGAGCAGCATGACAATCCGGATCACCACGCGCTGGAATTATGGCTGCTCCAGGCCCTGGCCGAGCAGCGGGCGCAAGGCAGCCTGCTGCTGGAAATGCTTACGCCCGGCCAGCAGTCACGGGTCGATGGGTTCGCCAGTTACCGGCCATGCCGGAAAACCTGCCCGGCGCGCTGGATTGGTCAGCGGGTTGGGATTGGAGACTGTATGGGCCTGTCGTCGAATACGCCTTGGCGCAACATTACCCGTTGTTGTCCGCCAATCTGGACGCTGTCGAGATTCAGCGCTTCTACCGGCGAGCGCCAGACTTGAGCGGTGTTCGCTCCAATAGGGCGGCGGTAAAGAACGAATTGCTGGGGCAGATTCGCGACTCCCACTGCGGCTTGCTACCGGAATCGCAGTTGCCGGCAATGGTGGCCGTCCAGCAACAGCGGGATCGGCGCATGGCCGAGCGATTATTGACTGCGCCAACCCCCGCACTTTTGTTTGCAGGCGCTTGGCACGGACGCAAGGATGTCGGCGTGCCGCTGCATACGTTGGACCTCGGGACCGCAGAGGCGCCGGTGGTTCTGATGCTGGCCGAGGAAGGCAGCGAGGTCACCTCGGCGATGGCGGATTACGTCTGGTACACACCGGCCACGCCGCCCGTGGACTATTGCGCGCAAATGCGCGGACAGCCTTAGGCATTTCGCGGACAAAAAAAGACCCGGCAAAAGCCGGGTCAAATAACCGTGATTAGCCTGATGAGGAGATATCTGAGAGTCCGAACCAAGGGCTTTTCAAATATCGACCAGTCTCGCGACCGGATGTGTTAATCATAGCGATTCTCATTACCATGTCAAACGTTGTTTTCCAATCAGTCCAAATAACTGCTGTGGGCATGACCGTGGCGAATAGCATCAGGCCTTGTGGCGTGCGGAAATGGCGTCCAACTGCTTGTTCAACGCTTCCTTGCGCTCGGCCGGGATGTCGTTCCAGTGCATGTCCATCAGCGCGCCTTCAATCGCATACAGAAGCACCTTGGAGGCTCGAAAACCACGGGTGCGCACAGCACGATAGGCATCGACCGCTCCGAGTCGACGCAGATCCGAGGCGCTGTGGATCCCCACGGCGTGTAGCCATTGGGCCGACGTCTTGCCCAGATTTTTCAGGTGCTGCAGTTCATCATTCATCGAGCCTCCTTGCGACGGCCGACTGTTCAGTGGGCAAGTTTCTCAGGAGTGTAGCGCTCAGTAGGAAAAGCGTGATTCTTTGGCAGGATTGTCGCAAAAACTTCTAAGGCATAACGCACGATGAAGGCAGCCGTGGCACCGCATGCCCATCCAGCGCGGGCAGGGGCGCTGGAGGTCGTGTGGGCTTGCCTGTGTCTGGTGAATCAGCGGGTGCGGTAGCGCAACCGGGTGCCGAAGTTCATCGACATCAGAATTTCGTCAGCCGACAGCTCGGGAGGGAAATAGGCGCCGGAAATTTGCGCATGGGCCAGGCTCGCGCCTTCCAGCTTCGACTTGCGGAAATCGACGCCACGCAGATCGGCGGAACGGAAGTAAGCGTCCGTGAAGTCGACGTCGTCCACGTTCAGTTCGCGCAGGTCGAGCCCGCGGAAGTCACCACCGCAAAGATCGACCGGGCCTTGGGGGCGTTCCTTGTTGAAGCCTGCGATGTCATCTTTGCGCAGCAAGGCGTACAGCGGAGTGTTGAGGATCTTCGGGCGGTTCATGTCGGGTCACCTGTTGGTTTTATGGCGCCAGTATAGTGCCACTACTTGGCGGCCGTGAAGCCGGGTGTCGCTTCACGGTCGAAATAGTTGCCTACAGGCCTGGCAGGCGCTGGCGGATCTGCGCGACCACGTTGTCGAGCGTGCCGCTTTCATTGGTCTGGACCGGTTTGCTGCAGAGAATTTCTTCCGGCGTCAGGGCTTCGCGATTGGCCTGCTGTGCGGCGATGACGGCCAGCGTCGCGTCGGAAGGGTCTTTCTGATCGGCCTGACGCTGCGCGAGCCTGCTTTCGACGACCGCTTGCGGTGCATTGCAATCGAGGATCAGGAACGGCGTGCCCGTTGATTCGGCGATTTTCGCTGCGGCTTCACGCTGATCGCGCTTGAGGTAAGTCGCATCGATGACCACCGGGAACCCGGCGCGCAGGATCCCATCGGCGATTTCATGCAGGCGGGCATATGTGGTGCTGCTGGCATCGCTGCTATAGATGCCGGCCTGGGGATCGTTCGGCACCTGTTGCTCACCGAACAGGCGCTTGCGCTCCACGTCCGAACGCAGGCGAATGGCCCCCAGCGCTTCCACCAGGCGCATCGCGACGTGGCTTTTGCCCACCGCCGAAACACCATGGGTAATGGCCAGGAACGGCGATGGAATGGTGCTGTAGCTTTCAGCCAGGTTGGCGTAGTTACGGTATTGGCGCAGGGTGGTGGCGCGTTGCACCGGGTCGGCTTCGGCCGGCATGCTGAACAGTGCGATCTTGGCCCGAACCAGGGCCCGGTAGGCTTTGTAGAAGTTCAGCAGTTCCAGTCCCTGGTAGTCGCCGGTCAATTCCAGGTACTGGCTGACGAAACGGCGCGCCAGGGACTTGAGACCACGGTCCTCGAGGTCCATCGCGAGGAAGCCGGTGTCGGCGTAGACGTCGGTGAAACGGAACGGTTCGTTGAACTCGATGCAGTCGAAAATCACCACGTTGCCATCGATCACGGTGGCATTTCCCAGGTGAATGTCGCCGTGGCATTCGCGGATGAAGCCTTCGGCCTTGCGCTGGATGAATAGTGGCTTGAGGCGTTCGAAACTGCTTTCAGCCCAGGCTTGCAAGGCTTCGAGCTGCGCCAGGTCAGCCTTGTCGCTGAGGAACGGGCGGATCTGTTCGAAGTTCTGCCGCACCGGTGCCATTACGCTATCTGGAGTGCCGGCCGGGTTTTCGGCGGGGACCTTGGGCGTGGAGAGGTGGAACCGGGCGATCTGTTCAGCCATTTCGTCGACGTGGGCGGTGGTCAATTCGCCGTTGGCTTGCAACGTGCTGAGCAGTTGGCTTTGCGGGAACTGACGCATCTTCAGGGCGTATTCGATCGCCGGCCCGTCACCGTTCAGCTGTGGCGCTTCGGCGCTGCCGGTGATCGGCAGCACTTCCAGGTACAGGTCCCGGGTCAAGCGCTGGTTCAGGCGCAGCTCTTCGCCACAGAAGTGCTTGCGAGCGTTCAGGTCAGTGAAGTCGAGGAAGCCGAAATTGACCGGTTTCTTGAACTTGTAGGCATAAGGACCGGTGAGCAAGACCCAGGAAATGTGGGTTTCGATAACCTGGAACCCTTCGACGGGGTGTGGGTAGAGGGCCGGGTTTTGCAGGGCAGCGATCAGTGACTGGCTCACAGGCGATCCTTCAGAGTCTGGAAAATTCAAGGCCGTCATTATGGCGGCAAGCTGAGTTAACGCAAACCGGATGGCCTGTACATCACGCAGCTTATCGGGCTCATGTTGAACCCTCGCAAAGTGCGTATAATCCGCCGCCATGACTCGTACCCGATCCCCTCGTACCCCCAAGAAACCACCCGCCAGCCGCCTGCGGCCCTGGTTGGGCTGGGCCCTTAAACTCGGCCTGGTAGGCCTCGTCGTGCTTGCCGGCTTTGCCGTCTATCTCGACGCGGTGGTCCAGGAAAAATTCTCCGGCAAGCGCTGGACAATCCCGGCCAAGGTCTACGCGCGGCCGCTGGAACTGTTCGTCGGACAGAAGCTGAGCAAAGACGACTTCCTCACTGAGCTCGATGCCCTGGGCTATCGCCGTGAAAGCGTGGCCAACGGTCCGGGCGAAGCTTCCGTCAATGGCAACACTGTCGATCTCAATACCCGTGGCTTCCAGTTCTATGAAGGCATGGAACAGGCGCAAGCGGTGCGCGTGCGGTTTTCCGGCGATTACGTGGCTGCGCTGACGGGGGCCAACAATGCCAGTCTGTCGGTGGTACGCCTCGAGCCGTTGCTTATCGGCGGCCTGTATCCTAAGAACCTCGAAGACCGGATCCTGATCAAGATCGACCAGGTTCCGCCGTTCCTGATCGATACGCTGGTCGCCGTTGAAGACCGGGATTTCTATCATCACTTCGGCGTCTCGCCCAAGTCGATTGCCCGGGCCGTCTGGGTCAACACCTCCTCGGGGCATATGCGCCAGGGCGGTAGCACCCTGACCCAACAGCTGGTCAAGAACTTCTACCTGACCAACGAGCGCAGCCTCACCCGCAAGCTCACCGAAGCCATGATGGCGCTGTTGCTGGAGTTGCATTACGACAAGCAGGAGATCCTCGAGGCGTACCTCAACGAGGTCTTCATTGGCCAGGACGGCCAGCGGGCGGTGCACGGTTTCGGCCTCGCCAGCCAGTTCTTTTTCAGCCAGCCATTGTCCGAGCTCAAGCTGCATCAGGTGGCGCTGCTGGTAGGCATGGTCAAGGGGCCGTCTTCCTACAATCCGCGGCGTAATCCGGAGCGGGCCCTCGAGCGTCGCAATCTGGTGCTCGACTTGCTGCAACAACAAGGCGTGGCGACGGCCGAGCAGGTCGAAGCGGCGAAGAAGATGCCATTGGGCGTGACCAAGCGCGGCAGCCTGGCGGACAGCTCGTTCCCCGGTTTCCTCGACCTGGTCAAGCGGCAACTGCGTGAAGACTATCGCGACGAAGACTTGACCGAAGAAGGCCTGCGGATTTTCACCAGTTTCGACCCGATCCTGCAGATGAAAGCCGAAGCGTCGGTCGAGGACACCTTCAAGCGCCTGGGCGCGCGCAAGGGCGCCGAGGACGTGGAGGCCGCCATGGTGGTGACCAACCCGGAAACCGGTGAAGTCCAGGCCATGATCGGCAGTCGCCAGGCCAGTTTTGCCGGTTTCAACCGGGCCCTGGATGCCGTGCGCCCGATCGGCTCGCTGATCAAGCCGGCGGTTTACCTTACCGCCCTGGAAAAACCAAGCCAGTACACGCTGACCAGTTGGCTGTCGGACGAGGTGTTCTCGGTCAAGGGCGCGGATGGCCAGGTGTGGAAGCCGCAGAACTATGACCGGCGTTCCCACGGTACGGTTTTCCTGTATCAGGGGCTGGCGCATTCCTACAACTTGTCCACGGCTCGCCTGGGGCTGGAAGTCGGTGTGCCGAACGTGCTCAAGACGCTGGCGCGCCTGGGCGTCAGCCGCGAGTTGCCGGCGTTCCCGTCAATGCTGCTGGGGGCCGGTGGTCTCACACCGATCGAAGTCGCGGCGATGTACCAGACCCTGGCCAACGGCGGCTTCAATACACCGATGCGCGGGATCCGCAGCGTGCTCACCGCCGACGGCGAGCCACTCAAGCGTTATCCGTTCCAGATCCAGCAACGTTTCGATCCGGGTTCCATCTACCTGATCCAGAGCGCCATGCAACGAGTCATGCGTGAGGGTACCGGTAGCTCGGTCTATAACGTGCTGCCCCGGACCCTGACGCTGGCGGGCAAGACCGGTACCAGTAACGATTCCCGTGACAGCTGGTTCGCCGGTTTCAGCCAGGACCTGCTGGCTGTGGTCTGGCTCGGTCGTGATGACAATGGCAAGACGCCGTTCACCGGCGCCACCGGTGCGTTGCAGGTCTGGACCAGCTTCATGCGCAAGGCCGACCCGTTGCCGCTGGACATGCCGCAGCCGGACAACGTCGTTCAGGCCTGGGTCGATTCGCGCACTGGCCAAGGCTCCGATGCCAATTGCCCGGGTGCGGTGCAGATGCCGTATATTCGCGGTAGCGAACCACCACCCGGTGCCGCCTGCGGCGGACAGAATCCAGCCGAGTCGGTGATGGATTGGGTCAAGGACTGGATGAATTAAGCAAAGAGGGTTTCACGTGAACAAGTGGTTGATTCCAGCGGTAACTGCCGTGGCTTTGCTCAGTGGTTGCTCGACCGTACAGCGCGGTTCGATTCCGGTTGTCGACTCCGGCACTGCTGTCTCCAATAGTGAGCGGGTGTCGGCCAACGGCGGTTTCCGTCAAACGACGGTGAAACGGCCGGTGCAAGGCCAGGTCCAGGCGATTCCGCAAGGCGACACCGGTGTGGTCGTGATGGTGCCCGGTGGCGGTGCCACGACCTCGGCACCGATCAGTACCACGCCGATCACGCCCGGCCCCATCACGCCGGGTCCTATCGAGACCGCGCCGATCAATCAGGGCAGCTACAGCATGCCGACGTCGCCCGGCAGCATTCCTTCGGCCAGCTCCGGTGGCCTGTCCGCCGATGAGCAACTGGATGGCCCGGTGCTAGCGCTGCTGACCACCGCCCAACAGCAACAGGCTGGCGGCGACCTCAATGGTGCCTCCTCCAGTCTGGAGCGCGCCCAGCGCGTAGCCCCGCGTGAACCCCAGGTTCTTTATCGCCTGGCCCAGGTGCGCATGGCCCAGGGCGACGCGCCGCAAGCCGAGCAACTGGCCCGTCGTGGCCTGACGTTCACCAGCGGTCGTCCGGCCCTTCAGGCCAGCCTGTGGGAGCTGATAGCCCAGGCGCGTGAGAAACAAGGTGATTCGGCCGGCGCGGCGCTGGCCCGTCAGAAGGCCAAGGTTTCGCTCTGATGGATACGCGTTTTCCCCAGATCGCCGATCAGCTGCTGCTGATCGAGCGGGAGTTGCGGGTCCAGGGCTGGTGGAGCAGCGTTTCGCCTTCGGTCGAAGCGCTGGCCAGTGTCGAGCCGTTTGCGGTCGACACCCTGGACTTCGAGCAATGGCTGCAGTGGATTTTCCTGCCGCGGATGAAAGCCATCCTGGAAAATGACCTGCCGCTGCCCAACGCCTCGGGCATCCTTGCCATGGCGGAAATGGTCTATGCCCAGCGACCGGGGCAGGGCATCGAGTTGCAGCGACTGCTGTCGCAGTTCGACCGGTTGATCAGCGACGCTAGCTGACTGCCGTCACTGGCAGTGCTCCTCGATCTGTTCGCTCGTCTCGTCGATTCGCTGGCGTCGTTCCTCGTCAGTAAGGCGGCGCATTTCCCCTTCCACGTCTTCACGAACCCGCGGGTTGTTCTTCAATTGCGCGAGGTTCGTCCGGGCCTGCTCGCAGAACACCTTGAGCTGGGCTTCCTGGTCAGCCACTTGCTGCTTGACCTGTTCGTCAATGGCCTTTTGGTCGCCAATGATGCCGGTGGGCGCGCGCGCGGGCGGTTTGCCGACAGGCGGTGAGGATTGGATAACGGTCGCGGCCCCTGTGCCTTCGGGCGGCTGGGCGCTGAAATGGGTCACCCCTTGGGCGTCTACCCATTTGTAGATCTGACCGGCCATGCATATCGGGCTCAGGCCAACCAGCAGGCTGGCCGTCAGTAGGAACATTCGCATGCTGTTTCCTTGTCATGGATTGCGCAATTGAAGCTAACACAGTTGTCGTTTAAAGGTTTTTTCTTGCGTTCTCATGCGCTTACTTCGAATAAACCACATAGACGACTTGACTTGCAGAGGGCGAAACAGAAGAATCCAAAGTCCGCTGTAGAGGGACTGCCAGAAGCAGGCCCACTCGGCAGATCATGAGGCGCATATCCGCGTCGACCTGTTACACCCGCAACGCGTTACCTCGCGCTGGGTGGGAAAGGCCCGCAACACTTGGGACGATCCCAATACTTGCTCAGTCAGTGCTGACGTAGTCGGCGACCACCGTCGCTCATGCTCTGCCGAGAAGTAAACCTATTAAGACCCGTCCCCTTTTGAGGGGCGGTATTCTGGCGTTTTAGAGGTGAACAACGTGGAGCTTTTATCTGGCGGTGAGATGCTCGTCCGCTTCTTGCGTGACGAAGGCGTCAAATATATCTACGGGTACCCGGGTGGTGCTCTTCTTCATGTCTATGATGCCCTGTTCAAAGAACCGGAAGTGACCCACATCCTGGTTCGTCACGAGCAGGCGGCAACCCACATGGCTGACGGCTACGCCCGCGCCACCGGCAAGGCCGGCGTGGTGTTGGTGACTTCCGGTCCTGGCGCCACGAACGCCATCACCGGCATCGCCACGGCCTACATGGACTCCATCCCGATGGTGATCATCTCCGGCCAGGTGCCCAGCACCATGGTCGGCACCGATGCGTTCCAGGAAACCGACATGATCGGTATCTCCCGACCGATCGTGAAGCACAGCTTCATGATCAAGCATCCGTCGGAAATCCCGGAAGTCATGAAGAAAGCCTTCTACCTGGCCGAGTCCGGTCGTCCGGGCCCGGTGGTGGTCGATGTCCCGAAAGACATGACCAATCCGGCCGAGAAATTCGAATACATTTTCCCGAAGAAAGCCAAGCTGCGCTCGTACAGCCCGGCCGTACGCGGTCACTCCGGGCAGATCCGCAAGGCAGCCGAAATGCTCCTGGCGGCCAAGCGTCCCGTGCTGTATTCGGGTGGTGGCGTGATCCTCGGTGGTGGCTCCGCGCCGCTGACCGAATTGGCGAAGATGCTCAACCTACCGGTCACCAATACGCTGATGGGCCTGGGCGCCTTCCCGGGCACCGACCGTCAGTTCATCGGTATGCTCGGCATGCACGGCAGCTACACCGCCAACCTGGCGATGCACCATGCCGATGTGATCCTGGCCGTCGGCGCACGTTTCGATGACCGGGTCATCAACGGTGCGGCGAAGTTCTGCCCGAACGCCAAGATCATCCACATCGACATCGATCCTGCGTCCATTTCCAAGACCATCAAGGCAGACGTGCCGATTGTCGGTCCCGTGGAGAGCGTCCTGACCGAAATGGTCGCGATCCTCAAGGAAATCGGCGAGACCCCGAACAAGGAGGCCGTGGCCAATTGGTGGAAGCAGGTCGATGAGTGGCGTGGCGATCGTGGCCTGTTTCCCTACGACAAGGGCGACGGCAGCGTGATCAAGCCGCAGACCGTGATCGAAACCCTCTGCGAAGTGACCAAAGGCGATGCCTTCGTGACCTCCGACGTGGGCCAGCACCAGATGTTCGCCGCGCAATACTACAAGTTCAACAAGCCCAACCGCTGGATCAACTCCGGTGGCCTGGGCACCATGGGCTTCGGTTTCCCGGCGGCCATGGGTATCAAGTTGAGCTTCCCGGATGTCGACGTCGCCTGCGTTACCGGTGAGGGCAGCATCCAGATGAACATCCAGGAACTGTCCACCTGCCTGCAATACGGTTTGCCGGTGAAGATCGTGATCCTGAACAACGGTGTGCTGGGTATGGTCCGCCAATGGCAGGACATGAGCTACGGCAGCCGTCACTCGCACTCCTACATGGAATCGTTGCCTGATTTCGTCAAGTTGGCCGAGGCCTATGGTCACGTCGGTGTGCGCATCACCGAATCGAAGGACCTGAAGTCGAAGATGGAGGAGGCGTTCGCCATGAAGGATCGCCTGGTGCTCATCGATATTGCGGTCGACACCAGCGAACACGTCTACCCGATGCAGATCAAAGACGGTTCCATGCGCGATATGTGGCTGAGCAAGACGGAGCGTACCTAATCATGCGGCATATTATTTCCCTGCTTCTGGAAAACGAACCGGGTGCTCTGTCTCGCGTAGTGGGCCTGTTCTCGCAGCGCAACTACAACATCGAAAGCCTGACGGTGGCGCCAACCGAGGACCCGACCCTGTCGCGTCTGACGCTGACCACCGTAGGCCACGATGAAATCATCGAGCAGATCACCAAGAACCTAAACAAGCTGATCGAGGTGGTCAAGCTCGTGGACCTGTCGGAAAGTGCTCACATCGAGCGCGAACTGATGCTGGTCAAGGTCAAGGCCACCGGTGCCCAGCGCGCCGAGATCAAACGCACTACCGATATTTATCGTGGGCAGATCGTCGATGTCAGCGCCAGCGTCTATACCGTTCAGTTGACCGGTACCAGCGACAAGCTCGACAGCTTCATCCAATCGATCGGCACTGCCTCGATTCTGGAAACCGTACGCAGTGGCGTCACCGGGATTGCCCGTGGCGACAAAGTACTGAGCATCTAAATCAAATTAGCGAATGGCCTGAATGGCCGGATATAGGGGAAATTCATGAAAGTTTTCTACGATAAAGATTGCGACCTGTCGATCATCCAGGGCAAGAAAGTCGCCATCATCGGCTACGGTTCCCAGGGTCACGCCCAGGCGTGCAACCTGAAGGACTCCGGCGTTGACGTGACTGTTGGCCTGCGCAAGGGCTCGGCCACCGTTGCCAAGGCAGAAGCCCATGGCCTGAAAGTGGCTGACGTGGCTTCCGCCGTTGCCGCCGCCGACCTGGTCATGATCCTGACCCCGGACGAGTTCCAGGGCGCGCTGTACCGCGATGAAATCGAGCCGAACATCAAGAAGGGCGCTACCCTGGCCTTCTCCCATGGTTTCTCGATCCATTACAACCAGGTCGTGCCGCGCGCTGACCTCGACGTGATCATGATCGCGCCGAAGGCTCCGGGCCACACCGTGCGTTCCGAATTCGTCAAGGGCGGCGGTATCCCTGACCTGATCGCGATCTACCAGGACGCATCGGGCAACGCCAAGAACGTAGCCCTGTCCTACGCCGCCGGTGTTGGCGGTGGTCGTACCGGTATCATCGAAACCACCTTCAAGGACGAAACTGAAACCGACCTGTTCGGCGAGCAGGCCGTTCTGTGCGGCGGTACCGTCGAGCTGGTGAAAGCCGGTTTCGAAACCCTGGTCGAAGCTGGCTACGCGCCGGAAATGGCCTACTTCGAGTGCCTGCACGAACTGAAGTTGATCGTTGACCTCATGTACGAAGGCGGCATCGCCAACATGAACTACTCGATCTCCAACAACGCCGAATACGGCGAGTACGTGACCGGTCCGGAAGTGATCAACGCCGAGTCTCGTCAGGCCATGCGCAACGCCCTGAAACGTATTCAGGATGGCGAATACGCCAAGATGTTCATCAGCGAAGGCGCCACCGGCTATCCTTCGATGACCGCCAAGCGTCGCAACAACGCTGCCCACGGCATCGAGATCATCGGCGAGCAACTGCGCTCGATGATGCCTTGGATCAGCGCCAACAAGATCGTCGACAAAGCCAAGAACTGAGTCGCGGACTTGATCGAAAAACGCGGCCTCGGCCGCGTTTTTTCGTTTGGACGATGGCTTCTGGTATAAAGCTGCATCGTTTGCGGCCGAACCGTCGTCCCAGACGCCTGTCGAATTTTTTCACACCGTTGCAAGGTACTGTCCATGAGCGAACGTCCCGACGAGCCAAACCAGGCTCCTGACGCCGAAAGCATGCTGCCCATCGATGAACACGTCGAAGAAGGTCATGACGCTGAAGGCCGTAAGGTCCGGCATCGTGGCATCTATCTGCTGCCGAACCTGTTCACCACCGCCAATCTGTTTGCCGGTTTCTATTCCATCATCAGTTCCATGAGCGCCCAGGCCGCCCTGAGCGCCGGCGATAGCGCGGGGGCGAGCCGCTATTTTGCTTTCGCCGCCATCGCGATCTTTGTCGCCATGGTGCTCGATGGCCTGGACGGGCGGGTGGCTCGTATGACCAATACCCAGAGCGCATTTGGTGCCGAGTACGATTCCCTGTCGGACATGGTCGCTTTCGGCGTGGCTCCAGCCTTGCTGGCGTTCGGTTGGGCGCTGGGAGACATGGGTAAGGTGGGCTGGATGGTCGCCTTCATTTATGTGGCGGGCGCCGCGTTGCGTCTGGCGCGTTTCAACACCCAGGTCGGCAAGGCTGACAAACGCTATTTCATCGGCCTGGCGAGTCCGGCTGCGGCAGGTGTCGTGGCGGGTGTGGTCTGGGCGTTCAGCGACTATGGCATCCAGGGTTCGAAGATGTCCTTCCTGGTGGCGCTGCTGGTGGCGGCGGCCGGTATGCTGATGGTCAGCAATATCAAGTACAACAGCTTCAAGGAGCTGGATCTGAAGGGGCGTGTGCCGTTCGTGGCAATCCTGGCGGTGGTGCTGGTGTTCGCAGTGGTCTTCAGCGATCCGCCGCGTATCCTGCTGCTGGTATTCCTTGCTTACGCTGCGTCCGGCCCGGTTCAGTACCTGTTGCGCCTGCGTCGTCACAAAAGCGCCGAGTGATGTAATTTCCCCCATACTCCGCAGTCTATTGGTGCATCTGCCCTCCAATACTGCGGAGTTGTCATGTTGATCAAGATCTCCAGGTCGTCCGACTGTCGTGAATCGGACGTCACCCCCGAATCCCTCTATTTATCCCGTCGTCAGATGCTGGGAGCAACCATGGCTGGCCTTGCCGTGAGCAGCTTGCCGCGCTGGGCGAGCGCTGCCGATGCGGCGCGCTATCCCGACGTGGAGCCGGGCAAGGCGCCGTCCTGGTTTGCCGAGAAACTACCCTCAACCCAATGGGGCGCGGTGACGGTCAAGAATGAACCGATCACGCCGTTCAAGGATGCGACCCATTACAACAACTTCTATGAGTTCGGAACCGACAAAGGCGATCCAGCGGCCAATGCCGGGTCTTTGAAAACCGAGCCCTGGAGCGTGGTGGTGGATGGAGAGGTGGGCAAGCCAGGGCGCTATGCTCTGGAAGACTTCATGAAGCCCTATCAGTTGGAGGAGCGGATCTATCGACTGCGCTGCGTGGAGGCCTGGTCGATGGTCATTCCGTGGATCGGCTTCCCTGTCTCTGCGCTGCTCAAGCAGGTTGAACCGACCTCCAAGGCCAAGTTCATCCGTTTTGAAACGTTGCAGGATCCGAAGACCATGCCCGGCCAGCGCTCGGGCTTCGCCTTGATCGACTGGCCTTATGTAGAGGGCTTGCGACTGGATGAGGCGATGAATCCACTGGCCATCCTCGCGGTTGGCATGTATGGGCGGGAGTTGCCGAACCAGAACGGCGCACCACTGCGGTTGGTGGTGCCATGGAAGTATGGCTTTAAAAGTGTGAAATCCATTGTGCGTATCAGTCTGGTCAGCGAACAACCCAAGACGACCTGGCAAAGCATTGCGTCGGACGAGTACGGCTTCTATGCCAACGTCAACCCGACGGTCGATCACCCGCGCTGGACCCAGGCGCATGAGCGTCGTCTGCCGAGCGGACTGTTCAGTCCCAATGTGCGCGATACATTGATGTTCAACGGCTATCAGGATGAAGTTGCTTCTTTATATGCAGGGATGGACCTGAGGAAGGACTACTGATGCGTTTTCCAATGTGGCGGGTTGGCGTCTTCGTCGCGGCGGCGATCTGGCCGTTGCTCTGGCTCTACGAGGCGTTGATGAATGCGTTGGGCCCCGATCCCGGCAAAGTACTGGTGGACCGGT
This sequence comes from Pseudomonas sp. SJZ074, assembly GCF_007828215.1. Taxonomy (GTDB): domain Bacteria; phylum Pseudomonadota; class Gammaproteobacteria; order Pseudomonadales; family Pseudomonadaceae; genus Aquipseudomonas. Next base: position 695 of record NZ_VIUE01000045.1, on the reverse strand, counting down.
TGGGATTGGGTACGCTGATCCTGCTCCTCATCACCTTGAGCATGACCCCTTTGCAGAGGTTGACGGGGTGGGCGGGGTGGATCGCGGTCAGGCGCCAGCTCGGACTCTGGTGCTTCACTTATGTGGTGTTGCACTTGAGTAGCTACTTGGCCTTCATCTTGGGATTCGATTGGTCGCAGTTGGGCGTCGAATTGAGCAAGCGGCCATACATCATCGTCGGGGTGCTTGGGTTTCTCGGTTTGTTGGTCCTGGCCGTCACGTCCAACCGTTATAGCCAGCGACGCCTGGGTGTGCGTTGGAAGAAGCTGCATCGCCTGGTTTACCTCATTCTCGGACTTGGGTTGTTGCATATGCTGTGGATCGTGCGGGCGGATCTGAAGGAATGGGCAATCTATGCCTTCATCGGAGGTGTCCTGATGGTGCTGAGGATTCCCTCGATTACGCGACGGATTCCGCGTTTGGTGGGCAAGAGAGTATCTTCTGCAACAAAAGCGTAATTAAGGGTTGACGGCAGATTCTGAGTCTCTATAATTCGCCCCACTTCCGGCGCAGTCGAAACGGAAAACTCTTTGAGTTTCAATGAGTTAGATGTTTTCTGGTAGCGCAGGTCTTCAGTTCATCGAAGTCCGGAAGAAGTCGGCAGGGCAGGTGGTTTGGCTCGGTTTGACGGTTCGATCTTCTCGGTCGAAAGCGGT
>NZ_VIUE01000044.1 GCF_007828215.1 Pseudomonas sp. SJZ074 | reverse complement strand
ACCGTCCAAGGCCAGGGCGGCCGAGGACAGTGAAGATTTCCAAAACTCGGTATCCGGTAGATCGTAAGGCCGCTCCGCTTAAGTGAACAGCATTAGGCCACTGAGCCGGGTTTTTTATTGCCTCAAATTCACCTGTAGCCAGGGCAGCCCTCGGGACGGCCTGGACGTCGATAGCCGGTAGTGCGGCGTACGGAAACAACACCGGCAGCCCGCGCACCTTGACCTCACATGCTTTCCGGGTGGCGCGAGACTTGAGCGGCGAGATCGATGCATTGGGGCGTCGACGCTGCGAAGGTCTTTGGCGGACGGCGTGGAAAGACACGCGCACCTATTCAGGGCCTCCGCATATACAGCGGTTTCTCACCGGCCCAGTTTTTCCATGGCTGCGTCAGCCAAGAATGACGAGCGACTCTTGATGTTGTGATCCCGGACGAAGCGGTCGATCTGCTGCACCACAAAGCCAGGAAGGGTCACGTTGACCTTCTCGGTTTTCCCCAGGTAGGGGGTAATGTCCAGTTCCAGCATCCCCCAGCCCATATCGGCAAACTCCGGATTGCTACGGTGATGAGCTGTCGCCGATGGCAGCGGGATTGGTTTGCCGCTCGACGCGATCTCTTCGAGCATGATGTTGGCAATCTCGACAGCAGAGCTGTAGGCCTCTTCGAATGTGTCGCCGGCTGTAATCGCGCCCGGGATGTCTGGAATCTGGATGCCGGTGGCGGTCTTCTCGTCGCCCCACTCGATGCAGATTGGATATTGCATGTGTATCTCCTCAGGAGGTGCAAGGGGTGAAGCCGGGTTACATCAACCCGGCTAGTTTCTTGATTGCCCTGACAGTTCCAATTGGTAGGTCTTTCTTGGGGTGTGGCACTGGAACTGTCTGGGGGTTGTTTGGATGTTTGAACATGTGATGGCTTCCTGTAACTCGATCTAGAACCCATCCAGCGGCTTCAAGCTCCTTTATCAACTGCCTGCTTTGCACCTCCATCTCCTTGTTTGCTTGATGGGAAAATTATAACCCTAGGCGCATAATTCGTCAACGGCGTTTGTGTGTCTGGAGTTATGATTTAACACCCTCGACATTGGTCTAGGCGTTCTGTTTTCGGCTTCCCGCTCTCATCGCTCCAGGCTGGATGAACTGCCGGAACTGATCCAAATCCGCAGGTTAAACCTGCACGAATCCATCACTCCCTGACGGGGAGGAACCGAGATGCCAAACATGCCAGACAAACCAGACACATGGGCGATAGCGTTTGCGTGGTTGAGCCAGCACTCGCCGATCCTCTATGCGGCTGCGCTGTCCTGCGCGATGGCCGTTCTGCGGATCACCTACGGTGGCGGCACTCGTCGCCAGATGCTGGTGGAAGGCGCCATCTGTGGCGGCCTGACCCTGACGATTATCAGTGGCCTGGACTTCTTCGGATTGCCGCAGAGCATGGCCACCTTCGCCGGGGGCTGGGTTGGCTTCCTGGGCGTGGAGAAGATCCGGAACATTGCGGATCGGGTGACTGACTTTAAGTTGCCGAGCCGGAAGGTTGAGTAAGTCGCGACACGTTTCGCGAATCAGCAAATTGTGTCGCGGTTGAGGATGCCTGTCTGCTAGATAGACAGGTCAGTTACGGTCTTTATCGCAATGCCGAACCCACGGCTTAGCGCTTCATTGGTGAGCGCTTTTAAAGATTCAAGAGTTCCGCTCTTTACGGCAGTTTGCAATTCGTCGCCAATGCTCTTTCCAGAAAGAACCGAAGGGGTACCCTTCAATATTTCAAGAGCTTTAGCTGTGAGGGTGCATTGTTGGAAATTATTCGTGCCCGCCCATATTGCTCGGTCTGAGATGTATCCCGAGTCAATCAGCCAGCGAACCGAGGCGTTAAAAAATGATGTGTCAATGTCTGCCTCTTCCCCGGTTGAACTGAACACTTCATGAAATTCCATGATGTCCAGGCTGGCGGGAATTGGAAAGCGCTCGTACAGCTTTGCAAAGATTAGCCCCGTAAGCTGATCAAATGTTTCGATGTTGCCAGTCACTGCTTCGCTCCGATTGTTGGTGGTGTGCCGCAGGTGAGTGCGGCACGGGAGGATCACTTCACTTTAAGCGCATCTTGGATCTTGTCTGCGTACTAGGAGAGATGGAAAAACTCAGATTTAAGGTTTACATCAGAACCCCCAGCAGCTTTGGCGGCAATCGCCTCAAGCGCCGCGGCGACTGCGTAAGCGCGCTTTACGTTCGGAGTGAGATCTGCGTTCGCGGCGTTTAATACTGATGCGTTGATCGTTGTGGACATGTTGCTTTCCTTGCGTTGAGTTGAACCCAATCAATACCGGCAACTCGCCACTATTTCAAGCTCAAGGTGATTCATGGAAAGGCCATACCCTCCATTGTCGTTGGTTGAGCTGGCCGAGATGTCCGACTTCGGCATCCGCCTGACACCAGCGCCAGAAGTGTGGGAATGGCTCCAAGCCGAGATCCTTGCCGACACGGGCAGCATCCACAACGAAGACCATGGTCACCTGATCGACGCCGACGTGCGGGTCATATGGGCATCATCAGCATTCGAGAAGCAGGGCCGCACCGTCCTGGGCCAAGCCGAGCAGATAGCGTTCCGGGCCGGCGGTTGGCAGAAGGCCCGGATGGAGCAACAGATGCGTGATTGGTTCGGCGAAGTGCCGGCTTTCATCATCACCCTGGCTGCCGACTACTGCGCCCAGTGCAGCGACCTGGAGTTCTGTGCGCTGATAGAGCACGAGCTTTATCACCTGGCCCACGCCAAAGACAAATACGGTCAGCCAGCCTTCACCCAGGACGGCGCCCCGAAGATCAAGCTCCAGGGGCATGACGTCGAAGAGTTCATCGGTGTGGTCCGCCGCTACGGTGCGAGCCCTGACGTTCAAGCGTTGGTAGATGCTGCAAACAGTCCTGCTGAGGTGGGGAAATTGAACATTGCGAGGGCCTGCGGAACCTGTCTGCTCAGATTGGCCTGACCCCTGACAGACCCAAGACGGAATTTACCCTATGGCAGCCCTGAACAATGAGGTGAAAGGCTTCATCGTTCAGGCCTTGGCATGCTTTGACACTCCCTCTCAAGTTGCAGCCGCTGTCCGGGAGGAATTCGGGATTGAAGTGAGTCGTCAGCAATGCGAGGCCCAAGACCCAACGAAGCGCGCAGGCCGTGACCTGGCGAAGAAGTGGGTGGCCCTGTTCCACGACACCCGAAAGCGCTTTCGCGAAGAGACGGCCGAGATCCCCATCGCCAACCGAGCGTATCGATTGCGGGCCATGAACCGGTTTGTCGAGCGGGCAGAGTCGATGAAGAACATCGGCCTTGCCATGCAGATCTTGGAACAGGCCGCCAAGGAAGTCGGCGATATCTACGTGAATCGCCAGCGGAAGGAAGAGCCAGACGATGAGCCGGCTATTCCGACCCGTATCCAGGTCGACGTAGTGGATGCGAGGAAACCGAATGCCGAGCCTTAATGTTCCCCAGTCTCAGTTCCTCACGCTTCCCCACAAATTCCGTGCGTTCGTTGCCGGGTTCGGCTCAGGCAAGACTTGGGTGGGGTGCTCGGCGCTGAGCAAGCATTTCATGGAGTGGCCTGGCGTCAATGCTGGCTACTTCGCCCCGACCTACCCGCAGATCCGGGACATCTTCTATCCCACCATGGATGAGGTGGCTTACGACTGGGGGCTGAAGACAAAGATCAACCAGGCGAACCATGAGGTTCACATTTACAGCGGCCGGCAGTCACGCGGCACTGTGATATGCCGCTCGATGGAGAAGCCGCAGACCATTGTCGGCTTCAAGATCGGTCACGCCCTGGTGGATGAGCTGGACGTGCTGACCGCAGTCAAAGCGCAGCAGGCCTGGCGCAAGATCATTGCCCGTATGCGGTACAACCTGCCCGGGCTGAAGAACGGGGTGGACGTCACCACGACGCCTGAGGGCTTCAAGTTCGTCTTCCAGCAGTTCGTGAAGCAGCTGCGCGACAAGCCTTCACTGAAGGATATGTATGGCCTGGTTCAAGCCAGCACCTTCGACAATGAGCTGAACCTGCCGGACGACTACATCGAGTCGCTGATGGAGTCGTATCCGCCACAGTTGATCCTGGCTTACCTGAAGGGCCAGTTCGTCAACCTGACGTCCGGGACGATCTACACGGCGTATGACCGCAAGTTGAACCAGTGTTTCGACACCGTGCAGCCTGGCGAGCCGCTGTTTATCGGGATGGACTTCAACGTCGGCAAGATGGCAGCGATCACACACGTCAAGCGTGACCAGGGGCTGCCCAGGGCGGTTGATGAACTGATTGATGGCTACGACACGCCTGACATGATCCGGCGGATCAAAGAGCGGTATTGGCAGCACGACGGCAACGACTTCAAGAAGGCGTGCGAGATCAGGATTTACCCGGATGCTTCGGGCGACTCGCGCAAGTCCGTAAACGCCAGCATCACCGACCTTGCCATGCTCAAGCAGGCCGGGTTCGCGGTCATCGCCCCGGCGGCAAACCCGCCAGTGAAGGACCGCATCAACGCAATGAACGCCATGTTTTGCAATGCGCAAGGCGAGCGCCGCTACCTGGTCAATCCATTTACCTGTCCGACCTACGCCGATGGCCTGGAACAGCAGGTTTGGGGGGCGAACGGGGAGCCAGACAAAACCGCCGGTATCGATCACGCGAACGACGCTGGCGGCTACTTCATCCACCGCGAGTACCCGATCATCAAACCGGTCACCGCAATGAAAATGGGGGTCGCTCGATGACGGACGTCACTTTCACCCGTCCCGAGTACACGGCGGCACAGTACCGCTGGCGCTTGGTGCGCGACGTCTGCAAGGGCTCGGAAACGGTAAAGGCTGCCGGCGATTACTACCTGCCCAGGCCGAATGCCTCGGACAAGTCCCAGGACAATCGCGACCGGTATGACGCATACAAGAAGCGCGCAGTGTTCTACAACGCCACCGGGCGCACGAAACACAGCCTGGTGGGCGCAGTGTTCCGTACCTGGCCGACATTGACCGTTCCCGGAGCACTCGACTATGTGTCGAAGGATATCGACGGACAGGGCGTCAGCATCTACCAGCAGTCGCAGTCGGTCATCGGGCATTTGCTTGAGGTCGGTCGTCACGGCCTACTGGTCGACTATGCCGCTGTTGAGTCTGGCACCGTAAGCAGGGCCGACGAGCAGGCGGGGCGCGCCCGCGCAAACGTCGCCAGCTATCCAGCTGAATCGATCATCAATTGGAAGACGCGCCAGGTTGGCGGTCAGCACATGCTGAGCCTGGTTGTGCTGCGCGAAAAGGTCGATGTCGACACTGACGACGGCTTCGGCAGTGAGCAGGTTGTGCAGTATCGCGTGCTGCGCCTGGATGCCACTGGCGTGTATACCCAGGAAGTTTGGGAAGAAGGCTCCAGCAAGACGGAGATGACGGTGGCACCTTTCGCTCCGCTGAACGGTTCCGGCCAGCGCTGGCGGATCATCCCGTTCCAGTTCCTGGGCAGCGAGAACAACGACACCAGCATCGACGACTCCCCACTGTACGACATGGCCGAAGTGAACATCGGGCATTACCGGAACAGCGCGGATTATGAAGAGGCAGCTTACTTGGTGGGCCAGCCGCAACCGTGGATGTCCGGCCTTGATGAGCAGTGGCGCGACCACCTCGAAAAGGCGGGGATCTTCCTGGGCTCCAGGGCGCCTTGGCTGCTCCCTGTGAATGGCGCATGTGGCGTATGGCAGGCGCAACCCAACACCGTAGCCAAAGAGGCAATGGACGCCAAGAAAGAAGACATGGTGTCACTCGGGGCCCGGTTGATCGAGCGTGGTAGCGCGGTGAAGACCGCCACCCAGGCTGACAACGACAGCGCCGCCGAACACAGCGTTCTCTCCCTGGTAGTGAGCAACGTCAGCGAAGCGTACAGCCAGTGCCTGGCTTGGATGGCCGAGTTCGTGAATGCCCCCGGCGAAGTGGTCTACAAGCTCAACCAAGACTTCAGCCAAATCACTCTGGACGCAACGATCCTTGCGGCGCTGTTCAACGCAGTACAGGGCGGCAAGCTGCCGGAAGGCGACTTCTGGCAGTACCTGCGTGATCGCGGCGTGATCAATGCAGAGAAAACGGACGACGAAATCCGGGATGAGCTGGAAGCGCAAAGCACTGGGCCAGCCCTGGACGACACTGAGGTAATTCCGAATGGCGGCAAACCAAGCAATCCTTGACGCCACCATCCGGCATGCGGTGTTCCTTGAGCAACTGAAGTCAGGGGAGGTGGCGAAGTTCGCGCCCTTTCTCAAGGAGATCGACCGTTCGATCCGTGAGCGACTGACCCGGACGGACCTGACGGAATACACCGTCGCGCGCTTGGAGCGGCTGCTGAGCGAGGTTGATAGCCTACTGCTGGGCATCTTCGACCGGTACAGCGAGAAGCTGAATCTCGACCTGGTGGACATCGCCAATTACGAGGCCGAGTTTGAAGCGACCAGTTTGACCCGGGCGGCACCGGTGGGCGTCACCTTCGACGCGGCGGTGCCAGGTGCTGCTGCAATCAGGGCGGCAATCCTCACCAATCCGCTCAGTGTGCGCGGCGCTGATGGCGGGAAGCTGCTCAAATCGTTCATTGATGGCTTCACCGCTACCGAACGGCAACGCCTCACAGGCGCGATCAGGCAGGGCTTCTTCGAAGGCCAGACGAATTTCCAGATCATCAAGAATATCCGGGGCACCAAGGCGCTCCAGTACAACGACGGCATCCTGGCCACGACCAACCGCAACGCTGGCGCCATTGTGCGCACGGCAGTGCAGCACGTCGCCACCCAGGCGCGCATGGAGACGCTGAAGGCGAATTCCGATGTCGTGCCGGCGGTGGAGTGGGTCAGCACGCTGGATTCGAAGACGACCAGCCAATGCCGGACGCTTGATAAGCACCGGTTCAAGCTGACCGAGGGGCCGAGGCCGCCGATCCACATCAATTGCCGTTCGACGGTGGTGGCGGTGACGCGCTTCAGCGTCTTGTTCTCCAAGGACGCCACGCGGGCATCCATCGGTGACGCTGGCGCCCAGCAGGTGAGGGCAGACCTCAGCTATTACGAGTGGCTACAGCAGCAGCCGGCAGCGTTTCAGGACAAAGCCATCGGCCCGGTCCGCGCCAAGCTATTCCGCGAGGGCGGCTTGAGCATTGAGCGCTTCTCCGAACTGCAGCTTGATCGCAACTTTTCACCTCTGACCCTTGTACAGATGAAGGCTCTAGAGCCTCTGGCGTTCGAGCGGGCAGGCATCAAATAGCAGGCAGGGCCTGCATCTACGTCTCTGGGAGACAAAAAATGGGTTTGAAATATCAGCTGGACACTCTGGAAGGGGTGGATGACACCGTGCGCGCGCTTTACACCGAGAAGGACGGAAAGTTCGTACTCGGTATTGAAGGACTGCCACAGCCTGAAGATGTATCCGGCCTGAAAGCCAAGGTTGATGAGCTGCTCGGCGAAAAGAAAGCGGCCGAGAAAAAAGCGCGAGAAGCCGAAGAGGCTGCGCGCCTCGAGCGTGAAGAGCTCGCTCGCAAGTCGGGCAACGTCGAAGAACTCGAAAAGTCCTGGTCCGAGAAGTACAGCAAGCGCGAGGCCGAGCTGAGTGCAATGTTGGAGCAGGAGCGCGGCACGCTGAGCACGCAGATCCGGGATCTGACCGTGGGCCGTACCGCTACTGACATCGCGTCTGCCCTGGCAATTCCAGGCAGCGCCAAAGCCCTGTTGCCGCACATCGAGCGCCGTTTGAGCGTCGAACAGCGGGATGGGAAGCCTGTCGTGGTCGTTCTCGACCAGCAGGGCAAGCTCTCGGCGGCAACGCTGGACGAGCTGAAAGCAGAATTCGCAAACGACTCGGCCTTCGCGCCGTTGATCGCGGGTAGCAAGGCATCAGGCGGCGGGGCTGCTGGTGCTGGAGGTGGCGGCGGGGCCGCAAAAGGAAAAATCGGCGGCACCAAAGAGGAACGACAGGCCGCGATCGCGAGCCGGTTCCCGGATCTCCCTCAATCGTAAGGAAATAACTCATGTCCCTGTCGCAAATGCAGGTTTTCAACCAGTACATCATGCCGGCGACTCTCGAGACGCTGGATCAGTACCTGGCTGCTTTCAACGCCGCAAGCCGTGGCGCAATCGTGCTGTCCCCGGATGGCTTCACCGGCGACTTCCTCCAAGAGTCGTTCTTCCAGACCCTGGCCGCTGCTCAGCGCCGCGTGGATCGCTACAGTGCCAACGGCGCCGTGGCTGCAACCGACCTGACCGAACTGAAGAACACTTCGGTGAAGGTTGCCGGTGGCTTCGGTCCGATCCGCTACGAGCCATCGCAGATGACCTGGCTGGAGCGTCCGACTGCGCAAGGCATCGAAGTCGCCAGCCGTGCGTTCGCTGAGATCCTGCTGAAGGATCAGTTGAACACCGCGATCGCCGCTCTGGTTGCAGCGATCACCGCACAAGCCGCCGCGGTTAACGATGTGTCGGCAACCGCAGGTATCACTTACGCTGGCCTGAACAACGCTCACGCGAAGTTCGGCGATGCAAGTCAGAACCTGGTCACCCAGGTGATGCAGGGCACCAGCTACCACAAGTTGGTAGGCCAGAACCTGGCGAACCAGCAGCAGCTGTTTCAGGCGGGCAACGTTCGTGTGGTGGACATCCTCGGCAAGGTCTCCGTTGTGACTGACGCCCCAGCGCTGATGCAGGCCGGCACCCCGAACAAGGAAATTATCCTGTCCCTGGTTCAAGGTGCAGCGCTGGTCCACGACGGCCGCGACATCATCAGCAACGTCCAGACCACCAACGGCAAGGAGCGTATCGAAACCACTCTCCAGACCGATTACACCTTCGGCCTGGGCCTGAAGGGTTACACCTGGGACACCACCGCCGGCGGCAAGTCCCCAACCGACGCCGAACTGGCGACCGGCACCAACTGGGACAAGACCGCCACCAGCATCAAGCACACCGCCGGTGTGGCTCTGATCGGTGATGCCTCCAAGTAACCCCTGATAGCTGAGCCGGGCTTCTCGCTCGGCTGAGCGAGGACACGACCATGAACAACATCTGGTATCTGCCCGGACCGTTCCACCAGTACCGGGAGAATGTCAAAGCACTTGCCAAGGAAGCTGGCTTGCGCATTATCGACGCGAACGCGACAGAAGGCCGGGATGGCGAAGCTGATCGAGTGCCGGAGGTGACGCTGCGGCAGATTGAATCGGCGTCAGTGCTGGTTGTCGGTGCTGACGACTGTGCCGCGCTACAGGATCTGATCGACAAGCTGAATGTGGAGCGCGACGGTATTGTGCTGCTGATTGAAGCCGTCGAAAGTCAGTCGCCGATCGATCATCCTGGCGCCGGTGAGCTGCCGATCCGACTGTACGATGCGTTGGGCTCCGTGAGCGATATCATCACTTCGCTGGCGGGTGAGCGTGACGGCTTGGCCACTGAAGCCAAGTCGTTGCGGGAGGAAGTCGCACGCCTCAAAGCCGCTATCAATCAAGCGAGCGAAGACGATGACAAGGTCGCAGCTCTGAAGGCTCAACTCGACAAGGCAGGCGTCACCTATCGAGCCAACGCTTCGGTAGAATCGCTGGAAAAGGCGGTTGCTGATCTGCCCAAGGCGTAACACTTCGGGCTCCGGGTAACCGGCGCCTGATCCCCAAAAACACAGCGAGTTCATACATGGCACTTATCATCGAGGACGGCACCGGCAAGCCTGACGCCGAAAGCTACGCATCCGCTGAGGATCTGGCCCTGTACGCCGTGAAGTTCGGCGTAGCCATTCCTGCGGAAGTACCAGCGCAGGAAGCGCTGCTGCGCCGGTCCGCCTTGGCGATGGATGGCATGGTCTGGAAAGGTCGGAAAATGAGTAGCGAGCAGGCGTTGGCCTGGCCGCGACGAGGCGTTGAGCTGGATTGCGAGATCAAGCCTGACAACTACCTGCCGGCCCGGATCCAGTACGGCCAGATGGCCCTAGCTGCCGAGATCCACACCGACGACATCGACCCAATCGACAAGCGTAAAGGCGCTGTGACGCTCGAGCGTGTCGAGGGCGTGGTAACTCGCGAATACGCGACAATCCCGAACACCAGTGGCCGACTGTTGCCGGCGGCGCCGGATCGGCCAAGCGCGACGCAGTTCGCTGATTACCTACAGAAACGCGGGCTTTTCGCAGTTCGCGCATAGCTGATACGGAGCCACCATGGCCTTTTACGACGAAATGGCCGCGATGGCTCTGGAAATGATCACAGAGTTCGGCCAGCCCGTGACCATCAGCAGGACGGAGCCGGGCGAGTACGATCCCGATCAGGGCACCGAAGTGCCAGGCGCAACCATCGAACAGATTGCCCAGGGCATCCTGCTAGACTTCACCGGCCAAGAGTTCCAATCCAACAGTCTCATCAGGCAGGGCGACAAGAAGCTGAAGATCGCAGCGCAAGGCATGGCCTGGGTGCCTGGATTGCTCGACAAGGTGGTTGCGCAAGGCTGCACCTGGTCGATTGTTCCCCCAATGAAAGAGGTCAACCCTGCCGGAACGACAATCCTGTATGAGCTGCAGGTGCGGTCGTGAGCCGGGCGGGTGCCGGACAGTCCGGCAGTTTCGCGCTGAGCCTTGCTGAGTTCGCTCAGCAAGCAACCGAGGCCATCGATGCCAGCCTGCGAGAGATCATCATCGAGATCGGCAGCAGCGTTATCCGCATGTCGCCGGTGGGCAATCCCGAAATCTGGGCGGCAAACGTAGCTTATCGTCAGGCCAATACGCGGGCAGCCGATGACTATGACTTCAAGGTCGCTGTCCGAAACACCGTCATCAACCTTACCGACAGCAACTTCACCAAGGCTGGCAACCTCAAGCGCGGCGTGAAGTATGCCAAGCCGCTGACAAAGACCGAGCGGGACCAAAACTTCAACGTGAACGGGCTGGTTGCCGGCCAGGATTATGTCGGCGGGAGGTTCCGTGGGAACTGGAATTTCTCGATCGGCTCCCCGGACAACAGCTTTCGAATTAAACCGGACCCAACTGGCGAGGCTACCACGGCCCGCCTGGTCAGTGGTGCGCTTGAATTCAAGGCGGGGCAGACAGCGTTCATCGTGAACAACCTGCCGTACGCCATCCCGCTGGAGTTCGGTCATTCGACCCAGGCACCGGGCGGTATGGTCCGCATCACCGTGGCCCGCTTCCAACAGATCGTGCAGGAAGCCATCAGGAACAACCAGGTATGAGTCACGCAATCATCGCCTCGATCTACGAAGCCAAGCTCATCGCCTGGAACAATGCCAGGTCGGAGCAGCTGAAGATCGTATTCGAGAACACGGCCTATACGCCGGTAGCGGGCGAAACCTACCTGCGTGCCTTCACGCTCGCTGGCGATACCGCGAGTGACACGCTCGGCGGGGACCACCGGCTGTTTACTGGTGTGTTCCAGGTCAGCATCACCGCGCCGGCCAACACCGGGAAGACCAAGACCAACCCCCTTGTTGCTGAACTGACTGCGCTGTTTCCGCTGTACGAGCGAAACACGAAGAACGCGCTGACGGTAGTGACCATGACCCCAGTAGACCAGGGGCCAGGTATTTCCGACGATACAACCTACACGGTTCCGATTTCGTTCGTGTACCGCGCCGACACCAACTAATCCGCCCATTGGGCACACCCAGGACCCGCCACCGAGCGGGTTTTGTCATTTCTGAAAAGAGGAAACACCAATGGCCGTTTTTCTACCCAATGGCTCGACCGCCGCTATCGCCGGTTCGTACGATGCGCCGATCATCTTTACCGCGATCACCAATGCCTCCGAAGCCGTTGTGTCGTCCGCCGGCCACGACCTGGAAGTCGGCGACTACGTCGAAGTCACTTCCGGTTGGGCACGCTTGAACAATCGCATTGCCCGGGTCAAGACCGTTACCACCGATTCGTTCGTGCTGGAATCGGTCAATACGCTCAACGCGGCGCGCTTTATCCCTGGTGCAGGCGGCGGCTCGGTTCGCAAGATCTTGACCTGGGTGCCAATCAGCCAGGTTACCGAGTCGAACAAGTCCGGCGGCGAGCAGCAGAACGTCACGTACTCGTTCCTCGAAGAAGACGATGAACACCAGATCCCGACCTCCAAGTCTGCGCTGTCATTCACGCTGACCATGGCCGATGACCCGGCGCTTCCGCACAACGATGCGCTGCTGGAAGCTGATGACGACAAGAAGCCTCGCGCGGTGCGTATCAACCTCGCCTCGGGCGGTGTCATCACTTACAACGCGTTCGTCTCGTTCGATAACGTGCCCACGATGACCAAGAACAACATCATGGCTGTGACCGCCGTGTTCGCGGTGGTCGCTAAATTCATCCGCTACGCCGCGTAAGGAGGGGCTTCATGGCTAAGTTCAAGCTGATCCACAACCCCACCTTCAAAGCTGATGTGATGCTTCCCACGATTGGTGGCGAGCCGGTGAAGGTGGGTTTCGAGTTCAAGTATCGCGACCGAGCCGAACTGGCGACCCTTTATGCGGGCTGGGGTGAGCGGCATAAGGCCATTGGGGAAAGATCCGAAGAGGTAGGTCTGGAGAAGTTCACCGCCATGCTGATCGATCTTCAGGTTGAGCAGCTCAAGGCAATCGTCGTGGGATGGGATATCGACGAAGACTTAACCGACGAAAACCTTCGCATCCTGGTCGGCTCCATCAGCGCCACGCCAAGCGCGGTCCTGGCGGCCTACTCTGAGGCGTACAGCAAGGCCCGCTTGGGAAACTAGTCAGCGTCGCACGCGCCCTCTATCAGCCGATCATCCAAGGCCAGGATGCTTTCGGGTTCTCGGCTGAAGACTACGGTGATGAAGTCGAAGTCTGGCCGAACACATGGCCCGCATTCCAGGTGTTCGAGGCCATGAGCACCCAGTGGCGTACTGGCGCGTGCGGCGCTACTGGATTGGATTACACATCACTTCGCCATGTCGCTGGCTTCCTCGGGCTTACCCGGTCGGAAGTAGTCGAAGTCTTTCCAGACATCCGAGTTATGGAAGCCGAAGCCCTGCGGGCGATGGCAGAGCAGAGGGACAGTAAATGAGCACCACTTTTGCGTCCCTCGGCATCGAGGTGAACTCCTCGTCTGCATCCAAAGCGGCTGACGATCTCGACAAGTTGGTCGATTCAGCGGTCGATGCCGAGAAAGCGATTGATAATCTCGGCAAATCGGGCGAGGGCCTCGCCAATACTGGCAAGAAAATCAGCCAGGCCGAGAATGAGGCCGCTCAGGGCATCGACAACGCCACGGCCGCCAAGGAGCGTCAGGTCGATGCCAGCCGCAAGGCCGGTGCCAGTGCGGCCAGTGAAATCGCGATCATCAGCCAGCTCGACAAGGCGATGTCCGGCAACATCGGCAGCATGGAGCAACTGATCCAGGCCGAAGGACTGCTGGAGCGCGCTCGCAAGGGTGGCCTGGTCACGATCGAACAGCAGGAGGAGTATCAGAACCGCCTCGGCAAGTCCTACGAAAAGATCGAAAAAGCCGAGGCTAAGGAAGCCGCGCAGAAACAGCGTTTGATCGATGCGGAAAACCGCCAGATTGAAGCGTTGAAGCGCACGGTTAACGGCATCGACCCGGTCACTGCGAAGTTGGCAAAGCTGGAGGCGCAGGAGAAAGCGCTCAACGATTTGCGCAAAACCGGTCAAATCGACGCAACCCGGTACGGTGAGGCGCTGGCGAAGATCGGCAAAGACCGTGATGGCCTGACCGCGACAGAAACTGCATTCGACAAGCTGAAGCTCGGCACCCGCCAGGCTCAGGAAAACGTGATGCAGCTGACCAATGCCCTGCAGTCTGGGGATTGGGGTAGTGGTGCGCGGGCTGTTGCTCAGTTGGGCGCTGGTGCGGGCGCCTCTGCCAAGAGCTTGGCCGCGGCACTGATTCCTGCCGGCTTGCTGGCAGGCGTCCTTGGCGTGCTAGGCTATGCCTACTTCGACGCACAGAAGCAGGCCCGCGAGTTCAACATCGCCATCAATGGCGGATCGAACGATGCCGGGCAGAGCATTGCCAGTCTCAAGGTGATGGCTGAAACCGCTGGCGCGATCACTGAGAACTTTGCAGGCGCACGCGAGGCGGTAATTGCATTGGCCTCTGGTGCTGCCACCAGCGGCATCCAAATGCAGAACCTGGCCCAGGCCGCCGCAGCAATAGGTGAAGTGACAGGGAAGGGCGCTGGAGACATCGCCAAGTCGCTCGCGAACGCCGGAGACACCGCCACAGAAGCGGCGGAGAAGATCAGCGACCAGTATGGTCTGCTCACCTACGAGCAATACCAAACCATCAAAGCGATTGATGACCAGGGCGACCATCAGCGAGCGCTGGACACCCTCAGTGAAAGCCTCAATCAATCGGCTCAGGAACGCCTAAAGAACTACCGTGAGTCCCTGTCCGATATCGAACGCGATTGGGATCGGGTGAAAGTGGCGATCAAGGGCGCTTACGCTGAGGTCCGGTCGGAGATATTCCCTGATCTGGCAAAGCAGATCGAGATCACGCAGCGTGTGCTGGATACCCGGAAGGGTGGTGGCGTTGCTGGTGCGGTATCGAACGGTCTCAGTTGGCTGAACTCTTCCCTGGGCCTTGGCGACGGTGAAAACGACGACTCGACGCCGGCGCTGGAGGCCAGGCTTGCAGGTCTGAAGGCTCGTTTGTCGGCAAGCGAAAACAACGCTGCCGCCACTGGCGAAGCGACTCGGGCGAACAAGGAGTTGATCGCTGTCCAGAAGGAACTGGACAAGCAGATGGACAACCTGAACCCGCTCGCAAAGCGTCAGGAGGCGTACAAAAAGCTCGACGATCAGTTCACCAAGCTCTATCAGAACGCTGACAAGACCAGCCAGAAGTCGCCACTGCTTGATGGCGTGAATTTCGATGGAAAGAAATTCTCTGGTGGTGCCTACGACAAGCTGCGCAAAGCGATTGACGACCAGAACAAGGATTCCAAAGCAGGTGCTGCAACCGTTGATCTATCCGGCTTCAACGACTCGAAAAATGCGCTCAATACCGTGCTCGCCGAGTACAAAAATGCTCAGAAGGAATTGGAGGCTTCGCAGAAGGCTGGACTGATCTCGCAGGCAGATTATCTGCAAGCGCGTGAAGCCATGATCGGCAATGAACGCGACGAGGTCACTGCTGCATATGAGGCTGAGATCGCTGCGTTGGAAGCGGCGAAGGGCAAGGCAGGCACATCAGCGGCTCAGCGTATCCAGCTTGACCAGAAAATCGCTGACGCCCGGGCCGCCATGGTCAAGGTTCAGCAGGACGCTGACACCGAACTGAGCGTGCTGGCTAAGAACGAAGAGGGCCGGCTGAAGAAGCAGACCGAGGCCGTCAACACCTATAGCAGCGCGCTGCAGCAACAAGTCAAAACTTTGCGTGAGCAGGGCAAGCGGGCAGCGGCAGGTATTGGTCTGGGAGATCGTCAGCGCGATCTGATGAATCAGCAGAACGGCATCGACGACCGCTTCAATCAGCAAAAGCTTGATCTGGCGAACCAGTACGGCGATGGCTCGCGCGGCATGAGCCTTGACGAGTACACGCAGAAGCTGGCGGCGCTGAAGGCAACTCAGCAGGATCTTCATGATACGGTTCAGGCCAACTACGACGGGATGACAGCAGCCCAGGGCGACTGGAGCGCCGGAGCATCGTCCGCGTGGCAGAACTACCTGGAGTCGGCGAGGGACGTCGCTGGGCAAACGAAAAATCTGTTCACCAACGCCTTCGGTTCGATGGAGGACGCGATCGTTAACTTTGCCATGACCGGGAAGGGATCATTCTCAGATTTCACCAAGTCGGTGTTGGCTGATATGGCTCGGATTGCCACCAGGACGGCGGCATCGCAAGGGTTGAGTGCGCTTTTCGGCTTGGCTGCATCTGCTGCCGGCTCGTATTTCGGCGGCGGGGCATCGGGAGGCTCAACCCAGGCCGGGTATTCCGGTGACCTGTCAGGTTTCACACCGGGCAGCATCCAGGCCAAGGGCGGGGCATGGTCGGACGGTGTGCAGATGTTCGCCAACGGTGCGGCATTCACCAATTCCATTGTCAATAAGCCGACCGCGTTCGGCATGGCCGGCGGCGGGATTGGCTTGATGGGCGAGGCCGGGGAAGAGGCGATCATGCCACTGACCCGGACGGCCGGCGGCCAACTTGGCGTCGTGGCTGTTGGAGGCGGCCTGAGATCGAGCAGCAATCAGGTCGTCATCCAACAGAACTTCGCAGTGCCCGAGGGACAGGGCGCAGGCGCTGATAGCTCCACCAGCCAGGCTGTAGCGCAGGCATACGCCAGGGCGGCGAAGCAGGGCGCTCAGGAACAAATTGCAAGAGACCTGCGCCCTGGCGGCCAGATCTGGCAGGCCATTAACGGCCGGTAATCAACCCCGCTCCGGCGGGGCATTTTTTTCAGAGAGGCGTTTGGTGATGGAGACCTTCACCTGGGTTCCGGACAAGGAGCCTTCCGGCACCGTGAGCTTCCGCGTCAAGTCTGCAAAGTTCGGTGACGGGTACGAGCAGGTCGCAGAGGACGGGATCAACAACAAAACCCAGTCATGGCCGCTGACGTTCACCGGGCCAAAGGCTCGGATCGTAGAGATCAAGGCGTTTCTCGATGCCCATAAGGGCGCCACGGCCTTCAGTTGGGCCGAACCTTTCGGAGAGGTCCTGCTGATGCGGTGTAACGAATACCAACCTCGGCACGCCGGCGGAAACGTCTACAGGCTGTCGGCAACCTTTGAACAGGCATTCCACCCATGAGTATTGTCTCACTCAACCTTGGCGCCTCGGAGAATGACGGTGCCGGTCAGAATCTGCGCTCAGGCGGGCAGGTCATCAATGCCAATTTCGCGGAGCTTGACCAGCGCACCCTTACGGCACAGGCAACAGCAGACGCCGCAGCAGGAAGTGCGGCCGATGCAGGTGCTCAAGCGAGTAGTGCCCAGGCCAAGGCTGACGCCGCTATTCCAGCAACCCAGAAGGGGCAGCCAGATGGAGTGGCGACTCTGGACAGCAGCGGTGTCGTGCCGGCCAGCCAGTTGCCGAGCTATGTGGACGACGTGCTGGAGTTCGCCAGCGCCGCCGCATTTCCTGTCACAGGCGAGACGGGCAAGATCTACGTCGCCATCAACACCAACAGTCAGTACCGTTGGAGCGGTTCCCAGTACATCCAGCTTTCCGCTTCACCCGGCTCTACGGACGCGGTGCCGGAAGGCAGCGTCAATAAGTACTGGACGAATGCCCGCACCGTTGCGAGCGTCCTCGCCGGCCTTGTTACGACGAATCCGGCTGTAGTTGCGGCGACGGACAGTATTCTCGCCGCTATAGGAAAACTACAGCGCCAAATCAGTGATGCACTAGCCACTCTCGGCAATAAAGCTACGAACGGAGCCAACGGAGATATCACGTCCCTGTCCGGATTAACTACGGCTCTATCGATTGCGCAAGGTGGGACAGGAGCCAAATCGCTTGCTGCTGCTCAAGCGGCGCTAGGTATAAACACGGCTATCAATCTTCCTGCCGGAACTGACTTGAACAACATTCAAGCCACCGGGTTTTATATGCAGCAGGCTAATGCTAACGCGAGTCTTGTCCTGAACTACCCGGTCGCAGCTGCAGGATCCCTTGTGGGCGTGCAGCTCGGGAGTGCTATCACCACTCAGACCTACACCGTGTACAACACCGGTGAGCAGTATGTGAGATCAAGATACGTCGCTGTCTGGAGCGACTGGAGATTGACGATCACTGACGCGACCGTGGGATTTGCTTATGCCTATCCGAACGGTGGGACGGAAGCTGCTCCCGCGACAATTACAATCAATACCCGATATACCGTAGCCAACCCGTTTCCCGGCCATGAGGTGATCGTACTCGCCGAAATCCTCATAGGAGGCAAGTGGGGCGATGCGGGCTGGTTCTACAGCTCGGGTGGCTATGGCACCAAGGGCTCGCAACTAGACTTAAACACCTTGGTCGTTCAGACGGGAGCAACGCGAGTTAGTTATACGTCCAACGCTAGTGGTGACCCCTTCGGGCAGACAGCCACAGGGCTGTCCTCTGCTACTTGTCGTTTGAAAGTATGGAGGGTACACGCATGACATTGAACGTTTACGCTGAAGTTGGCAGCAATTTCCAGCAAGTTGGCGGGGACTGTCCGGATGGCTGGATTCAGATGACCGGCCAGCGTCCTGATGGAGAAGATACCTTGCTTTACACGGCGTCTGATACAGGGTTGTGGGTTATTTCCGAGGCAACCCGACAGCGTATCGCCGCGGCACGCGAGGCCTCCTGGGTGGAGGCGGAAATGGTCGTCATCGCCGAGCAGTTGGTGATGCTGGAGGACGAAGACCCCTCAGCGCGGCCTGGCACCTCTCGCCAATGGAGGGACTATCGCATTGCGCTTCGGGCGTGGAACGAGGCAAATCCGGATTTCCCTGATGCCACCAAGAGGCCGGTTCAACCGACCTGATTCCCTTTTGAACACCGACACCCTGCAAGGGTGTTTTATCTGAGGAAATTCCATGCCGATCACGGCTGATATCCAGACCCTGGAGCCAGGCGCGTGGGTGGAGCTTTTCGAGCTTGATGCCACCATGCTTGGTGCGGAGCTGTACCGGTTCCATGGCTATCCGCAGCAGTCCTCGATCTTTTGGCAGGGCCAGGAGTATTCGCCATGGCCGATCAAGGCCGAGGGCTTCGAGATGACAGGGCAGGGCGCCCAGCCTACCCCCACGCTTTCCGTGGGCAACGTTGGCGGCTTCATCACAGCCTTGGTGCTCTACTTCGAGGATCTGGTCGGTGCGAAGTTGATTCGCCATCGCACCCTGGGCAAGTATTTGGACGGCCAGCCCGAAGCCGATCCAGACGAAGAGCTGCCTCCAGACATCTGGTACGTCGAGCGCAAAGCCTCGGATGACAACCAGATCGTTCAGTTCGAACTGGCTACCGCGCTGGACTTCGCAGGTGTGCAACTGCCACGACGGCAGATCGTAGCAAACGTCTGCTGGTGGCTGTCGTGCGGTGGGTACCGTGGGCCTTACTGTGGCTACAACGGGCCGCCGGTGGCGGACGAGAATGATGTAATCGTCACTGACGCCGCCAAAGATAAATGCGGTGGTCGCCTGACCAGCTGCAAGCTTCGCTTCGGTGAGAACAACCCACTGCCTTACGGCTCATACCCTGCCGCCGGCCTGTTACGGCAATAACGCCTCAGCGAGTCACCCCATGAACAAGTCAAACAGAGCTGCAGTTGAAGTCCATGCGCTGGCCGAATATCCGCGCGAGGCTTGCGGTCTATTGGTGCGCGAAGGGCGCAAAGAAGTGTACGTGCCGTGCCGAAACACAGCCTCGACGCCCAGCGAGCATTTTCGTCTGGCACCGGAGGATTACGCCGCCGCCGAGGACCGCGGCCAGGTGCTGGCCGTTGTGCACAGCCACCCGGATTACCCTGCCATGCCGAGCGAGGCAGACCGTGTTTCGTGTGAAGCCTCCGGTCTGCCCTGGCACATCCTTGAGGTGCGAAAGGGAGACGACGGAGTGGTGCGGGCCGGCGAAATGGTGAGCTTTGCACCGGTCGGATATCAGGCGCCCCTGATCGGCCGCAAGTTCGCCCACGGTGTGCATGACTGCCTCAGCATCATCTTGGACTTTTACCGCCGTGAGATGGGGATCGACCTGGGTAACTACGAGCGCGAGGACGGCTGGTGGGATAAGGGCGGTAACCTGTATTTGGAGAACCTTCCCGCCGCCGGCTTCGAGAGGGTATCCGCACCACAGCATGGCGATATCGTCCTCATGCAGATCCGATCGCCGGTACCGAACCATGCAGGCGTGTACCTGGCCGACGGTGTGCTGAAGACCGAGCCCGAGCACTACCCGGCGCCGGGCTCGATCCTGCACCATCTTTACAGCCGCGATAGCAAGCGGGATGTATACGGCGGCTATTGGTCGGAGGTCACAGTCGGCTACTGGCGTCACCGGGACGCCAAGCCATGATCAAAATGCTATCGTCTGCACAAACTACACGGAGCGAAGGGTATGCGGATTTTGATTGGGGCGTTCGCTGTGGCGTTGCTGGCTGGGTGTGTATCACCTGGTGACTTGGAGTCGAAAGATCCAAGCATTTCGGTCAGCACCGCTAAGGATCCAAAGCGCTACGCCCTCTGCGTATTTCCGAGATGGCAGAACGCTCGTAGTGATGTGTCGATGTCAGAGACAGAGCATGGATACCGGCTGATTGCGGCGAGCAACAACATGACCGATGAATTGCTGAGCATTCGCAAAGCATCGAAGGGGAGCATGGTAAAGCTTTATCAGCGCATGGCCTGGGCTTATGGCTATGGGCGAAGCGATATGGAGCGAGCTGTTAAAGACTGCCTGTAACCGCAACACGACAAGCCGCCTACGGGCGGCTTTTTTACGCCTTGGAGAAAACATGAATCAAGCTTCTGAAAAAATGCAAACGGTGTTGTTATCTGGCTCCCTTGGTCGCCAGTTTGGGCGCCGTCACCGTATGACTACAGGCGCGGGATTCAGAGACGTACTGGGTTACTTCAAGCAGTTTCCAGGCTTTGAGCGACATATGATGGAAAGCCACGGCAAAGGGCTTCGATACGCCATTTTCAACGGCACAGAAAACGTGAAAGAAGAGGATCTGGAGAAACCAACCGGGCGAGAGGTAATACGTATTGTCCCGATCCTCGCGGGGTCGAAGCGGGCCGGTCTTTTGCAAACTATCGTAGGCGCGGTTCTGATCGCGGCGTCCTTTATCCCGGGTCTACAGTTTTTGGCGCCAGTGGGCGTCGCGTTAGCCGCAGGTGGCGTGATCCAGATGCTCAGCCCCCAGGCCAAAGGCCTGGGTACCCAGGACAGTCCCAACAACAGGCCCAGCTACAGCTTCAACGGTGCCGTCAACACCAGCGTTCAGGGTGGCTGCGTGCCGTTGCTCTACGGCCGCATGATAGTCGGCAGTGCCGTTGTCAGCGCCGGAATCTATTCCGAAGACCAGATGTAACTCACCCTCGCCACGCGGCCCGCCACTGAGCGGGCTTTTTTTCGCCTGTAGGAAAGCCATGATCAATTTAGCTATCGCCGGCAGCAAGGGCGGAGAGTCGAAACCGCGCCCGTCTGTTGAGGCGCCGGACAATCTGCAAAGCACCGCTTTTGCGCGGATTCTCGATCTGGTCAGCGAAGGCGAGATTCTGGGCCTAGTCAATGGGATGCGCTCGGTATTCCTCGACGAGACGCCGCTGACAAACGCTGATGGAAGCCTGAACTTCAGTGGCGTGACCCTGGACGTGCGCACCGGTAGCCAGGACCAGCAGCATATTCCCGGCTTCCCCGCGGTGGAAAGTGAGATCGGGATTGGTGTTGAGTTGCGCTCCGACCAGCCATGGGTGCGGGCGATCAGCAACTTGCAGCTGTCGGCAGTACGCGTGCGACTCTCGGTGCCACGCTTGGCGCAGACCAACACCACCAACGGCGATACCAATGGCTACACCGTCCGCTACCGGATCGACTTGTCCACGGACGGTGGGCCATTCGTTCCTGTACTGACTGCGGCCTTCAGCGGCAAGACCTCGACGAAGTACGAGCGCTCGCACCGTGTGGACCTTCCTGATGCAATCAGCGGATGGACCGTGCGAGTCGTGCGGTTGACTGCCAACTCATCCAGTGGCGCGATTTCTGATACCACCAATGTCGACGCCATTACGGAGATCATTGATGCGAAGCTGCGATATCCAGGATCGGCCATCGTAGGCCTGCAATTCGATGCCTCGCAGTTCCAGTCGATTCCTACCCGGGCGTTCGACCTGTTCGGCCGGATTATCAAGGTGCCGAGCAACTACGATCCTGAAACCCGGACCTATACCGGCGTTTGGGACGGCAGCTTCAAGACCGCCTGGACAGATAATCCCGCCTGGATCTTCTACGACCTTTTGTTGCACTACCGATATGGCCTCGGCCATCTGCTCAATGCTGCCCAGGTGGACAAGTGGGAGCTGTACCGAATCGGGCAGTACTGCGATCAACCTGTTCCAGATGGTAAAGGGGGCACAGAGCCGCGCTTCACCTGCAATCTCTATCTGTCCGTGCGCGCCGATGCGCTGCGTGTGCTCCAGGACCTGGCTACTACTTTTCGGGGGATGTCGTACTGGGCTGCTGGGTCTGTGGTGGCGGTGGCCGATATTCCGGAGGATCCGGTTTACACCTATTCGAACGCCAACGTCATCGACGGAAAGTTTGGATACACCGGGTCGGCCAAGAAGACACGCTACACCGTCGCCCTGGTGAGCTGGAACGACCCGGCCGACTTTTACCGCCAGAAAGTCGAGTATGTGGACGACCAAGCCGGAATAACCCGCTACGGCATTCAGCAAACCGAGATCACCGCAACGGGCTGCACGTCTCAGGCCCAGGCACAGAGGATTGGCAAATGGGCCTTGCTCACCAACCGCCTGGAAACTGAAAGCGTTGGGTTTTCTGTTGGTCTGGACGGAACCCTGGCCCGCCCCGGGCAAATTATCCGCATCGCTGACAATGATCGGGCCGGCCGGCGTATTGGTGGCCGCCTCCGTTCTGCCACCTTGGACACGCTGGTTCTTGACGCTGATGTAACCGCCTTTCCAGGCGACACCATCACCTTGATCATGCCCAACGGCAAGGCCGTGTCCCGCTCTATTCAATCCGTGGGTTACCCGCTGACCTGGGACAGTACCGGCATCACCTGGGACAACGGAAATCTGACTTTCGATACCACGGGCTTTCCATCCGAGGTTCAACAGGTAGTGCTGAGCGCAGAGCTCGACGACCTTCCGCCGAAACACTCCATGTGGGCCATCGACTCGCCAACGCTGGCTGTTCAGCAGTTTCGGGTCATGTCGGTAGTTGAGGATTTTTCGGATACGGACATCAAGTTCGCCATCAGCGCTGTTCGGCACAACTCGAGCAAATATGACGCCATCGACAACGGCAGCCGAATCGAGCGGCCGCCAATCACCGTGATTCCTCCAAGCGTCCAAAAGCCGCCTACCAATGTGACGGTCAGCAATGACCATTTCGTGGACCAGGGCAGCGCGGTCAGCGTCATGACAATCGCATGGGAGAAGCCAGAAGCGGCGATTGCCTTCGAGGCCTACTGGCGCAAGGACGATGGCGATTGGATCTTCGCGGGACGCACTGGGACCACTTCAATCGAGGTGAGCGGCATTTATGCCGGCCGCTACGTTGCCAAGGTTCGGGCGATCAACTCGCTCGACATCGGGTCGATTTTCGCGACGTCAGAGGAAACTGTGTTGAACGGAAAGACAACTCCGCCGCCGGTGGTGTCCACGTTCACCGCTGGCTCGATTGTGTTCGGCATCAAGCTCAAGTGGGGCATCCCGCAGGAGTTGAACACTGCCGATCTGCAGCGGACAGAGATCTGGTACGGCGAAACCAACCAGCTCAGCAGCGCGATCAAGTTCGGGGACTATGCCTATCCGCAAACTGATCTCACGATCATGGGGTTGGCGGCCGGTAAGACCTTCTTCTTCTGGGCTCGCCTGGTTGATCGAATCGGCAACGTGGGTTCGTTCTTCGGACCTGTCTTCGGACAATCGTCGGCCGACGCGGGCCCAATTCTGGATTACCTGAACGACCAGATCACGGAGACCCAGCTGAGCCAACACCTGCTTGCAAAGATCGATTCCGGAGGTGGTGCTCAGATTGAGATCGACGCACTCAAGACCGAGCTGGCGGCGATGTACAGCATCAAGACCCAGCTCACCGTTGACGGCAAGCCCTACCTGGCCGGCATCGGTATTGGTGTTGAGAACGACGAGGGGATTATCACGAGCCAGGTGCTGATCGCGGCCAGCCGGTTCGCAGTGGTCGATCCAAACACAACCAACGTGTTCTATCCGTTCGTGATTCAAGGCGGAGCGGCGTATATCGATACGGCCTTCATCCGTGACGGCAGCATCAGCATGCTGAAGATCGGACAATACCTGCAATCCGACAACTACGTCGCAGGCGTGCAGGGCTGGCGCCTGGACAAGGCAGGGAATCTCGAGTTTAACGGGCCAGCGCCGGGAGGTGGCCGGCTGACCATGACCAATCGCGCCATCAAGGTCTTTGACGAAAACGGTGTTAAACGGGTGCAGCTCGGAGATCTATCGGCATGAGTTATGGGCTGAAAATCTGGGATGAAAGTGGAAACGTAACGCTCGATGAAACCTCATTCACGATGCGAGTTGTATATAGCGGAGTAGTCAAAGGCTCGAACTCAATTGCTTATCAAACTATCTCAGTCCCTGGGTTGACTCCTACCAATGGCACGGCATTTGTTGTGCCTATTGGAAACTACAATGTGAGCTCTGACAAACAGCTTGAAACACAAGTTTTGACAGATGCTGTCCGCGTATATAGCTATATAAGAGGGCGCGAGCAATACAGTAATACCACCGGAACAACAATGCGACTTATTGTGATAAGGTTCTCATGATGTCATATGGCTTACAGTACACAAACAGTAGCGATGTCGTAACTGTTGACTCGGAGTTCACGCGGCTGGTAGTGCTTGCGAAGGGTGTATATGTCCCTAACCAAGAGTCTGGACTTGGATCGGCAACCACATTTCCTAGAACGATAACGAGCCAAGAGCCACCACTTGTATTTATAAGGCCGTCGGGCAGCAGTGGTATAGCTGGTTTGTGCCAGATGCGTGTGATCGGGTCTCCTGGAGCCTGGACCGGCTTTTATGTTCGGGCCTATGACGTAAACACGTTGCAGCCCAACGGGTCCTATTTTGCCTGCGGATTTGCAGCGACGGCCTTGGCTGATTTTGGTATGAGGCTGTGGGATAGTAATTCGAAGCTGCTTTTTGATAGCGGCACGCCTTATGCGAGATTTACACGAACGTTTCAAAATTGGACCTATATAAAGACCGACTATACGGGGCCTGGGCTACCGAGGAACTATTATCGAGTTGCGTTCAATTTCCCTGTTGGTGAGTTTATGCTGATCAATACTTTTGGCATGCCTATGCTTGATGATGGAGTGCAAAGCAGGCAGCTTTATTGTTGGTGGGATTTCTCTGGAGGAAATCTTTATGCATTAACGGTCGGGTCTTCAAACCCTTTTGCATTCTTCCTACCTGCTGTATTTGCCAAGCTCTAATAACGTTATTTAGATCAACCAACGAAACCCGCCATTGAGCGGGATTTTTTTTGCCTGGAGAAAAGCAATGACCGTATCCGAAAAGGATCGCGACATCCTGGCCCGCACGCTGTGGGGTGAGGCCCGCGGCGAAGGGCTGGCCGGCCAGATCGCCGTGGCCTGGGCCATCCGCAACCGGGTGGAAGATGGCCGGGCAAAGTCCTGGTGGGGCGAGGGGTATGCTGGTGTGTGCCAGGCGCCGTACCAGTTCAGTTGCTGGAACAAGAACGACCCGAGCTATCCGTACCTGAGCGGCGCGAAGCCGATCCCGCCGAAGCAGTTCGAGCAGGCTCAGCGGGCGGCAGATCTGGTTATCGCCGGTACCGAGCCGGACATGACCAAGGGCGCGACCCACTACTACGCCACGACCATGCCGAAGGCGCCGGCCTGGGCGGCCAAAGCTACCCAGACCCTGCGCCTGGGCAATCACCTGTTCTTCAAGGACGTGCCATGAACCCCTTGGGCGTGAAGGCTTGGACCGTCGGCGTACTGGTGGCTTTGCTGCTGGCATTCGGCGCAGCGTGGAAGGTCCAGGACTGGCGTTACGGGAAGCAGTTGGCAGAGCAGGCCGGCCTACACAAGGATGACCTCACCGCAATCAACAACGCAGCCGCCAGCCAGGCCCGAGCCGAGCAGGACAAACGCCTCGCGCTGGAGCAGCGACTGTCGGCCAGCGACCAAACCCACTACAAGGAACTGAGCGATGCTCAAACAAATCAGGCTCGCCTGCGCGATCGCCTTGCCACTTCTGATTTGCGGCTGTCAGTCCTCCTCAAGGATCCAGCCAGTTGCAGCGCAGTGCCTGCCACCGCCAACGCCGGCGGCGTGGTTCATGGAAAGGCAAGAGCCCAACTTGACCCAGCGCATGCTCAACGAATTATCGCCATCACCGACGACGGCGACAAAGGACTGATCAAGCTGGCCGCCTGCCAAGCGTATGTCAGGGAATTGAATTCTCAATAGGGCGTATCAGTTCGGGCCCCTGGTTGCGAACGTTGCCCACGGCCCGGTCGACCTTGAACCACTCGAAGGCCTCGGCCGGCTCGCCCTGGTGAAGGACCATTTGCTCGGCGCGCTCCTTTGGTGTGGCAGGGTCCAGCCATTCGCGGGCAAGTTCCGGCGTCAGGACCACCGGCCGGCGGTCGTGGATGTCAACCATGCCGCCCGCACTGTCGGCGGTGATGATGACGAAGCCGTCGTGCTCGAGCGGTTCACGGTCCCCGGTGGGAAACTGGCCGATGGCCGCGCAGAAGATCGGCGCCCGGTCTCGTCGGCGGATCAGGTAGGGTTGCTTCTTTGGTCTGCCTTCATCGACCCACTCGAACCAGTTGTTGATCGGGGCTATGGCGCGGTTCGGCCAGATCGGGCGGTAGAAGGGCCCGTGGGCGACTTTCTCGACCCGGGCGTTGATTGGGGCGACTCTGTCTTTTGCCCAGTGCGGACGCCAGCCCCAGCGCACCAGGTCAGCGTGCAAGCTTTCACCCTCCTGGTGGAAGAGGGCGAGCTGCTGCGACGGCGCGCAGTTGTACCGCTCCAACGGTTGATCACCCAGGGTAGCGACATAAGCCCCGGGCCACATGGCCAGCACTGCGACGAAGTCGTGGATGCCGGTGTATTGCGAGAGCCGACCGCACATAAAATCCCCTCAAATTCTCAGCCGGATTCATTGCCCGAGTATGTGATCGGGAAGGCGGTCTCCCTCGAATGCCTTCAGTCGGTGGTATAGCTCGGCAATCAGGGTGCTCTGGCCCATTATCTTCGACCTCGCCGAGTTCATTAAGGTCGTGTGTTCCAGGTAATGCTCACTTAGAGTTTTGTTCACCGCCTTCAGCTCGGCACGAAGCTTCGCGCATTCCTTGGCTTCAGCGGCATGCATCTGTATCAAGCCGAAAATGTCCTGGCGCGCTTTGCGTAGCTGAGTGGCCAGCTCCTGGACCTCGTTCTCAAGCATGAGGCAAGAATGCTTGTACATTTCCAGAGGGGTAGGGCAGCCCAACCAATCGTCGGTGTCTTCAATGTCTAGCGGGTCCACGGGTAACGCCTCAATAGATGCTGTTTGGATATACAGTAATCGAGGCGTAACAAGTCGGACGAGGGTGAGGCGACGAGCTGTGGGTTTGGGGGAGTGAACGGTCGGCAGAACGCCGGGGATGGGCCAAAAATGGTGTGGGGACTTTTTCGGGGATTCGCTATTTCCTGTTCTGCTCTGTTGTGCACCGTTTGCAGCGAGCGCCATGAGAAGAACCAGCAAATGCTGGGTTTTAAACCCATTTTCAAGCATGGGGTGCTAGGGGTCGAGTGTTCGAATCACTCCGTCCCGACCATTATTCCTGAGTAGAATCAGACAGTTAAGCCGATCAGCTAGATCGGCTTTTTTGTGCCTGCGCAAAACCCGCGCAAAACTGGCGCAAAACTACCCGGTGATTTCACTGATATTTAGGTCCGGAATCGCCTCTGACCAGACGATGTCGGCGTGGTCCTTTTGGTAGTTTTTGGTCATGGTCTCGCTGGCATGGCCGGCGATCTTCTGGCCGTCTTTGCCTGCTTTCTGGTACAGGTGGAGCGACAGCGCCCGCACTTCGTGGAAGCCTGGCATTTCCTCTTCCTTCCACCCCTTGTAACAACCCGCCGCTTCCCGAGCCTCCTTGAAGGCTCGCGTCAAATATCGTTCTTCGACCTGCGTCCAGTGGTCCTTCGTCTGCGCCTGTTTCTGCTTTTTGCGGTCGGGCCGGCGGTGGATCAGGTAAGGCGAGACGATGTCATCCCGGCACCGGCTGATCACTGCCTGGAGTTCCTCTGTCACTTTGAAGCGGATCCAAGCTGCGTCGCTGGCCTTGGCCGTCTTCTGCTGTACAACATACAGAAAACCTTCCCGAACGCCATCGAATCGCATGTTCAAGATGTCAGTGCGGCGCTGCGCGGTGATCAGCGCGAGGTCAATCGCGTTCTGCAGCCAGTGCGGCGACTGCTCTCCAATATGATCAATCACCCGGTCGCGCAGATTCAGCGCTGGGTGACGATTCATCGCCTGGACAGCGACGGTGACAGGGAGTGGGCGGAGGTGATGGGACTGTTATCCGAAACGGACGGCATCGACATGGCGTATAACGACGATGGGACGGTGACGCTGAGGTGGGAGGCGTGCGCCGAGGAGGATCGGCCGGTTGAGGTACTTGAAAGGGCAGAGGAGGCGGCGCCTTTCTGACAGACAAAGAAAAGCCCGGCGCAGGGGCCGGGCCTCAAGGCTGGAGGGAGAGAACTATTTAGCTGCTGGCTGAGCCGGTGGATCGGCGGGCTTGCCTTGTTCCTGCCCGGCCTGGAAAACCGAAACAGTTGTGGAAACGGCCGAAAGGACATTGGCTTGGTTCGCGTAGTAGGCCCCGACCAGAATCGCTACTACTGCAAGCAGCTGAACCACTACAGCAGCCCAGTAGTTGGCTTTAACGGTAGCCGCTTGCTTAGCCGCTTCTTCAGCTCCCTCCGCAGCTTTCGTGGCTCTCTCAGCAAGCGCCTCAAATCTTTTGTCGCGCTCCGCCTGAGCTTTGTCGCGCTCGATTTGCACAGCCGACTGAGTGGCGAGGAATGCGTCAATTTTCGAGGACACAGATTCTACTCGAGCGTCCATTCGTGCTTCGATGGTTTCGAGCTTGGCATTGAATTCTTCGCGAGTTATGTCGTTCATGACTTCAGTATCTCCCGCAGTTGACGGCTTGTCATCAGCCCAGATCGTATCGCTCCGTGACGGCCTGCTAAACATTGGGGTTACCTTCTCAAAAGACTCCTGTACGTGCTGCGGAGTTTCAAATCTACTCGAGGTCATCTTCGGAGATCTCATCTAGCTCCAGCTGTTCCTGCTCGGGATTTTCGTTGGCCCAAGCCTTAACCTTCCTTGCAAGGTGATGCCTTATCAGTCCGCACTCGTTGCAATATATCCCGAAGACATTGAGATACGTAGGTTTGGCCCCGTCCCTCATTGTAGAGGTCAACCGATACGCCATTTCTGTTTCATCTGACCCTATGATGGTCCAGCTCTTTGATCCACATCCAGGACACTTTGCATCGTCGGTCTTTGCAACCAAAAAACGCACAAAATCATCCATCGTCGTAGAGAACTTATGGACTTTTTTCTCATTGTCAGACATGGAATCCTCTTAAGTATGCCAATTGCTCAGCGGCTTTAAACAAGGTGCGCATTCCACACCAGCAGCACCCGGGCCTGGATGTAGGTGTCCTCGGCGCGGATCGTTCTTGCTGGATGCAGAGCGTTATCAGAGATCATGCTCAGCTGGTCATCGCCCAACCACTGGAGCCGCTTGATGTAAAGGTGGCCGTCCCAAGAGAACATGTAGATCCCGTCCCCGACGAACTCGCGGATGCTGATGTCGACCAGTAGCGGATCGCGGTGCTTGATCGTCGGCGCCATGGACTGGCCCCAGCCAGTCACGATCTTGAGGTGGAAGTGTTCCTTGAACTCGACGCCCATCTCGCGCAGGTGCTGCGGGCTGACGCGTACATCCTGGAGCATCTCCGGATAGTCGTGCGGGATCTGGCCGCCGCCCATCGCCGCACGCACGTCGTAATGCGCGATCCAAACCTCATCCCCGACGACGCCCGGGCGGTAGTAGTCCAATTCGATCGTGCCGCCGCCATCGTCAGCTTCGGCCGCTGCCAGCAATCGGTGGCGAGCCTGATCCGACAAGCCGCTACCTTGCTTTGCAGGCATTTGTTTAACGAGGTCAGCAGCAGATAAAACAGCGGTTTCCTTTACCCCCAACGTTGCTGGCTCGAATCCGTTCAATTCGGTGACAGCGATTGCGTCGCTTAAAGGCACGGAATCAAACCATCCCCTAGGTAATCCTTCGACGCTTTCGATTCGGCGAGCTACGTCGTCGCCAAGGTTCTTGGCTGTCTTGTCGGAGAGAATCTGGCTGAGATGCGCAGGAGCCATCCCCCAGCGCTCTGCGCAAGCTCCCTTCCTCTGGTTGCCTATCAGCTTCACCAGGTTGCGTTTACGAATTTCATAAATATCCATGCGCGCAAGAATGCCAGCGTTTAGCTTATTGCTAAATGTGCTCATAGCTAAATTATTTCCTTGCTCTAAAATTAGCCCTAGGCTAAATTTCTTCCGTGTGTAAGGAGAATTCCATGAATGACCATCTGCGCGACTTGCTCGCTAACGCTGCGAATGATCGACGCCAAGACGTCGCGGCCGCCGCGAAGACAACTGTGGGCCACCTTTGGCAGTTAGCAGGCGGCCATCGCAA
Organism: Pseudomonas sp. SJZ074; assembly: GCF_007828215.1. GTDB lineage: Bacteria > Pseudomonadota > Gammaproteobacteria > Pseudomonadales > Pseudomonadaceae > Aquipseudomonas. The sequence continues at coordinate 5,088 of NZ_VIUE01000044.1, read as the reverse complement.
AGCCTCTGCGGAGCTTGCTGAGCGCCTTCAGGATGCTTCAGGAGGATAGATCACTATTGCCGGCCTCCGGCCCGATCTCGTTGATCTGGCCCATAAGGTTCTGCGCGGCGCTGCTTAGGGGCGATTTGGCGCGTTGATCTTAGCGAGAGCGCCGCCCTATCAAAACCCAGCAGCTCCTCGGGCTTCAGTCGCTGTCGCACCTCCTCGCATTGAGATTCGAATGCAGGGGAAAGCCTTATTTGACAAGACAGCGGAAGGATGGACCCCAGGGCAACGATGAGGCAGGAGAGGGCAGCAATCTCACCTTGGAGTTCCGATTGGTCGGTCATGGAGTTTTCCGTGATTCGTTTTGGTAAGCAAATCATCGTGGAAGTAGTGGCGGACTGCCACGCGAGAAGAAGAGAGGTTTTCGCAATGGAAGAATTCGAACGGACCCTGCATCGCGAAGTGAAGGCGGGCGGCGGTACCGCGCTGGCGAAGCGCATGGGTGTCAACGAAACCCGCCTGCTTGATTGCGCGAACCCGAATCGTGAAGCGCACCGCATGAACCTGGAGATGTTCGGGCAGATAGCCAAGGCGCTGCATCGCATAGGCCCAGGCTGGGTACAGGACCCAGTCCATGAACTCCGGCACATTTTCGATGATGGCAAACTCTGGTCGGTTCACTTCGGCGTTCGAAACTGGTGACCATGCCGTCGACCGGGAGTTGTCGTGCTTCGGGTTGCTGTTGTTTCGGCCACAAGCCTTTGTGTGGCCCTGGCAGCACGGGGAGGCCAGCATCAAGTCATGCTTCGGCACCTGCGACCAGTCAGCTTGGTGCAGGTCCTGGCAAATATGTTGGGTTTCGGGATGGTTGGCCGTGTGCCATTCCACCGCGGCCGGCCAATGGTTGGCAGCCCAAAGAACCTGTGCGCCGGCATCGCGGGCACCTGTGGACCATCCGCCGAGACCGGCGAACAAATCGATTGCTGTGAACATGGGTATCCTCGCCGGTATAGTTCCGGCATCTACAGGGGGGCGCGTCATGAGTCGGGACTGGGTGGTATGGCTGGGGTGTTTACTGCTGTTCGTATGTGGTGGCTTGTTTTTCAGAATTTCGCCAGTTGTAATTTTTAAACTTGAACTAACGTGGGAAGCGTTCTCTGCAATCGGAACCTTAGGTGCAGTTGTAGTATCGCTGTATCTAGCAAGGTCGGCGGAGCGTAGGCTGCGTTCTGAAAATAAAGAGAGATCATCTCTTGTCGCCGCACGTCTGTGGCCCATAGCTGAAGCATTAAATAGTCAACTAGCGGACCTGAGCGGGTGGGTTTACTTCGATAACCTAGATGCACCTGAGTCAATTTCAGATATAAGAGAGCGGGTTAAGCGTTTGCATATTTATTTTGATCGCATGACGATGCAAGACATTGAGCGAATCATTGCCATTGATATTTCTATTGCAAATTATCTTTCCAGGGCAATGGGCGAAGTTGAAGGCGTTATAGCTTCTGTCGAGAGGGAGGGTGAAGAGTGGAACAATATTTCCCAGGTGAGTAAAGATTTCTATCGAGAACGATGGGGTAATTCGATAATTTCCGCCCGTGATTTTCTTACCATGGCCCTTCCCAGCCTAATGTATGCAGCGCAGAAAGCCGCTCCTTTTCCTGACTGGCATGAGATCTACAATGACGAAGCACCTTTCGGATGAAGTTTTCCGGCTCCAAAAGCTCAGGCTGGCGAGATTCGTTTAAGTGAGCTATTTGTATTCGGTCCGGCATGGGGTCGGATCAAGGAGGTTTTGTGAGTTATTACAGAAATCTGCCAGCAGACTCGAAGGCTTTTGCACCGTTGACGAAGGAGACTATTTGTTTTGAATGCGGCGAGGAGATCAACGGGGCAGGGGTTGGCTACGACGGCTATGCCAGTGATGGTTTCATCAAGTCCCTATTCTTTCACTCTGCATGCGCCGCTATCGTTGGGCAAAGGCTTATCTGCGATGGCTTTCCGAACAGGCGGGACAAATAAGGTTCGCTCAGGTCGCGGGCGCCGCATCATGAAAAACATCCATCTGAGCTGCACCGTCGAGCCAGGCCGCCGCTATCCGGCGCTCAGCCATCGCGGCATATTCTGGGTTCAGCTCTGATAGGATCGACCTCCGTCCTTCCTGCATCGCAACCACAGCCGTGGTGCCCGCGCCTCCGAACGGATCCAGCACAACCCCGCCACGCGGCGCCCCGGCCAGGATGCATGGACGGATCAGGTCGGGCGGGAACGTGGCGAAGTGAGCCCCCTGATAGCCGGCTGTGGCCACCGTCCACACTCTCCGCTTGTTCCTGGTGTCAGTAACAGGCGTTGGCGCGGGCCGCCCCGGCCGGTGCTGGGCGAACCGCTGCCCTGGGATGACATGCTCGCCGCTCGGCCCGTTTCTCCCAAACTGCATCGCTGCTTCGGTTTGTCCGCCGATGGCGGGCTCTCGGATTGAGGCCTGGTCGTAGTAGTAACGAGGCGACTTGCTCAGCAGAAACAAATATTCGTGAGCCTTGGTGCAGCGGTCTCTGGTTGATTCGGGCATTGGGTTCGGCTTGTGCCAGATGATGTCCTGGCGCAGATACCAGCCATCATCCTGCAGGGCGAAGGCCAAGCGCCACGGCATACCCATCAGGTCCTTATGTTTTAATCCTGCCGGCGCTGATCTCCAGCCCGTTGCCTGCCCCTTGCCCTGCCACGCCCCGTCGCCGCGCTCAGCCATAAATGAGCCGCCACCACCGCGACCACCAGATGCGTAGCTGTCACCCATGTTCACCCATGCGGTACCGTCGTCGCGGAGTACTCGCCGCACCCCCCGGACCACTTCGACAACGCGGGCGATGAAGTCGGCCGGCGTTTCCTCCAGGCCAATCTGTCCATCGACCCCGTAGTCTCGCAACCCATAGTAGGGCGGGCTGGTGACGCAGCACTGCACTGACCGGTCGGGCAAGGTCCGCATCATGTCGATGCAGTCGCCGACCAGTATCTGGTGGGAAGGGGTCATAGTTGATTTCCAGTCAGGCGCCGCCCTCCGTGACCGGTGGTGGCAATTTGGTGTTGGTTGAGATTGAATACAGCGCTTATTCCACATGGATCTGGAGGCAGGTTTGTCGCAAGCTCGGGCGTTACGATTATTGGGAATGGCTTTGGTCAGCGTCGTCTTCAGCGGCTGCATCTCCTACACCGAAAAGGAAGCAGAAGGGATGCCTGACTCCGACATTGCGCTTATTGGCCTAACCGACAAGACACTGTTCATTGCAAGCGTAGATGGACGGAAAACCAATTTTGCGCTCGGTACCCAAACAGAGTACCGGCTTACAGCAGGTCGACATCGACTGGAGCTGAGGTACTGGGTAGGCACTACCAAGTCTTTGGATCGGAAGATCCGCGACGTTAATCTTGTCGCAGGCCGCACATACAAGCTTACAACCGCTCCCAGTAATACTTGGTGGGACATGATCATTGTCGACACGAGCAGCGGGGAGCGAGTGGATCAGCACGTTCCGCGCCGCTAACCGCCGCGGTGCTGCGCGCAGTAGCAATTTAGTTTGGGTTGGGGTATTACGGGTTACCGGCATGGAGCCGGATGGAGAAATCCGTGGGTACAATTGAACTCAGCGATCTTCGTGGATATTTCAAGGAGCTAGCGGGGCCCGCTTTTGAAGAGTTTTGGTTTGAATACCAAGCGGATATTCCAGTCAACATCGGGAGATTTATGTTTATCTACCGACGACTCGTTACCGCGATTTTCTTTCTCAACCATATGACGGACAAAGCTGCCAAGCTGCGCGGTGCCAATAGCCCAGGTGAGGTGATCAGGTTGGTAAAGGCTTTGGACAAGGACGCTGGGACCGCTCTCGATGTGTGCCGACAGCTGACTAACGATGTGAAACATCCAAAGACGCAGCCTCAAAGATTCAGCACTAGAAACCGGACTGAGCATGATGAGGCAGGCATCCATCAGCTGCCTTGCTGGATTTACACAGACAAGGACGGCGCAACACACGACCTGTGCGATATCGCTCAACGAGCGTGGCGTTATTGGATTGATTACCGCCATGAAAGGTAAAGCAAACTAAGGTGCCGCCCTCCGTGACCGGTGATGGCGTTTTGGGTTTGGTTGGGATATTTATGTAGGCCTGCATGGAGTCGGCTCCATTTGTTTAAGCAGGCCAGAAGTGACTTTGGGAAAAGAGGGAACGCAGAATGGACTTGGCCGAATTGAATAACGCCCTGAATCTCAAGGGCTTCTTGTCCCCCTCAATGGAATTGGTGAAAGAGAACTTCAGAGCGATCTATGCAAAGTCTTTTGAGGGCGCTGAGTCCGCATCTGATCTTGCGCAACGCTCGATGATGGCGGCAGATTTTGACCAGCAAGAGCCACACATGTTGGCTGCATTGGTTTTTCTACATCGGACAATCAGAAGTTGTCAGGCCGCAGTAATCTTGTGTGAGCGCGGGCTTGTTATTGACGCTCAAACCGTCACGCGGTCGGCGGCGGAAACCTTGTTTCATGGCATAGCGTTGATCAATGATCCATCGGTCTTTTCAAGGATGTCTCGACAATGTGACATGGACGAGAAAAAGCAAGCCAAGGCGATGATCGACTCTCTATCGGACAAAGGGCTGACTGAGCAAAACATAGCTGACTTAACTGAAGTTATTCGTCGAGGAGACGGTAACGGCCCTGGATTTTCAACACATGATGCCGCCCGCGTCGCCGGGCTTATGCACATTTACGACACCCTTTACCGCGGCCTATCAGTAGCAGCAAGTCACGCCACATTCAGGTCGATGGACTCTTCTTTTCACATCACGGACGATCAAGTCGGACTGATCACTGGCCCAACTGATCAACATCTTGAGTTTACTCTTGACCTCGTGCAGAGCTGTCTAGACATCGCTCGCAAAGGTCTCGATGAAAACTTCGGTTTTCAATGACGACATAGTTAGTAGTTAACTCGTTGGTACTTCGAATTCGTCTTCAGTATGCGTCCGGCCATCACGCCTTGCGTGATTAAACCGGCTGCCACCTATGCGGCAGCAACTGATCGACTTCACTCGCACGCTGCGTCGGCAGGC
>NZ_VIUE01000043.1 GCF_007828215.1 Pseudomonas sp. SJZ074 | reverse complement strand
GGCCTGCACTACAACCGGCACCGCTACTACAATCCGGAAACGGGCCGCTACCTGACGCCTGACCCGAGCAAACTGGCGGGTGGGCTCAATGGGTACCGGTACACCCTGAACCCGACGGGGTGGGTGGATCCGTTGGGGTTGGCTTGTAACTGTCCTGGCGATATCGAGGCTGACGGGCCGTTTAGCGAGATCGTGCCGGGAGGCGGCTTAGCGGCGCATGAGGCTCGCGGTGGGCATTTGATTGAGAAACATATTGGTAGGACGGATGCGCAATTAGCCCAAAGGATAGAGAAGGAGCCAAATGTTCCCGCCGCCTCAACGTTTCCGGACCGAACTACAGCTGAGCTATCAGCAGCTAGAACGCTAGCAGCCAATCAGGAGAAAATCGAAAAATTCTTGGCGGGTAAAAAAGACAAGACGACAGTGACTCATGTCTTTGCTCACCCAGTTGGAGTCAGTCTGATAAATGGCCGTACCGACTACCTGCCAGCACACAAAGTATTACTCGTCTTGAAAAAAGATAAACAACAGCCAGCAGGATACTTTTTGATAACAGGATTTCCGGAAGTATGAATCAACAATTTCCAGAACTGCATGATTTTTTTGGGGCTTATTTTCATCAAGATTGGCCAGTCGAGTATCAAACCGCTGAACAAGCGCTAGATGCATTCCTTTCAGAGTCTGACTTGGAAATTCTAAAAATAGTTCTGCAGGAGCTTGACGTTCTACTTAAGCAAAGAAAAGCCGAATGTGAGATGAAGGAGTATCTGCTAAGTGAGCTGAGTTGTTACTACAGTTATTGGACTGTCTGGGAAACGAGTGAAGCCTGGCTATGTCATATCGCTTGCAGAATAGCTCGTAAGATCAATCCCATTGGTTGAGCTTCAACCTATGCCCCCATTGGTTCAATAGGCTCAGCCTCCACCAAATACAAACTCCCCCCCCGGCACCTCCTTGGCATGATGCTTAGCCTGCGAAGCCAGTTCCGCCAACTGGCTCGCATCCAGCCCTCCACACGCGTCCGACCTCAGATGCACCACCCCAATCGACAACGGTGGTTAGGGAACAGGATCCGGCGGGTAAGGCTCTGGTGGATGAGGGTGGGCCGCGGCTGCCAGTCTCATCAAAACAAGACAAATGGAGTCGGGATCCTAAAAGCCTTCAGGATCAAATGACGCTAGACAGCGCCAAGAAAGGTTATGGTTTTTTGATCATAAAAGACCTTAAAGACCCAACACTTAAAGGGATGGAAAAATGGGAGCTAAAGGTAAAGTCGAATAATAGGAACGATTCCGTGGTGCATTATGTCCGTGATCCGAATACAGGAAAGCTTCTTGATTTTAAATTTAAGAAGCATAGCGTTCATGACGTGAAGCCATGGGGAAATGACCCATCCGTACCGCCAGGAGTTGTTGAGTAATGAAAGTGATATGCCGAACAAATAATATAAATGATAAAAACTTGGCGCCAGATGCAAGTATGCGGGTTAGGCGGTACGTGTCGATGCCGGATGGTGAACTAAACCTGGAAATAGATAAGGAATATGTGGTTTACGGTATAGAGCTGAGAGATGGTTGCCCTTGGTTTTACCTATGTGACGAAGAATACGATGAGTATCCTCTGGCTTACGCAGCAGATTTCTTTGAGATTGCGGACAGGCACCTGTCAGCTTATTGGCAGCTCAACTATAAATGCGCAGGTATTAATGATAGCCGAACTCAGTTAGTTTTTTCAGAGTGGGCGCTTGATGAGAATTTCTATGAAAATTTAGTTTCTGGCGAACAGCAAGCGGTAGCCACTTTTGCAAAATTCAGAAAGCTCATGGATGCGGAGTGAGGGTGAGGAGTCTTTCCTGAACGCGTACCGAACTAAGCTTTAGTTTTCTGTCGACTGATCTATAGCTATCGCGAGCAGCCTCGCGATAGCTATAGATCAGACACCCACAACATCAAATGCAAAATCAAACCCGCCCAGCTATCCACTATCAATTCCCTGAACCACTACTGCGCCGGATGAGACTCGCCGCGCCGGTGCCAGATCAGATCGAACGCCATCCGAAGTAACACCTCGACCACCTGGGCCCCCCAGGAACTGACCAAGTACGGCGGCCAGATCGTCTGGTCGGCGCGCTACCACGGCTACGGCAAGGTCCGTGCGATCGAGCACGGCGGCGGCGAACAATTGGAACAACCGCTGCGCTTCCAAGGCCAATACCATGACTTGGAAAGCGGCCTGCACTACAACCGGCACCGCTACTACAATCCGGAAACGGGCCGCTACCTGACGCCTGACCCGAGCAAACTGGCGGGTGGGCTCAATGGGTACCGGTACACCCTGAACCCGACGGGGTGGGTGGATCCGTTGGGGTTGGTGGATTGTCCGGAAGGAAACAAATGCAACCCCGGACGGGGCGTCGAAGCGCCTGAACAAAAAACAAGTGTAAATGAAGGCACGCCAAGCGCTCCTGATGTTCAATGGACGAGGCACGGAAACAAGCATGTTGCGCCAAAGGCACCATGGTCATCTGTAGTTAAATCCACAGCAAATGGAGGAGCAGCCAAGTATCTTCCTGACACTGATATAGAGGCTCTTGAGCGTCTGGCCTTTGCGAATGGGCAGGACGTAAACAACGGAAAGCCGTGGAAGGTAATGGACATGGGGCGAACGATTGGCGCAAACGACGGAAAGGAAACGAGATATATGAGAGTTGAGCTAAGCGCAAATACAATCCATGGGCATCCGATTTCGGAAGAGTCATTTAGAAAATTGATCAAGAAGAAAAAATAACTTATGGATCTTCATGAAATAAAGGCTCTTGGTGGCGTAATAGCTTTTGATGATATTTCTCATCTTGATCAATCGGTAGGCGTGGCAGAGATAATAGATGATTTGAAAGAGGATCTATTTCAAGCATCCTTTCCTTTCGAGCAAATAATCGATATAGGATGGTATCCCGAGTTTTGTGAGTCCGGTTTTTTTAGAGTGTCGCTAATTGCTGAATGCAACTGGGAGGTTCCCGTCTATAGCGAGATAGCCAAAGATTGGGACGAACTGGCAGCTGCTTTAAAAAATACGTTAAAGAAAGTCAGGTTGGCTTGAGCCAAAGCGTAACATCAGAAGTCATCGGTTTGATTGGGATGGGCTGAGAGTAAAAAATCGCAGTAACTGACCCACCGCCATCGCGAGCAGGCTCGCTCCAACAAGGGATTGCGGTGAACACTCATCCAGCGGTCAGTCCCGGAACACTGTGGGAGCGAGCTTGCTCGCGATGGCGCCAGACCAGTCAAAATAGATAGCGACTGACCCACTGCATTCGCGAGCAAGCCCGCTCCCACAGGTTTGTTTGTGTGCATTGAAAGACCGCCAACGGGGAAAATCATCAAACCCGCCCAGCAACATCCGCTATCAATCCCCTGAACCACTGCTGCGCCGGATGAGACTCGCTGCGCCGATGCCAGATCAGGTCGAACGCCATCCGAGGCAACGTCACCGGCGGTGGAAACATCACCAGCTTGTTGCTGCCCGCCGCGCCCATCGCCACCCGTTTCATCACCGTGGCGGTCAACTGGGTGCGGGCGATGAGCGAGGGCACTGCGAACATTTGCGGCAATGTCAGGGCCAGTTCGCGCTGTTTGCCCTGTTGAGCAAGGGCGTGATCCACCAGACCGTGCAAGTCTCCTTCAGGCGAGACCAGCACATGGCGCAGTTCCAGATAGGTCTTCAAGGTCAAGGCACGACGGGCGACTGGATGGTCATGGGCGACGATGGTGACGAATTCATCGGTGAGCACGGTCCGGCTCAATATCCGCGCCGCCGCCTGTGTCGGCGGCACGCCCACTGCCGCGTCGATCAGGCCGCTATCCAGCATGTCGACCGCATGGTCTCGATCGTTGAATGCATACACATTCACCGAAACCCCCGGCGCCTGTTCTGCGAGTGCTTGCAACAGCGCCGGCAGGAGCACATAGGCCGGGTAATCGGAGAGGCCGAGTTTGAACACCAGCGAAGCCTTCCCGGGCTTGAACTCGGGCCGCTCCACCAAGGCGACTTGAAGCTGTTGCAGAGCCTGGGCGATCGGCACCGCCAGATCCCGAGCCCGGGGCGTGGGCAGGAGCCCCTCGGCACTGCGGGCAAATAACGCGTCGCCGAGCAGCGTTCGCAGCCGCGCCAACGCGGCGCTCATCGCCGGCTGGCTGACCCCCACCCGAGCCGCCGCGCGGGTGACATTGCGTTCCGTCATCAGCGCGTCGAAGGCCACCAGCAAGTTCAGATCAATTCCATGAAAATCCATAAATCAAATAATCATTCATATAGGCTATTTGTTAGACGGATCATAGCCCTCAATCCCAAACTCTCGCTACCACCCCACTTCAATGGCGAGAACCCCAATGACCTCTTCAACCACTCTCCTTGCAGAACAGCTGCATGCCGAGCGCCTGGCTGTCGAAACCTTCTACCGTGCGTTCAGCGACAAACAGCCAGACCTCGTTGACGAAGTACTTACCCGTGGCTGGGATGACATCCCGCTGGCACCCGGCCAGGCGCCTGGCCCGGAAGGCATCAAGGCGATCATTCGCAGCTTCGTCCAGGCGTTTCCCGATGTGCGGATCGTCGTCCACGACATGGTCCAGGAGCCCGGGAAAATGGGCGTGCGTGCCGAAATCACCGGTACCCATGCGGGCGAGTTCTTCGGCATCGCCGCCACTGGCAAGCACGTCAGTTTCCGCATTCATGAATTCCACACGTTCCGTGACGCGAAGCTGAGCACAACGTGGCACATGGAAGACTGGTTTGCCCTGTTCGCCCAACTCGGCCAGTTCCCTGCTCAGGCCTGAAAGGAGGTTTCCATGAAGAGCGCTTTGATTAATGAGTTCGGCGGCCCGGATGTCGTCGTCGAGGGCGAAGCGAGATTGCCACAGCCACAAGCCAACGATGTGGTCGTGCGCATCGAGGCCGCCAGCGTCAACCCGCTGGACGTCAAGATCCTCGCCGGTTACATGCAGCCGATCTTCCCGGTGGCATTCCCCTATGCGCCAGGGACCGATTTCAGCGGCGTGATTGAGTCCGTCGGCGAGCAGGTAAGCGACCTCAAGGCCGGAGACCGGGTGGTCGGCCGAACCTCCCCCTCGCAGGGTGGTGCGTTCGCCACCCATATGGTCATCGCCGCCTCCGAGCTCTGCGTCATTCCCACGCAGATGAGTTTCGAACAGGCCGCCGCATTGCCGACCGCATATGGCACCGCCACCCAGGCGCTTTTCGACATCGGCAAGTTGCAGCGCGGCCAACGTGTGCTGATCCATGCTGGCGCCGGCGGCGTCGGCAGCATGGCGATCCAACTGGCCCGCCTCGCCGGTTGCCATGTGATCGCAACGGCCTCCGCAAAAAACCTCGAACTGCTGAAAAGCCTGGGCGCCGATGAAGTCATCGACTACCGAACCCAGACCCTGGGCAGCGTGGGCGAAATCGACCTGGTGCTCGACACCTTGGGCGGCGAAACGCTGGAGGAATCCTGGCAAGTGCTGCGCCCAGGCGGACGCATCTCGACCCTGGTGGAGTTCAATATCGAAGGCCGGGACGGTCACGCGGGTGAGTTCGTTTTCTTTGCCAGCGCGGTGCCTTTCCTTCCGGAAGCGATTCGGCAGTTCAGTGCGGGGCAGTTGCAGATCGTCATTGACTCAACCTTCACGCTGGCGGAAACCCGGGCGGCGTTGGAAAAGGTCGCCACTGGGCATGCTCGGGGGAAGGTAGTTATTCGCCCGGGTAGCTGATCGTCAACTCGCCACCAAATGCTTCACTGTCGGTCAGTTGCCTGCCTGTTCAGCGAGGTGTTCGTCCTCAACGCCAAAGGTCCTGCAGACCAAGCAGAGTCAACCTTTCGTGGAATCGCTGCGCTCACGCAAGAAGCGTGCGTAACGTTCCATCATTTGCCGGACGGCCCCCTCGCTCTCGCGGTCGACGCCAAAAACGTATCGGGGGAAATCCAGATCCTTCTGCACGTTCCAGATCTGCTCATGCTGGTCCGGAGGAAAGTACTGCGCCGGGTCACCCACGGCGACCCAGCCGATTGGCACCGTCGCGCCTGGCTCTACCACGGTCCTGATGTGCACCACCCCGTTGATGCGGATCTCCGCGCCTTTGCCGATGCGAGCGCCGTTGAAAACGGACGCACCGGTGGCGACAAACACCTCATCGTCAATCCGGCAACCGGTCAGATGACAGTGCGGCCCCACCATCACGTGATTGCCGATCCGACAGTCATCGTGGGAAGTGCTGCGGATGACCGCATTCTCCATGACGATACAGTTTTCCCCGATCACCAAAGCGCCGCCCTCCGCGATGAGTACCGCGCCGTGCCCCACGACGGTACCGGCACCGATGGACACATTGCCATCCAGCACAGCGCTTGAGGCGATTCGCGCCGTGGGGGCAATGTGCTGGTGTTGGGTGGCGTTCAGTTCGGATTTGTCAGTCATAGGCAAGGCTCCCTCTCCATGATTAAAGCATCGACTTCCCGCCGCATCTTCGCACCCAGCCATTAAAAAAAGCAGACCTTTGGCACCGATAACATCGTTTCTCGGGTGGTTTTCTTTTCCCTATATTGGCTGCCAGATCCGCTGAGTGACTCAGTGTTCACCCCCCTAAGTGCGAGTAGCCTCAATGAATAACAAACCTGACAGCGCAGGGCTTGATAACGCAGGAGCGGGAACCCGGGCGGTCTGGGGTGGCGAGCAAGTCAGGCATCCCTACAACGCCACGCAAACCCCCATCGTGGTCAGCGCCGCCTACGGCTACGACGACATCGACGCCTGGTATGACGTCGCGTTGGGCAAGGCGCCGGGCTTTATCTACAGCCGCATGAGCAATCCCACCGTCGAGACCCTCGAAGCCAAGATCCGTGAACTGGAAATGGCCGAGTCCGCCGTGGCGTTCAGCACCGGCATGGCGGCGATCAGCAGTGTGCTCTACACCTTCCTGGCCCAGGGCGATCGGGTGGTGTCCACCAAGGACAGCTACGGCGGCACCAACAAGATTTTCGAAGAGTTCCTGCCACGCATGGGGGTGGAAGCGACCTTGTGCGAGACCGTCGATCACGATGAGATCGAACGGGAAATCGCCAAGGGCTGCCAGGTGGTGTACCTGGAAACCCCGACCAACCCGACCCTGAAGATACTCGATATCCAGCGTCTGGTAGCAGCGGCCAAGCGAGTCGGCGCCATGGTGGTGGCGGACAATACCTTCGCCACGCCGCTCAATCAGAACCCCCTGGCATTGGGCGTGGACGTGGTCATCCACAGCGCGACCAAATTCCTCAGCGGCCACGGCGATGTGCTCGGTGGCCTGGTCTGTGGCCGCGAATCCCTGATGGCCAAGGTGCGGCATTATCGGGAAATCAACGGTGCGGCACTGGACCCATTCTCGGCCTTCATGATCATTCGTGGCATGAAAACCCTGGTGCTGCGCATGCGTCAGCAGCAAGCCAGCGCGCGTGCCCTGGCGGAGTTCCTGTGCACCGAACCGCTGGTGGAATCGGTCAATTATCCCGGCCTGTCCAGCCACCCGAACCACGCCGTGGCGTGCGCGCAAATGGCTGGCTTTGGCGCCATCGTCAGCTTCGTCCTGGTCGGAGGCATGGACACCGTCACAGCGCTCTTGCCCCGTCTGCGCTTCGCCCACTGCGCGGGCAACCTGGGTGCGGTGGAAACCATCTATGGCCCGGCGCGCACCACCAGCCATGTCGAAAACACCCTGGAGGAACGGCTGGCCCTGGGCATCTCCGAGGGGCTGGTGCGGGTCTCGGTGGGCATCGAGGACACCGACGATTTGCTCGACGATTTGAAGCAGGCGTTCGCCTATGTCCGGGCGTCGCGGGAACAGCGGACGCAAACGAATACGCACGCCTCACTCCTTGAAGTGTGCACCGAAACCACCCGTTGAAATGTCAGCGTCAGACCCCAGCGACAAGGCGGTCACTGGGGTGTTCATGAATAGGAAAATAATAAAACCGGATGACGACCCGTGTTGCCTCTGTGCGGTCACTCAGCGCAGAGGTCGGGGCGTATCCTCACGACTTTCATGAGAACAACCATGTCCATAAAACAAGAACAACTCAGTACGCAGGTCGGCTTCAAGCAGGAAATGCAAACACGCCATATCGTCATGCTGGCATTGGGTGGCGTGATCGGCACCGGGCTTTTCCTCACGTCCGGCTACACGGTGAACCAGGCCGGCCCGTTGGGTGCGGTGATCGCCTACATCATCGGCGCCTTGATGGTGTACATGGTGATGATGTGCCTGGGTGAACTGGCGGTGCAGATGCCGGAAACCGGTTCGTTCAGCACCTACGCCACACGCTTTCTCGGCCCAGGCACCGGCTACACCGTGGCCTGGTTGTACTGGCTGACCTGGACCGTGGCCATCGGTTCTGAATTCACTGCCGCCGGTATCCTGATGGCGCGCTGGTTTCCCGATACGCCGGTGTGGATCTGGAGCGCGTTGTTCGCCGGGGTGGTGTTCCTGAGCAACGTGGTCTCGGTGCGATTGTTCGCTGAAACCGAGTTCTGGTTGTCTCTGGTCAAAGTCGCGACCGTGATCGCGTTCCTGCTGATTGGCGGCGGCGCGATTCTCGGCCTGCTGCACATCGATCAGGCCCACAGCATCGGCTTGAGCAACTTCACCCGCGAAGGGCTTTTCCCCACGGGCTTCATGCCGATTGCCATGACGCTGCTGGCGGTTTCGTTTGCCTTCTCCGGCACCGAACTGATCGGCATCGCCGCCGGTGAAACCAAGGATCCGCAACGCAACGTGCCGCGGGCCATTCGCACCACCGTGCTGCGCCTGGCGATCTTCTTCGTCGGCACCATCTTCGTCCTCTCGACCCTGCTGCCGCGCGAGCAGGCCGGGATCGTAGAAAGCCCCTTCGTCACCGTGTTCACCTACATTGGCATCCCGTACTCCGCCGACATCATGAACTTCGTGATCATCAGCGCCTTGCTGTCGGCGGCCAATTCCGGCTTGTACGCCGCCTCGCGGATGCTCTGGACCCTGAGCGACCAAGGGCACCTGCCCAAGCAGTTCTCGGCCCTGACCCGCATGGGCACGCCGCTCAACGCGATTATCGTCAGCATGGCCGGCGGCGCCGCTTCGTTGCTCAGCAGCGTGTTTGCCGCCGACACCATTTACCTGGCGCTGGTGTCGATCTCCGGCCTGGCCGTGGTCGTCGTGTGGATGAGCATTGCCGCGAGCCAGATCGCTTTCCGCCGCCACTACGTCGCCAACGGCGGTGATGTCCGCCAGCTCAAGTTCCGCGTACGCGGCTATCCGTGGATTCCGCTGGGGGCGTTGGCATCCTGCGGGCTGGCGTGTGTCGGGATTGCATTCGACCCGGAACAACGAGTGGCGTTGTACTTTGGCTTGCCATTCATCGCCTGGTGCTATTTCGTGTACTTCATTACCCGCAAAGGCCGCGAGCAACGCTTGCTGCTGAACCCGTTGGCACAGCCGTCCGACGCTATCTAGCCGGCGTGCTCGGGGGAAAGGGGCGTAGACGAGAACCGGATCATGAAGCAGAAACCATTACCCCCTTTGAACTGGCTGCGGGCATTCGAAGTGTCGGCCCGTTGCCTGAACTTCACCCACGCTGCCGAGGAGTTGTGCCTGACGCAAGGCGCGGTGAGCCAGCAGATCCGCCAACTGGAAAGTCACCTGGGGGTGGCGCTGTTCAAGCGCCTGCCCCGTGGTTTGGGGCTGACCGAGGAAGGCCAGTCCTACCTGCCGGTGGTGCAGGACGCGATCACCCGGCTGGCGGTGGGCACCAACGAGATTTTCGGCCAGCACAAGCGGCGGCCGATCAAGGTCCGCGGCAGCCTCGCATTCTTCGTGCACTGGCTGGCACCGAAACTGGTGGATTTTCGCCAAGCCCATCCCCAGGTCGACATCCGCTACATCAGCAACATCTGGGTCAAGGAGCTGGATGGCGAGGACGACCTGGAAATTCGCTGGGGCCATGGTCAGTGGTCCGGCCTGGTGTCGCAGCGACTGACCTGGGACACCTTGTTCCCCGTCTGCTCGCCAGCGCTGATGGCGCGTTCACCGCTGAAGCAGCCGGCGGACGTGGCGAAGCATCCGCTGCTGCATGTACTGGGGTATGAAGAAGGCTGGGGCTACTGGCTGAACATGGTCGGTGCCGACAACGTCGACTCGTCGACGGGCATGCAGTTCGACACGCTGGTCTGCACCTTACGCATGGCCGAACTGGGGCAGGGGATCGCTCTGGCCCGGTCGTCGATGGTCGCTGACATGCTTGAGGATGGACGCTTGATCGAACCTTTCAGCCAACGTATCGAAGCCAGCGAGTCGTTCTACCTGGTACGCGGCTCCGGGACCGAGCAGCACCCCGACGCCGTCATGTTCGCCACCTGGCTGGTCGAGCAGGCACATCGTTTCAAATGAATGGCCGGAGCCAACCATGCGCTATGTAAGTACCCGAAACTCGGCCGTGCAGGTCGATTTCGAAAAGGTCGTGTTATCGGGAGTCGCCCCGGACGGCGGATTGTTCGTGCCGCTGGAGCTGCCGCTGTTCGAACCCCAGGAGATTGCCAATTGGTCGACCTTGTCCTATGACGAACTGGCTTATCGAGTGATGAGTCCGTTTGTGGGCGAGGCGATTCCCGAGGCGGACCTCAAACGCATGCTCAAGGAAGCGGGCAGCCAGTTCAGCCATCGCTCCCTGGCGCCGCTGCATCAAGTGGACCGCAACGAATGGGTGCTGGAACTGTTCCACGGCCCGACCCGCTCCTCGAAGGACTTCGCCGCCCAGCTCCAGGCTCGATTGGTGCAGTACTTTCTGCGCAAAAACGGCCAACGCGCCGTAGTGATCGGTGCCACCAACGGCGACACCGGGTTGGCGGCCATCGAAGCGTTCAAGCACTGCGACGAAGTTGCGGTGGTGGTGATTTACCCGGAGGCCGGCGTACCGCAACACCAGCTTCAACAGCTGCAAGCGATGGCGCATCCGCGGGTTCATCAATTTGCGGTCAATGGTAGTTTTGACGACTGCCAGACCCTCGTCAGCCGCCTGTTCCGCCAGTGGCCGTGGGCGCAGCACGAGGCGATCAGCTTCAACTCCAGCAACTGGATCGGTGTGCTGGCGCAACTGGTGTTCTACTTCCACGCCGTGCTGCAACTGGGCGGCGGTCAGCGGCCGATTGGCTTCAGCGTGCCAGCGGCGAGTTTTGCCGAGGTTTATGCCGGCTACATTGCGCAGAAAATGGGCTTGCCGATCACTCAGATGATTGTCGCGACCAACCAGAACGACGCGCTGCATCAACTGTTTTTGAAGAACCACTACTCTCGATTGCGCGCCAACAAGACCCTGTCACCGGCCATGGACCTGTCGATCTTCTCCAACCTGGAACGCTTTCTCTGGGAGCTCTATGGGCATGACGACCAGGCGGTGAGCGCGCTGATGGACCGTTTCGAAACCAGCGGCGAAATGACCATCGCCAACGAGTTCTGGTTGCAGGCGCGGATGATCATCGACTCCTACGCGGTCACGGATCAGCAGACGTTGGAGGAGATCACTTCGCTGTATCGCGACACCGGTTATGTCATTGATCCGCACACCGCCACGGGCGTGCTCGCGGCGCGTTTGTACCGGCGCAGCCTGGTGGCGCCGATGGTGACGCTGGGGGAAATTTCGCCGGTCAAATCGGCGGCGTTGCTGGGTGAGTTGGGGATCAATGTTGCGGTTCAACCACTTCCGGTTTCGGCCCATGGCCCGGCGCAGATCCATCGCATCCAGCCGGACGCACTCGACACGATCCATCAGTTGCTCGACGCACTGTAAGGAGCCCCCGTGAAGCGCATCCTCGACCCCCTCGACGAACGCATCATCGCCGAACTGCGCCTCAACGCCCGCGCCGCCCACGCCGAGCTAGCGGCCAAGGTCAATCTCTCACGCAACGCTGTGCGCCAACGCATCGAACGGCTCGAACGCGACGGCGCGATCCAGGGCTACACCGTCCGCACCGGCGAGGGCGCTCATGCCTCGTCGAACATCAACGCAGTGATCTTCGTCTACCGCTACGACCGCATGCGCGGCGCCGACGTATTACAGGCCCTGCAAGCCATGCCGGAAGTGCAGCAGTGCGATGTGATGAGCGGCGAGTTCGACCTGATGCTACGCGTAGGCGCCGCGAGCCCGGAGCGGGTGCATAAGGTCTGGAAAGAGATTTCGGCATTGCCGGGGGTGGAGAACACCGTCACCTCGTTCGTACTGTCATCAGTAATCTGAACCCCAACACATAACCCTCTGTGGGAGCGAGCCTGCTCGCGATAGCGCTAGAACAGCCGACTTTAATGTTGACTGACCTGACGCCATCGCGAGCAGGCTCGCTCCCACAGAGGGTTTGTGTTGGCTGGGGGGTAGCGATCCTGTCCCAAATGCCCTGCGTCAACCTGAGCCACAAAGCCAACTTCCATTGGCTTTTCCCCACACTCACCACCCTGCCCAGCCCTTGGTCAAAACGCCCAAAAAATAGAGCAAATTGGCCTATTTCACTGCCCTGGCCCCGGCCCTAACCTTGATTCCAACAACCCATCACCCGGATCAAGGGACACAACAAAAATGACTGAATACAAACTGGCGCTGGTCGGCTTCGGCGGTGTGAACCGGGCATTGGCGCAACTGATTGCCGAGCGTAACCAGCAGTGGAAAACCGAGCTGGGCTTCACCCTGAAAATCGTCGGCGTGACCGACTTGTTCCTCGGCTCGGTCATGGGCCGCGAAGGCCTCGATGCCGCGCTGCTTGCCCAACTGCCCGCCACCAAAGGCGCCTTCGCGCAGTGGCCGGGCGGTTCCGCCGAAGCCCTCAACGAAGCCGTGATCAAGGACAGCGGCGCGGACATCATCGCCGAGGCCACCTTCACCAATCCGGTGGACGGCGAGCCCGCCACCTCGTTCTGCCGCTGGGCGCTGGAGCGCGGCAAACACGTGGTCACCACCAACAAAGGCCCGATCGCCCTGCACGGCGCCGAACTCAAGGCTCTGGCCCGTCGCAACAACGTCGCCTTTGAATACGAAGGCTCGGTGATGAGCGGCACACCGGTGATTCGTGTTGCCAAACAGGCGATGGCCGGCAGCGGGATTGTCGGCTTCGAAGGCATCCTCAACGGCACCTCCAACTTCGTCCTCACCTGCATGGAAGGCGGCCTGGGCTTTGCCGAAGCGGTCAGCAAAGCCCAAGCGCTGGGCTATGCCGAAGCCGATCCGACGGCGGATGTCGAAGGGTACGACGTGCGCCTGAAAGTGGTGATCCTCGCCAACGAACTGCTGGACGCCAAGCTCACCGTCGCCGACGTTTCGTGCAACGGCATCTCCTCACTGAGCCTGGCCGACATCGAAAAAGCCCGCCAGGACGGCGCCCGCTGGAAACTCATCGGCGCCGCCAGCCGCCACGCCAACGGCTCCATCAGCGCCAGCGTCGAACCGCGCCTGCTGAGTCACGAGCATCCACTTGCCGGCATCAGTGGCGCCACCAACGCCGTGTCGTTCACCAGCGAGCTGCTCGGCGCCGTGACCGTGTCCGGCCCTGGAGCAGGGCGCACGGAAACCGCGTTCGCCCTGCTGTCGGACATCATCGCCATCCACCAATCTGCCGCGCGCAACTAGGAGACCACCATGAACGTATCTCGTCTGGCCTTGGCGGTGGCGGAACCGCAAATCGACGTCCTCAACCCCTTTGACGGCAGCGTTGTCGGCAGTGTGGCGGATGTCTGCGCCACGCAAGTGCCGCAACTGCTGGCGACCGCTCGCAGCGGCGCCCAAGCCTGCGCCGCGCTGCCCCGGCATCGCCGCGCCAGCATCCTCGAACACGCCGCCGCGAACATCCAACGCGACGCCCGGATCTTCGCCCGGCTGATTGTCGACGAAGCCGGCAAGACCCTCAAGCAGGCGGAAAAAGAAGTCAAACGCTGCATCAACACCCTAAAGCTCTCCGCCGAAGAAGCCCGGCGCAACGCCGGTGAAGTGGTGCCGTTCGATGCCTACGACGGCGCCGAATCGCGCCAGGGCTGGTTCACACGCGAACCCCTTGGCCTGATCGTCGCCATCACCCCCTACAACGACCCGCTCAACCTGGTGGCCCACAAACTCGGCCCGGCCATCGCTGGCGGCAACGGGGTGATCCTCAAACCGTCCGAGCTGACGCCGCTGTCGGCGCTCAAATTGGTCTCGTACCTGGTCAGCGTCGGCCTGCCCGAAACCGCGGTCACCGTTGCCACCGGCGGCGCCGAACTGGGCAAAGCCCTGGTCGCCGCCCGCGAAGTGCGAATGATCTCCTTCACCGGCGGCTTCGTCACCGGTGAACAAATCGCCCGCACCGCCGGCCTGAAAAAACTCGCCATGGACCTGGGCGGCAACGCCCCCGTCATCATCATGGCCGACTGCGACCTCGACGCCGCCATCGATAGCTGCCTCTCCGGCGCCTTCTGGGCCGCCGGCCAAAACTGCATCGGCGCCCAACGCCTGCTGATCCAGGCGCCGATCTACGCAGCCTTCCGCGAACGCTTCGTCAACCAGGCCCAAGCGCTGGTGGTGGGCAACCCCCTGCTGGCCGACACCGACATCGGCCCGATGATCACCCCTCAAGCCGCGCAAAACGCCGAAAACGTGGTCAACGAAGCCCTGCAAGAAGGCGCCACCTTACTCTGCGGCCATCAACGCCAAGGCGCCTGCTACGCCGCCACCGTCCTGGAAAACGTCAACCACACCAGCCGCCTGTGGCGCAACGAAGTCTTCGCCCCGGTGGTGGTATTGCAGCCGTTCGAGACGTTTGATGAAGCGGTGGAATTGGCCAACGAACCTGAGTACAGCCTGCACGCCGGGATCTTCACCAATGACCTGGCCACTGCGATGAGCGCTGCACGGCGAATCGAAGCCGGCGGGGTGATGATCAACGACTCCTCCGACTTCCGCTTCGACGCCATGCCGTTTGGCGGCTCCAAATACGGCAGCTTGGGACGGGAAGGGGTGCGGTTTGCGTATGAAGAAATGACCCAGCCGAAGGTGGTGTGCCTGAATACGCTAGGTTGATTCATCAAGTCGTTGGCATCGGGCAGGCTTGGTCACCTGCCCGACGCTTTTTTGCACAAACCACACAGCCACCGCATACCCCTATGGGAGTGAGCCTGCTCGCGATGATGCCATCAAGCCCACCATCATACTCAAGCCAACCGCCTATGATGCCGGCTCTGCAGAAGCAAACTCAGTGGTGGCAGGCACCATGAAAGCTGGCTATGAAAGCTGCCTGTGAGAGCTGCCTCTGTGGGAGCAAGGCTTGCCCGCGATGAAAATCGGTATTTTCCGAATTTCTACCAAATCGACCAAGAAGCCTGTCATGTCGCCAAAACCACATTTCGACGACACGTTCCGCGCTCATGTCGTCACCAGCGACATGAGCGAGGAACGTGTCGCAAAAATCGAAAAACAGCGACACGTTATTCGTGATGGTAAGGACTTCAAGCTCTAAGGTTGATCGTCATAAGCGCTGCTCCCAGCAGTAGCGCTCCAGATTTTCGTACTTGTTTAATCTTCGTTGTGGGACTCCGACAAGCCCCTTCCGCTTGCCGGCACCGCCTTGCGCCATTGCCTACAACTACGCCAGAATCCGCCGGCTTGTGCGCCTTGGGTCGCGTCGGTAGTTTGAGTCCTGTCACTGCTCATCAGTGATCGGGTTTAGTCGCCCAGGGTGAAACAGGTTGTGCAAGGCGTCATCCAGTCAGGATTCCCATCCTGCACTCGATGGTGGCTGTGCGCAGGGCGTCCTCGGACGCGCCGGTTTCTTGTTTCCCCGGTCGACTAACCTGCGTACAGCTGCCTCCCATCGTTTAGTCGCGAGCGGGTGATGGCTCCAACTACAGGAAGCAAGACAATGGCAAAAGTTACTCCGAACCCTCCATCGACAGACGAAACCGTCTCCCGCGCCCAATCGGCCCGAAACAAAAAACTCGACGATGCTGCTGCGCGAGCTTTGGACTTCTACCTGAAGCCCACACCTGAAAAAGAAACGTCCGACAACGCTCACCCGCTGTTTCTTATCGCGCCTGATGTTGATTCTGAGTGTCTGCTTGCGAACCTCAGTGAGAACCTGGCTTCGGCGAATGCCATGATTAGTGATCTGGCGTTTGACCTGGATGGGTCAAGGCGGCATGTGGCGTTGGGGATTTTGCAGGTGATTGAGTTGAGCGAGCTGTTGGCGAATCGGGCTTTGGATATTGTTGAGGTGAGGTAGGGCAGGGCGTTCCTTGCTCTCTTGGCGTAAAAAAGGTCTTGCTGAGCAAGGCCTTTTTCGTATCCGAGAGTCCCGAAATGATACCGAGTGCACTCGTGTATGAACTGGGCTTTGAGAGACTGGAGTAGGAGGTGCGTTGTGGCTTTGTATCTAGCAGCTGAAAAGCACATTACACCGGGTACACCACCCTTCAACTGCGCTCCGGTTCATTGGGAAACGGAAGGGAGGATGACCTGTATCGGCAGCCGTCAAAACCAGTGAGAATCTTATGAATCTACGCCGAATCTCGTCGGCTGGAATGCTCATGCCTGCCCCATCGACTATTCGAAGAACCCCGCCCGACACCCTGTGGTCAATCTGTTGCCACTCAAAGTGCCAGCCTGTGACCCACGTGAAGTCTCGAATTTGATAATCGCCGGTGGCGCTTTGGCATTGAGCGAGTTTCTTGCTGGAGGGGTCAAAGACAACAAACAGGGGGCTTGGAAAACCGAGCAGCTGAGTATCGTCAAGGCTTAAACCTTCTTTCAGGTTGATGGATGCTACGAGTGCTTTTGCTCGTCTCTTGCGCCGGATCAAATGCCATACGGAAAGGCAAAAAATAGAAACAGAAGCCAGGAAGAGCTGGTGTCCTAAGACGGAAAGCTTATCGGGCCAATACGCAATCACGCCCCATACGAGTGCTGTCGTGGTAAGGCCAGATAACCAGGCGGCGGGGATCACCGTGCTGTTAGCGAGGCTGGTTCCGAGCGTCCTCAGACAGCTTTTCATTATTGATCCAATGTCATTTGTAGAAGAGCGCGCAGGTTATCACTGTGAGCGTCACCAATCGTTAAAGCGATTGGAAACTGACTCAGCCTCGGGTGATTTAGGTGAATAGGTTGGGGGTGAAGGAATGGTTTGTTTATCGCGGCGCTTGAATCCTAGGATTAGTTGACGCTGTCTTGCGTCATTGCCTACAACTACGCCAGAATCCGCCGGCTTGTGCGCCCAGGCCAGCGCCGGTAGTTTGAATCTAGTCACTGCTCATCAGTGATCGGGTTTCGCAGCCCGGACTCTATAGGCGCACAACGTCACCTTCGAAAGCAGATCGCCCATGTCTGTGATTTTCGTCAGAGGTGGCTGTGCGTGGGAGACCTTCGGGTCTGCCGGTCCCTAGAGTCCCGGTCTGCGAACCCGCGTACAGCTGCCGCCCTAACTTCGTTTCGCAGCGGATGGTGGTAGCTCCAACAGACTCTAGGAGCTTTACCGTGGTCAAAATTACACCGCCCCCCAGAAACAGATGAAACTATCTCCCGCGTCCAATCGGCCCGTAACAAAAAGTTTGATGATGCCGCGACGCGGACCTTGGATTACTACCTGAATCCCAAGCCGAAGAAAGAAACGTCCGACAACCCCAACACCATCTATCGCTTCTGACGTGGATTCCGAATGCTTGCTTGCCATCCTCAGTGAAAACCTCGCTTCGGCGAACGCAATGATCGGAGACCTGGCATCCAATCTAGAGGGTTCACGACGGCATGTGGCGTTGGGGATTCAGCAGGTGATTGAGCTGAGTGAGTTGTTGGCGAATCGGGCTTTGGATATTGTTGAGGTGAGATAACAAGGGCCGCACGTGCCCGAGAGAAGAAAAAAGGTCTTGCATGGCAAGGCCTTTTTTCTGGCCGAGAGTTCGAAGCGAAGAGCTATCAGCTATGGGCTCGATAATTTTCCCGGCAAGCACAATGGGACTGGAATCAAAGCGATCAACCGTTTGACACCGAATTCGCGTGTCTTTCCTAAGGTGAAAGGGGCCATCACGTAATCTCCCTTCCCAAGGCATGGCCGGAAGAGGTACCTGCACATCTGCATTAGATTGATGCACAGCTTGCCCCTGCAGGGGAGACATCGGAGGATGCCTCCGAGCGTTATTCGAAATGCACACATTTTTTGGATATGAATCATTTAATCGCTAATGTTGGTCGCGACCTTACGGCGGCTAGGGGCCTCTACTCGCGTAGGCTGGTTTATTTAATCGCTATCGTTGATACCGCCTGTTGCGCCTATTTTCCTTGCTGCAATGCGTCCTTCACAGTTTCAGCAGCTCCGTTGTCGTCGCACGTAACACGGCCTTATGGAGGCTATCGGAGTTATCATGTCGAGCTGTGATGGGCACGAAGGTTAAAGCGCCTCAAGCGGTCTAGTCATCATCCACAAATTAACGGCTAAATTCGCCGTACCCATGCATACGCGATCTGGACAGTGGTAAACCATGAATGCAGTAGAAATTGAGTCCGCCATATCGGATCTAGCCCTTGAGCCTTTTGACGCAGCGGAGTTTCCGTTCACTTTTTTGGCCGCATTTGGTAACAAGGAAACCGCGCTCAAACGTCTGCGTGCCGGTAACAACAACGCTTCGGACGTACCTGGTGGGGTGCTACTGCGTAGCAACATTCATATCGCTACATGCGAGTTCGGCACCGTGGGTGAAACGCTGAAGGCTCTACGTAGCAGCTCTGCCACCACAAAAGCCAAAGCCAAGTTCATCCTTGCCACCGACGGGCAAACGCTGGAGGCCGAAGAGCTAATCACGGGCGAAACCATCACCTGCGACTATCCAGACCTTCCCAACCACTTTGGTTTCCTGCTGTCGCTGGCCGGTATCTCCACCATCAAGGAGATCAAGGACAATCCCATCGACGTGCGCGCCACTAGCCGCCTAAACAAGTTGTACGTCGAGCTGCTGAATGAAAACCCAGACTGGGCTAAAGCTGAACGCCGCCATGACATGAACCACTTTATGGCACGGCTGATTTTCTGCTTCTTTGCCGAAGACACTGATATTTTTGATGGCGATAGCGTGTTCACACGTACTGTAGAACGCTGGAGCGAGCGTGACGGATCTAACACCAACCAGGTGCTGTCGGAAATCTTCCGAGCCATGAACGTCAAGCAGGTCGAGCGCGTCACTGCTCAGCCGCGCCTGCCCAGTTGGGCCAACACCTTCCCTTATGTGAATGGCGGGCTGTTCTCTGGTAGCACTGAAGTACCACGCTTCACGCGAATGGCGCGCACTTACCTGCTGCACGCTGGCAACCTGAACTGGCAAAAAATTAATCCGGATATCTTTGGCAGCATGATCCAGGCGGTGGCCGATGATGAAGAGCGCGGTGCATTGGGCATGCACTACACCAGCGTACCCAACATCCTCAAGGTTTTGAATCCACTGTTTTTGGATGATCTACGTTTGCAACTGGACGCGGCCGGTGACAACAAATCCAAGCTGCTGAACCTTCGCAAGCGCATGGCGCATATCCGCGTATTCGACCCGGCCTGCGGCTCAGGCAACTTCCTAGTCATCGCTTACAAGCAGATGCGCGAGATCGAGGCAGAGATCAATAATCGTCGAGGCGAAGCCAATAATAAATCGGAAATCCCACTGACTAATTTTCGCGGCATCGAGCTGCGCGACTTTCCAGCAGAAATTGCCCGCCTGGCGCTGATCATTGCCGAGTTTCAGTGCGACGTGCTGTATCGTGGTCAGCAGGACGCTCTGGCTGAGTTTTTGCCGCTGGATGCGCAAAACTGGATTGTTTGCGGCAATGCGTTGCGGCTGGATTGGTTGAGCATTTGCCCGCCTACGGGCACGGGCGTCAAAGTTGTGGCCGATGACTTATTTGGCACGCCGCTGAATCAGGCGGAGATAGATTTCAAGAACGAGGGTGGCGAAACATACATTTGCGGCAATCCGCCGTACGTTGGCTCAAACGTCAAGCCGCCAAAGGACGCGAGTAACGAGCAAAAGGAGCGTTTGAAAAAAGAAGCTGAAAGCCGTAAAGCGGACTTGAAGCTTGTCTTTGAAAAGCGCACTAGCACATTTGGAACGCTGGATTATGTCGCTGGTTGGTTTATGAAGGCCGTTGAATACGGCAAACAGACAAAAACTGCGACGGCACTCGTGACAACTAACTCTATCTGCCAAGGTCAGCAGGTTCCGGTTTTGTGGCCACTGATCTTGGCGGAAGGGTACGAAATAGCGTTCGCACACACTTCGTTCAAGTGGAAAAATTTGGCTTCAAAAAATGCAGGTGTGACGGTCGTTATTGTGGGTCTTTCAAATCAGGCCCGTAAAAGTCGGAGGCTGTTTGTTGCAGAGAAGGAAGGAACGCTCACCGTAAAAGATGTTGAAAACATCAACCCTTACCTGATTCCTGCAAAGAACGTCATTGTTGCGCCTAGTTCAACACCAATAAGTGGTCTAGCAGAAATGAGCTTCGGTAGCATGCCGAACGATGGCGGCCACCTATTGATGAGCTTTGATGATGGAACGTCAGCGATTAAGCAACATGAAGTACAACCGGAATTTATTCGTCCGGCATTAGGCACGAAAGAATTTATTAATGGTATTGAGCGTCGTTGCATCTGGGTGGG
Source organism: Pseudomonas sp. SJZ074 (assembly GCF_007828215.1). GTDB lineage: Bacteria > Pseudomonadota > Gammaproteobacteria > Pseudomonadales > Pseudomonadaceae > Aquipseudomonas. Next base: position 16,664 of record NZ_VIUE01000043.1, on the reverse strand, counting down.
CCCAGCCGATTACGAGGATGCTTCTGCCAATCTCTGGCTCCGTACCCGTTTTGAGAGCGTGCAAGAAAAACGTCAGTCAAGTGATCGAGCAGCAACGAAAAAGCTTGGCGATGCACCATACAGATTCGGAGAGGTTCGGCAGACCGGCGATGAAGTTGTAATGATTGTTGCAAAAACATCTTCGGAGCAGCGCGATTATCTACCCGTGTCTCTATTTCCACGCGGAGCCATCGTAACAGAGGCATTCGCATTTTATGATGCCCCACATTGGTGCATGGGGCTCATTGCTAGCCGCCTGCATTTGGTCTGGGTTGCCACCATCTGCGGGAAGATGAAAACTGACTACCGTTACTCCAATACTCTCGGGCTGGAACACCTTCCCAGTTCCATTACTCACCGAACAGAACAAGGCCGATCTGACTGCTTGCGCCGAGGACATTCTGCTGGCCCGCGAAGCCCATTTTCCCGCCACCATTGCCGACTTGTACGAGCCAGACAGCATGCCGGATGACCTCCGCCGTGCCCATGAGCGCAACGATGAGGTGCTGGAGCGTATCTATATCGGTCGCCGTTTTAGAAACGACACCGAACGGCTGGAAAAGCTATTTGACCTCTACACCAAGATGACAGCAGATACAGCGAAGGCCATACCGAAAAAGACACGAGGGAAAATGGCATGAGCGACACTCCTACTAGCCTGACAACCCCACCCGAGGGCTACGGCGAGTGGTTGGCCGACCTCAAAAGCCGCATCCACAGCGCCCAGCAGCGCGCCACGCTAGCTGTGAACCGCGAACTAGTGCAGCTGTACTGGCAGATCGGCAATGATATTTTGACCCGTCAGGCACAGCAAGGCTGGGGGGCCAAGGTGATCGAGCGGCTGGCGCATGACCTGCGCACCGCCTTTCCTGATATGAAGGGATTTTCCCGCGCCAACCTGATGTATATGCGTGCTTTCGCCGAGGCCTGGCAAGATGCCGCAATTGTCCAACAGGCTGTTGGACAATTGCCCTGGGGGCATAATTTGGTGCTGTTGACCCGACTGAAGGATCCACAACAGCGCCTAGCCTATGCTCAAAGCGCAATTGCACACGGCTGGTCACGCAATGTGCTGAACATCCATATAGAAACTCGCCTGCTGGAGCGCAGTGGTACAGCGGTCACTAACTTCGATGTCAGCTTGCCCAAGGCGCAGTCCGACCTGGCCCGCGAGTCTCTGAAAGATCCGTATCGCTTTGATTTCCTCTGTTTGCGCGATGAGGCGCAGGAGCGAGAGATCGAACACGCACTGGTAAAACACGTCACCGAGTTTCTATTGGAACTGGGCGCAGGCTTTGCATTTGTCGGGCGGCAGGTACTGCTGGATGTAGGTGGCGACGAGTTCTTCATCGACTTGCTGTTCTACCACCTTAAGCTGCGCAGCTATGTGGTGATCGAGCTCAAGGCCGGCAAGTTCAAGCCCGAGCACCTAGGGCAGCTTGGGTTTTATATGACGGCCGTGGATCGCCAGGTCAAAGGTGAACATGACAGCCCCACCATCGGCCTTTTGCTCTGCAAGAGCAAAAACAAGATCGTGGCCGAATATGCGCTGGGCGATAAGACCCAGCCCATGGGCATTGCCGAATACAAATTGCTCGAATCTCTGCCTGCCGAATTGCAAACCAGCTTGCCCAGCATTGAACAAATTGAACGTGAACTAGCGGGCGACGGCACCCTCATGGAGGATGAATCACAGTGACTAACACTACCAACCCGACCAACAGCTACACGGTGCCGTCGGTATCCATTGCTACAGCGCACACTGGAGCATCCAGCAAGGCTAATGAGTTGGGCATGCGTACCATGCAGGAGCGTGCCTATGCCAAGCGGGGCGAGCAGTACTTGCTGATCAAGTCGCCCCCAGCATCAGGTAAGTCCCGCGCCCTGATGTTTATCGCGCTGGATAAGCTGCATAACCAGGGCTTGCAGCAGGTAATTGTCGTTGTGCCAGAGCGCTCCATTGGCGGTAGTTTCGCCGATGAGCCGCTGAGCAAGCTTGGTTTTTACTGGGATTGGCAAGTAGCTCCGCAGTGGAACCTATGCAATGCACCTGGCATTGACGAGCCGCGAGTGGCCAAGTCCAAGGTCGAGGCCGTACGTGCTTTGCCGACGCAAGACTGATCCAACTCAAAGCCAGTACACATCCAGCACAGACAACGTTCGTGAGGAGTCAGACTGAACCTGGGCGGAAGGCGCAGATTCTGCGATCGAAGAAGCGGAGACGCTGTTGTTGAAGGCAACGAAGCTACTGCCGAAGTCAAGCAAGAAGGCTCCTTGAATCGAGAGCGACTTGGATGCGCGATGTGTCGAATGCAGCAATGAACCTGTACATTGCTCAGCTTGATGGCAATGCTTCTATCGAGTGGCTAAGTTCAGGCAAAACGTGTGGAGCATTGACCCGCGCCGTCAGCTTTTCGTAACCGTCCGGGAAACACGCCTTCCTGAGCCATCGCCCTTAGTGCCGAGGTTCGAAAGGTGTTGACTGGACGCTCATTCAAGGCTCAGCAGCAGCTGATTATCGCGCTTCTTGCCAAAACATAACGGAACGGGCATTGTTAGGGCTTTGATCGAACACTGGAGAGCTATGACCATGAATGACATCAGCATTGATCGGTATGCGCCAGGCGACGAGAAAGGTGTAATGGCTTTGATCGTGCCTATCCAACGTGAGGAGTTCGGAATTGCGATTTCAGCTGAGGATCAGCCAGACTTGATGCAAATCCAGTCGTTCTACCAGACCGGCACCGGTGACTTTTGGGTAGCCCGGAGACAGGGTGCAGTGATCGGAACGATTGGTCTGAAGGACATTGGCAATGGCGAAGTCGCTTTACGCAAGATGTTCGTTGCAGCGCCTTGGCGAGGGCGGGAATTTGGTGTGGCCAAGCAGATGCTTGAACTCCTGATTGAAGCCTCGAAAGCGCGTGGCGTAAAGCGGATTTATTTAGGTACCACGGAGAGGTTTCTAGCTGCCCATCGCTTCTATGAAAAGCACGGCTTCGAGCTGATAGAACAGCAGGATCTGCCAGCCGGTTTTCCTTTGATGGTGGTTGATACGCGGTTTTATGCGTTGGTGTTGTAAGCCTCCTGGCTCATGATCGGCGTTATGGCCGCATGAAAATATGCGGCTAGTGAAGGCATGCAAACCTTGCGCAGTTAAACAGGCGTCCACTTATGAGGCAGCAGTTCGTCAATATCACTCGCCCGCTGCGTTGGCAGGCGCGTGAGAATGTCCTTCAGATAGGCATACGGATCATGCCCGTTGAGCCGCGCAGACTGGATCAAGCTCATGATCGCCGCCGCCCGTTTACCTCTGCGTAGCGACCCTGCGAAGAGCCAATTCTTGCGTCCAAGAGCCCATGGCCGGATCTGGTTCTCGCACCAATTATTATCAATGGGTACGGCCCCGTCCTTGAGGTGGCGCGACAGAGCTGCCCAGCGTTTCAGGCTGTAATCCAGTGCTCTGCTGATAGCCGAACCTTCGGGCACGCAATCACGCTGGGCGATCATCCAAGCATGCAGCATATCCATCACCGGCACGGCTTTTTCTTGCCGTATTCGGCGGCGTAAATCCGGCTCCAAATGGTGGATTTCACGTTCGATTTCGTACAGCAGTTGGATGTAGCGCAGGGCCTGCTCGGCGAGCATGCTCTTGTTGGTGGCGTGCAGTTCGAAGAACTTGCGCCGCGCGTGAGCCATGCAGCCGATCTCGGTCACGCCGAGTTCGAAGCTGGCCTTGTAGCCACCGAAATCATCACAGACTAGCTTGCCCTTCCAGTCTTGCAGGAAGTTGCGAGCATGCTCACCGGCGCGGCTGGGGCTGAAGTCATAAATGACCGCCGCTGTTTCGCAGAACTGGCCGGTGGCATAGGCCCAAACATAAGAGCGATGGGTTTTCTTTGAACCCGGAACGAGCATCTGTACCGGCGTTTCATCGGCATGAATTACCTGCTGACCGAGCACCACATCGCGCAGTGCATCGACCAGAGGCTGCAACTGCACGCCAGTAACACCAACCCATTGGGCCAAGGTTGAGCGTGGAATTGCCAAACCAGCTCGACCGAAAATCGACTCCTGGCGGTCAAGCGGCAGGTGGTCAGCAAACTTGGCGATCATGACGTGGGCCAGCAAACCGGCGGTCGGGATGCCCTTGTCGATGACCTGCGCCGGAACCGGCGCCTGGATCAGAGTTTCACAGTCATCACAGACCCATTTGCCACGAACATGGCGCTCGACGGTAAACACGCCGGGCGTGTAGTCCAGCTTCTCGCTGACGTCCTCACCGATACGCTTGAGTGCGCAGCCACATGGGCAGTGAGTGTTGTCCGGTTCGTGATGGATCAACGTGCGTGGAAAATCTGCCGGCAAGGCGGTGCGCTTGGGTTTTTGCTTTTTCTCGGTCGGCGTTGGCGCTGTTTGCAAGGCTTGAAGCTCAGCCTCGATCGCCGCGATATCGGTATCGATCAGGTCATCGAGCAAGCTGGCCTGCTCAGGATTCATCTGCTCGCTGCGCTTGGCAAACTTCAAGCGCTTGAGCTGCGCGATCTCGTGGGTCAGCTTCTCGATAACTGTTTGGTCGCGGTGGATCTTCTTGCCCATGGTGTCGACTTGCGACAGCAACTGCGCTGCCAAGGCACGCAGTTGGTCAGGGGACATTTGGTCGAGATTGGGCGAAGAAATCATGCCGTGGATTTTGCCAGAGCGGGCAGTTCGCGGCGATAGACCGATAGGCTAATGGCAACCGTTAAATCAGTGTGATCGCGCCGCCAGCTCCGACACGTTGCCATGGCAGACCCAGCACTAGGGCCTGAAGTTGCTCGGCATCCAACTCGAGATCAGAACCATGGCGAATACCTGGCCAGTGAAATTTGCCTTGATTCAACCTGCGCGCAGCCAGCCAGATGCCAAACCCGTCATGCACCAGCACTTTCATGCGAGTGGCGCGACGATTGGCGAACAGATAGGCGCAGTGCGGCTTCGCCGCACCGAACACCGCGATCACCTTGGCTAATGCGGTCTCGGTGCCTGCGCGCATGTCCATCGGCTCGGTGGCGAGCCAGATGGCATCGATGCGGATCACTGGGTAAGCCCACGGACAAAGCGGGCGCATCCTTCAGGATCGGAGGTCGGCCATTTCACCGTGATCGATTGCTCGCCAAGCGGCAGCTCAATGATCGCCGACGTTTCAGCCTGCCGTTTTGGCGTGGCTCTCAATGGAACAAAAGCCGGCAGCGCCGCTGGCGGCTGATCCCCGGAAGAGCGGCATCCACTTTCGAATAACGTTGGCGTTGATGCCGTGGCTGATGGCAACGCCAGATAGGGTCGCACCTGGTTGCAGGCATTCCTGAACAATCTGAGCCTTGAACAGTTTCGGGTAAGAGCTTCGTTGGCGCATGGAAATCCTGACGTTAAGGGCTATCGCGTCCGCTTAAAAATACGCGGACACCATCGTCCTTAATGCTGGAGTTCGGAAGGTGTGTTCGCCGGCCCCTTACTTTCAACGATTGTCGAGCGCCGAAATGGCGTCAACTTTGGTCACAACAAACACCGCTAATTCAAAAACGGTAGTGATAATTTCCTGGAGTAAATTTATTAAATAAATTGGCAAAAATTCCCGTGTTTGCGGGGGCTTTTGCTCTCGATTCCCTATGAATACTGAAGATGTGATACTCGGGTAATAGGTACTACGCTTTCATCTCTTAGGTTTCAATATATCCAGCCAGTATTCTGGCAAGTATCCAGCAACGTTAATGGTTAAATAATACTAATCCGCATTCCGTATGGGCCTACTTCAACAGGACATACTGTAATGAGCGTTTCATTTAATCCTAAACGTATCCCCGGAAACACGAACCTTCGCTATTGGTACGACTACACCTATGATGGTTACCCCCTCATGGTGGATGCCGGTCCATTTGTTGAGCAGTACTTGGAAAAGCTTTATCAAACCATGCAATACGCGTTGGTTGATTATTCTCGCGTATTCGCTTTCAGATTTGATTTGAGAATACCGCATGGAAAACCTTTACCTAGCGATGCACTGACCAATCAGATGATTCGGAGATTTAAGACATCGCTGGATGAGCAGATTCTTTGGGATCGTCAACGAGCTCGAAACCGCAATAGGTCAGCCCATGATTCCAAGGTCAGGATGTTCTGGGTCAGGGAGCTGGGTACGGTGAGAGAGCGCCCTCATTATCATTGTATTGTGTTTCTCAATCGTGATGCTTATCGCTCGATGGGAGGTATAGGCTCAGAGCGTAGCAACATGCACAACCGTATTGAATTGGCTTGGGCGAGGGCTCTTCGCTTGCAAGTGGCAGAGGTACGTGGTGTGGTTCATATTCCCTTGGGGACTACGCACCATTTAACTCGCACGGATTACTTTGGACAGGATGAATTCTTTCGTCGGTCAAGCTACCTATGCAAAGCAGCAACCAAACACTACGGCGATGGTCAGCATGGCTGTGGAGGGAGTCGGTGCTGAGTACGAGCCAGATCATCTCAAATGCTTCGAGCCACACGGTAGATACTAAGGCAGCAACTGACGAGGGCTGAGCATTTCTATCGCTCTGCTGGTGTCAGTCTGCAGTGGAAGGCTGATGCCAGGTACATGAGTTCGATATCGCAAGAAGCTGTCCCGAGGCAGTAGTTATCATGTGACTGAAAGCGCCTATCTACAGGGGCGGGATTGCCGTCTTGGCTAAAAAATAAGGGCGGGACTCAATAGGGGTGTACGCCCCCTGTCACTCATTTGTGTCCAGGGGGTTCAGGATCTTTATTGCAGTAGGTAACCCATCGGTTGGTCATCCTTGTCGAAGCAGAGGATGGTTTCACAATGACCCCCTAGCTGGTCGGCATTCGATTCGCTGATGTCCGGCAACCATTTGCCCAGTTCAGCTACTGGCACTTTCTTGTTGTCGATGTAGCAGTCGTCATCCATCCGCGGGTTGCACCATGCACTTTTGACATCCGGCCATTCTGATTGGGGCTGGGTAGCTGGTGACTGTACAGCCGCTTTTTGAGTACCTCCTATTTGTGCTTGCCAAGCTGCGTAGCCGCCGTCATAGCGCCCATCAAAGGTCGGAATGAGCTGATTATCAGGTACGCCAATATCCAAGTAGAACTGGTACAGGATAGAACCAGCTTTGGCGTACGACACTTGCTGAGAGGTATCGACACGGTAGGCCACTGGCTTGCCGTCGGTGCTGATGCCGATGCGGTACCAGATCGATAGCGCGAAGAAGGCATCCTGATTCCATTCACCTACCAAGGTAGTGTTTGTGCGGCACTTACTGCGCAGACAGGTACCACTTACTTGGTTGACATAGCGCCGGTCCTGCTGGCGCTGGGCATCCCAGATGAGCACCTCGCGGGAGGTCTCCAGCCAAGTGCATTTGATCATGGGTTGGCCGTTGAAGGATTTCTTGGCGATACACGGAATAGCTTCGGGAAGGCCGTTGGTAGAGGTCTCGTCTGGGAAGGCGATGTTGCCCCATGCGTAATGATCTACGACAGCGTTGGCGTTGGCGCAGAAAGCGAGCAGCAGGATGCAGAGTATCCGTTTCATAGGTTCTCCAGTTTGTTGTTTTGTCGAGTTCGAAAGTAAGAAAAGGCTGTTTAACGGCCGATGATGAAGGCGAACTCCGGCGTGTCGCGGGGCAATCAATGTCGCTTACGGTAATTATCCGAGCGCTATTTCTTGTACGTGATCCTGAGCTTTTTATTGACGTAGTCCTTGAGGATTTCGTAGTCAGGGTTGTACGTAACGAGCGTATGACCTACCCCCGCTGCGGCCGTTAATGTCGCTATGGTCAATGTTGCAGGTGTTGTCAGGACGGTGAATACGGCGCCGAGTGCGCCACCTTGTACCACTGCACTTTTCACATCACTTTTGACTCGACACTTCAGTCCCTGGCTTTCAATCTTGGTTTCAACCAGTTTGATGCCTGCCATGAAATTGCCTCTGAGGCCATGGATCTCGAAGGACGCTTTGCGTCTCACGAGATCTTCAATCTGCGCGTCATTCAGACCTGTTACGACGATCATGGTTTTTCTGAGCTCCCTGCATGAGGTAATGGGTTGGAGAAGAAATCGATTATCAACCTTTCGGGGCGAGTCTCATCCTTGAGGGTCCTTCATGTCAACGGGTTGATGCCCAACCATCCGGGTTGAACTGGAGGGTGGCATGTCAAAAACTGAATCGAAGCAACTGGCAGAGTTGGTTGGGCAAGCGATTGCTCGTCAGCGCGTACGCTGCCAGTTGAGTCAGGAGCAGATTGCCGAGAGGCTTGGGATTGGCAGTGAGGCCGTATCGCGCATAGAGCGCGGCGTCGTGATGCCCAACGTCGAGCGGCTGGTTGAGCTCGCGACGATTTTCGGCTGCGAGACAGCCGACTTACTGACAGAGGTGAGTTCACGTCCAGAAGATCAGGCGCGCAGGCTTTACGATTTGCTGTCCCCGCTGGCACTGGATGACCGGGCACTCGTCATGGACATGGTGGAACGCCTTGTTGACCGGCTTGCTCGTGATTGAGTATTCGCTGTCCAACCGTTAAAAGCTGAAGAGGCGACAGTTAAGTCGCGGTGTTTTTGGTGGGATTGTTCCGGATGGGGGATGTGCTCAGCACCTTGAACAGTCGATTCAGAATCCAGCACGCCAGCAGCACGGCAACTAGGAGTGGCGGGAAGCGCAACATCAGCACAAAGCTGGCGACGAGCGCCCCGGCTGCCGCCAATGCACCAATGAACGCAAATAGGTAGAGCAGAAATCGCAGTAGGGTCATTTAAGATCTCCAAAGCCTGCCAGGAAGCAGGCAAATTTAGGTCGGTGGGATTAGCGAGCACTTGGAACTTGCCGTCTATTGAGTTGGGATTGGCTTGCAGTGCTTTGCATGGCCCTTGATGGAGGCAGCATTCGGGCTGACGCTACCCTGCTTGCCTACGGCCAACCAATTTTCGCGGGGCATTTTCTTGGTGCTGATCAGGCGCAGCGCCGGGCATGTCTTGGTGATATTGCTCAATGGATTAGCTTTCATGGCCTTCACCTTGTGGAAATAGAAATACCCGATCAGTGATGAGGCTGATCGGGCGTTATGGGTTGGAAGAGGTAAGCGGTCAGGCGACCAGTTGCAGGGCGGTGTCCAGGGCACGTTGCTTGATCTGCGCCCCTTGGCCGAACCAAGCCGAGTCCATGCGGTACTCATTGCTGCGTGCACGACGCTCGTGATCGACAAACGCGGTCACGGAGTTAAGCAAGCCCCAGGCGGTGCCGCGTGCTGAGTCGAGCTGACTGCCCCGACCACGACCTTCGTACAGCTCCTGCACCTTGCGCAGAGCGCGTTCGTTGGGCAGTACCTCCGGTAATGCGCCGGTCGGACTGGTCTCGCACAGCACCGTCATAAAAAATCCCAGCGCCTCACTCCACTGCACTTTGCGTTCAGCCAGCGCACGCATGCGGTACATAAAATCGTCCCATTGCGAGACAGCAATGCCGAGCTGCTTCTTTACTGCCTTCGAGTCGAAGCGGGTGTTGTGCGGCACCTTGATGGCGCGGTTGGTGCCGTCCAAGGCGATGGTCAAGGTGTTGTTGCAGACCACGCGCACGGTGGTGGGGGTTGCCGTGGTGGCCAAGGTGCCGTCGCAGGACGTGGCCAGCAGCAAGTAGCCGTTGACCTGATCGTTACCCTTAAGCGCAGCACCTTGACCGGTACGCGCCAGCGCCCAGAATTTGCGACCACCCTTGAGTACCCCCGCAGTCTCAAGCTCGTAGCCGGAGACCTCGGTGAGGTCACGATAAAACTCAAGCACCTCTCGCGGCTGCACGGTGTGGTAGCGCTGGGAAACCACCGACAGCGGTGCTTTGGTGTCCGAGCGGAAGAGCACCTTCTGCTCCGGGAAGGAATGGATCGCACCCAGGTGGCCGACGGTCTCTAATTTGAAGAGTACGTGGCTTTCCTGGATCGCCCAGTCCATGCCGGCTTCGCGTTGCCAAACTTCGATGGGTTGCTTCTGAGTGAGCTGATTGCCCAGGCCATGCCAGGGAGTTGCGCCAGCATAGGCCATAGTTTCGACGAGATGAGCCATGGTTGTAATTCCTTTAGGTGCAAGCCGGCATAAAGCACCACGCAGAGCGCGGCACCGTCCGGACGTAATAAATAGAAGGGAGGTTGACTTGGTTAGGTCGGGAGGTTGAAGCGGTGGCCACATAACAAGCAGAGGTTGTGGGCCAGGACGTGGCGGTCGAGCGACTCACCGAGCTGAGCGCCGAGCGCGCAGCCGCCTATGCCACCCGCCAGTCCGCCGAGGATGGCGCCCGATATAGAGCCGAGTGTGATGCCTAATGGGCCGGCAATGGCTCCGATTATCGCGCCAGCCTGGCTACCGGCGAGGGCAGCACTGACGCCACGCGTAGCACCACCCACGGTACCGATGATGGCGCCGATTTTCATGGCGTGATGGAAAGAGTCGAATTTTGGAGAATGGCAGCGAGGGCACTGCAATGGCATGGGGCGAACCTCGTTGGTGGGGTAGTCAAGGTGGTTATGTATGACTGAGATTTTTTCGAGTGGACTACGAGGCCTGCTATTCCTGCTACTCGGTAGCAGGAATAGCAGGTCTGAGGTATTAGATTTGGGAATTATCTTGGTCTTGGCTCATGCTTTTTTGTAAGTGTCAAGGTCTGTGCTTAAGGGGGGTCGTATAACTTTTAAGCAGTGCAGATGAGGTATCGGGATGCACGCAATACGATGACGCCTCAACCGATTTGGAGGTGGCTCATGAATTGTGAACATAGAACTCAGGGTATCGAGGCTGGATGGGTGGCAGGTGGACCTGAGGTGAGGGTGATCCGTATGAAACGGCTAAGCGAGATGCTCTCGGTTTCGAGATCAACCCTATATGACTGGCTAAATCCGAGTAGTCCCCGTTATGACTCAGAATTCCCGAGGCCAGTACGCTTGTCTGCAAAGGGAGTGGCAGTTGGCTGGTTTCTTGATGACGTTATGCGTTGGCTCAGCACCAGAAAATGAAAATTTAACCAGTTGAGTAGCTAATAGATCATTATTTAAAGTTGAGTAAGTAGGTGTGAAGTAATGGGCTTTTTCGATGGTAATAGGCTTGGTGGTAATGAGTTTGGATGTTCGTCCGTTAATATGGAGGAAATCGATTCATTCCCAATTTTTAAAGGTGCGGTAATAAGTATTGCTCAACAGACTCAGGCGCCGATTGAGCTGGCTTTGTCGGTTGTTCTTTCAGTTGTTTCGTTGGTTTGTCAGTACCTAATAGATGTAAGAAGGCCATGGGGAAGTGTTGGGCCGGTATCACTAATGATTTTTTCGATAGCGCTTTCAGGTGAGAGAAAAACCGCGATTGAAGATATTGCAGTTAAAGCGCTAAGAGCGTTTGAAAAGAAGCGTAAATTGTCGGATTCACAGAAAATAAGAGAGTGGTCAGTTTTGCTGGAGTTGTGGGAAAGGCAGAAAAAGAAGATTCAGAAGAAAATGCTTGATGAAAGCTTAACGTTGAGCAGTTATAAGCAGCTTGAAAGCGATCTTTTGGTGCACGCGAAATCAGAGCCTACTCGACCGCCGATGTTTAAGATGACTCATCAAGATGTCACTCCGGCTGCATTATCTAAAGCCTTGGCACAAGACTGTCCGTCCGCAGCATTATTTACGAGTGAGGGTGATATAGCCTTAAGGGGCGTTGTTAATCAGGTAGGCATGATGAACGCTTTATGGAGCGGCTCCGGCCTTGAAGTTGGGAGGGCTTATTCTGGGGATTTTTCATTGGCAGACGTGCGGTTTAGTATTGGTATTGGGGTCCAGCCAAGGGTGTTCGAAGAATATTTAGAAAGAAAGGGCGAGCTGGGTAAGGCATCAGGATTTTTTGCGAGGTCATTGATTTTTTATCCAGAGTCTACGCAGGGCACTCGATTTATTGAAGGTGAGGTTCGGATCGACTTAAGTCGATATGAAAAGAGAGTGGAAGAACTTCTCGAAGAAAATGTGAGAAAGTTTGATGCCCGGGATTCGAGTAAGACAGTGGTTGGTTTCTCAGCTGAAGCTAGCGAGAAATTGATATGGCTACACAATAAAGTCGAGAAAGAAATGAGGGTGGGTGGAAGCTATGAGCGGGCGCGTGATCATGCTTCAAAGTTAATAGAGAATATTTCTAGAGTGGCCGCTTTGCTTCACTTCTTTGAGTCTGGCGGAACTGAGATTTCCGTTTCAGAGTTGTCGTCGGCTGAGAAAATTGTTATGGGATGCTCTGTGATGTATAAGAATATGTTCTCATTTTCGCCTCAAGTTGTTACTGATGCTGATGCGCTAATCTCTTGGTTGCAGGCTAGGTGCGATAGCCCACTCTTTAGGCGGACTAAGAGAAATGACGTTTTACAGAGGGGACCTGCAGCCTTGCGTCGTGCTACGCGGCTCAATCGCGCAGTTGATTATCTGGTAGAAAAGGGGCGTGTGAAGGAAGTTGTGTATGGGCGAGTGGCGGAAATTGAGTTGATCTAATATGATATTGTTTTTATTGAATTTTTAAGTTTTGGTGGATGATGAATGGAAGTGCCTCAAGCGAAGGAATATTTGGCGATCCTGGTAGGCTCTAATGGTCGTGTATTGTTACGCAAAGAGCCTGGTCTGGTTGGAGGGTTCTTTATAAGGGTTGAGTTACCTGTCGATAAGTCTCCAGAAGACGCAATTGCCGACTTAGTATTTAGTGAGAGTGGGTTGCAGGTGCGAGTGGACGCTGTTGGGACAGATATTTATTTTGGAGCGCGAGGAGTGTGTGGGTATTTTATTGTTAAATTAGTTGGCTCTGAGGAGGCTGTTGGGTTGGATGGGTTTTCGGTTGACTGGTACAGCATTGAGGGGGCGGCTAATCTTATCTCTAGCTTAAAGAATGATAGTGAGTTTGAGTTAGAAATGTCTGTTTTAGCTGTGGCTGCAAGTATAGCTGAAATGAGTGGTGCTCTGGTTGATGACAGGTTTAAGAGGGTGGTTGGAAACTCAGAGTTTGAGAGCTTTAAAGAAATCTGTGTTGATCTCGAAAGAATTTTGTCAGGTGGCACGGGTGAGTTTTGGAGGCGCGGAATAAACTCGGATCGGGTAATTGGGATGTTAGATGAAACTCAAAAGCGAATTAGTCTTGGGGAGATAGATTCTGAGTATGAAGAAAACGTTCTTTCTCTTATTAGTAGAAACTCTAGGTCTAAGGAGCATGAGCGCTCTTTGATAGAGGCTATTTCAATGTGTTCAACGAAAGCGTATGGTTTTTTGTTGCGTGGGGACTATGTTGGTTACAATGAAGCGTATCTTGGTGTTCTGAATTATGTCGAATTATACGATCGATTATATCCGGGAGAGGGACGGGCGCGGCGAGAGAGGGGATTTAAGGGCGGGAATGGTAAGGCGAAGGCTAGTGCGGAGGTTAGTCGTAAAATTGGTGTAAGTGAGGATCTCATCCGTCAAACTATATTGGATGCTCTCCGTGCACACGTTCCTTACCGTGCACGCACCACTTATGTATCTGTTGTTGATAAGATAATTGATGAGGTTTTTCATAGTGTTAAGTGTCAGGGGATTGAGCGTAATCGAGATGATCTGTGTGGTTTAATTCTAGATATGCTAGCAAATGATGCTGCAGCCAAGAAAATTGTTAAGTCCCGGTAGAGAGTGCAAAACTTTTTAAGTTGTGGTTGGATTTATCTGTCACTTAAAGTAAATCGCTCAGTGTTACTTTTTAGCTACATAATGCTAAACCGCACCGATACGTCTATGGTGCAAAGTTTGAAGGTCTCTCGCGCAAGGCTCTGCATGCGCGAGAGGTGATGAAATCACCTACTGAAGGTGTGCTTTTTCTAAGACTGAGCAATAGATTAATTAGTGCTCAGGTTAACGAGGGTGGGGGTGCTACAAATAGGCTCCAGTCATTCATGAGTAAACGCCTCTTATCAAGAAAGTCCGAGCGAGAGTACGCTCCCTCGGTCTGATCACGCTCGTCATGTGCTAACGCCATTTCACAGACTTCACGAGGATAATGGGTGCATTCACCGGCCCAGTCACGAAACGAAGATCGAAAGCCATGGCGAGTGATGTGCTTGTACCCCATGTCATGCAGTAGGGTTCGTACAGCATTTGCATGCATTGCCCCAGTCTTGCCTTGGCCTGGGAACAGAAAAGGACTTCCTTCATCTCGCGGAATACTTTTCACCAGCTTTACGACTTCCTCGGCAAGCGGAATGACGAAAGCTACCCGCATTTTCATTCTCTCATCTGGCAGTGACCAAGTTTTAGCTTCTAGATCAAACTCATCCCAGCGAGAGAACCTGACCATGTGGGCGCGTGCGCTGGTCATGATCAGCAGTTGAGCGGCCCATGATGGAGGTGTGGAGTTCGCCCTGAGCTTCATCATCAGCTCAGGCACTTCCTGCCAGCGCAAAGCTTCAAAGTGCTCACGCTTCCGAGCTTTCCTCTTTTCAGAACGGCTCAACAGATTGTCTAAGTGCCCGCGCCACCGAGCAGGGTTCTCACCTTGTCGCAGGTTGCGTGCCTTTGCTGCGTCCAGGACTTGTTCTATTTGCCCGCGTACCTCGTCAGCGGTTCTGGTCTTGGTGGCCCAGATGGGTTCCAACACCTTAAGCACTTCGGGAGTGCCTATGTCTTCGGCTGACAGCTTGCCTATGTGATCAAACGCATACAGCTCCAGTTTCCGCAGCCACCCTTTACGCCACTTTTCCGACCACGCCGCGCCGTGAGCATCACGGTATTGCGTTGCGAGCGTCTCGAATTTTAGTTGCTTGGCTTCACTTGCACGCTGGGCTTCCCGTTGAGCTGCACGCTCTACGTCTCTGGCTGCCAGGGGGTCAATGCCATCGTTCAATTGACTGCGTTTGGCGCTGGCTGCTTGTCTGGCTTTCTTGAGGCTGACTTCAGGGAATGAGCCCAAGCCCATCTCCCTACGACGCCCCGCCAATTGAAAGCGAAGTAGCCAGGATTTACGTCCGGTAGGTTTGACGACCAAACGGAGGCCATCACCATCTTCGTAAGTGCCAGGCTCGGTCAGGTTCTCGACTTGTTTCGGATTCAGTTTACTCATTGATTCCCCCTGCTGTCCCTTTGTCCCCCCACCTGTCCCCCCACTTCATCCTCGGATGAGGTCAAATGGCGTTGAACACCATCGGACAGGGAAATGTCTCAAACCCCCGGAATAGCTAAGCTAACAGGAAGATTCTCGGATGGGATAGGATTATTTCGGACAATTAAAAAGCCGGCTTGTGGCCGGCTCCCCGTTGACTGACTCAGTTCGTTTTTGACAAACCTCACCAGCCTTCAAAACGTACATCCGGCTCTTGCGGCCGGCTGTGGGACTTGGTCAGAAAGTGATCTGCCTTGTCGGTGCGAGGCATGGGCTCGCAAATGTGGGGCGCAGGATACGCGGGTTTTTCTCAGAATCCCAGTGGTAAGTGGTGTGGAATCATTGGGTTAGCGGTGGTTCGAAGGAAAAAGCAGGGGCTGCTTTGCAGCCCTGCGGGGATGAATCCCCTCGCCACAAGGATCTCCTTAGTACGGGCAATGTCGTTGATGAAGGAAGCGCTTGCTACTGTCCTTTAGTCCGCAGGCTCAATCGAACACCTGTGGTCGCTGTTTGTTGAGGGTGGACCACCAGAATACCCAGCCCAATACCCTGATGTTTTGCGCTTCAATCTGTTCGGCGCTGAAGACTTCGTCCGGGTAGGCGGTGCTGTTGTGGCTGCGCAGGCGCAGACGGTTGCCGGGGATTCGGTGGAGGTATTTGATGCGTAGCATGCCGTCGTGTTCGAGGGCGTAGATCTGGCCGTCGATGACTTGGGTAAGGCCGCGGTCGATGGCGAGGATGGAGCCGTCCTCGATGCGTTCGGCCATGCTGTCGCCGACCATGGTGGTGCAGATGGCGTCGTTGGGGTTTATTTCCAGGGATTCGAGGTAGCTGCGGGGCAGGCGGATGGATTGGTCGGGGATTTCGGTGATGTGGGTTTTGCTGCTGCCCGTTGCGATGGGCGCTTCCGTGTAAAAAGGCAGTTCGATGTCCTGGGTTTCCGCCACGCTGTAGACGCCTTGGACTTCGGCGGCTTCATAGGTGGTGCCAGGGCCGAGGCCCAACGGGGTTTGCGGGCCTTCGCCGTGGGCGAGCCATTGCGGGCTGACGGTCAGCAGGCCGGCGATACTGTGGATACGACCCGGCGGGATGCCGCGGTTGAACCAGTTGTTCACGTGCTGCGATTTAACGCCGTATAACTTCGCGAAGTCGGCGGATCGGATTTGTGCTTCTTTGAGAAGGGCTCTGAAGCGGTCGCCACTGGAGGTCTTTTTCATAAACGGAAAGTTTAGGAGCGACTGTGTTTTGAGCAATAAACAAGTCGTTCAAATTTATAAGACGATCTTTCCGTTTGCAGGATTTGAAAGCAGCTGAATAAACGTAATTAAACACTGTTAATACAGTTTCGTATTAAGCGCTATTAAGGCATAAAAAAACCCCGGTGAAAACCGTAATGCTGTTCACTTAAGCGGAGCGGCCTTACGATCTACCGGATACCGAGTTTTGGAAATCTTCACTGTCCTCGGCCGCCCTGGCCTTGGACG
>NZ_VIUE01000042.1 GCF_007828215.1 Pseudomonas sp. SJZ074 | reverse complement strand
TCTACCGTAGCGCTGGCTTGCATCTATCGTCGGTCTTGCCGATGAATTCCTTATTGGCGCTTTAGGTAGAAGGGGCGGGACGAGAAGTCTCCCACAGTCCGTACTGGCTAGAGTCGGAATCGAGCTTTTAGTCCCGCCCACCCCTTCAAGTCTAAACATACAAGCGAGCCTGCTCGCGATGGCGGGTGTCAGTCGCCGATGCTTGTCTGACACTCCGCCATCGCGAGCAGGCTCGCTCCCACAGTGTTTGGTGTGGCCTGGAAAGTTGCGGGTTTATTGCCCGCTGTAGATCTGGTCGAAAACCCCACCGTCATTGAAGTGCGTCTTCTGCACGGTGCGCCAGTCGCCGAAGGTTTTCTCCACCGACAGGAAATCCACTTTCGGGAAGCGGTCGGTGTATTTGCCCAGGATGGCTGGATCCCGTGGACGCAGGTAGTTGGCGGCGGCGATTTCCTGGCCTTCGGGCGACCACAGGTACTTGAGGTACGCCTCGGCGGCGGCGCGGGAGCCTTTTTTATCCACGACCTTGTCCACTACGCTGACCGGAGGCTCGGCTTCGGCGGATACGCTCGGGTAGACCACTTCGAATTGGTCGCGACCGAACTCACGGGCGATCATCTCGGCTTCGTTTTCAAAGGTCACCAGCACATCGCCGATCTGGTTGGTCATGAACGTGGTAGTCGCCGCGCGACCGCCGGTGTCCAGCACAGGCGCCTGCTTGAACAGCTTGCCGACGAAGTCCTTGGCCTTGGTTTCATCGCCGCCGTTCTTCAGTACGTAGCCCCAGGCCGACAGATAGGTGTAGCGACCGTTACCGGAGGTCTTCGGGTTGGGCACGATCACCTGCACGCCGTCCTTGAGCAGGTCGGGCCAGTCTTTCAGGGCCTTGGGGTTGCCCTTGCGCACGATGAACACCGTGGCCGAAGTGAACGGGGCGCTGTGGTTCGGCAAGCGGCTGACCCAGTCCTCGGGCACCAGTTTGCCGTTGTCCGCCAGGGCGTTGATGTCGGTGGCCATGTTCATGGTGATGACATCGGCCGGAAGTCCGTCGATGACCGAGCGTGCCTGCTTGCTCGAGCCACCGAAGGACATCTGCACGGTGATGTTTTCGTTGTGCTCGGCCTGCCAGTGCTTCTGGAAGGCGGCGTTGTAGTCCTTGTAGAAGTCGCGCATCACGTCGTAGGACACGTTGAGCAGTGTCGGGGCGGCGTGAGCCAGGCTGCCGAAGGTCAGGCCGGCGGCGAGAAGGGTGGCGCCAAAGAAGTTCTTCACTGCGAATTCCTTTTTATTTGAAAGGGGTTTCCAGGCCAGCACACTAGCGGCAGGCCTTTTGGCCGACAAGCATCAAAAAGTGCTTTGCTTATTCCAGTTTCCTGAACAGCGCATTGCCACAGCGGGAGCAGAACGCGGCGCCGTGTTCGTGGTTGTTTTTGCTGCACACCGGGCAATCGTGCTTGAGCTGGTCACCGCGCATGGCGGTGGCCAGTTCCGCGGTGAAGATACCGGTGGGCACGGCGATGATCGAGTAACCGGTGATCATCACCAGGGATGAAACCACCTGGCCCAGGGGGGTCTTGGGCACGATATCGCCGAAGCCTACGGTGGTCAGTGTCACGATCGCCCAATAGATGCCCTTGGGAATGCTGGTGAAGCCATGCTCCGGGCCTTCGATGACGTACATCAGCGTGCCGAACACCGTCACCAGGGTGGAGACGCTGACCAGGAACACGATGATTTTCTGCTTGCTGCCCCGCAGGGCCGCCATCAGGTAATTGGCTTGCTTGAGGTAGGGGCTGAGCTTGAGCACCCGGAAGATCCGTAGCATGCGGATGATCCGAATGATCAGCAGGTACTGGGCATCGCTGTAGTACAACGCCAGGATCCCCGGCACGATGGCCAGCAGATCCACCAGGCCGTAGAAACTGAACGCATAGCGCAGGGGCTTGGGCGAGCAATACAGGCGCAGGCCGTACTCGACGAGGAAGATGAAAGTGAAACCCCATTCGATCCCGGCCAGCAGGGCCGCATAGTTCTTGTGCACGCTGTCGATGCTGTCGAGCATCACGATCACCAGGCTGGCGAGGATGATCAACAGCAACGCACTGTCGAAGCGTCGACCGGCCACGGTGTCGGTCTGGAAAATCATGATGTAGAGGCGTTCACGCCAATTGTCGGTGCTGTCCATAACCTTCGCCTGATTCAGAGTCAGCGAAGCCTAGGGCGATTGCCCCGCAGAGCGCAAGGCGGGGTGTCGCTCAGGATCTGCCGCCACGTTCGCGCCGTGGCCTGCACCAGCCAGCCGGCGAGGATGAACGGCGCGGTGAGTGGCGCCAGACCGAGGGCGGCAAACCCCGGCGTGAGCAGGACTGCCAGCAGGATTCCGGCCAGCGGCAGCCAGGGTTGGCGGCGCTGTTGACTGAGGGCCAGCGCCACCAGCGCCGGGTTATAACCGCCCAGTCCGGACAGCGCCGTTGCGTATTCCTGATGCACCACGGCGAACGCGACGCCGGCGGCCGAACCAAACAGTGCCCAGCCCGCGGCTCGACGGTTGGCAACCAGCAGGCCCGCTGTAATCAGCGCACCTGCTAACGGATGACCGAGAAACATGACTTGGCCTAATCCCGTCAAACAGCCGGCCAGCAGGTTGGCCAGTGTCAGCTCGGCCGACATCAGCGAAGGCTGTGGCGCAGCGAAGCTCAGCAGCAGCCAGCCCAGCCCCACGAAGGGTGCGGTGTAGGCGGGCAGGCATCGCGGGTCACGGGTGCGCTTGAGCCATTGCTGGGTCAGCATCGCGCTGAGACCGCCGCCCGCGATGATCAGCGGCGGCAGCAAGACGGACCAGGGCAAGACCAGGCCCGCCAACAACCCCAACAGGATGCCGTTGTAGCTGAACAGCCCGGCCTGGCGATCTGCCTTGGGGTAATCGCGGCGCTGGGCCGTGAGCAACCCGGCCACGCCACCCAGCAATGCCCACCCGAACAAGGCTGGCGCGCTGAACAGAATTGCCAGCAGGCACAACAGGCCGCACAGCGGATGACGCTGGAGGAAGATCTGACTGAAGCCGTTAAGCAGGGCGGTGGCCCAGTCGGGGCAGGGGGAGTTTTGCATGGTTGTGTGTCTGATAAACCGGGTTAACCCCTTCGCGAGCAAGCCCGCTCCCACAAGGGTTCTGTGAACGCCGCAAGTCCAATGTGGGAGCGGGCTTGCTCGCGAAGGGGCCAACCCAGGCGCTAGATCAACGTCTCGATGCGCAACGAATTGGTCGACCCCGGCTGCCCAAACGGTACACCCGCAGTAATCAGCAGCGTATCGCCGCGCTGCGCCATGCCTTGGGCCTGGGCGATTTCCAGGGCGGTGGAACAGACTTCATCCACCTGCCGCAGCCGATCGTTGACCACCGAGTGCACGCCCCAGGCCACCGTCAAGCGGCGGGCGGCCTGAAGGTTCGGCGTGAGGTTGAGGATCGGCACCGTCGGCCGTTCCCGCGCGGCTCGCAGGCTGGAGCTGCCCGATTCGCTGTAATTCACCAGCACCGCCACCGGCAGGACGTTGCTGATGCGACGGATTGCACAGCTGATGGCGTCCGATACCGTGGCCTCGGCTTTCGGTCGGCTGACATCCAGTTGGGCCTGGTAATCCGGGCCGTTTTCGACCTGGCGGATGATCTTGCTCATCATCTGCACGGCTTCGAGGGGGTAGTCGCCCGACGCGGTTTCCGCCGACAGCATCACCGCATCGGCGCCTTCGGCCACGGCGTTGGCGACGTCGGTGACCTCAGCCCGGGTGGGCGCCGGGGAGAAGCGCATCGATTCCAGCATCTGCGTCGCCACCACCACCGGTTTGCCGAGGGCGCGGCAGGTGCCGATGATGTTCTTCTGGATCTGCGGCACGCTCTCGGCCGGCACTTCAACGCCCAGATCGCCCCGAGCCACCATGATCGCGTCGCTCAACTCGGCGATTTCCCGCAGTTGGGCCACTGCCGACGGTTTCTCGATCTTGGCCATCAGGAACGCCTTGTCGCCAATCAGCGCGCGGGCTTCGCGGAGGTCTTCGGGACGTTGGACGAACGACAGCGCTACCCAATCCACACCCAATTCCAGGCCGAAGCTCAAGTCGCGACGGTCCTTGGCGGTCAGCGGGCTCAGGTCGAGCACGGCCTGTGGTACGTTCACGCCTTTGCGGTCCGACAGTTCGCCACCGTTGAGCACTTCGGTGTCGATGGCATCGCTGTGCCGGGCAATCACCCGTAGGCGCAACTTGCCGTCATCCAGCAACAAATCCATGCCTGGCTCCAGGGCTGCGATGATTTCCGGGTGGGGCAGGTTGACCCGGTGTTGATCGCCGGGCGTCGGGTCCAGGTCCAGGCGCAGGGCCTGGCCGCGTTGTAGCAGGACCTTGCCGTCGGCGAATCGACCGACCCGCAGTTTCGGGCCTTGCAGGTCCATCAGGATACCCAGCGGGTAGTTGAGCTGCCGCTCGACCTCGCGAATCCACTGGTAGCGCTGGGCATGGTCGGCGTGATCGCCGTGGCTGAAGTTCAGGCGGAAGATGTTCACCCCGGCCCGCACCAGCGCATGGATGTCGTCGATCCCGCGAGTGGCGGGACCGAGGGTGGCGAGGATCTTGACCTTTTTGTCAGGCGTCATGGGCGGGGTTCTCGAGGATCAGGATGGCGCGGAAGTCGTTGACGTTGGTGCGGGTCGGCTCGGTGACGATCAACCCATCCAGCGCGGCGAAATAGCCGTAGCCGTTGTTGTTGTCCAGCTCGTCGCTGGCGCTCATGCCCAGCTCGGTGGCACGACGATAACTGTCTGGAGTCATGATGGCGCCGGCGTTGTCCTCGGAGCCGTCGATGCCGTCGGTGTCGCCGGCCAATGCATAAATGCCGGGGTGACCCTTGAGGTTGTCGGTCAGGCTCAGCAGGAATTCGGCATTGCGACCGCCTCGGCCGTGGCCGCGCACGGTCACCGTGGTTTCGCCGCCGGAGAGGATCACGCAGGGCGCTGCCAGGGGCTGGCCGTACCGGGCGATTTGCCGGGCGATGCCGGCATGGACTTTCGCCACTTCCCTCGACTCGCCCTCCAGGTCGCCAAGGATCAGCGGGCTGAAACCAGCCTGGCGGGCTTTCACCGCTGCCGCTTCCAGGGATTGCTGGGGGCGGGCGATCAGTTGGAAATGACTGCGGGCCAGGCTTGGGTCGCCGGGTTTGACGGTTTCCGACTCCGCGCTGTGCAGCCAGGTGTGCACCGACGCCGGGACCTCAATGCTGTAGCGCTTGAGGATCGCCAGGGCTTCGGCTGATGTGCTGGGGTCGGCCACGGTGGGGCCGGACGCGATGACCGTGGCAAGGTCGCCCGGTACATCGGAAATCGCATAGGTGTAGACCGTCGCCGGCCAGCAGGCCTTGCCCAGGCGTCCGCCCTTGATCGCCGAAAGGTGCTTGCGCACGCAGTTCATCTCACCGATGGTGGCACCGGATTTTAGCAAGGCTTTGTTGATCGCTTGCTTGTCGGCCAGGGTAATACCGGCTGCGGGCAGTGCCAGCAGCGCCGAGCCACCGCCGGACAACAGGAAGATCACCCGGTCGTCTTCCGTCAGGTTGCTGACCAGTTCCAGCACCCGTCCGGCCACTGCCAGGCCGGCCGCGTCGGGTACGGGGTGGGCGGCTTCCACCACTTCGATTTTCTGGCAAGGCGCGCCATGGCCGTAGCGGGTCACCACCAGGCCGCTGACCTCGCCCTGCCAGCAACGCTCGACCACCTGCGCCATCGCCGCGGCGGCCTTGCCGGCGCCGATGACAATCACCCGACCGCTGCGGTCGGCCGGCAGGTACTGTTCAAGAACGTGTTGCGGATGGGCCGCGTCGATGGCTGCGGCAAACAGCTCGCGGAGCAATTGTTGCGGATCGACCGACATGGCGGGCTCCCGATTCTTATTATTTGAATTCAACGCAGATCCCTTGTGGGAGCGAGCTTGCTCGCGAAGGCAGTGTGTCAGTCAATACTTCAGTGACAGGTAAATTGCTTTCGCGAGCAAGCCCGCTCCCACAAGGGGGTGGTGGTGGGTCAGTTATCGCGAATCGAGAAATTCGCCATGTGCTCCAGCCCCTTGATCAGCGCCGAGTGATCCCAATTGCTACCGCCGAGGGCTGCGCAAGTGCTGAACACTTGCTGGGCGTTGGCGGTGTTGGGCAGGTTGATGTTCAGTTCCCGGGCACCTTGCAGGGCCAGGTTCAGGTCCTTCTGGTGCAGGCTGATGCGGAAGCCCGGGTCGAAGGTGCCCTTGATCATGCGCTCGCCGTGCACTTCCAGGATCTTCGACGAGGCAAACCCGCCCATCAGGGCTTCACGGACCTTGGCCGGGTCGGCGCCGTTCTTCGAAGCGAACAGCAGGGCTTCGGCCACGGCCTGGATGTTCAGGGCGACGATGATCTGGTTGGCGACCTTGGCGGTCTGGCCGTCACCGTTGCCGCCCACCAGGGTGATGTTCTTGCCCATGGCCTGGAACAGCGGCAGGGCGCGTTCAAAAGCGCTGTTGTCGCCACCGACCATGATGCTCAGGGTCGCGGCCTTGGCGCCGACTTCGCCACCGGACACCGGGGCATCGAGATACTGCGCGCCTTTCTCATTGATCTTCGTCGCGAACGCCTTGGTGGCGGTGGGGGAGATCGAACTCATGTCGATCACCACCTTGCCCGAACCCACGCCCGCCGCGACACCGTCGGCGCGGAACAGCACGTCATCGACCTGGGGGGTGTCCGGGACCATGACGATGATGAACTCGGCTTCCTGGGCAACTTCCTTCGGGTTGGCCAGGGCCACCGCGCCGGCGGCCAGCAGATCGGCGGGAGCCGGGTCGTGGTGTTGGGACAGGAACAGGCTGTGCCCGGCTTTTTGCAGGTTCAGAGCCATGGGGTGACCCATGATGCCGGTGCCGATGAATCCGATTTTAGCCATGGGGGAAATCCTCTTGTTTTTTTGCTACTTCAGGCAAATGGAGAACTGCTTTTCTGTGGGAGCGGGCTTGCTCGCGAAAGCGGTGTATCAGTCACAGATGTGTTGTCTGGCCCACCGCTTTCGCGAGCAAGCCCGCTCCCACAAGGAAAGATCCGGGTCAGATCGCGTTATGGGTTTTCAGCCAGTTCAGGCCGGCCTCGGTGGTGGTCAACGGCTTGTATTCGCAGCCGACCCAACCCTGGTAGCCGATGCGGTCCAGGTGTTCGAACAGGAAGCGATAGTTGATCTCGCCGGTGCCCGGCTCGTTGCGTCCCGGGTTGTCCGCCAGTTGCACATGGTTGATCTCGCCCAGGTGCGCCGACAGGGTCCGGGCCAGGTCACCTTCCATGATCTGCATGTGGTAGATGTCGTATTGCAGAAACAGGTTGGCGCTGCCCACCTGCTCGCGGATCGACAGGGCCTGGGCGGTGTTGTTCAGGTAGAAGCCTGGGATGTCGCGGGTATTGATGGCTTCCATTACCAACCTGATGCCCTTGGCCTGAAGCTTCTCGGCGGCGTACTTCAGGTTGGCGACGAAGGTCTTGCGCACCAGGGCCTCGTCGCAATTCTGCGGGCAGATCCCGGCCAGGCAGTTGACCTGGGTATTGCCCAGCACCTGCGCGTAGGCAATCGCCAGGTCGACGCCGGCGCGGAACTCCTCGACCCGGTCCGGCAGGCAGGCAATGCCACGCTCGCCCTTGGCCCAGTCACCGGCCGGCAGGTTGAACAGCACTTGGGTCAGGCCATGGGCGTCGAGCAAGGCCTTGAGTTCGGTGGAACTGTAGTCGTAGGGGAACAGGTACTCGACCCCACTGAAACCGGCCTTGGCGGCCGCTTCGAAACGGGCGAGGAAATCCTGCTCGGTAAACAGCATGGACAGGTTGGCGGCGAAACGCGGCATGGTGATCTCCTGTAAATAATTGGCAGGTCCCCTGTGGGAGCGAGCCAGCTCGCGATAGCCGTGGGTCAGCTACACATATGCCAACTGACATGACGCCTTCGCGAGCAGGCTCGCTCCCACAGAGGGGATGTCAGTAGTCAATCGAGCAACGAAATGGCCGTCGGCGCGTCGTTGCCCACCAGTGCCAGGTCTTCGAATTCGTTGACGGCGTTGATCTCGGTACCCATGGAAATATTGGTCACCCGCTCGAGGATGACCTCGACGATCACCGGCACCTTGAACTCCTCGATCATTTCCTGGGCCTTGCGCAGCGCCGGCTGGATGGCGGACGGTTCGAACACCCGCAGCGCCTTGCAGCCCAGGCCCTCGGCGACGGCGATGTGGTCCACCCCATAACCGTTGAGCTCCGGCGCGTTGAGGTTGTCGAAGGACAGCTGTACGCAGTAGTCCATGTCGAACCCGCGCTGCGCCTGGCGAATCAGGCCCAGGTAGGAGTTGTTCACCACGACGTGGATGTACGGCAGCTTGAACTGAGCACCCACGGCCAGTTCTTCGATCATGAACTGGAAGTCGTAGTCTCCCGACAAGGCCACGACCTTGCGGCTCGGATCGGCCTTGACTACCCCCAGCGCGGCCGGAATGGTCCAGCCCAACGGACCGGCCTGGCCGCAGTTGATCCAGTGGCGTGGCTTGTAGACGTGCAAGAACTGCGCCCCGGCGATCTGCGACAGGCCGATGGTGCTGACGTAGCAGGTGTCCTTGCCGAACACCTGGTTCATTTCTTCGTACACGCGCTGGGGCTTGACCGGCACATTGTCGAAGTGCGTCTTGCGTTGCAGGCTGGCCTTGCGCTGCTGGCAGTCCTGCAACCAGGCGCTGCGGTTCTTCAGTTTGCCGGCGGCCTGCCATTCGCGGGCGACTTCGATGAACACCGTCAGCGCCGAGGCGGCGTCGGAGACGATGCCCAGGTCCGGGGTGAACACGCGGCCGATCTGGGTCGGTTCGATGTCGACATGAATGAACCGGCGACCTTCGGTGTAGACATCCACCGAACCGGTGTGACGGTTGGCCCAGCGGTTGCCGACGCCTAGCACCAGGTCCGACTTGAGCAGCGTCGCATTGCCGTAGCGGTGGGACGTCTGCAGGCCGACCATGCCGACCATCAGCGGGTGGTCGTCCGCAATCGTGCCCCAGCCCATCAGCGTGGGGATCACCGGGATTCCGGTCAACTCGGCGAACTCCACCAACAGCTCGCTGGCATCGGCGTTGATGATGCCGCCACCGGCCACGAGCAAGGGCCGTTCGGCCTGGTCGAGCATCGCCAGGGCTTTCTCGACCTGCGCACGGTTGGCCACGGGTTTGGCCAGCGGCAGTGGCTGATAGGTATCGATGTCGAATTCGATCTCGGCCATCTGCACATCGAAGGGCAGGTCGATCAATACCGGGCCGGGGCGGCCGGAGCGCATCTCGAAGAACGCTTTCTGGAACGCGTAGGGCACTTGGCCCGGTTCCAGGACAGTGGTCGCCCACTTGGTCACCGGCTTGACGATGCTGGTGATGTCCACTGCCTGGAAATCTTCCTTGTGCAGGCGGGCACGGGGGGCTTGCCCGGTGATGCACAGGATCGGGATCGAATCGGCCGAGGCGCTGTAGAGCCCGGTGACCATGTCGGTGCCGGCCGGGCCCGACGTGCCGATGCAGACGCCGATGTTGCCGGCCTTGGTGCGGGTGTAGCCCTCAGCCATGTGCGAGGCACCTTCAACGTGGCGCGCGAGGACATGATCGATGCCACCGACTTTCTGTAGGGCGCAGTACAGCGGGTTGATCGCGGCACCCGGAATACCGAAGGCAGTGTCCACGCCTTCACGGCGCATCACCAGAACGGCGGCTTCGATTGCTCTCATTTTGCTCATTGTTTTGTGCCTCTTACGTTTTGTAATTGTATACAAGTGGTTTTTCGGCGAGTTTATTCATGGCGAGCGCTGCAGGTCAATCCTTTTCCTCAACTGCCTGCTTCATTCGTCGGAAGGCCGATAACCCTGCGACTTATCGTCGCTTGTGGTGTTTTACGAGGATTATTGTATACAAAATGTTATTTGATTGTGTTCTATTTGTTGTGTGAGGTTTCCCAGAAGGTGAAACCCAGAAAGCTTTCCAACAACAAAAGAAGGACAGCATCCATGAGCGCTCTAACCTTGAACGTCGCCATCAACCTGGCGGAGCGAGCCCTTGTCGCGGGCCGTGAAATCAACGCGGCACCCTTGACCGTCGCGGTCCTGGACAGCGGTGGGCACTTGATCGCCCTGCAGCGCGAAGACGGCGCGAGCCTGCTCCGTCCTCAGATCGCCGTCGGCAAGGCCTGGGGTGCTGTTGCCCTGGGTAAAGGCTCACGCCTGTTGGCCCAGGACGCCCAACAACGCCCAGCGTTCATCGCCGCATTGAACAGCCTGGGGCAGGGCTGCGTCGTGCCGGTTCCGGGTGGTGTGTTGATCAGGGATCAGGACGGCACAGTCCTGGGCGCGGTGGGTATCAGCGGTGATCTGTCGGATATCGATGAGCAGGTGGCGATCCGGGCGGTGGAGGGGGTTGGGTTGATGGCGGATGCGGGGTAGCTGTTTGATTTTGCGATGAGTTGACTTGCCTCTTCGCGAGCAAGCCCGCTCCCACAGGTTTCAACGGTGGACACAAAATGTCTGAACACTGCAAATCCTCTGTGGGAGCGGGCTTGCTCGCGAAAACGATCGACCAGACACATCCAGGCAAAGAGTCAGGTAACGATGCTGCATTCACAGCACTAGCCTTTCAGAACTTCATTGAAAGAAAGGCAATGCAATGCCTGAACGCTCAGCTTCACACCGTCTGCGCATTGGTCGATATGCAGAGCAAAACCGTATTTATTTACTGACAGCTAACACGCGCAAGCGTGAGCCTGTCTTCCAGAACTATGGTCTAGGCAGGTTGGTCATTCGCCACTTCAGGAATGTGCAAAGGCAGGGCATCGCCGACTCCCTCGCATTTGTCGTCATGCCCGACCATTTCCACTGGTTGGTCCAATTGCATCGTGGGTCGCTGGGGGAATTGATGTGTCGGATGAAATCTTTAAGTGCCAGGGAGGTAAATGAGGCGACTGGCAGGACGGGGAGCCTTTGGCAGCACGGATACCATGACCGCGCGTTACGGCGTGAGGAGGATCTGGTGAAACTAGCTCGATATGTGGTTGCCAATCCATTGCGGGCAGGATTGGTGAAGCGGCTTGGCGACTATCCGTTGTGGGATGCGATCTGGGTATGACATGAAAGCGAGTGCCGCCATTCGCGAGCAAGCCTGCTCCCACAGCGTTGGTGGTGGACACAAAATGTCTGAACATCGCAGATCCCATGTGGGAGCGGGCTTGTCCGCGAATGGGCTCCGCAGTTCCTCAGTCCAACTCACACCCCTTCAACACCAACCGGATAATCGTTTGCGCCGCCGCTTCATAATCGGCCTCATCCAGCTTCGCCTTGCCGGTGATGGCGGTGATCTGCCAGTCGAAGTCGGCATAGGTCTGGGTGGCGGCCCAGATGCTGAACATCAGGTGGTTGGGGTCGATCGGGGCGATCTGGCCGCGGTCGATCCAGGTCTGGATGCAGTCGATGTTGTGCCGGGCCTGGGCGTTGAGTTGTTCCACCAGGTCGGGGCTCAGGTGGGGGGCGCCGTGCATGATCTCGCTGGCGAAGACTTTCGAGGCGAAGGGCAGGTCGCGGGAAATGCGGATCTTGGAGCGGACGTAGTGGCTCAGCACTTCGCCGGGTACGCCGTCGGCGTTGAACGGGGTCGAGGCCTGGAGGATCGGCTCGATGATGCTTTCCAGGACCTCGCGGTAGAGGTTTTCCTTGGATTTGAAATAGTAATAGACGTTGGGTTTGGGCAGGCCCGCCTTGGCCGCGATGTCGCTGGTCTTGGTCGCCGCGAAGCCCTTGTCGGCAAATTCCTCGCTGGCGGCACGCAGGATGAGTTCTTTGTTGCGCTCGCGGATAGTGCTCATAAACCCAGGGGTTCCTTGCCTGTTCTGGCGGTGGCGCATGGTAGCACCGGCCTCGCGCGACGCTCAAGAATGCCCCGTGGCACGGCGGCTCGCGGTATGCTGCGCGGCATTATCATTCAAGGAGCCCCACCATGGCCGGAAGCAGTTTGCTGGTGTTGATCGACGACATCGCCACCGTGCTCGACGATGTCGCACTGATGACCAAGATGGCCGCCAAGAAAACCGCCGGCGTGCTCGGCGACGATCTGGCACTCAACGCCCAGCAGGTGTCTGGTGTACGGGCCGAGCGCGAGCTGCCGGTGGTCTGGGCCGTGGCGAAGGGCTCGTTTATCAACAAGCTGATTCTGGTGCCGTCGGCGCTGGCCATTAGTGCCTTCGTGCCGTGGCTGGTGACGCCGTTGTTGATGGTGGGTGGCGCCTACCTGTGTTTCGAGGGGTTCGAAAAACTCGCCCACAAGTTTCTCCACAGCCCGGCCGAAGACCAGGCCGAACATGCGCAACTGGTCGAGGCCGTGGCCGATCCGGCGGTGGACCTGGTGGCGTTCGAGAAGGACAAGATCAAGGGGGCCGTGCGCACCGATTTCATCCTGTCGGCGGAGATCATCGCCATCACCCTCGGCACCGTCGCCGACGCTGCGCTGACCCAGCAGGTGATCGTGCTATCGGGCATCGCTGTGATCATGACCGTTGGTGTCTACGGCCTGGTGGCCGGGATCGTCAAGCTCGATGACCTGGGGCTGTGGCTGACCCGGAAGCCGGGGCAGGTTGCCAGAAGCATCGGCGGCACCATCCTGCGTGCCGCACCGTACATGATGAAAAGCCTGTCGGTAATCGGCACGGCGGCGATGTTCCTGGTGGGCGGCGGTATCCTCACCCATGGCGTGCCAGTGGTGCATCACTGGATCGAAGGCGTGGCAGCCAGTGCCGGCGGGGCCGGGTTCATCGTGCCAATGCTGCTCAATGCAGTGGCGGGGATTGTCGCAGGAGCGGTGGTGCTGGCGGGGGTGATGGTGGTGGGCAAGGCCTGGAAAGCGCTGAAAGGCTAACTGACTGCATAGTGCACCTGTGGGAGCGGGCTTGCTCGCGAAGGCGGTGTGTCAGCTAACTATATGCTGCCTGACACAATGTCTTCGCGAGCAAGCCCGCTCCCACAGTGGTTTTCAGGCTACTCGGCAATCTGCAACTTGCGCGACTCCGTATACACGTAGCGCACCTTTTCATACTCGAACGGCGAGTTCAGCTGGCCATAGCGGAAGCTGGTCTGATAGCGCTTGTCCACCCCGCGCAGGAGCAGCAGTTCCGGGTGGTTGGCACTGACTTCTGAGACGTTCAGGAAGTTGATCGCCGACTCGGCCGTGTAGTCCACCAGCAACCCTGAAGTGTCCCGCAGGTTGGACGGACCGAAGATCGGCAGTACGAAGTAGGCGCCGGCCGGCACGCCGTAGAAGCCCAGGGTCTGGCCGAAGTCTTCGCTCTGGCGCGGCAGGCCCATGGCGGTGGCGGGATCCCACAGGCCGGCAACGCCGATGGTGGTGTTGAGCAGCAGTCGCGCCGTGGTCTCCATCGAGCGCTTGCCCTTGAATTGCAGCAGGCTGTTCATCAGGTTCGGCACGTCACCCAGGTTGTTGAAGAAGTTGCTGACGCCGGTGCGCACGAAGCTCGGGGTGACGTAGCGGTAGCCATCGACCACGGGCAGGAATACCCATTGGTCGAAACGGTAGTTGAAGTGATAGACGCGACGGTTCCAGGATTCGAGCGGGTCATAGACGTTCAACGCATTGAGGGTCGAACGCTCGAATTCGCGCTGGTCCAGCCCCGGGTTGAACTTGAGCCTGGTCAGCGGTTCCTTGAAGCCGTCGGCATCCACGGTGGCCTTGTCATCGGCGTGAACCACGCCCGCACCCATTAACGCAGCGATAAGCAGGAGGTATTTAGCCACGGAAGAACTCCAGCATGGCGTCGCTGTTGACGCGGTAATTGAGGTTGCCGCAATGGCCGCCCAGTGGATACACCGTCAGGCGATCGCCAAAGGTCTTGCGCAGGAAACCCAGGTCGCCGGGGCCGAGGATGACGTCGTCGGCGTTGTGCATCACGGCGATCTTCGAGCTTTCATGCAGGTAATCCTTCAGGGCGTAAAGGCTGACCTGGTCGACCAGTTGCAGCAGGCTGCCGCCATCGGTCCGCGCGCGCCACATCGGGATCACTTGCTCAGTCAGGTAACAGTCGAAATCGCACTGCAGCGCACGCTTGAGAAACGGCGTCAGGCTGGTGCTTTCGGTGATCGGGAACTTGGGCGGGGTAATCAGGCCGCGACGGTTGATCAGGTCCGAAGTGAAGGCAATATCGGCCGCCGAGAAACGGAACGAGGTGCCGATCAGCATCGCCATCTGTTCGTTGCTCAGGTGTTGCTTGGACTGCTGGAAGTCATAAAGGAGGGCATCGTTGAGGTCGATGTAGCCTTTTTGCTGGAAGTAGCGGGTCAACTTGTTCAGCACCACTTCATAGAACGTCGTGGTGCTGTTGATGCCCTTGACCTGGGTCTGGACCAGTTTGTCCAGGTTGGTGACCGAGGTGTAGAGGTTCACCGGCGGATTCAGCAACAGCACTTTCTTGAAGTTGAAGCTGCGCCGGGTTTCGTCCAGGTGCGCGACGAAGGCTGCGTCCAGCGCGCCGAGGCTGTAGCCGGTGAGGTAGTACTCGGTCACCGGCACCTTGGGGTTCTGCGCGCGCACGGCTTGCATGACCCGGTACATGTCTTCGGCATCTTCCTTGGTGATACCCGGGGTGGCGAAGCGCGAGGCGGAGCTCATGAAGTCGAAACTGGTGGGCGATGACAACTGCACCACGTGGTAGCCGGCCTTATAGTAGAGGCGCTTGAGGTATTCGTTGAGGGTGCTGTCGTACCGTGCACCGGTACCGGCGATCAGGAAGATCAGCGGTGCCGGCTTGTCCTGGGTGGCCATGCGGTAGGTGAGGCTTTTCACCGGCCAGAAGTTGTCCGGCAGGATGAACTCACGTTCCGGGCGCAAGGTTACGCTGTGGTCCGCCTGGTTGATATCCTCGATCAAGGGCAGCTCGGGGCGCAGGTCGGGCGGGGTGGTCGCGATGGTCGCCTCGAACGGGTTGGTCAAGGGGTAGCCATAACTGGCGGCGTCGATATCCACCGCCAGCGCGGACGCACTCGGGATAAGGCCGCCGATGAGGGCAGCGAAGCGCAAGGAACGGAGCATGACTGGATCCCTTAGAGGATGATGCCGAATGAGGTTCGCAGGCTATGACCACTGAAGCGAAGCCAAGTGCCATGACCGGCACGAAACAGCTGCGAGTGGGGGGGCGATAGCATCGGGACGATACACGGAGTGGTGGTTGGTGGCTAGTTGCCTACACTTGTCGTGGATGGCGTTCTGATGTCGCTCTTCGCTGTATCAATGTCGCTAACAGATCAGGTTCCGGATCGTCGCAGGTTGATGATCGTTCCATCAGTACTCCACTGATGTTCGAACTGGTTTGGCAGGCGAGCGTGATGGGGGCGCTGAGCACCATAACAATACGTTGACGTCGCTCGGCATTCGTCGGGCGCAGCACTTTCGGGGAAGTACACGATGAAGATGCGACGACTCATGGGCGCAGGTGCCGCACTGGTACTGGCGATCAGCTCCACACTGGCTAGCGCCGAAACCAAAACCCTGAGCATCGGCTACGTTGACGGCTGGTCCGACAGCGTCGCGACGACTCACGTGGCGGCGGAAGTCATCCAGCAGAAGCTTGGTTATGACGTGAAGCTGCAAGCGGTGGCGACCGGGATCATGTGGCAGGGCGTGGCCACCGGCAAGCTCGATGCCATGCTTTCGGCCTGGTTGCCAGTGACTCACGGCGATTACTGGGCGAAGAACAAGGACCAGGTAGTCGATTACGGCCCCAACTTCAAAGACGCGAAGATCGGCCTGATCGTGCCGGAGTACGTCAAGGCTCAGTCCGTAGCCGATCTCAAGACCGATGAAAGCTTCAAGAACCGCATTGTTGGCATCGACGCCGGTTCAGGCGTGATGCTCAAGACCGAACAGGCGATCAAGGACTACGACCTGACCGGTTATCAACTCAAGGCCAGTTCCGGCGCCGGCATGATTGCCGAGCTGACCCGTGCCGAGAAAAAGAACGAATCCATCGCCGTTACCGGTTGGGTGCCGCACTGGATGTTCGCCAAGTGGAAACTGCGCTTCCTGGAAGACCCGAAAGGCGTCTATGGCGCGGCTGAAACCGTGAACAGCATCGGCAGCAAGGAATTGGCGACCAAAGCACCGGAAGTCGCTGAGTTCCTGAAGAAATTCCAATGGGCCTCGAAGGACGAAATCGGCGAAGTCATGCTGGCTATCCAAGAGGGTGCCAAGCCTGAAGCTGCTGCCAAGGACTGGGTCGCCAAGCACCCGGATCGTGTGAAGGAGTGGACTGGCAAGTAATCTGCCTGATCCAGTGATTCCGAAAGCCGCATGACGTCGTGTCATGCGGTTTTTTTTATGCCCGCGTAATTCTCAAGCCTTGCACTGACCCTTGTGGGAGCGATGGTTTTTGCTGAAAACTGGCAAAACCGTCATGTCGTTCTAATACTAAGGTCGTCTGGAACCTGGCCTTGAGCCGCATAGAGTAGAGTCGTTCCAACTTAAATTGTGCTGCGAGGATAAAAACAATGAACGACAGCATTTACCTCTCGATTCAAAACAGCCCGCGCTTCAAGGAGCTGGTGAGAAAAAGAGAAAGGTTCGCCTGGATTCTTTCGGCGATCATGCTAGGGCTGTACTCCGGATTCATTCTACTGATCGCCTACGGGCCGCACATTCTCGGGGCCAGGATCACGCCCGATTCGACGATGACCTGGGGCATTCCCATCGGTGTCGGCCTGATTGTCTCGGCATTCATCCTGACTGGCATCTACGTGCGACGCGCCAACGGCGAGTTCGATGAGCTGAACAATGCGATCCTCAAGGAGGCTCAACAATGATCCGGCGTCTACTGGCTCTATTGAGCATCGCAGCGTTCGCCCCGGGTGCCTGGGCGGCTGAGGCCCTGACCGGGGCCGTGCAGAAACAACCCCTCAACGTCTCCGCCATCGTCATGTTCGTGGCGTTTGTCGGCTTGACCCTGGGCATCACCTACTGGGCGTCCAAGCGTAGCAAGTCGGCCAGCGACTACTATGCGGCCGGCGGCCGGATCACCGGTTTCCAGAACGGCCTGGCCATTGCCGGTGACTACATGTCGGCGGCGTCCTTCCTGGGGATTTCCGCGCTGGTATTCGCGTCGGGCTACGACGGCTTGATCTACTCCATCGGCTTCCTGGTGGGCTGGCCGATCATCCTGTTCCTGATCGCCGAGCGCCTGCGTAACCTGGGTAAATACACCTTTGCCGACGTGGCGTCCTATCGTCTGGGGCAAAAGCAGATCCGTACCTTGTCCGCCAGCGGTTCGCTGGTGGTGGTGGCGTTCTACCTGATCGCGCAGATGGTCGGCGCCGGCAAGCTGATCCAGCTGCTGTTCGGCCTGGACTACCACGTTGCGGTGGTGCTGGTGGGTATCCTGATGTGTCTGTATGTGCTGTTCGGCGGCATGCTGGCGACCACCTGGGTACAGATCATCAAGGCCGTGCTGTTACTGTCGGGTGCTTCGTTCATGGCGCTGATGGTGATGAAGCACGTCAACTTCGACTTCAACATGCTGTTTGCCGAAGCGGTCAAGGTTCACCCTAAAGGTGAGGCGATCATGAGTCCTGGCGGTCTGGTGAAGGATCCGGTCTCGGCCTTCTCCCTGGGCCTGGCCCTGATGTTCGGTACTGCTGGCCTGCCGCACATCCTGATGCGCTTCTTCACCGTGAGTGATGCCAAGGAAGCACGCAAGAGCGTGCTGTATGCCACTGGCTTCATCGGTTACTTCTACATCCTGACCTTCATCATCGGCTTCGGCGCGATCCTGCTGGTCAGCACCAACCCGGCCTTCAAGGACGCGGCAGGTGCCTTGCTGGGCGGTAACAACATGGCTGCGGTGCACCTGGCCAACGCCGTCGGCGGCAGCGTCTTCCTGGGCTTCATCTCGGCCGTGGCGTTTGCCACCATCCTGGCGGTTGTGGCAGGCCTGACCCTGGCCGGCGCCTCGGCGGTGTCCCATGACCTGTATGCCAGTGTGATCAAGAAAGGCAAGGCCAACGAGAAGGACGAGATCCGCGTTTCGAAAATCACCACCATCGCCCTGGCGGTGCTGGCGATCGCTCTGGGCATTCTGTTCGAGAAGCAGAACATCGCGTTCATGGTAGGCCTGGCGTTCTCTATCGCGGCGAGCTGCAACTTCCCGGTGCTGCTGCTTTCGATGTACTGGAAGAAACTGACCACCCGCGGCGCCATGATTGGCGGCTGGCTGGGCCTGGTCAGTGCCGTGGGTCTGATGATCCTGGGCCCGACCATCTGGGTACAGATCATGGGTCACGAGAAGCCGATCTACCCGTACGAGTACCCAGCGCTGTTCTCGATGGCCATTGCCTTCGTCGGCATCTGGTTCTTCTCCATCACCGACAAGTCGGCTGAAGCCGAGAACGAGCGGGCGCTGTTCTTCCCGCAGTTCGTGCGTTCGCAGACTGGTCTGGGGGCGAGTGGGGCGGTTAACCATTAAACGGCAGTGGCGAGTTGCAAGCGTCAAGCTGCAAGTTAGAAGCGGTACCGCGTAGAAAAATACCCCAGTCGAGAGGCTGGGGTATTTTTTTAGCTTGCAGCTTGCAGCTTGCAGCTCACTAAACCCCAGCCAAAAAAAACGGCCTCATCAAGAGGCCGTTTCTTTTTTTGGCTGGGGTTTAGTGCCGATCTTCCAGCTTGGTGATGTCGCGCGACTCGTAGCCGGTGTACAGCTGGCGTGGACGGCCGATCTTGTACGGGCTGGAGAGCATTTCCTTCCAGTGGGAGATCCAGCCGACGGTCCGCGCCAGGGCGAAGATCACGGTGAACATGCTGGTTGGAATGCCGATCGCCTTGAGGATGATCCCCGAGTAGAAGTCGACGTTCGGGTACAGCGAGCGTTCGATGAAGTACGGATCGGT
This sequence comes from Pseudomonas sp. SJZ074, assembly GCF_007828215.1. Classification (GTDB taxonomy): domain Bacteria; phylum Pseudomonadota; class Gammaproteobacteria; order Pseudomonadales; family Pseudomonadaceae; genus Aquipseudomonas. Next base: position 18,995 of record NZ_VIUE01000042.1, on the reverse strand, counting down.
CAGGGCGATCTCTTCCAGGCGCATGGCCAGTTCAAGCTGCGGATCGTTCTTGATCCCCAGTTCCTTGAGCACTTCGTCGCAGGTCTGCTTCATGACGGTGGCGCGTGGGTCGCGGTTCTTGTAGACCCGGTGACCGAAGCCCATCAGCTTGAACGGATCGTTCTTGTCCTTGGCCTTGGCGATGAACTTGTCGATGTTCGAGACATCGCCGATTTCATCGAGCATGGTCAGTACCGCTTCGTTGGCGCCGCCGTGGGCCGGGCCCCAGAGTGCGGCGATACCGGCGGCGATACAGGCGAACGGGTTGGCACCCGACGAGCCGGCCAGGCGCACGGTGGACGTGGAGGCGTTCTGCTCGTGGTCGGCATGGAGGATGAAGATCCGGTCCATGGCCTTGGCGAGCACCGGGCTGATCGGTTTGATCTCGCACGGGGTGTTGAACATCATGTGCAGGAAGTTTTCCGCGTACGACAGGTCGTTGCGCGGGTACATCATGGGTTGGCCCATGGAGTACTTGTAGACCATCGCCGCCAGGGTCGGCATCTTCGCCACCAGGCGGACCGCGGAAATTTCGCGATGCTGGGGGTTATTGATGTCCAGGGAGTCGTGGTAGAAGGCCGAGAGAGCACCGACAACGCCGCACATGACGGCCATCGGGTGGGCGTCGCGACGGAACCCGTTGAAGAAGGACTTCAGCTGCTCGTGAACCATGGTGTGGTTTTTCACGGTGCTGACGAACTGGGCCTTTTGTTCTGCGGTCGGAAGCTCGCCGTTGAGCAGCAGGTAGCAGGTTTCCAGGTAGTCCGATTTTTCAGCCAGTTGCTCGATCGGGTAGCCGCGGTGCAGCAGGATGCCGTTGTCGCCGTCGATATAGGTGATCTTCGACTCGCACGAAGCGGTCGACATGAACCCTGGGTCGAAGGTGAAGCGGCCCGTGGCCGTCAGGCCGCGAACGTCGATTACATCGGGACCAACGGTGCCGGTTAAAATGGGCAGCTCGACGGGGGCTGCGCCCTCGATGATCAACTGCGCTTTTTTGTCAGCCATGTGGCCTCCTATTAATGCTTGGAATCATCAGACAGACCCCCCACGCAGGGCCCGCACCACTATAGTGAGATAAATCCGAATGTCAATTTGCCTAAAGTCTTGCTCCAGAAGGCTTTAACCGGACTTTTTCCTCGAAATTACCTGCCGTTTACGCCTTTTGCCGCTGTTGTGCAATGCGCCATCAGTGGAAGGTGAACGCGTTGTCATTAGTAACCTAACTGTCTATACTCGGCAGCCGACCGCCAGGGGCTTTTGGGCCAGCTTTGCTGGGGGTCGTCACTCCCTGGGTGGTGAGTACCTGACCAGTGCGCGCCGCAACAACTTTGCCCTGATTCTTAGGGGCTCTTCAGTGTGAAAAAAGCCGTGAAAAGCCAACGACCTGTAAACCTAGACCTAAGGACCATCAAACTCCCAGTCACTGCTTACACGTCCATTCTTCACCGTATCTCCGGTGTCATCCTCTTTGTCAGCCTGGCCATCATGCTCTATGCATTGGACAAGTCGCTCGACTCGGAAGAAGGCTTCGGTCAGGTGAAGGCGTGTCTGACCAGTCCGCTAGCCAAGCTAGTGATTTGGGGCATCCTGTCCGCCTTGCTGTATCACCTGGTTGCCGGTGTGCGCCACTTGATCATGGACATGGGCATCGGTGAGACGCTGGAAGGCGGCAAGCTGGGCTCGAAAATCGTTATCGCCGTTTCCGTGGTGGTAATCGTTCTGGCAGGAGTCTGGATATGGTAACCAACGTCACGAATCTCTCGCGTTCGGGCCTCTATGACTGGATGGCGCAGCGCGTGTCTGCGGTCGTTCTCGCGGCTTATTTCATTTTCCTGATCGGATATGTCGTCGCCAACCCAGGCCTTGGCTATGCCCAATGGCATGAACTGTTCGCAAGCAACTGGATGCGTATTTTCAGTCTGCTGGCCCTCGTCGCACTGGGCGCTCACGCCTGGGTCGGCATGTGGACCATCGCCACCGACTACCTGACGCCGATGGCGTTCGGCAAGTCGGCGACTGCCGTACGTTTCCTCTTCCAGGCGGTATGCGGCGTTGCGATGTTCGCTTACTTCGTCTGGGGTGTGCAGATTCTCTGGGGTATCTGATCCATGGCTAACATTCCAACGATTTCTTTCGACGCCATCATCATTGGCGGCGGCGGTGCCGGCATGCGCGCAGCGCTGCAACTGGCCCAGGGCGGTCACAAGACTGCCGTGATCACCAAGGTCTTCCCGACCCGTTCGCACACTGTTTCCGCCCAGGGCGGCATCACCTGCGCCATCGCTTCGGCCGACCCGAACGATGACTGGCGCTGGCACATGTACGATACCGTCAAGGGTTCCGACTACATCGGTGACCAGGACGCTATCGAGTATATGTGTCAGGAAGGCCCGGCCGCGGTGTTCGAACTGGACCACATGGGCCTGCCGTTCTCCCGTACCGAAACCGGCCGGATCTACCAGCGTCCATTCGGCGGCCAGTCCAAGGACTACGGCAAGGGCGGGCAGGCTGCACGTACCTGCGCGGCATCGGACCGTACTGGTCACGCGCTGCTGCACACTCTGTACCAGGGCAACCTGAAAGCCGGTACCACGTTCCTGAACGAGTACTATGCCGTAGACCTGGTGAAGAACCAGGACGGCGCCTTCGTCGGTGTGATCGCGATCTGCATCGAAACCGGCGAAACCACCTACATCCGCTCGAAAGCCACCGTACTGGCGACCGGCGGCGCAGGCCGTATCTATGCGTCCACCACCAACGCCCTGATCAACACCGGTGACGGTGTCGGCATGGCCCTGCGTGCTGGCGTGCCGGTACAAGACATTGAAATGTGGCAGTTCCATCCGACCGGCATCGCCGGCGCCGGTGTATTGGTCACCGAAGGTTGCCGCGGTGAAGGCGGTTACCTGATCAACAAGCACGGCGAGCGTTTCATGGAGCGTTATGCTCCGAACGCCAAGGACCTTGCCGGTCGTGACGTGGTGGCGCGTTCGATGGTCAAGGAAATCATCGCCGGTAACGGCTGTGGCCCGAATGGCGACCACGTGATGCTCAAACTCGACCACCTGGGCGAGGAAGTGTTGCACAGCCGTCTGCCAGGCATCTGCGAACTGTCGAAGACCTTCGCCCACGTCGACCCGGTCGTTGCTCCGGTTCCAGTGGTTCCAACCTGCCACTATATGATGGGCGGCGTTGCCACCAACATTCATGGTCAGGCGATCACCCAGAACGCCGAAGGCGTGGACGAAATCATCCCTGGCCTGTTCGCAGTGGGTGAAGTGGCGTGCGTATCGGTTCACGGTGCCAACCGCCTGGGCGGCAACTCGCTGCTCGACCTGGTGGTCTTCGGCCGCGCTGCCGGCCTGCACCTGGAAAAGGCGCTGACCGACGGTATCGAGTACGACGACGCTACCGAAGCCGATATCAATGCGGCCCTGTCGCGCCTGAACGCCCTGAACAACCGTACCGATGGCGAAGACGTGGCCACCCTGCGTCGCGAGCTGCAAAGCTGCATGCAGAACTACTTCGGTGTATTCCGTACCGGCGAATACATGCAGAAGGGTATTGCCCAGCTGGCAGAACTGCGTGAACGAATTGCCAATGTGAAGATCAACGATAAGTCACAGGCGTTCAACACTGCCCGTATCGAAGCGCTGGAACTGCAGAACCTGCTGGAAGTGGCCGAAGCCACCGCCATCGCCGCAGAAGTGCGCAAAGAGTCCCGTGGTGCTCACGCCCGCGAAGACTATGAAGACCGTGACGACGAAAACTGGCTGTGCCACACCTTGTACTTCCCGGGTGAAAAACGCGTCGCCAAGCGTGCCGTGAACTTCTCGCCGAAGACTGTTCCGACTTTCGAACCTAAAGTCCGGACTTATTAAGGGTGACCGCCATGTTGCAAGTCAGTGTTTATCGCTACAACCCTGATCAGGACGCTGCGCCGTTCATGCAGGATTTCCAGGTCGATACCGGTGGTAAGGACCTGATGGTGCTGGACGTGCTGGCCCTGATCAAGGAGCAGGACGAAGGTTTCTCCTATCGTCGCTCCTGCCGCGAGGGCGTTTGCGGCTCCGACGGCATGAACATCAACGGCAAGAACGGCCTGGCCTGCATCACGCCACTGTCGGCCGTTGTAAAAGGCAACAAGCTGATCGTTCGTCCACTGCCAGGTTTGCCGGTTATCCGTGACCTGGTCGTCGATATGAGCATCTTCTACAAGCAATACGAGAAGGTGAAGCCATTCCTGCAGAACGACACGCCGGCTCCGGCCATCGAGCGTCTGCAGTCCCCGGAAGAGCGTGAGAAGCTCGACGGTCTGTACGAGTGCATCCTGTGCGCTTGCTGCTCGACCTCGTGCCCATCCTTCTGGTGGAACCCGGACAAGTTCCTGGGCCCGGCCGCCCTGCTGCAAGCGTACCGCTTCCTGGCAGACAGCCGTGACACCAAGACGTCCGAGCGTCTGGCCGCACTGGATGACCCGTTCAGCGTATTCCGCTGCCGCGGGATCATGAACTGCGTCAACGTCTGCCCGAAAGGCCTGAACCCGACTAAGGCCATCGGTCACGTACGTAACATGCTGCTGCAAAACGGCGTGTGATTCAGCTGCTGTACCCGTAGAACCGCTGTACCCGTAGAGGCTAAGGCGCGGGCTTCAACCCGCGTCGTAGCATAACCAGAACAGCCGCTCACAAAGCGGCGGTTCTTATTTTGAAGAAATGAGACAAGCAGGGGCATCCGGGCTGGTACCCGGACTATCAGCGTGATCCTAAGTGGCTTGTTTTAGTCGCTGCACTCGGACTTCTGCAAGTTTGCTCGGTGTTTTCGCCGATGGTGTTCCCCTAATCGAGGGTGACCAAGCATGCAAGAAAGCGTGATGCAGCGCATGTGGAACAGTGCCCACCTCTCCGGTGGTAACGCTGCCTATGTGGAAGAGCTCTACGAGCTCTACCTGCACGACCCTAACGCTGTGCCAGAAGAATGGCGCACCTATTTTCAGAAGTTGCCGGCTGACGGTAACTCTGCCACCGATGTTTCGCACTCGACGATTCGCGATCATTTCGTGCTGCTGGCAAAGAACCAGCGCCGCGCTCAACCGGTCTCCGCCGGCAGCGTGAGCAGCGAACACGAGAAGAAGCAAGTTGAAGTACTGCGACTGATCCAGGCCTACAGGATGCGAGGCCACCAGGCAGCCCAGCTGGACCCGCTGGGGCTGTGGCAGCGTCCTGCACCTGCAGACCTGTCGATCACTCACTACGGCTTGACCAATGCCGATCTTGATACGACCTTCCGTGCCGGCGACCTGTTCATCGGCAAAGAGGAAGCGAGCCTACGTGAAATTCACGAAGCGTTGCAGCAGACATATTGCCGCACCATTGGCGCTGAGTTCACGCACATCACCGATTCCGAGCAACGCCAGTGGTTCCAGCAGCGTCTGGAAAGCGTTCGTGGCCGTCCGACGTACTCCGCCGACATTAAAAGCCACCTGCTTGAGCGCGTGACTGCCGGTGAAGGCCTGGAGAAGTACCTGGGCACCAAGTACCCGGGCACCAAGCGTTTCGGCCTGGAAGGCGGCGAGAGCCTGATTCCGATGCTGGACGAGCTGATCCAGCGTTCCGGTTCGTACGGCACCAAGGAAGTGGTCATCGGCATGGCCCACCGTGGCCGTCTCAACGTGCTGGTCAACACCTTCGGCAAGAACCCGCGCGAGCTGTTCGACGAGTTCGAAGGCAAGAAGAAGGTCGAGCTGGGTTCCGGTGACGTGAAATACCACCAGGGCTTCTCGTCCAACGTCATGACCACCGGTGGCGAAGTCCACCTGGCGATGGCGTTCAACCCGTCCCACCTGGAGATCGTTTCCCCGGTGGTCGAAGGTTCGGTTCGCGCCCGTCAGGATCGTCGCAACGACCCTACCGGCGAGAAGGTACTGCCGATCTCCATCCACGGTGACGCGGCGTTCGCCGGTCAGGGCGTGGTCATGGAAACCTTCCAGATGTCCCAGACCCGCGGTTTCAAGACCGGCGGTACGGTGCACATCGTCATCAACAACCAGGTCGGCTTCACCATCAGCAACCCGCTGGACTCGCGTTCCACCGAGTACGCCACCGACGTCGCGAAAATGATCCAGGCGCCGATCCTCCATGTGAATGGTGATGATCCGGAAGCCGTGCTGTTCGTGACCCAGCTGGCCATCGACTACCGCATGCAGTTCAAGCGTGACGTGGTGATCGACCTGGTCTGCTACCGTCGTCGCGGCCACAACGAAGCGGACGAGCCAAGCGGCACCCAGCCGCTGATGTACCAGCAGATCACCAAGCAGCGCACCACCCGCGAGCTGTATGCCGATCGCTTGATCCAGGGAGGCGTACTGGATGCCGAGCGCGTCCAGGCCAAGGTCGATGAGTACCGCAATGCGCTGGACGACGGTCTGCACGTGGTGAAAAGCCTGGTCAAGGAACCGAACAAAGAGCTGTTCGTGGACTGGCGCCCATACCTGGGTCACGCCTGGACTGCACGTCACGACACGCGCTTCGACCTCAAGACCTTGCAGGAGTTGTCCGCCAAGCTGCTGGAAATCCCGGAAGGCTTCGTGGTTCAGCGCCAGGTTGCGAAGATCTACGAAGACCGTCAGAAGATGCAAGCCGGCGGCCTGCCGATCAACTGGGGTTATGCCGAAACCATGGCATACGCGACTCTGGCGTTCGAAGGTCACCCGATCCGCATGACCGGCCAGGACATCGGCCGCGGTACGTTCTCGCACCGTCATGCCGTCCTGCACAACCAGAAAGACGCCAGCACCTACATCCCGCTGAAGAACCTGTACAAGGGCCAGCCGCTGTTCGATCTGTACGACTCCTTCCTGTCGGAAGAAGCCGTACTGGCATTCGAATACGGTTACTCGACCACCACGCCGAACGCGCTGGTGATCTGGGAAGCCCAGTTCGGTGACTTCGCCAACGGTGCGCAGGTAGTCATCGACCAGTTCATCACCAGTGGCGAGCACAAGTGGGGTCGTCTCTGCGGCCTGACCATGTTGCTGCCGCACGGCTACGAAGGCCAAGGCCCCGAACACTCCTCGGCACGTCTTGAGCGCTACCTGCAACTGTGCGCCGAGCACAACATCCAGGTGTGCATGCCTACTACCCCGGCACAGATCTACCACTTGCTGCGCCGCCAGGTGATTCGTCCGCTGCGCAAGCCTCTGGTCGTGCTGACGCCGAAGTCGTTGCTGCGCCACAAGCTGGCCGTTTCGACGCTCGAAGACCTGGCCGACGGTTCGTTCCAGACCGTTATCCCGGAAATCGATGCCCTGGACCCGAAAAAGGTCGAGCGCATTGTTCTGTGCAGCGGCAAGGTCTACTACGACCTGCTGGAAAAACGCCGTGCCGAAGGCCGTGAAGATATCGCCATCGTGCGTATCGAGCAGCTGTACCCATTCCCTGAGGACGACTTGAAGGAAGTCCTGGCGCCTTACACCAATGCCAAAGCGGCTGTCTGGTGTCAGGAAGAGCCGATGAACCAGGGCGCGTGGTACTGCAGCCAACACCACCTGCGTCGCAGCATCAGCAACCTCAACAAGTCGCTCGTACTCGAATACGCGGGCCGTGAGGCTTCTGCTGCACCTGCATGTGGTTACGCGTCGATGCACGCCGAGCAGCAGGAACAACTGCTGCAAGATGCCTTTACCGTTTAACGCCTTCGCGCACCTGAAACCGAATTTAAGGAACCCAAGATAATGGCTATCGAGATCAAAGCCCCCACTTTCCCGGAATCGGTTGCCGATGGCACCGTTGCCACCTGGCACAAGCAACCGGGCGAGGCGGTCAAGCGTGACGAACTGATCGTCGACATCGAGACCGACAAGGTCGTGCTGGAAGTCCTGGCGACCGCCGACGGCGTGCTGGGCGCCATCGTCAAGAACGAAGGCGATACCGTCCTGTCCGACGAAGTGCTGGGCTCGATCGTTGAAGGCGGCGCTGCTGCCGCTGCTCCTGCCGCCGCGGCTGCTCCTGCTGCTGCACAGGCTGCTGCTCCAGCTACCGATGGCGAAGACGATCCGGTTGCTGCGCCTGCTGCCCGCAAGATCGCTGAAGAGAACGGCATCAACATCGCTTCCGTTGCCGGCACCGGCAAGGGTGGTCGTGTGACCAAGGAAGACGTGGTTGCCGCTGTGGCCGCCAAGAAAGCCGCTCCAGCCGCTGCTCCGTCCAAGCCTGCCGCGCCAGCTGCCGCCGCTCCGGTGTTCGCTGCCGGTGATCGCGTTGAAAAACGCGTTCCGATGACCCGCCTGCGTGCCAAAGTAGCCGAGCGTCTGGTCGAAGCCCAGTCGAACATGGCGATGCTGACCACCTTCAACGAAGTCGACATGACCGAAGTCATGGCACTGCGTTCGAAGTACAAGGACCTGTTCGAGAAGAGCCACAACGGCGTACGCCTGGGCTTCATGTCGTTCTTCGTCAAGGCTGCCACCGAAGCGCTGAAACGCTTCCCGGCCGTCAATGCGTCGATCGACGGTTCCGACATCGTCTACCACGGTTATGCCGACATCGGTGTGGCTGTTTCCAGCGATCGTGGTCTGGTGGTTCCGGTCCTGCGTAACGCCGAGCTGATGAGCCTGGCCGAAATCGAAGGCGGCATCGCCACCTTCGGCAAGAAGGCCCGTGACGGCAAGCTGTCCATCGAAGAGATGACCGGCGGTACGTTCACCATCACCAACGGTGGTACATTCGGTTCGATGATGTCGACTCCGATCGTCAACCCGCCACAAGCGGCGATCCTGGGGATGCACAACATCATCCAGCGTCCGATGGCAATCAACGGTCAAGTCGTGATTCGTCCGATGATGTACCTGGCACTGTCCTACGATCACCGTCTGATCGACGGTAAAGAAGCCGTGACGTTCCTGGTGACCATCAAGAACCTGCTTGAAGATCCGGCTCGCCTGCTCCTGGATATTTAAAAAGCAGCTGCAAGCTGCAAGCGACCAGCCTCAAGCCCACCGCGGGCGAGGTTGTAGCTTGTAGCTTGCAGCTTGTAGCTTGCAGCTAAAAGGGAACCTTTTTTATGACTCAGAAATTCGACGTGGTAGTGATTGGTGCGGGCCCTGGTGGCTACGTAGCGGCCATCAAGGCTGCGCAACTGGGCCTTACCACTGCCTGCATCGAGAAATACACCGATGGCGAGGGCAAGCTGGCCCTCGGCGGTACCTGCCTGAACGTCGGTTGCATTCCATCCAAGGCGCTGCTGGACAGCTCCTGGAAATACAAGGAAGCGAAAGAAAGCTTCAACGTTCACGGCATCTCCACCGGCGAAGTCAAAATGGACGTCGCAACGATGGTTGGTCGCAAGGCGGGTATCGTCAAGAACCTGACCAGCGGTGTTGCCACTCTGTTCAAGGCCAACGGCGTGACCTCGATCCAGGGCCACGGCAAGCTGCTGCTGGGCAAGAAAGTCGAAGTGACCAAGCCGGACGGTTCGGTTGAAGTGATCGAAGCCGAGAACGTCATCCTGGCGCCAGGCTCGCGTCCGATCGACATTCCGCCGGCTCCGGTCGACCAGAACGTGATCGTCGATTCCACTGGCGCCCTGGAATTCCAGAGCGTACCAAAACGCCTGGGCGTGATCGGCGCCGGCGTGATCGGCCTGGAGCTGGGTTCGGTATGGTCGCGCCTGGGTGCGCAAGTGACCGTGCTCGAAGCCCTCGAAACCTTCCTGGTAGCGGCTGACGCCGCGGTTTCCAAAGAAGCGTTCAAGACCCTCACCAAGCAAGGCCTGGACATCAAGCTAGGCGCTCGTGTGACCGGTTCCAAGGTCAACGGCGAAGAAGTCGTGGTCAGCTACACCGACGCCAACGGCGAACAGACCATCACCTTCGACAAGCTGATCGTTGCGGTCGGCCGTCGCCCGGTGACCACCGACCTGTTGGCTGCCGATTGCGGCGTGAACCTGGACGAGCGTGGTTTCATCGCGGTCGATGATCATTGCGCAACCGACGTACCAGGCGTCTACGCCATCGGTGACGTGGTTCGCGGCATGATGCTGGCCCACAAGGCGTCCGAAGAAGGCATCATGGTCGTCGAGCGCATCAAGGGCCACAAGGCCCAGATGAACTACGACCTGATCCCATCGGTGATCTACACCCACCCGGAAATTGCATGGGTCGGTAAAACCGAGCAGGCCTTGAAAGCCGAAGGCGTCGAGGTTAACGTCGGCACTTTCCCGTTCGCCGCCAGTGGCCGTGCCATGGCAGCCAACGATACCGGCGGTTTCGTGAAAGTCATCGCCGATGCCAAGACGGATCGCGTATTGGGCGTTCACGTCATTGGCCCGAGCGCTGCCGAGCTGGTACAGCAAGGCGCGATCGCGATGGAATTCGGCACCAGCGCTGAAGACCTGGGCATGATGGTCTTCTCCCATCCGACCCTGTCCGAAGCCTTGCACGAAGCGGCCCTGGCCGTAAATGGCGGCGCCATCCACGTGGCCAACCGCAAGAAGCGTTAAGAAATAATAAGAAACCACGGCGGTTCGGCCCGTCGTGAGCCTTGCGCGCAAGACTCACCGCGGAATGTCCGCTGGACGCAGTCTTGCGTAGCTCTACCGGTTGACCGGAAGGCTACGCAAGCAGCAGTCACAGGTGGTGCGGCACTGAAAACGGTGCAGCACCGAATGCGCAGTACCTAACGAAGACGGTAATAAGCATGAATCTTCACGAGTATCAGGGTAAGCAGCTGTTCGCTGAGTACGGCCTGCCAGTATCCACAGGCTACGCGGTAGACACCCCGGAAGCAGCAGCAGAAGCTTGCGACAAAATCGGCGGCAGCGAATGGGTTGTCAAAGCCCAGGTTCACGCCGGTGGTCGCGGTAAAGCGGGCGGCGTCAAGCTGGTTCGCAGCAAAGAAGACGCCAAAGCCTTCGCACAGCAGTGGCTGGGCAAGCGTCTGGTGACCTACCAGACTGACGCCAACGGTCAGCCAGTCACCAAGATCCTGGTTGAATCGTGCACTGATATCGCTAAAGAGCTGTACCTGGGCGCGGTCGTTGACCGTTCGAGCCGCCGTATCGTGTTCATGGCCTCCACCGAAGGTGGCGTGGACATCGAGAAAATCGCTCACGATACCCCTGAGAAAATCCTCAAGGCCACCATCGATCCACTGGTTGGCGCTCAGCCATTCCAGGGTCGCGAACTGGCATTCCAGCTGGGCCTGGAAGGCAAGCAGGTCACTCAATTCGCCAAGATCTTCGTAGGTCTGGCCAAGCTGTTCCAGGACCACGATCTGGCACTGCTGGAAGTGAACCCGCTGGTGATCAAGGCCGACGGCGACCTGCACTGCCTCGATGCCAAGATCAACATCGACGCCAACGCCATGTACCGTCAGCCTAAGCTGAAGACTTTCCACGATCCGTCGCAAGACGATCCGCGCGAAGCGCACGCTGCCAAGTTCGAACTGAACTACGTAGCCCTGGAAGGCAACATCGGCTGCATGGTCAACGGTGCCGGCCTGGCGATGGGTACCATGGACATCGTCAACCTGCATGGCGGCAAGCCAGCCAACTTCCTCGACGTAGGTGGCGGTGCTACCAAGGAACGCGTTACCGAAGCGTTCAAGATCATCCTGTCCGACACCAACGTCGCAGCAGTATTGGTCAACATCTTCGGCGGCATCGTTCGCTGCGACATGATTGCCGAAGGCATCATCGGCGCCGTGAAAGAAGTTGGCGTGAAAATCCCGGTTGTTGTTCGCCTCGAAGGCAACAACGCTGAGCTGGGCGCTAAAGTACTGGCAGAAAGCGGTTTGAACATCATCGCTGCTACCAGCCTGACCGACGCTGCTCAACAAGTCGTTAAAGCTGCGGAGGGCAAATAATGAGCGTCCTGATCAACAAAGACACCAAGGTTATCTGCCAGGGCATTACCGGTTCGCAAGGTAGTTTCCACACCCAGCAAGCCATCGAATACGGCACCAAGATGGTGGGCGGCGTAACTCCAGGCAAGGGCGGCACCGAGCACCTGGGCCTGCCCGTGTTCAACACCGTCAAGGACGCTGTTGCAGCTACTGGCGCCACCGCCAGCGTGATCTACGTTCCAGCACCGTTCTGCAAGGACTCCATCCTTGAAGCAGCGTTCGGCGGCATCAAGCTGATCGTCTGCATCACCGAAGGCATCCCGACCATTGACATGCTGGAAGCCAAGGTCAAGTGCGACGAGCTGGGTATCACCCTGATCGGCCCTAACTGCCCAGGCGTGATCACCCCAGGCGAATGCAAGATCGGCATCATGCCAGGTCACATCCATTTGCCAGGCAAGGTCGGTATCGTTTCCCGTTCCGGCACCCTGACCTACGAAGCCGTGAAGCAGACCACTGACGCCGGTTTCGGTCAGTCGACTTGCGTCGGCATCGGCGGTGACCCGATCCCGGGCTCGAACTTCATCGACATCCTGAAGCTGTTCCAGGAAGACCCGAAGACCGAAGCGATCGTGATGATCGGTGAGATCGGCGGTTCGGCTGAAGAAGAAGCGGCTGCCTTCATCAAGGCCAACGTGACCAAGCCGGTTGTTTCCTACATCGCAGGTGTGACTGCTCCTCCGGGCAAGCGCATGGGCCATGCTGGCGCAATCATCTCTGGCGGCAAAGGTACTGCAGACGAGAAGTTCGCTGCACTGCAAGACGCAGGCGTGAAAACCGTGCGTTCGCTGGCAGACATCGGCAAGGCCTTGGCTGAGCTGACTGGCTGGGAAATGAAGAAGTAAGCTACGGCTGACTGATTCGCTCCAGCACAAAGGCCACCTTCGGGTGGCCTTTGTCGTTTCTGGCCGCCATGTTTGTGGTTGTAGGACTTCTTGTGGCGAGGGGATAAATCCCCTTGCCACAAAGCCTTCTCATTTCTGAGGAAACGCATGGTTGGAAAAAAAGATATGTAAACGCGACACGGAAATGTCGTGTATCGGATAGTTCGCCCCGTAACAGTGCGTTTGTGCTTCGAATTGGTTAGGCTGGCAGCCATTTTGCGACCGCTGCCCACAAGGACGCGACGCGCTAAACGGGTCGATCCCATACGGATCGGCAGCATTTCCCTCACCCATGGGAAATCCCTCTCTAAATTCCGATTCAGTAGTGTGGTTTCCTTAATGAAAGTGTTGAAAGGCCAGGACATCCTGGCGCTTGGTTTCATGACATTTGCCCTGTTCGTCGGGGCCGGCAACATCATCTTCCCACCTATCGTCGGTTTGCAGTCCGGGCCCCATGTCTGGATGGCGGCGCTGGGCTTCCTGATCACGGCGGTCGGGCTGCCAGTGATCACCGTGGTCGCCCTGGCGAAAGTCGGCGGGGCGATGGATGCCTTGAGCAGCCCCATCGGCAAGCTCGCCGGCGGTCTGCTGGCGGCGGTCTGCTACCTGGCCGTCGGCCCGCTGTTCGCCACGCCGCGTACCGCCACCGTCTCGTTCGAAGTCGGCCTGGCGCCGCTGACCGGCGAAAGCCCGCTGGCGCTGTTCCTCTATAGCGCCGTGTATTTCCTGCTGGTGTTCTTCATCTCGCTCTACCCGGGCCGATTGCTGGACACCGTTGGACGTTTCCTCGCGCCGTTGAAGATCATCGCCCTGGCCGTGCTGGGGATTGCTGCGTTTGCCTTGCCCGCCGGCGGCATCGGCGTGGCCACGCCGGAGTATGTTGCGGCGCCGTTCTCCCAGGGCTTCATCAACGGATATCTGACCATGGATACCCTGGGTGCCCTGGTGTTCGGCATTGTCATCGTCAACGCGATCCGCTCCCGGGGCGTCGAATCGCCGGCCTTGATCACCCGCTATGCAATCATTGCCGGGTTGATCGCCGGGGTTGGCCTGGCGCTGGTTTATATCAGCCTGTTCCGCCTGGGCTCGGGCAGCCACGAAGTGGCACTTGGCGCGACCAATGGCGCTGCGGTGCTGCATGCCTACGTGCAGCACACCTTCGGCAGCCTGGGCAGCGGTTTCCTCGCCGTGCTGATCTCCCTGGCCTGTCTGGTGACCGCGGTGGGCCTGACCTGCGCCTGTGCCGAATATTTCAGTCGCGTCCTGCCCCTGTCCTACAAGACGCTGGTGGTGATCCTGGCCGCGTTTTCGTTGCTGGTGTCCAATCTCGGCCTGACCAAACTGATCGCCTTCTCGATCCCGGTCCTGACCGCAATCTACCCGCCATGCATCGCCCTGGTGGCCCTGAGCTTCTGCAAGGACTTCTGGCATGAACAGGGGCGCATCGTCGGCCCGGTGATGCTGGTGTCGTTCCTGTTTGGCCTGGTCGACGCGCTCAAGGGCGCGGGACTGGCGGACTGGATGCCGGCGCAGTTGGCTCATCTGCCGCTGAGCGAGCAAGGGCTGGCCTGGCTGGTGCCATCGGTCATGACCCTGGCCGTGGCCGTGGTGTGTGATCGCCTGCTGGGCAAGCGCAGCGAAGCACTGGCCTAAGCTTTATCGGTAAACACTGAAATGCCCCGTATCAATCGATACGGGGCATTTTTTTTGGATGCAGTGTCTTTTGCCATGGGCTAACGTCGAAGCAGTGTCCTGAAAGGTTCACGCAGAATCTGTGGGGGCGGGCTTGCTCGCGAATGCGGAGTGTCAGCGACAGGTAGGCTGCCTGACACACCGCTTCGCGAGCAAGCCCGCTCCCACAGGGACGCTGTAAGCCGCTCCATGTTCTTTTCACCCAAGGAATTGCATGTCATTCATCCAAGCCAACCTGACCCATCTCCTGGCCGCTGTCTGGTTCATCATCTGCTGGGGCGGCTACACCCGTTATGCCACGTGGAAGGCGCGAGACACGGCCTGTCTTGCCAGCGTGATGCACTTGTATCGCGAGGACTGGATGCGCCGCATGCTGCTGCGCGAGAATCGTATCGCCGATGCCAGTGTGATCGGTAACCTGGAGCGTAACGCGTCATTCTTTGCCTCCAGCACATTGATCATCCTGGCCGGTATCCTGACCGTCCTCGGCGCGTCCGATCGCGCGGTGTCCTTGTTGGCGGACCTGCCGCTGGTGCAGCAGGCTTCCCAAGGCCTGGCCGAAGTCAAGCTGTTGTGCCTGGCGTTGGTGTTCGTATACGCGTTCTTCACGTTCAGTTGGTGCATGCGCCAATACAACTTTGCCGCAGTCCTGGTGGGCTCGGCGCCGATGATCGGCGAGCGGCATGTCTCGGAGCAGGAGCGCAAGGCCTTTGCGCTGCGGGCCGCGCGAGTTATCTCGATGGCCGCCAACCAGTTCAACTTTGGCCTGCGCTCTTATTATTTCGGCATGACCATGTTGGCGTGGTTTGTCAGCCCCTGGTTATTCATGTTGATGAGTGCCGGGGTAGTGTTTGTGCTCTATCAACGCGAGTTTCATTCCGATGTACTGGACGTCATGGTCTATACCCCGACGGAAGTACCGGCTCCCGAAGTCGTCAAGGACACGGTATGACACCATGCCCGGCTGAATCATAGGTAAAAGAAAACCCGCACCAGGCGGGTTTTCTTTTGTCGCTGAACCTGGATCAGTTGGTTTTAGGCGCGGTAGCAGGGGCTTGTTCCTGCGCGGCGGCTTTGTCCGCTTCTGCCTTATCTTTGGCAGCTTCGGCGTTTTGTGTCGCCGCTTCGTTCACTTTATCCTGTGCTTCGTTCATTTTTTCCTGAGCTTGCTCAGAGTGTTGTGCGGCATCTTGAGCTTTGTCCTCGGATTTCTTATCGCAGGCAGCGAGACCGAGGGAGGCGGCCAACATCAAGGCAATAGCTAAAGTCTTACGCATGCGGTGTTTCTCCTTATGGAAATAACTACTGGCCGTTTGAGCAATCCACCTCGGGTTAAGTTCCTCTTTTGCGACAGATATATAACTTTGCTGTGCAATGGAACTTTATGAGTCGCGTCTGGTTATCAGGCCCCGTTACTGACAAGAGCATCACACATGGCCGAAGCCCCCGTTTTTGAGCGCGCGACGCGTTTTCTGTCCGCGCTGAGACATTGCCAGGTGCTGGGCCTGGAGTTGCACAGCGCCAGCCAAGATGGATTGACCCTGGTGCTGCCTTTCAGTCCCCGGATCGTGGGTAACCCGCTTACCGGCGTCCTCCATGGTGGGGCGTTGACGTCATTGATGGACACGGCTTGCGGCATGTCCACCCTCTGCGTGTTGCCGGAGTTCGAGGTCTGTCCGACCCTGGACCTGCGCATCGACTACATGCACGCTGCCGAGCCGAACAAGGATGTCTATGGCTTCGCGCAGTGCTATCGGGTGACGCCGGATGTGATTTTCACCCGTGGTTTCGCCTATCAGGACGATCCTGCTCAACCCATCGCCCATGTGGTGGGGACTTTCATGCGTCTGGGCCAGCATGCCAGGGGGCTGACGAAAGGTGGCTCGATGGCTGCCAGGAGCACGCCATGACCGACATTACCCGGGAATACCTGCGCCAGGCCTGCGAGCAGGGCGACCCTGCGCGGCTGCTGGCCGCGATTCCCTATGCCCAGCTCATCGGCGCCGAATGCACACGCCAGGGCGATGACCTGATCTTTCGCCTGCCGGCCAACAAGGACAACATTGGTAACCCTTTACTGCCGGCGATCCATGGCGGCGTCATTGCCGGCTTCATGGAGTTGGCGGCGGCCGTTCATCTGTTGATTGCCACCCGCACGCCAGGTGTGCCGAAGATTATCGATTTCTCCCTGGATTACCTGCGCGCCGGGCAATTTCGCGACACGTATGCCCGGTGCCAGGTCTGGCGTCAGGGGCGACGAGTGGCCAACGTTGCCATCACTGCCTGGCAAGGCGTGGAAGCCGAGCCGATCGCCACCGCACGGGCGCATTTCAAGATCCAGGAGCCTGCAAAGCCGGATCACTCTTGAAATCCCCATCGCTGCCCCCACCTTGAGGACATCCCGCCGCCATCTCAGCGAGGCGGACACCACCATCCACTTGGAGTTTGATGACCATGAGCGTGGAAACTCAAAAGGAAACCCTGGGCTTCCAGACCGAGGTGAAGCAACTGCTGCACCTGATGATTCACTCGCTGTATTCGAATAAGGAAATTTTCCTTCGCGAGCTGATTTCAAACGCCTCCGATGCTGTCGACAAATTGCGTTTCGAAGCCCTGTCCAAGCCCGAATTGCTGGAAGGCGGCGCTGAACTGAAGATCCGTGTGAGTTTCGACAAGGACGCCAAGACCGTCACCCTCGAAGACAACGGCATCGGCATGAGCCGCGAAGAGGTGATCACGCACCTGGGCACCATCGCCAAGTCCGGCACTGCCGACTTCATGAAAAACCTGTCGGGCGACCAGAAGAAGGATTCCCACCTGATCGGTCAGTTCGGCGTCGGCTTCTATTCCGCGTTCATCGTTGCCGAACAGGTCGAAGTATTCAGCCGCCGTGCCGGCCTCGCTGCGAGCGAAGGCGTGCACTGGTCGTCCAAGGGCGAGGGCGAGTTTGAAGTCGCCACCATCGACAAGGCTGATCGCGGTACCCGCATCGTGCTGCACCTGAAGTCCGGCGAGGACGAATTCGCCGATGGCTGGCGTCTGCGCAACATCATCAAGAAGTACTCCGACCATATCGCGTTGCCGATCGAGCTGCCGAAGCAAGTCAGCGCCGCCGAAGGCGAAGAAAAGCCCGAAGTGGAATGGGAAACCGTCAACCGCGCCAGCGCCCTGTGGACTCGCCCACGCACCGAGGTGAAGGACGAGGAATACCAGGAGTTCTACAAGCACATCGCCCACGATTATGAGAACCCGTTGAGCTGGAGCCATAACAAGGTCGAAGGCAAGCTGGAATACAACTCGCTGCTGTACGTGCCGGCCCGCGCCCCGTTCGACCTGTATCAGCGTGAAGCACCCCGTGGCTTGAAGCTGTACGTGCAGCGGGTGTTCGTGATGGACCAGGCCGAATCGTTCCTGCCGCTGTACCTGCGCTTCATCAAGGGCGTGGTGGATTCCAACGATTTGTCGCTGAACGTTTCGCGGGAAATCCTGCAGAAAGATCCGATCATCGATTCCATGAAGTCGGCGCTGACCAAGCGTGTCCTGGACATGCTGGAAAAACTGGCGAAGAGCGAGCCTGAGCAGTACAAGAGCTTCTGGAAGAATTTCGGCCAGGTGATGAAGGAAGGTCCGGCCGAGGACTTCGCCAACAAGGAGAAGATCGCTGGCCTGCTGCGCTTTGCGTCGACCCAGGGTGACGATGGCGAGCAGATCGTCGGCCTGGCCGATTACCTGGCCCGCGCCAAGGAAGGTCAGGACAAGATCTACTACCTGACCGGTGAAACTTATGCACAGGTCAAGAACAGCCCGCACCTGGAAGTCTTCCGCAAGAAAGGCATCGAAGTGCTGTTGCTGACCGACCGTATCGATGAGTGGCTGATGAGCTACCTCAACGAGTTCGACGGCAAGAGCTTCGTCGATGTGGCCCGTGGCGACCTGGACCTCGGCAACCTGGATTCGGAAGAAGACAAGAAAGCCGCCGAAGAAGTCGCCAAGAGCAAGGAAGGCCTGGTGGAGCGAATCAAGACAGCCCTGGGCGACGCCGTCAGCGAAGTGCGTGTCTCGCACCGCCTGACCGACTCCCCGGCGATCCTCGCCATCGGTGAACAGGACCTTGGCCTGCAAATGCGCCAGATCCTGGAAGCCAGTGGCCAGAAAGTCCCGGATTCCAAGCCGATTTTCGAGTTCAACCCGGCGCACCCGCTGGTGGAAAAACTCGATAACGAGCAGAGCGAAGAGCGCTTCGGCGACCTGTCGCACATCCTGTTCGACCAGGCGGCCCTGGCGGCTGGCGACAGCCTGAAGGACCCGGCGGCCTATGTGCGTCGCCTGAACAAGTTGCTGGTTGAGCTGTCAGCTTGATGAGCTAAGGAAAACCCCGCTTCGGCGTAATGCTGTTCACTTAAGCATTTGAGTCCAAGCCGGGCTTTCTAGAAAATCCGATACCAGTCCTCTGGTATCGGATTTTTTATGCCCATTC
>NZ_VIUE01000041.1 GCF_007828215.1 Pseudomonas sp. SJZ074 | reverse complement strand
ACAGCCATAACAACTACCTGCCGCCAATAGCCATGGAGCAGCAGGCAGCTTGATCACCGTAATCGGTGTCCGGAAAAACTTGACCAGAACAGGCTTGCTCCCACAGGTTTAACTGACTGGCATTTCAAGGAAGGCAGGCGTGATGCAATCTCGTTTTGATCCGCTGGTACATATCGACTGGAAAACACCCGGCGGCGAACTCCTGGGGTTGCTCCAGCATTACTACCCTGATATCGACCTGTTTACCGGCCAGCCATTCGAGGCGTTGCTGGATGAACTCTCCAATGAAATGCCCGAGATCTGCTTCCAGGCGCTGGCGAGCGCCCTGGCCGAACGAGGCTACGACCTGTGGAACCTGGATGCCGGTGGCGATGATTACCGCCCGGTGATTATCCTGACCGATCAGCGCGAGGCGTTTGCCAGGCACTGGCAAGACCAGGAGGACTTCACGCCGAGCCTGATCGAGCCGCAGAAGTCCGTCGCCGCTGAGGGAAAAGCCGCACGCAAGCCGGCCAGGTCCAAGCGCGGCAAACTGAACTGGTTGCAGGAAGTGCACGACTATCCCGGCCCCACCTACGTCCATGATGACAACTACCACAACGGCTGGGCCGGCATTACCGAGCAGGACGATGAGCAGTGGCTGTGTTTCCTGATTGACTACAACCAGTGGCCGCCCGCCGAGCAGGACATGCTCGAACACCGCACCGACGGGCTCGACGGCGCCGATCTGCAGCTCATCGACGCCAATGCCCAGCGCAGCCTGTGGCGGCGTCGGGTCAGGAGAGGCGACTACAGCTCGGATGACCGCTATAAGTACGAAGTTCGCCAGGGCGACGACATCCAGGCTTTCGGCCCTGCTGAGGTGGAGTGGCCAGGGTTCGAACAACCCAGCGTCGTGGTGGATGCCGAGGTATTCGAGCGCCAGCGCCTCTACGAGCCGGTACCGATGACGCGTATCTGGCGGATCACGGCGCAGGCCAGCGAAGTCATTTTCGAACACCCGGATGAACTGACGATATTGCCCATCGGCCCCCGTCGCCTGCTGTTCATGCAACACAACGGCCCACTGTGCTGGATCTGGAGTCAGGACCCACCGCACCAGGCCATCGCCGCCAGGCCGATGCCGGCGGTGGACGGCTACCACCTCAGGGCGTCGACCGCGTACCTGGGGGGCGATGAGATCCTGCTGTTCAGCGAAGACAAGCGCAAGAACCTCGAAGACCCACGCTACCACGAGACCGTGCTGCGGGCGTGGCGCTTCAACGTGCTTACAGGCACCGCAACGAAGGCGCTGCTGGATGGTTTTGGCAGCGAGGTGCGCCAGGACACCCGCCTGCTCGTCACAGAGCCAAAGAACCTCATTACGTTGCGCACGTTCCACGGGCGTATTCATGTCAGCCGGGGACACGGCGACTGGTGGGTGTGGAACTACGCCACCAATACATTCGGCTCGCACACCCTGGCCTGGTTCTGGAATCAGCTCGACAACCAGGTGCTCAAACTGTCCAGCCAGGATATCCGGCGTATCAAGCCGCAGGTGCGCTATCTGCCGGCCCAGGACCGCTACCTGGCGTTTGAAGCGGATTTCGTTGCCAGGTTGCCGGTGTTCGACGAAATGCTTGAGGCCAAGGGCGGCGAGGTGTTGAATTTCGACTGAACGGTGCGCAAGGCACAAGGACTGCGCTCTTGGTCACTGCGGGTGCTGGTCTGCCCTTGGGGGCACAGCACTTCACGATCCATTGCTGTGGGTTACGGCATGCTCATCAAGGCCATCCTCAGGCGCTTGATCAGTTTCGGACTCTTGAGGCAATCGACCGGCCGTTTGTTGCCCAGCGCCGGCACAACCTGTTCCATCCACCACAAACCCTCCTTGAGCCCGCGTTTGCCATAGAGCACCACGGCCATGTCGAGGTGGTCGTCCATGGCCTTGGCGAGCGTGTGGGCGTTGTCGTCGAGATAGTCCTCTTCGTACAGGCGCACGAAGGTTCGCCAGTCGGCGTCGCCGACGTATTCGTCTTCCAGTCCCATGTCAAAAACCTGCAAAGGAAATCAAGTTGCTGCCGGTCGGGTTTCGCGCCGACGGCGCCAGGATCCCATCATAACCGTTGGCCTTGGCCCAGGCGCCAATCTGGTGGGTCTGGGTGTATTTGTTGCCGGTGATGCTTTTAAGGGACACGCCCAGTTGTTTGCGCACATCGGCCCGGGTCAGGTCGAGGACGTTGTTGAGCTGCACCTTCTTGCTCACCAGCACCCGCGTGGACAGGTCAACGCCCCAGTGATTGACCTCACCCATGGCGGTCTTGCGCGAGTTGGCGCCATAGACGCCACCAAGCCCCGGCGCGGTATAGCGGTGCCGGGCGGCAACGTTCCACTTGTGGGCGGTCCAGGTGGTGCTGATCCGCCCGGGTTCCTCGAACCGATAGACCGTCCGGTTGACCTTGCGCCCCTTCGGCGGGGTGGTGCATTTCATCAGCCCCAGGGGGTCGATCCAGCTCACCGGGTTCGGTGCGTACTGGTAGAGGTTCAATCCGCCGGCAAGGCCGATGGGGTCCGGCGTGGTGAAGCGGCCTATGTCCGGGTCGTAGAAACGCAGGGTGTTGTAGTGCAGCCCGGTTTCCCGGTCCAGGTACTGGCCCTGGAACCGCAAGTTCTGCTCTTCGATGTAATAGGGTTCGCGCAGCTCTTCGGCGGTGCTGCCCCACACCTGGTAATGGGCGCGCCAGAGCGTATGGCCGTCGCTTTCCGACAGTTGTTCGGGCTGGCCGTTGAAGTCGTTGTGGTAGTACCGGACTTTCTGCTGTGCACCGAGGCCATCGACCCGCGCCAAAGGCTCGTGGCCGTCGTCGGCATAGATGTAGAGGCTGGTCTGGTTGTCGCGGTGTTCCTGCAACAGTTGCAGCGCATCCCAGGTAAAGCGGGTACGGCCCAGCGGGGTAGCATGGCGGTCGTACTCGGTTTTTTCGATGCGTCGGCCCAGCGGGTCGTAGGTCATCTTCACGACCGAGCCGTTGTCGTTGTGCACTTCCACCAGGCGCTGTTCGGCGTCGTACTTGAAGCGCTGGACACCGCGTCGGCTGCTGCGTTTTTCCACCATGCGGCCGAAGCCGTCGTAGCGGTAGCGCTTGTCCTGATAGGTCAGCAAGCGATTGTGGGTGACGTGCCCGGTGCCCATCAGTCCGTCGAGCAGGTTGGCGGCCGGGTCGTAGGCGAAACCTTCACGTTGACCTTTGAGATTGTCCTGGCTGGCGAGGATGCGGCCGGTGGCGTCATAGTGCAGCAGTTGACGATGGGGTGCTTCGGGCTGGTTGTCGAAGCGCTCCACCAGTTGATCGCTGCCGTCGTAGGCAAACAGCGACTGCGCCGCTGGCGGCAGCAGTGTCGACTGCTCCTGGTGCCGTCGCTGGCGGGCCCGCAGGCGACCGCTGCGGTCGTATTCGCTGCGGGTGCTGAGACGGCCCTGGGTGCGCAGTACTTCGCGGTGCAGGCGGTCGCGCTCGAAGTCGCTGATGACCTGGCCGTCGAGGTTGATCTGGTGCAGATGGCCGCTGCCGTAGTGCAGGCGGTTCAGCCAGCGGCCATCGGGAAGCTGTGTCTGGGTGAGGTTGCCCAGTTCGTCATAGTGATGCTCGAGGCGACCGGCCCACCCCTGTTCGGCGATCAGTTGCCCAAGCGCGTCGTAGCTGAAGCCGATGCTTTGCTGTTCACCGGCCAGGCCGGTGAAGGTGATGGCCTTGACCTGATCGAGGGCGTCATAGCGGTATTCGGTGCGTCCGTCGGCGGTGACCTTGGCGACCAGTCGACCCATGGCATCGCGTTCCAGCTCATGGATGATGGGGGCTTGCGGCGAGAGGTCCAGGTCGGTGCTGCCGGGAACGGCGAGGGCTTGCACGCGAGTGACATTGTCCAGGGCATCGTAGGCGTAGCGCTTGAGGCTGCCGTCCAGGCTGTGCTCGGCGCTCAAGCGATCACCCGCATCCCAGGCAAACCGATAGCTTTCGCCGTTCTCGTTGGTCAGGGCCAGCAGCCGCCCATAACTGTCGTAGCTCAACTCCACCCGCCGGCCGTGGGCGTCGGTGCGCAGGCGCAGTTGACCGCTCGGCGTGTGCTGGAACGATGTGGTGTGACCGGCGGGATCGCTATAGCCGATCAACTGGCCGCTGGCATCGCGTTGATAGTGTTCGATGCGACCATCCGGCAACTGTTTGCTCAGCAACCTGCCCTGGTCGTCGTAGCTGAAACTTGTGCGTTCCCCCTGCGCATCGCTGCTGCTGAGCAGCAGACCGCGCTCGTCGTAGTTCAACCGGGTGGTGTAGCCGGAGCAATCGGTGTGTTCGCTGAGTTGGCCGAGGGCCGTCCAGCGCATCGTCTTGCTTTTGCCGGTGGCGTCGATGACCTCTACCACCTGGCCGTGGGCATCGTGGCGATAGCGGGTAATGTGGCCTAGCGGGTCGGTTTCGGCGATGCAATTGCCCCGTGGGTCGTAGCGGTACTGCCAGGTATTGCCTGCGGCATCGGTTTCCGCCAGGGGCAGGGCCCAGTGTTCGAGCCACAGCGTCGACTCGCTGCGCCCGAGCGGGTCGAGGGTCTGGCAGAGATTGCCCGCTTCGTCATAGCTGAACCGATGCTGTCCACCGTTGGGGTCGGTCGCCCCCAGCAACTGGCTTTCGTCGTTCCATTCGAATGCCCAGGTGCGATTCAGTGCGTCGATGGCTTCGGTGATCTGGTAGCGCGTATCCCAGCGCCGGGTGCTGACGCGATTCAAACCGTCAGTGATGCGGGTGATGCCGCCGGCCAGGTCATAGTCGAATGTGTAAGTATCGCCGGCGTCGGTCCAATGGCGGACCACGCGCCATTCCTGGCCTTCGACCAAGGCCCATTCATAGAAGCAGCGCAGCCCGGTGGGCAACTGATGCTCCACCATCCTTCGCCCGAGGTCGTAGGCATAACGGCGTTTGACCTGGCTATTGGACTGGCGCACCTGCGCCAGGTCTCCCTGGGCATCGTAGCCGTAGTACATCAGCACTTCACGGCGCTGGTCAGGGTAGAGCCGGTCGATCCGGCTGACCCGTCGTGGCCAGCGCTCGTCATAGGCCAGTTCGACCTGCACCAGGTCGAACGTGTCACGCAGTCGTACCAACTGCCCGGCTTCGTCGTAGTCGAGGTGGATGCGGTTATCGTTGCGATCACCGAGCTGTTCCAGGCGCAGCAGCGTGGCATTCGCCGGTGTGGGCTTGAACAACCGGTACAAGCCGTCCGCGCTTTCGATCAGCAGTTCACCGTTGGCGTGCCGCCGCACGCTGAGGCCTTCACCGGGACTGAATACCGCGCCGCCCAAGGGGATCGACCCCATGTCGATGCGCCGGCCTTGTTCGTCGGTATAGACCAGGGTTTCGCCACCCTCGGGATGGGGCAGGATCTCTACGCGTATTTCGTAGGCGACGCTCCAGCCGGCGCCGAACAGGCCGTCCCGGCGCTCGTCGCGACTGTTGTAGAAACGCTGCCAGTCGATGGGCAGGATGCCGGGCAAGACGAAGTCCAGTTCCTCGACGTCCGCCAACACTTTCGCGCCGGTCGCCGCATGCACCGGGTTCGAAGAACCCATGGCCGCGTTGGCCGCCGCGCCCATGGCACTGCTGACCGCCATCGAGGCCGCACCGCCTATCAACATGCACGGCAGGTTGCTCAGGAACTTGCCTTTGCCGCCCTTGAGCATCAGCAACGCGGTCACCGCCAGCCCCACCCCCGGCGTCTTGCCGCTGCGAATCTCGCGTACCACCACGGTGCCGCCGCCGATGGTCACGTCGGGGGAAATCAACCCGGACGACACCACCTTGGCCTCGCAGGTACTGCGGTCGCCGCTGCGCACGGCGGGCTGGCCGTTGATAGTGACCTTGTCCGAGCCTTCGGCCAGGAACTGCGGCGGCATCGGCGGGTGCTTCAGGCAGGTGATCATGTCTAGCGGCTTGGGCTCTGCACCGGGGGCGGGCGTGGCGACGGTGGGGCGCCACATCTGCGAGAAGAAACTCTCGGCCATGTCCAGGTAGCTGGGCTCGGGTTCTTCCAGCTCGGTTCCGGTCGGTGCGACATGGGACTCGATGGCCCCGGCAGCGCGAGCGGCGGGAATGTTGTTGGTCAGGGTGTCGGTGGAGCCGGTAAGGATATTGGCCTGCACCGTGGGCGGAAAGAGGGCGTTGCCGATGCCTTCGCAGATATTGCTCAGGCCCTTGTCGGCCCCGGTCTTGCTCATGGCGATGCCGACGACCGCGCCGACCACGGCGCCGAGCAGGAAGCAACCCAGGCCGCCGGTAGCGACCGTGATGCCGGTGGCCGCCACCACGGCGGCGGTGGCGACGGCGGTGATCGCGATGTTGGCTGCCACCTCCAGCACACCGCCGAGGATGTCGGCCATCATCGAGGTGTGATCCAGCGCGTCGCCCAGACGGGCGGCCCAGAGCGCATCAGACATGCAAGTCGCCCATCAGGCCGGGCCGTCGAACACTAGCGAACCCTTGATCGTTGCCCAGTGCGCGGCTTCGGCATCGCCGAGTGGCTCGGCCTTGACGTAGCTCAGGGCAAACATCTTGCGCGTGCCGGGCAGCACCAGCGCCAACTGGAACTGGAAGACCTTTTCGTTGCCCTTGCTGAACTGGCTGCGCAGCTCGATGCCTTCGACTTCCTGATTGGCGCCCAGACGCACGCTGGCGCCCGGTTGGCAGCGCAGTTCCTGTACCTGTTTTTCCAGACGCCCCAGCTGGTCGTCGAGGTTGCTTTGCAGGGTTTCGCCGTCGGCCAGCAGGCTGCGACTGACGATCAAGGACGTGCCCAGTTCGGGGAACTTGAGGATGTTGATTGTCGCGTCCAGCAACTCGCTGGGCGGCAGTTGGAGCTGGAATTCGTTGATGCGATAAGTCATGGCGCCTGAATCTCTGGATTAACCCTTGGGGAATGCGGCTTTGACGTTGGCGTCGATGCTGGCCTTGACGCCCTGGCCATCAGGGGTGGCACCAGGGCCGCCGCCATTGTTCAGGTGCAGGACGCCGCCGGTGTTGAACTCGGCATCGCCCTTGGCATAGAAGCTGATCTGCACGCCGGTCAGGTTGATCTGGCCGCTGGCATTGAGTTCCAGGATGCTTTCACCGCAGACCAGCCGCAGGTTTTCGCCCACTTCGATCACGTAGCTCTGGCTGATGCTGTCGGTCTTGCGCTGGCCGACGCAGAGGATGTCTTCCTGCTTGACGATGCGCAGGCGGTTGTTGCCGATGGTCACTGTCTCGTCATGGCCGATGCTCTTGTTGCGGTCATGGCCCACCGAATGGCTTTCATCCACCTCGACCACGATGTCCTGGTTGCGCTCGGCATGGATGTACAACTGCTCGGCGCCTTTCTTGTCCTCCATGCGGATTTCGTTGAAATTCGCCGGCGTGCCGCCCTTGCTCGAACGGCTCTTCATGCCGCTCTGGGTCGCGTTCTCAGGCAGGTCGTAGGGCACGGTCTGCTCGGCGTTGTAGACTCGACCGGTGATGATCGGCCGGTCCGGGTCACCTTCGAGGAAGCTGACGATCACTTCCTGGCCGATGCGCGGAATTTGCATCGAACCCCAGTTCTTGCCGGCCCAGGATTGCGACACGCGGATCCAGCATGAGCTGTTTTCGTTGGACTGGTCGTGGCGGTCCCAGTAGAAGTGCACCTTCACCCGGCCGAACTGATCGGTCCAGATTTCCTCGCCCTTGGGGCCGACCACCAGGGCGGTTTGCGGGCCCTTGACCACCGGACGGTGGGTGATGGGCAGCGGTCGATAGCTCTGCTGGGCGGCGATGCAGGTCAGGCTGCTTTCGAACTGCGCCGAAGGGGCGCCGCCGCTGGTTTCGCCGCTTTCCTGGGAAAGGTAGTAGCGAGCCCCGACGATCAGGTATTCACGGTTCTGGTCCTGGCGGGTGAAGCCGGTCAGGCTGAACAGATGACCCGAGCCCAGGCCCCGTGCGTTACCGGCCAGCTCGACCTGTTCGTGCAGGGTCTGCAAGGCTTCGATGCGGGTGCGGGCATAGTGTTCGCCATCTTCGCTTTGCACGTAGGTGCCGGGGTAGTCGTACAGCGGATAGTCACCGGCGGCATGGGGACGGGGCATCGCCGAACGCACGTCGATGCGCGCACTGGGACGCTGGAAGTCATAGTCGTTGAGTTCCAGCGAGCCCGGCTGCACCTCCTGGGCCAGGTGCCAGTCGTGAATGTGGTCGCGCTCGCGCTGCTGCTCGTTCTTCGGGTAGTAGGGCACCGAGGCGTAGCCGGGCGCGCTGGTGTGCGCACCGTAGGCATCGGCCAGTACCAGCACATGACGACCCTGCTCGTGACGGAAGAAGTAGTAGATCCCTTCCTGTTCCATCAGGCGGCTGACGAAATCGAAGCTGGTCTCGCGATACTGCACGCAGTATTCCCACTCGCGATAGGGTCGGCTCAAGGCGTCTTCGAAATCGGAGAAACCCAGGTCGCGGAACACTTGCTTGATGATCTGCGGGATGGTCAGGTTCTGGAAAATCCGGCAATCGGAAGTGCGGGTCAGCAGCCACAGCCAGGGCCGCAGCGTGGCCTGGTAGCTGGCGAACTGGCCTTGGTCGACGTTCTGGCTGAAGCGCGCCACGATGCCGTGGAAATGCCGCTCGCCACCGCCGTCCAGCTGCATGCTCACGCACATGGGTTTGCCGAGCACCTGATTGAGATCGATGGCGTTGTCCAGCGAGTGCAGCTGCAACTCATAGTTGAACAGCCTTCCCAGCTCTTCACCGCCGCCCATGTCCTTGAGCAGCAGCACCTCGGGCCCCAGGGGGCTGGTGATTTTGGCCAGGCGTGTGGCTTGGTTGAATAACATCGGTGATCTCGTCGTTGTAAGGGCTGCGCCGCTGTTTCCCTGAAGAACCGGATCCACTGTGGGAGCGGGTTTGCTCGCGAATGCGGGGTGTCAGCCAATATCTATGTCACTGACAGATTGCCTTCGCGAGCAAGCCCGCTCCCACAGGGTTATCGGCGTGCCTCAGGCCGCGTCGCTGAAGTTGTACTGCAATTCGTTATCCACCGCGCTGATCCGCACGCCGGCCATGGCCTTGCCTTCGAGCATGCGGGTCAGGAACTCGCGGCTCATGTCCGGCAGCAGGCTGTTGGTCAGGATGGTGTCGATCATGCGGCCGCCGCTTTCGGTTTCGGTGCAGCGCGAGACGATCAGGTCGATCACCGCGTCGTCGTAGTCGAACGCGACCTTGTGGGTGCTCTCCACGCGCTTCTTGATGCGGTTGAGTTGCAGGCGGGTGATGGCCTTGAGCATCTCGTCGCTGAGCGGGTAGTACGGGATCGTCACCAGGCGGCCGAGCAGGGCCGGCGGGAAAATCTCCAGCAGCGGCTGGCGCAGGGCCTTGGCAATCTCTTCGGGTTCGGGCACGTCCTGCGGGTTCTTGCAGACATCGGCAATCAACTCGGTGCCGGCGTTGGTGGTCAGCAGGATCAGGGTGTTCTTGAAGTCGATCACCCGGCCTTCGCCGTCCTCCATCACGCCTTTGTCGAACACCTGGAAGAAGATTTCATGCACGTCGGGGTGGGCTTTTTCCACCTCGTCCAGCAGCACCACGCTGTATGGTTTGCGCCGCACGGCTTCGGTCAGCACGCCGCCTTCGCCGTAGCCGATGTAGCCCGGTGGCGCGCCCTTGAGGGTGGACACGGTGTGGGCTTCCTGGAACTCGCTCATGTTGATGGTGATGACGTTCTGCTCGCCGCCGTACATGGCTTCGGCCAGGGCCAGGGCGGTTTCGGTCTTGCCCACGCCGGAGGTGCCGGCGAGCATGAACACGCCAATCGGTTTGCTCGGGTTGTCGAGGCCGGCGCGGGAGGTCTGGATGCGTTTGGCGATCATCTGCAAGGCATGGTCCTGGCCGATGATGCGTTTCTTCAGGTGCTGGTCGAGGTTGAGCACGGTCTCCAGTTCGTTGCGGGCCATGCGGCCTACCGGGATACCGGTCCAGTCGGCGACCACCGAGGCCACGGCCTGGTAGTCCACGGTCGGCAGGATCAGCGGGGTTTCGCCTTGCAGGGCGGTCAGGCGACGTTGCAGGTCTACCAGTTTCTCGCGCAAGGCGTGGCTTTCGTTGTCGCAAGCTTCGCTGGCATCTTCGCTGTCCACCACGCCGACGCGTTCGCGCAGGGTGGCGCGGGTGGCGAGCAGTTCGTCCACCAGGGTTTTCTCTTCGGCCCAACGGCTTTCCAGCTCGGCGAGGCGCTCGCGTTCGGCGCTCAGCAGGCTTTCGGTCTGGGTCTGGCGAGTGCCGATGACCACGCCGATGGCGTGTTCACGGGCGATGATTTGCAGCTCGGTTTCCAGCGCTTCGATGCGCCGGCGGCTGTCATCCACTTCGGCCGGCACGGCGTGCAGGCTGATGGCGACGCGGGCGCAGGCGGTGTCCAGCAGGCTCACGGACTTGTCCGGCAACTGGCGTGCAGGAATGTAGCGGTGGGACAGTTTGACCGAGGCTTC
This sequence comes from Pseudomonas sp. SJZ074, assembly GCF_007828215.1. Lineage (GTDB taxonomy): Bacteria > Pseudomonadota > Gammaproteobacteria > Pseudomonadales > Pseudomonadaceae > Aquipseudomonas. The sequence continues at coordinate 27,636 of NZ_VIUE01000041.1, read as the reverse complement.
CAGGGCTTCGTCGAGGATTTGCACTTGATGGTGCTGTTCCATGGTCGAGGCCACGCCGCGCATCATCAGCAGGGCTTTGTCTTCCGACGGCTCGGCCACTTGCACCACCTGGAAGCGCCGGGTCAGGGCCGGGTCTTTCTCGATGTGCTTCTTGTACTCGGCCCAGGTCGTCGCGGCCACGGTGCGCAGGGTGCCGCGGGCCAGGGCTGGCTTGAGCAGGTTGGCCGCGTCACCGGTACCGGCGGCGCCACCGGCACCCACCAGGGTGTGGGCTTCGTCGATGAACAGGATGATCGGCTTCGGCGAGGCCTGGACGTCTTCGATGACCTGGCGCAGGCGCTGTTCGAACTCACCTTTCATGCTCGCGCCGGCCTGCAGCAGGCCGACGTCAAGGCTGCGCAGCTCTACGTCCTTGAGGGCCGGCGGCACGTCACCGGCAACGATGCGCAAGGCAAAGCCTTCGACCACGGCGGTCTTGCCCACGCCAGCTTCACCGGTGAGGATCGGGTTGTTCTGCCGGCGGCGCATGAGGATGTCCACCAGTTGGCGGATCTCTTCGTCACGGCCGACGATGGGGTCGAGCTTGCCGCTGCGGGCCTGCTCGGTGAGATCGACGGTAAAGCGCTTGAGAGCTTCCTGTTTGCCCATGGCGCTGGGGGCCATGGCGCCGCTGGCTTCGCCCGGCACGGCGCCGGCATTGAAGCCGTCGCTGGCGGTCAGGGCGTTTTCCGGGGAGTCGCCGACGTATTCGTCAAAGCGCTCGCTCAGGGCCTCGGCCTTGACCTTGTCGAACTCCGACGACAAGCCCAGCAGGGCATGGCGCAGGCTTGGGGTCTTGAGGATGCCCAGCACCAGGTAACCGGTGCGCACCTGGCTTTCGCCGAACATCAGGCTGCCGTAGACCCAGCCGCGCTCCACGGCCTCTTCGACGTGGGAGGACAGGTCGGTGATCGAGGTCGAGCCCCGTGGCAGGCGGTCCAGGGCGTCGGTCAGGTCCCGGGCCAGGCGCGCCGGCTCGACATTGAACTGGCGGATGATGCGGTGCAGGTCCGAGTCCTGCAGTTGCAGCAACTGGTGAAACCAGTGGGCCAGTTCCACATAGGGGTTACCGCGCAATTTGCAGAACACGGTGGCGGCTTCGATGGCTTTGTAGGCCACGCTGTTGAGTTTGCCGAACAACGCGGCGCGACTGATTTCACCCATGCTCATGGCTCCTTGAGGTCTGTGAGGTGTTGGCCTGTTCGGCGTAATGCCGGGCCAGTATTAGATCGTTGGCATCGGTTTCGGGCTGCCCCAGCCAAGTGTTGAACCCCAGGCGGAAGCGGCCGTTGAGTTGTAACGCCGGCACCTCGGACTGTTCCAGGACCAGATTCAGGTCCCAGTCCAGTTCATGGCCCAGGTATTCAGCGACCCAGGCCACCAGTTCGTTGAACGGCTCGCCACCGGGCAACATGCCCATGTAGTCGACGAACTTGAGCGGCCCGAGGCGAATGCGGAACTTGTGCTGGCGGTCCCACACGTAGCGGCCCAGGCAGAAGTCCACGCCCAGTTGATGGGCGCTGACGCCGACGCGGCTGCGTTCGGGCAACTCCAGCCATTGGCCGACGTATTCCTCGATTTCCACCGGCAGGCCGAAATACTCGCTGAGGATGGCTTTCAAACCGTCCGGGTAACGGGTTTGCGCCGCCAGGTGACCGCTGTAATGCAGTTTCGCCGTGTCGGGGATCAGCCCCTGCTGGAGCAGGCTCGGCATGCCTCGACCGCTGAGCGCCGCCAGGCGCGCCGACCAGTAGTCGTCGTCCGGGCGGTCATGGCTGACCGTTGGCCGTGCCTCGGCCCAGGCCCGGTAGAACAGGCTGAGCAGGCGATGGTGGAACACATCGAGGAAGCGTTTGCTGGTGCTGTCGGCGTTGTTGCGCTGACGTTCGCGCACGTACTCGGTCATGTGCAACGGCATCGGGCCGTTGGGGCCGCCGAGGCCGAAGAAGAACTGTTCCAGCCGCGCCGGCGCACCGTCGACGCCCGGTTGCACCGAGGCGAGGGTGGCCGGGGCAAAGGTGCAGTCGGCCTGTTGCCCGAGGCGCAGCGGGTCATCGGCCAGGCGCAGGGAATGGCCCAGGCGCGGCAGTTCGGGGGTTTCGCACTCGATGCGCCGCAACGCCTGGAAGAAATCGTATTCCCAGGGTTCCTGGTGCATCGCCTCCAGGGTACTCACAGGGTCGGACGACGTCCGGGCTTGGCTTTCCATCGCATGATCTCGCCGCGTTCGGTGGTACGGATCACCGTCTCGGTAAAACTGTTGATCGACACGTAGCGTGCCAGGAAACGTTCGAACACCGCGCCAAGGAGAAACACCCCGGTGCCGCGGAACGCGTTTTCATCGAATTCCAGGGTGATCTCCAGGCCCCGACCGAACACGATCGGGCCGGGCATCGGCAGGCGTCGCGTGCAGGCCTTGCTGCTGACTTCCCGCAGGCCTTCGATCTGCAATTGCAGCGCCGCGTCGTTGCTGTCGCCGTAAAGGCGCAGGAGTTCACGCAGGGCGGCGGCGCCCTGGCCTTGTTCGCTCAACGACAAGTAGTTCAGTGACAACTGGCTGATCAGCCGCCAGGCCTTGGCGTCGTGGGCATGGCTGGCCCGTGGCCGACTGGGACCTGCCACGCAACGCACGGCGCCGACCGGTGCACTGTCGGCCAGGGTGAAGTCGGTCTTGCCGCTGCCCACGCTCATGAACAATGGCAGGTCGCGGTTGGTGCACAGCGCCGTCACGCCCAGTTGGCGCAGATCATGGCGGTAGGGCGCTTGCTGACTGTCCACCAGGCTGACAAAGGTTTCGCTGCCGATATAAGTCGAGCGCGGGCCGTTGCGTCGCTGATCGCTGGACAACACCCGGGGTTCACGGCGCACCGTGTAATAGGCTTGGTCGCGGCCATAACGGGACGGATCGCGCACGGCATAGAACGGCAGGAACGGTTGCTCCGGCCCGGTGCCGTGACCGGTGAGACCGGTCAGCGAATGCACTTCGAAGTCCATCGGCCGGGTGCGGTCGGCGATCACGTGGTGCTCGTTGACCCGCTCCGACAGGTGGATGCGGTCCAGGCGCTTGGGGAACAGATTGATGGCCGGGGTGCAGAACGGCAGGAACTGCGCGGCGCCGACGCTGCCTTCCAGGCTCGGGTCGTGGCGGTCGAACAGCACGATCAACTCCAGCTCCTGGCCGTCGCAACGCTTGACCGCGCGGCTCAACTGGGTGAAGTCGACAAACAGGAAGCGCTGGGGCAGGGCGAAGTACTCCTGCAGCAGGCGATAGCCCTGGAATGCCCGCGGCACCACCGGCAGCGCAGCGTCGATGTCGTCGAAGCCACGGGAGCGCAACGCATCCTGGGGCAGCCGCTCGACCCAATGGCCGCCGGGCTGGCGCGCGAACACCGCACAAGCGCTGCCCAGCAATTGTTCGTACAGGCGGAACGGTTGTTCGTCGGCGCCACTGAGGTACAGCGGCAGATTGTCCAGGGCCAGGCTGTTGAACGGCAATTCGGCCCCGGTGCGCAGGGTCAGACGCAGGCCGGCCTTGGCTTTCGGCTCACTGGCAGCCAGGCGTCCGAGTACCGTGGACGGGTTGCCGAAGTACTCGGCCTGGCTGACCTGCAACGGCCACAGCGTCACCGAGTGGGCGGTGCGGTACTCGCAGCAGGTCTGGGTTTCCCGCCCCAGGGCGGCGCGCAGAACGCTGTCCCGGGGCAGCTCGAAGCCGCTGCTCAAGGACCCTTCGTCCGGGTCGGCCTGCATCTGCACCACGGTCATCGACGGCGTCGGCGCCAGATAATGGGGGTAGGCGATTTCCAGCAGGTTGTGGGTGAAGGTCGGGTACTCGGCATCGAGCTTGAGTTGCACCCGCGCCGTCAGGTAGGCGAAACCTTCCAGCAGCCGCTCGACATAGGGGTCGGCGCAGTCCATGCCGGACAACGTCAACCGGCTGGCGATCTTGGGGTATTCCTTGGCGAACTCCGCCGCGCTTTCGCGCACGTGGTGCAGTTCCTGGTTGTACAACTCCAGCAGGCGCGGGTTCATGGGCGTCTCCGCTGATCGGCGTTGACCACGCGCACATGGCCGGTTTCCAGGTCCAGGTCGGTTTGCAGCATCAGGCGCAACGGCACCGGCTGGGCCCAGAGGTCGCCCTCGATCTCGAAACTCAAGGCGTTGTGGTTCATCTCGGCCGTCGACCGGGCCCGCACGCGCAAGGTATGGCGCAGGATACGCGGCTCGAAAGTGGCAATGGCCTGCTGGATCAGGGCTTCCAGCGCCGAAAGATCAACGTTCGAGGCGCTGTTGCCGGCCAGCGCCGGCAGCCCGAAGTTCACCACCGAGGTTCCCGCCGGGGTATGCAACGTGGCGTCAGCGTCGAGCAGCGAGGTGGTGTTGAGCAGCCACGCCAGGTCACGCAGCACCGAGGCTTTCAATTGGGTCAGGGACAGCACGCGCTTGTCGGCGCTTTCCTTGGGATTGGTCGGATCGTCGTCGGTCAACCGGTCCAGCAAGGACGGTTGCAGGCGATCGCGAGTGGCGATTTCAGTTACCACGTAAAAGGTGCCACGTACATTTTCTGGTCCCAGTGGCCAGGCCCGCAGGCGGCGAACTGGCTGACGTCCGCGACTTCCATCGTTCCCTTTATCTGGCGCACCGCCTGGAGTTTGGTCAGGCAGTCGCGACTGGGCGCGGGCATGTGTTCGCTGCGTTCAACGGCGAAGATCGGAACCTGGTTGAAGATCTCCACCCGCAATTGCTTGTCCGGACCCACGCTGAACTGGCAAGGCCATTCCATATCGAGCGCCATCCGGCTCTGGTCAGGTTTGACAAGCGTGCAGCGACCTTGATCGTTGATCAGGCTCACCGGCTGCCCGACGAACATCGCCTGGGTCGGCGCAGCCGTGGCGACTGTGTCCTGTCCGGCGCATGCACTCAGGTTGACGAGGCTTGCCGTCAGCGCTGAAAAGAACAAGGGATTCCGCATCACGCAAGCTCCCAGAACCAAATGGCTTTCGAGCGTGAGAACAGGTCGCCACTTTTGGTCAAGCCGCGATTCCACAGGTCGATATGGTCCCCGGTAGGGCGGCCGGCAGTGTCGCTACTTTGCTGGTAGCAGTCTTTGAAAAAAATGATTCCAGTCTTGCCCATCAGCGTCGTGCGGTCCGTCACGCTGTTGGTATAGATTTTCGGCGGACCGAGGCGGCTCTTGTTCCATAGCCAATTGGCCAATGACTCCGCGCCGCGGGCATGTCCATGGGCGCACCGAGGGTCCAGCGTATAAGTCGATGAATTGACCGGCAGGGTCTGTTCCCCGCACAAGGCGATGCTCATCCGGATGGCGCATTGGTTGATGTAAGGACCATCGCAGGCCGGATTGGCGGACGGGTAGGGCGGGTAGCTGTTCCACAAATTGATAAATGAAGGCTTGGCCATGACTCAGACACCGCGCGGTAAAGGATTGGATGAGAGCAAGCACCAAACACCCCCGGCGCGTGGCACCGGGGGCGTGTTCGATTACACCTTGACGTTCTGACGCACGTTCCAGCCGAACTTGACCGGACCGCCTTCCTTGCTGCCGTCGGCTTTCTGCGGCTGGTAGTCCACCAGCACCTTGGCGAAGTTCAGGGTGACGTTTTCGGTCAGGCGATCATCGCTGCCCGAGCCGCCGGTGCTCAGGGAGGTGATCAGCACTTCTTCCAGGTTGATGATCATGTACTCGACCTGGCTTTCACCGCCGGCCTTGCGCACGGTCAGCTTGACCTTGTCGATGTGCTTGCCGCTGGCGCAGTGCATCATCAGGTTCGGCGAAGCCTTGTCGACGTACTTGGTCAGCGACAGGTCCTGGATGTTCACCTTGCCGGCGCCACCGCCACTGCCCATGTGCATGTTGCCGGACTGGGACATGCCCCAGCTCCAGTTCAGGACGTCAATCTCGTCCTTGTGGGCCTTGTCCATGGACTCGCCCTTGATGTCGCCGATCTTGATGAAAATATCAACAGCCATGTTTTCTCCCTGTGTGGTTTCTAACCACATTGTTTGGTTTGACGCTGACCTGCGAAACTATTTTGGATGTCAGCCACGACAGCGGACCTGTGGGAGCGGGCTTGCTCGCGAATGAAGGTCGGTCAGCCAACGCTGATGTCGACTGATCCGGCGCTTTCGCGAGCAAGCCCGCTCCCACAAGGTTCGGGCGTGCCAACAAATACTGTTTACGCGCCCTTGGCCGACGGCAGTTTCGATACCAGGCGCAGCGACACGGTGAGTCCTTCGAGCTGGTAGTGCGGACGCAGGAAGAACTTGGAGTTGTAGTACCCCGGGTTGCCTTCGACTTCTTCGACGATCACTTCGGCCGCTGCCAGTGGGTGCTGGGCCTTGGTGGTTTCGGTGGAGTGCGCCGGGTCGCCGTCGACATAGTTGAGGATCCAGTCCTGCAACCAGCGCTGCATCTCATCCTTCTCTTTGAAGGAACCGATCTTGTCGCGCACGATGCACTTCAGGTAGTGGGCAAAACGGCAGGTGGCGAACAGATACGGCAAGCGCGCGGCCAGGTTGGCGTTGGCGGTGGCGTCCGGGTCGTCGTATTCGGCCGGTTTCTGCAGCGACTGGGCGCCGATGAACGCAGCGAAGTCGGTGTTTTTCTTGTGCAGCAGCGGCATGAAACCGTTTTTCGCCAGTTCCGCTTCACGGCGGTCCGAAATGGCGATCTCGGTCGGGCACTTCATGTCCACGCCACCGTCGTCGGTCGGGAACGTGTGGGCCGGCAGGTTTTCCACTTCACCGCCGGACTCCACGCCGCGGATGCGCGAGCACCAGCCGAAGTGTTTGAACGAACGGTTGATGTTCACGGCCATCGCGTAGGCGGCGTTGGCCCAGGTGTATTTCGAGCTGTCGGCGCCGTCTGTGTTTTCTTCGAAGGCGAAGGCTTCCACCGGGTCGGTCTTGGCGCCGTACGGCAGGCGCGCCAGGAAGCGCGGCATGGTCAGGCCGATGTAGCGCGAGTCTTCCGATTCACGCAGCGAACGCCAGCCGGCGTATTCCGGCGTGGTGAAGATCTTGGTCAGATCGCGTGGGTTCGACAGTTCCTGCCAGGAGCCCATGCCCATCACGGTCGGCGACGCGGCGGAAATGAACGGTGCGTGCATTGCTGCACAGACTTTCGACAGCTCGCCCAACAGCTCCACGTCCGGTGGCGACTGGTCGAAGTAGTAGTCGCCTACCAGGCAGCCGTATGGCTCGCCGCCGAACTGGCCGTATTCTTCTTCGTACATTTTCTTGAAGAGCGGGCTCTGGTCCCACGCCGTGCCCTTGAATTTCTTCAGGGTCTTGTGCAGGTCGGTCTTGGAGATGTTGAGCACACGGATCTTCAGTTGCTCATCGGTCTCGGTGTTGTTGACCAGGTAGTGCAGGCCACGCCAGGCGCTTTCCAACTGCTGGAAGTCCGGGTGGTGGATGACCTGGTTGACCTGGGCGGTGAGCTTGGCGTCGATGGCGGCGATGATCGATTCGATCGACTTGATGGCGTCGTTGGACACCAGGTCGGTCTGCGCCAGGGCCTGTTCGGCCAGGGTACGCACGGCGGTCTCGACCGCTTCGCGGGCACGCTCGGTCTTGGGCTTGAACTCTTGCAGCAGCAGGGACGCGAACTCGCTGGTTTCTTCAGTCGCGCCCAGGTTCTGTGCGCCTTCGCGGACGGTATTGTCGGTCATGATCATTGATCCTGTGCTGGCTTCGGCGCGCTCGCCAGGGCCTGCAACAGCGCTGGGTCCTTGATCGCCTTCATGATGATTTCTTCGGCACCGGTCTTGCCGTCCATGTAGGTCAGCAGGTTGGCCAATTGGGTGCGTGCTTCGAGCAACTTGTTCAGCGAGTCGACCTTGCGGGCCACGGCTGCCGGGCTGAAGTCGTCCATGCTTTCGAAGGTCAGGTCCAGGCTCAGGTTGCCTTCGCCGGTCAGTTCGTTGGGCACATGGAACGCTACGCGTGGTTGCATGGCCTTGAGGCGCGAGTCGAAATTGTCGACATCGATCTCAAGGAACTTGCGGTCGGCCACGGGTGCCAGAGGCTCGGCGGGCTTGCCGGCGAGGTCGGCCATCACGCCCATGACGAAGGGCAACTGGACCTTTTTCTCGGCGCCGTAGAGCTCGACGTCGTACTCGATCTGCACTCGAGGCGCGCGGTTGCGCGCGATGAATTTCTGAGAACTTTGCTTCGCCACGTTGTTGCTCCTGGTCGCTTGAGCGACGGTGTTGGCGTCATCCGGTGGGGCCGGTGACGTGACTGCGTGATCCGCTCGCTGTTATTCGCTGTCCGGGCCGCGCAGGTTTTCAAATTGGCTCATGCCGTCGGGAATCAGGTTGCGCACGATGGCCGCGAAGTCGGCGTGCACCAGATTCTTCGCCCGATTCAACAGCACCGGCAGGGGGCTGGAGGGCTCGTGACGGGTGTAGTAAGCAAGAATCCGGTCCAGGCTGCGCAGCACGTCGTCGCGGTTGTTGATTTCACCGCTGACCGTGCTCGTGCCGGTGTTGCGCGGTGCGCTCGGCGCGCTGGTGTATTCGGCTGGCGCGGTACTGTCGTCAGCGACCGTGTCCGGGAGGGCGCTGTCGCCGCTCTGCGGTGCGAACTGACCGAGAATCTGCAATGCCATCTTCAGCGGCTGCTTCAGCGGGCCGAGGTCCACGCCCTGGGCGGAACCGACCTGGTCGCTGACCTGCTGTTCGATGGCTTCGGCGGCGGTGCGAGCTTCCAGCAGCGCCGCGCGGGTGATTTCCAGTTGCTCGGGGTCGCAGTCGCGCAACGCGCCGGCAAGCTGTTCGGCACCGAGGCTTTCATCGGCGAAACTTTGCAGGCCGCTGGCGTTGGCGGCGGCGCGCAGGGTGACAGGGCCGAAGGCGCGTGAACGGGCCAGGATGCTTTCGCGCAGCAGGCGGATGGTGACATCGGACGTCAGGCCGGCGAGGGCGTTGATGCGCACGGTGGGATCGTTGTCGTCATCGGCGTCCAGGCGCGGGTGCAGGTCGGCCCAGTATTGCTTGAGCAATTCGCTGATCAGCGTCAATACGCGAGCCAGGCCTGGAAGGCCTTCGAGGGCCAGGGAGCTCTGCAACAGGAAATGGGTGATGCGCAGGTCTTTGCTGCGTTGCAGCAAGTCCAGGCTCTGTTGCTGGATGCTGCGCCACTCGGGGGGCTCGGCGGGCAATATCGAGTCGCCCATGCTGCGCTCGGGTTGGCCTCGGGAATCACGTTCCAGGCGCAGGAAATCCGCGTCATATTCCAGGTCTTCGCCGCAAGGCGAGTTCGCGGAAACGGCGGCGAGCAACAAAGGCACATCCACTTGGATCGATCTCCCTATCGCCCGCTGAAGAATGAGTCGGGCAGTTCACACGCAAGTTCCGGGTGGAACTTCGCATGTCCCTTGACGGTAATGGCCCATTAGATGCTTGATGATCTTAAAGTGCCATCATTGATATTCAAGAAGTTGTGCATTTTTGGTGTAGTACTTATCGCTTGTCAAGGTAAGCTATTTCCACTCTGTTACAGTTGTGAGGCGCTTAACAACCCGCGCGACTGGCAGGTCGAGGAAGGTCCTGGGAGCGGTTTTTTGTCATGCAGGCCGGTTAATATCAGCCATCATGCTGGCAAAAAGCCGTTTCGCGGCTGTTTGCAAGGTTTTCCGGTGAGCGCCAAGGTGAATTCCCCCTTCGGCTTACCGCGCGCGCAGACGTTTGAAAGTATTCGGCAAGGAGGCGAGATGCCGCTGTGTTTGACTATCACTAGTTATCACAAGATTACCCCCGGTCAGTGTTCTGAAAAGTCCATGAACCAGGGAGTGATGGCAATTGGCCGTAATTCCGATAATGACTGGGTATTGCCGGATCCTGAACGGTTGGTGTCCGGTAAACATTGCGTTATTCAATACAAAGACGGCCGGTATTATTTAACCGATAACAGCACCAATGGCGTGGAATTGGTCAAGGCCGGTGTCCGCCTGCGCAAAGGCAACAGTGAGCTCTTGCAGGATGGCGAGATCATCCGCATCGGGGATTATGAAATCCAGGCGCGTGTCGACTTCAACCTGCCTGTTACCGACAGCAACCCCTTTGCCGAGTCGCCCAGCAGCTTCGAGGCCTTGATGGGCCGCCAGGCGGCCGCGCCAGTGAATAACCCCGCGCCGGCTCCCATGGTTCCGCCGGCGCAGTTTCAGGGCGTGTCAGCCATGGACACGATGCCGGACCTGTTCGATTTCCTCGCGCCGCCCAGCGTGCCGCCGGCCACCCAGCCCGATCATGTGCCGGCCCAGCAGCACGATTTCCGCCCGCCGACGCCGATCCCCCGTCCCAGCCCGCCGCCTGTGGCAGAGCCGGTGGCGATGAGTTCCGCCTCGGTGATCCCAGAAGATTGGGATCTGTTCAGCGACAAGCCGGCCCCCGCACCCGTTGCCCCGGTGGCCATCGCTCCGCCGCCGGTTGCCCAAATGCCGGTGGTCGAACCGGTAGCCGTGCCTCAGCCTCCCGAGCCAGCGATCCCGGTGCCGGACATCTTTGCGCCTGAAACGAGTGTCGCCGAGTTCAACCTCGCCGATATCCGCATACCGAACGAACCTGCGCCGCAGCCCGAACCGCCGGTGGCCCGTGTCGAACCGCCAGTCGCTCCAGTCAGGCCGGTTACGTCGGCCGTTCCGGTCGACGCAACCCAACCCGATCTGCTGCAAGCCTTTCTGCGCGGTGCGGGCCTGGATCAGTTGCGCCTGGACAAGGCCCAGGCCGAGGCGCAGATGGAAAGCATCGGGCGCAGTTATCGATTGATGGTCGAAGGCCTGATCGACGTCTTGCGTGCCCGCAGCAGCCTCAAGGGTGAGTTCCGCATTCAGCAGACGATGATCCAGCCGGTGGAAAACAACCCGCTGAAATTCGCCCCCAACGTCGATGAAGCCCTGCTATTGCTATTGCGTCACGGCAACCAGGCGTTCATGGCGCCGGACGTGGCCGTGCGGGACAGCTTCGATGATCTGCGTGCCCACCAGCTGGCGGTCATGGCCGGCGTGGAAGCGGCGATCAAACATTTGCTGGCGCGCTTCGAACCGGCGCAACTGGAAGAACGTATGGGCAAGCCTGGCGGGCTGTCGGGGATTTTCAGCGGCTCGCGGCAGGCTCAGTACTGGCAGCAATTTACCGAGCTCTACAGCAATATTTCCCGGGAAGCCCAGGAGGATTTCCAGGACCTGTTCGGTCGTGAATTCAGTCGTGCCTACGAAGAACACAGTACCCGACAGCGACGCCGTTAAGCGTCGCTGTCCATAACCCTTCACAAGACAAACAACGGATAGCTCAAACGTCATTGAGGACGCAGGATGATTCCCAGGTTTTTACTCGCAGTTGCCACCGCGCTTCTGTTGACGGCGTGCGCCAAGGATGCGGCCAAACCCCAGCCCGAAGAAGCTGAGGCCGATACCGCCGCCGTCGAGTTGCACTTCCACGCCATCAACGGTCTCAATCCCGGTGCCACCGGCCAGCCGGCTCCGGTGCGGGTGCGGATTTTCGAATTGAAAAATGCGGCGACCTTTGGCCGCTCCGATTATTTCGCCCTGGCCGAACGGGCCCAGGCGACCCTGGGCGCCGATCTGATCGATCAGGACGAAGTGCTGATCCAGCCCGGCCAGCAGTTGAGCCTGCAACGCGACCTCGACCCATCGACCCGCCACATCGGCATCCTGGTCGGCTACCGCGAACTGGATCAGTCGCTGTGGCGCACGGTGTTGAATGTGCCGCCGCGTGCTTACACCGAATACCAGATCAGCCTCGATGTGCGCGCCGTGCGCAGCGACGTCGTCGTTCCCCCATCCAGCCCTGCCCAATAAGCAATCGGAGCCCCCATGTCCTGGAACAATCGCGTGGTCTGGTCGGAAGGCATGTTCATCGGAACGCAGCACTTCCAACAGCACGACCGTTACCTGGAAAACCTCATCGACGCACGCAGCCGGCCCCTGTCGGCCGGCGCCTGGGGCTTTTCCGAATTGCTCATCGACCAGGGCCTGTTGGCCCAGGGCAAGCTGGCGATCATTTCGGCACGGGGCCTGTTGCCGGATGGCACGCCCTTCAACATTCCCCAGGATGACGTGGCGCCGACCCCGTTGAACATCGACGACAACCTGCGCGACGGCCTGGTCTACCTGGCCCTGCCGCTCAAGCGCGCCGGCGCCCGCGACACCGTGGATGAAGGCGAGCCCCTGGGCGCTGCGCGTTATGTCAGCCAGGTCAGCGAAGTGCGCGACGACAACGCACCATTTGAAAACCGCGCGCCGGTGGCCCTCGGCTCCCGGGCGTTGCGCCTGTTGACCGCCCAGGACGGCATCGGCGACTACGCTGCCGTCGGCGTCGTGCGCATCAAGGAGAAACGCGCCGACCGCGCCCTGGTGCTCGACGACACCTACATTCCGCCGCTGCTGGATGTGGTCGCTTCCAAGCCGCTGACGGCGTTTCGCAGTGAGCTGCTGGGCTTGCTCCATCAACGCGGCGAAGCCCTCGCCGGACGGGTGGTGGCGTCCGGCGCCGGTGGTGCTTCGGAGATTGCCGACTTCATGCTGCTGCAACTGGTCAACCGTGCGCAGCCGCTGGTCCAGCACCTGAGCCAGTTGAGCCCGCTGCACCCCGAGCGCTTCTACAGCGAGCTGGTGGCGTTGGCGGGGGAGTTCTCCACCTTCACCGCGTCCGGGCGACGACCGCAGGAATACCCGCCCTACCAGCATGACGACCTGGTGCTGAGCTTCACGCCGGTGATGCAGGCATTGCGCGAGGCCTTGTCGATGCTGATCGACAGCAAGGCCACACCGATTCCGATTGTCGAAAAAGCCTACGGTATCCACGTGGCGATGCTGGCCGACAAGACCCTGCTCGACAGCGCCAGTTTCATCCTGGTAGTGCGCGCCGACGTTCCCGCCGAAACCCTGCGCAGCCGCTTCGGCCAGCAGAGCAAGGTCGGTTCGGTGGAGCACATCCGCGACCTGGTCAACCTGCAACTGCCGGGCATCGGCCTGTTGCCGTTGCCGGTGGCGCCACGTCAGCTTCCGTACCACGCCGGTTCCACCTACTACGAACTCGACCGGGGCAGCGACCACTGGAAGCAGCTGGGCAACTCCGGCGGCTTTGCGTTCCACATCGCCGGGCAGTTCCCTGGGCTGAACCTGGCGTTCTGGGCGATCCGAGGATAATTCGCGATGAGCAACGACGATCGTACCCAGTTCATGCCAACGCCCGGTGGCCGTGGCGCGGACCCGTTCCGCCCGGATGCCGGACGCCCTCAGCCAGCACCCGCGCCGCTGTCGATGCCGGCCGCGCCGGTGCTGACCGGCAAGGCCCAGGGCCTCAATCCGCTGGAAAGCGCCGCCGGCCCGCTGTTGGCCCTGCTGACGCGCCTGCGCAATACCATCGCGCACCCGGCCCCGGCCAGCCTGCGCGCACAACTGCTGGCCTACCTGCGCCAATTCGAAGAGCGCGCCGAGGCTGCCGGTGTGGTGCGCAACGACGTGCTGCTGGCCCGCTACGCCTTGTGCACCGCGCTGGACGAAGCGGTGTTGAGCACCCCCTGGGGCGGCACCAGCGATTGGGGCAAGCAGAGCCTGCTGATCACCGTGCACAACGAAGCCTGGGGCGGCGAGAAAGTGTTCCAACTGCTGGAGCATTGCCTGCAAAGTCCAAGGGAACGCTTGTACCTGCTGGAGCTGCTGTACCTGTGCATGTGCCTCGGTTTCGAGGGGCGCTACCGGGTGATGAACGACGGTCGCAGCCAACTGGAAGCGTTGCGCGAGCGCACCAGTGCGGTAATCCGCAGCGCCCGGGGCGACTACGAGCGTGAACTGTCGCCGCACTGGCGCGGTGTCACCGTGGCCCGCGATCGGCTGGCGCAATTCATGCCGCCGTGGATCGCCGTGGCCATCGGCGCGGCCTTGCTGCTGGCGCTGCTGTTCGGCCTGCGCATGAAACTGGCTTCCGATGCCGAACCGGTGTTCAAGAACATTCACTTCCTGGGCGAAATTCCGGTACAGACCATCGACCGCCCCGTGGTGCAGCCGAAAGTGGTCGAGCGCCCACGCCTGGCAGGCTTTTTGGCCGATGAAATCCGCGCCAATCGAATTGCCGTGGAAGACGCCGTCGACCGCTCGGTGGTGACCATCCGTGGCGACGAGCTGTTCGCCTCGGGCAGCGCCAGCATCAAGGACGATTTCCAGCCGCTGATGCTGCGCATCGCCGATGCGGTGCGCAAGGTCAAGGGCCAGGTCCTGGTCACCGGCCACAGCGACAATCGGCCGATCGCCACGTTGCGCTTCCCGTCCAACTGGGCGTTGTCCGAAGCGCGGGCGCAGTCGGTGCTGCAGATTCTGGCGGCCAAGACCGGCCAGCCCGAGCGCTTCAGCGCCGAAGGCCGCAGCGACACCGAACCACTGGCGTCCAACGCCACCACGGAAGGGCGTGCACGCAACCGTCGGGTTGAAATCACCGTATTGGCGGAGGGAGTCGAGTGAAGGCGTTTTTCAGTTTCATGATCCGCTGGGTCATCCCGTTGCTGGGGCTGATTGCCCTGAGCCTGATCATCTGGTTCGTCGGCCCGCTGCTGGACTGGCTGGTGCCCGAAGGCCGGCGCTGGGCGTTGATCATCCTGGTGTTCGCGGTGTGGATCGCCTACCGCGTGTTCCGCATCATCCAGGCCCGCCGCCAGGCCGCCGAAGTCATGCGCAGCCTGGCCGAGCAGACGCCACCGGACCCCACCAGCATCGCCACCGCCGAGGAACTCGAAACCCTGCGCCAGCGCATGGACGAAGCCCTGGCGCTCTTGAAGAAGGCCAAGCTGGGTGGTGACGAGCGCCGTAACCTCTACGAGCTGCCGTGGTACGTGATCATCGGTCCGCCGGGTTCGGGCAAGACCACTGCGTTGGTCAACTCCGGGCTGCATTTCCCGTTGGCCGCCCAATTGGGCGCCGGCGCGGTGCGTGGCGTAGGCGGTACGCGTAATTGCGATTGGTGGTTTACCGATCAGGCGGTCCTGCTCGACACCGCCGGACGCTATACCACCCAGGACAGCGATGCGACGATCGACAAAGCCGCGTGGCTGGGCTTCCTGGGGCTGTTGAAAAAACAACGGGCCCGGCGTCCGATTGACGGTGCGTTCATCGCCATCAGCCTGTCCGACTTGCTGCTGGGCAGCGACGCCGAGCGCGCCGCCCATGCTGCGGCGATCCGCCTGCGTATCCAGGAGCTGTACACCCAGCTGGGTGTGCGTTTCCCGGTCTACCTGATGCTGACCAAGCTCGACCTGGTACCCGGGTTCATGGAGTACTTCGACAGCCTGAGCAAGGAAGAGCGCGCCCAGGTCTGGGGCATGACTTTCGCCCTGGACGATGGCAAGAGCAACGACAGTCCGCTGGCGCACCTGCAAAGCGAATTCGCCGGCCTGGAACAGCGCCTCAACGACCGGCTGGTGGAGCGTCTGCAACAGGAGCGCGACCCGGCGCGGCGTGATCTGATCTACGGTTTCCCGCAGCAGTTCGGTGCCTTGAAGGATTGCCTGCAAAGCTTCCTCGACGGCGTGTTCAAGCCCAACGCTTTCGAAGAGCGCGTGTTGCTGCGCGGTGTGTATTTCACCAGCGGCACCCAGGAAGGCAGCCCGATCGACCGCCTGATCGGTTCCATGGCCCAGAGCATGAACCTGGACCGCCAGCATCTGGCGCGCCAGACCGGCACCGGGCGCAGCTACTTCATCGAAAAACTGTTCACCGCCGTGGCCTTCGCCGAGCGTGGTCTGGTGGGCGTCGACCCGAAGGTCGAGCGTCGGCGCAAATGGATCGCCCGGGGCGTACTGGCCTCCACCGTGCTGGTGGTGTTGGTGGTCAGCACGTTGTGGTGGGTCAGTTATCGCGCCAACCAGGCCTACATCGCCCAAGTCGACCAGAAGGTCGCGCCACTGGGCCAGACCGTGCAGAACCTCAGCCCGGCACAGCGTGACGTGCTCGCGGTGCTGCCGTTGCTCAACGCTGTGAAACACCTGGCGGGCGATGCGCCGGATTGGGCCGAGGGCCTGGGTCTTTACCAGGGCGACATGCTCGAAGCCGAATCCGGCAGCGTCTATCGCAAGTTGCTGATCGCGGTGTTCGCGCCGCGCCTGCTGACGCGCATCGAAGAGCAACTGCACAGCGGCGGCAATTCGGATTTCCTCTACGAAGGCTTGAAGGCCTACCTGATGCTCGCCGACACCGAGCATTACGATGCCGACTTCATCAAGGCCTGGATCGCCCTGGATTGGGACCGCAGCCTGCCGCGGGATTTGCCGGCCGAGCAGCGCCAGGCCCTGACCGCGCATTTGCAGGCACTGTTCGAGCGCCGTCCACCCCTCGCGCGCCTGGACCAGCGCCTGGTCGAAGACCTGCGCCGCCAGTTGCAGCAATTGCCAGTGGCCCAGCGGGTTTACGATCGGATCAAGCGGCAAAAACTGCCCGAAGGCATCCCGGACTTCCGCATCAACGAGGCCGCCGGGCGTGACGCCGCGCTGGTGTTCAGCCGCAAGAGCGGCAAGCCGTTGGGCGAGCCGCTGAGCGGGTTCTTCACCGTCAAGGGTTACCGCCAGGGCTTCTTGCTCACCAGCCTGAGCCAGACCGGCACCCTGGCCGAAGAGCAATGGGTGCTGGGCCACGAAGAGGCCGATCAGCAGAACGTTGCCAGCCTGGCCGCCGATGTGCGCCGGCTGTACTTCCAGGACTACCAGCGCCAATGGGATGCCTTGCTCGCCGACATCGATTTCGTGCCGATCACCAGCGTGGCCCAGGCCGCCGATGTGCTGCGGGTGATCTCCGGGCCGACCTCGCCGTTGAAAAAACTGTTGGTGGCGGTGGCGAAGGAAACCGACCTGCAACAGGACGAACGCCTGCTGGCCGCCCAAGGCGCGCCGGTGGAGGGCGGCGTGGACAAGCTCAAGGAGCGCCTGGGCAGCTTGCTCGGCCAGGAACAGGCGACGCAAAACGCGCCGCAGGCCAGCGATGATCCGATCACGGCGCACTTTGCCGAGCTCAATAGCATTGTCAGCAAAAACGACGGTGAACCGGCCGCCATCGATGGCCTGCTGGCCGACATGAACGCGCTGTACGTTCAGGTCAGTGCCATGGTCGGCGCCAGCGGCGATGCCTTGCTCGGCGAGGCCAAGAACCAGGCCGCGGCCGCCGCCACCCGGGTCAGCCTCAACGCCGAGCGTCAGCCGCCGTTGGTGCAAGGGCTGGTCAAATCAGTGGTCAATTCCACCACCAACAGCATGATGGGCGGGGTGCGCAATCAACTGAACGCCGCCTGGACCAGCGAAGTGGTGAACATCTACCGCCAGTCCCTGGCCGGGCGTTATCCAATGTCGCCGGGCAGTGCCCGGGATGCGACCCTCGATGACTTCGGCCAGTTCTTCGGCGTCGGCGGGGTGATGGATAACTACTTCCGTAAGTACCTGCAACCCTACGTCGACACCTCTACCCCGACCTGGCGCTGGCAGCCGGGCGCGGCACAGAAGCTCGGCATTGCCCCTGGCGCGCTGCAGACTTTCCAGCGCGCGGCGGCCATTCGCGATGCGTTCTTCCGCTCCGGCGGCACCCAGCCGATGGTGCGCTTCGAACTCAAGCCGGTGGCGATGGACTCGACCATCACCCAATTCCTGCTCGACCTCGACGGCCAGCAGTTGAGCTACGACCACGGCCCGAGCCGTCCGACCGCCATGCAATGGCCGAACCCGGGCAGCATCGGCGTGGTGCGGATCTCCATCATGCCGCCGTCTTCCAGCGGTCGTTCCGGTATCACCCTGGACGGGCCGTGGGCCTGGTTCCGCTTGCTGGAGCAATCGGATCTGACCGCCGGCAACTCGCCGGATCGCTTCAACCTGCGGCTGCGGGTCGATAACGCCAGCGCCTCTTACGAGCTGCGGGCCAACAGTGCCTTCAACCCGTTCAGGAGCCGCGTGCTCAGCGGCTTCAGCTTGCCGGAGCGGCTATGAGTACAGCGGGTTTCTATGGAAAGTTGGCCAGCCGTGGGGATTTTGTCAGCCGTGGCTTGCCCCAGAGCTTTATCGGTCCGTGGGACTCGTGGCTGGCGGCTGGCTTGCTCGCCAGCCAGACCAGCCTCGGCGAGCGTTGGCTGGACGCCTATCTCGTCAGCCCGCTATGGCGCTTCATGGTCGCCCCCGGCGTGTGCGGGCCGGACGCTGCGGTTGGGGTGGTGATGCCGAGCATCGACCGGGTCGGCCGTTATTTTCCGCTGACCGTCGCGGTGCTGCTGGAGCCCGATGCAGACCCGGCGTCGGTGGTTGGCGGTGCGGACGAATGGTTCGAGCGGGTGGAGAACCTGCTGCTGAGCACGTTGAGTGTAGAAGCCACGTTCGAAGCCTTCGGCGCGGAGCTGGAAAACCTCGGCAGCCCGATGTTTTTGCCACGGGTGCCCAGCAGCCGGTTTGCCAGCCTGCATCGCTTTGATGCCACCGACCCGCAGCGGCGCATGAGCGCCCTGGCCGAGTCGGCCTGCGAAGGGGCGAGCCTGTGGTGGGGCCAGGGATCGGAGCGCATTGCCCCGGGGTTGATGCGCTGTCAGGGATTGCCGGCAGCCGCTGATTTTGCGCAATTTTTGCTCGGCCAAGAAGGTGTTGTATAGATGCGTCCAAGTGCCGGAAAAGCAATCAAGTCTGCAAGCAAGAGCCATGTCGGCATGGTTCGCCAGGTCAACGAAGATGCGTGTCTGGACCTGCCGGAAAACGGCCTCTGGGTGGTCGCCGACGGCATGGGCGGGCATGCGGCGGGCGACTACGTCAGCAGCCTGATCGTCGACAGCCTGCGCAACATTGCCGTGGGCCGTTCGTTGGACGAATACGTCGCGGCGCTGCAAAGCGACCTGCTACGGGTCAACGCCGCCGTGCGGGAAGAAACCGCCAACCGTGGCGTGACCATGATGGGCAGCACCGTGGTGGTACTCGCCACCCGTGACTTGCGCGGCATGTGCCTGTGGGCCGGCGACAGCCGCCTGTACCGCCTGCGCGATGGCGTGCTGGAAGGCATCTCCCGAGACCACAGCTACGTCCAGGACCTGCAGGACAGCGGCCTGCTCAGCGAAGCCGAAGCCCGGGTGCATCCACGGGCCAACATCGTCACCCGCGCCATTGGCGTCGAGGCGCAGTTGAACGTGGCGATGACCGAGCTGCTGTTGGTACCGGGCGACAGCTATCTGTTGTGCAGCGACGGGCTGACCAAGACCGTCGAAGACGAAGAAATCCGTGAAGTATTGAGCCACGACGAACCCGGCGAAATCGCCAGCAGCCTGGTCTCCCTGGGCCTGATGCGCGGCGCCCCGGACAACATCACCGTGGTGGTTGTGAAGGTGCCGGCATGAACCCCGTTTCGAACATCCAGATCCCCGGCTACGACATCGACGGCGAGATTGGCGAAGGCGCGATGGCCAGCGTTTACCTGGCGACCCAGCGCTCCCTGGAGCGCAAGGTGGCGCTCAAGGTCATGGCGGCCGCATTGGCCGCCGACCCGACGTTCTGCGAACGTTTCCTGCGCGAAGGCAAGACCCTGGCGCGTCTGTCGCATCCGCACACCGTGACCATCCATGACATCGGCAATGTCGGTGAGCTGTATTACATGGCGATGGAATACCTGCCCAACGGCACGCTCAAGGAGCGCATCGCCGCCGGCCTGTCGCCGGAGCAGGGCCTGGTCTACATCCGTCAGATCGCCTCGGCCCTGGGGTATGCCCATGGCCTGGGCCTGGTGCACCGCGACGTCAAGCCGGCGAACATCCTGTTCCGCGCCGATGGTACGGCGGTGCTCTCGGACTTCGGCATCGCCAAGTCCCTGGATGACCGCACCCAGTTCACCCAGGCCGGTTTCGCGGTGGGCACGCCGAGCTACATGAGCCCGGAGCAGGCTCGCGGACAGGATATCGACGGCCGCGCCGACCTGTATGCCCTGGGGGTGGTGCTCTACGAAATCCTCGTCGGCAAGTTGCCGTATACCGGCAACGATGCGCTGTCCACGGCCCTGGCTCACCTGACCGAACCACTACCGGAACTGCCGGTGCACCACGGCCGCTACCAGGATGTGTTGCGCAAGCTGTTGGCCAAGGACCCGGCGGAACGCTTCCCGGATGCGGCGGCGTTGTTGCGGGCGCTGGATAACCTACCCCAGGACTCCGAAGCGACGCTGATCCGGCCCATGCCGATCCCCGTCCCGCCCGTTGCGAAGGCCGATGACCTGGCGGGATTGACGCCGATGTCCATCGACATCCCGAGCGGTCCGGCGCAGCCGCAATCGCAACCCCGGCCAACCCCGCCACCGGTGAGCCCACCTGCGCGGCCGGTCGTTGCGCCATCGCGCAAACCCCCGGTATTCGCCCTCGCCGCCGTTGCGGTGGCCGTGACGCTGGCGTTGGGCGGGGCGGGTTATTGGTGGCTGTCCGGCGACTCCGGCAAAAAAGACACGAAGACGCCGATAGCATCGACCTCATCGACCAAGCCACCGGTGAAGACGCCTGACGCGCCGCCGGTGAAAACCCCTGATACCACGCCGGCCCAGCCGCCCGTGTCGCCGCCGCTGAATCCGCCCGTGGCGACCCAGGCCGATGGCGGCCAGCGTCCGCTGTTGATGGCCGGCAAGAAAACCCTGTTCCAGCGGGTGCTCAGCAAACCGGGGGCGACGCTCGTCGACGAACCGGGTGCCGCGCCCGGCAAGGCCCTGCCGGCGTTTTCCGTGCTCTACGTGTACCAGCGCAAAGACGTCAACGGCAGCCCGTGGGTGCGCGTCGGCGCTGCCACCGACGGACGCAGCGACGGCTGGCTGCCGGCTGCCCAGGTCAGCGACTGGAAACAGAGCCTGGTGCTCAAGTTCACTGAACGCTCGGGTCGCGCGCCGGTGATGTTCCTGCGCCAGCCCGGCGAAGTGGAAAAGCTGCTGGCTAATCCTTCCAACGCCAAGAATGTGCTGCTCAAGGCCCAACAGAACCCGACGGACAACCAGCAGGTGCTGGCCCTGGAACCGGCGGCCAGCGCCGTGCCGCAGAACCAGTTCTACCTGTTACCGATCTTCGATTCGCGCGAGAGCTTCGACGAGAACGGTCAGCCTGTGCAGTTGTTGAACGTGGCCTCCATCGACCCCGGCAGCACACCTCGGGCCGCGTCCAACAACACGCCGATCCTGACCGCCAACGCCGATGCGTTCCGTACCGCCGTGGTGCTGGTGGTGGACACCACCGTGTCCATGCAGCCCTACATCGATCAGGTGCGCGACGTGGTTCACGAACTGCAGACCCGCATTGCCGAGCGTGGCGAACTGGACAGCGTCAGCTTCGGCTTGGTGGGTTTCCGCAGTAGCGTCAAGAAAACTCCAGGCCTGGAATACGTCGCCAAGACCCTGATCACCCTGGAACAGGGGCGCGACCCGCAACGCTTCCTGGACCTCGCACGGCAGGTCAAGGCCTCCACCGTGTCGAGCCATTCGTTCAACGAAGACGCGTTTGCCGGCGTGATGGAAGCGGTGGAGGGCATGGACTGGTCCGGCTATGGCGGACGCCTGATCCTGCTGATCACCGACGCCGGCGCCCTGCGCAAGAACGACCCGTTTGCCGCCACACAGATGAACGAAGCCGAAGTGCGTCAGGCGGCCCTGGGCAAGCAGATCAAGATCTACGCCTTGCACCTGCTCAGCGACGCCGGCAAGAAAACCCATGCCGGCGCCCAAAGCCAATACCGCACCCTGACCGCCGACGCCAACCCGCAGATCGGTGACCTGTACATTCCCGTCGCCGGCGCGGATGTGCGCAAGCTCGGCGAGCGGGTGGACGAGATCGGCTCGGTGTTCGCGGATCTGGTGCATCAGGTGCGCAGCAACAAGCCGCAAAGCGTTCCGGCGCTGGGCGCCGCACCGAGCCTGGCCGACAAGTCGGCGGCCGTGGGCTACGCGATGCACATGGATTTCCTTGGCCGCAAGACCGCCAGCCAGGCGCCGCAACTGGTCAGCGCCTGGACCGCCGACCGCGACCTGACCAACCCGGCGCTGCCGGCGTTCCAGGTCTGCGTGATGCTGACCAAGCTGCAGCTCAACGACCTGCAACAGTCGCTGAAACTGATCGTCGACGCGGCCCGCAAGACCCAGAGTTCGCCCAAGGATTTCTTCCAGGAAATCGCCAGCGCCAGCGCCTACATGAGCCGCGACCCCTCGGCCTTGCGCAAGGGCGGCAACCTGGCCGACGGCGGCATCCTCGGCGAGTACCTGGAAGGGCTGCCGTACCGCAGCAAATCGCTGAACATGACCCAGGACCTGTGGTTGTCCTTGAGCGTGGCCGAGCAGGAAGACTTCATCGACGAGCTGGATTCGAAAATCCGCCTCTACGAAACCTTCCACAACGACCTCGCCAACTGGGTGCGCTTCGGCGATGCCGAGCCAGGCGATGCGCTGTACCGCGTTCCATTGTCGACCTTGCCATGATGCTGAGCCTGAGCGCGGTGCACAAAAGCCGGGGTGCCGGCAGCCAGCGCTACAGCCTGGTGATCCCACGGCTGCAGCTGCGTGCCGGTGAGCAACTGGCGCTGGTCGGCCCCAGCGGCTGCGGCAAGAGCACCTTGCTGGACATGCTGGCGTTGGTGCTGGCGCCGGATCAGGCCGGGCAGTTCGACTTTACCCCTGCCAATACGCCGTTGGACATTGCCCGGCTCTGGCGAGGCGCCGAGCAAAGTGAGCTGGCGCAGCTGCGCAGCCGGCACCTGGGTTATGTGCTGCAAACCGGCGGCTTGCTCGGGTTCCTGAGTGTGCGCGGCAACATCGAATTGTCGCGCCAACTGCTCGGTTTGAAGGATGACGGCAGCGTGGCGCGCCTGGCCGGGCAACTGGATATTGCCGATCAACTGGACAAGAAACCGGCGGACTTGTCCGTTGGCCAGCGCCAGCGGGTCAGTTGTGCCCGGGCCTTGGCCCACGGTCCGCGACTGCTGCTGGCGGATGAGCCGACGGCGGCCCTCGACCCGTTGAACGCCGAGCGGGTCATGCAATTGCTGGTGACCCAGGCCCGCGACAGCGGCGTGTGCTGCGTGGTTGCCACCCACGATGAAGCCCTGGCCCGTGCCAGCGGCTTGCAGGTACGGCGCATCAGTTGCCGTCGCGACGTCGACGGCGGTGTCACCGCCACCCTTGGGGAGGCTTGCTGATGCGCGGCGCGCTGGTGGCTTCCCTGGCCTGGCAGGACTATCGCAACGACGCCTGGCTGTCGGCCTGCTCGGTACTGGCCTTGGTGGCGGTGGTGGCGCCGTTGCTGGTGCTGTTCGGGCTGAAATTCGGCCTGGTCAGCAGCCTGACCGAGCGCCTGCAGAGCGACCCGGCCACCCGGGAAATCATTCCCCTGGGCGGCGGTCGCTTCAGCGCCGGGTTCATCGAACAGTTGGGCCAGCGCGGCGACGTGTCGTTCGCCTTGCCGCGCACCCGGCAGATCGCCGCGACGGCGGATCTGAACAATGCGACAGCGGCCGTCACCGTCGAGATGATTCCCACCGCCGCCAACGACCCCTTGCTCGAACACCTGCCGTTGCCCCAGGGCCTGGACGAGGTGGTGCTGAGTCAGACCGCTGCCGAAAAGCTCGGCGCCAAGGCTGGCGATTGGTTGCAGGCCAGTTTCGGCCGGCAAGTGGCCGGTCGCAGTGAGGCGCAGCGGACCCGGGTGCGGGTGCTGCACGTGTTGCCGCTGGAAGCCTTCGCCCGTGATGGATTGTTCGCGCCACTGGCCTTGCTGGAGGCGGCTGAGGACTACCGCGACGGGCGTGCCGTGCCCGCGTTCGGCTGGCCGGGCGATGCGGTGGGCATGGCCGGGCAGCGCGTCTACCCGGCATTTCGCTTGTACGCCCGCAGCCTCGGCGATGTGGAGCCGCTGCGGCAGTATTTTGCGGCGCAGAATCTTTTGGTGTCGACCCAGGCCCAGACCATCGCACAAGTGCAATCGTTGAGCCGCAACCTGTCGATCGTGTTCTGGATCATCGCCGGGTTGGCGTTGGCGGGGGCGTTCGCAGCGATTTTTGCCGGGGCGCTGGCGGCGGTCGAGCGCAAGCGGCGGGAGCTGTCGGTGTTGCGCCTGTTGGGAGTATCCACCGCCGCGCTGCTGCTGTTCGTGGTGCTGCAAGCGCTGTACAGCGCCAGCTTCGCGGCTCTGTTGAGTGCCGGGTTGTACGGCCTGGCGCAGTCGGGCCTGAATCATTTATTTGCACAGATGCCGGGCGAGTACGCCAGCCATCTACTGCCGCGTCACTACGCCCTGGCCCTGCTGGCCGTGCTCGGCGTCAGCGCCGTGGCGGCGGCCTGTGGCGGCTGGCGCGTGGCGCGCATCCAGGCTTCTGAAGGAATTCGCGATGTATAAGTTACTGGGCGCCGCCGTGGCGCTGAGCCTGGCCAGTCTGGCGGCTCTGAGCAACCTGGCAAGCGCTGATGAAGGCAGCGACAAACTGGACAACCCCAAGCCGTTGCCCGATGACGTCAGCCTGCCGCTGCCGTGTGACGGGCAGATGGTGTTCCGCTACGTCTATATCCTCGCCCAGGGCACCCTGGACGACCGCGAGATCAGCCTGGGCTACCCGTTCAGCGAAGGTGAGGCCGGCTACCAGCAGTCGTTCATTTCCGGCTACCGGCGCGACTTCATCAACGGCCAGTTCACACTCAAGGACCTGCCCAAGGACTGGAACAAGACCATCACGCCGTTGATGCCCAAGACCGACGCCCAGACGCCGCTCAAGCCGATGCTGTATTTCATCGGTAAATACGAAGTCACGGCGCGTCAGTACGCCCAGGTCATGGCCCAGGCGCAGTCTCTGGCCAGCGGCGAACCGGCACCGGCCTGCGAAACCCTGCAAGCCGAGCTGCCCCAGGGCATGGCCGGGCGCTTGCCCAAGGTAAAACTGTCGAAGTTCGAGGCCGAGCGTTTTTCGGCGGTGTACAGCGCCTGGTTGATGAAATACCACAAGGATCTGCTGCCGGTGAGCGGTCGCGGCACCTCCGCTGAAGACGGCGGGTTGGGTTTCGTGCGCCTGCCCACCGAAGTCGAGTGGGAATTCGCCGCCCGTGGCGGGCAGGCCGTCAGCCGCCAGGACCTGGAAGGACGACTATTCCCACGGCGTCTGGAAGGCAGTGAAAGCGACGGGCCATTGGCCGATTGGGCGGTGTTCAACCAAGTGGCCGGCGGCACGGGCCAGGCGGCGCGACTGATGCCCATCGGCACCAAGTTGCCGAACCCCATCGGCCTGTTCGACGTGATCGGTAACGCGGCCGAGATGGTCCAGGAATCTTTCCAGCTGGTGCATTCCGGACGACGCCAGGGCGCCTACGGAGGGTTCGTGGTCAAGGGCGGTAACTACCTGGAAGGCGAGGGCACGCTGTTTACCGGCATGCGCCGCGAATACCCCTTGTTCGCCGCCGATGGCACCGAGCAGAGCAACGAAACCACCGGTTTCCGGGTGGCCGTCGGCGCGTTGTCGGCACCGCGTTCGCGCTACAAGGAACTGTTCGCCCAATGGCAGAAAGAAGGCCGCCTCGCGTCCCTGACCGATGCCATCGACGACGTCCAGGATCCGACCAAGCGCCTGGACAGCATCATCGCCGCCAGCGTCGACCCGCGCCTGCAAGCCGAGCTGGGGCTGGTCAACGAAGAGCTCAAGCGCAACGTCTCGCTCATCGCCCAGCAGCGCGAGGAAGCAGCCGGCAACCTGATCCAGTCGGCGGCCCTGGTGGCCGAGACCGTCAACAACTACAACATCCGCCTGACCAATCTGCAGCGCAGCCACCAGGCGGCGGTGGACGCCAAGGACGATGCCAGCGCGCAGCTGTTCGCCACGGCCATCGACAACGGCCGCAGCGCGCTGGATGGCGCGGTGGCGATCTATATCGACAACCTGGCGACCGGCACGCGTTACACCGATGCCGTGATCCAGGCGCAGTTTCAACGCATCAAGGAGGAGATGGAGCGCAAGCCGGTACTGGGCAAGAGCCTGGTGGCGCGCGCCACGTTATTCGTTCGTCATGTCGGGGATTATCGTCAACAAAAACGAGCCGACCCGGCGGCGATATTGAAGGAATTGCTGGCAACGAGCGCCCTGCGGTCTTGAGTGCTCAATGTTGGCAAGCTTGGAGGGAACCCAGGCGGCGTCGGGCCGTGCTGGGTTGGTCAAAACTTAAAAGAGAACACAACTATGCTTTTCTCCCGTAAACCTTCTGCTTCGGTTTCCAAGCGTCATTTGCTGATGGTCGCTGTCGGCTTCAGCACCGTACTGACCGGTTGCGCGACATCGCCGACGTCCAAGGTCGCGTCGAGCACCAAGGTCGAGTACTACCCGAACTGCTACGAGCCGGTGCAACACCTGCGTGCCACCGAAGGCAACATGACCCAGTCGGTCATCACCGGTGCCGCCGTCGGCGCAGTCGGCGGTGCGCTGCTGGGCGTCCTGACCGCCGACAAGGAAGACCGTGGCCGCAACGCCGCCATCGGTGCCGCGGGCGGCGCCCTGGCCGGTGGCGCAGTGGGTTACTACAACGAGCGCCAGAAGCAGATCGCCGATGACAACCAGCGCATCGCCTCCTACGCCGCCGACGTCAATAAGCGTGTGGGCGACATCGACCGCAGCACCGCCTACGCCAAGGCTTCGCAGCAGTGCTACCAGAGCGCGTTCACCAAACTGGTCGCTGACCGCAAGGCCAAGACCGTCAACGACACCGAAGGCCGCAAGCGCCTGGCGGAAATCGTCGCCGGCCTGAAAGAGTCCAACGACCTGATCGTCGCGGTCAACGGCAAAGCCTCCGAGGACCTGAACAACTACACCCAGGCCTACGAGAAAGACCTGCAGCAAGTGGGTGTGCAGCGCACTGACGTGGTCACCGTGGCAACCGCCGAAACCACACCAGTCGTGGCGCCAACCAGCAAGACCAAGAAAGCCGTGAAGCCGGCGAAAAAGCCTGTGCTGCCAACCGTGCCGAAAGAAGCGGTCACCACCGAGAAAACCCTGCAGACCGCCAAGGCCAAGCAGGATGAAAGCAAGCAGGTCGCCAGCGCTGGCACCACTCAGGTCAACAGCATGTGCAAAAACCCGGACCTGGGCGACTGGGCACCGGTTCCTTGCCCGAATGTTTGATTGAGTGATTGCTGCTGATCACGCCTTTGCCGGGGTGATCAGCGCATGCAGAACTTGTGGGAGCGGGCTTGCTCGCGAATGCGTCGGTTCAGTTGGCATCTGTGTTGCCTGACCCACCGCTTTCGCGAGCAAGCCCGCTCCCACAGTTGTTTTGTGTGTATCGCAATATCAGCAGCAACCTAGATCTCCTGTGGGAGCGAGCCTGCTCGCGATGGCTGCTTTATTGAATACATATCCATTGCTGCGGTAACGGCCACTGGCGGTTCCGCCCTTACGGCGGGTCACTTTTGGCAAACGCCCCAAAAGTAACCAAAAGGTCTGTGCCCCACCACTCGGCACCTCGCCTGGGCGAGGTGTTCCCTCACTCCGGCATTGCTCCGTGGGCCCGCCGCGAAGGGCCATCCATGGCCCAGCGCGGCTATCCCGGCATCCATGCCGGGATGCCCA
>NZ_VIUE01000040.1 GCF_007828215.1 Pseudomonas sp. SJZ074 | reverse complement strand
GTGGCGTGTGCAGTATCGACGGTCGTCGAAGATTCAATGTGGGAACGAGCCTGCTCGCGAAGGCGCAGGTACATTCAGCATCATCGCCAACTGACATACCGCTTTCGCGAGCAGGCTCGCTCCCACAGGGGATTGATGGCGGCCTTAAGTTCGGGACTCAACCCCGAGCTCATCCCACACCGACTCGGCCAGGTGGAACGTGGCGTTGGCGGCAGGAATGCCGCAGTAGATGGCGCTCTGCATGATCACCTCCTTGATCTCGCCACGGCTCACACCATTGTTGGCGGCGGCACGCAGGTGCAGTTTGAGTTCTTCGTTGCGGTTCATGCCGATCAGCATGGCGAGGGTGATCAGGCTGCGGGTGTGGCGCGGCAGGCCCGGGCGGGTCCAGATGTCGCCCCAGGCGTGACGGGTGATCATCTCCTGGAATTCGCTGTTGAACTCGGTCAGGGCATCGAGGCTGCGATCAACGTGGGCATCGCCCAGCACTGCGCGGCGGACTTGCATGCCTTCGTCGTAACGTTGTTTCTCGTCCACAAAAAACTCCTCAGGCGTCGAGCAGAAAATCCAGCACCCGCGTACTGAACGCAGCGCTGGCCTGAACATTGGAAAGGTGTGCGGCACGGAACTCGGCGTACTGCGCCCCGGCGACCCGCTCTTGGATAAAATGCCCGCCCGACGGCGGCGTCACCGCGTCTTCTGTACCGGCAATCACCAACAGCGGCACATGGATCGACGCCAACTGCTCGCGGAAGTCGGCATCACGCACCGCCGCACAGTTGGCGGCATAGCCCTGAGGCGAAGTGGCAGCAAGCATATCGGTGATTTTCTGGGCCTTTTCTGGATAAGCCTCGGAGAAATCCGGCGTAAACCAACGGGCAATCGAGGCATCCCGCAGCGCCACCATGGCCGCCTTGCCGTCACGCAGTACGGTTTCGATGCGTGGGTTCCACATCGATGGGTCACCGATCTTGGCCGCGGTGTTGCACACCACCAGCTTGTGCAGCCGCTCGCCGGCGTTGATGCCCAGCCACTGGCCGATCAGACCGCCCATGGACAAACCGCAGAAGTGCACCTTGTCGATACCCAGCGCATCGAGCATCGCCAGCACATCGCGACCCAGTTGTTCGATGCTATAAGGCCCTTCGGTGACCAACGACCGGCCGTGACCACGGGTGTCGAAACGCAGTACGCGAAAGTGCTCACTGAACGCTGCTACCTGCTCGTCCCACATGTTCAGGTCGGTCCCCAATGAATTGGACAGTACCAACACCGGGGCGTCTTGCGGCCCGTCGAATCGATAGTTCAGTTCGCCGTCGGCGAGTTTGACGAATCCCACAACAGTCTCCTTTCAGACCTTCAAGGCAAGGTGTTCGGCCACTGCCCGGGCGACCCAGGTCTGGGCCTGGCCGAGGTAATGGGCGGGGTTGAGCAAATGATCGAGTTCGGCCGCGGACAAGTGTGCGCAAACCTGGGATTCGTCCCCCAATACGTCGCGCAGGTGACGCTGTTCGGCCACCGCACGCTTGCAGCACTGCTCCAGTAGATGGTGCGCGGTGTCGCGTCCGACACGCTGGGCCAGGACGATGCTCACCGCTTCGGCCAGCACCAGGCCCTGGGTCAGGTCGAGGTTGCGAGCCATGCGCGCCGCGTCCACCTCCAGCCCTTCCGCCAGCAACCGCGCCTGTTGCAGGGCACCGGACACCAGGCAGCAGATCTCCGGCAGGGTTTCCCATTCGGCATGCCAGAGGCCCAGGCTGCGCTCATGCTCCTGGGGCATCGCACTGAACAGCGTCGACAACAATCCAGGCACCCGCGTTGCCGCACCAATCAGTACCGCCGCGCCCACCGGGTTGCGCTTGTGGGGCATGGTCGACGAACCGCCCTTGCCCGGTGCCGACGGCTCGAACGCCTCGCCGGCCTCGGTCTGCATCAACAGGCTGATGTCGCGGCCGAGCTTGCCCAGGCTACCGGCGATCAGGCCCAGCACCGAGCCGAACTCCACCAGTCGGTCGCGCTGGGTGTGCCAGGGTTGTTCCGGCAGCCCCAGTTGCAGCTCGGCGGCCAGGGCTTCAGCGACAGGCAGCGCCTGTTCGCCCAATGCGGCGAGCGTTCCGGAGGCACCGCCGAATTGCAGCACCAACAAGCGCGGCTTGAGTTCCGACAGACGCTGGCGGCTGCGGGTGATCGCTCCCAGCCATCCGGCGATTTTCATGCCCAGGGTCACCGGAGTCGCATGTTGCAACCAGGTGCGCCCGGCCAACGGTGTAGCGGCGTAGCGCTCGGCTTGTCGGGCGAGGATAACCGCCAGTTGCGCCAGCTCCCCCTCGATCAGTGCCAGCGCCCGGCGCAGCTGCAAGACCAGGCCGCTGTCCATCACGTCCTGGCTGGTAGCACCCAGGTGCACGTAACGCTCGGCCTCGGCGCTCTGGCTGGCGATGCGCTTGCCCAATGCCTTGACCAGCGGAATCGCCGAATTGCCGGCACTGGCAATCGCTTCGCCCAATGCCGAAAAATCGTACAACCGGGCCTGACAGGCCCCCTCGATGGGAGCCACCACGTCCTGGGGGATCAGCCCAACCCGCGCTTCGGCCCGGGCCAGTGCCGCCTCGACGTCGAGCATGGCTTGCACCCGGCCGGCATCGCAGAACACCTCGCGCATGTCGCGGGCGGTGAAGTAGGCATCGAACAGCTGATTGCCCGGTCGTTCGTTCATAAACAGTCCTAGGGTGTCAAAGGTCGTGATGCAAATACGTCGGTTGCTTCGGCAGACGCAGGCTGAACAGGAACGCCACCACCATCATGACCGTGACGTACCAGTAAAAGGCGTTTTCCATGCCTTGGGCTTTCAGGCTCAAGGCAACGTACTCCGCCGAACCGCCAAAAATCGCATTCGCCACCGCGTAGGCTAACCCTACTCCCAGGGCCCGCACTTCGGGTGGAAACATTTCAGCTTTTACCAGGCCGCTGATGGAGGTGTAGAAGCTGACGATTGCCAGAGCCAGGGTAATCAGGACGAACGCCAGGAATGGGCTGCTGATGCTTTTGAGGGTCAACAGGATCGGCACCGTGCACAAGGCCCCCAACGCGCCGAACCAGAGCATGGAGTTACGGCGACCGATCTTGTCCGCCAGCATGCCGAACAGCGGTTGCATGCACATGTAGAGAAACAGTGCGCCGGTCATGATGTAACTGGCGGTCTTGGCATGCAGGCCCGCCGTGTTCACCAGGTATTTCTGCATGTAGGTGGTGAACGTATAGAAAATCAGCGAGCCGCCGGCGGTGTAGCCCAGCACGGTGATGAACGCGGCCTTGTGGTCGCGAAACAGCGCGGCGATGCTGCCGGCATCCTTGTTCTCGCGCATTTCCTTGCTGCTGGTTTCCTTCAGGGAGCGGCGCAGGAACAGGGAAATCAATGCGGCCACGGCACCGACCACGAAGGGAATCCGCCAGCCATAGGCACGCAGTTCGTCTTCGTTGAGGAACTGTTGCAGGATCACCACCAGCGACACGGCCAGCAGTTGCCCGCCGATCAACGTCACGTACTGGAACGACGCGAAAAAACCGCGCTGGCCCTTGAGGGCGACTTCGCTCATGTAGGTGGCGGTAGTGCCGTACTCACCGCCCACCGACAAACCTTGGAGCAAGCGGGCGAACAACAGCAACACCGGCGCCCAGACGCCAATGTCCTTGTAGGTGGGCAGGCAGGCGATGAGCAACGAGCCGAAGCACATCATCAGCACCGAAATCATCATCGAATTCTTGCGCCCGTGACGGTCTGCCACCCGGCCGAAAATCCAGCCGCCGATCGGCCGCATCAGGAACCCGGCGGCGAAGACACCGGCGGTGTTGACCAGTTGCACCGTGGGGTTGTCGGACGGGAAGAACGCCGGCGCGAAATAGATCGCGCAGAACGCATAGACGTAGAAGTCGAACCATTCGACCAGGTTGCCGGAGGAGGCGCCGACGATGGCGAAGATGCGCTTGCTGCGTTCTTCGCCGGTGTAGTGGCTGGTTAAGGTGGTCATGGATTATTCACTCTTGGGGAATCGACAAAGTCTAGACACACTTCGTAACAGCCCCGTTCCACAGTATCGCCTTGTGGGAGCGAGCCTGCTCGCGACAGCGGTGCATCAGTTGCCAGCGATACCGGCTGACCTGACGCCATCGCGAGCAGGCTCGCTCCCACAGATAAAGCCATCAGTAGTCGAAGAACACCGTCTCGGCATCCGTCCCCTGCAGAATCACATTCCACTGGTACACGCCCGACGCATCGGGTTTGCTCACGATGGTGGCGCGACGTTCTTCAGGTACGCAGGCCAGCAGCGGGTCGGCTTCGTTGGCCGGTTCGCCGTCGAAATAGATACGCGTCAGCAGGTGCTTGACCAAGCCACGGGCGAAGACCAGTACCACCAGGTGCGGGGCCTGTGTCGTGCCGCCCAGGCCCGGCACGGTGCCCGGCTTGATGGTGGTGAACCGGAAGCGCCCCTCGGCGTCCACCGGCACCCGACCGAAACCTTCGAAATGCGGGTCCAGGGGTTTGTCCTGATCGTCTTCAGGGTGGGCGTATTTACCGGCGGCGTTGGCCTGCCAGACTTCCAGCATCGCGTCGTTGACGAACTCGCCGTTGCCGTCGATCACCTGCCCGGTGATCGCCACGCGCTGGCCGAGGGTTTGGGCGACGGTCATGTCTTCGCGGTTCAACCAGGTCAGGCCGATGTGGTAGTAAGGGCCGACGGTATGGGACGTGGTGGCGGTAAGCGTCATCTTATTTCTCCATCGGCGTGGCGTCGCGGCCACGCAAGACGATGTCCCAGCGATAACCGAGGGCGTAGTGAGGGATGGTTTTTTCCAGGTCGAAACTGGCGATCAGGCGCTCCTTGGCGCTGGTGTCCGGCACGCAGTTGTAGATCGGATCGTAGGCCAGCAGCGGGTCGCCGGGGAAATACATCTGGGTCACCAGGCGCGTCAGGATGCTCGGCCCGAACAACGAAAAATGGATATGCGCCGGGCGCCAGGCATTGTGGTGGTTGCCCCAGGGGTAGGCGCCGGGCTTGATGGTCTGGAACTGGTACCAGCCGTCGGCATCCGTGATGGCGCGACCGGTGCCGGTGAAATTCGGGTCCAGCGGCGCATCGTGTTTATCGCGGTCATGGTTGTAGCGACCGGCGGCGTTGGCCTGCCAGATCTCTACCAGAATGCCCGGCACGGGATGGCCGTTCTCATCCAGCACACGCCCATGAATGATGATCCGCTCCCCCAGGGGTTCGCCGGCATGCTGGGCGGTCAGGTCGTTGTCGTTCTCCTGCACACGGTCGGCGCCGATGATCGGGCCGGTGATTTCCGACAGCGAGTGAGGCAGATGCACCAACGGCTTGGACGGCGAGCGCAGGTTGGTGGACTGATACGGCGGGTGCAGGTACTCCGGCTGGGTGCCCGCTTGGGGGCGACGGTAACCAGGCTTGTCAGTCATGAAGCATTCCTCGGTTTCTTATGAGTAGTACGGTGCGTCAGACGCGCTCGATAGCCAATGCCAAGCCCTGGCCGACACCGACGCACATGGTCGCCAGGCCTTTCTTGCCGCCGGTCTTTTCCAGATGATGCAGCGCCGTCAGCACCAGTCGCGCCCCGCTCATGCCCAATGGATGGCCGAGTGCGATGGCGCCGCCGTTCGGGTTGACCTGCGGCGCATCGTCCGCCAGCCCCAATTCGCGCAGCACCGCCAGGCCCTGGCTGGCAAACGCTTCATTGAGTTCGATCACATCGAAATCGGCGACTGTCAGGCCCAGACGTTCCGTCAACTTGCGCACCGCCGGCACCGGGCCGATGCCCATCACCCGTGGTGCCACGCCAGCACTGGCCATACCCAACACTTTGCCGCGAGGGGTCAGGCCGTGTTTCTTCACCGCTTCGGCCGAGGCCAGGATCAACGCCGCCGCGCCGTCATTCACACCCGAGGCGTTGCCGGCGGTGACGGTCTTGTCCGGGCCGTTGACCGGTTTGAGTTTGTTCAGGGCTTCCAGCGTGGTATCGGCGCGGGGATGCTCGTCCTGTTCGACCACGGTTTCGCCTTTCTTGTGGGCAATGCGCACCGGTACGATTTCTTCGGCGAAAAATCCTGCGGCCTGGGCCGTCGCCGTGCGTTGCTGGCTGCGTAGGGCGAACGCGTCCTGGTCGGCACGGGACACCGCGTAATCGTCCGCCACGTTATCGGCGGTCTGGGGCATCGCATCCACGCCGTACTGGGCTTTCATCAAGGGGTTGATGAAGCGCCAGCCAATGGTGGTGTCTTCCAGTTTCATGTTGCGGGAAAACGCCGCGTCGGCCTTGCCCATCACGAACGGCGCACGGGACATCGACTCCACGCCGCCAGCGATGGCCAGTTCCATTTCGCCGCTGGCGATGGCGCGGAATGCCGTGCCAATGGCGTCCATGCCCGAAGCGCAGAGGCGGTTGAGGGTCACGCCGGGAATGCTCTCTGGCAGCCCTGCCAGCAACAGCGCCATGCGCGCCACGTTGCGGTTGTCTTCGCCGGCCTGGTTGGCGCAACCGAGGAACACCTCGTCCACCGCACTCCAGTCCACCGATGGGTTGCGCTCCATCAGCGCCTTGATCGGCACGGCCGCCAGGTCATCGGCGCGCACCGCGGCCAAACCACCGCCGAAGCGGCCGATGGGGGTTCGAATCGCATCACAGATATAAACGTCGCGCATCAGGCTTCTCCCGGTGCCTGGCCGTGAGCCGCCGCCGTGCGAGCTTCCAGATCGCGCAGTGCGCGCAGCTCCACGTCAGTCGGCTCGGCGGTGGTGTGCACCTGGTCGGCGAAACGGATCGCCCATCCGGTAGCGGCGATGACCTGCTCGCGGGTCACGCCGGGGTGCAGTGAAGTCACCACGAATTCATGGGTGCCGGCTTCCGGCTCCATGATGCACAGGTCGGTGATGATACCCACCGGCCCCGCACCCGGCAGGCCCAGGCGCCTGCGGGAATCACCGCCCTCGCCGTGACCGACCGAAGTGATGAAGTCCAGCTTATCGACGAACGAACGCGCCGACTGCTTGAGGATGATCAACACGCTCTTGGCCGAGCCGGCGATTTCCGGTGCACCGCCGGCGCCCGGCAGGCGGACTTTTGGCTGATGGTAATTGCCCACCACCGTGGTGTTGATGTTGCCGAAACGGTCGACCTGTGCCGCGCCAAGGAAACCGACGTCGATACGCCCACCCTGCAGCCAGTAGCGGAAAATTTCACCGGTCGGTACGACGGTATCCGCCGTTTCAGCCAGCTCACCATCGCCAATGGACAGCGGCAACACGCTGGGTTTGGCACCAATCGGGCCGGACTCGTAGATCAGCACGACATCCGGCGACGAGGTCAACCGCGCCAGGTTGGCCGCTTTCGATGGCAGGCCGATGCCGACGAAGCACACGGCGTTGTTCTTCAACCGACGGGCCGCGGCGACGGTCATCATTTCGTTGGTGGAGTACGTCATTGTTTCGCCTCCGAAGCGGCTGCCAGTTTGGCCTGCAATTCACTGAAATCCCGGGTGCCATGGATGTATTCGTTGATCCACGCGGTAAAGGCCTCACGGTCCCGGGCGATGGCATCCCACGCCTGGTAGAAACGATTGTCACGCTCGGTGTAGCCGTGGGCGTAGGACGGATGAGCACCACCGGGCACATGGCAGACCGCGCTCAAGGCCCAGGTCGGCAGGACGCAGGCATTCATCGGTGCGTTCAGGTCGTCGACGATCTCTTCCACGGTGACGATGCAGCGCTTGGCAGCCAGGGCGGCTTCTTTCTGCACACCGAGGATGCCCCACAGCAGCACGTTGCCCTTGCGGTCGGCTTTCTGGGCGTGGATCACGGTGATATCGGGACGTACCGAAGGCACCGCGGCCAGGACTTCACCGGTAAAGGGACAGGTCACGCTTTTGATCAGCGGGTTGACTTTCGGCAGATCGGAACCGGCATAGGCCCGCAGCACGGCGAACGGCAGGCCGGAGGCCCCGGCGACATAGGCATTGGCCAGGTCCGCGTGGCTGTGTTCCTCGATCTCCAAAGGTTGCGGCCATTGCTTTTCCACGGCATCGCGCAAGCGGTGCAGCGAACCCACGCCCGGGTTGCCGCCCCAGGAGAAAATCAACTTGCGCGCACAACCTGCGCCGATCAACTGGTCGTAGATCAGGTCCGGAGTCATCCGCACCAGGGTCAGGTCTTTCTTGCCCTGGCGGATAATTTCATGACCCGCCGCCGTCGGAATCAAGTGGGTGAAGCCTTCGAGGGCGACGGTATCGCCGTCGTTGACCAATTGCTTCACCGCGTCGTGCAGCGAAAGGATTTCAGCCATGGGCAGGCTCCCGTTTTCCAGTGGACCGACATGAAGAAAAAGGCGCGAGGTTCAGCGCCGGAGTGACTGAAGATTAAGCTGCGGGAAAAGCCCAAACAATCCGATAATCGACTGAGTGTTCGTTTATCGAACAGATTGTTGTTTGGCTATCGATTAATCCAGAGAAGCAAAATTCCTGTGGGAGCGGGCTTGCTCGCGAAAGCGGGGTGTCAGCCAACACAGATGTTGAATGTACCTATGCCTTCGCGAGCAAGCCCGCTCCCACAAAAAATCAGCACGCGAGTCAGGTCGCATCCGCATGGCTGACCATGCCCTTGATCACCACTGCTGCGGTCGCCAGCGCTGCTGGAACGACCAGCGCGGTCAATACCTGCTCGAAGTTCCAGCCCAGGCCCAACAGCGTCGCGCCCATCCAGGCCCCGAGAATGGCACCGAACCGGCCGATGCCCAACATCCACGATACCCCCGTGGCCCGGCCTTGGGTCGGGTAGAAGCGCGCCGCCAGGGAAGGCATCGCCGATTGCGCGCCGTTGACGCACATCCCGGCCACCAGCACCAGGGTGGCAAGCAGGGTGATGCTGCCCAGGCTCTGCCCTACGGCGTAGGCAAATAACCCGGCCATCAGGTAGAAAAAGCCGATGACCTTGTGGGGATTGAACCGATCCATCGCCCAGCCCACGCCCACCGCGCTCAAGACACCGCCCAACTGGAACAGCGCACCGATGAAAGCGGCCTGCTCCATGCTCGCGCCACTGTCACGCATCAGCGTCGGCAGCCAACTGGTCAACAGGTAAACGATCACCAGGCCCATGAAATAGGTGAGCCACAGCAGCAACGTACCGGCGCTATAGGTGCCGGAGAAAATCACCGCGAGCACGTTCCGGGCCTTCACGGTTTTCTGCTCGGGCACACTGAAGCTGGCCGCCTGGGCAATGGTGGCCGGGTCGATCGGCGCCAGGGCCTTGCGTACCTTGTCAGCGCCACGATTGCGCACGAGCAGGTAGCGCGCCGACTCCGGCAGCCAGAACAGCAGCACCACCGCCAGGATCAATGGCAGGATCCCGCCGATCAGCAGCAAGCTGTGCCAACCGAACGCCGGTATCAATTTGGCCGAGATGAAGCCGCCGCCGGCCATCCCCAGGT
Source organism: Pseudomonas sp. SJZ074 (assembly GCF_007828215.1). GTDB lineage: Bacteria > Pseudomonadota > Gammaproteobacteria > Pseudomonadales > Pseudomonadaceae > Aquipseudomonas. Next base: position 30,018 of record NZ_VIUE01000040.1, on the reverse strand, counting down.
TGAACCCACAGAACATGCTGGTCACCAACAGGGATTTCTTGCGCTCCGGGGTGTACTCCGACAGCAAGGTGGTGGCGTTTGGCATCCCCGCGCCCAGCCCCAGGCCCGTCAGGAAGCGCAGCACCAGCAACTGCTCGACATTGGCGCTGTACGCCGACGCCAGGCTGAACGCACCGAACAGCACGACCGCGCCCACCAGCACGACTTTTCGCCCGAAGCGGTCAGCCAGTGGCCCTGAGCCCAGTGCACCGAAAACCATGCCGATCAGCGCCGCGCTCATGACCGGGCCGAGGCTGGCGCGATCGACGCCCCAATCCTGGGACAGGGCCGGGGCAATGAAGCCCATGGCCGCCGTGTCGAGGCCATCGAGGAAGACAATCAGGAAACAGAGGATCACCACACGCCACTGGTAGCGCGAAATGGGTTGCGCATTGATGAAGGACTGTACGTCGAGGCAATGGCCTACGGAGGTCTGAGGCTGGTTCATCGTATCTCTCATTATTATTGTGCCGGGCAGATCGGACCCGATTGCGCCGGATGACGCTGCCGCGACATTAATGAGGCTGGATAAATACCGTCAATTGACCCGAGACGTCTCTGTGCGTTTATCGAACAGCTTAAGCGAACAACTGCGCGCTCAGGTCCCGGCTGGCCCCCAACAGACTGGGCAGGAACCGCTGCTCCAGCTCCGTGCGGCTGACACGTCCGGCGTGGGTACTGACATTCAGCGCCGCCACGACCTGGCCGGAAGCATCGTAGACCGGAACGGCAATGGCCCGCAGGCCCTGCTCCAGCTCCTGGTCGACGATGCACCAGCCTTGCAATCGCACCTGCTGCAGACATTCGAGCAGCGCCTCGGGGGTGTGCAGCGTCCGGCTGGTCTTGGCCTGCAGGTCGGCATGGTCGAGATAATCACGCAGCGAAGCATCATCCAGGGCCGCCAGGAGAATCCTGCCCATGGAGGTGCAATAGGCCGGCAGGCGTCCTCCGACGGACAGGTCCACGGAAATCAGCCGCTGGGTGGTGGCCGATCGGGCGATATAGAGAATGTCGTCGCCTTCAAGGGTCGCCATGTTACAGGCCTCGTGCAATTGCTCACTCATGCGATCCAGGTACGGCTGGGCAGAAACCGCCAGCGGCGTCGACGACAGATAGGCGTGGCCGAGGGTCAACACCTTGGGCAGCAGCGAATAGGTGCGCCCGTCGGTGGTGGCGTAGCCGAGCTTGATCAACGTGTGCAGACAACGCCTGACGGCGGCACGAGGGATCTCGGTGCGATGGCTGATCTGTGCAATGGTCAGGTGCCGCTTGCGCTCCTGGAAGGCTTGCACCACGGCCAGCCCGCGGGCCAGGGACGTCATGAAGTCCGGGTCGCCGGTCAGGGCCTGAATCCGTTTGGCCGGTGAGGCGACAATCGGTGGCGCGACTGAAGAGAAGGCGTTGCGCAATTGGTCGTTCATGTCTGGTACTTCCCCGGCAATGACGGTCATTACAAACGGCGGCCTGAGGTACGACAAGGGCTGGCCCCTCAAGACCGTGCGATTATCGAACTCCGGGCCGATAATCGCAATCGACGAAACCGACCGCGGAAATTGCCCGACCGCCCGCGAATCCGATAATGAATCTGAACAGCGGCATCAGGCACATTTGACTTTGAACAACGAGGTTGCAATATTGAACTTGTCGCCTTGAACGGCGCGAGGGTATCGGCACCGATGGTATTGCTTGAAACGTAATTGCCAGAAGTTGCACATGCAAACATGGGTTCACATAACAATCCGCCCTTTTAGTATTTCCCGATAGTGTTCTTCGGGTGGACCGCTATAATGCAACTCAGTGACGGCAAGGCCCATCGGCCCGCTCCGTCCTCAGGTGCCTGAAGCCCCATGGCCGCTTCCCCTGTATCGGCAACAACACGAAGCCCTGATGCTACGTCAGCTGTCAGCTCTGGTGCCGTGGCCGTCTGCGTGGATACATGCAGTGCGTATCACCAGATTCAATTCACTTTGCTAGGTAATACTGTGACGAAAGACGAACTGCGCGCGGAACTTGAGCGCCAGGAACAACGTTACAAGGAAGTTTACGGCGGGGAAGTCACCACCTACGCCGCCCAACCTGAACCGGAACGCAAACCCTGGCGTAAACGCGCCACTGTTCAGGATCAGGCCTTTTCCCAGGAACTTCAGAAAATGGAAAAGGAACTCAGGCCCGAAGAGCGATAACACGCTTTCCGTGGAAACAGTATCCGGTCGCCACCCCGACCGGACACTGCGCTGGCCGCCCGTCATGAGCGGGCCGCCCTCTCCTTCCGCCATAGGGTGGAGGAAGTCGTAACTGACTTTCTTTTCAGATATTTCATACAACTACGTGGTGCCCTGCTCAGCCTCGGCGCCCCTCGCTCACCTGGCTTTTAACCCCGGAATCAATGGGTTGCGCCGCCCTCGAAAAACCTGCTCCCAGAAGGTTTCCTACAAATTATTTCGTTGAAGAATGTTACCAATGAGCAGGCAGTGCATCGATCAACGTGGTTTTCTGGCATAATCGCGCCCCCTTATGACCGGGTCAGAAAACCTTCATGATCGATTTATTCAGCGGACTGGATGCTTGGGTGCTTGTGAGCCTCTTGCTCGCCCTGGCTTTTGTCCTCGCCTTCGAGTTCATCAACGGCTTTCATGACACCGCTAACGCGGTTGCCACTGTTATCTACACCAAAGCGATGCCGCCGCACCTGGCGGTGTTCTTTTCCGGGGTGTTCAACTTCCTCGGCGTGCTGCTGGGCGGCGTGGGCGTGGCGTATGCCATCGTCCACCTGTTGCCCGTGGAACTGCTGATCAATGTGAACACCGGACACGGGCTGGCGATGGTGTTTTCGCTGCTCGCTGCCGCCATCACCTGGAACCTGGGTACCTGGTACTTCGGTATCCCGGCGTCCAGCTCCCATACGTTGATCGGTTCGATCCTCGGCGTGGGCCTGGCCAACGCGTTGATCAACGACATCCCGCTGGGTGACGGTGTGAACTGGCAGAAGGCGATCGATATCGGCGCCTCGCTGGTGTTCTCGCCCATGGCCGGCTTCCTGATTGCAGCCCTGGTGCTGATTGGCCTGAAATGGTGGCGACCGCTGTCGAAGATGCACAAGACACCGGAACAACGTCGCAAGATCGACGACAAGAAGCATCCTCCGTTCTGGAACCGCCTGGTGCTGGTAATTTCGGCCATGGCCGTCAGTTTCGTTCACGGTTCCAACGATGGTCAGAAAGGTATCGGCCTCATCATGCTGGTGCTGATCGGCATCGTGCCGGCGCAATTCGTACTCGACCTGAGCAGCACCACCTACCAGATCGAGCGCACCCGTGACGCGACCCTGCACCTGAGCCAGTTCTACCAGCGCAACAGCGAATCCCTGGGCGAATACCTGGCGCTGGGCAAAAGCGTGCCGGGCGACCTGCCGGAGAAATTCCGTTGCAACCCGCAGCAGACCGAACCCACCATCAACGCGCTGCTCGACACCCTCAAGGGCGTGGCCGATTATCACTCGCTCCCGTCGGAAAGCCGCATCGAGGTTCGCCGCTACCTGCTCTGCCTGGACGACACGGCCAAGAAGGTCGGCAAGTTGCCAAACCTGGCGGCCCGCGAAAAAGACGACCTGAACAAACTGCGCAAGGACCTGACCGCCACGACCGAATACGCCCCGTTCTGGGTGATCCTGGCCGTTGCCCTGGCGCTGGGCCTGGGCACCATGGTGGGCTGGAAGCGTGTGGTGCTGACCATCGGCGAGAAAATCGGCAAGCAGGGCATGACCTACGCCCAGGGCATGTCGGCGCAGATCACCACGGCGTGCATGATCGGCCTGGCTAACGTCTTCAGCCTGCCGGTATCCACTACCCACGTGCTGTCCTCCGGCGTGGCCGGCACCATGATTGCCAACAAGAGCGGCCTGCAAGGCGGCACGGTGCGTAACATCCTGCTGGCCTGGGTGCTGACCCTGCCGGCAACGGTGGCGCTGTCGGCCGGGTTGTTCTGGCTGGCTTCCAAGGCCCTGGGCAGCTGATTCCAGCGCCTTACAAAAAAGGTGCGATCCTTGCGGGGTCGCACCTTTTTTTATGCCAGTTGCTTTATCCCTGTGGGAGCGAGCCTGCTCCGGGCGGCGATCCGACGATAGCGGTGGGTCAACCACCATTGATATTGGCTGAACTGACGCCATCGCGAGCAGGCTCGCTCCCACAGGGGATTGTGTGCAGACAGAAATTTCGCACAAAAAAAAGGGCGACCGAAGTCGCCCAAAATGCCTTGCGTGCTCGTTGCAGTTGGAAAGACTTACGGCTTTTTGCGCCTGTGTGCATCTTTCCAGATGAATAATCCAAAAACGGCAAAAAATACGAACATGAAGCCGACCGTCAACATTCCGGCAAACACCACATTGTCGAAAAACATGATTGGCCTCCTGGTCCCGCCCCTGTTGTGTTGGAGCCAGGTTAACCAATCGAGCCAGGGTGAACATTGACCGGGGTCAATAACGCTCACGACCGAGCGAAAAGGAAGGGGAATAACTGATTTGCATCAATGGATCGAGAGGAGTCAGCGTTTTTTCGGCTTGCTCTTGGGCTTTTTCTTGGTTTTGCCCAGGGGCATCGCCTGCTCGAAAGCCTGGCGGACTTCGTTAAGGCGTTTTTCGTTGAGGTCGTGAACACGCTTGGCGCGCTCAGCGTTGAGGTCAACCAGTTTGTCGTCTTGGCTCATGGCGTGTCGGCATCATGCAGTGAAGTGCGAATATGCCCATGATGGGGGCTATCGGCTGCGTTGACCAGCCCGTGCGTGGACAACTCAACTACAGGCATCAGATCTGGATATCGACCCACAGGCCCTGGCGCGCCTCATCGTCGATCAGGGGCTTCACCGGCACGGTATTATCGGCGTTGAGCTCGGTCCCCGGTATGGCCAGGTGTTCCTCGGGGTCTTCACCGGCCTCGCGACGGCGCCTGTCACGCTCCTGTTGGCGACGCTGCTCCTCGCGCAACAACAGCGCAGCCTCTTCCGGATCGCGCTTTTGCAGGTCGATGGTGCTTTCGCTGGAGGTTTGCTGTACCGGGACCACAGGCGGGATGTCCGGTCGCTGGCGGACTGGATCCTGTTGTGCAGTGATGGGTACGGCGCTCAAAGGGAGCGTGGGTAGCAACATAAAAGTCTCCTGTCATCAGGCTATCGGCTGCGGCGCAGGAGGCTTGAACCGCTGGTCCGAAACTTGTGACCCGGTTGGCATTAATGCAAGGCAGGCACAAGCCTGTTTGATCGCGAAACTTGCTGAAGTTCCATCGGACCGGTCGAGGAAGTGGCGGTCATAACAGTCCGTTACGTGCGTAATTCCTTTGGTCTGAGGGATCATTCCGTTAAGATAACCGGCTTTTTCAAGGCGGGAGTCAGGCAGCATGGCGCAGCAGTATCAACCGGGGCAACGCTGGATCAGTGACAGCGAAGCCGAGCTGGGTTTAGGCACCGTTCTGGCACAGGACGGCCGCTTGTTAACCGTGCTCTATCCGGCCACTGGCGACACTCGCCAGTACGCGCTACGGAATGCGCCTCTTACACGTGTACGGTTCTCGCCGGGCGACGTGATCACTCATTTCGAAGGTTGGAAAATGACCGTGCGCGAAGTCGATGATGTCGACGGGCTGCTGGTCTATCACGGCCTCGACGGGCAGAACGAAGTTGTCACCCTGCCGGAAACCCAGCTGTCGAATTTTATCCAGTTCCGCCTGGCCAGCGACCGACTGTTCGCCGGCCAGATCGACCCGCTGGCCTGGTTCTCCCTGCGTTACCACACCCTGGAACACACCAGCCGCCAACTGCAGTCCCCACTCTGGGGCCTGGGTGGCGTTCGGGCCCAGCCCATTGCCCACCAGTTGCACATTGCCCGGGAAGTGGCCGACCGCATTGCACCGCGGGTATTGCTGGCGGACGAAGTGGGGTTGGGCAAGACCATCGAAGCCGGCCTGGTCATCCATCGCCAACTGCTGTCCGGACGCGCCAGCCGCGTATTGATCCTGGTTCCGGAAAACCTCCAGCACCAGTGGCTGGTGGAAATGCGCCGGCGCTTCAACCTGCAGGTTGCCCTGTTCGATGAAGAACGCTTTATCGAAAGCGATGCGAGCAACCCGTTCGAAGACACGCAACTGGCGCTGGTGGCGCTGGAATGGCTGGTGGACGACGAGAAGGCCCAGGACGCGCTGTTCGCCGCCGGCTGGGATCTGATGGTGGTCGATGAAGCCCATCACCTGGTGTGGCACGAAGATCAGGTCAGCCCCGAATACGCGCTGGTCGAGCAGCTTGCCGAGACGATCCCCGGCGTACTGCTGCTGACCGCGACGCCGGAACAATTGGGCCAGGACAGCCACTTCGCCCGCCTGCGCCTGCTGGACCCGAACCGCTTCCACGACCTCAAGGCCTTCCGCGCCGAGAGCGAAAACTACCGCCCGGTGGCCGAGGCCGTCCAGGAGCTGCTGGACAAAGGCCGCCTTTCGCCCGAGGCCCACAAGACCATCCACGGTTTCCTGGGCAACGAAGGCGAAGCGCTGCTGACCGCCGTCAATGATGGCGACGTCGAAGCCAGCGCCCGCCTGGTCCGCGAGTTGCTGGACCGCCACGGCACCGGCCGCGTGCTGTTCCGCAATACCCGCGCCGCCATCCAGGGCTTCCCGGAGCGCAAGCTGCACGCCTATCCGCTGCCATGCCCGGACGAATACCTCGAGCTGCCCTTGGGCGATCACGCCGAGCTGTACCCGGAAGTCAGCTTCCAGGCCCAGCCGGATGCCAGCGAAGAAGAACGCTGGTGGAAATTCGACCCACGCGTCGAGTGGCTGATCGACCAGTTGAAAATGCTCAAGCGCACCAAGGTCCTGGTGATCTGTGCCCATGCCGAAACCGCCATGGACCTGGAAGATGCCTTGCGCGTGCGCTCCGGCATCCCGGCCACGGTGTTCCATGAAGGCATGAACATTCTCGAGCGCGACCGTGCCGCCGCGTACTTCGCCGACGAAGAGTTTGGCGCGCAGGTGCTGATCTGCTCGGAAATCGGCAGCGAAGGGCGCAACTTCCAGTTCGCGCATCATCTGGTGCTGTTCGACCTGCCTTCTCACCCGGACCTGCTGGAACAGCGGATCGGTCGTCTGGATCGGATCGGCCAGAAGCACACCATCGAGTTGCACGTGCCGTACCTGGAAACCAGCCCGCAAGAGCGGCTGTACCAGTGGTACCACGAGGCGCTGAACGCCTTCCTCAACACCTGCCCGACCGGCAACGCCTTGCAGCATCAATTCGGTCCGCGCCTGCTGCCCTTGCTGGAAGAGGCCGACGATGGCCAATGGCAAGCGTTGATCGACGAGGCCCGCGCCGAACGCGAGCGCCTGGAGAGCGAGCTGCACACCGGTCGCGACCGTTTGCTGGAACTCAACTCCGGCGGTGCCGGGGAAGGCGATGCACTGGTGGAAGCCATCCTTGAACAAGACGATCAGTTCGCCCTGCCGATTTACATGGAAACCTTGTTCGACGCGTTCGGCATCGACAGCGAGGACCATTCGGACAATGCGCTGATTCTCAAGCCGAGCGAAAAAATGCTCGATGCCAGCTTCCCGCTGGGCGACGACGAAGGCGTGACCATCACCTACGACCGCAACCAGGCACTGTCGCGCGAAGACATGCAGTTCATCACCTGGGAACACCCGATGGTGCAAGGCGGCATGGACCTGGTGCTGTCTGGCTCCATGGGCAACACGGCTGTCGCGCTGATCAAGAACAAGGCCCTCAAGCCCGGCACCGTGCTGCTGGAATTGCTTTACGTCAGTGAAGTGGTAGCCCCACGCTCGCTGCAACTGGGCCGTTACCTGCCTCCGGCCGCCCTGCGCTGCCTGCTGGACAGCAACGGCAACGACCTGGCGGCCCGGGTGTCGTTCGAGACCTTGAACGATCAGCTCGAAAGCGTACCCCGTGCCAGCGCCAACAAGTTCATCCAGGCCCAGCGTGATCAACTCACGCCGCGCATCAATGCCGGTGAAGAGAAAGTCGCCCTGCGGCATGCCGAACGCGTGGCCGAAGCCCAACGCCGCCTGGCTGCCGATACTGATGAAGAGCTGGCCCGTCTGACCGCCCTGCAAGCCGTCAACCCGACCGTGCGCGACAGCGAGCTGGTCGCCCTGCGCAAACAGCGCGAACAAGGCCTGGCGATGCTGGAAAAAGCTGCCCTGCGCCTGGAAGCGATCCGGGTGTTGGTGGCGGGCTGATCAGCCCAGGTAATACAAAAAAGGCCCGCAGCGATGCGGGCCTTTTTTGTGTGCTGAGCACCCCCTTCACGACACCCCGAGCCACTGTGTGCGAGCCTGCTCGCTCCCACAGGTGGGGTGGTGTTAAAAACCTATCACTGCCCCCGGGCGCTGAGTTGCTGTTGAAGGTTCTGGATCTGCGCTTGCAGCGTATTGATGTTGCGGGTGACCTGGCCGCGGAAGGCATCGAATTCGGCCGTGCCGCCTGAGCGGTTATCCTGCTGGCTCTTGAGCACCATCACCTCCTGCTCCAAACGCTCGATGGCGGGGTTCTGGCTATTCCTTTTCAGGGCAGTGATATCGGCACCGATGCTCTTGAGCTGGGCATCGAGCGCGCCGCCTTCCCCCTGGTTCTTCAGGGTAGTCACTTCAGCCGCCAGAGCCTTGACCTGGGCTTGAAGCTCTTTGTTGGCCGCTTGCAATTGCGTGCTGGTGTTCTGCTGTTCAGTGGCCTGGGCGATGAGCTGGGCCAGTTCCTTGTCCAGGTCGGCGGATGGACCGAAGGTGGCTTGCTGTTGCCTGTACTGCTCTTGCAGCTTGCTTTCGAACAGCCGGGCCTGGTCTTGCAGCTTGTTGTCCAACTGCTTGACCTGCAGCTTCAAGGCTTCACTGTCGCTCATGACATTGGACTGGCCAGCCACCACCTTGCCGGAAATGTCCTGCAAGCGCCCCGCCGCGTCCTCACTGATCCGCGCGAAACTCTCCTGGGTCGCCACCAACTGCTGCTCCATCAGGGAAATCTGCTGGAAGCTCCACCAGGCCAGGAAGCCGAACGCACACAGCAACGCGCCGACCAGTGCCCACAGCGGTCCGGTGCTCGGCCCCTTGACCTTGGCCGCCGCCACGGGTGTCGGGCGCGCTTGCACATGCGCCTGACGGTTGGGCAGGAAGTCATCGTCATCGGGGACGTCGGCGCGCATCCGCAGGCTCGGTACATCGTCGAAGTCGTCGTGTTCATCATTACGCGTGGGCATGGATTCAACCTTTGAAAAACCAGTAATGGCTCGATGCGGCGAGTATAACCCCCTCGCCCACCGCACCCATTGACCCCGAACCCGGCACTCGGTTCATGACGGGCCGATCAGCGGGCTTTCCACCAAGTGCAGAATTCATCGAGGGCGGTCCACAGGCTGACCTGCGGATCGTAATCGAGATAATGCCGGGCCCGGCTGATGTCGAGGGTGAAATTTTTGTTCATGACCTGCATGCCCAAGCGCGACAGCGTCGGTTCGGGACGACCCGGCCACAACTTGCAGGCCCCTTCGTTCAACGCTGCAATGCTGTAGGCCAGCCCGTAGGAACGGTAACGCCTGACTTGTGGGACGTCCATCTGCCGCATCACATAGTTGACTACGTCCCACAGCGGAATCGGCGTTCCATTGCTGATGTTGTAGGCCTGGCCCAAGGCTGAGCCGGTGACCAGCAGACTGCTGAGCAACGCCTCGTTGAGGTTGTGCACGCTGGTGAAATCCACCTTGTTCAAGCCGTTGCCAACAATCGCCAACCGCCCCTTGCGCTGCATGTTCAACAGCCGCGGGAAGATGCTCATGTCACCGGCACCGGTCACGAAACGCGGCCGCAGGGCCAGCACCTCAAGGCCGAACTCCTGGGCGCCGAAGACTTTCTGCTCGGCCAGGTATTTGGTGGCGGCGTAGGGATGGCCGAAGCGCTTGGGCACCTGCTCTTCGGTCAACCCGAAGTGGTCGCGGCCATCGAAATAGATCGAGGGTGACGACAGGTGAACCAGGCGCCGGACCTTCTGCTTGAGGCAGGCCTCGACAATATTTTCCGTGAGCTGGACGTTGCCCTGGTGAAAATCCTGATAACGCCCCCACAACCCCACGGAGCCGGCGCAATGCACCACGGCCTCGACATCCAGGCACAGATCACGGGCCAGCAGCGGATCGCCCAGGTCCCCCGGGACGAATTGCGCACCGCGACGCACCAGGTGTTCCACGCTCTCGGCCCGACGTCCGTTGACCCGTACATCCAGGCCCTGCTCCAGGGCGAAACGCGCAAAGCGCCCACCGATGAAGCCGCTTGCGCCGGTAACCAGAATTTTCATGAATGCCCCCAACCCATGCAGTGGCGAGCGTCGAGCCGCCACGGCAAATTAATCTGCGTCGCTTGCGGCTTGACGCTCATTGCGGTGCCCAAGGCACCAGCCAGCGCTTTGAGAAGCGAATCAACTGATCGGTCAACAACCCGAGCAACTGTCCACCGTTGCGCCAATGATGCCAGTACAAAGGCACATCGATCGGTTTATCTGCCAGCAACTCCACCAACACACCACGCGCCAGTTGTTCGCGCATCTGCAGTTCCGGCACCAGCCCCCAACCAAGCCCCGCTTCGGCGAGGCGGATGAAACCTTCGGAAGAGGGACATAAATGGTGCTCGAAACCGCCTTCGACACCGAGGGAAGCGAGGTAGCGGTGCTGCAGGAAATCATCCGGGCCGAACACCAGGGCCGGCGTGCGAGCCAATTGCTCGGCGCACACACCATCGGGAAAGTGCCGGGCGATGAAGGCCGGGCTCGCCAGGGCCCGGTAGCGCATGGCGCCCAGCAAGACGCTGCGAGCCCCGGCCACCGGCCGCTCGCTGGCGCAAACACACGCCGCCACTTCGCCAGCGCGCATGCGTTTGAGACCCACGGTCTGGTCCTCGACCACCAAGTCCATCAACAGATGATGTTCGGCGCAGAAATCGCCCACGGCTGCCGCCCACCAGGTCGCCAGGCTGTCGGCATTCAGGGCGATGCGCAGGCGTTCTGGCAGGCCCTCTTCATCCAGGGCCGGCACCAGGCTTTGCAGATCGCGCTCCAGCAAGCGCACCTGCTGCACGTGGTTGAGCAAACGACGACCGATCTCGGTGGGGGCTGGCGGCGTAGCGCGTACCAGCACGGGTTGGCCGACGCGCGCCTCCAACAGCTTGATCCGCTGGGAAATGGCCGATTGGGACAAACCCAGCACTTGGGCGGCGCGCTCGAAGCCAGCCTGCTCCACCACCGCAGCCAAGGCCGCCAGCAGTTTGTAATCGAACAACAGTATTCCTAATGAGCAATCAGCAAGATTGGTTTTTCTTATACAGCTTTCGACCGGAAAATGACCAGCATCACTTGAGAAGGAACGAGCCATGTCTGGCGAAACATCATTGAACACCCTGCTGCGCAGCATGAGCCCGCAGCTCAATCAGGGCCAATACGTGTTCTGTAGCCTGCCTGACGGCCGGGTCCCCACGGGCATCACAATCGTCGGCAGCTTTCTCGAGCGAGAAGGACTGACGGTGATCCTGGAAAAATCCCAGGCGCAGAAGGCAGGGCTGGGCTTCGACTACGTCGCCGCCTGGATCACCCTGGAGGTGCACTCCGCCCTGCAGGCGGTAGGCCTGACCGCAGCCTTCGCCACGGCGCTGGGCAATGCCGGCATCAGTTGCAATGTGATCGCCGGTTACTACCACGACCATCTGTTCGTCGGTCACGACGACGCTGAACGAGCCATGGCTGCGCTCCAGCAACTGGCCGCGAGCGGGGAGTAATGATGATGTGGCAAAGCTATGTGAACGGGCTGCTGGTAGCCCTCGGGCTGATCATGGCCATCGGCGCCCAGAATGCATTTGTGCTGGCCCAGAGCCTGCGTCGCGAACATCATTTGCCCGTGGCTGCGCTGTGCGTCACCTGCGATGCGCTGCTGGTCATGGCCGGCGTATTCGGGCTGGCGACGCTGCTGGCCCAGAGCCCGTTGCTGCTCTCTATTGCCCGCTGGGGAGGTGCGGCGTTCCTGCTCTGGTACGGCAGCCTCGCCTTGCGCCGGGCCTGTTCGAAGCAGAGCCTGCAACAAGGTGAAAACCAGGCCGTGCGCTCGCTGCGGGCGGTGTTGCTCAGTGCGCTGGCGGTGACGCTGCTCAACCCTCACGTCTACCTCGATACCGTGCTGCTGATCGGTTCTCTCGGTGCCCAGCAGAGCGTGCCCGGTGCCTATGTCATGGGCGCCGCCAGTGCCTCGCTGGTGTGGTTCTTTACCCTGGCCTTCGGCGCCGCATGGCTGGCTCCCTGGCTGGCTCGCCCGAGCACCTGGCGGATCCTCGACCTGTTGGTGGCGGTGATGATGTTCGCCGTGGCGGTGCAGTTGATCGTCATGGGCTGATATTCCAAACCGCTCTGGAACCTCTATTCCACACAGTTGTTGCGTGGTTATGCCGCCCCCCCGGTGCTATGATCCGACCTTGCGCCGCAAAGAGTACAAACTCCCCGGCGCAAGTCCGGCCGCCCGTGATCGGCCTTGCGCTCACCGCAACTGACCTGATTAGGAGAATCACCATGGCTTTCGAATTGCCGCCGCTGCCTTACCCACACGATGCACTGCAGCCGCACATCTCCAAAGAGACTCTGGAGTTCCACCACGACAAGCACCACAACACCTACGTCGTGAACCTGAACAACCTGGTGCCTGGCACCGAGTTCGAAGGCAAGACCCTGGAAGAAATCGTCAAGACTTCCTCGGGCGGCATCTTCAACAACGCCGCTCAGGTCTGGAACCACACCTTTTACTGGAACTGCCTGGCGCCCAACGCCGGCGGTCAACCTACCGGCGCACTGGCTGAAGCCATCAACAGGGCCTTCGGTTCGTTCGACAAGTTCAAGGAAGAGTTCAGCAAGACTTCCATCGGCACCTTCGGTTCCGGCTGGGGCTGGCTGGTGAAGAAGGCTGACGGTTCCCTGGCCCTGGCCAGCACCATCGGCGCCGGCAACCCCCTGACCAGCGGCGACACCCCACTGCTGACCTGCGACGTCTGGGAACACGCCTACTACATCGACTACCGCAACCTTCGCCCGAAATACGTCGAAGCGTTCTGGAACCTGGTCAACTGGAAATTCGTGGCCGAGCAGTTCGAAGGCAAGGCTTTCACCGCCTGAGTTTCGATCCGATGCCCAAAAAAGAGCCCGGCATTTTGCCGGGTTTTTTTTGCCCGGCATAAATCCCCGCCCCGGTTTCGAGCGGATGACCTCAGGTCCGGATTCCAACAAAAATTCCTTCGAGGCCTCAAGTTGCGGGCCTTTGCAACCGACACAATGACCGTAGAGCAATCACTCTGGAAAAACCGTATATCGGCCATGTTCCAGGCAATATCCCTTGTGTTTGATTGTCCCTTTGACTGCCATCACAGGATTGCCAATACTCATGGCAACTTGACGCTACCCGCACGGTACAAGGAATCCCTCTTTGAAGCTGGAACTCAAGAACAGCTTGTCTGTGAAGTTGCTCCGGGTCGTGCTCCTTTCGGCATTGATCGTTGGCATGATTCTGAGCTGCGCTCAGATCGTGTTCGATGCCTATAAAACCAACCGGGCCGTCGCCAGCGATGCCCAGCGCATTCTCGATATGTTTCGCGACCCGTCTACCCAGGCCGTCTACAGCCTCGACCGGGAAATGGGCATGCAAGTGATCGAAGGGCTGTTCCAGGATGAAGCCGTGCGCATGGCCTCCATCGGTCACCCTCGTGAAACCATGCTCGCCGAAAAGACCCGCCCCCTGCAGCATTCTGAAAGTCGTTGGCTGACCGACCTGATCCTGGGCAAGGAGCGTACCTTCACCACGCAGTTGGTTGGCCGTGGCCCCTACAGCGAATACTACGGCGATCTGAGCATCACCCTGGACACCTCCACCTACGGCCAGAGTTTCATCATCAACTCCGTGATCATTTTCATCTCCGGCATGTTGCGGGCCCTGGCAATGGGCCTGGTGTTGTACCTGGTCTATCACTGGCTGCTGACCAAGCCGCTGTCGCGGATCATCGAGCACCTGACGGAAATCAATCCCGATCGCCCCAGCGCCCACAAGATCCCGCAGCTTCGCGGCCACGAGGACAACGAGCTGGGCCTGTGGATCAACACGGCCAACCAATTGCTCGCCTCCATCGAACGCAATACACACCTGCGCCATGAAGCGGAAAACAGCCTGCTGCGGATGGCTCAATACGATTTTCTTACCGGCCTGCCCAACCGCCAACAGCTTCAGCAGCAACTGGACAAGATCCTGGTGGACGCCGGCCGCCTGCAACGTCGCGTGGCGGTGCTGTGCGTGGGGCTGGACGACTTCAAGAGCATCAACGAACAGTTCAGCTACCAGACCGGTGACCAACTGCTGCTGGCCCTGGCCGATCGATTGCGGGCCCACAGCGGCCGCCTGGGCGCGCTGGCACGGCTGGGAGGCGACCAGTTCGCCCTGGTGCAGGCCGACATCGAGCAGCCTTACGAAGCCGCCGAGCTGTCGCAAAGCATCCTTGACGACCTGGAGGCGCCCTTCGCCCTCGACGACCAGGAAATCCGCCTGCGTGCCACCATCGGCATCACGCTGTTCCCCGAGGACGGCGACAGCACCGAAAAGTTGTTGCAGAAAGCCGAGCAGACCATGACCCTGGCCAAGACCCGCTCGCGCAACCGCTACCAGTTCTACATCGCCAGCGTCGACAGTGAAATGCGCCGCCGTCGCGAGTTGGAGAAAGATCTACGCGAGGCCCTGGTTCGCGAACAGTTCACCCTGGTCTACCAACCGCAGATCAGCTATCGCGACTTGCGCGTGGTGGGCACCGAAGCCCTGATTCGCTGGCACCATCCCGAACATGGCTTCGTACCGCCGGATCTGTTCATTCCACTGGCCGAGCAGAACGGCACCATCATTGCCATCGGCGAGTGGGTGCTGGACCAGGCCTGCAAGCAATTGCGCGAATGGCACGACCAGGGTTTCGTCGACATGCGCATGGCAGTCAACCTGTCCACGGTGCAACTGCACCATGCCGAACTGCCTCGGGTGGTGAACAACCTCCTGCAGATGTACCGGTTGCCGCCTCGCAGCCTGGAGCTCGAAGTCACCGAGACCGGCCTGATGGAAGACATCACCACCGCCGCCCAGCACTTGCTGAGCCTGCGCCGCTCTGGCGCATTGATCGCCATCGATGATTTCGGGACCGGCTATTCGTCCCTGAGTTACCTCAAGAGCCTGCCCCTGGACAAGATCAAGATCGACAAGAGCTTCGTCCAGGACCTGCTCGATGACGAAGATGACGCGACCATCGTCCGCGCCATCATCCAGCTGGGTAAGAGCCTCGGGATGCAGGTGATCGCCGAAGGTGTCGAGACGATCGAGCAGGAAGCCTACATCATCGCCGAAGGCTGCCATGAAGGTCAGGGTTACTACTACAGCAAACCCCTGCCGGCACGGGAGCTGGGTGCTTACCTGAAACAGGCGCAGCGCAGCAAGGCCTCCATCCTCTGACACCTCCAAAGATCGCAGGCCTGCCCGGCTCTTACAGAAAAATCGCATTTTTCTGTAAGAGCCGGCGAAGCCTGCAATCCGCATTCATTAAATAAGAAATATTTACAGACGCAGCTCTTTACACATAATGCAAATCTTTCGCATTATGTCGCAGCTTTTGCGCACCCTTGCGCCAGTCCCATCCATTTTCCAAGCAGGATGTTTGCCATGATTCGTATGCCCCTGGCTACCGCCAGTCTGCTGGCCATCGCTATTTCCCTCGCCGGCTGCGGCGAGGGCAAGGACAAGGCTGCCGCGCCGCAAGCGCCAACGCCTGCCGCCAGCACCGCGGCACCGGCCGCCCCTGCTGCCGCCGGCAAACTCGACGAAGCCGCCGCCAAGGCCGTCGTCGCGCACTACGCCGACATGGTCTATGCGGTCTACAGCGATGCCGAATCCACTGCAAAGACCCTGCAAACCGCCGTCGACGCGTTCCTGGCCAAGCCGAACGCCGACACCCTGAAAGCCGCCCGCGCTGCCTGGGTCGCCGCCCGCGTGCCTTACCTGCAGAGCGAAGTGTTCCGCTTCGGCAACACCATCATCGACGACTGGGAAGGCCAGGTGAACGCCTGGCCCCTGGACGAAGGCCTGATCGACTACGTCGACAAATCCTACGAGCACGCACTGGGTAACCCGGGCGCCACCGCCAACATCATCGCCAACACTGAAGTCCAGGTGGGCGAAGACAAGGTCGACGTGAAAGACATCACCCCGGAAAAGCTCGCCAGCCTGAATGAGCTGGGTGGTTCCGAGGCCAACGTCGCCACCGGCTACCACGCCATCGAATTCCTGCTGTGGGGCCAGGACCTCAACGGCACCGGTCCCGGTGCCGGCAACCGCCCGGCTTCCGACTACCTGGAAGGCGCCGGCGCCACTGGCGGCCACAACGACCGTCGTCGTGCCTACCTCAAGTCCGTGACCCAATTGCTGGTCAGCGACCTGGAAGAAATGGTCGGCAACTGGAAGCCAAACGTGGCCGACAACTACCGCGCCACCCTGGAAGCGGAACCGGCTGAAAGCGGCCTGCGCAAAATGCTGTTCGGCATGGGTAGCCTGTCCCTCGGTGAACTGGCGGGCGAGCGCATGAAGGTGTCCCTGGAAGCCAACTCGCCAGAAGACGAGCAGGACTGCTTCAGCGACAACACCCACAACTCGCACTTCTACGACGCCAAGGGCGTGCGCAACGTGTACCTGGGCGAATACACCCGCGTCGACGGTACCAAGATGACCGGCGCCAGCCTGTCTTCCCTGGTAGCCAAGGCCGACCCGGCCGCGGATACCGCGCTCAAGGCCGACCTGGCCGATACCGAGGCCAAGATCCAGGTCATGGTCGATCACGCCAACAAGGGTGAGCACTACGACCAATTGATCGCGGCCGGCAACACCGCCGGCAACCAGATCGTCCGCGACGCCATCGCAGCCCTGGTCAAGCAGACCGGTTCGATTGAACAGGCTGCCGGCAAACTGGGCATCAGTGACCTGAACCCGGACAACGCTGATCACGAGTTCTGATCAACGCTGGCGGAATGAAAAGGCGACCTTCGGGTCGCCTTTTCATTGGCAGAGGAAACCGCATTTCTGTGGGGCTTGCTCCGGGCTCGCGAGCAAGCCCGCTCCCACAATTACCCGATCAAGCTCAATAACAGCGCCCCCCCAATCCCCTGTGGGAGCGAGCCTGCTCGCGAAGGCGTCGGTACATTCAACATTGGCATCGACTGGCCCACCGCTTCGCGAGCAGGCTCGCACACAGACTTATCGCCGGGCCGGTTATGGTTGCTTGGCCAATTCCGCCAGCCGCCCCTCAAGAAACCGTCGCTCCGGCAGTTGCTGTGTCAATTCAAGCGCACGCCGATAAGCCACCCTCGCCTCTTCCACTCGCCCCAACTGCCGGCAGAATTCCGCCCGTGCCGAGTGGGCCAGGTGATAGTCGAGCAGATCGCCCCGCCCCAGGATCGCCTCGATCTGGCGCAACCCCGCCTCCGGCCCGTCGCGCTTGGCCAGGGCGACGGCGCGATTGAGTTCGATCACCGGCGACGGCATGACCCGCAGCAGCACGTCATACAGCCCGACGATCTGCGGCCAGTCGGTTTCCTGCGCGGTGGGCGCTTCGGCGTGGACGGCCGCAATCGCCGCTTGCAGGCAATAAGGCCCGAACCGACGGGTATTCAGCGCGGCCTCCACCAACCGGCAACCTTCGGCAATCAGTTGCGCATTCCACAAGGAACGGTCCTGCTCATCCAGCAATACCAGTTCACCGGTATCCGTCGTGCGTGCCGTCCGCCGGGATTCGTGCAGCAGCATCAGCGCCAACAACCCCATGACCTCGGCCTCAGGCAACAACTCCATCAACAGCCGTGCAAGGCGGATGGCTTCGCGGGTCAGGTCTTCTCGGGTCAACTCGGCGCCCATCGAAGCCGAGTAACCTTCATTGAACACCAGGTAGATCACCCGCAGCACACTGTCCAAGCGTTCGGGCAGTTCCGCACGGGACGGGACCTGGTAGGGGATTTTCGCGTCGCGAATCTTCGCCTTGGCCCGCACGATGCGTTGGGCGATGGCCGCGGGTGCAGCCAGGAAGGCCCGGGCGATTTCCTCGGTGGTCAGGTCGCAGACTTCCCGCAGCGTCAACGGCACCTGGGCATCCGCCGCCAGGGCCGGGTGGCAACAGGTGAAAATCAGCCGCAGACGATCGTCTTCCACGTCTTCGTCGCTCCAGTCAGACTGCTCAAGGGCCTCGAGCTGGGCGATCAGCATCGGCTGGGACGCCGCGAAGCGCGCTCGCCTGCGCAGGCTGTCGATGGCCTTGAAGCGCCCGGCGGACACCAGCCAGGCCCTCGGGTTATCCGGCACGCCGTCACGCTGCCAACGCTCGACCGCAATGAAGAAGGCTTCGTGCAGGGCTTCTTCCGCCAGGTCGAAATCCCCCAGCAAGCGAATCAGCGTCGCCAGGATCCGCCGCGAGTCTTGCCGATAGACCTGTTCGACCCGCGCCTTGACCACATCGGCCGACATCAGTCGGGCATGCCTTGGGTGACCAACGCATCGAGCCGGCCCAGACTCTGCCCCCAGCCGTCATGGAAGCCCATGGCTTCGTGGGCCTGCCGTTCCTCTTCGCTCCAGTGAAAGGCACGGAAGCGCTGCTGGCGCCGGGCATCGATCAGCCGGCTGATGGACAACTCGAAAGCAGCAGGTGTGAGGTTCATGAATCGGATCCTGTTTGTGATTGTTGTTCAGGGGTTCAATTGGCGTACCGGTCGGACTTCGACGCAACCGACCCGGGCCGCCGGGATGTTACCGGCGACCTGGATGGCCTCGTTCAAATCCTTGGCATCGATCAGGTAGAAACCCGCCAGTTGCTCCTTGGTTTCGGCGAACGGTCCGTCGGTGATCGCCAGCTTGCCGCCGCGCATGCGCACGGTGGTCGCGGTCTGCACCGACTCCAGAGCCTCGGCGGCGATCATCCGCCCGCTGCTCTGGATCGACTCGGCGTAGGCCATGCACTCGGCGTCCTCCGGGCTGTCGGGCGAGCTGTGCAGCGTTTGTTCGTTGCTATACACCAGGCATAAATACTTCATGAAAAACTCCGGGACCGAACGGGTCAACTATGACGGTAGAAGGACGCGGTGGCGAAAAAACCGACGATCAGGGCTGGAGGTCGAATATCGCCGTGCCCGCCATCGGATCGAACGGCGCCGACCAATGTTCATGGACGATCTTCCATTGTCCCGCCATCCGTTGATAGCAGGCCGTCACGCGCATCCAACAGGCCTGTTCTTCGCCCTTGTCGTTGGTGCCGCCGCAATAGGCCAGCCAATGGGCGAAAGCGATGTTGTCCGCCGCATTGATCCTGACCTGATGGAAGTCGAACTTGTGCGGGCCAGGGCACATTTCCATGCAGGCCTGCCAATGGGCGCGATAGGCGACCTTGCCCTTGAATTGCAGGGCCTGGATAGCGTCGAACGAGACGATGTCATCGGCATAGAGCGCCATGACCTTCTCGACGTCCTTGGCCATGACGGCCTGCCGATAGGTGTCGATCAGGGCCTGGATTTCGGTTTCGGCGGCTTGGGTATTCATGGTGATTCTCCACAGGTTTTTGTTGAAGACACCCTTTGTCGTCTGGGGAAACGGCGAATCGACATGCCGGATAAAAATAATTCAAGAAAGAAAAGTCGCTAGAATCCAGCCTCATCCTGCCAGCGGCCAACGGACGTTACTGTGACTGCTCAACTCGTCGCCTACGAACATCTGAACGCTGTCCAGCGCCAACAGGTGCAAGCCATAGAGCTCCTGCCTGAACAGGTCCGGTTCGCCGGCGACATCCACGGCGCACTGCACATGCTGCTGTCCCGGCCCTGCCCGGGGATCAAGGGTTTCGCGTTGCTGGTCGACGGCGCGCCGATGGCGTTCCTGGTGCTCAAGCGGCCGCCTGTGCTGCCCGCCTGGGCCGATGAGCACAGCGCGACCCTGCACGCCCTGCAGGTCGATCACCGGGCCCAGGGCCAGGGCCACGGCAGGGCCTGCCTGCAGGCACTGCCCGCCGTGGCGCGTGCGGCCTGGCCGGAAATCAGGGGGTTGGAACTCTCGGTGGATGCCGCTAACGAACCGGCCATCGGCCTGTACACCCGAATGGGCTGGGTCGACTGTGGCGAGGCCTACAAGGGCCGCGTCGGTTATGAGCGGCGGATGAGCCTGATGCTCTCTAGCTCTTGAGCGGTATCCAGATCTCCAGCGTGCCTTCGCCGGTCCTGGGGTTGAAGTCTTCGCTGTAGCGTTCGAACTCCGGCGCCTCCGCGGCTTCGTGACCGGATTGGGGCAACCAGACATTCCAGATGTAGTGAAAGGTGTCCGGCAGGTTTTTCAAGGGTCCACGGTGTTCGAACACCGCATAGTGAGCGGGCTGGATTTCGATCCAGCGGTACTGTTCCGGCAGATCGTCGAGTCGGCTGATCTCCACGCCGGCGATGTATTCGAACCCGCCCTTCCCGTCCGGGTTGCAACACACACCGTAAGTGACTTCGCTTTTCTGCCCTGGCACGTTACCGAGCCAGGGCAAAAACTTTTCCCAGAGCAGGGGGATACCTTGGGCGGTCTCCTGGGTGAAACGACCGCCAAATCCGGCGATAAGATGAAAGTTTCCGTGTTCGAAGCGTGGTTCGGCTGTGTAATCGCGTTGGGGCTTTTCCATGCGTCAACACTCCGCAAAACATGAGGTCGGGCTTGGCAGTATAGAAGCCAAACCATGATTGCCAGGGCCGTTTCGCTTGTCAGGACGCCGGAATGGCCGTCGCTACAGAAGCCCCTACAAACTCGTTGTAACCAGAAACGATCACGTAAACAGCGAAATAACAGAAGATCGCAGCGGATGCCCAATAGGAATAACGCAGCAGTTTATCCCCCAATAATTTTCCGCCCTGGGTCGCCGCCAGGCACAGGCTGGCGCTCCACAGCAACCCGGCGCAGAGGAAGCCACCGAGAAACAGGACCGAGCTGAGCACGGAGCCACCCCCTGAACGGGCGATGAGCGTACCACCCACGGCCGCGAACCAGAGTATCGCGCTGGGGGATGACATGGCCAGGAAAATCCCCCGCAGGAATTCCTGGCCAGAGGAGTTGCCCTGCACCTCCCCCGCCTGCTCCAGCACTGCACCGTGATAAATCGCTGAGTGGACCATTTTTGCCGCGAAGTACAGCAACAGCACCGAACCGCCGATCCACAGCACCCAGCGCACCGCTTCGTATTGCAGCAACACGGTCATGCCGGCCAGGGCCAGTACCGCGTAGACCAGATCACCCACGCAGGTCCCCAGGCCGAGGGCGAAGCCTTGGAAATAGCCACGCTGCATGGCGAGGGTGATCATCGCGATATTGGCGATACCGATGTCCAGGCATAGGGAGAGACTCAGCAAAAAGCCGCTGGAAAATTCCATCATCATTCCGTTCGAGTGGGGTATGGCAATTGAACAGTCCGCACGCATCCCACGAGCGGGTCGACAGTGTCGTCGAAAATAGTTGTGGGCCGCCACTGGACAAGCGGCCATGGCGGCCATTATCTTGCGCCGCAGGCCACCGCAGTGGCCAACGTCGCTCGGACGGTTCCGGGCGCTCACGTATTTCGAGGCAACAATGGCCGAACAAGGTTCGCCGCGCCGCTTTGCGCGCATCGATCGACTCCCCCCTTACGTATTCAATATCACTGCCGAGCTGAAGATGGCTGCGCGTCGGCGCGGCGAAGACATCATCGACTTGAGCATGGGTAACCCCGACGGCGCCACGCCTCCACACATCGTGGAAAAACTGGTCACCGTCGCCCAGCGTGAAGACACCCACGGCTACTCCACCTCCAAAGGCATCCCGCGCCTGCGCCGCGCCATTTCGCGCTGGTACAAGGACCGCTACGAGGTGGACATCGACCCTGAAAGCGAAGCCATCGTCACCATCGGCTCCAAGGAAGGCCTGGCCCACCTGATGCTGGCAACCCTGGACCAGGGCGACACGGTACTGGTGCCCAACCCCAGCTACCCGATCCACATCTACGGCGCAGTGATCGCCGGCGCCCAGGTGCGCTCGGTACCACTGGTGCCAGGGGTGGATTTCTTCGATGAACTGGAGCGGGCCATTCGCGGTTCGATTCCCAAGCCGAAGATGATGATCCTGGGCTTCCCGTCCAACCCCACCGCCCAGTGCGTGGAGCTGGATTTCTTCGAGCGGGTCATAGCCCTGGCCAAGCAGTACGATGTCTTGGTGATCCACGACCTGGCCTACGCCGACATCGTTTACGACGGCTGGAAAGCACCATCGATCATGCAAGTGCCTGGCGCGAAGGACATTGCGGTGGAGTTCTTCACCCTGTCCAAGAGCTACAACATGGCTGGCTGGCGCATCGGCTTCATGGTCGGCAACCCGGAACTGGTCAGTGCCCTGGCGCGGATCAAGAGCTACCACGACTACGGGACCTTCACCCCGTTGCAGGTGGCCGCCATCGCCGCGTTGGAAGGCGATCAGCAGTGCGTGCGCGACATCGCCGAGCAGTACCGCCAGCGCCGCAATGTGCTGGTCAAGGGCCTGCATGAACTGGGTTGGATGGTGGAGAATCCCAAGGCGTCGATGTACGTCTGGGCCAAGATTCCCGAGGCCTATGCGCACCTGGGCTCACTGGAGTTTGCCAAGAAGATGCTGGCCGAAGCCAAGGTCTGCGTTTCGCCGGGGGTGGGCTTCGGCGAGTATGGGGATGATCATGTGCGCTTTGCGCTGATCGAGAATCAGGACCGGATCCGCCAGGCGGTGCGTGGGATTCGGGCGATGTTCCGGGCCGATGGGTTGGTCAGCAAGACCAACGCCTGATACAAAAACACTGTGGGAGCGGGCTTGCTCGCGATGGCGATATAACATTCAACATCTGATTGACTGTCAGTCCACCTTCGCGAGCAAGCCCGCTCCCACATTGGGTTTTGCGTTATTGCTCAGACCACCAGCGACAGCAACAGGATAAAGCCCAACCCCACCACCGACAGGATGGTTTCCATCGCCGTCCAGGTCTTGAAGGTTTCGGCCACGGTCATGTTGAAGTACTGCTTGACCAGCCAGAAGCCTGCATCGTTGACGTGAGACAGAATCAACGAACCGGCACCGGTCGCCAATACCAACAGTTCACGGTTTACCCCTGGGATCATCCCCACCACGGGTACGACGATGCCCGCGCCGGTGATGGTTGCAACGGTGGCCGAGCCAGTGGCGATACGAATCACCGCGGCCACCAGCCAGGCCAGCAGGATCGGCGAAATCTGCGCACTTACGGCCATGTGGCCGATTACATCACCCACGCCGCTGGTCACCAGCATCTGCTTGAAACCACCGCCGGCACCGATGATCAGGATGATCGCGGCGGTCGGTGCGAGGCTGGCGTCCAGCCATTTGAGCATCTGGCTGGAACCGATGCCCTGCTTGTAGCCGAAGGTGTACAACGACAGCAGTAAGGCCAGCAGCAAGGCCGAGATCGGGTGGCCGATCATGTCCATCCAGGCGCGGAAGAGGTTGCCGTCCGGCAGCGCCACGTCAGCGAAAGTCTTGAGCAGCATCAGGAACACCGGGGACAACACGGTGATCAGGGTGATGCCGAAGCTTGGCAGTTCGGCGGCGTTTGTCTCGCGGGCCAGTTGGTCCACCAGTTCCTGGTTCGGATGGCCGGGGATGCGCTTGGCAATGAACGTACCGAAGATCGGGCCGGCAATGATGGCGGTCGGCAGCGCGACGATCAGGCCGTAAAGAATGGTCTTGCCGATGTCGGCACCGAACACGCCAATCGCCAGCAGCGGCCCCGGATGCGGCGGCACCAGGCCGTGAACGGCGGAAAGGCCTGCCAACAGCGGGATACCGATCTTGATGATCGACACGCCGGTGCGGCGCGCCACGATGAACACCAGTGGAATCAGCAGCACGAAACCGATTTCGAAGAACAACGGGATACCCACCAGAAATGCGGCGAACATCATCGCCCACTGCACCTTGTCCTTGCCGAAGGCTCGGATCAGGGTCTGGGCGATCTGATCGGCCCCGCCCGACTCGGCCATCATCTTGCCCAGCATCGTGCCCAGCGCCAGGATGATGCCGACGAAGCCCAGTACGCCACCGAAGCCGTCCTGGAACGCCTTGATGATGGTGCCGGTCGGCATGCCCGACGTCAGGCCGAGGAACGCGGCGGCGATGGTCAGTGCTATGAACGGGTGGAACTTGAACTGGGTGATGAGGAGGATGAGTCCGATCACCGTGACCACCGCATCAAGCAGTAGGAACGTCTCGTGGGACATGCCGAACATGGGAGGTGTCTCCTGATTTGTTGTTGTTATTGAAGCAGTTATTTATGAGTCGTCGGGACAGCGCTATCTTTCTGACGCAAAATTTTGAAACTCAGCTGGCAAGCTTCAAACCATGGGCCAACCACCAGACGTAAGCCTGATGGGCCAGCTCGTCAACGCTGTGGCTGGACGCGTCCAGAGCCAGGGTCAGGGGCTCGCCAACAGGGGATTCAAGGGTGGCGAACTGGCTGTCGATCAGGGTCGACGGCATGAAATGGCCGGGCCGGTGGGAAACGCGGTCGGCGGCCACTTCGGGCGTCAGCTCAAGGAATACGAACCCCAGGCCTGGCAAGGCACTGCGCAGACGCTCGCGATAACTGTGCTTGAGGGCCGAGCAGGTCAGCACCGGGCGCTCGCCCGTGGCGTCGACACGGCGCAACTCGTCGCACAGGCTGTCGAGCCAGCCGGCACGGTCGTCGTCGTTCAGGGGAATACCGGCGCTCATCTTCTGGATGTTGGCCGCGGGGTGGAAGGTGTCGCCTTCGATGGCAGTGGCGCCGCTCAATTGGCACAGGGCCTGGCTGACGCATGTCTTGCCGCAACCGGCAACGCCCATGATGACCAGGGCGGTGATGGGATTGTTCATGTAACACCTCAGCGCGCAGACAGCGCTACCTTTGCCAGTTATGACACCGCAGCAAAAGCAGAAGTTGCCGACGCCTTCTTGTCATTTTTGTGGTTGCAGCATTTTTCGTCCACGACACCAACGGATGGGATTCAGGCAAACCCCACTCGCGCATTTGCAGCCGCGTCGAGACAGCGCTACCTTAGTGCCTTGATTTTTGTTTGGCAAGCCACCTGATGACCGTCTCCAAGAACGATAAGAATACCCGCACCACCGGTCGCCCTACGCTCAACGAAGTCGCACGCCTGGCCGGTGTCAGCCCCATCACCGCTTCCCGTGCCCTGCGCGGCGTCAGCACCGTGGCCACTGATCTGGTGGAAAAAGTCCGACAGGCGGCACGAGAACTCAACTATGTCGTCAACCCCGCCGCGCGCGCCCTGGCTTCGGCCCAGAGCCACTCGGTGGTGGTGTTGGTACCGTCGCTGTCCAACCTGCTGTTCATCGACACCCTGGAAGCCATTCATCGTGTCTTGAGGCCCAAGGGCTTCGAGGTAGTGATCGGCAACTACCACTACTCCCGGGACGAAGAAGAAGACCTGCTGCGCAACTACATGGCCTATCAGCCTCGTGGTCTGCTGCTGACCGGCTTCGACCGCACCGAGAGCGCCCGCCGCATGATCGAGGCCAGCAACATTCCCTGTGTCTACATGATGGAGCTGGACCCTGGGGCGGGCCTCAACTGCGTCGGCTTTTCCCAGCTCAAGGCCGGCGAGACGGCGGCCGGGCACCTGATTTCCCGCGGCCGTAAACGCCTGGCTTATATCGGCGCACAACTGGACCAACGCACCTTGTTGCGGGGCGAAGGTTTCCGCCGGGCCCTGCAGCAGGCCGGGCTGTACGACCCGGACCTGGAATTGCTGACGCCGCGCCCGTCATCGGTGGGCCTGGGCGGCGAGTTGTTCCTGCAACTGCTGGCCAGCCATCCGGATGTCGACGCGATCTTCTTCGGCAATGACGACCTCGCCCATGGCGCCCTGTTCGAAGCCTTGCGCTGTGGCATCAGGATTCCCGAGCAGATCTCGGTCCTTGGCTTCAACGACCTGCCCGCCTCGGCCCACATGGTGCCGCGCCTGAGCAGCATCAGCACGCCACGGGAGGCTATCGGCCGCCGTGCCGCCGAACAGATGCTGACGCTGATGGCCGGCAACCGCATTGCCCAACCCGTGGAGGACATGGGCTTCGAGCTCAAGATTCGCGAAAGTACCTGACCCCATCTCGTGACGCAGAGGCGGTCGATCCCTGCCGGTCAACGGCAAGGGCTGGCCGCTTCGCCTCGCCTGGTCCCCCTACAGCCCTTGGAACCCGAGGCTCCGGGCTGTCGGCATGGGAATTGCTCCTGCCCATCGCTCAGCCATTACCTACAGGTGCCTATCATGTTGGTCAGTGCCAAACAGCAAGCAATGATTCTGCCGCTCAAGCGCCCGGGCGAAGACCCGACCGCCGACGCCGCCAGCGGTCTGCAAAGCGCCGCGCTACAGGCGTTGCGCGATAACGTCCAGGCCCAGGCCAGCCAGGGCAATGCCCAGGTCCAGGAGTCCATCACCCAACAGGCCACACAGCAGGTCAATGCCGCCACCGCCATCAGCGACAAGGTCGATGAGGCATTCGCCAAGACCCGCGTGCAGTTGCAGACCGTCGCCTCCCAGGATGCCCCGGCGCGCCAGACCGAGAGCTCGGCACTGAAGGATTTCAAGGACTACATGAGCAAGACGCCCGAAGAACGCCTGCGTGATGCCATTCTCGCGGAGATGGGCATCAGCGAAGAAGAATACGAGGCGATGCCGCCCGAGAAGCAACTGGCGGTCGGCCAGGAAATTGCCCAGCGCATGCAGGACAAGTCCGCCATGGCGCAGGTGGAAAAGGCTCAGGAACACCGCAATACCAGCGACAAGGATCCGGCTGCGGCATTCCTCGCGTCGCTCTGAGCCTGCCGGCGGCCAGCAGATAAGGCGCCGGGGGTGAAAAACCTGTGGAAGCAAAGCTTGCCCCCACAGGTCTGGCTCAACTGATTGGCATTAGGGTCAGCCCCGGTTCATCGTGCAGCCAGTCGAAACCTATTCCCTTATAATCACCCTCCTCACTGTCCCCACGACGTCGTCATGTCCGAAATCCGCTATACCCTGCTCGATGAACCGCTGTGGCCACTGATGAACAAGTTCTACCGCGCCCATCAATCCTCGATGAAAGCCGTGCGTGACGCGCAGCTGTGGGTGGCGAGACAGGATGACATCGTTGCCGCCCTGTGCCTGCGACCGGTGTCGGGCGGGCACTGGTTGACGGGGTTGTTTGTCGACCCGGCACACCGCGGGCAAGGTGTCGCGGCACGGTTGATCAGCGAAGCGGTGAAGGCCGTGGAGGCACCGGTGTGGCTGTTCTGCCACCCGGAACTGCGCGGGTTCTACGAGCGGCACGGCTTCACCTTCGAGCCCGTCCTGCCCTATGCGATGGCCGAGCGCCTGAGCCGGTATGCCCGCAGCAAGCCGATGATTGCGATGGGATTGGAGCCAGGCACGCGGTCCTGATGCCTATCACCGCCCCTGTGGGAGCGAGCCTGCTCGCGAAGGCGGCAGAACATTCAACAACGATGCAAGGTGACCCACCGCTATCGCGAGCAGGCTCGCTCCTACAGAGGATTGATGTGAATGTTCAGTCGTCGGCCGTGGGATCCAGATCCGGGAACATCACCTCGGTAAACCCGAACTTGCTGAAGTCGGTGATGCGCGACGGGTACAGCCGCCCGATCAAGTGGTCGCATTCATGCTGCACCACCCGTGCGTGGAAGCCCGAGGCTGTCCGCACGATCGGCTCGCCCTTGGGATCGAAGCCTTCATAGCGGATGTGCTGATAACGATCGACCGCCCCGCGCAGGCCAGGCACCGACAGGCAACCTTCGAAACCCTCTTCCATCAGCGGGCTCAGCGGCGTGATCAGCGGGTTGATCAGGATGGTCTGGGGCACGGCTTCCGCATCGGGATAACGCTCGCTGTGTTCGAAGCCGAAAATCACCAGTTGCAGGTCCACGCCGATCTGCGGCGCCGCCAGACCGACGCCACCGACGCTTTCCATGGTCTGGAACATGTCGTCGATCAATTGCCACAGCTCCGGGCTGTCGAACATCTGCGGCGGAACCGGCGCAGCGATGCGCAGCAGGCGCGCATCGCCCATCTTGAGGATTTCTCGAATCATGGTCGGGCTTCGCCTGCGTTCGGATCGGTGTCCGGTTTGATGGAGTGGTCGCGCGCCAGCCCCGAGACGTGCTGTTTCCAGTGCTCGTCCGGCACCTTCTCACCACGGTCCTTGCCTTCGGCGGACATGTGCTCGATCACCGCATTCATCTCCGCCCCCAGCAGCAACACCGCCGCCGAGATATAGAAGTACAGCAACAACACGATGATCGCGCCGATACTGCCATACATGGCGTTGTAATTGGCAAAGGTCTTGACGTAAAAAGCGAAGCCCAGGGAGGCGATGATCCAGACCACCACCGCCAGCACCGAGCCCGGGGTGATGAAGCGAAACTCCTGCTTCACGTCGGGCATCACGTAGTAGATCAGCGCCACCGCCACCATCAACAGGATCACGATCACCGGCCAGCGCACGATCGTCCAGAGCGTGACGATGAATTCCTCCAACCCGACCTGGGCCGCAATCCATTCCATCACCTGCGGCCCGAGGACCATCAGCGCCGCCGCGATGAGCAGCATGCCGGCGATGCCAACCGTGTAGAAAATCGACAGTGGAAAGCGCTTCCAGGCCGGGCGCCCCTCGACCACATCGTAGGCGGCGTTCATGGCGCTCATCATCAGCCGCACCCCCGCCGAGGCCGTCCACAACGCAACCACGATACCCACCGAGAGCAACCCGCCCTTGGATTGCTGGAGCTGGTCGATCACCGGGTTGACCTGCTCCAGCGCCTGGGGCGGCAACACCAGCTCGGACTGCAGGCGCAGCCACGAGAAGAAATCCGGCAAATGCAGGAAGCCGATCAGCGCGATCAGGAAGAGGATGAAGGGAAACAGGGAAAACAGCATCTGGTAGGCCAGTGCCGAGGCGTAGGTGGACATCTCGTCGTCGAGAAATTCGGTCACCGTACGCACCATCACGCGATGCAGAGGCAAGCCTTTCATGTCCGGAAATATCATGAGCGTCTCCTTTCGCCGCAAAAAAGGGGTCGCGTGGCGACTCAAGGGGCGTTTTTTACCTCAAAGTAGCCTGTTTGGCGACTTTGGAACAATCTCATCCCGACGCAGAATTGACCCATGCGCCACAGCGCAAGTTTCATTCTTCGCACCGGCAGGGCTTTATGTTTGCCCGGCAACCGTCGAGAATGCCCCACGTATTCAGGCTCGGCCCGAAGCTTTAATCCCGTAGGAACGTTATGAAACTCGATAAGAAGCAGGCCATCGCCCGCAGAAACCAGGAACTGGGCGGCGCCGTCCTGGGCGTCAACAACTGCCATTTCAGCGAATTGAACCGCAACCGCAACATCTTCTGGTTCAACATCCCGGTGACCCGCCTGGCTGTCGGCCAGTACGAATGGATTCATCTGCTGCTGCACACCCCGGCCACCGACGAGTTGCTGCACCTGAAGGTGCCGACCGTATTCCTGCGAGAAAAACTGGAAGGCCTGGAAGTGCGCAACCAGGGCAAGCGCAAGGCCGCCTTGAGCCTGGAACTGAGCGCCGACAAGGATTCGTACCTGCAGGACATGCGACCGGGAGGCACCAACCTGGATTTTGCGCAGTTCAGGTTGTGACCCTGCTCACAACCGCCACAACAGCGACTGCTTGAGTAATCGTGTAAACAAAAAGCCCGCCGTCGTCGCGTAATGCTGTTCACTTAAGCGGAGCGGCCTTACGATCTACCGGATACCGAGTTTTGGAAATCTTCACTGTCCTCGGCCGCCCTGGCCTTGG
>NZ_VIUE01000039.1 GCF_007828215.1 Pseudomonas sp. SJZ074 | reverse complement strand
CCGTAACGCCGCCTTGTTCAATCTGTACGCCATCGTCGTCGAAGCCGACCAGGCGTTGCCCCGGGGCAACAAACACCCCTCGGTCGTTCATCCACTCTTTCGACTCTTCGGCGATCATGTCCGCGCAGTGCGGGCAAAACAGCCGGGCATCGTCCAAGGCTTGCTTGGGCGTGGCCCCGTCGGGGATGTACAGAGTGGTAAAGCGCGGAATGAAGTAGCGCCCGCACTTTGCTCCAGGGCACGGCCAGGCCCATTCATGGCGGGTGCCTTCCTGCCACAGCTTCCACACTGGCGAATGCACGTCGTCGGACGGCTTCCAGCGCTCCAGGCCGTCGTCATCGGTTTCGGTTTCAACGCTGCCAACGGTCGGTGTCGATACGACTGTCACATTGCCGTCGATGAAGTTGGAAATTCGCGCTTCAGCCAGGCTTATCGGGTCGCCTTCACCGCCGACGTTGTTGCCCATGCGGTCGCGTTCGTCGACGAATACGTCACGCGACGGATGCGACGCCAGTTCGGTCGCCGAGCCGGCCCAGCCGAAGCCGATGCGCTGGCCGTTGATAAACTTCTCATTGATCGTGTCTTGCTTGCCCTTGGCCAGCGCCTCGAACAGCGAAGGCACTGACTTAAGCAACTTTGAGAAACGATCCTTGCTCACCGACTCGACGTTTTTTCGGGTCGGACCGATGTACAGCACCGGGCCGGGATCGTCGTCCATCCGCCAGCCGACCGCGTTCAACAGCACGCCATCGGTTTTGGACATCTGCGCACCCATGACGCCGGTGACCATCTTGTACAGCGGATCGCGGATAGCTTCGGTGATGCCCTTCACCCAGGGCGCGCGGTTGCTGTTCCACTGCCCAGGCTCGGGGCTGCCAGGCGGCAGAACACGTTTTTGGTTTGCCCATAGCCAGGCCGCGCGCAGCGGCGCCGGCCGAAACACCTTAGCCGCCCGCTTTAGAATCTTCTTCAGACGGTGCGGCATGGATGTCTAACGCCTCCAGCATGTCGGCCGCGACCGACATGGCGCGGGTCAGTTCGTCGTCGAATATCTGCAAGCCCGCTGCCTCATTGCGGGCCGTGAATACCTTGGGAATCACCTTGCGGCCTACTGGGCGCAGGATCATCGCCATCTGAGTAAGGGCGCTGGCCAACGTCTGCTCGACTAAGTCGATGTCGATAAGGGTCCGTTTCTTCTCGCCCAGCTCCAGGGCGCGCAACTCCGCCTCGGCTTCCCGCGTCTTGCGGTCGGCGCGCAGCTTCAACAGCTCTTCTTGTTCCTTGCTGGTGCCCTCGCCGTCGACCGAACGGCCGTCGCCCAATTGCTTGGCCACTTCCCGAGCAATCTCCCAGGCGGTCGCCTTGGCCATGTCGATGCGGATCGGGTCGCCCTTCTTGCCGCTGCCCTCGTATGGCAGCCCTTCAGCAAGCCAGCGCGTGACCGTCCTTTCGGACATACCCCGGGCGTCGGCGTACTCGCGTTTATTCAGAATCAGCGGCATAGAGCGACCAATGCGAAGGGACGGCCAAGCGTTTGGCCTATTTGTCCACCTTGCCGCCTTTTTTTGGCGCATACGGCGCCAGTAAATTCAAGGGCTGCGAGCTGCCGCCTGTTCAATAAATGAACAAAAAAGGTGGAAGAAGGGCGCGATTTTCCGAAAACCGAAAAATTCGCGAGCCGCGCGGGCCTGCCGACCGTAGTCAGCGGTTTAACCGCCAGAGGGACCCAGACCCGGGACGGCCACGGCAGCGGGCATGCCTGCGCCTTGATGGGTCATGCACGCCAGCACCTGGGCGGCGCAGCGCTTCAACGCGTCTTCAGTGCTCAGCAAGGCAGGTTCCCACTGGTCATTGCGCAGGACTGGCGGGCGGCCCGGCAGCAGGCACGCCACCAGGGGGCACGGCTCCCGCTGCGTTGTAAGCTTGGGGGTCGGTGGTTTCAGGGCGGGCGAACTGCACCCCGTAAGCAGCAGGCACAGCGCCCAGCAGATACTCAGCAACGGCTTTGTCATTCGCTTTGATCTCAGCAAGGGTCTGTCGTGTAGCCCGGCCATCACGCTCGATGGCCTCAGACAAGGTCATAAACAAGCGACCAGCATGGGTCGCATCGGCCAGGCTCTTAGCCTGGGCGTCAATCACTACCGCCTGTTCCGTTACGCGTAACAGGCTGTCGCCCAACCGCTCTTCAACGCGGGCCGTTTCCTTTTCCGCCGCATCAACTGCCAGCCCAGCCACTTCAACGCGCCACAACGCAAGCAAGGCAATGGCTAAGGCCAATCCCCACCCGGCTAAATTCAGGTTCATACGAAGCCCACCGCGTAATGCCCTACAGAGACCGAGGCAGCGAGTACAGCCAGCGCAACGCTAATCAGCGTCTTCATGCCAAGGCCCTTTGCACGCCGTCATCTACAACGCTTTCGTCATAGGGATAGCCGCCGTTTTCGTGGTGCATAATCGACCTGACCAGGCACCCCAGGATGGCCGGACTTTCAAGATCCAATGGACCGGAACGACCCAGGCCCTTGGCCCACAACGCACTCTCGACACTGCGCACATAAGCCGCCGTATCGTTCTCGTTCGCTGGAGCCCAACGACCGATGATGGCGGCGGCAGTGTTCAAACCATGTTTTCGGGAGTAGGTCAGCAACGTTTTAGCCAAGGCACGAATTCCATTTTCCGGCCGGTCAAAACGGCAGAAACGGGCTTCAATCGCCGGGTCGTGTGGAAGCTGGCCAACCCACTTTGTTTTAGGGTTATGGTCAATGTTTCCGGGGTTGTTGTTGCGAAGACCGCGCGGGGTACTCATTGACCGCCCTCCTGTTTTGGCAGCTTGGTATTTGCAAAGCGGTCAGCCCATTGGCCGATCTTCTTCACACCGACAAAACCGACCCAAATGCCCGTCGGTTGGGCCAGCGTCAAAGGCCAGCCCATGAACTCAAAACCCCAAATAATGCTCAGGGCCAACAGGACGCACATGGGCCCTTCAATAAGGGCGTCTTTCCACGTTCCGCCGGTGTAGAAAATTCGCAGAACCGCCATAAACAGCGTCATGCATGCCGTCCATATGGTCGATGAATGCTGGCTCAGCCAGAGGGCCACAAAGGCCCAAGTCTCGGGTTTGTCCGGCATGTTCGGCATTCTCGAAAACCTCCCGAGCTGGGAGCGGGGGAATAAAAAAACCCCCAGCCTGTGAGGGCCGGGGGTCAAATGGTCTGTACGCTGATGGTCACCGTGGCCGGAACAACACCACGATGGGGAAAAAGATAGGGGAAACTGCAAACCATGTCAACACCCTAAGTGTTGTAAACACTTAGGGTGTAAAACCACAACCCTGTCAACCCTGCTTTAAAGCTCCAGGGCTCGACCTGCATGGGCCGCCAAACACAGCGATTCATTCGCCCAAACGCCGCCACAGCCACGCGGTAGAGGCTTGCGGCAGTTTTTGCACAACCGCCCTTCCAGTGCCCCCCGCTGCTGCTGCAACAACTCATTATCGCGACGAATCAGCGTCGCAATGTATTCGGCCCGCGTGTAGGGGCCGGACAAGCCGCCCCGGGCTTCCTGGCCCTCTCGCAACATTGCGGCTTCCAGCGGCCCCAACCTAACCTCGACTTCGACGATACCGGCTTCAGCATCCCGCTCACGCTGTGCGGCTTTCTTCAGCGCATCCGCGCTTTTCTCTTCGCGGTGACCCGTCACGATTAAGCCCCCCACCACTGCGCAAGCCAGCCCATGGCCTGGCGCACCCACCAACTGCCGCCCAGGGCTACCAGGCTGGCAACGATCATCCCCAGGGCGGCATAGAAACCGAACCAAAACGCCCCCGACTTGCCGCCCAGGACGATCAGGGTGTCGCTGTTTTTCCGTGGAATCCGCATCAAGTAAATCCTCTTATGACATAGGTTCTTATTTCGGCTGGAACACCAGCCAGTCAGCGGCCTGCGCCTCGGTCGGCTCTCCGGCCCGTCTTAGCACTGTCTTATCGTGAAGCGCGGCAAAGCCCTGGCCGTCGAGCCAGGCATGCCAGCGGGTCAAGGCGTCACGCTTCAGCTCTTCCCCATGGGTCTGGACGTAGGTCGAGTCGAGTTCGCCCAGGGCGTGGTTAAGCAGCAGCTTGCCAATCAGGCTATCGATGCCCAGCTCTGCCCAGCGGGTGCGAGCCAACTTGCGAAGGTCGTGACTCGTCCACTCCCCCGACCCAAGGCGTTTGAAGATGTCGAATGATTTGCTTCGAGCCAGGGGCTTGCCGGAACGGGTCGAGGACGGGAACAGATAGACGCCGGTATAACCCCGACTCTTCTGCCATTCTCGGTACCGACCCAAAAGGGCCACAACCTGGGGAGTCAGTGGCAACACATGGTCGCGCTTGCCTTTGGTATCGGTGGCCGGGATGAACCATTCCCCGGCGGTCAAATTGACGTTATGCCACTTGGCCAAACGGGTTTCGCTAATCCGGGTACCACAGGCCAGCATCAGTACGGCGAAGACGACATCAAGCGCTGCCTGTTCGAATCGCTCAGCCCAAACGGCCAGCAACTCAGCCACAGACACATGCCGCAGACGCGCCCCCTTGGGCTTGATCTTGGCTTTGCTGAAGTCGCCGAAGGTCACGTCGGCAATGGGGTCGGACACAATCAACCCAAGGCGGCGAGCACGCCGAAGCGCAACCTTCAGCACGCCAAACACGCCTTTTACATGGGCCAGGCTGTACTCGGCTTGCATGGGCACATAGAGCATTGAATCGATTACAGACCGGCTCAACTCAGCCAAACGCACAGCGCCAAGGCGCGGCAACAGATGGCAACGAATCGCCGATTGCTTGGTCGACTTCCGCTCATGGGATAGGTGCCGGTCGACCTTCACTCGTTCGGCGTACCAGTCCAGCACCTGGGCGAGCGTATCCCAACCGTCAACGGTGGCAGCGGCCGAAGGATCAGCCAACAACCTTGCATGCACTTTAGGCAGCCCGTCGAGCATGGCCTTGGCGGTCACGTCAGGCCAGTTACCGGCCTTCTTCCACTTGGCGCCTTTATTGAAGTGAATGACATGCCAGCTTCCCCGGGTGCGGTCACGGCGATAGCGGAATCGAAGAGGGTGTCGAGGGTCTTTCAACTCCCCGACAGTAAGGTCAGACGCGTACTTCTTGATAGCCGCGTCGGACAACAGAACTTGCATGGTCTTCGGCATGGTTTGGCCTTTCTTCGGGCAAAGCGAAGCCATGAGCGCGCACGGGCGCCCATTTAGCTAAATAGCTATATCGCTAAGGATGTATGAGAAATGCAGCCCGTTTGGGCGTGAGGATCAGAAGCAACAACAGTTAGTGAGAGAGCCCCACTTGCCACCAGGCGGCCGCCATGGCGGTTAATGGCTTCGCGAACATCAAGCAATGAACGCCGGGAGCCTCCCAACCTCCAGCCCACTGAAAGCCCGATAGGTCACCGCCGAACGCCAACCGGTCGGCATGCTCCACTGGCAAACCTACAGGCAGTGGCCCCAAGGCTGTTTCAACATGAATAGCGAACCCCAGTGCCGCACCCAAAGCGTGCGGGCTATGCCCTTTGAATCCAGCAAAAAGAGGATGAATGCTCATAAGTACCCCAACAGTTTCGCTATGGTTTCTCGCGCTTCAGCCAATCGACTACGGTATGTGCGCAAACTCACCCCCAGGGCGGCCGCCTTCTCAAACTGGCCGATGCCGCGCGGGTCGTAATCTTCAATCCCTCGGCGCGTCACGACCTGCCAATAAGCCGCATCGTACTCAAGCCGCAGGACATCAGCCCGGAGGGGATCGGCCACGAACATCGAATAAACACCCGCTTCGATTTTGCTTTCCAGACCATCCGCGCCAGGGCCCTGCCCGCCTCCACCGAAAAACAGTTCGCCCTTGTTGTCGATCAACTTGGCGAGCATCGTTCGGCCCGTAGTTCCTTGGTCTACGCCTGGATAGCTCCAGCGAACCCACATTTCTAAGGCCGTATCCAGACGATTGTTTGTTTTACGCCTTGCCATGGCCCCCCCCTCTAACCGCCGGCTTCGGGCGTTAGCTGGTGGCCGTTCTTTCGATCCTGGCGGCAGGCCGGGAACTTCAAATTGCTTTTGCACACCGGCAAGCCAAATATGTATTCCGCACGTACACAAACAGAACAGCCCTTCTTGCGGATCTCTTGGGCCTCGACGATCTTTGCCGGGTCGCCATAGGCGAACCCCGGCAGCGCCTGGCTAACGGGCCTATTCATTTGCCAAGCGCCCCAAGGCAGCCCGGGCCATCGCGCCGCCTGGGCTGGCCAAGCGCTCAAGCAAGGCCTCTGAAAGCGCCTCCATCGGCTCACGAACGTGACGAAAGCCAACTGAGGCGTCAGTCACCATCAGGTCGCCTATTCGGTTCACCACCAGGCCGGACGGCTTGCCGTATACATGCCACACCGAGCCGCCCAACTTACGAACCTGCTCGGCTTCCTCTTCGGTCAAGCAATGGACCACCACCACCCCACCGACGATGGCCGGTTCGCTGTCTTGTGGCTCAAGCCCTACCAGGGCTTCGCGCAAGATCCTCGCCCGGCTTTCGCCATAAGCAGACTTAGGCGTTTCTTGAGCGAACGCCACAAGCTGCCCCTTCCCCGATTCAACCAGGCGATCAGCAATCGCCAAACGCTCGGCGGCAGTGCCGCCAGACAGTGCAATCAATAACAACAGACTTCCCCTTTGCCCTGCCGGTTATCGGCGGGCACGTTCTATTTTGGTATTGCGCACAGTCTTCAAATAATCATGTAAGGCAGCGGGCAGCGGTGCTTCCTTCGCCTTAATCGCCAGCTCTACGGCGGCTTCTACTTCTGCTACGGTCACATTTGTGGCGCACCACCGGCGGAACAGATACCGGGTAGATGCGTCATTCGCCAGGTACGGCGGGCAGTTCAAATCAGCAGCGAACCACTCGGCCCACTGGTCATCTGTTTCGAACAACACCGGCCCGGCAGCAACAGCCGGGACCATGGGAGCACTGGCCATCAGTGCGACCAATTCACCGCCAAGCGTCACAAGCAATTGGCCCGCGTCACGCGTTACGCGTAACGCCTTGGCCTCCTCGCAATAACTCAAGAACTCGCGCGCAGGCATATCGCCCGCCTGCAAGCTCTCCAGAACATCAGCCCAAGGCAGGGCAATCGGCTCGCCTTCAGCGACCGGGCCGCACGCACTGATCAACTCCAGCAACTTGACCAGGCGCGCATAACCCGCGAAGCCAAACCGCTGCTCGACCTTGCGAACCACCACTAGGGCAGAAAGCCCCGTCACCTTAAGTAAACCTTGCATACCCTTCCCTTACCGCCTTCACGAACGGCATATAGATGCCGTTGAAGTCGACGCGACCACCCGATTTTTCGTAGATGTTCAACGCCGCTTTAAACGAGGGCACACGCTCATAGCGCAGCCAAGATGCAACAGTGCGTGGCTTCTCCCCCAATAGCTCAGCCGCGACGCTGACAGCGTCACTTTTAGCCAAGCTATGAATCCAAGGGGCCAATTCCACACTTAAAGACCGATAAACACTAAGAGTGTTAAGACTGGCCGGCCTCTATCCACAATGCAAGCAATTTTTGTAGTTTTTTACACTTAGAGTGTATATTCAGAGGGTACACGCAACGAACAGTGCTTAAACTGTCGCTACTAGACGCTTGTGGGACTCAAGAAAACATGACGGATATCCGCCGCAAAATTGCCCAGCGCATTCGCTCTTGCAGGAGCGCAGAAGGCTGGACAGTGGAAGAAACCGCACGGCGCCTTTCTTTGATTTCAAGCGAAAGCATTTCCCCTTCCCGGTATGGAAATTGGGAACAGCAAATCAGGATTCCAAAGCTTGAACAGTATTTCGAGCTGGCCGCCCTCTTCAAAAAAAGCCCGGAGTATTTGGCGGGATTCACAGACAACGATGGGACGGCACCAGAGACATCGCTTTATTGCGTGCCCAAGCCTTCAGCAATCCCAACAGAAGCCGGCGTGCTCGATGTCGGAGACGACGCCTTGGCCTTTCGGCTGACGTTTCTGGATGAGTTGCACCTTGATCGTGACAAGCTGCTGCCCTTCGCTGCGCCAGACGACAGCATGCGGCCGCTGATCAATGAAGGCGACCGCGTATTGATTGATCGCAATGTCACTAACGCAGCAGCACGAGACGACGTTTTCGCTTTGCTGATCAAAGGCCGCGTGTGGCTGCGCTGGATTCGTCAGGATCTAGACGGCGGTTACTTGATCCAGGCAGAAGACCGAGAGCGCTACCCCGATCAACCTATTTCAGCCGAAAAACTGGCTACTTTGCAGGTGCTGGGCCGGGTTAAAATAATCACTCATATCCGCTAACCGACTGCCCCACATTGGGGCATTCGTATACCTATAATTTACACTTAAAGTGTAATTAACACTTATACAAGGTAGTATTCATGTCCGAAGGAAGCATCATCACCCGCGACCACAGCACGGCCATTGCAACTCTCACCGAGGCAAACCGTCGGGCGTTGGTTGTTGAAATTAATCACAAGGCGGCCGTAACGGCCGGTGTCGAGGCTCTAGCCGTGGGGGCAATGCAGTCAGGCGACATCGAAGGTGTATTAGAAAACATCGCCGATATCACAGCGGTCCTCAGCAAAGAACTGAGGAAGCTGGCCGTACTTGTCGGGGAACTGAAGGCTTCACACGCAGCGTAATCACCATGCAAACCAGGGACGGTAGAGACCCATGCAAGCGATTCTAGAAGTAACAGGCGA
Source organism: Pseudomonas sp. SJZ074 (assembly GCF_007828215.1). Taxonomy (GTDB): domain Bacteria; phylum Pseudomonadota; class Gammaproteobacteria; order Pseudomonadales; family Pseudomonadaceae; genus Aquipseudomonas. The sequence continues at coordinate 31,163 of NZ_VIUE01000039.1, read as the reverse complement.
AGACGTGGTCGGCTTACCTGGGCAGAACCTGACCCAGGAAGAATTGTTTGTGCTTACCGGCCTGGCCAACGGTGAAAACCCCAGCTCAATAGGGGCACGCCTGCAAATCGACTCGTCCACCATCCGCCATATCGAAACGAGCATTAAGGCCAAGTTAGGGGCCAAGACTCACCCTCACATGATCGCCCGGGGCTTTACCCTGGGCGTCCTTTTCTCTCGCGCATTGTGCCTGCTCCTGGCAGTTATCAGCGCAGCCGAACACCCAGGCGACACGATGCGCACCCGCAGCGGCCGCCGCTCCCGAACGACCCCCGCTTCCACTCGCGTCGTCCGCACAAACGGCAGCGCAGGCGGCAAGGGCCACAGCAACCACACCCGACACGCCGAAGCCTTCGCTTATGGCGGCACTCAATTTTATATGAGCTAAATAGCTATTTCGCTATTTAGCTTGCATTGGCCAAAGCACTGCTTATACTCTGCCCATCTTTAGCTATTTCGCTAATTAGCAACGGAGACAGCAGCATGGCAGCAATAGTCGCAGTCGTATCGCAGAAGGGCGGCGCCGGGAAAACCTCACTCGCCCGCGCCATAGCCACGGCCTTCGCGGCCGCAGGATGGCAAACCGAAATTGCCGACATGGATATCGACCAAGGCACCGCGACCGCCTGGCAACAGCGCCGCTTGCGCGCCGGTACCGAACCGACAATCACCGTTCGCCAGTTCGGCAACCCCGAACAAGCAATCAGCAAAGCAGGCTCGTGCGACATGCTGATTTTCGACGGTGCCCCAAAGGCCAGCAAAGCAACGGCCGTCATGGCCAAAGCTGCCGACCTCGTCATCATTCCTACCGGCTTGGCACTTGACGACTTGGAGCCTGCTGTTGCGCTGGCCAACGCACTGGTAGACCGCGACGGCGTACCGGTTGCCCGAATCGTTTTCGCATTGAACCAAACAGGCACAAGCGCCCTGGAGATTGAAGAGGCCCGGTCCTACCTGAACAAAACTCGCTTCGACGTTCTGGACGGGGAGATCCCCAAGAAACCAGCCTTTAGTCGCGCCCAAGACGCGGGACTGTCGCTGATAGAGACGCCATTCAAAGGCCCGCGCGAACAAGCCGCCCAGGTGATACGCGCGGCTGTTGCCCGCTTTGAATCTCTGACCGCCTGAAGTAGCTACTTCGCTAAATAGCTATTAAGCTAAGCGCAATCGAATACGGAACCGACATCATGCCTGCAAAAAAAACCACCCCCGTCGCACCCGCACCACTGGTCAGCGTTAAACCCCCAGCACGCCGCAGCAGCGGCAAGGGCGAACCGCCGGCAACCGCCAGCGATACCGCAGCCATGGGCAACCACACCGCGAAGCCATCAAGCGGGGATATCGTCGATTTCAATATGAAGGTTCCGGCCGAGTTCAAAGCAGAGGTAGACATCTACTTGGCAACCCATCGCATAACCCGCAAAGCCTATGTCATGGACCTGATAGAGCGTGACATGAAGGCAAAGGGCTGGACGCCTCAGAACCAGGGCTGACCGCCTCATGATTCACCACAAGCCCCGCACCTGGCGGGGCTTTTCTTTGGGCGAAAAAAAACCCGCCCCGACCGAAGTCGAGGCGGGGTACTGCTAGACCTTACAACAGGTCGCTAAGCTGATCCCGTAGGAATTCGTACAGGCGATAAGCCTGAAACGCTTTCCATACGGAGTCCCACGCACGTCCAAACTTAGACATACACGGCCCTCCCGTGGTTGGGCCGTACCTCCAGTGCGCTTACCGGAACACGCGCACCTTCAGGAACACGTCAATGCTCCCTGTGAGGCGGCTGGGCTAATGGCCTCCCGAGTCAATCCGGCACGGATTCCAAGGCCCGTGTCGGGAGGGCCAAAATTCGCGCGCAGGCCCGGCCAACCTCAACGGTGACGAACGCGGAACGTCATCAATATAATGAAAATCGTGCCTCCTTGGTGCGGCGAAATGGCTCATGATGGCACCGCAAGCGGCTTTTAGCCTTGAAACCCACGCCGGCTGGGCGTTTGAGCGCAGAAAATTTTTTTATGGATTTGCATATTCGCAACGCCAGAACGGCCCGCTAGATCGTTATTTATGATTTTTTCCTTGTAATCGCTTGCGCCCGGGCGCTAAGATCACCGCACACGTCAATGCTCCCTGTAAGACAGCAAGCCCGGCCCCTAACCGGACTCGCAACAAAGAACCGCCCCTCCAACGGCGGTTTTTTTGTGCCCGCCGTTTGCGTCAGAAAACGCTCCCCGAATGACACGATAGGAAACGCCGTGAAAATCACCCTCGATTTGAGCGAACACCAGCTGGACCTGTTACGCCAGTTCCGCGAACAGCACGCGCTCAACCGGCGCACGCCGGCCAGCGCGCCCATGCTTGAGCTGCAACGGATCTACAGCAGCTTGAGCACCACGGCCATCATCCTGGCCGAAGCGGTGGACCAGGCGGCCAAGGACCAGGGCATCTAAGCCTGCGCGCTACAGCTCGACGGTGAAGCTGCGCAGGCCTATCGCGTCGGCGTACTTGACCACCGCGCTGGCACTCTTCCAGATGCGCAGCGGCTCACGCCGCGAGCGCACCGGGATCAGCCGCGCCGTGGGTGCGCCCAGGCGCACCGACAGGGTCCAGCGGTGGTTATCGCCCTCGAGGCGGCCCACCACCACATCGCGCACCGCGTGCTGGCTGACCAGGGCCTTCAACGTGTCATCGTGGATCGCTTCGCCGATCACGACAGCATCACCATGCGAACCGTGGCCGCCTGCTCAAAGGCCAGGTACAGCCCCTCCAGGCTCGCCGCGTTCAGCGCCCGGAGCGTTTCCAGACCCAGCACAAAGCCTTCGGCGCGGTCGGCCGCGCGCGTGCAGTCGCCCGGCGTGCGCGCCTGGGCGATGGCCCGCAGCAATTTGACCGCCTGGGCGTGGACGTGGGTCGGCAGGTTCAAGCGTGCCAACGGCGCTTCGAGGTCGCTCATGCCGGCACCGCCGGCAGGTCGCCCAGCAGCGCGGCCAGCTCGTGCCACGGGTGTTTGGCAAACTCACTGTCGATTGCGCAACCGGCGCCGTGCTGGAACGGCTCTCCCGCGTCCCGGGCAAACTGGCCCACGCTGCACAGGGCGCACAACAACATATTGCCGTCCAGCACCCAGCGCTGGGACCAGGCGTTCAGGCCCTCGTCGCGGCGGTACCGGGCCGCGTTACGGTCACGGGCGCTCATCACAGCCACCCAGCATCGCGGCCACGGTCCAGGCGCTGGCTCATCTCGCTCATCTGCGCAGGCGTCAGGGTGCCGGCCACCATCAGCCCCCACAGGAAGCCGCGCAAGTGATTTTGCGTGCGCAGCATGCCGGCATGATTGAGGGTTTCAAAACGCAGGTCCTCGAGCACTGGCCGTAACTGTGGCAACACGGCGGCAGGATCTACCAGGGCGATCAGGTCATCAAAATACTGATTGGCGGCCGCTTTGGCGGCAGGGTCGGTCAATGGCTCGTACACCGGCGATTCCTTTTCGAGTGAGGGGCCCCCAATGCGTAAAACCAGCCCCCGGGAGTTTGGTTATCCAGTGTAGGGGGTTCTGGTTTCCACGGGTACAAAAAAAGGCCCCCGCACCTGGCCAGGGTGTGGGGGCCTATTTGACATAAACGGCGTTACTCGTAACGCAGGGTCAGCCAGTGACGTGCTTGCCCAGCTTGAAGCCTTCCAGCGGGTTTTTCTTCACCTTCGGCTGGCCGAGGTAAAACAGCGTGCATGGCGTGCTGTCAGAGGTCCAGCCGGGCACGATAGCCAGCAGCTCGGCTCCCGCCTCGATCAGCTCATTGGCTTGCATAAAATCGCTTACTTCCTTGATTTCACCGATATGGGCAAAGCTCATAGACACTCCTTAATAGTCAGATGGTGCGGGCAGTGTAGCGCTCGGGATCGAGGGCGGGGGTTCCTTTCTGTTCGTTATGCGTAACGCGACGGGCCTACCCTTCGCGCTCGGCTTCATGGATCAGGCGAGCCACCAGGCGCGCTACATCGGCGGCGCGGTCGTGCTTGGCCTCATGCGCGTCCTGGGCGCGGTCATACAGCTCCTGAGTCGCGGCCCGGTCGCCTCGGTCCGTCGCATTGCGCAAGGCCAGGGCGGCCGTGCTAAATGCCTCGTTGGCCTCATGCCAAGCCGCGAGAGCGGGTTTCAGTTGGTCAGCATCGATCATCGGCATAGCGGGGATTCCTTTCAGTTCAACGCGGCGCGTAGCCGGCTAGGGCCAAAGCGTTTTGCAGCTTGCCCACCGCTTCGCGGATCTCGTAAGCCTCGTCATCGTCCGCCGCACAGCCGCGCATGTCCGACCAGGTCAGGCGCTTGACGAACTGGGCCAGGGCCAGGGTCTGCGCGTCGCTCAGTTCGTCATAACCGGTGTGCTCGCCGGCGGTGATGGAAATCAGGTTCGGGGCTTGGCTCATACTGGGGGTTCCTTTCCGTTGGTGGGCATAACAATGTTCAAGGGTGCCCGCTCAGCCTGGCCCGGGCGCGCCATCCGTCAGCCTCGGAACGGTCTGACACGAAAATCGGAGAGCCCCCACAACAACCGCCGGGCGCTGCTCAATCATGGCTTAGGTTCATATTGATTCAGCTCACGGACAATGGCGTCTTCCAAGTGATGGCTGTAGGCAGCGTCGGCCAGCTCGCGCAGCTCGAACGCCTCTTCCCAGTCGATCAGGCCTTGGGCTCTCATGGCTTCGGCGTCCTGGCTCAACCGCTCCCGCCAGGCCTCCAGGCCGCCACCCTCCCCCGCGGTACCTAGCAGCTCTTGCCAGTCCGCCAGGCGCCGGGACTTTTCGTCTACGTCGGTCATGGCAAAGCCCTCCTTTCGTGACGGGTAACGGCACGGCTTAGGCCGCCTCCAACACCAACGACAACCGGCGGCCCAACAGACCCAGGGCGCGCTCGACCTGCTCAATTTTCGAGCTGTGCAGGAAGTCCACCAGACGGTCGACCATCTGGCGCGTGACGCCCATGCGTCGAGCCAGTTCGGCACGGCCCACGCCTTCGTCACACATGGCGTTCCACAGCATGATCTTAGCCACGGTCAACGCCGGCAGGTGCAGCACCATCGCCGGGTCACGCGGCGCCGTGGCGGCCGGGATCTTGCGGCGCTGCTCGACATACAGCGACAAGGCCGACTCCAGGCCGTCCAAGGCTTCGGCAAAGGCCTCGGCCAAGGTATCGCCGGAGGCGTTCATTTCCGGGATATCCGGGCACGACAACCAGACGCCAGTCGGTTCGGTGTGCAGTTCGAGCGGATATTGGTACATGGGCTCACCTCTCAATGGGTACAGCCAAGCCTCAATCCTTGAGGCCCAACTGTTTGATGATGGTTTTGCGTAACCCTTCGTGCATTTCCTTGCTGCCATGGTCCGCAAAGACGGTTGACTTGCCATTCAAATAAATCTTGAAGTGACTGCCCTTGGCGCTTTTGAACTCAACGCCTTGGGCCAACAACCACCGCCGAAACTCGCTGCACTTCATTGCTGTCGTCCTGTCCGTTTCGGTGAAGCCATAATGCATCACTTATGCTGCATAAGCAACACTTGTGATGCATTATTTATTCACCAGGTTGCGCCCGGTAATCCGTGGGGAGGCCGGCTTTTTTGAGCCTCGCAGTCAACACCCGCACCGCCTCGAACGCTTTCGCACGGTCGGCCACTTCCAAGGCGTTCTGTTCCTCCAGGGCTTCAATCCGGCGGCGCAACTCGCGCGGGTTCACCGGGTCGCGCTCCATCTTCATCGGCGGGCCGCCGAGCGATTCCGCCAGCTGCTGAAGGTCGGCCAAGCAACCAATCAGCTTTTCGTTTTCGCGCTGCAAGGCTTCGCGCTGCTCGCGGTAATGCGCCGCCTCGGCGAGCGCTTCGGCCAACTGACCCGGCCTGACCGCCAGTTCGCTCTCTGCCCTCTCCGCGCGCGCCTGCCACCCGCCTTTCACAGGACGCTTACCGAAGTTTGTAAAGCGCTCGCGCACCCATTGTGGGCCCTCAGTGGCCGCCGCTATGGCATACCCTTCAGAATGTCGTTTGTACTCCCGCAGAAACCCGGCCGGGTTGCTCAGGCGTGGTGTGTGTTGTGCTAAATCAACCAGCTCGTAAAGCTCTAGAGCCTGATCTAACAGCACCTGATAACGGCTGTTGAGTTCATGCTTGTCGCACAGCGCCTTACCCAGCAGGTTGCGTTTCTCCGGGTCGGCCGGGTAGGCCTGATCGGCCGGCGTCTCGCGCACCAACTGCTCGTTGCGCCGAGTCCATTCCAACAGCGTGCGATCCTTGAAGGGCAGCAGCTTAAACACCAGCTCATCGAACGTCGCGTGAGCGGGCACCTTGCCGGCCATACGCGCTTCATAGCTAGCAAGATTGCCGGCCACGATTCGCCGACACTCCGCACGCACCGCCGCCGCCTCGTCCTCTTCAACGTACCCGCCCGACAACTCACGGCGCGCAATGAACACTTCGTCTTCATTGTTGGCAAACAGCTTAAGCAGACGCCCATCCACCGCGACCACTTCATTAATCCAGCTATCCGCCTCTTGCTTGCGACGGCGGTCGCTGTCGACGCTGCACAGGGACAAGCTGAAACAGCTAAGGCCTTTCCACGATTGGCGCGTTACTTCTTTCACCAGATAAGGGCCGGTGCCATAAGTGGTCCATACCGTATCCCCGGGGAACACCAGGGCGTCGACTTCCGGCTGTCCGTGCGGGGTCTGCCGATAAACAGACAAATCACGCATGCCGATGTCAGCTTGATAGCCGGAGTGCGCCGGCCACTCGGCCGCCCCTTGCTGGGCCGCATCAGACAACCACGCCGAATCCCCCGGAAAGGCCTGCGCAATCGACGGGACCGGCACCCGTGGCAACAGCGCCTCGACGGCGGAAAGCTTGCTCGGTACCCGTTTCCAACGGTCGCGGAACTCGCCCAGCGCAACCCCCAACAAGGCCAGCTCCGGGGCCTTTAGGTCCAGCTCCGCGCGGTGGCCAGCCTCTTTTTCTTGCTTCTTTTTGAGGCGGTGCCTGCGCGCACGCTCAGCGCCGCTCAAAGGCTCTTCGCAGGCCGCGATAAGGTCCAGGGTTCCCGGGTCGTTGGGATCGATCATTGTTGCGCACTCCATGGCGCCCCGGCGCTGGCCGGGGCGACTTCCTTACAGGTGGGTATCAAGGCCAGTCAGGCGAGTGAAGGCGCGTTGCAGATCCTCACAGTAGATCCCCTCTTCGCGGCCCTTTTCCTTGAATTCGAAGCGCGCCCAACGACCGGCGATTACGTCGTAGGTATCCATGGCATTCAGCTCGACACGGATCATGTTGACGCCGCCGCTGGCAAAGTTCGCCGGCAATTTGAATTGCAAACCTTGGGGAGTGGTGACCATGTCGCGCGCGCCGGTCATGACCAAAAAGCGACGGGCGCCAAGCTGGTCGAAAATGGTCGCGGCGACTTGCTGGGCGTTGGTTTGGTTTTTTACGTGGGGCATCGGTAGAACTCCGGTATTGGCCTGGGCGGTTTCGCCTGGCCGTAGCGTCATTCTACATCAATAGCTATTTAGCACAATAGCTATTTAGCTTTACTGTAAAGGGCCGGCTCAGAGAGCCTTAAAAAAACGGCCAAGACGTGCCAGGCGGCCCAAGGCATTGAGCTTTCCCCACCGACCCAAGCGCGGAATTTCCGTGGATCACTGCCGACCAGGCGAGCTACTTGCGTTCCATTTAAGCCAGCAACACCTACCAAAGCGCGGACCTCATCGCTTGTCGGCCTAAGCCCTTCGGGCCGGGGCACGTCAAATAAACCAGGCCGGCCGAGCCCCAGGGACCCCAAGCGGTCCACCACTTGGCCATCCCTCTCCAGTACCGCGTCGACACGCAACGCCTCGATACAAGCCTGGGTCAATTCAACCGCTTCACTATTCAAGCGTGACCCGTCACGCGCTACCAAAACAAACACTCTCACCCCCAAAGCTGTCGCCAGTCACACCGGCCGAAAGGACTCATAAGTCTACAGCTATTTAGCTCAATAGCTATTTAGCTTGCGAGTGCACGCGACAAAATTCCGTTCTGTGGTGCAGATAGCGATAATGCCGGCCGCCAACACAGAGGAGCCAAGCCGTATGGCCATTACAAAATGCAAGGAATGCCACAAGGAAGTATCGAACAAAGCCGAGGTCTGCCCGCACTGTGGCGTCAAAAGCCCCGGCCTTAAAATGAAGGACGTTATTGTCGGACTGATCGTCGTGGGCTTGATTGCCTTCGTTGCGGTCAAATGCACCGGCAGCAACAACAGCGACCAGGCGCAAGCCTCGACCGACTGTAATGCAGACTTGCAATGCTGGGGCGACAAAAACGTGATGCAGGCCACGGCCCAATGCAAGCCACGAGTAGAACGCCTGGCCAGCTACACCGCTCGTTGGACCGACGGCACCCTGGAGGGGAAATTTCCAAAGTTCCGATGGCTGGACAAGGAAAAAGGTTCGCTAACTTACATTGGCGACAAGGTGGAATTTCAGAACGGTTTCGGCGCCTATCAGGCACACGTCTACGAATGCGATTTTCTGCCAGGACAAAACCTTGTGCTCGATGCCCGAGCACATCCCGGCCACCTATGATTGTCCGCCCTGGGCGACCAGGGCGAATTACCGATATCAACGCACGATCCAACGCACGCGAGAGGGTACCCGCCGGAAACGTATTGCCTTCCTTCGAAAACGTCCCAGCCGCGCCCAGGGGAAGCTAGCAAGCCCACGGCAGAGCCAAGCCCACCCCCCAACCTGATCGACCGCGACGCGTAGCGGCGCAAGCCGTAGGCAGGCGCGTGAAGGCGCGAAACGCCATTGCAGGGTGTGCGGCCGGGCGCGTAGTCGGTTGGCGTGCAGCAACTGGAACGGGCCTTAAACTGGAGGAACGGCGGCGGTGCTGCTGGCCGTCACGTCCCGCCGTGCCGTAGGCACGAACTGCGGGCGACATCGTTGCAGCCGGGACGGCTGCGTCATAAACAGGATCTCGGCTTGCCGAGGCATTTAAAGAAGGGCTAACCACTGCGAAGCTGAGGTTAGACCTAAAGATTCTTCTTGCAGAAGTAAGAGCAGAAGCACAGGGGGGACCTAAAAGCACCCTGGAACGGCTAAATTCACAATGGCAACACTTAATATTTCATCTAAGAGCGCTGCCGGCGGCCGGCGCCTTCTTGGGCGCGCGCACCGGCCTGAAAACACCCAAAAATGAGCCGGTTTGGGGGCCACCAGGCAGCGTAGCGAAGCGTCAGGGGGATAAACCGCACCAGGCAGGCACGGCAAAGCGCTGTCAGGTCAGACAGCGCAAGGGAGGGGGTAGGGGAGGGGGCGGAGGGTTAACCGCCCTGGCGTTCTCGTAGCCAGTCATCAAAGGCGGGGAACTCCCGCATGACGCGGCGCGCGACTTCCGGTTGCGACAGGTCAGGATTGCTACGCAACAGCTCGGCATGCCTATCGCGGATCTCAGACGCGTATTCCGCTTTCGCGTCGTCGTAGTTGACGGTCTTGGCGCGACGCGTGCCAACGGCAAATGTTATGACGCCGTCTTCGCCCTGGGCACGGCGCAAACCGCCACGGGCCTTCTCGGCGTCAGACTCCCGAGGGAACTTCTCTTTGTAGCCCCTGCGAAGCTTCTTCAGCTCGTTCGAGCAATGGGTGCGAAACTTCTTCAGGGCCTCGAACGAAACGGCGCCCAGGGCAACAAGGAAGTTCTCATTTAACCGCTTGATCGCCGGCCGGGCCCGCTTGCTGCCGTCTGGCTTTTCGACGTACTGCAAATGAACATCGAAGGCGCCCGCCTTGCGCAGGCGCCTGAAGGCCCGCCAGAAACGCTCTGAGGGCTCGTCGGGCTCGTCCGGGGTTTTCTTGTCCTTCAGTAAGCCGGCCACCCTGGCCAGCTCCACACAACTGCGCGCGATGAACTGGCCGTCCGCCTTCGGCGTACCCACCCGTAACGACGCGTAGTCCGTGAAATACAGGATGGCACGCATAACCAGCACTTCGGCGGCGCGGGCTTCTGATCGGTTTTTGCGGGGGTCGCCAGACTTGTTACGGCGCCCGTTCAGATTGCCCAGGCTGGGGAGGATGTGTAGCGGGGAGTAGTAATAGCCCTTTACCGCCTCGATCAGCTTGCGCATGACCTGGGGAATTGAGGTTGACCAGTCCGGCTCATTGAAGAGATGGAATTCCGGCTTGAGCGGGTCATGCCCACAGCGGTTTCCCGTTCCCAGATTTTCACCTGAGTGCGGGTAAGGCATCCGCCCCCACATGATGGAAGGCCGACCCAGACAGGTCGTTATGTCGGTCATTGACTCTTTCCCCTGAGCAATACGCTTGCTTAGAAGAAGACCGACGGCTAAACTCTGACCTTGCTGCGGTCGCGTAGAGTTTCTTTCTCGCCGATCTCCAAAAAGCCTGGGGCGCCAACCCCGGGCTTTTTTCTTTTCTAAACCCTTGTTTTATCTACTTCTTCACTCTGTGGCCACCAGGCCAACCAGCGGGAATATACCACGCTGCTCGCCTCGCAACACTAAAAGTGTTCAAGTTTTTTTCTCTTCCGCCGGCACCTTCAGGCTGCCGACTGCCCCCAAGACTAGCCGCAATGAGCAAATCATGCCTTTGGGGGTCTGGTCGTCGTTGTCAGTGACCTGCAACAACCATGTCATGTAATCGTGAATTCCAGCGATGGTATCGCCGTTGGTCGTACCTATCAAAGGGTTTCCGTTGTGTGTCATTTTTTTCAATCCTTGTTGACGCCAATGCGCGGCATTCTACTCAAGCCCAAAACATATGGATATACGTACAGTGATAGCGAAACGCCTTGTTACTTAGAAGGCGTCACGCATTCCGCCGAGGTCGATGCCACCTCGCCCGATCCAATGACATGTGTAACCGACTCAACAGCCCACACGCGATTGGCACTGGCTGTGTGATTGCTGACTACAATTTGCCCTTCCGCCACGATTTGCGGAGTGAGCGGCCGGGTAATGGACATGGTCGACTTGCCCCGCTGCATCTGCTTCAGCTTGGCCGCTGCTGCCTCTTGGGCGCTTTTTTGGTCCGGGTAGGTTTTTCGAATGATGTAGCGCGGGCCACCGGCATTGGCCGCGTCCTCTTCGGCCTGGCCCGCGTTATTGGGCTTTTCACCGGGAACCGCGACTTTCCCTTCGACGACTTCAGCCACGGCCGGGACCTTGCGTTGCTCCTTTTCGTCGAACCAGTACGCGACCGTAGAGCTGTAGTCGTTACGCTCTTGGATCGTAACGCGACCGCTGCTGTTCTTCGGGTCGCTGATCGCAACAGCCGACAAGGCTTTGCCGCTAACGCTCTTGGCCTGGCCCTTGGGCACCACCACCAGCTTGCCACCGACCGGCTTGGCCACCGCGCCCAGGTCACGCGACAACCGCGTCAGTAGGTTCATGTCAGACTCGGCGCGCTGGTCAATGTGCTTGAATGCATGCCCAGCCAGCTCCGGCGCCACGGCGGCTTCATAGCCATGCTCTTTCGCAATCTTGGCCACCAGCGCGCCCAGCGTCATGTCGTCGAACGTCGCGTCTTTGGGCGACTTGATCCCCCCCAGCATCTTGGCGGCCTTGCCGTGTATCACTAGGGCTTCGTCATCTAGCGGCACTTCCAGCTCGTCGACTTGATAAGCCCCCTTGAAGATCAGCGCACCAGGCTCGCCTATCCACACCTTCAACTCGGCGCCCGTGGACGGCAAGCGAATCATGTTGTCGCGGTTATCCAGCTCGATGGCCACCGTGTCGCTGTCCTCGCCGGCGGAATCCTGAAGTGTCAGCTTGATAAAGCGCTTACGGATCATCCCCGTAATGTCCGCGTCGTTTGCGGTGATTCGATAGTCTGCTTTCGCCATGACTTACCCCTAGGTTATGGGCCGCGTTGGGGCCCCTCACTTTGTAAGTGCAAGCACAAAGCCCCCAAATTGGGGGTGAAATGCGCCGCGCAGAAAAATAAAACCACGTACCGCCAGGAACCCAAGCTGTATCCGCCCCCGCCACGGGGGTGGATTAATCCCATAACGACACTTGGCCAGGCTCAACAGCCGCCGGCAGTTCGGGCAGGTCGATCAGAAGGCCGTCAGGCAGTACAGGGCCTTTCTGACAAAGGAAGGGGTTCGCCTCTAACACCGCCTCGGTCGCCCCGGGGCGGCCGCTGTAGTAGCGGTGGCAGATGGCATCGAGCATATCGCCGGGCCGGGTGCGGTACTGCATCGCTTACACCTCGTCTTCGCCGTATTCGGAAATGGACAACGAGCCCTTGCGTACCAGGGGCGTACCGTCCTGCATGAAATGATCGTCGGCCACGTTCAGGCTCTCGATAACCCATAACCCCAGGTCGGCGCCGGACTGCTTCAGCTCGCCATCAACCAGGGCCGAGCCACCCGCAACCAGGCGCAGCGGCTCGCCAGCGTCACCCATAACGCGCAAGCGATCGAACAGCACCACGTCGGCGCGGCTCTGCGGATGGATTGTTATTTCTAGGGCCTTGGTAGTGCTGTCTGGCCCGTGAAACTGCTTGCCTGGCTTGTGTTTGTAGCGGTCCTTTTTTGCCCAGCGCCACGCCATCGAGGTCGTTAGGCTTTGGTACTCGGCTGTTTTCACGCTGAAGCGAAAGTCGCCCAGCGCCATCATTACTTCGGCCATATAGCCCCCACGAAAAAGCCGCCCGAAGGCGGCATAGCTATTTCGCTAAATCGCTAAGTAGCGTTGTCCGCCAGGCGCCCGCGCTGACCACGGGCGGCCTGTCGGTCCCGGGCATCCAGCTCAGCCCGAACTTTCTTCGCGACCTGCTCTTCAGACATTCCAGGCGCGGCGTTAACGGTAATACCGCCGTACTGGTTAACCGGTTGCGGCGCGGCATCCTTCCCGGCCGGAGACGCCACGCCACCGACAGCCGCCACACGCGACCCACCCGGCACAGGCGGTGAACCGTCAGGCCCGGCTGCTGCGGCGGCCGCTGCTGCCGCTGGCTGGGTTGCCGCCGCTGGCGAGTCGCTGCCGAAGATCCCGCCGGCAAAATTCTTGACGGCCTCAATCGGCCCCATGATCTTGCCGGCAATCCATTCGATAGCTGACCCGCACGCGTTCTTGATGCCATCCCACAACGTTGAGAAAAACTCCGTCAGAGGCGCCCAGGCCTGCATCACTGGTTCAAGTGGATTGAAGGAAAGCATTCCTTTGACCATGTCCCAACCTGCGGCACATACCGACTTGATGCCCTCCCACAGACCGCTAAAGAACCCGGACAAAGGGCCCCATAGTTGAATCAGCAACTCCAGGGGCGAAAACATCAACAGAGACTTGATGAAGTCCCAGCCCGCCACAAACGCCGCCTTGATGCTCTCCCACAAGCCAGCAAAGAACGCCGAAAGCGGCTCCCAGTAGCGCACCACCAAAACCACCACGGCGATAAGCGCCATAATGCCAATGATGATTAATCCGATAGGGTTGGCCGACAGCGCCACGTTTAACGCCCATTGCGCGGCAGTCATGATCGCCGCCGCTATGGCATAGGTCCGCGACGCGACGCCCATCAACAAGACGCCGGCGGCGGCGGCATGTGCGCGAATTCGCGTTACGAGTAACACGGCCTGCGCGCGCAGGTTCGTCAGCGTGAAGAACGCCAGGGCACGCCCTGCCATCATCACCCCGTCGGACATGAGGGAAAACGCAAAGCGACCCGCAATGCTCGCGGCGCCGAGTGAGACAAGCCCGATGACGGCGTAGGCCAGTACCTGGGTTAGAAACGGGAAGCGCTCGGCCAGGCCGGCGACCCACAAAGCTAAGTCGCCCAATACGCCGGCGGCAAAGATCATGGACGGCGCGAACACCTGGCCAATGGTTGCGCTGGCATTGCTGCTGCGCTGACTGAGGCGCTTGAAGGCCTCGGCCGGGCCGGCGTTCATCGTGGCCGCCATCTTCTCAACCTCGGTCAAACCACCCTTCAGGCTCTTACCCATGGTGTCGATATTGCCGCGCAGGGTGTCAACCTCGGGGTACAGCAGCTTAATCAAGGAGATGGCCTCATCCGTACCGAAGGCCTCTTTCAGCTCTTGCGACTCCAGTGCGTCGAGCGTCTTGCCATACTTCTTCTGGATCGTGGCCAAGATGTCAGGCATACGCTTCAAATTATCTTCAGCGTCGAGAAACGATAGGCCCAGCTTCTTGCCAGCGCCGGCGGCTCCCGTGAGGAACGCCCGGTATTTGGTGGCGGCCTCACTGCCCGTCATGGTGGTTTGTAGCTGCCCCATGATGGCGAGCTGTTCGGCAAAGCTCACGTTTGCCGAAGTCGCGGCCGCGCCCAGGTTGGAAATAGCGGCGGCCATCTGCGGACCGTCTGTCTTGTACAAGTTCGCGGTGGCCGAGATCCCCGCCGCGAAGTACTCGCCAAACTTGATGTCGCGCTCTTCGGCTGACAGGTTCTTCCAGCCCGTCACCACGCCGGCGCCGAACTGGTCAAACTGGCGCCGATAAATACCGTAGCCGGTGGCCATCAGGCTTGTCATTTCGGCCGTACTGGATTTGGTGGCCTGGCCGGTAAGCGCTGCAATACGGGTAAATTCGCCGACCGCTTCGTCGCTGATCGTGGAAATAGCGGACTTGATGTCGTATGCAGCCCGGATGAATTCGGGCGTCGTGGTGCCCGCCCACTGATTCGAAAAGGCCTTCGCCTTGGCGGTGATAACGTCGATACCCTTGGTATCAATCCCAAGCGACGCGATTTCCCCCTGGGCAGAGGCCACCTCGCCATAGGCGTCGACCAGTTGCTTAATACTGAATACCGCTGCCCCCACACCCACGGCGTCAGCGGTGGCCGACATCCGCATGTCGCTGTTACGTTTCTTTATCTCGCCCAGGCGCTTCTGTTTCTCGGCGACCGCATCCAGGGCCTTCTGCTCTTTGGCCAACTGATCGTTATAGCGCTTGGTCTGGACCTCAATCCGCCGCGTCGCCTCGGTCAGCTTACCGGTACTGACGCCGGTCTCCTTCAGCCGAGCGCCCGTCTGTTGCAGCTCCAGGCGTTCCGCCTGCTGCTGGGCCTGCAAGCGCTTGACCTGGGCGGTAGCCCGCTCGAACTCGGCGGTCATTTTGCGCGAAGGCTCGGCCGTAGCGCCCATCTGTTGCCCCAGGGCTCTTGCCTTGGCTTGTGCATCAGCCAAGGCGGCGCTTGTTTTGGCACCGCGCTCCTGTAGGGCCTTGAAGTGCTCAATGTCCTTTGTCGTGCTGCCCAGCCTGGATAGCTCTGCCTGGGTCGCCTTGATCTTGTCGCCCATCCGGGTCGTTTCGCCGGTGACTTTCTGAATGGGCGCCGTGATTTTATCTACCAGGCCCATAATCAGGTTGAGCCGCATAGAGTTAGACATTTCTCCCACCCCATAAAAAAAGGGCCGGGCCGCCCATCAGGACTGCCCGGCCTTGCCTTGCTCGTAGCGCTCCAGGGCGATGCGGTGCCAGCGCATCAACTCCGTAAGCGACATGTGAACCGTCGTCAGCGCGTCCCAGCCCGTGAAGACCAGAAAGATGTCGGCCTCTGCCTCCATCACGTCGCGCGGGACGGCGGTCACTCCATGAAAAAAGCGACCACCTCCGTTTGCAGGGACATCAGGTCTTTCGGGGCGAGCATGTCGTACTCGTTGGCGGTGATATTGGCGATACGCGGCACCAACGTGCGGTGTGCGGTGACGTTCATGCGAATGACATCGAACATGTCCAGGCCGCGCAATTCGCCGGCACCGGGCTCGCGCATGGTCACCTCAGTGATTTCAGTTTCGCCACGCTTGATTGGACGGGTCAGTACTACCGGATTAGCCATGGTTTAAATCCTTGAATTCGGGGGTTCAGAAAGAAAAAACGCCGGCCCTATTGGGCCAGCGCCTGGCGAATTTCCTTGTTCCGGTCTTTGCCATTGACGCGGAAAATGTTGTTCAGCTTGTCGATGTAGATGCGCTCCGAGCCATCAACCTCGAAGTGAAAGAAGTCGACCGCAATGGCGAACTTCATAGTTGCTTCTTTCTCCGGGGCCCACTCGTTGAACTCGGCCGATTTCCAGAAGCCTTGCATACGCACGACCACGGTTTTAATCACCCCATCACGGTCGAGCGCGCCGCGCAGGGTGAAGACTTCGTCGCGGCTCTCACGCGAACCGAGCAAGTCGGTAACCTTCTCCGGGTAGTCGGAAATGGTGACCTCGGCTTCCAACTTCTCCAGCCGGCCCAAGTCGCGCTCGATGTCGCCGGCGACGCCAGACATCACCGCGTCCATGGTCTTGGTTACGATCTTCGGCAACGCGACGGTATTGCACAGGCCGGCAAAGGATTCGTCTTGAAAGAACGAATTCATGTCGACCAAAACGCTAGGCAGCTTTGCGCCCATAGATCACCCCTTATTCAAAAATGGCTTCGTTGTAGCGCGTGGTAACGTGCTGGCGGAACGTCATGCGCTCGGCCACGTCGTAGAAGCCCAAGTCGTAATCCCAATACACCTGGGCGGTGCCGATGGCGGCGACGTTGAGTTCCTTGTCGACCCAGCATTCGCCGCCGCTGATCACCTCACGGGACATCAAACGGCGTAGCAGCTTGTTCACTCGGTTTTTCACACCGTCGACATAGCTTTTGGTGATGTTGCGATCCAGCAATTCTTGGTGCGCATACAGGATCGAATCGCCAACGATGTAGCGAACCCGTTGATGTGGAAGCATCACTTTGTTCGCCAGGCGGTTGCCGTACAGATACCAGCCGCCTTGCTGGTTAACGATGGTGGTGACGTTCTTGCTGTTGTACAGGTTGGCCTTGCTGGTCGTGCTGCCGATGGCGTGGTCGATCACTTCGTCGGTGCCGAGGATCCCGAAAATCTTGCGGCTCGACGGGCTATGCCAATAGCCCTCTTCGTTGTCCACCCGCACGATATGACCCGCCACAGTGGCCGAGGCCTTGCGAGTCACTACCTGGCCCGTGTCATCGTCCAGCAGCTTGACGCCGCAATTGACGAACAGCACTTCCTTGTACAAAGCGCACTCCGCGATCACCGCCGAGTAGCCACTTTGTGTACCGTCGATGATAGGAATAGCGTTCAGCTTCTTGGCGACGGCTTCCATTTCGGCGCCGATGCCCACCAGGTGGCTGAATTCCGGGGCGATGATCAAACGCGGACGCACACCCACCACCGATTCAGCAGCCAACAGCGCCTTGAGGCCGGTGTATTGGCCGGTTTCGTTATCGACGTTGCCGACCACACTGGCCAACTGCGGCGCCTCTTCGTCATCAGAAGCCACGCGCACGACCACCACCACAGCGCCTGTCTGGCGGTAGATGTCCTTCAGTGCGTTGCGCAGGGTGCCAGTCGTGCCCGCCTTGGCGATCAGCTTGTCGCTGTTGCACAGAACCGGAACGTTGAGCGGGAAGACCAGTGGGTCGGCATCATCGCCGGTAGCCACCAGGCCGATGGTCGAGGCTGCCAGAACCTCAATAGGACGTTCGAGGTTATCGAGGAAGTACTGTTCAACCCCGTGCAGGTAATCTGCTGCCATTGGTTTTACTCCAGTAAAGAAAAAGCCCCCGACTGGGGGCCTTGATGCGATGCCAGGCGCCGACGGCCCGACGCTAGATTTCTTTGGCTAAGTTGACCTTGAAGGTCATGCCCTTGGCCGGTTCGGCGCTGCCTTGGTGCTCCGGCTTGATCTTGAAGCCCAGGCGCACCACGCGCGCTGTGGTGCTGCTCAGCTCACGAACGGCATAAAAGCCATACCAACGGGACAGGCCACCCCGCCGCGTCGCCCTGACGAACTGCCAGCCCCCTTTGCCGGGCTTATCCTCGACGCTGTATTGGCCCAGATAGGCAAAATCGCATTCAGCTACCGGGCAACTGATCCCGGCCACCAGGCGCAAGTTATTGACCGGGTTGCGTACCGCTGCCCACCACCACCGCGAAAGCCAAGACGTTACGGGTAACGGCTCGACCGGAACGCCAAGGCGACGCGCCAGGGGGAACAGGCCAAACAACACCAGGGCGTCGCAGTTGTCGGCCCACCATTGCCGCTTATCACCGTCGAGGCCGTCGAAGTCGTTACCGAACAGCCAGGCCCAGCGCGGCAAGTTGACGATCAGGCGGCCATCACTCAGCGAATAACCCGGCACGGCGAAGGGAATGGCAAAGGCCACCACCACCAGGCCCACAACAATCAGCACCAGGCGCACCACCAGCAACGCCAGCCACTGCACCACAGCAGGGATAAAGTCGAGCCATAGCCAGGCAGCGGCTCGACCTTCGGAAAGTACGGACATTCAGCACCTCAAAATGCAAAAGCCCCCAGGACGGGGGCTTATTCAGGGCGAAAAAAAACCGCTTTCGCGGTCTGGTTTAACGCAGGAACACCGGTTTGTCTGGCCACTCAACGGCGTCGGGGTCGGCGCCCTGCTCCGGCAGGTCACGCAGTCCCTTGCGGTAGGCCAGAACCTGAGCCTTTTGCGCATCGTCCAGCGGATAGTCGGGCATCACCGCGTAGTCAGATGCAGTTAGGTCGGAATCACGACTCTTACGAATCATTTCCCATTTCAAATCAGGATGAAGGTACGGGTCTGGAAATACAGGCTTCATATAAGCTCCTTAGCCAAGTGCCATCATGGCGCCCCAGGCACCAGGATGAGAAACAACACCAGTGCATCCACCAACAAGCGCCATTTCAACAACGCCCGAAGTTGAAACACGCATCGGGTGCAAGTGAGTGTAAGAACCGAAAGAGTTGATCGGGTCATAAACATACGAGCACCAACGCCACTTCCCTCTGGTTGCGCCAGTCGCCCAAGTTCCGCTCAACTCACCGTCCACGACCCGGACAAAAGCGCCGACCGTGATATACGAGTTCAGAGGAACCGAAGCAACGCCATTGTTCAGGACCCCGTCAGCGGTTCTCGGATAGATAAAATAGGATGAGGCCCCCTTCGCCGACCAAGATCCACGCCAGATGGTAAAATCGCGCCGGAAATAATCAGACTTTCGAATATTAAAATCTGGATAAATCTCGCGAACATCTGCCTCGATTTCGGCCAACATCGCAATGTCTTCCGCAGGCCGCCCCGTAGCCTGAGATTGTTGGCTGATAGTTTTAACCTTTGCCCAGGTAACTTCGGCGTGATAGCCGAAGTTGTCAGGGCGGCCCAAATTGCCCGCGTCGGACATTGCAAAATTTTGCGTTATACCGAGGCGAGGGAGCTTGCTCGCCAAGGCCGCGAGCTGAGCATTGTATGCGGCCTGGGCAGCATCCACCTTAGCGTCAATCTGCCCCATCTTGCCGTTGACCGAACCGGTCAGGTTGTTGGCCGCCGTTACCAGCGCCTGAATCTGCGTTTCTAAGCTCACTGTTTAAGCTCCTGTTCCATTGATCTTATTGGCCCCGCTATTGAAGGCGGCGGCCAGGCGAGTGAATCCGTCAGCGACCCCCGCTTCGAGCGAAGCTAGCCCGGCGGCCGTGGCGAAGTGCGAAGGAAGATTGCCGCCCAACTTGGCAGAGTCCGCCGACTGGGCGGCCTTTAGCAGAAACTTGCCGTCGGCCTGGGTGACGGTGTAGGTCGTTGCTTTGTCGGCCTTGGCGGCCAAAGCCGTGGTCATGCTGGCCGCGAAGTCGGGGTCGTTATTCATTGCCGCCGCCAGCTCGGCCAGCGTATCCAGCGCCGCCGGCGACGTGCCTATCACCGCCTGTATACGCGCGTCGATCTGCGTCGGCGTAAGCGTGTCGAGCTTATCGGCCTTATCCGCCAGTGCCGGAATGCTCACCATCAACGTCAGCGCGTCCGAACCATCGAACCCGCCAGCCGCATGAGCATCGCCGGCCAATGTGATAACCCTGGCCACTTTTAGACGCGTCGCTGTAGCCGAGTTTGCGCCCAGGGTCCGTGTCGGGTCGTCGATATCGGTGCGCGTGTAAACCTCGGCCTTATCGACCTTGTTACGCAGCTTTCCATCAATTACCCCCATCAGACCGTTAACGGCCGTCAGCAGGCTTTCGAGGGTCTCGGAAACTGCCCCCATCATTTGCCCCCTTGGGCGCTGATCGCGCCGGCGTGATAGTCGAAAGCACCTTTGAGCTGCTGCATGAGTCGGTCCAGCACCTGCGCCGATTCAGTCGCTTGCGCGGCTGCATAATTTGCCGCTTGCTCGGCGGCCGCTGCACGCGCCAGAACGTCCTCAGCCACAGCCCCGACAGGCCCCTGAAAGCCGACAGCGACGACATAGAAGTGCGGCTCAGGCTGAATCGCCACGGCTGCCAAGCGCTCCCCCTGGGTCAGCCTGCTCACTTGCAGAACAGGCCGCACCAGGGTTACCGACTGCGTTTGGCTAATCACGAATCACCCCCTGATTGATGGCAAGAAAACCAGCAGGCAACACCGGGTAGGCATCCCCCGAAGGGAAGTAAACGCGAAGCTCATAGACAGCTTGGCCAATGGGTCGCGACGACAGCCCCCGGGTCACGTCAGGGCCGAGCGAAACCTTGATCAGCCCGTCAGGCCCGGCCGGGATCTCGATACCGCGCCCCCCGGTCTGCGCATCGATCAGCAGTTCGTCAGTCTTGACGTCTCGCACTTGGAAGCGAGCGGTACATCCGGTTATATCGATGGGTGCCAGAGCGTCGCCATTCTTCTGCTGCCAGGTGACGGAAAAAGCGAAGGTTGTGCCGGCGGTCAGCTCTATATCGCTCGCTGCCATATCACCCCCTTAACCCTTTTCCAACGCCATGAGGCGAAACAGCACGTCGACATGTCGCGCCATGTTGTCGACGATGGCCGCCGACTGGGCCGCGAACTGCTCTCCCCAAACCGCAAGCGACAGGTTTGCCCCGGTGCCAACCACCGTCACAGAACCAGCGGGCAGCGCATCCAGCACCAAATCGAATGCCAGTAACAACGGCACAAGCGCGGACTTATAGGCCAGCGCACCGGTCGACGACCAGACAGCAAACAGGGTGCCGTCCTCCAGATAGAAACCGACCTCCTTAACCCAAAATTCACTGTCGTCATCCGCCAGGGCCGTGACGTGGATCTGCGTATCGCTGACACGCTGGCCATCAGCAATGGCGTAACGTTTCTTTTCAGCCTGAAGGCTGATTTGCCCCTTACTGGGGATGTAACCGCTGGTACCGAGCGCGATGTGCGTGACTTTCGCCGCGACGCCCGTATTTTCTGTGTTCCACACGGCCGCCAGGCCCTTGGTGGTAATTACCGGTATAAGCGCCGTCACCCTTGCACCTCCATAGACACACGAACGACAGCGACCCCGACACAGGCGCAACCCATCAGGACCGCCGCCGGACGCGGGGCCGCGTCGATGATTAATTCGCCAGCGCGCCGGCTCAGCGCGACAGACTCCAGAACAGGCACAGCCGCCAGGCGTGCAGTGCTTGCAAGCGGCTCTTGCGCGACCACAGCATCACGGCGCGTCGCTGCGCCCATGCCCGTGATAGCCGAACCAATTCGAAGGTTGTTCGGGCCAAACTTGGCCCCCACCTTGAAAGTGAAGTGGGAGCGCGTGTTTTTGGCGTTTTGCACGGCCGCAAACAGTTGCTCGTACAGCACACCGTTCAACATGCCGGCCTGGCCGGGCGTGATGTTCTCGTTCGCCCAAGCGATCAGGCTAAACGTGCCGGGCTCCTTGCGCGGCGAAGCCTCGAACCACTCGACCAGCTCGACCTCAACGCCCAACGCCTTCAGCGCCTGTACGACCGCCGGACGCGTACCCTTGATGCGGTGCAGCCCAAGACTTCCCGCGACCACCCGGCGCTTGACCTGCTCGGGCCAGTCGCTGCGCCATTGATCTACCGACACGGCCCAAGCCAGGTATGGCAGCACGTCGAGCGGACATTTCCACGGATCCCACAAAACCGCGATGGGGATCTCGACCAGCTCAATACGCGATAGCGCAGCGTCTAAGTCCTTCTCCAGGTCGGCCAGGTTGGCCGGCAGAATAGTTGCGCTCATACATAGCCACCGATAGTGACCGTCAGAGCCTCGCAGAAAGGCGCCTGACGGGCCGTACAGGCCACGTCAGCCCAACCGGTTAGCCGAACCTCTTCGACGCCCTCAACGCTCATAGCAGCGTGCAAAGCGGATTCGACGACGCGGGCTTTAAGTCGGTGTTGTTTATCCAGATATGCCCGAGCCCATTTCTCCGACGCCTGACGGACCAGCTCCGGGTCAGGGCCTGGCTTCAGGTAAAGCGCAGCCGTCACGCTGAATGGCACCACCTCGGCCGGCAACACCCGCAGCCAGTCGGTCAGTGGCCGACGCGACTGTAGATATGCATCCACCGTCGCCAGCAGCTCCGGCGTAGGTACGCCGCTGCCCTGGGTACTCAATATGGTTAGCTCAACCTCAACCGGTTTCGGGCTGAACACCGAGGCGCCTTTAACGTGAGGATGGGCGCTTTTAGCCCCGAACTCGTAGGCCCCATCCGGGCCCGCCACAGAAAGCCCTTCGGGCGAGTCCTGCAAGCGGGCCCGGTAATCGTCATCCTCTTCACCGTCCAGGCGCGTGACGGGCGAGCCGTCCGGGTGCTGGTAGTAGGTCACCCCTAAATGGTCGAGCTGAGGCCCTACCGCGAACGCCAGCAACAGCCCGCGCGCCTGTTCGTTGGCATCTTGGCGGACCATCAGTTCACGATAAGCGCAGGCCAGGGCCACACGAAACGCTGGGTCGGCTGGGCTCGCATTCTCCAGGCCGGCAGCGGTGGCCACCGCCTGCACAATTTCCTCGTGTGTCAGTTGCTTGATTACCGTCAGCGACGGCAGCAACGCCAGGTTAATACCTTCCATAGGCGATCCCCTCTAATTCCACGTCCCGCGCCTGGCCATCAATCAGCAACTGACCGCTTATGAACAACTCAACGTGATTCGGGGCGGGCTGGTCGACGCGCATGGTCGACAGCCTGAAGTCGTCCAAACCGTTGGCCTTGTTGTTGATGGCCTCGGCCAAGCGAATATAGGTTTCCATGTAGAAACCGCTGTCGACGTTGCGGTCGAGCATTTCAAACAACCGCGAACCGAAGTCACGGCGCCCGACCAGCGAGCCGACAGGCGTTGAAATTACGTCGCTAAGCCGCTGCCACAGATAGGGAATGCCACTGATCAGGCGCCCCGTGTTCCGGTCCGTGCCTTGTTTCATGATGTTCTCTACTGTTGCGGTTCAGGGGGCGGGCTGGAGCCGTGACGGTGACTGTTGTAGAGGTCGCGGTCCTGGCTCATGTTGCGAACCGCATCGCCGATTTCCGCGTCACCCTTGATATCTTTCGTTACGCGTAACGAACCCACGATTTCCGTATCCGCGATGATCTTCATGCCGCCCGGCGCCACCACCTCGGCGCGCCCGCCGGCTGGCAGGTCCAAGCGGTGCATGTGGGCCTTGCGGTCATAGGAAACCGACCCGCCGTCGCCGTACTGGATAAGGAACAAATCCGGGTCGCTGGATGGCGCGGCAAAGTCCTTGTGATAGCTGCCTGGCAGGATCTCGCCCAGGGCCAAATCACCCTCGCTGATCACCGTCACGCCTTCGCCCTTCTCCGGCGCCCACCAGACAATCGCCTTTCCGGTACGCAGGGGCTTCCACTGAAGCCAACCGGTGACCATGCCGGGCCCGTATTCAACCTGGGCGACATGGTTGGCCGTGTCCACGGCGTGAATTTTTCCACGCACCACCATTTGAGCGACCCGGCGTTCCAGCTCTTCCAAGCGCTGCAATACGTCCATCAAGGCACCTGCCCGGCATTCGGGTCGGCTTGCAACTCGCCGCCTATGTAGACGTCAACCGCCGAGCCATCGGCGGGCAACTCCCAAACCTGCCCCAAATGCGCCGTTTGTTTCCAGTTCACGACCCAGCTTTCGAAACCCTTTTCCCCGGGCCTGAACAACCCCGGGAACGCCTCAAGTTCAACGGCACGCGTTACAGCAGCCCCGAGCCCCCAACTGTTGCCGTCGACCAGGCAAAGCACCTGGGCGGAAAAGTTGCGAACTTCACGCTGTACGTTGTCTGTCGCCGAACTCAGCACGCAATGCGCAGACCAGGCCAGTTCGACCGGCGTGCGACCACCCGTAACCCGCCCAGCGGGGCGCATCTCGACCAGTTCCAGCAGCACCGCCGGGGTTTTAATCGTCTTGCTGTCTACGTCGACAGGGTCGTACTCGGCCACTGTCTTCAGCCGTGGCCCGAAGCGGTCACGCACGGCGGCGACTATCTGGTCGTGCAACAAACTCACATCGTCGATGGTCTGCCCTTCTTCAGCCTTTTCGCTCATGGTTCACCACGTAGTTGATTTCCTGCTCGATCAGCTCAGCGAACCGGGCCAAGGCTCGGCGCTCATAACGGCGGAACACCTCGCCGGCCATTTCATCCAGCGCGATACCCACCCGCATAACCGGGAAACGGCCTCGGTTACTGGTATCACCAGCGCCGCCGTAATCCATAAACCGCTGATTGCCCCCGCCCTTCTGCCGGCTCATGGCTGGCAAGTTCAAGCCCAGGGCCTGGGCGCGACGCTTGCGAATCCAGACCCGGGGCACGCCGTCGTAAACCGAGTGATAGAAAGCACCATCAAAGCGCCGCCCGGCGACACTGGTGCCGCGCTTGCCTTGCCGGGGGTTGCCGACGTTTTCGGCCGCCAGGGGCAAAGTGCCGAACCATAGAATGGTGACTTGGTCGTCACCCTGGCCGGCTGTGGACGTGCTCCAGCGGGCTTTAAGCCCTTTTTGCGGGATCCTTAGGGCCTGGCTCATTTCGCGCGACATACGCGTCGACAGCCAGCGCATGGTTTTGCGTCGCGCCCGGTCACCGGCCTGATTGACCTGCTCGGGTGTGGTCTGTATTTGCGCCGTAACCCGGGTGATTTCCCGGGCAAAACTCAGTTGAAAACTAACGCCATTGGCTGCCACCGCGCACGATCTCCGCTTCGGTTGGGTCGTCCAGGCTGGTCGCAAGCCAGAGCGTTGCCCAGCCTGAACCGTCTTCGTAGGGCTCGGCGCAAAAGTACGATTTGCCCTTGATGATCAATCGCCATTGCTTGTTGATGCCGGCGACCTTCTTGTCAGCCGTGGTGAAAACCGGTTGCCGCTTTTTGAAGTTCATGCCGCCGGCACCGCTGCTGCCTTCGCGCTTATGCTCGAAGTCAATTTCCGCATTGTCGAAAATGCCGTCGACGTCAAAGCGCGCGCCGGTGTCGGTCACGACGTTGGCCGTTGCATCCTTACAAATCAGCATGGTTCGGTCGACGATATCGAATCGGCTCACGGGATCTCCCTCTTTTCGCATGCGAAAAACCGCCCACCGGGCGGGCTTTCGGCTGCGAAAAGCCCCGCACCTGGCGGGGCCCTTCGATTAGCTAAATAGCGCTTTAGCGCTAGTTAGATCACGTTTTGCAACAGCAAACCGCACTCCTTGGCGATCACCAGTTCCTTGACCTGCTCACCCACCCGCAGGCGGTAGCCGCCCTTCAGGCCGACGCTTTCGTCGTACCAGGTGCCAGCGAAGCGGTCGTCGTACTGCGCTGTCACACCCCAAGTCAGGGTCCCGGCCGGAATCTCAACCGTAGGCGCCTGATAGGTAAAGGCGGCATGGCCAGCCCATACGCGTTTCACTTCGGCCGGCTTGCCCTTCTTCGCGATGTTGACGCGGCTTTCGCCAATGAAGATGTTGTCGAGTTCCAGCAGCTCCAGCATCTGCGCAATGCTGACGACGCCTTTGTCGCCGCTGTTGCCGTGGGAGGCTGCCACCATCGAACGGTTTACGCGCAGTTGCGTCCATTCAGCACGGCCGATAGTCAGCGTGTTCGGGCGCATCAGGGGCTTGTCGAGTTCCTGCAACAGGAACGCCAACAGGTCGGCATCGCGGTTACTGAACTTCTCGACAGCTTCCAACGATTTGCCATAGGCATGGTTGGCCGAAGCGAATACGGTGCGTGCGACACGAACTTCACGATCCAGCAAAATCAGGTCGGTCAACGCTTCGGACGCGTGGTCGAGCGGGTCGTAGTCGGTACCGGCAGCCTTGTCGATGTCGCCTTGCGGCACAACGTCGTCCAGGCCGTAATCAGCGGTCGAGGCGTCTTTTTCCGTCGCGCTGAACTCGACTTCTTTGGCCGAACCTTTGCGGCTGATTTCGGTGTCGACGTAGGTCATGCGCTCGGCTTTGTCGTACTCCGACCACTTGAATTGCTCGCCGCCGACGCTCCGTCGCGGCATGACTTCATCCGCGATCAGCTTGTTATTTCGGTAGGCAATTACGATACCCGTGCGGACGGGATCAATAGGAAACGGTGCAGGCATGTTTGTATGCTCCTAGCTCAGGGCTGAGGGATGGTTAAGGGGCCACAGCGGCCGGCACGGTGCCGCGCTCGATGAACACGCGGCCGATGGTGCCCGCATCTCCGGCTTCGTCAGCACGGGCGATATAGGCTTCGCCGGGCTGGGCCACTACGGCACGGCCTGCAATATCAGCGGTCAGCGGATCACCGAAACCGACGGCGCCGCCGTACTCCAGCTCGGTGGGGCCGCTACGGATCACGTCGCAGACCGTGCCGGCCACCGCGCCCAGGCTCCCGGTGATGCCCATCAGCGGCGAAGCGCTTGGGCCAGCGGCTTGGGTGAACTCGCCTTCGCTGTCGTCATACGCGGCGATTCGATGCGGCTCCACGTCTGCCGCCGCGCGGCGACTCTCGATGTACTGGCGCATTAAGACTTACTCCCCTGGATCATTCGCACAGCGGCGGAAATGGTGATTTTGTGGCCTTTGGCAGCCTCGGCGTCGACCAGGGCGCGGGCTTCGGCGGCCAGCGTGCGCGGGTCCACGGCGGACTTGCCGGTCTGGCTTTCAGAACCGCCCTTAACCTTGTTGGCTTCGGTTTTGGCGGCGCCGTCCAGATAGTCGGCGCCGCCTTTCTTCTCGGCGGCGATGATCTGCGCGGCGGCCTCGCCACCGGTGGTTTTGCCATCCAGGGCGAGCGCCTGAATCAGCTTTTCGTGACCTGGCAGCGTGACCGCGAACACGCTGGCAACCCGCGCAGTTTCGGCGGCATAGCCTTCGGCGTAGCCTTCCAGCTTGCCAGCGGAATGGGCCTCTTTGCGAGCCGCCTCAACGGCTGCTTCTTTGTCGGTACCGCCGGTGGCGGCGATGGCGGCGAACGCTTCGGGGTGCTGGGCCTTCAGGGCCTCAGCGACGGCGGCCGCCGTCGCCCCTTCAGTGATAGTCAGAGGCATGGTGTTTGCTCCTTGGTTGGTCTTGGCGGCGGCTAGCGCCTTGGTTGGTGGAACGGTGCGGGGCTGGGCGCGGCCACTCAGCTCGGCAATAAGCCCTTCCAGGCTGCCGAGGCGGTGCGCCATGCCCTGCTTGACTGCTTTGGCGCCGATGAAGGTGCCGCCCTTGCCGAAGTCGGCCAGGACCTTGTCACGCGTAACGCCCATGTTTCGCGTAACGGCGTCGATGAACACCGCTTCAAGGTCGTCGACGGTCACTTGTACGGCGGCCTGGCCGACTTCGCTGGTAGGGTCAAGGCGCTTATTCGGCGCATTGCTCGACACGATTTCGATGCGTTGTTCGCCTTCGGCTGCTGGACGGACGACAAAACCCGCCACTGTGCCGACCGAGCCCAGCTCGGCGGTCGCATCGATCACGACTTCGGAACAGGCCGACGCCATCCAGTAGGCCGCCGAGCACGCCATGCCCCCGACATAAGCAACGATCTTTTTCCGGCCGCGGGCCTGATAGATCATTTCGGCCATTTCGTTCAGGCCGTTGACCTGGCCACCTGGCGAGTCGATCCACAGCACCACCGCACGCACTTTTGAGTCTTCAATCGAAGCCGAAAGCGCCTTGGCCAGTGCCTCGGTCGACGTACCGCCGCAGATGTCGTGCATCCAACTGGCATAGCGAGAAACCACCCCCCGTACCTTGATCAGGGCGACGCTGTCGCGCACCTCGACAATGGGCGCGGACTTCAGCGACTCGCCGTCCTTCTCGGTAAGCGCGTCCAGGCGGCCCGCTTCGAACTCGCGACGGGCGATGGCTTCCATATCGGCCAGCATGGTCGAAGGCAGTGCCCAGGCCTGGGAAGCCAGGAACTGCAAGGCCATCAGTTTTTTCATGCGTTACCCCCTGGCAACAAAAAGCCCCGTTGGCGTTTGCCTTCGGGGCTGTTTTCATCGGCTTTGTTGTCGCTATCTGGTGGCTCGGCCGTCGGCGCCGCCCGGTACTTGCGACGCTCTTCGATAACGCGCCGGCTGTTAATCTGGTTCCAGTCCTGGCCCAGCAGGTGGCGGGTTTCGCGCTCGTGCGTACTGATCCCGATTTTCAAGCGTTTCTCAGCCGCGTTTACCGCCTTCAGTTCGTCCAGCTCGCCCAGGTTCGGACCATGCCAAAGCGCTTGGCAGTAAGCCCGACGCACCAATGGGTCCTGAAAGAAACCCGGTAAGCGCAGGCGCCCCCGGGCAACCGCCTCGGCGATCACTGTTTCGTAGTACGGCTGGCACACGTCAACGACGAAGTTTGCCCGGTCAACCATGATGTAATGCGCGAACTGCAACAACGACGCACGGCTGGCCGAGTAACTGGCGGTAAAGTGCTTGATCAACACTTCGAACGGAACACCAATCGCGCCGCCGATCATGCGCCAAAGCGCCGTGACGAAAGGGTCAAAGGCCGCATTTGGGCGCCCCGGGTTGGCTGTTTCGATGCTCTCGCCTTCGTCCAGCTCATACACCAGACCATCACCCAGGCGCAGGTCGCGCGGGTCGTCATCGTCTTCGTCATCATCGCTAGACCCACCGCCCATGCCTGCACCTGGGGCGTAGGCATCACCACCGCCGCCATCGCGGTCGGACTTGATGAACACGGTGAATTTCGAGCTGATCACCGAGGCCATCAGTTCGGCGTCGATGTACCGCCCGGCCTGTTTGATTACCTCAATTACTGGCGCCAAGTCAGGAATGCCGCGTGTCTGGCTGGCCCGCATGTTGTGGTTCGAATGGATCAACACATTGCGCCGGCCTTGTTCGCCAAACAGCGGCACGCGCTGCCACTGTGCTTTCGAGCGCAAGAAACGCTTGGAGGGGCTGGTCTGTAGAACCTGCACCGCAACGGCCGCGCCGTGTTCGTCCAGCTCGAAGCCGCCGGACATGGTGTCGCTGTCGGGCTTGTTATGCTGGTTGCAAACCCGGTCGGACTCGACCGACTGGAAATGCGTCGCATACGGTGACCCGTCACGCTCGAAGTGTGGCAGCAGCAAGAACGAGTCACCGTTAACCCGGGCGCTGTGAAATAGCTCCGCTTGTTTCTGATAGAACGTCTTGCGCCTGGCGGCGTCGGCCTCCAGGCAATCGGCCGCCAAATTGAACTCCCGCAGCATTTGCGCCTGGAGTGCTTCGGCCTGCTCCGATGTCAGCCCCAGGAACTCCGCGTCGATACTTGGCTCAGGCCTGAGCCCGGTACCGATTACGTAAATCGTTTTGGTTTTCATCGCGCCATGAGCGATAGGGTTGTTTCGCTCCAGGTCACGCGAACGCGAACGCAAGGTCGCCAGTTCGGGGTTAAGGTCGCCGTCAGCATCTTTTTTCGAGGTAAACCACGATTTCAGGGCCGGCCGGCTTTTTGATGCGCCGGCAAAGGAATCCAGAGCGTCAAGGCTCATACGATCCCGGGCACGATCCAGTCCCGCAGAGGCGGAAAAGAAACCGACCACACGGTCGACGAAGTTTCGACTCATATCGGGATCCCTTGTCGCGCTATCGGCCCACCGCGCAAGCTGCGCCGCAGGCGGTCGCGCTGTGCGTACAGCGTTTTCAGGTCGGCCATTTGAACTTTTCGCGTGCCCGCAGCAGTGGTCACCTCAACGTTTTGACCACCCTGCAGGACGGCTAAAATTGCGTTGTCGATGGCGTCTATCTCCGCACGAATGGCGCGGCGGTTGTTGCGGCTCATATCTGGCACTCGCTCACAGCACCCCGGCGGCGTTTCTTCCGCTTGGGGGCCGGCGGCGCCGGCTCCGGTGGGGGCTTTGGTTTCTGTTTCGCCGGCGCGCCACTGGGCAACGCCGGCACGTCGGTTGTTTCAGGCGCAGTGCTGTCCGGCGCGTCGAGCATTTCATCCCCCAGGCGTGGCAGGCGGTGCACCTGCTCCAGATGAGCCGCCGTTGCCGCCAGGACCTCAGCGTCGAAGTAGTGGTTATCGGTGCGCAGCTTGTGCCAGAACACACGGCCCGCCTGAGTGACCAGGCGCGCCTCGGCGACCACTTGCTGGCAGTAGTCATCGCTGGCGTCTTGGGCGATATACCAGGCGCCGGCATGCTCGACCGGCCATTCGATACGGGCATGAACCCAGCTTTTGAAGTGGTCGGTATGTACGTGCATCAGCTTCAGCGGCTGGCGTTCGTGGCCCTTCTGATCGACGTCAGCAAACTTGTAGGGCTTATCCTGCTGTTGCCGGCCCTTGGTCGGAATGGCGCGGCCGTAGTAGCGCCGGCAGAACTGATAGACCATGTGCACCGGTGCCGCCTTGCCGCCAGGCTTGTAGCCCGAGTCAACGAGCATTCGCGCAATCGGCCGGCCTTCATAGGTCGTTTCCAGCAGCTGCCCCAGGTCTTGCCACACCTGTTCCTGTTCGGTGTCGCCCCATATTTCGCCGTGCTCGATCAGCCACGACGAAAAGTTGTAGCCGAAGCCGCGCACCACGTAGACCAGGCGGTCGCCTTGCACGTCGACGCCGGCGACGATCAGTTGCACACCGCGCGGCACTTCGCCAAAGGCATAGGGCCGGCGCAACGCGGCGACCGACTGCCAGGCCGGGGCCTCCCCCTTGACCATGAACAGCTCGCCAAAGGCGGTATTAATCGCGGCCTGCATACGGCCAGGCTCGCCCGACAGCATGGCCACCACAAACTTGCGCGCACGCTGGCCGAAGGTCTGCCAGGGCGAGCACAGACCCGATACCCAAAACGACGCCGAGCTGTCCGCGTCCAACGGTGCCAGGTAGGTGCCGAACTCGACCGTTACCGTAACGCCGCCTTGTTCAATCTGTACGCCATCGTCGTCGAAGCCGACCAGGCGTTGCCCCGGGGCAACAAACACCCCTCGGTCGTTCATCCAC
>NZ_VIUE01000038.1 GCF_007828215.1 Pseudomonas sp. SJZ074 | reverse complement strand
CGAGGACAGTGAAGATTTCCAAAACTCGGTATCCGGTAGATCGTAAGGCCGCTCCGCTTAAGTGAACAGCATTACGCCGTCGTCGCGGGCTTTTTCATGGGCGCTGTTTGGCTTTCAGGCTATGCACAGTCTTGTGGGAGCGGGCTTGCTCGCGAACGCGGTGGATCAGTAAAAGTAGGTGTCGACTGATATACCGCATTCGCGAGCAAGCCCGCTCCCACAGGGGACTGTGGCGCTTGCAGGCTCAGGGCTGGCTGTGCCACCCCGCCAACAACTCCGGCAATTCGGTCAGGCTGCGAATCTCCGCATCGGGTACATGGTTGGCATCCCAGGCCTTGCCTGCCGGGTTGAACCACACCGCCCGCAGGCCGGCCTGTTGGGCGCCGGCGATATCGTCGCCGGGATGATCGCCAACGTGTACCGCGGTTTGCGCCGTGGCACCGCCGCGTTTCAAGGCTTCGTGGAACAGTCGCGCATCAGGTTTGGCGATGCCGATGTCCTCGGCGCACAGCGCGAACTTGAAGTAGTCCGCCAGCCCCAGGCGACGCACATCGGCGTTGCCATTGGTGACCACGCCGAGGGCGAACTGGTTGGCGAGGATTTCCAGGGTGGGCTGTACCTCGGGGAAAACCTCCAGTTGATGGCGGGCATGCAGGAACGTCTCGAAGCCCTGGTCCGCCAGCTCGGACGCTTGCCACTGGTCATAACCGGCTTCCTGTAGCGCACGGAACAGCACCCGCCGCCGCAACGCGCTGATGCGATGCTTCAGATCGGGTTCCTCGCGCAACACCTGCTCGCGAATCGAAAAAAGATGCTCGACCGGCAAGCCGCCCAGGTTCGGTGCGTTGTCGGTCAGCCATTGGCGTAGAACGGCTTCGGCCGTGGCGATCACCGGGGCGGTATCCCATAAGGTGTCGTCGAGGTCGAAGGTGATGAGCTCGATGGTCATGATTCGTCGCCCTTGATGCGTTTGGCCCTGGGATGGGCACTGTCATAGACCGTCGCCAGGTGCTGGAAGTCCAGGTGGGTATAGATCTGAGTGGTCTTGATGTCCGAGTGGCCCAGCAACTCTTGCACGGCGCGCAAGTCCTGGGAGGATTCCAGCACGTGGCTGGCGAAGGAGTGCCTGAGCATGTGCGGGTGCAGATTCTGCCCCAGCTCGCGTTCGCCGGCGGCCTTGACACGTACCTGGATCGCCCGCGGACCGAGGCGCCGCCCCTGTTGGCTGACGAACACCGCGTCATCGGCCGGATTGCTCAGGGCTCGC
Organism: Pseudomonas sp. SJZ074; assembly: GCF_007828215.1. Taxonomy (GTDB): domain Bacteria; phylum Pseudomonadota; class Gammaproteobacteria; order Pseudomonadales; family Pseudomonadaceae; genus Aquipseudomonas. The sequence goes on along the minus strand of NZ_VIUE01000038.1, from coordinate 46,683 downwards.
AACGGCAGCCACAGTTCCAGGGCTTCCCGGGCCTTGCGGCCAATGGGCAGCAGGCGGGTCTTGCTGCCCTTGCCAAGTACCTGGACCATGCCGTCGGCCAGGTCCAGTTGATCCAGGTTCAACCCTGTCAGTTCGGAAAGCCGTAGGCCGGAGGAATAGAACAGTTCGAGAATCGCCTGGTCTCGTCGCGCCAGGAAATCATCTTCGACCGCGCCTTCAAGTAATTGCAGGGCGCGGTCGGTGTCGAGGGTTTTCGGCAGGCGGCGTTCGCCCTTGGGCGGTGCCAGGCCGGTGGCCGGATCGTGATCGCACAGGCCTTCGCGGTTGAGGTAGTGATACAACCCACGTACCGCAGAGAGCAGGCGTGCCAGGCTGCGGGAAGACTGTCCCTGCTGATGCAGGCGCGCCACCAGGCTGCGCAGACGCTGGATGTCCAGCGCCTGCCAACTGCCGACGTTCTGCTTCTGGCACCAGCCCAGCACTTTTTCCAGGTCGCGGCGATAGGCCGCCAGCGTGTGGGGGGACACCTGGCGCTCACTGCGCAGGTGTTCGCAGTAGGCGTCCAGCTGTCGTTCCATCATTAGCGTACCGAGCGCAGCGAACCGGCAACCCGTGGCAGTACCCGGCCGGTGACTTCGGCGATGTAACTCAAAAACAGCGTGCCCACCGAGCTCTTGTAGTGCTGCGGGTCACGGCTGGCGATGGCCAGCACGCCATGGACGCCTTGGTGGGCGATGGCGACGACGGCGGTGGAGCCGATCTGCTTGCGCTGTTCTTCACCGAACAGAAAGTCCAGCTCATGTTCGCGCAGGCTGCCGCTGACGCTTTTGTTTTCCGTGAGCAGGCCGCCAATGGCGGTCTGTGCCTCGGCGTGAGTCACCCAGCGACCCACCGGCATGGCGTTGTCGCCGAACAGGATCAGGCTGACAAAGGGCACCTGGAAATCCTGGCGCAGGCTGTCTTCGACGCTCATGACCAGATCTTCGAGGGTGCTGGCGTCCATCAGGGCGAGGATCAGGCGCCGGGTCTTGTCGAAGAGCCGGTCGTTGTCCCGGGCGACGTCCATCAGGTGCGAAAGGCGATGGCGCATCTCGATGTTGCGCTCACGCAGGATTTTCATCTGGTGCTCCACCAGCGACACGGTGTCGCCGCGCCGGTGGGGAATGCGCATCACTGCAAGCAAGTCTTCACGTTCGACGAAGAAATCCGGATGAGCCTCCAGGTAAGCGGCCACCGCCGCGGCCTCCGGAAGCGGGCTCGAGGATTCATCGGGCTGTGGCGCTGGAACCTGTGGCGTGTCGGTCATGGGTTTGGCTCATTCAAAGACGGACTTGTCCTTCGTATACGCGCACTGCCGGGCCGGTCATCATCACCGGTTGGCCGGGGCCTGCCCATTCGATGGACAGGCGTCCGCCGGGCAGGTCGATCAGCAGGGGCGAATCCATCCACCCCTGGCTGATCGCAGCGACTGCGGCGGCGCAGGCGCCGGTGCCGCAGGCCTGGGTTTCCCCGGCACCGCGCTCCCAGACCCGCAATTGCGCGCGGTGACGGTCGATGACCTGCAGGAACCCCACGTTCACACGTGCCGGAAAGCGTGCGTGGTTCTCGATCTTCGGCCCCAGTTCATGCACTGGCGCGCCATTGATGTCGCTGACCCGCAGCACGGCATGGGGATTACCCATGGACACCGCCGCCAGTTCCACCGTGGTGCCGTCGACGTCCAGCTGGTAGCTCAGGGCCTGGGCCGCTGCTTCGAACGGAATATCCGCCGGCATCAGGCGCGGGGCGCCCATATTGACGCCGATCTGACCGTCGTTGCGCACGTCCAGCTCGATGATGCCGCTTTTGGTCTCGACGCGAATCCTGCGCTTGGCCGTCAGGCGCTTGTCCAGTACGAAGCGGGCGAAGCAGCGGGCACCGTTGCCGCATTGTTCCACTTCCGAACCGTCGGCGTTGAAGATCCGATAGCGAAAGTCCACGTCCGGGTTATTGGGCGCCTCGACGATCAGCAACTGGTCGAAACCGATGCCGGTGTGCCGGTCGCCCCATTGCTTGGCATGCTTGGGCAGGATGTGCGCGTGCTGGCTGACCAGGTCGAGAACCATGAAGTCATTGCCCAGGCCGTGCATCTTGGTAAAACGCAGCAGCATGGTTTTACTCCGGCAGCAGGCTTTCGCCGGCAAACAACTCGGCTACCGTCTCGCGGCGACGCACTTCGAACGCTTGATCACCGTCCACCAGCACCTCGGCGCAGCGGCCGCGGGTGTTGTAGTTGGAACTCATGACAAACCCATAGGCACCGGCCGAATGCACCGCCAGCAGGTCGCCTTCTTCCAGCGCCAGCTCCCGGCCCTTGGCCAGGAAGTCACCGGTTTCGCAGATCGGGCCGACGATGTCGTAGCTGCGGGCGGCGCTATCGCGGGGGCGCACGGCAGTCACATCCATCCAGGCCTGGTACAGCGCCGGGCGGATCAGGTCGTTCATGGCCGCGTCGACGATGGCGAAGTCCTTGTGCTCGGTGTGCTTGAGGTATTCGACCTGGGTCAGCAGCACGCCGGCATTGGCCACGATGTAGCGGCCCGGCTCGAACATCAGCGCCAGGTCGCGGCCTTCGAGACGCTCGCGAACGGCCTTGATGTAATCGGCCACCAGGGGCGGCTCTTCATCACGGTAACGCACGCCGACACCACCACCCAGGTCGATATGACGCAGGTAGATGCCGCAATCGCCGAGACGGTCGACCAGCGCCAGCAGGCGATCGAGGGCATCGAGGAAAGGTTCCAGGGTAGTCAGTTGCGAGCCGATGTGGCAATCGACGCCCAATACTTCCAGGTTCGGCAGTTGCGCGGCGCGCACATAGACGTCTTCGGCGTCGGCGATGGCGATGCCGAATTTGTTTTCCTTCAGGCCGGTGGAAATGTACGGGTGGGTGCCTGCATCGACGTCCGGGTTCACGCGCAGGGAAACCGGCGCGCGCACGCCCAGCTCGGCGGCGACGACCTGCAGGCGCTCCAGTTCGTCAGTGGATTCGATGTTGAAGCAATGCACGCCGACCTCCAGGGCACGGCGCATGTCTTCGCGGGTCTTGCCGACGCCGGAGAAGACGATCTTGTCCGGGCTGCCGCCAGCCGCCAGTACACGTTCAAGCTCTCCGCCGGAGACGATGTCGAAGCCGGCCCCCAGGCGCGCCAGGATATTGAGCACACCCAGGTTGGAGTTGGCCTTCACGGCGAAGCACACCAGGTGTGGCATGCCGGTGAGGGCGTCGGCGAAGGTCCGGTATTGGGCTTCGATGTGGGCGCGGGAGTAGACGTAGGTCGGCGTGCCGAAACGTTCGGCAATGGCGGACAAGGCAACCCCTTCCGCGAACAGCTCCCCGCCACGGTAGTTAAAAGCGTCCATGGCGTTCCCTTAGTAGGTGGTGTGAGTGTCGTGCGTGTGGGCTTTGGATTGCGACGACTTGGCCTGCTCTTCAGGGGACTTGCTGTCGTCAGGCAGGTACAGCGGACCTTTTTGACCACAGGCTGTCACAAGGCAGGCAACCGCGACGAGCGCAGCAAGGGAAGAGATCAGGCGCTTCATGGCGAAATCCTTGAAAATGCATTAATTGCGCCGGAGTATACCGGCCACCCGGCGGCTTGCCTATGCAACGGGGCTCCCGTCCGGCGGGGCTGGTGGTCGCTGATGGGTTATTCTTTGCAATCATCTGGCCGCACCCGTATCTTGCGGCGCTTGAGCATGAGCAGACATTTTGAGGTTGTCGCAATGAAAGAAGCCCGTTTCCACGATCTGGTCGATACCACCCAGCAAATACTGGAGGATATCTTCGATGAGAGCGAACTGGACATCGATCTGGAAAGCTCTGCGGGTGTGCTCACCGTCAAGTTCGAAAATGGCAGCCAGTTGATCTTCAGTCGCCAGGAGCCACTGCGGCAGTTGTGGCTGGCGGCGGTGTCCGGTGGTTTCCACTTCGACTACGACGAGGAAAGCGAACGCTGGGTATGCGACAAGCACGCAGAGCAGTTGGGCGAGATGCTCGAGCGTATCGTCAAGCAGCAGGCCGGTGTCGAACTTGAGTTCGAAGGCCTGTGACAACGTGAGCCAGACCGTCCCGGGCCGGCCACCCAAGCCGCTCTACAGCAACGTCAGCCCTGCCGTGCCGTCGCCGTGTACCCGTGTATGCAAGCTGGATGAGCAGAAGGTCTGCATCGGCTGTTTCCGCCATGTGGAGGATATCCGTGAATGGCGCTCGGCCGATGACGAGCGGCGGCGGGAGATCCGTGCCGAGGCGGCGCGACGCAAAGCCTTGGTGTGATCAATGTGGCGAGGGGATTTATCCCCGCCGGGCCGCGAAGCGGCCCTAAAACCTGACACTTCGATTTGTCAGATTGACTGCTTTGGGGCTGCTTTACAGCCCAGCGGGGATAAATCCCCGCGCCACAGTTCTACATCTCATGCAGTGAGTGCGACTACCTGTGGGTTGTATATTTTTTGAGCTGTGATAGTGTCCGGCTACGCCTCAACTTGCCGAGGCCTGTGAAAAACCCCGTCTTTTTGTGGCGGGGTTTTGCTTTTTTCGTGCAGAAGAAAGGAGTCTGCCTGGATCATGACCGCACCTTCCATCACTCTTACCCGCCTGGACGTACAGCGTCTGGAGCGCCTGATCGACAGTCTCGACGAAACACTGCCGGGCGTGATTGCGTTGCAAACCGAACTGGACCGCGCCGAGACCCTGGTGAGCCATGAAGAAGTGCCCGCCGATGTCGTGACCATGAACGCGCGCGTACATTGCCGCGAGGAGGGCAGCGGCAAGGATTACCATCTGACCCTGGTTTATCCACAGGACGCGAATGCCGACGAAGGCAAGGTCTCGATCCTTGCGCCGGTGGGCAGCGCCTTGCTCGGGCTGAAGGTCGGCCAGCACATTGATTGGCCGGCACCGGGTGGCAAGACGTTGAAGTTGACGCTGCTGGCGGTGGAATACCAGCCCGAAGCGGGTGGCGACTTCCACCTCTGAGGGCTTCAGACCAGGGCCAGCGCTTCGTTCAGGGCGCGTTCCAGATCGGCCTTGTAGCGCAGGTACAGATTACTTGAGCAAGCGCTATCACCCACCAGGCCCGAGAGGTCCAGGTCGGTGATGTAGCAGCGATAGCGTTCGGCCTCGCGGCGCTGCTCGACGATCTCACTGGCGACCACACGGAACAGTTGGTCGCCATGTTCCAGTTCCGAAAACTCCTGTTGATTGCAATACAGGGTGACGTGGACCTGGCCATGGGTCGCTTTGCCGATGATGGCCTGCACGTCGTAGAACGGCTTGTTCTCGGGTGTCTGCGGCGCCGGGCGCATTTCGACCCGGCGTGCGCGTCCGTTACCTGAGGGCAGGAGCTGGTAGTACAGGGTATCCAGGTTCAACGGCTGGTCGGTGTCCATCGACAGCAAGGCGTCCCGACGGTACAGCACTGACTGCAGGAAGCGCTGCAGCGGTACCAGCAGGCTCTGTTCGTCGTGATAAGGCAGGCGCTGTTGCCACAGGGCATTGAGCTCATCGAGCACGTACAGATCGGCGTCGTCCTCATTGACCCGGTAGAACACCTGGATGCATTCCGGCTGGCCCATCGGCAGGATCAGCGCCAGGTCGTGGTCTTCCAGCGCCATCGGGTCCAGATGCAGCGGGCTGTAGGCATCCAGTTCTTCGCCCAGGTAATCCAGCAGCGCCGACAGGCTGCCCAGCGCCACGTGCTTGACCTGGCCCGGGACCAGTTCCAACACGTGATAATACTGCTGCACCTGCAGCAGGTAGCGATGGTTGAGCCTGCTCAACAACAGGGTCTGGGCCGTTTCGATGACCTCTTCGACCCGTCGCGCAATGAACTGCGCCCGGTTGTGGCAGAAACAGCGCACCTGCAAGCGCGGTTGGCGCGCAGCGGCGGGCAGGTCGTTGAGGTAGTCGCGCAGGCAGTCGAGCAGTGCGTGTTCGCCATCGAATCGGTTGACCAGTACTTCATTCCAGCTGTTGAGCGTGACCTGGTCGAGGGTCAACACGAGGTTTTCCCGGACCCCGGCATAGCTCAGGGAGTCGGTGCGCTCGGTGGTCATCAGGATGTTCAGGTCGCGGTGATGCTTGAGCGGGTCGACGCCGACGTTCACCAGGATCAGCACTTCACTGGGGACGCTGGCGTGCAGCAGCTGTTCTTCGTCGACCATGGCCAGGGGCAGGGCGATGGCCTGTTGCAGGCTACCCAGCAGGTTGAACAGTTCGAACTCGCTCAGGTCGCTGTCGCCTGGGTGCAGCGCCAGGCGTGTGCTGCTGTCGATCACGCCGTTGCGATGGCACCAGGTCAGCAGTTCCAGCAATTCGCGGCTGCGCTTGATCGGCGCGAAGTTCTCCCATTCCAGAGCATTGAGGCTGCCGTTGTAGAGGCCCCACTGGTTCTGCCCGGGTTCTTTCTTGTTGGGCGACTGGACCAGCGTCAGGGTATCCTCGGCCAGGTCCGGGGCGATGCCGGGGTTGATGAACTCGACCTTGTCAGCCTTGCGTTCGAAAGCTGCATACAGCCGGCGGCCAAGGACGTTGAGGTCGCGCTTGTTGAGCAGGCTGACGGTTTTTTCGGTGCGGGCGAACTGGGTCAGGAAGCGGTAGCTATAGGTCAGTTCGTTGACCAGCGCGCGCCGCTCGTTGCTGACCTGGCGCACCTTCCACTGGCTGCGGCTGTCCAGGAGCGCGAGCTGGCGCGGGTCCCAGCCCCATTCTCCGGCCAGGCGTTCGAGCAGCGTCCGCTGCCAACTGCTGCTGCGCCCTTGACCGGTGAGCTTGCGGTTGACCTTCAGGTACAGCGCGCGTCGGATCAACTCCAGGCGCTCGGGTTCGCCGCGAGCGTTGAGGTATTCCTCGATACGGCGGTACACCAGCATGTAAGGGTCCAGCTCCTCCAGGTCCAGGCGGTTGGCGAATACGGCTTGCTTGAAGCGCAGGCTCAGGCAGCGGACATCGGGGTGTTCGCTGGCGTAGACCTCGGTCAGCAACAGTTTGAGCACGGATTTGTAGGGTGACTCGATGCCCTTGAACAACTGCCAGAGCCCGGCGCCAATGAACTCGCCCGGTGGAATATAGGCCAGGTGCCCGAGGTCGAGGGTTTCATCGGCGCGGATGAAGCGTTTGGAAAGCAACGTATGGGTGTATTGCTCATAGTTGTCTTCCTCGTACACCGGCACCAGCCACCAGATCGGTGTGCGCCCGGCCAGCCAGATCGCGGTGCGGTAGAACTCGTCCAGCAGCAGGTAGTGCTGAGTCGTGCCGCAATCGTCGGAACTGAGCTGATTGTCCCGTTCACCCCGCACGAACCGGGCCGGGTCGATCAGGAAGAAATGGGCTTCGGCGCCCTGGGTCGCGGCCCAGGCTTCGAGCAACTGGCATTTTTTGCGCAGCTCGGCCAGTTCGTCGTCGCTCAGGTCCGGCCCATGGCAGACCCAGACATCCATGTCGCTCTGATCCGCCTGGGCGAGCGTGCCCAGGCTACCCATCAGGTACAAGCCCAGGATCGGTCGCGGCGGATTGCTGCCATGGCGTGGCTTGTAGGAAAACGAACGGGTCAGTCGCTGGGCTTCGGCAAGAACATCGGCATCAGGCTCGTAGTTCGACAGCCCGGCGGGCGTGCTGCCGGAGACGTAGCCGGGCAGCAGCGGATGGTTGACGTGGAAAAACAGCGGCAACAACGTCAGTACGCCTTGCTGGCGGGGTGACAGGCCTTCGAGGGCGCGCTCCAGCCGCACGGTATTGAGCTTGAGAAAACGGGCGCGCAACTGGCTCAGCACCTTGCGGTCGATTCCCTCGTCCAGATCGGGGCGTATTTCGTGATTGCGGGTCATGTCGGCTCAAACCGGCTTTCGGCGTCGAACGTGGGGTGATGGCAGGTTAGCGCCCGGTCTTGGGAATACTTAAGCTGAAAACAGGTTTTTGATGCCGGTTTTTTACGTTGTGCGTCAGTGCGCCTGCGGAAATCCCATAGAGGAGATTTCCGTGGGCGGTAGGGGGATCAGGCGGCTTCTTGTTGAACGCTGAGTATCGTCAGGACGGTTTGGACATTTTGGGCGGCATCCCGTCCCAGGCTGGTCAGGTAGCCGCCGTCGGGCTGGCTGATCAGGTCTTTCTCGTATAGACGTCGGGCAGCGGCAATGGCTGCAGGGGCAGCGGTCTGATGGATTTTCAGGCCTTCCTGGGAACTGTCCAGGTTGAAGAGTGCAAGGATTTCCAGTTCGGCAACCAGCTCAGGGGTAAGCGACATAAGGACTCCAGACTTTCTAGGAATATGGTCGATAGCGTTACTAAGGTGAGCGCACTCAGCCGAGCTGTCCAGTGCCGGAGGCCGGCTTTTTTTGTTTTGGGTGGTAGAGCCAAGGTCTTCTGCGATACCGAGACCACGCAAGTCCCTTGTGGCGAGGGGATTTATCCCCGTTGGGTCGCGAAGCGACCCTTGAAATTAATCGTCGCCCGATTCTCTAGGCCTGCTGCGCAGTCCAACGGGGATAAATCCCCTCGCCACAGAGCAGTCGTGTACCGTAAGTTCAGCTCTTTTCCGGTGGCAGTTCGGGCAGTTTGCGCAACGCCTCTTCATACCACTGGGTATCGAACGGGCGGTCTTCCTCGAGCATGGCGTCGATTTCGAAGGCCAGCACATGGGCCATGAGGTTCAGAATTTCTTCGCGCTCGTAATTGACCAGGGTCAGTTTGTTGAAGGTGGCCTTGGCTGCTGGCGGGTTGCCGCTTTCGATCTGGTTTTCTATGGCTTCGATCAGGGTCGACTCGACGAATTCTTCTTCGTCGTTGTCGATGTCGGTTGGCTCGCTCATGGCAGGCTCCTGTGGGAAAGGCACCAGTTTACCTGCATCCAGCTGCGTGATGCGCCTGGCGTGAAACCTCCTGACAGTCTATAACGCAAGGCTGCCCACCCCACACGGACCGGAGGTATTTGCAATGTTCAAGCTTTATGGTTTCTGCGCCAGCAATTATTACAACATGGTCAAGCTGGCGTTGCTGGAGAAGGGCGTGCCCTTCGAAGAAGTACCCTTCTATGGCAGCCAGACTCCGGAAATACTCGCCATCAGCCCACGGGGCAAAGTGCCGGTGCTGAAAACCGACCAGGGCTTCATCAGCGAAACCAGCGTCATCCTCGAATACATTGAGCAAACCCAGCCGGGCAAGGCCCTGCTGCCCGCCGACCCGTACGAACGAGCCCAGGCCCTGGCCCTGTGCCGGGAAATCGAGTTGTACATCGAACTGCCGGGGCGTGCCTGCTACGCCGAGGCATTTTTCGGTATGACGGTACCGGATGCCATCAAGGAAAAGAGCAAGGCTGAACTGTTGCTGGGGTTCGCCTCGCTGGGCAGGCACGGCAAGTTCTCACCCTATGTGGCAGGCGATAGCCTGAGCATTGCCGATTTGTACTTTCTCTACGGTGTTTCGCCAGCCTTACAGGTAGGCAAGAAGTTGTTCGATATCGACTTCTTCGCAGACATGCCGGCGGCCAAGGCGCTGATGGAGCGGTTGGGGGCGAATCCGAACGTGCAGCGGATCGCGGCGGACAGGGAAGCGGGGATGCCAGAGTTTTTGGCGATGATCGCCGCCAAAAAGTGAGATTTGTGCTGTTCTGAAGCATGCTTTCGCGAGCAGGCTCGCTCCCGAGGATCTGTGAACACAGAGATCCCCTGTGGGAGCGAGCCTGCTCGCGATGCTTTTGGGTCTTAGCGACTGGCCAGCAGCGCCTGGCCACGTACCACGGCAGCCTTCACCTGCGCCGGCGCCGTACCGCCGATATGGTCACGGGCGTTGACCGAACCCTCCAGAGTCAGGACAGCAAACACGTCCTGCTCGATCTGGTCGCTGAACTGACGCAGTTCGTCCAGGCTCATCTCCGCAAGATCCTTGCCGTTGTCCACACCGTATTTCACGGCATGCCCAACGATTTCATGGCAATCGCGGAATGGCAGGCCACGGCGCACCAGGTAATCGGCCAGGTCTGTCGCGGTGGAGAAACCGCGCAGGGCCGCTTCGCGCATCACCGCATGCTTGGGCTTGATGGCCGGGATCATGTCGGCGAAGGCGCGCAGTGAGTCGCGCAGGGTGTCGGCGGCGTCGAACAGCGGCTCCTTGTCTTCCTGATTGTCCTTGTTGTAGGCCAGCGGTTGGCCTTTCATCAGGGTCAGCAGGCCCATCAGCGCGCCGAATACCCGGCCGCTCTTGCCCCGTACCAGCTCCGGCACATCAGGGTTTTTCTTTTGCGGCATGATCGAGCTGCCGGTGCAGAAACGATCTGGCAGGTCGATGAACTGGAACTGCGCGCTGGTCCACAGCACCAGCTCTTCGGAGAAGCGCGACAGGTGCATCATCGCGATGCTTGCGGCGGCGCAGAATTCGATGGCGAAATCGCGGTCCGAGACGTTATCCAGCGAGTTGCCGCCCACGGCGTCGAAGCCCAGCAGTTGGGCGGTATATTCGCGATCGATCGGGTAGGTGGTGCCGGCCAGCGCGGCGCTGCCCAGGGGCATACGGTTGGTGCGCTTGCGGCAATCGACCAGGCGCTCATAGTCGCGGCTGAGCATTTCGAACCAGGCCAGCATGTGATGCCCAAACGTTACAGGTTGGGCGGTCTGCAAGTGCGTGAAGCCGGGCATGATGCTTTCGGCCTCACGCTCGGCCTGTTCCAACAGGCCTTTCTGCAGGCGGGTGATCTCGGCCAGGATCAGGTCGATTTCATCACGCAGCCACAGGCGGATGTCGGTGGCGACCTGGTCGTTGCGACTGCGGCCGGTGTGCAGCTTCTTGCCGGTCACGCCGATGCGGTCGGTCAGGCGCGCTTCGATGTTCATGTGCACGTCTTCGAGGTCGACACGCCAGTCGAATTGGCCGGCCTCGATTTCACCCTGGATGGTCTTCAGGCCATCGATGATGCTGTCGCGCTCGGCATCGGTCAGCACGCCGACCTTGGCCAGCATGGTGGCGTGGGCGATCGAACCCATGATGTCGTGGCGATACAGGCGCTGGTCAAAATTGACGGAGGCGGTGAAGCGGGCGACGAAGGCGTCGACGGGTTCACTGAAGCGGCCGCCCCAGGACTGATTGGTCTTGTCAGTGCTCATGAATTCGCTCGTGATCGGCTGTGGAAAAAGTAGCGGTTAAAAGGCTGCGGCGGATGATAGCAGGGTTGCCGGGGCTGGCGCTGGCACTGGTCGGCTGGTTTTTTGCGCATGAGCCGGGCGTGCAAGCAGGTTTTCTGCACAACGATATTTTCCGATTGAGCAATATCGTCGTGGCAACCGTCTACAGTGGACGATAGGAGTTTTGCTTTTTCCATCATGGCGCATGGGGCGAACCAACCAGGGGGGCTCAATATTGATCAGATCGAAAATGAACAATCCCCACGGCGACGCCGTGCGACAACGGGCCTCGAGCATCGGTCGGCAAGCGCTGGTAAAGATAGGCAACCGCCTCGCGGCACTTTTTGGCCCTCGGGCGAGTCTTAGCGTGGATCGCGGTGACGGATGTCACTTCCCCTGTCTACGCTATCCTTGTGCGAGACTCACGCAGGAATCCAGCGCAATATGAATGTCCTGATCGTTGATGACGAACCACTGGCCCGCGAGCGCCTGAGCCGAATGGTTGGCGAGCTCGAGGGTTACAGTGTCCTGGAGCCGAGCGCCACCAATGGCGACGAGGCGTTGGCCCTTATCGACAGCCACAAGCCGGATATCGTGCTGCTCGACATTCGCATGCCTGGCCTGGATGGTCTGCAGGTGGCGGCGAAGCTGTGCGAACGGGAATCGCCTCCCGCCGTGGTGTTTTGCACCACCCGGGATGACTTCCCGCCCGAGATATTGCAGGCCGGCGCCGTGGGCTATCTGGTCAAGCCGGTGGCATCCGAGGCGTTGCTCGACGCCTTGCGCAAGGCCGAGCGACCCAACCGCGTGCAACTGGCGGCGCTGACCCGTCCGGCAGCGGAAAGTGGCAGCGGCCCGCGCAGCCACATCAGTGCGCGAACCCGCAAGGGCATCGAATTGATCCCGTTGAATCAGGTGGTCTACTTCATCGCCGACCACAAATACGTGACCTTGCGCCATGAGAGTGGCGAGGTGCTGCTGGACGAGCCCCTCAAGGCTCTCGAAGACGAGTTCGGTGAGCGATTCGTGCGTATCCACCGCAATGCCCTGGTGGCCCGCGAGCGCATCGAACGTCTGCAACGTACGCCCCTTGGGCATTTCCAGCTGTTTCTCAAAGGCCTCAATGGCGACGCGTTGATCGTCAGTCGGCGACATGTGGCGGGCGTGCGCAAGATGATGCAGCAGCTCTAGTGGCCTGTACGGTTAACTTGAGTACAGGCCACTAGCGCAACGCCTCGCCGGCATTGCACGTTTCATTTCCAGGACATTGACGGCCAGGGAGGCCTTGGGGTCGTGATTCAAGTCAAAGCGGATTTGGCTGAGCTGTTATTATCCGCCGTATCTTTTAAGTACGGATTGATCCATGTCCCCTCGCGAGATCCGCATCGCCACTCGTAAAAGTGCCCTGGCCCTGTGGCAGGCCGAATACGTCAAAGCCCGTCTGGAAGCCGCCCATCCCGGCCTGATCGTGACGCTGGTGCCCATGGTCAGTCGTGGTGACAAGCTGCTGGACTCGCCGTTGTCGAAAATCGGCGGCAAGGGTTTGTTCGTCAAGGAGCTGGAAACCGCGCTGCTGGACAACGAAGCCGACATCGCGGTGCATTCGATGAAAGACGTGCCCATGGACTTCCCCGAAGGCCTGGGTCTGTTCTGCATCTGCGAGCGGGAAGATCCGCGCGATGCGTTCGTCTCCAACACCTTTGCCAGCCTTGAAGCGCTGCCTGCCGGGAGCGTGGTTGGCACGTCCAGCCTGCGTCGCCAGGCACAACTGCTGACCCGCCGTCCCGACCTGCAAATCCGCTTTCTGCGTGGCAACGTCAACACTCGCCTGGCCAAGCTCGACGCTGGCGAGTACGACGCCATCATCCTGGCCGCCGCCGGCCTGATCCGCCTGGGCTTCGAGGACCGCATCACTTCGGCTATCAGCGTCGACGACAGCCTGCCAGCCGGTGGGCAAGGCGCCGTTGGCATCGAATGCCGCAGCGCCGACAGCGAGATCCACGCGTTGCTGGCCCCCCTGCATCATGAAGACACCGCGACCCGGGTCTTCGCCGAGCGTGCCCTCAACAAGCACCTCAACGGCGGCTGCCAGGTGCCGATTGCCTGCTATGCCGTACTGGAAGGCGAGCAGGTCTGGTTGCGTGGCCTGGTGGGTGATCCGAACGGCGGCAGACTGCTCAGTTCCGAAGCCCGGGCGCCCCGGGGCGATGCTGAAGCGCTGGGAGTGCGAGTCGCCGAAGATCTGCTGAGCCAGGGGGCTGACGAGATTCTCAAGAAGGTCTACGGCGAGGCTGGCCACGCGTGATGGGCTGGCGGTTGCTGCTGACCCGGCCAGAGGACGAGTCGTCAGCCCTGGCGACTGTCCTGGCCGAGGCTGGCGTATTCAGCAGCAGCCTGCCGTTGCTGGCTATCGAACCGATTCCCTTGTCCGATTCCGGCCGGGCGCTGCTGCAGCGGCTCGACCGGTACTGCGCCGTGATCGTCGTCAGCAAACCCGCTGCCCGGTTGTGCCTGGAACATCTGCGCGAGTATTGGCCCGAGCCGCCGGAACAACCCTGGTTCAGCGTGGGGGCGGCCACCGGGCAGATCCTGACCGATGCGGGCCTTTCGGTGTTTTATCCGGCCGAGGGCGACGACAGCGAAGCCTTGCTGCAACTCCCGGCGTTGCGCCAGGCGTTGACCCGGCCCGATCCCCAGGTTCTGATCGTGCGTGGCGAGGGTGGCCGAGGCTTGCTGGCGGAGCGCTTGCGCGAGCAAGGTGCTAGTGTCGATTATCTGGAGTTGTACCAGCGTGGCCTGCCCGAGTATCGCGAAGGCGAACTGCTGGCGAAGGTCGAAGCGGAACGCTTGAACGCACTGATGGTCAGCAGTGGGCAGAGCTTCGAGCATCTGCACCGCCTGGCGGGTGCCGCGTGGCCCGATCTGGCGCGGTTGCCGTTGTTTGTTCCAAGCCCCAGGGTGGCCGGGATGGCGCGGGCCGCCGGGGTCCGATCAGTTATAGATTGTCGTGGCGCCAGTGCCGCGGCTTTGCTGGCGGCGTTACGGGGACAATCCGTGCCGTTTTCTAATGCAAAGGATGGATACGTGAGCGAAACAGCCTTGCCAAAAGATCAAGACCGGCCCGTGATCGATACGCCGGTGGAAACCCCGGTACCGGTGGCGCCGCGTCGCGGTAACGGGTTGGCCATTGTTGCATTGTTGCTGGGGGTCGCTGGCGTGGCCGTTGGCGGCTGGGGTGTCTGGCAGGTGCGTCACCTGCAGGCCAACAACCAGCAACAATCCGCCCAGGTCCAGGCACTGAATGATCAGGCCCAGAATCTCAAGCTCAATGAGCAACGCCTCAGCGAGCGCCTCGCACAGATGCCGGCGGCCGAAGAGCTGGAGGAGCGACGGCGTCAGGTCGCGCAGTTGCAAGGCGACCAGCAGCACCTGAGCCAGCGTCTGGAAACCGTGCTCGGTGCCAGCCGCAAGGACTGGCGGTTGGCCGAGGCCGAGCATCTGTTGCGCCTTGCCAGCCTGCGCCTGTCCGCCCTGCAAGACATCAGCAGTGCCCAGGCCCTGGTCCAGGGTGCCGACGAAATCCTGCGGGAGCAGAATGACCCGGGGTCGTTCGCTGCCCGCGAGCAGCTGGCCAAGACGCTCGCGGCGCTGCGCAGTACCGAGCAGCCGGATCGCACTGGGCTGTTCCTGCAGTTGGGAGCCCTGCGTGAGCAAGTGCTGCAACTCACGGAGCTGGCGCCGGAGTACAAGGATCGCGGCGAATCCCTGCTGGGCCTGACGGCCGATGGCGATGGAGCCAGCCGCTGGGCGCAGTGGTGGGATCAGATCTCGCGCTATATCCGCATCGACTTCAATGCCGACGAGAATGTCCGCCCGCTGCTGGCCGGGCAGAGCCTGATGCAGGTGCGCCTGGCCTTGAGCCTGGCGCTGGAGCAGGCGCAATGGGCGGCTCTCAACGGGCAGGCGCCGGTGTATACCCAGGCGTTGGACGAGGCCCGTGATGTACTGAAGAACAACTTCAACCAGGACAACCCGCAGAGCAAAGTCATGCTCGAGCGAGTGGCCGAACTGGCCAAACAGCCGGTGACGGTGGTTACACCGGACCTGACCGCGACCCTGAGCAGCGTCCAGGCCTATCTGGAGCGCCGTAACCTGAATGCCGAGGAGTCGGTCAAGCCGCTGGCCAAGCCTGCTGAGCAGGGGGCCACGCCATGAAGCGTCTCTACGTGATTCTATTTGTGGTCATCGCTGCCGCCGCCCTGTTGGGCGTGGCGATTTCCGAGCATTCGGGTTACGTGCTGGTAGCGTACAAGAACTTCCGCTACGAAGCGGGCCTTTGGGTCACCCTGGCGTTGGTGGCGGTGCTCTGGCTCTTGTGGCGGGCAGTGCGCGCCTTGATCGGCCTGGTGACCACTTCCGGCGGCGTGGTCAACCCGTGGTCGCGGCGCAATCGTAGTCGACGCGTGCAAGTGGCGATCGAACACGGGCAACTGGACCTTGCCGAAGGTCGCTGGGCCAGTGCCCAACGGCATTTGCATCGTGCCGCGGAAGCCGAGCGCCAGCCATTGCTGTATTACCTCGGCGCGGCCCGCGCGGCCAACGAACAAGGTCTTTACGAACAGAGCGACAACCTCCTGGAGCGCGCCCTGGAGCGCCAGCCCCAGGCGGAGCTGGCCATTGCACTGAGCCACGCGCAGTTGCAGATGGACCGGGGCGACACCGACGGCGCCTTGGTCACGCTGCAAGCCATGCATGATCGTCATCCTCATAACGTACAGGTCCTGCGCCAGTTGCAACGGCTGCATCAGCAGCGCGGCGATTGGTCGGCGGTGATTCGCCTGTTGCCGGAACTGCGCAAGGACAAGGTACTGCCGGCGGCCGAACTGGCTGAGCTGGAACGCCGGGCCTGGGGTGAAAACCTCTCCCTGGCGGCCCATCGTGAAGAGGACGGCAGCGTCGGCTTGCAGTCGCTCAACCGCGCCTGGCAACAACTGACGTCCGCGCAGCGCCAGGAGCCGGCGCTGGTGCTGGCTTATGCCGAACAGCTGCGACAGCTGGGCGCGCAGGGCGAGGCCGAGGAAGTATTGCGCGCCGCGCTCAAGCGTCACTACGACAGCCACTTGGCGCGCCTGTACGGGCTGGTCCGCGGCAATGATCCGGCTCGACAACTGCAAGCGGCCGAGGACTGGCTCAAGGATCATCCGGCCGATTCCAGCCTGCTGTTGACGTTGGGCCGCTTGTGTTTGCAAAACAGCCTCTGGGGCAAGGCACGGGATTATCTGGAAGGTAGCTTGCGGATCCAGCGCAATCCCGAAGCCTGTGCCGAACTGGCGAGACTCCTGGCACAACTGGGCGATGCCGAGCGCAGCAACCAGTTGTTCCAGGAGGGCTTGGGACTGCTGGATGAGCGCTTGCTCGCTGCACCGTTGCCGGTTCCAGCCCAGGTATTATCCAGTTAAGGAGTACTGACAAAGCTCTGCGGTTCGCGGTGGTCTTGCCAAGAGGACAGTCGCTGATCGCCGTCCGGTTCAAGGCCCAAATGATGTATTCGGGAAAGTCCTACAGGGGGTTGCGCGAAATCCCCTCGTCTCTGTCGGGAATTCCCTACACCCTTGGTGAAGTGTCTGCGCGGGCCTGCCTTGAAAGGCCGGAGGGCTTTCCTCTACCGTAACTGCTTGTCTCTTCTGTTACGGAACCGCCATGTCTTTGGCTTGCTCTCGCTTCTTGTTTTTCATGGCTTCCGCCGCCGCGGCCCTGGCTTTGGGCATCGCCAGCTATCTGGAGTACGCGGTCGGACTGACGCCTTGCAGCCTGTGTGTCCTGCAGCGTTTGTGCCTGGTGCTGTTCCTGGTGAATGGTCTCGCAGCCTGCGTGCATGGCCCGGGTCGAAAGGGCAGCATTCTCTACGGTGTGACGGGACTGGTTTCCGTGTCCGGAGGAATGGCCCTGGCCTGGCGTCAGGTTCTGTTGCAAAGCCATTCGCCCGATTGCCTGACCCAAGTGAAGGGCGCGGGTTCATGGTGGAGTGCCATGCGACAGGTTCTCGATGGCGCGGTCGATTGTGCGGGTGTCACCTGGACATTGTTCGACCTGAGCATCCCCGAATGGAGCCTGCTGTTTTTTCTCGCCATATCCATTGCAATGACCTACTTGCTGCTTCGCCTTGTCTGGACCGCTCTGATTCGACCGCTGGGCGACAAGACGTCGCAATTCGTCCGGGTAACGGATTAAACACTTGTATGAACTTTGTCGCCTGCGTACCTTGAAGCGGCTGTCGTGCGAGCATAATCTGGCCCGCACGTATCATTGGAATTATGCCGCTCGATCATGTTGTGTCCGGCTTGCCATGAATCATCAAGGTGTATGCAGGCTGCGAGGGGCATGACTCACAAGGGAAGAAATCGCCATGCTCGAAAGTTGTCAGAATGCTCAGGAACGATGGGGTGGGGTGCATCTGCTGATCGACCGCTGGTTGCAGGAGCGTCACGAACTGGTTCGGGCCTATGATGCTCTCGGTGACAAACCTGAAGCGTTGGGTGAAAGCCGTAAGCCGTTGCAGGAATTCTGCGGTGTGCTGGTGGACTATGTCTCTGCCGGGCATTTCGAGATCTACGAGCAACTTACCGGCGAGGCCAAGGCCTTCAACGACAAGCGTGGCCTGGAGCTCGCCGAACAGATCTACCCGCGCATCGACGTTATTACCGAAAAGCTGTTGGCATTCAACGACCTTTGCGATGAAGGCAAATGCGTAGCGGAAAAATTCAAGGAGCTGGGTGGACTTCTGCACGAGCGGTTCGAGCTGGAGGACTGCCTGATCGAAGTGTTGCACAACGCCCATAAGGAAGAGGCGGCCGTTCAGGCTTGATGGTTTCTCTGGAAAAAAAACGGTGCGCATTGCGCACCGTTTTTCGTTCGGGCGATGTCAGCTCGTCACACCCAGCAGCTCGATCTCGAACACCAGTGGCGTGAACGGGGGAATCACATCCCCGGCACCTTCGGCACCATAGGCCTGGGTCGAAGGAATCACCAATCGCCATTTCGCGCCTACGGGCATTTGCGGTAACGCGCTGCGCCAACCATCGATCACGCTGTCGAGATTGAACCACTGCGCCTGGCGGTTGGCGTCGAACACGCTGCCGTCGGGCAGTCGACCGGTATACAGCACCTGGACCTTGCCGTGGGGACCGGCTTTCGCGCCATGGCCTGGCTTGAGTTCAGTCAGCAGGATGCCGTCTTCCAACTGTTTCACACCTGGCCGGTTTCTTTCCTCGTTGAGAAATTTTTGCTCCGTCTTCAGCGCCACTTCAATCTGTGGTGTCGTCGATTGCGCAGTGAGCTGTGCCTGATGCTTGGCCAGGATCTGTTCGATGCGTTCATCCTTGAGCGCCAGCGGCTTGCCCAGGTAGGCCTGTTGCAGGCCTTCGACCAATGCCTGGATCTGCAGGTCGGGCACGTCCTGGCGCAGGCGTTCACCCAGGCTCGCGCCCAGGCTGTAGGCCAGGTCGTGGGCATCGCTTGCGCTGGTTTTTTCAACGGCCTGGACCGTTGAGCAAACCATGCACAGGAGGAAAAACAGGTGACGCGACATGTGTGCTCTCCGGGCTCGAATGGAGGAATTATGCCTGCGACGATTGCCGCGAAGTGAGATTGCTCCGGCAATGGCGCAGAAGATTTTTTGTGTCTTGCAACGCAACGTCTTGTGTACTGTCAACATGCCCTAGCGGCGGTTGCAGCAGAGGTCTAGTATGAGCCGCACTCACGTCAGTCAGGAGGTAAACCATGTCGGCCCCCAAGAAGCCTGTAAACACTCCGTTGCACTTGCTCCAACAACTCTCGGGCGCCTTGCTCGAACATTTGGAAAGCGCCTGCTCCCAAGCCCTGGCTGATGCTGAAAAACTGCTCGCCAAACTGGAAAAACAACGCGGCAAGGCGCAGGAAAAACTGCACAAGTCGCGTACCAAACTGCAAGACGCAGCTACCGCCGGCAAGGCCAAGGCACAAGCCAAGGCCAAGGACGTCGTGAAAGAACTCGAAGACCTGCTCGATGCCTTGAAGGATCGTCAATCCGAAACCCGCGCCTACATCCTGCAACTCAAGCGTGATGCCCAGGAAAGCCTGAAGCTGGCCCAGGGTGTGGGTCGTGTGCAGGAGGCTGCCGGCAAGGCGCTGACGCTTCGTGCTGCCAAGCCTGTCGCTGTATCGGCCAAGAAACCGGTAGCTAAACCCGTTGTGGCAAAAGCACCGGCCAAGGCAACTGCCAAGCCTGCCGCGAAAGCACCGGCCAAAGCAGCGAGTAAGCCTGCGGCTAAACCGGTCGCTGCCAGCGCTGCTAAACCAGCGGCTAAAAAACCGGTTGTCAAAGCTGCCGCCAAGCCCGTTGCAAAAACAGCGGCCGCCAAACCTGCTGCGAAAGCTGTTGTGAAACCGGTCGCTAAAAAAGCAGTCGCCGCCAAACCCGCCGCGTCGAAAACTGCGGCTGCCAAGCCTGCCGCCAAAGCGCCTGCAAAAGCTGTCGCAGCGAAGCCAGTTGCCAAACCAGCGGCGACGAAAACCGCTGCCGCCAAACCTGCTGTAGCTGCCAAGCCAGCCGCTGCCAAAGCGCCCGCCAAGACTGCGACTAAACCCGCTGCGGCCAAATCCGCCGCCAAGCCAGCCGCTGCAAAACCCGCTGCTGCAAAACCGGCAGCGAAGCCTGCTGCTGCCAAGCCAGCAGCCAAACCCGCTGTGAAAAAGCCAGCCGCTGCCAAACCCGCGACTGCGCCAGCCGCCAAGCCTGCATCGTCGGCCCCGACAGCGACCCCGGCTCCAGCCGCCAGTACCCCGGCTTCGACGGTCAGCCCAGCCGCCGTTACGCCGAGCGCCAGCACCCCAACCAGCGCTTCCTAAGTGCTGGAGACCGCGACGCGCAACTGATGCAGCGCGTCGTGGTCCGCAGGTTCGGTACTCGCCGCCAGCTCTTGCAGCCATCGCGCTGAAGCGTTCTGTTGGCCCCCAGGCCAATTTGCAGCCATGACTTCCAGTCGCTCCAACAAACACCGTTCGGCTTCCAGCTCCAGTTTCTTGACCTGCTCGCGCAAGTGCATAAGGTCCGGGTCTTGAACGGCATCCGCTTTCCATTGGCTGCGAAGCGTCCGTAGCGGCTGGACCACTTCTTTATCCCAAGGCTCCGCCAACTGCCGAAGCTGTTGCAGTCTTTGTTGATCGCAAGCCACGCCGCGCTGTTCCAGCCACAGGCCGCAAAGCAGGAGGCAGACGCTCGCGCCGGCCTCCTGCAATGCCAGGCAGGTCTGCTCTACGCCGGGCCGGGCATAGAGGTCGAGGGAGAAATTCCACAGGTCAGAGGACATCGTGCTACTCGCGCCAGTTGCGAGCGAAGCTGGTAGACTCCGCCGCCATTATGATCCGACTTCAGAACCTGACTTTACAGCGTGGCCCGCAACGTCTGCTAGAAGACGCCGAGCTGACCCTGCACGCCGGCCACAAAGCCGGCCTCATCGGTGCCAACGGCGCCGGCAAATCGAGCCTGTTCGCCTTGTTGCGGGGTGAGCTTCACCCGGACTCCGGTGATTGCTCGCTGCCCGCCGACTGGCGTATTGCCCATATGCGCCAGGAGGTCGATACCCTCGAACGCCTGGCGGTGGACTACGTGCTCGACGGCGATATACGCCTGCGTCAGGTTCAACGCGACCTGGCTGTCGCCGAAGCGGCCCACGACGGCGGCGCCCTGGCCCGGTTGCATTCGGAGCTCGACAGCGCCGACGGTTATACCGCCGATGCCCGCGCCCGCAAATTGCTCGCTGGCCTGGGGTTTACCAACGAACAGATGGACCGTCAGGTCGGGGATTTCTCCGGTGGCTGGCGGATGCGCCTGAATCTGGCCCAGGCCTTGATGTGCCCCTCGGATCTGCTGCTGCTCGACGAGCCGACCAACCACTTGGACCTCGACGCCATCATCTGGCTCGAGGACTGGCTCAAGAGCTACCCGGGTACTCTGCTGCTGATTTCCCACGACCGTGATTTTCTCGACGCGGTGGTGGACCACGTGGCCCACGTCGATCAGCGCAAGCTCGTCCTGTATCGCGGCGGCTATACGGCTTTCGAGCGCGCCCGTGCCGAGCGCCTGGCCCAGCAACAGCAGGCCTATGAGAAGCAGCAGGCGCAGCGTGCGCACATGGAAAGCTACATCGCCCGCTTCAAGGCCCAGGCCACCAAGGCCCGTCAGGCCCAGAGCCGAATCAAGGCGCTGGAACGGATGGAGGAGCTGTCCGCGGCCCACGTCGATTCGCCATTCGATTTCGTCTTCCGCGAGTCCACCAAGATCTCCAGCCCGCTGATCGACCTGTCCGATGCGCGACTGGGTTATGGCGACAAGACCGTGCTGGAGAAGGTCAAGCTGCAGCTGACACCCGGTGCGCGGATCGGTTTGCTGGGCCCCAACGGGGCCGGTAAATCAACCCTGATCAAGAATCTCTCCGGTGAACTCCAGCCCTTGGCCGGACGCCTGACCCGCGGCGAGAACACCGTGGTCGGCTACTTCGCCCAGCACCAGCTGGATTCCCTCGATGCCAAGGCCAGCCCGTTGCTGCACTTGCAGCGCCTGGCGCCGACCGAACGCGAGCAGACCTTGCGTGACTTCCTCGGCGGTTTTGACTTCCGTGGCGCGCGCATCGACGAGCCGGTGCTGAATTTCTCCGGTGGCGAGAAGGCGCGCCTGGCGCTGGCCTTGATCGCCTGGGAGAAGCCCAACCTGCTCTTGCTCGACGAACCGACCAACCACTTGGACCTGGAAATGCGCCTGGCCCTCACCATGGCCTTGCAGGAGTTCAGTGGAGCGGTACTGGTGGTGTCTCACGATCGACATCTGCTCAAGAGCACCACGGACAATTTCTTTCTGGTGGCCGACGGCAAGGTCGAAGAGTTCGACGGCGATCTCGAAGACTACGCACGCTGGCTGGTGGACTACCGTCAGCGCAATGCGCCGGTCAGCAGTACGCCGGTGAACCCGGACAAGACCGACAAGAAAGCTCAGCGCCAGGCCGCCGCCGCCCTGCGACAGCAGCTGGCGCCGCACAAGCGCGAGGCCGACAGGCTCGAGTCCGAGCTGGGCAAGCTGCATGAAAAACTGCATCAAATCGAAACCCGCCTCGGCGACAGTGGTCTCTACGAGGCAGCGCGCAAGGATGAACTGCGCGACCTGTTGGCCGAACAGGCCCGGTTGAAAGTTCGGGAGGCGGAGCTTGAGGAGGCGTGGATGCAAGCCCTGGAGTTGTTGGAAACCCTGCAAGCGGAGCTGGAGGCGCTGTCCTGATGGAAGCGTTGACCTTGCCCATCCCGGTCATGTGGATCGAGCCGCTCTGGCTCGGTGTGCAAGTCCTGCTGATCCTGCTGGCCGGTTATGTGATGCAGCGTATCGTGGCGCGTGGGCTCACGAGACTCGGTGAGCGCTACCCGTTTCCGCCTCACCTGTTAATCGTTCTGCGCGGCGTGCTGCGCTGGCTGATCATGGGCAGCGCGGTGCTGGTGGTGCTCGAACGCCTGGGGGTGTCGGCCACGGTATTGTGGACCGCGATTTCCGGCTTCGTCGCGGTGGCGGCCGTGGCGTTTTTCGCCATCTGGAGCGTATTGTCGAACCTGCTGTGCGCCGTCCTGATCTACACCGTCGGGCCATTTCGCCTGGGCGACGTGGTCGAGCTGGTAGAGGCGACCGACAAGCCCGGCATCAAAGGACGGGTGGTCGCGATCAACCTGCTTTACACCACCTTGATCGAGCCTGAGGAACTCGGCACCGGCAGCTCCATGGTGCAAGTGCCCAACAGCCTGTTCTTCCAGCGATCGGTCCGGCGGTGGCGTGGCAGTGAGGCTTTTCCGGTGGGTGGGTTCGTCGAGTAGACTGCCTCGATACCGCTACCCTCTTTTGTCAGTGTTTGAAACAAACTTTCAAGCTGAGCCGGTGTTTGATACCGCTACTGTTCAGGCAGGCACTGATGGATTTTCTCGTCGAATGCACCGTATCGGGAGGCTAGGATGGTTAAGAAAGTTTACGATTCGGATCAGCTATCGAGGCTGACCCTCAAGGGTTACAAGTCCATCGCCGAATGCGATATCGAATTAGGCAAGCTCAATGTGCTTATCGGTGCGAATGGTGCAGGGAAATCCAATTTCATTGGTTTCTTTCGCTTGATTAGCCGCATTCTGGATGAGCAGTTGCAACTCTCGGTAGGGGCTGCCGGAGGTCCTGATGCCTTGCTTCATTTCGGTCGAAAAAAGACCGAAGAACTTTGTGCGGAACTGTACTTCGGCAATAACGGTTATAAATTCAAGCTCAAGCCCACTCAAGATAACCGCATGATGTTCAGCCATGAGGCACTGTGGTGGAACGTTAGCGGTGACTGGCGTGCCAGATCCGGCCATTTTGAGTCATACGCAGCTGAGCAAAAGTCCAAGACGCAGATCTACAGACATGTCGTTCCCGCTATCAGAAGCTGGCGTATCTATCATTTCCACGACACGGGCTCCAGCGCCCTTGTGAAGCAAGTCCATGGCATCAACGATAATGAGTATTTGCGCGATGATGCGCGAAATCTGGCCGCGTTTTTATATCGCTTGAAGAACCATAACGAAACGCACTACAAGCGCATCGTGAAGGCCGTTCAGATGGTGGCTCCGTTCTTTGGTGACTTTTATCTGCGCCCAACGGTTGATAACAAGGAAAAGATACAGCTTGAATGGACAGAAGTCGGCCAGGACATCCCTTTCACCGCAGCCGCTTTGTCTGATGGCACGTTACGCTTCATCTGCCTGGCAAGCGTGTTGCTGCAGCCTGAGGAGTTCATGCCCTCAGCCATTCTGATTGATGAGCCGGAGCTGGGGCTGCATCCCTTTGCCATCGTTGCGCTGGGTGGCCTGATGAAGTCGGTTTCCCAGAAACACCAGCTCATTATTTCGACGCAGTCAGTAGAGCTCGTTGATCAGTTCGACGCTGAGGATTTGATCGTCGTAGACAAGGTCGGTGGTGCCTCGACGTTCAAGCGATTGGATACCGCCGCTCTGAGCGCATGGTTGGAAGAGTTCAGTCTTGGTGAACTTTGGAAGAAGAACATATTGGGCGGGAGGCCGAGCCGATGAGTCGAGTCGTTCTTCTTGTAGAAGGGCAAACGGAAGAGGCCTTCGTCAACGAGTTGCTGGCTCCTCATTATTGGGCATTTGGTGTTTTTCTTACGCCAATCATCATCAGCACAAGCCCCGGCAATAAGGGGGGCGTCGTCAGCTATGGAAAAGTCAAACATCAAGTGACTCGCTTATGTCGGGAGCATCATGCTGCGCAGGTCACCACAATGTTTGATCTCTATGCATTGCCCGGTGATTTTCCCGGCTTGGCGTCTGCCGATTTTCCGATTGCGGGTACAGGTCGCCAAAAGGCTTGTTTTCTGGAAGCCCAGCTGGCGATCGATATTGGGGAAAAGAACTTCATTCCCAACTTGATGGTGCATGAGTTCGAAGCACTTCTCTTCGCAGACGCTGATAAGTTTGCAGAATGGACGGATGACTCAACGGTTGTACCGGTCCTCAAATCGATCGCCAGTGGCTATCAGACACCGGAAGACATCAACAACAGTCCACAGACTGCACCCTCCAGGCGTATATCCAAGGCGATGCCCGAATACCAAAAAACATTTCACGGCCCCTTGATCGCTTGTGAGATCGGGTTAGATGCCATGCGTCTGAACTGCCCGCATTTCCATGAGTGGTTGTTCAAGCTTGACGCTTTGGCGGCGAGGTAAAAATTCATGGCGTTTATCCGATAGTCGCATTAGCGTAGCCAGTTCGATGAGTCCGAGCCGAGGTGTGCAATGGTGCTGCAAACATGGCTGGCGTTTTTCGCCGCTTGTTGGGTGATCAGTCTTTCGCCGGGCGCCGGTGCCATCGCATCGATGTCCAGCGGTCTGCAGTACGGTTTCTGGCGTGGCTACTGGAATGCCCTGGGCCTGCAGTTGGGCCTGGCATTGCAGATTGTGATTGTCGCTGCTGGCGTCGGCGCGATCCTCTCTACCTCGGCCACGGCGTTCTATGCGATCAAATGGTTCGGGGTCGCCTACCTGGTGTACCTGGGCATCAAGCAGTGGCGAGCCATTCCCGGCGAGATCAGCGACGACGCCTCCCCGCGCCCCATCGGCAAGCCGTTGGCACTGATGTTCCGTGGCTTCCTGGTGAACATCAGCAATCCCAAGGCACTGGTGTTCATGCTGGCAGTACTGCCGCAGTTCATCGACCCCCATGCCCCGCTGGTCAAGCAGTACCTGATCCTGGGCGTGACCATGATTTGCGTCGACCTCATCGTCATGGCCGGCTACACCGGGCTGGCCGCCAAAGTCCTGCGCCTGTTACGCACTCCGAAGCAGCAACGGCGGATGAACCGGACCTTTGCCGGATTGTTCATTGGCGCGGCGGGTCTGCTGGCGACGATTCGCAAAGCTGCCGTGTAAACGCTGGTACTTCATAAGAAAAACAGTGTGGGAGCGGGCTTGTTCGCGAATGCGGTGTATCAGTCAGGGATACTTTGATTGACATACCGCATTCGCGAGCAAGCCCGCTCCCACATTTTTTGTGTGTTGCGAGTAGGTATCAGCCTACAAAACCACCTTTTCTGACAGACCGAGATGGGGGGGCGCGGGGAATTTGCCTATGAGGTGTTCGGATTGGGGCTGCATACGATCTGCGTTGGTTTTTCGATCATGGGGCACTCTCGTTCATCCGGTGACCGCCAATGCCCGCCTTCTCCACAGCCCAGTTCAGGCTGACGATCGACAGCCAGCCCGATGAGTTCGATGTCCTTGCCTTCGAGGGCACGGAGGCCATCAGTCGGCCTTTTGAATTCAGGATCAGGCTCGTCAGCGAGCACGCCGAGCTGGCGCTCGAGCGGTTTCTGCATCGTCCCGCCTTCCTGGCCTTCGATACGCTGGGCAATGGCATCCACGGGCAGATCGCGGATTTCGCCGTGGGTGAGTCTGGACGGCGGCTGACCCACTATCACGCGACGCTGATGCCGCGCCTGAGCAGTCTCGACCTGGCTTTCAATCGGCGAATCTTCCAGCGGCGGACCGTTCGCCAGATCATCACCGAGGTGCTCAAGTTGCATGGTCTGCTGGAAGATGCCTTTCGTTTTCAACTGGGCCCCACGGAATATCCGCCGCGTGACTATTGCACCCAGTACGAAGAAAGTGACCTGGCCTTTATCCAGCGCCTGTGTGAGGAAGAGGGTTGGCATTATCACTTCGAGCATGGGCCGCAGCAGCATGTTCTCGTCGTGGGTGATGACCAGTCCAGGTTCAGGAGCCTACCACCCACACCGTTCGTGCCTGACGGTGCGATGGTCGCCGACGAGCCCACGATCAGGGCCTTCTCCGTTCGGGTACGGGGTGCCACCAGCCGGGTAACCCGGCGTGACCATGATTTCGAAAAGCCTCGCCTGACCCTGGAAGGTGCCGCCGGACACTATCCTTTTGGCGAAGAGGGGGCGCAGCCGGATCGCGAGGATTATGCCTGCGCGCAAGGGCGTTTCCTGACATTGGCCCACGGCCGACTGACGGCCCAGCGGGTCCTGCAACGCCGACAAAGGGACACCTGCGTCGCCGAAGGTGCCAGCAACCAGCCGGCCCTGGTAAGCGGGCATTTCATGAGGCTGAAGAACCATGGGCGGGTTTGCTGGAACCAGCGCTGGCTACTCACCTGGCTCAGGCATGAAGGCTCGCAACCCCAGGTCCTTGAAGAAGCCATTGGCAATGTGGAAGAGCGCTCGCTGGAGCAGGGCTATGGCAACCGGTTCAAGGCGATTCCGTGGGACGTATTCTATCGCCCGTCCGTGAGGCATCGCCGGCCGTTGCTGGTCAGTGAAACGGCCACGGTCAGCGGCCCGCAAGGCAGCGAGATTCATTGCGATGAGTATGGCAGGGTCAAGGTCCGCTTTCATTGGGACCGTGCCGAAGGCAACCCGGAGCGGAGCAGCTGCTGGGTGCGGGTCGCCACGGGGTGGGCGGGGGATGGCTTCGGCACCCAGTTGATCCCCCGGGTCGGCATGGAGGTCGTGGTCACCTTCCTGGCGGGCGATCCCGATCAACCGCTGATCACCGGTTGCGTGCCGAACCAGGCCAACCCGGTACCCCATGGGTTACCCGTCAACGACACCCGCAGTGTCTTCAAGAGTCGGAGTTCGCCGGGAGGGGGCGGCAGCAACGAATTGCACATCGAAGACCGAAAGGGGGCTGAACGGATTTATCTGCGGGCCGAACGCGACCTGTTCGCCAATGTGCGCAATGACCATGTGTTGGAAATCGGACGCGACCAGCGCATTACCCTGGCGGGACAGCGCTACAGCGAAGTTCGGGGCGAGGAGCACCACACCGTTGGAGGGCATCGCGTGACGCAACTCGATGCCGACGATTTTCTCAACATCAACGGCAGCCTCCATGCGCAGGCCGGCGAGACCCTGGTGATTCGCGCCGGACAGGTCCTTCAACTCGAATGCGCGGGGGCGCTGACAGTCAAGTCCGGAACGCAGCTGACTTTGGAGGGGGGTGGGCATTTCCTGCGCATTGGTGCCGACGGTATTTTCAGCAGCATTCCCATCGAGCAAGGCGGTGGTCCGGGGCCCGGAGCGACTCTGCGGTACAAACCAGCCCGCCGGCCGGGTGAAGCCGGTGAGCCGGTGGCCGGACGCACAGGCACTTTGACTGACCTCACCGCGATAAGCCAAGGCGCGACCGGGCCGCCAGCGGGTAGCTCACCCTTGCCGATCGGCGTGCTGTGCAAACGCTGCTTTCTACAGGCCCAAGCCCAGGCCAAAGGTTTGGCTATCCGCTTCTGAGCGGTTCAACTCTCAAGGATGATCATGTTCCCAACTGCCCTGCAATGGCTGCAACATCTATGTGCTCAGGCCAAGACCTGCGGCCTCCCTCATGTGGACCTGCTGGTCGACTGCGCGTTGTTCGACTATCCGCTGTTGCGACACTTGAACGAGCTTGTGCCGTCGCCGCGCTACCGGCTTCTGCTCCAGGACTCCCCCGAACGAGCCTTCGCTGACCAGGGGCCGGTGCTGGTGCGGGTATTGCTCTTCAATACCGCGCAGCAGCCGTGGCTGACGGACTTCATCCAGAGGTGCTACCGCCATTCGCGGGTGCTGGCGCTGTTCAGCCGCTGGTCGTTCGATGCCCTTGGCGAACGCCTGGGACGGTGCACCCAGGCCGAATGGGCCCAGGGCCACAGAAGCGGTGTACTGCGTTACTACGACACTCGCCTGTTCAGATGCTTGTGCGAGCTGCTTGATCCCGACCAGCTCAAGATGCTCCATGAGGGCGTCATCAGTTGGCAATGGATCGACCGCGATGGCAAGGCCAGCCAGATGGCGGGACTCGATGTCCGACAGAGGGAAGCGGGGCGGGACGCGCCGGTGTTGCGGTTGAGCGATGAGCAAGTCACCGGAGTGGGCGCCCTCGGTGACGCGCAACTATGGTGTACCCGACAGCAAATCCTTCCAGGCACCTACGGTTTCGATTCGTTCGAGACGCTCATCTATCAGGCTTTTCGCGTTCATGTCGATGCAGACCGTCAGCAGCTGACGGGAGTGGCGCGGGAGCAGTTCCTCCAGGAGTGGCTCGTCGATTGCGCCGCCCTGGCGAAGGGTGGGCGAGGTATCAACCAATGACGGGGCCAGGGGCATGGAGGTTGTCGCTCGTCAGTACTCTTTGCGGTTGCATGCCTGCGCAAACCAGCCTGATCGGTACGCCCATCGAAGGCTATAACCACACTTCAGCGGCCATTCATCACTTCAGCGTCAACCGCAACGGTGGGCCGGGCATCGGGCCTTATGGCGGTGGCGGCAAGCAGAACTGTTGCGTTGGGATGCCCGCTCAATGGCGTCCGGGGCTGAAGGTGTGGGTGGAATGGGAGAAGGATCCGGCGCCCCATGCTTATGGCGGTTGGCCGGAGCGACGGCACACCGATGAATGGCGGACGCGGATGAAAGCCCATCGGGCCGGCTATAGCCGGCACAGCGTCTGGGCTGAGGTAGCCCCCTACGAGCGGCTCGGGGTGGTTGACGTGCATTTCCTGCCTTGTGATCAAGTGGCCGTGTCCGCAGTGGAAATGTTGCCAGGCAAGTCCGGTTATCCCTTCGTTTTCCCCCGCAGGATGGAGGAGGCACTGTCGCCATGTCCGGCACCTTGAAAAATGCGTCACAGGCCCTGGCCGCCACGCCATTCTTTACCCAGGAGGGCATGTTGCCGCGAACGCCTGAAGACGTTCTGCGCAATCAGGTTGAACAGCAGAGGGCGCTGATTGAAGCCGCGGAAATCTCCAGGACGGCTTGCAGGGCGGCGAACGTTCCCTATTCCGGCCCGCCCTGCATGGACGTATTGCATATCACGTTGTGTTTTGACGGCACCAATAACCATGAACCCACAGACAAGCGGAACTCCCCGCCGACCACCAGCAACGTGGCGCGCCTGTATCACGCCAGCCTGGGTGGCGGCGCCGGTTTGGAGCAAAGCCGGGCCAATGAGGCGGGTTTCTATGCCTATTACATGCAGGGTGTCGGTACCGAGTTTCCCGAAGTCGGTGAGTTTGAACCTGACGCTATGGGGCTGGTGGCGGCTCGCGGTGGAGAAAATCGCATCAATTGGGGCCTGACGCGGCTGATCGATGCCTTGCGTCGCCACTGTGGCGAGTCGCACCTGGAACCGGCGCAGGCCTTTGCCTGGGTCCGGCAGATGGGCAGTTGCTTGGGCGATGCACTCAATACCGGGAAAGCTCGTAGGCGTGCTGCCCTGGAAGGGCCATTGATAGCTTTGCGCGAGACCGTGGAGCGTTTGCACGCCAGTCGCTCGATCCCTCGGATCAATGCCTTGCGCCTGTATGTCTATGGCTTTTCCCGTGGCGCCGCCCAGGCCCGGACATTTACCCAGTGGTTGCATCAACTGACCGAAGTCGAGGTGAACGGCGAAACCTGTTACCTGTTCGCCGGTGTGCCCATCAGCATCGGATTCCTCGGCCTGTTCGACACGGTGGCGTCGGTGGGCATGGCGTACCTGGCGCCCTTTGTCAGCGGACACATGGGCTGGGCTGACGGTTCGTTGCGGCTGCCCGAGTCGCAGGTATTCCTGGAGCGTTGCGTGCACCTGGTCGCAGCCCATGAGCAGCGGGGCAGTTTTCCCTTGGATTCGATCCGTCGAAAAGCCGAGCCCGACGATCCCGATTGTCCCTCCACCTATCGCGCGGGCACATTTGAATACCTCTACCCGGGTGTGCATTCGGATGTTGGAGGGGGGTATCCACCGGGTGACCAGGGCAAGGCATTGGGAGGCAATCACGAGCTGTTATCCCAGTTGCCCCTGCAGCACATGTTTCATGAGGCCTATCAGGTCGGCGCCCCCTTGCAGGCACCGGCCGATGCCCTCAGCGAGGAACAGAAAGAGCGCTGGCCGTGGTTGGTCATGGACGGCGCGACATACGATGCTTTCGACATCTCTCCAACACTGGTCCGTCGCTTCAACATCTGGCTCGATGCCCAGGACAATGGGCCGCTCGAAGAAGTGATGGCCCGGGAGGCCGGCTTGATCACCGGATGGCGAATCAGCCGCTATGCCAATTTTCTCTTTCGCACGACCTCGGCCTGGGCCCATGTGCAGGGCAAGGACATGAGTGAAGAGGAACGTTCGGCCTTTGCCGCCCTGCACCGGCGACAACGGGAGGAAGACACTGCCCTGCGCGCCGGCAAGGAGCCTTGCGCCGTACCTGCTGATCATGAACGTCATTTGGCCCTGAAGCGTGCATACGAACAACGGACTGGTGTGGGTGAGATAGCGCTCAATACGGCCAAAACATTCGAACCGAGCCTGGATCAACATCAGCTGCATGGTGCCATGCTGGATTTCCGCCGCGACTACGTGCCTGAGTGGAATCTGAATCCCTTCGGTTCAGGCCTGAGTCAAGGTCGCCTCATCAACGCCTCGGTAGGCGGCCTGGTGTACTTGCTCAACGAGCAGGATGAGGCCGAGGAATACCGTGACCTGCGCCGGGCCGGCAATCGGGAAGTGACGCGTTGGTTCGGTGAGGACCTTGTGCCTCGCGATGATGAGGCGTGGGAGCTGATGCGGTTGTTCGATGAGCATGTCCACGATTCTCGCGCCTGGTTCATGAATGCAACCCTGGACGAGCGGGAGGTATTCAGTGACTACTTTCGGTATCGGGCGATTTTTTTCGATGGCGAATCCAATAAACGCCTGTCGCTGTTGGCAACGGCCGGCCAGGTCATTGGCGTGGCCGCGGCGCTCGCCAGTGTTGGCCTGAGTGTCAGCCGCCGCGATCCACGCCTGTTGGTGGGCTTGTTGATGCCGGGGCTCGGCATCCCGGTGTTTCGTGGCAAGCTCGGCGTCGTTCCGACGATCAAGGCCTTTGAAAGCGCCACTGGTATCGCCCTGCCATTGGTAGAAGGGCTCGACGAGGTTCGTGCCTACACACGGCAAATCGGCAATGTCCTGAAGCTGGCACAGGCCTTACCGCCTCCGGCACCGCTGAACGAGAGAACGGCGGATGGCCGCGGGTGGCAGCCATTGATGGATGCGATTCAATCATGTCTTTTTGATCTTTAAATGCAGTTTTTGTGACATCACTTCCAAAGCATGAAAATCCGATGAAAATGTGCCCCCGCAGCACATTCGCACTTGAGCCAAAGCCTGGGTAAGTGAACAATGTGTTACTTCTTATTTCCAATTGAGAGTCATTCATGATTGCCCCGCTTCGTTTTCTGGCCTGGCTAGCGCTGCCGTTGCTTGCCCTGTGCAGCAATCCATTGCTGGCCAACACCGTTGAGGGCGCTCCCCAGGCGCTGCACTTGCTGGATTACATCGGGGCGGATTACCCGGAAACCGTCGAAGCGGGCAAGGTCATAGACGAGTCCGAGTATCGCGAGCAGCTGGAATTTACCCAGGTGCTGGAAGGGCTGGTCGTTGCGCTGCCAGCCAAGCCGGAAAAGGTGGAGCTCATGCAGGGCATCAGCGCCTTGCGCCAAGCGATCACCCAGCATCAGGACGGCGGCGACGTCGCCCGCCTGGCACGTCAACTGGGGGCGAAGCTGGCGGTGGCCTATGAAGTCAGCCAGGCACCGGTCATTACCCCGGACCCGACCCGCGGTGCGCCGTTGTATGCCCAGAACTGCTCGGTGTGCCACGGTGACAGCGGCGCCGGGGACGGCCCCGCCGGTGTCGGCCTGGAGCCGGCGCCTTCCAACCTGCGCGACGGTCGGCGTCTCGATCACCTGAGCCTCTACGCGATCTACAACACCCTCGGCATGGGCATCGAAGGGACCGACATGCCGGCCTTCGCCGATCAGCTCGATGAGCGTCAGCGCTGGGACCTGGCTGCCTTTATCGCCGGCTTCAGTGCGGACCCGGCGGCGGCCAAAAGCGAGCAGACCTTCAACCTCGCCGACCTGGCCCGCCAGACCCCCGCTGAAGTGCTCGCCGCCCAAGGCCCGGCCGCGGCCGCAACGTTCCGCGCCCAGCGTGCCCAGCCGCCGCAGGTGCAGCGTGGCCCGGCGCAGTTGCTCGACTACACCGCCGCCACCCTGGATAAAAGCATCGCGGCCTATCGTGCCGGTGATCACGACCAGGCCTATGACCTGTCGGTAGCGGCCTATCTGGAAGGTTTCGAGCTGGTGGAAAGCTCGTTGGATAACGTCGATGCCGCTGTGCGCAAGGACACCGAAAAAGCCCTGATGGCTTACCGTCAGTCCCTGCAGGACGGCTTGCCGGTGGAGCAGGCCGAACAACGCCTGGATGCGGCCAAGGCCAAGCTGAAGGCGTCGGCGGGACTGTTGGGCGGGGATGGCCTGAGTTGGTCGCTGAGCTACATCTCCGGTTTGTTGATTCTGTTGCGCGAAGGGCTGGAGGCGATCCTGGTGCTGGCGGCGATCCTGGCGTTCCTGCGCAACACCGGCCAGGAATCGGCAGTTCGCAGCGTCAACGCGGGTTGGGGCCTGGCGTTGCTGGCCGGCCTGGCGACCTGGGGCCTGGCAGCCTATGTGATTGACGTCAGCGGTTCCCAGCGTGAATTGCTGGAGGGTGCAACGGCGTTGTTCGCCAGTGTGATGGTGCTGTGGTTGGGAGTGTGGATGCACGACCGCCGTCACGCGGCGGCCTGGCAGGATTACATCAAGAGTAGCCTGGTCGGTGGTGGTGGCCGTTTCGGCTTCGCCGTACTGGCGTTCTTCTCAGTCTATCGCGAACTGTTCGAAGTGATCCTGTTCTACGAAACCCTGTGGCTGCAAGCCGGTCCCGCCGGGCATGACGCCGTACTGGCCGGTGGCGCGACGGCGCTGGTGCTGCTGGTCGGACTGGCCTGGGTGATCCTGCGCGGTTCGGCACGACTGCCGTTGGCGCTGTTCTTCAGCATCAACGCCGCGTTGCTGTGCGCGCTGTCGGTGGTCTTCGCCGGGCATGGTGTGAAGGCTCTGCAGGAAGCCGGGATCTTCGGCACCCGCCCGGTGGCGTTCTTCGATTTCGACTGGCTGGGTATTCACGCCGATGCCTATTCGCTGACCGCTCAAGTGATCGCGATCCTGGCAATTGTCGTGTTGTATGGCCGTAGTTGGATGACAGAGAAGCGCAGGGTCCAGGTTTCCTGATGCGTGTCTGGATCGACGCTGACGCCTGTCCCAAGGCGGCGAAGGAACTGGTGGTCAAGTTCGCCTTGAAACGCCGGTTCGAGGTCGTGCTGGTGGCTGGGCAGCCGCAGATCAAGCCCAGCCTGGCTTGCGTCAAGTTGATCGTAGTCCCCAGCGGCCCTGATGCTGCGGATGATTATCTGGTGGAGCACGCGGGGCCGGGTGAGCTGGTGATCTGCAGCGATGTGCCCCTGGCCGACCGGCTGGTGAAAAAGGGCGTCGCAGCCCTGGACCCGCGGGGCAAGGAGTTCAACGCGCAGAACATGGGGGATCGGCTGGCGGTGCGCAACCTGTTCACCGATTTGCGTGAGCAGGGCCAGATGGGCGGCGGCCCTGCGGCCTACAGCGAGCGGGACAAGCAGGGGTTCGCCAATGCGTTGGATCGGATCCTTACGCGTTTGAGCCGGATGACCTGAGTACCGTCTCCTGTGGGAGCGGGCTTGCTCGCGAATGCGGTCTGTCGTTAACAAATATGCCAGCTGAACCGACGAATTCGCGAGCAAGCCCGCTCCCACAAAGGTTGTCAGGCATCGTTTTCGTGGGTCAGCTCAAGTATCCGATCCACCAGCTTATTGATTCCCGACGCCGCTTCGCTGATGTTTTGCGCCAGCATGTAGGCTGGAGTGCTGACCAGCCTGCGCGCGCGGTCTTCGACGATGTCGGTGACGGCGCAGTCTTCATGGGTGCCACCCATTTTGGTCACCGCAGCCGCAGTGTCGACATCCGTACCGATGGTGCAGGTTACGCCGGGGCCATAGATTTTCGCCGCCAGGGCCGGGGAAATGCAGATCAGCCCCACCGGCTTGCCGGCCTCCGCGAAGGCCTCTGTCAGTGCCAGGAGTTCGGGGTGGACGGTGCAATCCGCGCCTTCGACGGCAAAGCTGGAGAGGTTCTTCGCCGAACCGAAACCGCCAGGTACGATCAGGGCGTCGAAATCCTCGACCCTGGCTTCACGCAAGTCCTTCACGTTACCGCGGGCGATCCGCGCCGACTCCACCAGTACGTTGCGGCTTTCGGGCATTTCTTCACCGGTCAGGTGATTGATCACGTGCAGTTGGGCGATGTTGGGGGCGAAGCACTGGACCTGTGCACCGCGTTGGTCCAGGCGCAGCAGGGTGATCACGCTTTCGTGGATCTCGGCGCCGTCGTACACGCCACAGCCGGAAAGGATCACTGCAACTTTTTTGCTCATGGGTTTTTCTCCAGATTCATGGCGTTAAATGTCCACTAATTTGTCACTCGTTGCCATAGGGTTATCCGGCGGCTAAACCTAATCTGCCGACTATCTCCTGTCCGGGTCGCATCATGAATTTCATTCTGTATGCCGTACCGTTCTTCTTCGTGTTGATCGCCGTCGAGTTGCTGGCCGACCGCTGGCGTGGCGTGAGTCATTACCGCATGGCCGATGCGATCAACAGCCTGAGCACCGGCGTGCTGTCGACCACTACCGGTTTGTTGACGAAGGGCGTGGGGTTGGTGACCTACGCCTTTGCCCTGGAACATCTGGCTGTTGCCCGGCTGCCTGCCGACCAGGCTTGGGTCTGGGTGTTCGCCTTCGTGTTCTATGACTTCTGCTACTACTGGCTGCATCGCATGGGTCATGAGCGCAACATCCTCTGGGCGGCTCATTCGGTGCATCACCAGAGCGAGGACTACAACCTCTCCACGGCGCTGCGCCAGACCAGTACCGGGTTCCTGTTGAGCTGGGTGTTCTACCTGCCGCTGGCTGTGCTGGGCGTACCGCTGACGGTGTTCGTCAGTGTCGCGGCGCTGAACCTGCTGTACCAGTTCTGGGTCCACACCCAGCACATCCCCAAGCTTGGCTGGTTGGAGTGGTACTTCGTCACGCCGTCCAATCATCGTGCTCACCATGCGCAGAACCCTCTTTACATGGATCGCAACTACGGCGGGGTGTTCATTATTTGGGATCGTCTGTTTGGCACCTTCCAGGAGGAAGACGACCGCGAGCCGGTGATTTTTGGCGTGACTACGCCGCTGGCGAGTTGGAACCCGTTGTGGGCCAATCTGCAGTTCTATGTGCAGTTATGGACAGATGCCCGACGGGCCGGACGCTGGTGGGACAAGCTGCGGATCTGGTTCATGCCAACGGGGTGGCGACCCGCAGATGTGGCGGCGAGTTACCCGCTGAACAAGCCGGACCTGAGCCGGTTCCGCAAATTCGAAGTGCCGTTGGATGGACGCCAGCAGGGCTACGTGGCGCTGCAATTCTGCCTCTACATCGCGCTGGGTAGTTATTTGATGAACCTGGAGAACAGCCTGCCCGTCGCCGCCCTGGTATTGGGGTGGGGGACGGTCGCGTTCGGCCTGTTCGTATTGGGCATGATTCTGGAAAATCGCCCGTGGGCGCTGAGGTTGGAGTTGTTGCGACTGGCCTCCAACCTGCCACTGGTGTGGCTGGCGCCGCTGGCCGGGGTGTGGCCGGCAGGCCCCGCAGCCTGGGTCGGCTTGCTCAGCTACAGCCTGCTCAGCGTCATGGGGCTCTATTACTGTCGCAACCGGCTTGCTCGGTTGGCGTCGTAGGTTCGTCGGGTTTGGTTCGCTCCAGCCGCTCGGCTTCGAGGACTTTTTTCGCCAGCCGCGCATTCTTGATCCGTCGACGCAACCACAGGCACAGGCCCAGCACCAGCAACGCGCCGAGTACCCACAACTCATATTTCTTGATGCTGCCCAGCATGCCTTCGAGCACCGCGCCGAAGTGATAGGCGGCGGCAGCCAGGGCGGTCGCCCAGATCGCCGCGCCAATGCCGTTGAGCAGCAGGTAGCGTCCTGGCGGATAGCCTGACAAGCCGATAGCCACCGGCATCACCGTACGCAGGCCATAGACGAAGCGAAAGCTCAGGACCCAGATATCCGGGTGCCTGCGAATGTGCTCCAGGGCGCGGTCGCCCATCAATTGCCAGCGCGGTTTGCGCGCCAGCAACTTGCGCCCATGCTTGCGCCCCAGGAAATACCACAGCTGATCGCCCGCATAGCTGCCGCAGAACGCCACGACTACCACGAGATTGATGTCCATGTAGCCACGGAACGCCAGAAAACCTGCGAGCACGAGGATGGTTTCGCCTTCGAAGAACGTGCCGATGAAAAGGGCCAGATAGCCGAAGTCGTGTAGAAATTGCTGGAGCATTGTCTGGGTGCTGGCGAAATGAACGCGCAGCCTAACCCTTCGGGCACATTCAGGAAAGTGTCGAAATGTGTCTCGACGTGAACATTTCCTACAACCACAATAACTGCGACGACAGGTCACAGGTGCACATAACTGTCATACGTTAGTCATAATGGCCGCTTATAACTGTCACGCTCGCCCGTCAGTGGGCTCAGGAGTCTGCCGTGAGCTTTACCCCCGCCAATCGTCTGTTCCCTGCCACCCGTCTGCGTCGCAATCGCCGTGATGAGTTCTCTCGTCGGCTGGTGCGTGAGAACGTGCTGACCACCGATGACCTGATCCTGCCGGTGTTCGTGCTGGATGGCGAGAACCGGCGCGAAGCGGTGGCATCGATGCCCGGGGTGGAACGCCTGACCATCGATCTGCTGCTCGAAGAAGCCGCCCAATGGGTGGAACTGGGCATTCCGGCGCTGGCGCTGTTTCCGGTGACGCCGCCGGCCCTCAAGTCCCTGGACGCCGCCGAAGCCTGGAACCCGGATGGTATTGCCCAGCGCGCGACCCGTGCCCTGCGGGCGCGCTTCCCGGAATTGGGGGTGATCACCGACGTGGCATTGGATCCGTTCACTACCCACGGGCAGGATGGCATCCTCGACGAAGACGGCTATGTGCAGAACGACATCACTGTTGATGCCTTGGTCAAGCAGGCGTTGTCCCATGCCGAGGCCGGTGCCCAGGTGGTGGCGCCGTCGGACATGATGGACGGTCGCATCCAGGCGATCCGTGAAGCCCTCGAGGTGGCCGGGCACGTCAACGTGCGGATCATGGCCTATTCGGCCAAGTACGCCAGTGCCTATTACGGTCCGTTCCGCGATGCGGTCGGCTCGGCCCTGAACCTGGGCAAGGCCAACAAGGCCTCTTATCAGATGGATCCGGCCAACAGTCAGGAAGCCTTGCACGAAGTGGCGGCCGACTTGTCAGAAGGGGCAGATATGGTCATGGTCAAGCCAGGCATGCCTTACCTCGACATCCTTTGCCGGGTCAAAGACGAATTCAAAGTGCCGACCTTTGTTTATCAGGTCAGCGGCGAGTACGCCATGCACATGGCGGCGATCCAGAACGGCTGGCTGGGCGAAGGGGTCATCCTCGAATCCCTCACCGCTTTCAAGCGCGCTGGTGCTGATGGGATCCTGACTTACTTCGCCGTGCGCGCCGCCCAATTGCTACGAGAGCAGTAATAGCCTCCCAGGAACTTGCGATGAATACCGAAGGACTCTCTGAAGTTGCTGTAAAAGACGCTCAACCCGTGGTCGAGCAAATCGCCGAAACACCACCGGAGCTTGAGCCTGCTCCCCCGGTGGTCGTCGCCGAACCCGCCCCGGCCCCGGCGATTGCGATCCCCAGCCTGGATGACAGCAGCCTGTACATCCATCGCGAGCTGTCGCAGCTGCAGTTCAACATCCGCGTGCTGGAGCAGGCGCTGGACGAGTCCTATCCCTTGTTGGAGCGGTTGAAGTTCCTGTTGATCTTCTCCAGCAACCTGGATGAGTTCTTCGAAATCCGCGTCGCCGGCCTGAAGAAGCAGATCACCTTCGCCCGTGAGCAAGCCGGTGCCGATGGCCTGCAACCCCATCAGGCCCTGGCGCGCATCAGCGAGCTGGTCCACGGTCACGTCGACCGCCAGTACGCGATCCTCAACGACATCCTGTTGCCGGAGCTGGAAAAGCACCAGGTCCGCTTCATCCGTCGTCGCCACTGGACCACCAAGCTCAAGACCTGGGTACGCCGCTATTTCCGCGACGAGATCGCACCGATCATCACGCCGATCGGCCTCGACCCGACGCACCCGTTCCCGTTGCTGGTCAACAAGAGCCTGAACTTCATCGTCGAGCTGGAAGGCATCGACGCCTTCGGTCGC
Source organism: Pseudomonas sp. SJZ074 (assembly GCF_007828215.1). GTDB lineage: Bacteria > Pseudomonadota > Gammaproteobacteria > Pseudomonadales > Pseudomonadaceae > Aquipseudomonas. The sequence continues at coordinate 7,779 of NZ_VIUE01000038.1, read as the reverse complement.
GATTCCGGCCTGGCGATCATCCCCGCGCCACGCCTGCTGCCGCGTATCATCCGCGTACCGGAAGATGTCGGCGGCCCTGGCGACAACTATGTGTTCCTGTCGTCGATGATCCACGCCCACGCCGATGACCTGTTCCAGGGCATGAAGGTGAAGGGGTGCTACCAGTTCCGCCTGACACGTAACGCCGACCTGTCGGTTGACACCGAGGACGTCGAAGACTTGGCCCGTGCCCTTCGCGGCGAGCTGTTCTCCCGTCGCTACGGCGATGCGGTGCGCCTGGAAGTGGCCGACACTTGCCCGAAACACTTGTCCGATTACCTGCTCAAGCAGTTCAACCTGCATGAAACCGAGCTGTATCAGGTCAACGGTCCGGTCAACCTGACCCGTCTCTTCAGCATCACCGGCCTGGACAGTCATCCGGAGTTGCAATATTCGCCGTTCACGCCGCAGATCCCGAAGCTGCTCCAGAACAGCGAGAACATTTTCAACGTGATCAGCAAGCAGGACATCCTGTTGCTGCACCCGTTCGAGTCGTTCACGCCGGTAGTCGACCTGCTGCGCCAGGCTGCCAAGGACCCTCACGTCCTGGCGGTGCGCCAGACCCTGTACCGCAGCGGCGCCAACTCGGAAATCGTCGACGCCCTGGTGGATGCGGCGCGAAACGGCAAGGAGGTCACGGCGGTGATCGAATTGCGTGCGCGCTTCGACGAAGAGTCCAACCTGCAACTGGCAAGCCGTCTGCAAGCGGCGGGGGCGGTGGTGATTTATGGCGTAGTCGGCTTCAAGACCCACGCCAAGATGATGCTCATCCTGCGGCGCGAGGCCGGCGAGATCGTGCGTTACGCCCACCTGGGCACGGGTAACTACCACGCCGCCAACGCCCGTCTGTACACCGACTACAGCCTGCTGACCTCCGACGATGCCTTGTGTGAAGACGTCGGCAAGCTGTTCAGCCAGTTGATCGGCATGGGCAAGACGCTGCGCATGAAGAAACTGCTGCATGCGCCGTTCACCCTGAAAAAGGGCATGCTCGACATGATCACCCGGGAAACCCAGTTCGCCCTGGACGGTAAACCGGCGCACATCATTGCCAAGTTCAACTCGCTGACCGATCCGAAGATCATCCGCGCGCTGTACAAGGCCAGCCAGTCGGGCGTGCGTATCGACCTGGTGGTGCGCGGCATGTGCTGCCTGCGGCCAGGTATCCCGGGGGTCTCCCATAACATCCATGTGCGTTCGATCATCGGGCGCTTTTTGGAGCACACGCGGGTGTTCTACTTCCTCAACGGTGGCGAGGAACAGATGTTCCTGTCCAGCGCCGACTGGATGGAGCGCAACCTCGACAAACGCGTCGAGACCTGCTTCCCGGTGGAGGGCAAGAAGTTGATCCTGCGGGTCAAGAAGGAGCTGGAAAGCTACCTCACCGATAACACCCACAGCTGGAGCCTGCAGTCGGACGGCCGTTACATCCGCAACACACCGACCGGCAACCAGAACCCGCGCAGCGCCCAGGCGACGTTGCTGGATCGTCTGAGCAGCCCGGTGTTGGCGGTCAATTAAGGAACGGCGAGCGCGGTGGGGGCGGTGAACTTGGCTTTTTGTAGCGAGGGAGCTTGCTCCCGCTGGGCCGGTCCGCGTTCGGGCGAAGCAGCCCCAAGGTCAGGGAGGGCTTCGCCCTCCAGCGGGAGCAAGCTCCCTCGCCACAGAGGGTTTTGCTGTAGCGGGGTTCAGTGAATATTCAGCACGATCCCCACTCGGGTCAGCCATTCCGCTTCCTGGGCGAAGTCGGCCTGGGTCAGTTGGTTTTCTTCCAGCCAGCCCTCGGGGAACATTACATCCAGTTGATCACCGTCGGCCCGCAAGGCCACCTGGGGCATTTCCTGGGTGCCGCGGATGTGGTGGAACAGGATCGCGAATCGCAGCAGTACGCACAGGCGAATCAGCTTGATGCCTTCATCGCCGAATTCGGCAAACTTATCCTTGGGGATGTTGCGGCGGTGGCCGCGTACCAGGAGGGCGAGCATCTGCTGGTCCTCGCGGGAGAAGCCCGCCAGGTCCGAGTGCTCGATCAGGTAGGCGCCGTGCTTATGGTAGTGATAGTGGGCGATGTCCAGGCCGACTTCATGAACCTTGGCGGCCCAGCCCAGCAATTCGCGCCAGACCCCGTCGTTGAGATCCCAGTCGTCGGCCACCTGGTCGAAGGCATGCAGCGCCTTGCGCTCGACCCGCACGGCCTGTTCCAGGTCAACGTGATAGCGCTCCATGAGCGAACCCAGGGTGCGTTCACGGACGTCTTCGTGATGATGGCGTCCCAGTAGGTCATACAGCACACCTTCGCGCAGGGCGCCTTCGCAGTGGTCCATGCGTTGCAGTTCGAGGGCGTCGAAAATGGCTTCGAGAATCGCCAGGCCCGCCGGGAAAATCGCCCGGCGGTCGGGTTTGATGCCCTCGAAATCGATCTTGTCCGATTCGCCGAGCTTGAACACCTTGCGCTTGAGCCAGGCCAGGCCCTCGGCGTTGACCTCGCCACTGCCATGGCCGCCAGCCTTGAGCGCCAGGCCGATGGCGCGGATGGTGCCTGAAGAGCCGATGGCTTCATCCCAGGTCAGGCGGTGCAGGGCATGTTCGATGCTCATGATTTCCAACCGCGCCGCCGTGTAGGCCTGGGCATAACGGGCCGGCGTGATCTTGCCGTCGCGGAAATAGCGCTGGGTGTAGCTGACGCAGCCCATTTGCAGGCTTTCGCGCAGCAGCGGCTCGAAGCGTTGGCCAATGATGAATTCGGTACTGCCGCCACCGATGTCCGCCACCAGCCGTTTACCGGGGGTATCGGCCAGGGTGTGGGAAACACCGAGGTAGATCAGGCGGGCTTCTTCCCGACCGGAGATGACTTCCACCGGATGGCCGAGGATCTCTTCGGCGCGGCGGATGAATTCGCCACGGTTGCGCGCCTCGCGCAGGGCGTTGGTGCCGACGATCCGCACGGCGCCCAGCGGCATGCCGTTGATCAGTTGGGCGAATCGCTTGAGGCAATCGAGCCCGCGCTGGATGGACTCTTCGCTCAGTTTGCGTTCTTCATCGATGCCGGCGGCCAGTTGGACCTTTTCACCGAGCCGCTCAAGAATGCGGATTTCCCCGTTCTGGGCCTTGGCGACAACCATGTGGAAACTGTTGGAGCCCAGGTCAATGGCGGCGATCAGGGACAGATTCTTGGCTTGGGATGGCGGCATGTCGGAAGGTCTCGGTCGATAACCCTGCCATCCTGCCACGATCGACCGCTTACGCCAACGCAAAGGCGACCGCTTCGCGGTCAATCGCGAGCAAGCTCGCTCCCAAGCGGGTTTTGTCTCGCCTGCGCGATAGCCGGCACCGCAAACCTCAGGCCACAGGCTCGACCATCCCGATAAAGTTCGCCAGCTCCACCGTCTGCGGCTCGGCAAACAGCACCTTTGGATCCCCCACCTCGTGCACCTTGCCCTGGTGCATGAACACCAGTTTGTCACCCACCTCGCGGGCGAAGCGCATCTCGTGGGTGACCATGATCAGCGTCATCCCTTCCTTGGCCAATTGCCGCACCACGCCGAGCACTTCATTGACCAGTTCAGGGTCCAGGGCCGAGGTGATCTCGTCGCAGAGCAATACCTTGGGTGACATCGCCAGGGCCCGGGCAATCGCTACCCGTTGCTGCTGGCCGCCGGACAGCCGGTCCGGGAAAGCGTCGAATTTTTCACCGAGCCCGACCCGCTCGAGCATCTCCCGGGCAAGCTCGGTCGCCTTGGCCTTGGATACTTTTTGTACAACCTGCGGCGCGAGCATCACGTTTTCGCCAACGGTCAGGTGTGGGAAGAGGTTGAACTGCTGGAACACCATCCCGACTTTCTGGCGCAGGCTGCGCAGATCAGCGCGCGCGGCATCGAGGTACTCGCCGTCCACTTCGATCACGCCATCGTTGATCGATTCCAGGCCATTGAGCGTGCGCAACAAGGTAGATTTGCCCGAGCCGCTGCGGCCGATGATCGCGACCACCTGGCCTTCTTCGACGGTCAGGTCGATGCCTTTGAGTACGTGATGATCGCCGTAGTATTTGTGCAGGGCGGAAATTCTAAGCAGAGGCATGCAGTCTCCTTTCCAGGTAGCGCGCGCTGAGGGACAGGGGGTAGCAAAGGAGGAAATAGCCGAGGGCAACCAGGCCATAGACCATGAAGGGTTCGAACGTGGCGTTGGCGAGCATGCCGCCGGTCTTGGTGAGCTCGGTGAAGCCGATGATCGAGGTGACAGCCGTGCCCTTGACCACTTGCACCGAGAAACCCACGGTTGGTGCCACAGCGATGCGCAGGGCCTGGGGCAGGATCACGTAGCGCAACTGCTCCAGCCGGTTCAGCGCGAGGCTCGAGGACGCCTCCCATTGGCCATTGGGGATAGCTTCGACACAACCGCGCCAGATCTCCGCCAGATAGGCGCTGGTAAACAGAGTCAGGGCAATGGCTGCGGCCATCCACGGCGAGATCTCCACGCCGGCCAATGCCACGCCAAAAAACACCAGGAACAACTGCATCAACAGCGGCGTGCCCTGGAACAACTCGATATAGGTTCGGGCGACGTGGCGGGGCAGGGTGACTCTGGCGATGCGCATCACCATGACCAGCAAACCGATCACGCCACCACCGATAAACGCCACCAGCGACAGTGCGAGGGTCCATTGCAGGCCTGTGAGCAGGTTGCGCACCACGTCCCAGAAAGTGAAGTCGCTCATTGGTCGCTCCTGGCGCTGTTCTTGTACAGGCAGCGACGTCCCACCCAGTCCAGTAACTGGCGGATCAACAGCGCCATGCACAAATAAATCAGCGTGGTCAGTGCATAGGTTTCAAAGGCGCGGAAATTGCGCGATTGAATGAAGTTGGCGGCAAAGCTCAGTTCTTCGGTGGCGATCTGCGAACAGACCGCCGAGCCGAGCATCACGATGATGATCTGGCTGCTCAGGGCTGGCCAGACCTTGCCCAGCGCCGGCAGTAACACCACGTGGCGAAAGGCTTCGATGCGACTCATCGCCAGGGCCGCGGCGGCTTCCAGCTGTCCGTGGGGGATTGCCTGGATGCCGGCGCGAATGATTTCGGTGGAGTAGGCGCCGAGGTTGATCACCATGGCCAGGACCGCCGCCTGCCATTCGGAAATCTGCACACCCAGGGATGGCAGGCCGAAAAAGATGAAAAACAATTGCACCAGAAACGGTGTGTTGCGGATCAGCTCCACGTACACCCCGAATATCGTCGCGAACGGGCGGATCTGCCACGCCCGTACCACGGCGCCGACGATGCCGAGGCCAACCCCGAACAGCGCGCCGATGGCCGTCAATTCCAGGGTGAACAGCGCACCGCGCAACAGCAACTCGGTGTTTTGCATCACCGGCAGGAAATCGAACTGATAAGCCATGCTCAGCCTCTCAAGTGGCGGTCAGAGATCGGCCGGCAGCGGCTGCTTGAGCCAGGTCTGGGCGTTTTTCTCCAGACTGCCATCGGTCTTGGCCGTGGCGAGTATCTGATTGACCTTATCCAGCAGCGCGGGCTCGTTCTTGTTCACGCCGATGTAAACCGGCGAATCCTTGAGCTTCACTTTCAGCGCCGGGACGCGCTTGGGGTTGCGCTCACTGATGGCGACCATCACCACGTTGCCGCTGGCGATCAGGTCCACCTGGCCGGCGAGGTAGGCCGCGATGGTCGAGTTATTGTCTTCGAAGCGCTTGATGGTGGTGCCTTCGGGCGCGACCTTTGTCAGCTCGATGTCTTCGATGGCGCCCCGGGTGACGCTGATGGTCTTGCCCTTGAGGTCGTCCAGGCCATTGATGGCGGCCTCGGGTGGGCCGAACACGGCAAGGTAGAACGGGGCGTAGGCGCTGGAAAAATCAATGACCTTCTCACGTTCCGGGTTCTTGCCCAGGCTGGAGATCACCAGGTCGACCTTGCCGGTGGTCAGGAACGGGATGCGATTGGTGCTGTTAACCGGCGTAAGCTCAAGCTTGACCTTGAGCTGGTCGGCCAGCAGCTTCGCGGTATCGATATCCAGGCCGCGGGGTTTCATGTCCGGGCCTACCGAGCCGAACGGCGGGAAGTCCTGGGGCACCGCGACTTTGAGCGTGCCGCGCTTGACCACGTCTTCCAGCCCGTCGGCATGGGCGGGTAACTGGCAGAGCATCAGGCTGGCAAACAGGACGGTGAGCAGGGCGCTGCAACGCTGGATCATGGCGAATCTCCGCGGTCGGTGATGTGATTTCTGCGTTCGGACAGAGCACAGGCCATGCCAACGCGCTTTCAAACCCTGCGAAACCGCGGATTTGCTGACGGGGTTCGGTCTGACTGGTCTGAACAGTTGGGGTGTGTCTCGCACCTTTATCGGGCATCGGTATTTGCCGTCGAGCATTGCTGGGGCACGACTTGCCGGGCGCGGCGAATAGCTTTACAACTAGCCGCTCACTGGTCCGATGTGCCCGAAAAAACATGAATTCCATTTCTCGTGCGGTTCCCGAAGTGGCCGTGCAAGGCATTCGCAAACTGATCGCCGACGAAGGCTTCGGTCCGGGGGATGCGCTGCCGTCGCAACGGGATCTGGCGCTGCAACTGGGCGTGAGCCGGGCGTCGCTGCGTGAGGCCCTGTCGTCATTGAGCGCGTTGGGGATGATCAGCGTGCAGCCGGGCAAAGGGGTATTCGTGCAAGCGTCAGCAGAGGTCTCGTGGAGTGAGCCGGCACCGGGCTGGCCGTTCGCGGCCCAGGCCTCGCCACTGGACATCTTCCAGCTGCGCTATGCCCTGGAAGGTTTCGCGGCTGGAATGGCGGCGGCGACGCTGAGCCCCGATGAGCTCGATATGTTGGGTGATAACGTCGAGGCCATGCGCCGGGAACTGAAATCAGGGGACTTCGACGCGGCGGCGCGGCTGGATTTCGAGTTTCATCGGCGAATCCTGCAGGCCGGCGGCAATCAGGCGATGCTGAGCATCCTCACCGCCAGCGCCGAGATTTTCCTGGAGAGCCAGAAATTGCCGTTCATCAGGGCCGAACGGGCCATGGAAACCTGGCAAGAGCATCGGAAAATCCTGCGGGCATTGTCCCGGCGTTCCTCGGGCTCCGCCCAGAAAGCCATGCAGGAGCATGTCCGTAACGCTGCGCTGCGCACCGGAATCTGCTTCGTCGCCCCGGTCGCCTCATGACCCCGGTCATGTCCAAATGCGTCCGGCGCCATAGCGAGGCTCAATCAACAGTGACTTCCTGAACCCGGGAAGGGCAGCTATGATGGGCCACGTTTTTTTGCTGACAACCCCGGAGATTTCCCATGAGCAGCGATCTGATCAAACACGTTAGCGACGCTAGCTTCGAGGCTGACGTACTCAAGGCCGAAGGCGCTGTACTGGTGGACTATTGGGCTGAGTGGTGCGGTCCGTGCAAGATGATCGCTCCAGTTCTGGACGAAATTGCCGAGACCTACAAGGGCAAGCTGACCGTCGCCAAGCTGAACATCGACGAAAACCAGGAAACCCCGGCCAAGCACGGCGTGCGTGGTATCCCGACGCTGATGTTGTTCAAGGACGGCAACGTCGAGGCCACCAAGGTCGGTGCGCTGTCGAAGTCGCAACTGGCGGCTTTCCTCGACGCCAACATCTAAGCGCCGAATGCCATTGAAAAAGCCCCGCCAATCGCGTAATGCTGTTCACTTAAGCGGAGCGGCCTTACGATCTACCGGATACCGAGTTTTGGAAATCTTCACTGTCCTCGGCCGCCCTGGCCTTGGAC
>NZ_VIUE01000037.1 GCF_007828215.1 Pseudomonas sp. SJZ074 | reverse complement strand
ACCGGCCCGACCAGCGGCCCCGCGCCGGCAATGGCGGCGAAGTGGTGACCGAAGAGGATGTGCTTGTTGGTCGGGACGAAGTCCAGGCCATCGTTGTTGAGCACGGCAGGGGTGGCCCGGCGCGCATCGAGTTGCATCACGTTGTTGGCGATGAAGAGGCTGTAGTAGCGATAGGCGACCAGGTAGATGGCCACGGCTGCGACGACGATCCAGAGGGCGTTGATCGCCTCGCCTCGGCGCAAGGCCACTACGCCCAGGGCGCACGCTCCTACAACGGCCAGCAGGAGCCAGGGCAGATGGCGCAGCAGGCTATTATTGTTTTTCATTTTTATATTCCAGCCAGGGGTGGACAAGAAAGACAGCCACCGAAGTTTAGCTCTAACGGCAGCAAAGGCCATACCCGACATTCGTCTGTCATCGGCCAAACGGTGCCAGCGACGCGCCAGTTGGGTCTATAGTCAGTGAATCTTCAGAGGGATTGGGCAATGAGCGAACGCCGCCGCTTCGTACGAATCGAGTTTCATGCCAGGACCGAACTGAGCCAGCCCCCATACACTTGGCCAGTGGAATTGCTGGACCTGTCCCTGAAGGGCCTGTTGATCGAAAAGCCCGAACCCTGGCAGGGCAATCCTGAAAAAACCTTCGTCGCCAACATCCACCTGGGCAATGACGTGAAGTTGAGGATGGAGGTTCGGTTGGCCCACGACGACCACGACCACCTGGGCTTCGTCTGCGAGCATATCGACCTCGACTCCATCGCCCACCTGCGTCGGCTGGTGGAGCTGAACCTGGCCGATCATGATGAGCTGGAGCGGGAATTGGCGGCGTTGATTCAGGTTTAAAATCGACCAGGCCTGTTGAGGGCTGCCATGCAGCCCAGCGGGGATAAATCCCCTTGCCACAAAAAACCCACACAAAGGCCACTGCACAGCCTTTGTTTACTCAAACAACGCATCCAACGCCTGCTCCAACCGCGTCACGGCAATGATCTGCAACCCCTGCGGCGCTTCCTTCGGTGCGTTGCCCTTGGGCACGATAGCGCGCTTGAAGCCATGCTTGGCTGCCTCCTTGAGTCGCTCCTGCCCGCTGGGCACCGGCCGGACTTCGCCCGACAGGCCGACTTCACCGAATACCAGCAGGTCATGGGGCAACGGTCGATTGCGCAGGCTGGACATGACCGCTGCCATCAACGCCAGGTCGGAGGCGGTTTCCAGTACCTTCACGCCGCCCACCACATTGAGAAAAACGTCCTGGTCGTGGGTAGGAATGCCGCCGTGCCGATGCAGTACGGCCAGTAGCATCGCGAGCCGGTTCTGATCCAGCCCCAGGGTGACCCGGCGCGGGTTCGCCAGGTGACTGTCATCCACCAGCGCCTGCACCTCCACCAACATTGGTCGAGTGCCTTCCCAGGTCGCCATGACCACGCTGCCCGGTACTTCTTCCTGGGCACGCGTCAAAAAAATTGCCGAAGGATTGGAGACTTCTTTCAGGCCCCTGTCGGTCATACCGAACACACCCAGCTCATTCACGGCGCCAAAGCGATTCTTCACCGCCCGCAACAACCGCAGACGCCCATCGGACTCGCCCTCGAAATACAACACGGTATCGACCATATGCTCCAGCACCCGCGGCCCCGCCAGCGCGCCTTCCTTGGTGACATGACCCACCAGGAAAATCGCCGTGCCGCTCTGCTTGGCGTAACGCACCAACAACGCCGCGCTTTCACGCACCTGGGACACACCGCCCGGCGCCGATTGCAACTGTTCGGTGAAAATCGTCTGGATCGAGTCGATCACCATCACCTTGGGCTTTTCCAGGCGCGCCGTGGCGATGATGGTTTCGATGCAGGTTTCGGTCATGACCCGCAACTGATCCTGGGGCAGCCCCAGGCGCCGGGCACGCATGGCGACTTGCTGCTGAGACTCTTCGCCAGTGACGTACAGCGCCGGCATGCGCGTGGCGATGTTGCACAAGGTTTGCAGCAGGATGGTGGATTTGCCAATCCCTGGGTCGCCGCCGATCAAGACCACCGAGCCGTCCACCAGACCGCCACCCAACACACGGTCCAGTTCACCGGACGCGGTGGAAAATCGCGGGATCTCCTCGACGCTGACTTCGGCCAGGGTCTTGATCTGCGCCTGCTGGCCGGCCCACCCGGTGCGTCCGGTGGGCGCCGCGGCAGCGCCACTTTCCACCATGGTTTCGGTCAAGGTGTTCCAGGCGCCGCACTCACCGCACTGGCCGGCCCATTTGGGAAAGGTCGAGCCGCACTCGGTGCAGCCGTACATGCGCTTTGCCTTGGCCATCTGAACTCCGGGAGAAAAACCGCGATGATAGCCCAGGCGAGGGTCAGCGCGGGGCCGGCATTCTGATTTCACCGCTGACCAGATTCGCCGCCGTATTGCCCAACGGGTCCGCAGCGTCCATGTCGGCGCCCTTGGCCTTCAAGGCATCGAGCAGCTCGACACGGTTGAACAGGCCGGCATACATGGCGGCGGTCTGCCCGGCGCCGTTGCGCTGATCCGGGCTGCAATCGGTGGATAACAGGCGCCGCGCGATCTGCACTTCCCCCTTGAAAATGGCCCCCATCAACGCCGTGTTGCCGCGCTTGTCCTGGACACAGGCATCGGCCCCCGCGGCCAGCAGCCGCTCCACCGCAGGGCCGTGACCGTGGTAAGCCGCCAGGATCAGGGCGGTGTAGCCCTTTTCGTCCTGGGTATTGAGCGAGTAATGAGCGTCGATAAAGGCATCGAGCATGGACACATCACCCCGACGGGCGGCATCGAAGTAATAGGTTTGCAGCTCTTCTTGTACAACTGCCGGATCGGTCGGCAGGGACTGATCGGCCAACGCGGCCAATGACCAGGTGGCAAGCAACGAACACAGGAAATAACGCATCACGGTGCCTCCTTTTGACACAGGACTGTGGGAGCAGACCTTGCTCCCACAGGGCATGTACCTGACCTATGGATCAGTCGGTCAGTTTTTCCGCCAGCGCCTTGACGCGGGCCAGGTCACCCTTGGCGACACGGGCCACGCCAGTGCCATATTCCGGGTCGGCCTTGTAGAGGAACGACAGGATGATGTGCTTGCTATCGTCATCGGTGGTGGCCAATGAGCCGCCGAAGCTTTCGATCAGGTCATTGCGCTCCTTCTGGCTGAACGAGCGGTACAGGTCGCCGGCCTGCTTGAAGTTCTGCTCGCGCTGGATCTTCGCCTGCTGGGTACTGCCGCTCAACGCGGTCTGGCTGTAGCGCGCCGATTGCAGCTCCTCGCGGGGCATCAGGCGGCTCGGCTGGTAATTCACCCCGGTGCTGGTGCTCCCCGGGTTCATCGCGCCGTCCTGGTTACCGGTGTTCACCGCCACCTTGGGGGCGTTGATCGGCAATTGCAGGGCATTGGCGCCTATCCGGTACATTTGCGTATCGGCATAGGAAAACACCCGGCCCTGCAACAGACGATCTTCCGAAGGCTCGATACCGGGAACCAGATTGGCCGGGGCCATCGCCACCTGTTCGGTTTCCTGGAAGACATTGGCCGGATTGCGGTTCAAGACCATTTGCCCGACTTTACGCTCAGGCACGCCCGGCCAGATCTTGGTGGCATCCAGCGGGTCGAAATCGAACTTGGACAAGTCCTGCGGGTTCAGGACCTGGACATACAAGTCCCACTTCGGAAAGTCACCCTTATTGATATGGCTGACCAAGTCGTTGGTCATGTGGCTGTAATCCTGCCCTTGAACCTTCACAACTTCTTTCGGATCGAGATTCTTCAGGCCCTGCAGACTTTTCCAATGGAACTTGACGTAATGAACTTCGCCCTTGGCATTCACCAACTTGTAGGCATGCACGCCATTACCGTCCATTTCACGGTAACTCGCCGGAGTACCGGAGTTTGAGTACAACTCGGTCAGTGTCCGAGTTGCTTCTGGTACATGGGAGAAGAAGTCGAAACGACGTGAATCGTCGTCCAGGTTGGTCCGTGGATCGGGTTTGAAGGCATGGACCATGTCCGGAAACTTGATGGCGTCGCGAATGAAGAAGGTCGGGAAGTTGTTCCCAACCAGGTCCCAGTTACCGTCGGCCGTGTAGAACTTGGTGGCAAAACCACGGGGGTCACGCAGGGTTTCCGGCGAATGATTGCCATGCACCACGGCAGAAAAACGCACGAATACGGGAGTGACCTGCCCTGCCGCAAAGACCTTCGCCTTGGTCAGATCACTGAGGTCGTTGGACACGGTAAAGGTGCCATGGGCACCGGTGCCACGGGCATGCACCACGCGCTCGGGAATGCGCTCACGATCGAAACGCTGGAGTTTCTGGATCAGCTGCACGTCCTGCAGCAAAGTCGGCCCATTGGGGCCTGCCGTCTGCGAGTTCTGGTTGTCGCCGACAGCGGCCCCGTTATCGCGGGTCAGGGTGGCAGCGTTGACGGAAAAAGACAGCAGGCCAGCGGTCAGCACAAAAAGGGCGCGACGTTGGGGAAGAGTCCCGCCGCCAAGGGAAGTGTTCATAGAATTTCCTCTGATGTTATAGAGCGCATCCATGTGCGCTTGTCAGAGGCTAGTGCTCGAAAAAGCAAAACCTAAATAGAAATGCCATACCGCACTGATAGAGAAAACCTTATAGGGAGCCCACTTGAAACCGGGTATCACGCGCGATTGATAGCACTTTGTAAACCTTTAGCGGGAAGCCAGGTCGATAGCTGGGGAGCTTTGTAAGTAGACGTGTCGAGCGAGGTGCGTTTGACTGGATTACACTGCCACTCAACTCATTTGTCACAAGGAACCATTCATGGGCATGTTAAGCGAGTTCAAGGCCTTCGCGGTCAAAGGCAATGTCGTCGACATGGCCGTCGGGATCATCATCGGCGCCGCTTTCGGCAAAATCGTTTCGTCATTTGTTGGCGACGTGGTCATGCCGCCAATCGGCCTGCTGATTGGCGGGGTGGACTTCAGTGACCTGGCCATCACCCTCAAGGCTGCCCAAGGTGACACACCGGCGGTGGTGCTGGCCTACGGCAAATTCATCCAGAGCACCATCGATTTCATCATCGTTGCGTTCGCCATCTTCATGGGCGTCAAGGCAATCAACCGTCTCAAGCGTGAAGAGGCCGTTGCCCCGAGTGCGCCACCAGTTCCCAGCAAGGAAGAACTGTTGCTGAGTGAGATTCGCGACCTGCTCAAGGCCCAGAACGAAAGGTCCTGAGCGCTATTTGCTGAGGTGGTTCGTCAATTGAACACTGTCTATCAGCAGCCCTGACTTGGGGCTGCTGCGCAGCCCGGCGGGAGCAAGCTCCCTCGCCACAAGCTTCCTGCTGGCACTGGCCTACCAATAGTTTTCCACCGCCACCTGGCCCGGCCGCCGGGAAAGGCTCAGTTGCAGGCCCCTGGCCTTGAGCAGCTTGCGCGTGTCATCGATCATCTGCGGATTGCCGCACAACATGACCCGCGAATGCTCCGGCGTCAGCGTGACCCCCGCCGCTCGCTCCAACTCGCCATTTTCCAGCAGCGTCGTGATACGTCCGTTCAATGCCCCGGGATGCTGCTCCCGGGTCACGGTTGCGATAAAACGAAACTTGTGGGCGTGCTCGGCCAGGTAATCGCGCTGGCCCAACCCATCAATAAGTGCCTGATACGCCAGCTCCTTGGCCTCGCGAACACTGTACACGAGGGTAATCCGCTCGAATCTTTCCCATACCTCGAAATCCTGGAGAATCGAAAGAAACGGCGCCACTCCCGTCCCGGTGGACAGTAGCCATAAATCCCGTCCATCAACGAAGCGGTCAAGCGTCAGGTAACCAAATGCCTGGCGATCTACCAACAGGCTGTCATCCGGTTTCAAACGGCTGAGTTCACTGGTGAACTCGCCATCCGGAACGACGATGGAAAAAAATTCGAGAAACTCGTCGAACGGCGAAGACACCATGGAATAGGCCCTCCAGACAGTATTACCGTCCGCCTTGGCCACCCCCAAACGGGCGAACTGCCCCGCCCGGAAACGAAAGCCACGATCCCGGGTGGTGCGCAAGGTAAACAAATGGGAGGTCAATGGTTGCACGTCCATCAGGGTCTGACGGGTGAACTTCTCTGCGCTGTCGGTCATGAGCCACTCCAAAGGGACGAGGATCACAGTGTCCCGCAAAGTGCGCGCATTAACCACCGACAAAGAGTAGTGGCATTTTAATTACTACTGTTCTATTCACTGTTTGAAACATCTACCAAAGCTATACAAACATGAGAACCTTGTAACAGGACCAACTCTACGCGGTATTTTCGTAAGTACCATCCGTAATCTGTGAAATTAAAAATTCTAACTACCGCGTAGGAAAAGTCCTACACTGTCCTTTCGCAGCATATTGGATCCACGCCGCTGAACGTCAATCCAGGAGAAGACGATGGACAAGTGGAAGGACTTACAGTTAAGGAAGTTATCTTGCGAAAAAGACCTGCAGACAGCCTATCGCCTGGTCCTGAATTTCTTTAATAATCAAGGCTTTGAATTCTGCGCATTTGCGTCTTATCTCGGCAGTCCGGATAAACATGCCAGCAAGGTGAACCTGAATAACTACCCCTATGGCTGGGACAGGTTATATGAACAGAATGGTTATGCCTCCTGCGACCCGGTAGTAGCACACTGCAATCAATCGCCTCTTCCCATTCTTTGGGATGAGAGCCTTTTTGCCCAGGCTCCGAAGTTATGGCTCGAACTGAATCGACAAGGTCTGCGGTATGGTTGGACACAGGCCGTTCATGACGAACACGGGGGTTATTGCAGCCTGTTCAGCCTCGCTCGGACTCATAGCCCTATCGATATCGAGGAGCATTATGGGAACCTGGGTTACGCCATCTTCGCCAGTCAAAGGCTGCATGCGCTGGCGAGCAAGAAAATGGCAGACACCACTACGACCACGCAGAAATACCATTTGTCACCGAGGGAAATCGAAGTCCTGAGATGGTCAGCCGAAGGGAAGACCGCGTCGGAAGTCGGCAGGATACTGTGTCTATCCGAACGTACGGTGAACTTTCATGTCTGCAGTTGCATGCGAAAGCTGAACGTCAACAATAAGATTTCAGCCGTGGCCAAGGCAGCTCACATCCACGTGATCTGATACGGATCGGCCTCCTCGACTTGAAAACCCTTGGGTATTGCACAGCAAAAAAAAGTACCATCACGGCCCCACTTGAATGATGTCGTCCTCAGCACGATGCAGTTCATTCAAGCGGCCCCGCTGAAACACCTGCCTCAGGGCAGCGGGACATTCGTCGATTGCCAGAGTCCCCACCATGCCTTTGCTTGCCAGCCCCTTCGCTCAACTCGATCTGATCCGCCAACCCGAACAACCGAACGAACCGCTGCAAGCTTTCGATGCAGCCGATGAGTACCTGCTCGCCCATCTGGCCGAACAGCGACCGGCTGCAAATACTCGGGTCCTGGTGCTCAATGACGGTTTCGGTGCCCTCGCCGCCAGCCTGGCCGGCCAGGTTGAAGTAATCAGCAGCAGCGACTCGTTCCTGGCCTTGCAAGCATTGCAGAAAAATCTGGTCCGTAACGGACGCCCCTTCGATGCGGTGCCGACACTCCCGGCCAGTGAACCGTTGACCGGGCCCTTCGACCGCGTCCTGATCAAAGTGCCAAAGACCCTGGCCCTGCTGGAAGAACAACTGATTCGCCTGCAAGGCCAACTGGCCCCCGGCGCCCAAGTGGTGGCGGGCGCGATGATCAAGCACCTGCCACGGGCGGCCGGCGACCTGTTGGAGCGTTACATCGGTCCGGTGCAGGCCTCGCTGGCGGTCAAGAAGGCTCGCCTGTTGATCGCCACGCCGCAAGCCGCCTCGTCAGCCCCGCAGGTATCGCCCTACCCCACCCGCTACTGGCTGGACGAGCCGAAGATTGAATTGCTCAACCACGCCAATGTGTTCTGCCGCGAAGGACTGGACATCGGCACCCGGGCGTTTTTGCCGCATCTGCCCACAAACCTGGGGACAGCCCGGGTCGCTGACCTGGGCTGCGGCAACGGCGTGCTGGCCATTGCCAGCGCCCTGCGCAACCCCGAAGCCCATTACACGTTGGTGGACGAGTCCTTCATGGCCGTGCAATCGGCCGCGCAGAACTGGCGAGCGGCCCTGGGCGAGCGCGAGGTCACCGTACGGGCCGGCGACGGCCTGTCCGGGCAACAAGCACAGTCGCTGGACGTGGTGCTGTGCAATCCACCGTTCCATCAACAGCAGGTGGTGGGCGACTTCCTGGCCTGGCGGATGTTCCAGCAGGCTCGTGAAGCGCTGGTGGTCGGCGGTGCGCTGTACATCGTCGGCAACCGGCACCTGGGCTATCACAGCAAACTGGCGCGGCTATTCCGCAGCGTCGAGCAAGTGGCCGCCACGCCGAAGTTCGTGATTCTCAAGGCTCGGAAATAATTTGCCATTGTTGTTTGAAGGCAAGGAATTAAGCCTCAAGCGAAATATGCTAGAGTCCAGAGCATATTTAGAGGGTACAGCGTGAACAAGCCAGCTCAACGGAAAACTACGCGGCTTGCAGCGGGCAAAAAGACCTCGATTACCATCCGAGACAAGGACGGTCGGGTAACGGCTTTCCTGTCAAATGCTGATGCCGTGGTTGAGCGGCATGCCACGCAAAGCCTCGCTGGTCGAATATTGGGGCATGGGATACCTAAGGGGCGCTCAGTACGTGCGCTTCACTTGTCGGACGTTGAGCGCGAGCTGGCAGAACTCAAGAGGGTAGTTGCTGCATTGGCCGTCCGCTCTGTCGCGCATGAAGAAAAGGCTCTTGATTTTGATGTCGAGGGGATGACCCGGCTTGATGCCGACACTGCATATCAATTGCTCGACAACCCTCCAGAGCCCACTGAGGCTCTTCGCAATCTGCTTACCTTGCGGTGAGGGCTTTCAATGGATTTCATCACCGTCGATTTCGACAGGTCGATTGATCGCTCTGCGTTTGACTGCGAAGTACACCCCGCTTTAAACACATATATCGCCTAACATGCTGGGCAAGACGAGAAACGCAATATCTCACGCACATTCATGTACGTCGAAGACAGAGTATTGCGAGGCTACTATAGCTTGGCGAATACCTCTGTGGCCCTCAGTGAACTCAACGAAGAGCAAAGAAAGAAGGTGCCTCGGTATCCCATGCCGGCGGTGCTGCTGAGTCGCCTGGCTGTTGACAAGAGTATGAGGAGAAAAGGGCTTGGCCAGCGGCTGATGTCTGATTTCTTCCGACGCGTGTATGCGGTTTCCAAGCAATCAGGTGTGGCGTTTATCGTTGTCGACGCCAAAGACTTGGATGCCGCCGATTACTATCAGAACAAGCTTGGTTTCGTACCATCGACAAATAGCCCGCTGCGACTGCTGCTTTCCACCGCAACTCTGATTCAGGCATTCAAGCAGGGCTAACTTCAGTCCAGACACTCAATCGGCAACGCCATTGCGCACACGACTACCTTCTCAGTGAGTCGTCAGCCCCGCAGCATTCATGAACATCCGCATCAGGCTGGCGACGATGAACAGCGCCAGCACGCTCCCCATCCAGATTCCCGCCAGCCAACCGAGACGCTGCCAGAGCGGCTTGCGTTCGGCGGCTTCGATGTCCTTCAAGTCCGGCTTGGCCATTTCAATACCTCGCAGCTCGATCAATGGTAGCCGTCGTCATGGGTCACCTTGCCGCGGAACACGTAGTAGCTCCAGAAGGTGTACACCAGGATCAACGGAATGATGAACAGCGTACCCACCAACATGAACCCCTGGCTCTGGGGCGGCGAGGCGGCGTCCCAGATTGAGATGGATGGTGGCACGATGTTCGGCCACAGGCTGATGCCCAGGCCACTGTAGCCGAGGAATATCAGCACCAGCGTCAGGATGAACGGCGTGTAGTGCGCGTTGCGGGCGACCGCGCGGAATAACCCGTACATGGTCACCAGTACCAGGATCGGCACCGGCAGGAACCAGAACAGGTTCGGCAGGGTGAACCAGCGCGCGGCGATATCGGCGTGGGCCAGCGGTGTCCAGAGGCTGACGATGCCGATCACCGCCAGCACCACGAACGCCAGCGGCCTGGCGAGGTCGTGCATCTGCTCCTGCAGTTTGCCCTCGGTCTTCATGATCAGCCAGGTACACCCGAGCAAGGCATAGGCTGCGATCAACGCCAGGCCGCAGAACATGGTGAACGGCGTGAGCCAGTCCAGGGACCCGCCGGCGAACTGGCGATTGACCACCTGGAATCCATCGATGAACGCGCCCAGCGCCACGCCCTGGAAGAAAGTGGCCGTCAACGAACCACCAATGAACGCCTTGTCCCAGAGATGTCGCTTTTCAGCCTTGGCCTTGAAGCGGAACTCGAAGGCGACACCACGAAAAATCAGGCCGATGAGCATCAGGATCAGCGGCAGATACAGCGCCGACAGCACCACCGAGTAGGCCAGTGGAAACGCCCCGAACAGGCCGGCACCGCCGAGCACCAGCCAGGTTTCATTACCGTCCCAGACCGGTGCCACGGTATTCATCATCACGTCGCGGTCGCGCTCGCCCCTGATGAAGGGGAAGAGAATGCCGATTCCCAGGTCGAAACCGTCCATGATCACGTACATCATGATGCCGAAGATGATGACCACGGCCCAGATCAGCGGAAGATCAATACCCATGACTCAATTCCCCTTGTTCGAGCGGTCGTTGTGGTCCATCTCTTCGTCGCCCTCGTTGGCGGCCGACAGTGGCCGCGCCGGGGTACGTTTCTGGCCCGGGCCGCCATCGGTCGGCTCGGCCTCGTGGGCCACCGGCCCCTTGCGCACCAGGCGCATCATGTAGCTCAGGCCGGCACCGAACAGCGCGAAATAGACCACGACGAACAACACCAGGGTGATACTCATCTGAGTGAAGCTATGCCCCGACGACGCATCGGCCGTACGCATCAGGCCGTAGACCACCCACGGTTGGCGACCGATCTCGGTGGTGAACCAGCCGGCCAGGATCGCGACCAGACCGGACGGGCCCATCCATAGCACCAGGTGGAGAAACGGCCGCGATTGATAGAGCCGGTCGTTGCGGCGCAACCAGAGGCTGCACAGGCCGGTGAAAATCATCAGCAGGCCCAGGCCCACCATGACCCGGAACGACCAGAACACGATGGTCGAATTCGGTCGGTCCTCGGGCGGGAATTCCTTGAGGGCCGGCACCTGCTTGTCCAGGCTATGGGTCAGGATCAGGCTGCCCAGGTAAGGAATTTCCACGGCGAAGCGGGTCTTCTCCGCCTTCATGTCCGGCAGTCCGAACAGGATCAGCGGCGTGGGCTCGTTGCCGACGTTTTCCCAATGGCCTTCGATGGCCGCGATCTTCGCTGGTTGATGCTTGAGGGTATTGAGGCCATGGAAGTCGCCGATCACTGCCTGTACCGGCGCTACCAGCAATGCCATCCACATCGCCATCGACAGCATCCGGCGGATGGCCGGGGTATCGCGCCCGCGCAACAAATGCCAGGCGGCCGATGAGCCGACGAAGAACGCCGTGGCGACAAACGCCGCGATGGACATATGCAACAGGCGGTAAGGAAACGAAGGGTTGAAGACCACCGCCAGCCAGTCCACCGGTATGACCCGGCCATCGACGATTTCATAGCCCTGGGGCGTCTGCATCCAGCTGTTGGAAGACAGGATCCAGAATGTCGAGATCAATGTGCCTATCGCCACCATGACCGTGGAAAAGAAGTGCAGGCCTCGGCCGACCCGACTCCAACCGAACAACATCACGCCGAGAAAACCCGCTTCGAGGAAGAACGCCGTGAGTACTTCGTAGGTCAGCAGCGGTCCGGTGACGGCGCCGGCGAAGTCCGAGAAACGGCTCCAGTTGGTGCCGAACTGATAGGCCATCACCAATCCGGACACCACCCCCATGCCGAAGTTGACGGCAAATATCTTCGACCAGAAGTGGTACAGATCGCGGTAGGTATCGTCGCGGGTCTTGAGCCACAGGCCTTCGAGTACCGCCAGGTAACTCGCCAGGCCGATGGTGATAGCCGGAAACAGGATGTGGAACGAGATCGTGAATGCGAACTGGATCCGGGCGAGATCGAGCGCCTCCAAACCGAACATAAGTCTTCCTCTGTCAGGTAAAACCGGCTGCGGGCGGGGCCTGCATCGCTGCCCCCTCGGATATGGAGTGCGATGCCTTTCAAATCGTTCTTTTTAAAACCGTCACGACGCAGGTATCTGGCCGAATGGCCGCCAGGCCAACGCCTCGGACGGCATTGATCTGGGTCAAGCAATGTTCAAAGAGTAGTCGCATTCTGGCCGATGAACGGCGTGGTCTTTTGTCGCGTGACAGGTTGACTCAGTGGCTGGCAACGCTGTTGCAGCTTGGCTGTGCTCAAATCTGTGGAAGCATGGCTTGCCCGCGATGCAGACACCTAGGTCTCAGGGATACTTCGAACAGCATCGCGAGCAAGCTTTGCTCCCAAAAGAAATTCGGTGTTCTACCCATAGGTCGATGTCTGGCTAACTATTTTTTCGCTGGTCGCAACTTCCAGTTACAGCTCGGTGATAATCTCGCTGCCTTCATCAGTGGATCCGTCATCGATGCCCAGCCAAGCGCCCACGCTGCTCCGTCACCACCGCCCCTTCATCGCCTTCTGGCTGGCCCGGATCTTCACCGCCAGCGGCTTTCAGATGCTCACCGTCGCCATCGGCTGGAACCTCTATCAACTGACCGGCAATGTCCTGGACCTGGGCCTCGTCGGGCTGGTGGAGTTCGCGCCGCGGGTGCTGTTCATGTTGCACACCGGGCATGTAGCGGACCGCTATGACCGGCGCAAGGTCGCGGCCCTCTGCCAGTCTTTGCAGGCGATGATCGCCCTGGCGCTGGTGATCGGTAGCGCCACCGACAACGTCACGCGGGAGATGATCTTCATCCTCGCCTTCCTGCTGGGCGCCGCCCGCTCCTTCGAAATGCCGACCACCCAGGCACTGTTGCCGAGCATTGTGCCAGCCGCCCTGTTTCCCCGTGCCGTGGCCGCCGCGCAATCGGCCCAGCAATCGGCGACCATCGTCGCCCCGGCCCTCGGCGGCCTGCTGTATGCCTTCGGCAGCGTCTGGGTTTATGGGCCGACCGTGGTGCTCTACCTCATCGCCTGCTGCCTGATGCTCAACCTGCCCGCTCGTCAGACGCCGCTGAACAAAGGCAAGGCGACCCTGGATTCGTTGCTGGCCGGGATTCGTTTCATCCGCAGCCGTCCGGACATTCTCGGCGCCATTTCCCTGGATCTGTTCGCGGTCCTGCTGGGCGGCGCGACGGCGCTGCTGCCGGTGTTCGCCAAGGACATCCTGCTCACCGGCCCCTGGGGCCTGGGCCTGCTGCGCTCGGCCCCGGCGGTGGGTGCCCTGCTGATGTCGCTGTGGTTGGCACGGTTCGCCGTGGAACGCCAGGTGGGCCGGGTGATGTTCACCGCCGTGGGCGTGTTCGGCGTCGCCACCATTGCGTTCGGCCTCTCCACGTCGTTCTGGTTTTCCCTGGCGGTGCTGGTGGTGCTGGGCGCGGCGGACATGATCAGCATGGTGATCCGCGCGTCCTTCGTGCAGTTGGAAACACCGGATGAGATGCGCGGCCGGGTCAGCGCGGTGAACGGGTTGTTCATCGGCGCGTCGAACCAGCTGGGTGAATTCGAATCCGGCCTGACCGCCCACTGGTTCGGCACAGTGCCGGCGGTGGTCATGGGCGGTGTCGGTACGCTGTTGGTGACCGGGGCCTGGATCAAACTGTTCCCGACCCTGGCCAACCGCGACCGGATGCATGAGCCGGTGGACGACGCTAAAGCAGCTTATCCAGGGTGATGGGAAAGTCCCGGACCCGCTTGCCGGTGGCGTGATAAATCGCATTGGCCACCGCTGCCGCCACGCCGACGATACCGATTTCACCGACGCCCTTGGAACCCAGAGCGTTCACGATGTCGTCCGGCTCTTCGACGAAAACCACATCGATGTCACCGATATCGGCATTCACCGGCACGTGGTATTCGGCAAGGTTGTGATTCATGTGGCGCCCCAGGCCATGGTCGGTCAGGGTCTCTTCGTGCAACGCCATGCCGACGCCCCAGACCACACCGCCCAGGATCTGGCTGCGGGACGTTTTCGGGTTGATCACCCGTCCCGCCGCAATGGCACTGACCACCCGATTGACCTTCACCGTCCCCAAGTCCTCGTCCACCCACACTTCGACGAATACCGCGGAGTGCGTGGCCGTGGCATAGGCTTGGCGTTTCTTGTCCGGCTCGGCGGTCACCTGGGCCTGCAACGGTGTCTCGCCACTGTTTCGAGCCAACTCGGCCAACGACACGCAGGCATCGCCCAAGCGCAACTGACCGTCGGCAAATGTCACTTGCTCAAGGGTCGCACCGCTGAAGGCCGGACAAGTCTGTCGGGCCACGGCCAGCAGTTTTTCCTTCAGGGCTTCACACGCCTGTTGCACCGCCGTGCCCACCGACGAGACGGTGAACGAGCCACCTTGCAACGGTGCGGTAGGCAGCGATGAATCGCCGAGGATGAACCGGACATCGTCCAGGGCAACCCCTGACGCCTCGGCGGCGATCTGAGTCATGACGGTGTAGGTGCCGGTGCCGATGTCCGTGGTGGCACTGCTGACGGTCAGCTTGCCATCCGCCTCCAGCGAAGCCTGGGCACTGGCCTTCTGCTGCATGGCTTCCCAGACACCGCCCGCCATGCCCCAGCCCACCAGTTGCCGGCCCGTGCGCATGCTGCGCGGCTCCGGGTTGCGCTTGTCCCAGCCGAAGCGCCGGGCACCTTCGGCATAGCATTCGCGCAACGCCTTGCTGGAATACGGCTTGCCTTCGTTCTCGTTACGCTCGGCATAGTTGATCAACCGCAACTGGAGCGGATCGATCGCCAAGGCACAGGCCAGCTCGTCCATGGCACACTCCAGGCCGATCAACCCGAGAGCTGCGCCAGGCGCACGCATGTCCAGCGGCGTATAGACATCCAGCGGCACCAGTTTGTAGGTCAACTCCACGTTGTCGCAGTGATAGAGCATGCCGCTCCACTCCACCACGTGCTCGGTGAAATCTTCAAAGCGCGACGTCTGGCCGATGGCGGTGTGGGCCACGGCCAGCAACCGTCCATTGGCCGCGGCGCCCAGTTGCAGGCGCTGGAAGGTCCGCGGCCGATAACCGAAGGTGAACATTTGCTGGCGCGTCAGGCTGACCCGTATCGAGCGCTTGAGCGCCAGCGCGGCCATCACCGCCAGGGGCAGTTGGTATTGCGGCCTCAGCCCGGAGCCGAAGGCACCGCCGACAAACGCGGCGAATACGCGCACCTGTTCTTTCTCGAGCCCGAACACTTTTTGCACGTAGGCCTGGCAGTTTTGCGTGCCCTGGGTCTTGTCATGGATGTGCAGGCTGCCATCAGGTCGATACAGCACCGTACTGGCGTGAGGCTCCATCGGGTTGTGATGTTCCACAGGGGTGCTGTAGGAGACATCCAGGCTGATCGCAGAACTGGCGTACTCACCCTGAAAATTCCCACGGGGCTTGGGCAGTTCGGCCGGCGCCGGATGGGCTTCGTTTTGCAAAATGGTCAGATCGGTCTGATGATCTTGGGCTTCATATTCGATTTCAATGAGTGAACCGGCGTAATGGGCCAGTTCGAGATTGTCCGCAACCACCAAGGCCAGCGGCTGACCACTGTAGAGCACCTGGTCGTTGTACAACGGCCGGAACGGCGAACCGTCCGCCGCGTCGGCATCCTGGTAGGGTTCGTCATAGCTGGCGATCCTGGGCCGGTTGGTGTGATCGATCACCGCGACCACGCCGGGCAGCGCCAGGGCTCGGGAGGCATCGATGCGCACCACGCGGCCACGAGCGACAGTACCGGACACGACGCTGCCGTGCAGCAAGCCTTCCTCAGGGTATTCGCCCGCATAACGGGCCCGGCCCGTCACCTTGAGCAGGCCATCGACCCGGTCCAGCGGCTGCCCCATGGGTTTGTTCGGTGCATTCATCTGGCTTCTCCTCCCAGTGCGGCATCGCTCAAGGCGCGAACGATCGCCCGGCGCGCCAGCCTGACCTTGAAGCCGTTGTGTGCCAACGGCTCGGCGTTTTGCAGCAGGGCATCGGCGGCGGTCGTGAAGGTTTCGCGGCTGACGGTCTGGCCCACCAGCCAACTCTCCACGGCCCGGTCGCGCCAGGGTTTGTGGGCCACGCCCCCCAGGGCCAGGCGCGCCTGGCGGATGACCGGCCCATCCAGCTCCAGCGCCGCCGCCACGGAAACCAGCGCAAACGCGTAGGAAGCCCGGTCCCGAATCTTCAGGTAATGGCTGTGTTCGGCAAAACCGGCGGCAGGCAATTCGATGGCGGTGATCAGCTCATCATCGGCCAATTGATTGTCCCGCTCCGGTGCATCGCCGGGCAGGCGGTGGAAGTCGGCGAACTCGATGGTCCGCGCCCCGCCCCGGCCAAGGACATGGACCACCGCCTCGAGGGCGGCCAGTGCGACACACATGTCGGAAGGGTGAGTCGCAACGCAATGATCGCTCGCGCCGAAAATCGCATGGATCCGGTTCAGTCCATCCCGCGCCGGACAGCCACTGCCGGGCCTGCGCTTGTTGCAGGGCACGTTGGCGTCATAGAAGTAATAACAGCGGGTCCGTTGCAGCAGGTTGCCGCCGGTACTGGCCATGTTGCGCAGCTGCGGCGAGGCGCCCGCCAGGATCGCCTGGGACAACAGCGGATAACGACGCTCGATCCACGGATGCCAGGCCAGGTCGGCATTGCTCACCAAGGCACCTATCATCACGCCGCCGGAAGGGGTTTCACTGAGGTCCGCCAGGGGCAGGCCGGTAATGTCAATCAGGTGTCCGGGGCGGGTGAGGTTTTCTTTCATCAGGTCCAGCAGGTTGGTGCCCCCGGCGATGAAGCGCGAAGTGGGACTCGACAAATCAATGGCCGCCTGCACGGTGTCGGGCTTGCTGTAGTGGAAGGGGTTCATTGGTTATCCCCTTGTTGCTGGCACTGCGGGAGCGCCTCTTCGATGGCGTCACGGATATTGTTGTAGGCGCCGCATCGGCAAAGATTGCCACTCATCAGCTCGCTGATGTGGGCGCTCGTCTGCGCCCTCCCCTCGTTGACCAGCCCCACCGCCGAACAGATCTGCCCAGGCGTGCAGTATCCACACTGGAAGGCGTCGTGCTTGATGAAAGCCTGCTGCAAAGGGTGCAATCGATCGCCATCGGCCAAGCCTTCAATGGTGGTCAGCTCAACGCCGTCGCACATCACGGCCAGGGTCAGGCACGCGTTGATACGCTTGCCATCGCGCAGCACGGTACACGCACCGCATTGGCCATGGTCACAGCCTTTCTTGCTGCCCACCAGATCCAACTGCTCGCGCAACAGGTCCAGCAATGTGGTCCAGGGCAACACCTGCAACTCATGCACTTGCCCATTGAGTGTCAGACGGATCGGATGGCGGACAAAGGACGCCGGCGTCGCTTCGGACAGGGTCGCGCTCATGGAACACCTCACGGTTGGTCGTACACGCGGCGTTTTGAAAAACCGCCGTCATAAGGGGTACGACTTCGGGGTGAGGTGAGTGTTCAAGGTAATTGCGCAGGTCTGAAAGACAGTGCCCGATGTCAGTCAGGCCAGCAACTCCGCCGCCACCACGGCGCGCACACCTTTGCCACTGAGCTGTTCCACCAGCGTCAAGGCAAACGCCAGGGCGGCCGCCGAGCCCTGGGCGGTGATGCAGTTGCCATCCACCACCACGGGTTGATCGACGAAACTGCAACCGGACAGTTGCTGGCTGACGGCGGGCAGGCAGGTCATACGCCGCTGGCGCAGCACGCCAAACGCCTGCAGCGCCAACGCCGGCGCTTCGGCGATGGCGGCGAAGAAACGTCCGGCGGCGGCCTGGTCCTTGACCAACTGTTGCAGGGGCTGATGGGCCGCCAGGTGCTGGGCACCGACGATGCCGCCCGGCAGGACGATCAGGTCAAAGTCCTGCACCAGCATGTCCACCAACATGCCATCGGCCGTCAGGCGTGTACCGCGGGCACAGGTCAGCATCCGTCGCCCTTCGATACTCGCCACGACGACTTCGACCTGGGCCCGGCGCAGCACATCGATCAGGGTGACGGCCTGCAAATCGTCGACCCCTTCGGCGACGGCGATCAGGGCCCTGGGGATCTTGGTTCCAGGAATCATGGCGACTCTCCGTTGAGTGATTACTGGAAGCCTAGTCAGGTTTGCCGGATTGCGTGCCAAGCATCGTGTGGGCTATTTGATGTACAGCTGGGTCGACATGCGATTGCCCGGGGCGTTGATCGAGGTATTGCTGAAGCTGAAGGAGCCTTCCTGTTTGCCCTTCAGATCGAAGACATACAGATAGCCGACCACTTGGGTCCGGGTGGAACAATCGGTGAGATTGCCATTGCTGAACGCACACACCGGCGAACGGGTGCCGTCGACTTCGAAACCGTCCAGCGTGACATGGGGCTGGTGGCCGTAGCCAACCTCCAGCACATAGACCTTGATATTCGATCCACCGTGATCACAGCGGGTCTGGGCCTGCCCTTCGGCGATGTCTTCGAAGCCACAGGCCGGCGACTCGACCTTGAGCACCTTGACCTGGCTCAAGGGCGGAGCCGATGCGGCGTTGACGACCTGACCGGGCAACCACAGGCTCACTGCGCATGCCACTGCCAGCAGATTTCTTCTCATTGGACACCTATCGAACCTTCGGGAAACGCGCGCAGTATGGCCCTCTTTTTGCTTCGGTAAAACGTCGACGACGATCGCAGTCACATCGCCACGCTGCTGGTATGATGCGCGGCTTTTTCCGATCCGCAGAAAACTCACCGACGCCATCGGCCGTCTGTGCTTTGCTGTTGAGGTCGATACATTCACGGCGCCCGGCGCGCCACGGGGAGCAGACATGCTGGAAAGGCTGTTTCAACTCAAGGCACACAACACCAACGTGCGGACCGAGATCCTGGCGGGCGTCACGACATTCCTGGCCATGGCCTATATTCTGTTCGTCAACCCGAGCATCCTCGGCGAAACCGGCATGGACAAGGGCGCGGTGTTCGTCGCCACCTGCCTGGCGGCGGCCATCGGTTCCACGGTCATGGGCCTGATCGCCAACTACCCGATCGCCCTCGCTCCGGGCATGGGTCTGAACGCCTTCTTCACCTACACCGTGGTCCTGCACATGGGCCATACCTGGCAAGTGGCGCTGGGTGCGGTGTTCGTCTCCGCCGTGTTGTTCTTCCTGCTGTCGATCTTTCGCATCCGCGAATGGATCATCAACAGCATCCCCTTGCCCCTGCGCTCGGCCATTGCCGCCGGCATCGGCCTGTTCCTGGCGCTGATCGCCCTGGGCAATGCCGGCATCGTGGTGAAGAACCCGGCCACCATGGTCGGCCTTGGCGACTTGAAGCAACCGGCGCCGATTCTCGCCACGCTCGGCTTCATCCTGATCGTCGCCCTCGAAGCACTGAAAGTGCGCGGGGCCGTACTGATCGGCATTCTCGCGGTCACCATCGTCGCGATCCTGATGGGCTTCACCCCGTTCGGCGGCGTGATGTCGATGCCGCCATCCCTGGCCCCGACCTTCCTGCAACTGGACATCAAGGGCGCCCTGGACATCGGTCTGGTCAGCGTGATCTTCGCCTTCCTCTTCGTCGACCTGTTCGACAACTCCGGCACCCTGATCGGCGTCGCCAAGCGTGCCGGGCTGATGGGCAAGGACGGCCACATGCCGAAGATGGGCCGTGCGCTGATCGCCGACAGCACCGCCGCCATGGCCGGTTCGCTGCTGGGCACCTCCACCACCACCAGCTACATCGAATCGGCGGCCGGCGTCAGCGCCGGCGGCCGCACCGGCCTGACCGCCATCGTCGTGGCGATCCTGTTCCTGCTGGCGCTGTTCTTCTCGCCACTGGCCGCCAGCGTGCCAGCCTTTGCCACCGCCCCGGCCTTGTTGTTCGTGGCCGTGCTGATGACATCGGGCCTGGCGGAAATCGACTGGGACGACATCACCGTCGCCGCCCCGGTGGTGATCACTGCCCTGGCGATGCCATTCACCTATTCCATCGCCAACGGCATCGCCTTCGGTTTCATTGCCTGGACCGCCATCAAACTGGTGTCTGGCCGTGGCCGTGAGCTGAACCCGGCGCTGGTCATTCTGTCGATTCTGTTCGTGATCAAGTTGGGTTGGTTCAACGCATGACTTTTGATACCCAGGCCTACACCGCTCAGCTCCAAGACAAGGTCGCCCGCCTGCGCGACCTGCTGGCCCCGTTCAATGCACCGGAGCCGGCCGTGTTTGACTCGCCGCTGCAGAACTTCCGTTTGCGCGCCGAGTTCCGCCTCTGGCGCGAAGCCGGCGAACGGCATTACGCGATGTTCTCCCAGGAGGACAAGCGCACGCCGATCCTCATCGAAGAGTTCCCGATCGCCAGCCTGCGCATCAACCAGCTGATGCCGCAACTCAAGGCAGCCTGGCAGGCCAGCACGCCCCTGAGCCACAAGCTGTTCCAGGTGGAATTCCTGACCACCCTGGCGGGCGATGCGATGATCACCCTGTGTTATCACCGTCCCCTGGATGAGCACTGGCACGCAGCGGCCTCCAAGCTGGCGAGCGACCTGGGCGTCAGCATCATTGGTCGCTCCAAGGGCAAGCGGGAAGTGATCGGCCATGACTACGTGGTAGAAAAACTGGACGTGGGCGGTCGCACCTTCAGCTATCGCCAGCCCGAAGGCGCCTTCACTCAGCCCAACGGCACCGTGAACCAGAAAATGCTCAACTGGGCCTATGAAGCCCTGGGCGATCGCAACGACGACCTGCTGGAGTTGTACTGTGGCAACGGCAACTTCACTCTGCCCCTGGCGACCCGGGTGCGCAACGTGCTGGCCACTGAAATCAGCAAGACTTCGGTGAACGCGGCGCTGAGCAACCTCAGTGAAAACGCGGTGGATAACGTGACGCTGGTGCGCCTGTCGGCCGAAGAACTGACCGAAGCCTTGAACGAAGTCCGACCGTTCCGCCGCCTGCAGGGCATCGACCTGAAAAGCTACGCATTCGGCAGCGTCTTCGTCGACCCGCCCCGTGCCGGCATGGACCCGGACACGTGCGAGCTGACCCGACGTTTCGACAACATCCTGTACATCTCCTGCAACCCGGAAACCCTCGCCGCGAACATCGCACAACTGCACGACACCCACCGCATTACGCGCTGCGCGTTATTTGACCAGTTTCCATGGACCCACCACATGGAATCCGGGGTGTTGCTGACCCGGCGGTAAGCCCTTCCTTTTGAGGTGGAGGATTCCCTGTGGCGAGGGGATTTAGCGAAACGTCGCACCGCCCCGCTGGGCTGCGAAGCAGCCCCAAGCTCTTCAATCCTGCAAAAGCTTGCGAGCGCTGCGCTCGAGCGGGGATAAATCCCCTCGCCACAATGCTCCCCCTTTAACCTCGGCAAGCCCATTGTTCGATCATCGAACACTTATTGCCCGACGTCATCGGCTTTGCTTTGACCAAATTAACCATCTAGTACAATTTATCTCCACCGGTTGAAACCCGACCGAAGCCAACAATAAAAAAGTGGAGAAACTGCAATGCCTCCAATCCTTCTGGTGCTCAACGGCCCGAACCTTAACCTGCTCGGCACCCGTGAGCCTGCAACCTACGGCCATGAGACCCTGGCGGATATCTCGGCGCTGTGCGGCCGTGCCGCTGAAGAATTCGGCCTGGCGGTGGAATTTCGCCAGACCAACCAGGAAAGCGAGCTGCTGGACTGGATTCACGGCGCCCGTGGCCGGTGCGCCGGTATCGTCATCAACCCAGCGGCCTGGACCCACACGTCGGTGGCGATCCGCGATGCGCTGGTCGCCAGCGAAGTACCGGTGATCGAAGTCCACCTGTCCAACGTCCACGCCCGGGAAACGTTCCGTCACCACTCCTTCGTTTCATCCGTCGCCATCGGTGTGATGTGCGGCTTTGGCAGCCATGGCTATCGCCTGGCCCTGGAACATTTCAGTCAGCGGTTGAAAGGTTGAAACGCATGTTGAATAGCACCGTACTGGCCGGCCTGATCGGCGCGGGCATCCAGGCATCTCGCACCCCCGCGCTCCACGAGCATGAAGGCGATGCCCAAGGCATACGCTATCTCTATCGACTGATCGACCTCGACGCGTTGAAACTCGACAGCAGTGCCCTGCCCGATCTGCTGACCGCTGCCGAACGCATGAGCTTCACCGGACTGAACATCACCTTCCCCTGCAAGCAGGCGATCATCCCGCTGCTCGATGAGCTCTCGGCCGAGGCGCGCGGCATTGGCGCGGTGAACACCGTGGTGCTCAAGGACGGCAAGCGCATCGGCCACAACACCGACTGCCTCGGCTTTGCCGAGGGTTTTCGCCGCGGCCTCGGTGATGTCTTGCGTCGATCCGTGGTGCAGATGGGCGCCGGAGGTGCCGGCGCGGCCGTTGCCCATGCGCTGCTGGCGGAAGGTGTCCAGACCCTGAGTATCTTTGATGTCGAATTCAGCCGCGCCGAAGCCCTGGCCAACAACCTGAACCAGCACTTCGGCGCTGGCCGCGCCCGTGCCGGACACGATTTGCCCACGGCCATGGCCGAGGCGAACGGCCTGGTCAACACCACCCCGATGGGCATGGCGAAGCTGCCTGGCATGCCGGTGCCGGTCGAGTTGTTGCGAGGCGAATTGTGGGTCGCCGAGATCGTCTATTTTCCGCTGGAAACCGAACTGCTGCGCAGCGCCCGGGCCCTGGGGTGCCGCACGCTGGATGGCGGCACTATGGCGGTGTTCCAGGCCGTGAAAGCGTTCGAACTGTTCAGCGGCATCGCCCCGGATGCGCAGCGGATGCTGGAGCATTTCCACAGCATGAATCACTGAAGGCCGGGTGACAGGCTCTGTGGGAGCGGGCTTGCTCGCGAAAACGCTTTGAAGGTCACCTCTATAGTGACTGTTCAACCCCATTCGCGAGCAAGCCCGCTCCCACAAGCGCTTGCATTCAGGCTTGCAAATACCGCAACACGGACTCGCAAATCATCTGGCGATGACGTTGCTTGATCGCTTCATCCGCCAGATCGATCTGGAAAATCTCACCGAAGGTGTGACGGTTGGACACGCGGTGAAAACAGAACGAACTGATCAGCAGATGCACATCCCGGGGTTCGAGGCCGGTACGGAATACGCCCTCTTCGGCGCCCCGGCGCAGGATCAGATCCAGGGCGTTGAGGATGCTGCTGTTCATCGCCTTGATCACGCCTGATTGCTTGACGTATTCGGCGTTGTGGATGTTCTCGATAGAGACGATGCGCACGAAATCCACATTGCGGTCGTGGTGGTCGAAGGTAAACTCCACCAGGCGCCGGATCGCGTCGACCGGTGTCAGCTCCGTCAGGTGCAAGCGGCTCTCGGTGCTGCGGATATCACCGTAGAGTTTTTCCAGCACCTCGATGTACAACTGTTCCTTGCTGTTGAAGTAGTAGTAGATCATCCGCTTGGACGTGTGGATACGCTCAGCGATGGCATCGACCCGGGCACCGGCCAGGCCCTGCTGGACAAACTCGACGATGGCTTCCTGAAGAATGTTTTCCCGGGTCTTTTCCGGGTTGTTCTTGCGCCCCTTGCGCGGCGCGGCGAGAGGCTCGTCGAGGGCATCGGACAGTTCTGGATTCATAGTCATTGCGGGCTCACGGCCATCACTGCACAAGCTGGCGATTATGGGCTGCACCGTGCAGTGAAGGAAGGCACAGGATTGCCGTTTTGCTGCCGCGTTTACGATTTCCCTACAACTTGGCGTGCCGCAGGCCACCGCTGCGGGACTTGGCCATGGCCGCCAGCCGCACCGCGACGTTGGCCGCGCCATAGCCTGCATAACCGTTCTTGCGCTGGATGATTTCAAAGAAGAATCGCCCCTCGAACGGTTCGGTATAGACATGGAACAGTTCACCGCCCTGAGCGTCGCGGTCGTACAACACATTGAAATACGCCAGCTCGCTGAGAAACTCATCGTCGAAATCGAAACGTGCCGCCAGGTCGTCGTAATAGTTGAGCGGAATATCCAGCAACGGCACGCCGGCCTCCTTGGCGCGGCTGACCTGGGCGAAGATGTCGTCACAGTCGAAGGCGATGTGATGCACGCCGGAACCGCGATAGCTCGACAGCGCATGCGAGATCGCGGTATTGCGGTTTTCGGAAATGTTCAGGGGCAAGCGGATCGAACTGCAGCGACTGCGCAGAGCCCTGCTCTTCACCAGGCCATAAGGGTCAGGCAACACCACTTCGTCATCGGCTTCGAAATCCAGCAGGCTCTTGTAGAACAGCACCCAACTGTCGAGGCTGTCGGCCGGCAGCGCCATCGCCATGTGGTCGATGCGCTTGAGCCCGGCCCCGATGACCGCGCCCGGTTGCAGGTTGAAATCCGTTCCATAGACGTCCGCCTCCTGGTCCACCAGGTAAATCAGGCTGCCGTCCGGTGCACGCACCGCCGCCAGTTCCAACTCATTGGGCCCCACCAGGCCGCGATAGGGCTGCCCCTTGTAATCCACGGCCCGCTTCAGGGCGCTGGCGCTGTCTTTTAGCCGCACGGCGGTGGCGCACAGCGACGGCCCGTGGGCTTCAAAGAAACTGTGGGCAAAGGAGTACGGCTCGCAGTTGAGGATCAGGTTGATATCGCCCTGGCGCAGCAGGCTCACATTCTTGGAGCGATGCTGGCCGGCCTTGACGAACCCCAACCGCTCCAGCCAATGAGACAGCTTGGCGCCAAGGTTATCGTCCACGGCGAATTCAAGAAACTCGATGCCGTCGTATTCACTGGCCGGTGGCGGGGCAAACAGTGTATCGAGGCTGTCCAGCGGCGCGGCCTCCGCGGCCAGACGCTGGCGGGTCTTCTCCTCCAGGTACAGCAACGAACGCAAGCCATCGGCGGCATTGGCCCGTGGCGGCGCGGCGCGGAAACCGTCGTTGAAGATCTCCAGCGACAGTGGCCCGGCATAGCCGCTCTTGATAATCGGTGCCAGGAACCCCGGTAGGTCGAATTCGCCCTGCCCCGGGAAGCAACGGAAATGCCGGCTCCACTCCAGCACATCCATCGCCAGGATCGGCGCGTCGGCCATCTGCACGAAAAAAATCTTCTCGCCAGGGATCTCGGCGATGGCACTCGGGTCGCCCTTGAGGGACAAGGTGTGGAAACTGTCGAGCAGGACGCCCAGGCTGGGGTGGTCGGCCCGGCGCACAATGTTCCAGACCTGTTGATAAGTGTTCACGTGCCGCCCCCAGGCCAGCGCCTCGTAACCGATGCGCAACCCCCGCGCACTGGCTCGCTCGGCCAGCAGTCGCAAGTCATCCACCAGCATCCGCTCGTCCCCCAGGCTGTCGGCCGAGGCGTTGCTGCACACCAGCACCAGGTCGGTGCCGAGTTCTTGCATCAGGTCGAATTTGCGCTCGGCGCGCTCCAGGTTGCGGGCCAGACGATCGCGGCGACAACCTTCGAAGTCACGAAACGGCTGGAACAGCGTGATCGCGATGCCCAGGTCGGCGCACATCTGCCGGATTTCCCGAGGGCTGCCGTCGTAATAGAGCAGGTCGTTCTCGAAGATCTCCACTCCGTCGAAACCGGCGGCGGCAATGGCTTCGAGCTTTTCCGGCAGAGTACCGCTCAAGGATACGGTGGCAATGGAACGCTGCATGGGTTCGGCTCCCGGGACAGGCATCGGCTACAGAAGGTTCGCCGCTTTTGAAAGAGTGGACAGATTATTGAGGCGCCAATGCCTTTCAGCAATTTAATATGTACCACCCAGTTAGTTTTATGGGCGATTATCGAACAAAATGCCCTGTGGCGAATTGACGACTTTTCGTCCACTGCCCACCATCAGCTCCACATCGATGCAGGCCCGGAACGCCGACATCAATGGATGAAACTCAGACCACCCCATAAGAATTTCAAAAACGGGTACACCCTATGAATCCTTCCCAAAGTTCTCCCCTGAGCCCAGGCATGGGCGTCACGACCGGCGGCATCGGCGACAAGATCCGCGGCGCCCTGGCCGTGGGCAAGACCCGTTGGGGCATGCTCGCGCTGGTGTTTTTCGCCACTACGCTGAACTACATCGACCGCGCCGCCCTGGGCGTGATGCAGCCCATCCTTGCCAAGGAAATGAGCTGGACGGCGATGGATTACGCCAACATCAACTTCTGGTTCCAGGTCGGCTATGCGGTCGGCTTCATATTGCAGGGCCGGTTGATCGACCGGATCGGCGTCAAGCGCGTGTTCTTCTTCGCCGTGCTGCTCTGGAGCCTGGCGACCGGCGCCCATGGCCTGGCGACTTCCGCGGCGGGTTTCATGGTCTGCCGTTTCATCCTGGGCCTCACCGAAGCCGCCAATTACCCGGCCTGTGTGAAAACCACCCGGCTGTGGTTCCCGGCGGGCGAACGGGCCGTGGCCACCGGCATCTTCAACGCCGGGACCAACGTCGGCGCCATGTTCACGCCTATGCTGCTGCCATTGATCCTGCAGGTGTGGGGCTGGCAGGCGGCTTTCCTGTGCATGGCGGCATTGGGTGGGATCTGGCTGCTGTTCTGGGGCCTGAAATACTTCAATCCGGAAGACCACCCCAGCGTCAAACAGTCGGAACTGGACTACATCCAACGTGAGAGTGAACCGGAACTGGCCCGCGTGCCCTTCTCCCGCATCCTGCGCATGCGCGGCACCTGGGCGTTCGCCCTGGCCTACTCGATCACGGCGCCGGTGTTCTGGTTCTATCTCTATTGGCTGCCACCGTTCCTGAACCAGCAATACAACCTGGGCATCAACGTGACCCAGATGGGCATCCCGCTGATCATCATCTACCTCACCGCCGACTTCGGCAGCGTGGGTGGCGGCATCCTCTCTTCGTTCCTGATCGGCCGCGGGTTGAATCCGATCAAGGCACGATTGGTCTCCATGCTGCTGTTCGCCTGCTGCATCGTCGGCGTGATCATGGCCGCCGGCGCCAGCAACCTGTGGATGGCGGTGTTCGCCATTTCCCTGGCCATCGGCGCGCACCAGGCCTGGACCGCCAACATCTGGAGCCTGGTGATGGACTACACGCCCAAACACATGATGAGCACCGTGTTCGGCTTCGGCGGCATGTGCGCGGCCATCGGCGGGATGTTCATGACCCAACTGGTGGGCCATATCCTGACGGTGACCCATAACAACTACACCGTGTTGTTCACCCTGATTCCGGCGATGTACTTCACGGCCCTGATCTGGCTGTACTTCATGGCACCGCGCAAGATTCCGACGCTGGATTGATACCGGTCAGTTAGAACAGACACCAGCTTTTGTGGCGAGGGGATTTATCCCCTCGCCACAGGTGGTCCGTGTCATTTGCGCCGCTGCTGCCACGCCGCAGCCAATCCGCTGAGACAGATCAGCACGATACCCAGCACCGTGGTCAACGTCGGCGTGTGGCTGAACAGCAGCCAACCCAACAGACCGGCAAACACGATCTGGCAATAGCTGAAGGGCGCCAGCAGCGCCGGGGCGGCAACGCGGAAGGCCTGGGTCAGCATCAGATGCGCCGTCATCCCACAAGCCCCCAACGCCAGCATCATCGCCCCATGCAACAGGCTCGGCACCTGCCAGAAGAACGGTACCAGTGCACTCATCACCAATGTGTTGCACAAACCGGCGAAGAAATTACTGGTGGTCGGGCTGTCGACTTCGCTGAGCTTGCGCGTGAGCAACTGATAGAAACAGAAGAACAATGCCGAGCAGAACGGCAACAGCACGGCCGGAGTGAACAGGTCCCCGCCCGGATGGACGATGATCAGCACCCCGATGAAGCCGAAGATCACCGCCACCCATTGACCGCGTGTCACCCGCTCGCCCAGCAGCGGCACCGACAACGCCGTGACCAATACCGGGGCCAGGAAGTTGACCGCCGTCGCTTCGGCCAACGGGATGTACAGCAGCGACGTGGTGAAGAAGAGACTGGTGCCCAGCAGGCACAACGCCCGCGCCGACTGCCACAACGGGCGCTTCGTACGCAGCACCCGCAACCCAGAGCGCGGCAGGAAGATGCCCGCCATCAGCAGGGTATGCACCACATAACGGGCCCACACCACCATGATGATCGGATAGAAACCCGAGAGGTATTTCGACAGGGCGTCATGGCTGGAAAACAGGAACGTCGCGAAGACAATCAGCAGGATGCCCTTGAAGGCCTGATTGACACCGGAAAGCGGGGTGCTGACGGTCATGGGGTGATCCTGGGTGACATAATTTAGGGGCCAATCTCTGCTTGTATCAGCTGAATAACTCCGACGCCTGGCTCGCTTGCGACAATTCCTCGGCAAACGCCAGCAAGGTTGGGGCCAATTCATGCAACCGTACCCGCGTCATCCGTGCGCTGGGCCCGGCAACGCTGAGTACGCCGACGACCCGGTCGTCCTGCGGATGACGCACCACGGCGGCAACGGCCGAAGTGCCAATCGCCGAACTCTCTTCGACACAGGCATACCCCTGTTCGCGGGCCGCACGAAGGTATTCCAACAGTTCATGGGTGCTATGGGGCGCGTTTGGCCCCACATCCACCGGTACCTGGGCAGCCTGGCGCTCGACCAACGCCAACGCCTCGGCATCGCTCATGCACGCCAGCCAGGCATGACCCGACGCCGTATAGAACAGCGGCGTCTCGCGGCCCATGTCCGGGTCGTAGCGCAAACCGGACCGCGCCCCTTGAGACTTGGCGATCCAGGTCTGGCGATCCCCTTCGATGACCCCCAGGCGCACCAGTTCACCGGTTTCCCGGGCCAGACGGTCCAGCACCGGCTGCACGATGTCGGCGCCGCTGCGCGAGAGATAGCGAAACCCCAGGGCGACCAGCCGGGTGGACATGTGATAACGCAGGTTCTCGGGGTTCTGGCGCACGTAGCCCAGGCGCATCAGCTCGGCGAGCAAGCGGTGGGTGGCACTCTTGGGGATCTGCAGTTGTTCGGCCAGCCCTTGAAGTGGCCAGCCGCGAGGTTCGCCGGCGAGACTTTCCAGCACATCGAAAACCCGCTCAATCTGACTTCCAGCCATGGGACCCCGATGCAATGTTATCAATTCCAGAATTTTTAAAGTCTAATGCAAATTCTGGAACCAAGTACACTTTCATCGGCTGATGCTGTCTCTTGGGGGAGCTTATGTCACAAATCTGTTAGTAAACTGGCGTCATTCCCACTCAACGGCAACACTGTCCACACGGTCAATCAGAGGACTCCCACATGCTATGGAAAAAAGGTCGCCGCAGTGACAACGTGGTGGACGCCCGTGGCGATGGTGACGGCGGCGGGATGCGCTTTGGTGGGGGCAAGGGGCTGAGCCTGACGGCCATTCTGTTGATCGTTGGCATCGGCTGGATCACCGGCCAGGATCCGATGCAGATCCTCGGGCAACTGGCCGGGCAGATGGATCAGTCCGCACCGACCTCCTCTCAAACCCGCCAGGCGCCACCGGCCAACGATGAACAGGCCGAGTTCGTGCGTTCGATCCTCGGTGATACCGAAGACACCTGGGGCCAGGTCTTCCAGCAGGCCGGACGCCAATACCAGCAGCCCAAACTGGTGCTGTTCAGCGGTCGGGTCAACTCGGCGTGCGGCCTCGCCTCATCGGCAACCGGGCCGTTCTATTGCCCGGCGGATCGGCAGGTCTACCTGGACATGAGCTTCTTCAAGGAGATGTCCCAGCGCTTCTCCGCCGCCGGAGACTTCGCCCAAGCCTATGTCATCGCCCATGAAGTCGGCCACCATGTGCAGACGTTGCTCGGTGTGTCGGCGAAAATCCAGGAAGCTCGCCAA
Source organism: Pseudomonas sp. SJZ074 (assembly GCF_007828215.1). Lineage (GTDB taxonomy): Bacteria > Pseudomonadota > Gammaproteobacteria > Pseudomonadales > Pseudomonadaceae > Aquipseudomonas. Next base: position 18,742 of record NZ_VIUE01000037.1, on the reverse strand, counting down.
CAAGGCCGGCAGATGGAAGGCGACGGCGGCTTGCTGGTGCGTCAGGAATTGCAGGCCGATTGCCTGGCCGGCGTCTGGGCCAATCATGCGCAGAAGCGCCTGAACTGGCTGGAGCCCGGAGACGTCGAAGAAGCTTTGAACGCCGCCAACGCCATCGGTGACGACCGCTTGCAGCAACAAGGCCAGGGCCGCGTGGTGCCGGACTCCTTTACCCACGGCACGTCGGCGCAACGGGTGCGCTGGTTCAAGGCCGGGTTCGCCCAGGGCCTGGTCAGCCAATGCGACACTTTTGCGGCGAAAAACCTGTAGATGAAATGGGCCGCATCGATCGCACTGGTGCTGTGCAGCCTCTTCGCCCAGGCTGACGAACACGCTGTGAACACGGTGGCGCAGGGGCGGCTGCAGCTCAAGGGCGGCAGCATGGTGGTCGGGGTGAGCCCGCCCCCAACGTCTATCCAACGTGTGCTGATCATCCTGCATGGGCGGCTGCGCAACGCCGACACCTACCTGCACAGCGCCGAGAAAGCCGCCGGCCAGGCCGGACAACTGGCCACCACGTTGATCATCGCCCCGCAGTTCCTCAATGAGCAGGACGTCGCCCGTCATCAACTCCCCAATGAGTTGTTGCGCTGGCAAGGCAACGACTGGATGGCCGGCGGTTTATCCACAGGGCCGAGTCCGGTCAGTTCCTACCAGGTTCTCGACGACATCGTTGCACGGGTCAGCGACCGGCAGCAGTTTCCCGACGTGAAGGAAATCGTCGTTGCCGGTCATTCCGGCGGCGCCCAGGTGGTTCAGCGCTACGCCCTGCTCGCCCATGGGCAGTACCGGATCGCCCCGCGTTTCGTCATCGCCAACCCGTCCTCCTATGCCTACTTCGATGCACAGCGGCCCATGGCGTTCGACCCAGGCGGTTGCCCCGGTTTCAATCGCTGGAAATACGGCCTGCACAACCTGCCCGCCTATGCCGCCGGGCAGACAGCCGCCCAACTGGAGGAGAACTACATCAAGCGTGACATCACCTACCTGCTCGGACAACAGGACGTCGATCCGGAGCACCCGGCGCTGGATAAAAGCTGCGAGGCGCAGACCCAGGGGCCGTATCGGTTGTTGCGCGGGCATTTCTACTTCGACTACCTGACCCGGCGCCACGCCGAGGGGCTGAACCAGCGGCTGATCGAAGTGCCGGGGGTGGGGCATGATGGGGATGGGATGTTCAATTCAGCCGAGGGGCTGAAGGCGTTGTTCGGGCAGTAAGTCTTCTGCCAACTGACAGGCCCCCTTCGCGGGCAAGCCCGCTCCCACAGTTTGACCGAGTTACTTCAGATAAAATGCGATCGAATGTGGGAGCGAGCCTGCTCGCGATAGCGATTGACCTGTCGATCTGTCTCTCAAGCCAAAAGCATCCGCCGCAATTCGCCACAATCCCGGGCATGCCAATCCGCTAGCTCCGGCCACGGATTGTCCGGCAGGTTCACCAGCACGGTCCGCGCCCCCGCCGCACGACCACAGTCCAGGTCGAAGCGATAATCGCCGACCATGACCATGTCCGCAGGCGCCACGCGCCAGGCTTCGGCCAGTTTCAACAGGCCACCCGGGTGCGGCTTGGGCGGTGCTTCGTCACGACCCAGCACGTCCTCCACAGCGAAACAATCGGCCAGGCCGATGGCCTCGAGTGTCACATGGGCCAGTTCCCGGGCGTTGCGGGTCAGGATCCCCAGGCGATAGCCACGCCCGGCCAGGTCACGTACCAACTCGACCGCACCCGGCGCCGGTCTGGAGCCCAGCGCCAGGTCCCGCTCGTGCTCCAGCAGCCAGGCATGCTTGGCCGCGGCTTCATCCGCCGGCAAGGCCGCCAGGTGGGTCAGGATGTCGTCTTCGGCCGGAATCGCCAGGGCCACCCGGATGGCCGCGAAATCATGCACGGCAATGGTCAGCGTGCCATCCATGTCGAAGACCCAGTGCCGTACGTCCGCCAGGCTCATGCCCAGTCCTTGCGATGGCGGATCAGGCCTTCCTGGGTCACCGAGGCTACCAGTTGGCCGGCGCGATTGAACACGCTGCCGCGGGAAAATCCGCGGGAATTGCCGGCCCAAGGGCTGTCCATGGCGTAGAGCAACCAGTCGTCGGCACGCAGGTCGGCGTGGAACCACAAAGCGTGGTCGAGACTGGCGACCTGCATGTCCTTCTGCCAGACCGATTTGCCATGGGGCAGCATCGACGTGGTCAGCAGGCCGAAGTCCGAAGCGTAGGCCAGCAGGTATTTGTGCAACGCCGGCGAATCCGCCAGGGCGCCATCGGCGCGGAACCACACGTATTTGATCGGGTCGGCCGGCTGCGGGTTATACGGGTCCTTTTCCGTGACCGGGCGTACCTCGATCGGCTTGGGGCACAGCAGTTTTTCCCGCATGTGCTCGGGCAACAGGTGCGCCCGCTGCTGGGTCAGCTCCAGCTCGGAGGGCAGGTTTTCCGGCCCGACGACCTGGGGCATGGTGCTCTGGTGCTCGAAACCCTGTTCGTCGTACTGGAACGATGCACTGCAGGTGAAAATCGGATTACCTTTCTGGATCGCCGTGACCCGGCGGGTGCTGAAGCTGCCGCCATCGCGTACCCGGTCCACCTGGTAGACCACCGGCAACGCCGCGTCGCCCGGACGCAGGAAATAGCCATGCATCGAATGCACATGGCGCGCCTCCTCCACCGTCTGGCTGGCCGCCGACAACGACTGGCCCAGCACCTGGCCGCCGAACAACTGGCGGAACCCGAGGTCCTGGCTGCGACCGCGGAACAGATTCTCTTCGATCGGTTCCAGGGTCAGCAGGTCGACCAGATCTTCCAACACATGGCTCATTCAGACTTCCTCACACAGCACACCGCGCAGTCTGAGCTGCGACGGTGGATCAATTGTTGGCCCACTAATGTAGACGTCCGTGTCGGTTAACCGTGCAGGGTCTGCAGCCACTGCTCGCGGTTGATGCGGTAGAGCACATGGTGACGCAATGGATGACCGACCGCGAGTTTTGGATGTTCGAAATCGTCAACCGGATCATGGTGCATGCCGATCGCCTGCATGACCTTTTGCGATGGCAGGTTATCGGTCGAGGTGAATGCCACTACCTCGTCCAGCCCCAGGCGGTCAAACCCACAGCGCAACGCCGTCCAGGCAGCCTCGCTGGCATACCCCAGGCCCCAGTGCTCCCGGGCCAGGCGCCAGCCGATCTCGATGGCCGGCGTGAAATGCGCGTCGAACCCCACCACACCCAGCCCGGTAAAACCGATGAAGGCACCGGTGTCCTTGCGCTCCAGCGCCCACAGGCCAAAACCATGTTCGGCAAAATGCCCGCGCACGCGCCCGATCAGCGCGGCACTTTCAAGGCGGCTCAGGGGCGCGGGGAAATAACGCATCACCTGCGGATCGGCACACATGGCCGCAAACGCCGGCAGATCCTCATCGTGCCACTGCCGCATGAGCAGCCGCGCACTTTCCAGTTCCAGTATCGGCTCCATCTCTACTCCCCTTCCATGCCCCAAAGTCTACATCGCTGGTAGGATCCGTCATTCAATCATCGCTGAAAACACCATGCCGCTGCCGCTTATCTATCACGAAGACTACAGTCCCGAGTTCCCGGCGGAACACCGTTTCCCCATGGACAAATTCCGCTTGCTGCGCGACCACCTGGTTGACAGCCGGCTGACCCGCGACGCGGACCTGTTGCGCCCGTCGCTGTGCCCGCCCGAGATCCTCGCCCTGGCCCATGATCGCGTCTATATCGAACGCTACATGAGTGGCGAGTTGTCCCGCGAAGACCAACGGCGGCTCGGCCTGCCCTGGAGCGAAGCCCTGGCCCGGCGAACGGTACGGGCCGTGGGCGGTTCGTTGCTGGCGGCCGAGCAGGCCCTCGAACACGGGCTGGCCTGTCACCTGGCCGGAGGCACCCACCATGCCCACTACGACCACCCTGCAGGATTTTGCATTTTCAACGACCTGGCGGTGATCAGCCGCTATTTTCTCGCCAGTGGCCGCGTCTCGCGGGTGTTGATTTTCGACTGCGACGTGCATCAGGGCGACGGTACCGCCCGGATACTCCATGACACCCCGGACGCCGTGACAGTTTCCTTGCATTGCGAAAAGAATTTTCCCGCACGCAAGGCTCAGAGCGATTGGGACATTCCATTGCCGATGGGCATGGAAGATTCGGCCTACCTGCAGGTGGTGGACGACGCCCTCAACTATCTGCTGCCGCTCTACCAGCCGGACCTGGTGTTGTATGACGCGGGGGTCGATGTACACAAGGACGACGCCCTCGGTTACCTGAAGCTGACAGACGAAGGGCTCGCCGCCCGGGACGAGAGCGTCATGCGTCATTGTCTCGGGCGCGACATCCCGGTGGTCGGGGTGATCGGCGGCGGCTACAGCAAGGACCGCAGGGCTCTGGCCCGGCGTCACGGGATCCTGCATCACAGCGCACAAAAAGTCTGGTCGTCATCAGGGTGTCATTGAAATCTGGGTGCGTTACCCACAATGCCTGTGGAGCGGCCTGTGGATACCCTGAGCGAAACGGCCTACAGGCTATATTAGGTATAGCTTGCAGAGGTCTGGTTGTTTTTTAACCACAGACTCAAGAACACCTCCATCCCTGTGGGAGCGGGCTTGCTCGCGAAAGCGGTATTTCAGTCGACATCTTCGTTAACTGACACACCGCTTTCGCGAGCAAGCCCGCTCCCACAGAATCTGTGCTGATAGAATGCCGCGCTTATCCCCTCCCTGCAGTTCACGCCATGACCTCGACCGCCCCATCCAACACTCCAACCATCGCGATCATCGGCGGCGGCCCTGCCGGTCTCATGGCAGCGGAGGTTTTGAGCCAGGCCGGCATCCAGGTCGACCTGTACGACGGCATGCCCTCGGTGGGCAGGAAGTTTCTGCTGGCCGGTGTCGGCGGCATGAATATCACCCACTCGGAAGCCTTCCCGGCATTCCTGTCCCGCTACGCCGAACGGGCCGCAGATATCGCCCCGTTGCTGCGGGCCTTCGGCGCGGATGAGCTGTGCACCTGGATTCACGGTCTGGGCATCGACACCTTTGTCGGCAGTTCCGGGCGAGTGTTTCCCACCGACATGAAAGCCGCCCCGCTGCTGCGTGCCTGGCTCAAGCGCCTGCGCGACGCCGGGGTGAAGATCCACACCCGCCATCGCTGGCTCGGCTGGAACCCCGACAACAGCCTGCGAATAGCCAGCCAGGAAGGTGAAAAAACCCTCCAGCCCGTCGCCACGCTGCTTGCGCTGGGCGGCGGCAGTTGGTCACGCCTGGGCTCCGACGGGGCCTGGATGTTGGCGTTGGAACAGCGCGGTGTTGCCCTTGCTCCGTTGCAACCGAGCAACTGCGGCTTCGACGTGCAGGCCTGGAGCGAGCTGATGGTCAGCAAATTCGCCGGCGCCCCGCTGAAAAACATCGCCATCGGCTTGAACGACGACGTTCCCCGTCTCGGCGAATGCGTCATCACCGCCACCGGTATCGAAGGCAGCCTGATCTACGCCTTGTCGGCACCGATTCGAGAAGCCATCAATCGCCACGGCAGTGCGACGATCCATCTGGATCTGTTGCCGGGCCGGCCTATGGATAAAGTGCTCCAGGCCTTGAGCAAACCGCGCGGTTCACGCTCGATGGCCAAGCACCTGCACAGCCAGTTGGGGATCGATGGGGTCAAGGCGGCGTTGTTACGCGAACAGACGTCTGCCGACTGTTTCGCAGACCCGACGCAGCTGGCCCGGGCGATCAAAGCATTACCGATCACCCTGGTAAAAACCCGCCCCCTGGACGAAGCCATCAGCAGCGCCGGTGGCGTGACATTCGACGCCGTGGATGAAAACCTGATGCTCAAGCGGATACCCGGCGTGTTCTGTGCGGGGGAAATGCTCGACTGGGAAGCACCGACCGGGGGGTATCTGCTGACGGCGTGCTTTGCCAGCGGGCGGGCGGCGGGGTTGGGGATGTTGGAGTTTCTGCGAAACAGCGGCAAGCCATAAGCTGCAAGTCGAACGCGTACTGCTTTTAACTTGCAGCTTGAAGCTTGCGGCTTCCCGCTGCTCCGCTACGGCTTGCGTTTACGCGGCCCGGTATTGAACACCGGCACTTTGCGCACCGGCTTGACCGAAGGCTCCACCGGCGCCGAGTCCCCGCTGTCCACCCATTTGCCGAGGTTGCGCTTGCCGCCACCGCCCGACGTCTTTGGCTTCTTCGGCTTTTTCGGCTTCTTGATCACCTGGCCACTGGCGTCGGTATCCGGTACCCGATGTTCAGGCTCGAAGTCCTGCTCCATCTGGCGAGTCAACGTCTGGCGGGTCAACATCTCGATGGCTGACAGCAGGTTCACTTCATCGGCACACACCAGGGAAATCGCTTGCCCCGTGGCGCCCGCCCGGCCAGTACGGCCGATGCGATGAATGTAGTCTTCGGCGACGATCGGCAAATCGAAATTCACCACCAGAGGCAGGTCTTCGATATCCAGACCACGGGCGGCGACATCGGTGGCCACCAGAATCTGGATGTCACCGAGCTTGAAACGGTCCAGTGCGCGCTGGCGGGTGGCCTGGGGTTTGTCGCCGTGGATGCCGTCAGCATTGACGCCCAGTCCCTGGAGTTTTTCCACCAATGCATCGACACCGTTGCGGGTCTTGGCGAACACCAGTACCTGCTTCCACTTGTTCTTGCGCATCAGGTGCACGAACAATTCCGGCTTGCGCTTTTTGTCCACCGTCACCACCCATTGCTTGACGGTGCTGGCGGCGACGTTGCGCGGGCTCACTTCAATGCTCAGCGGATCGTTGAGCATCTGCCCGGCCAGCAAACGGATGGCGTCGGAAAAGGTCGCCGAGAACAGCAGCGTCTGGCGTTTCTTCGGCAGCGCCTTGTAGATATTCGCCAGTTCCTCGGAGAAGCCCAGGTCAAGCATGCGGTCGGCTTCGTCCAGCACCAGGGTCTGCAACTGGTTGAACTTCAGCGCGTTCTGCCGGAACAGATCGAGCAAGCGCCCCGGCGTGGCGACCAGCAGGTCGACGCCTTTGCGCAGTTTCATCATCTGCGGGTTGATGCTGACGCCACCGTAAACGGCGTAGGTGCTCAACGGCAGGTTCTGCGCGTATTGGCGCACGCTTTCATGGACCTGCTCGGCCAATTCGCGGGTCGGTACCAGGATCAGCGCCCGCACCGAGTTGGCGGCCACTTTCGGCCCTTCGGTGGTCAGCAACTGCAACAGCGGCACGGCGAAACCGGCGGTCTTGCCGGTGCCGGTCTGGGCCGCGGCCATCAGGTCGCGACCGGCCAGCACCGCCGGCATGGCCTGAGCCTGCACCGGGGTCGGGGTCTGGTAGCCGAGCGTCTCGAGGGCGCGCAACAAAGGTTCGATCAGGCCAAGGGTGGCGAAAGTCATGGAAGTACCGTCGGAAAAATCAGCGCAGGGTGTGCAATGCGCGGCAGTTTACCTTAATTCAGGATTCAACCGGCGCAGGCTTGGGCTTGCGCCACTGAGGCAGCCCGATCAACACCACGGCACTGATGATCACCAGCATCGCCAGGGACTCTTCGACGCCGATACTTTCGCCGGCAAACACGATCCCCAGCAGCACCGCTACCGCCGGGTTGACGTAGGCATAACTGGTGGCCGCCGCCGGCCGTACATGCTTGAGCAGATACATGTAGGCGTTGAAGGCAATGATCGAACCGAAGAACGTCAGGTAGGCCAGCGCGAACCAGCCCTCGAACGGCGGGATGCGCTCCAGGTGTTCGCCACTGGCGAAGCTGCCGATCAACAGCACCACGCCGCCCACCAGCATTTCCACGGCACTGGCCATCGCCCCCGCCGGCAAAGGCAGATGTTTGCTCAGCACCGAGCCGAAGGCCCACGACGCCGCCGCGAACACCAGCAAGGTTGCCCCCAACGGACTGGATTGCAGGTTGGAGCCCAGGTTGAGCATGGCGATGCCGATCAGCCCCAGCACAATACCCGCCCATTCAAGGCGTGTATTACGTGCGCCCCAGAAATACCCGCAAAGCAGGGTAAACAAAGGCACCGTCGCCACGGCCAACGCCGCGACCCCGGAAGCCACGCCGGTGTGCTCGGCGACACTGACCGCGCCGTTGCCGAAACTGAGCAGCAACACGCCGATGATGGCTCCGGCCTTCCACTGCGCCCAGGTCGGCGCCGGTGCCCCGCGCCAGCGCAGGAAGCCATACATGAGCGAGCCGGCCAGCACGAAGCGAATCCCGGCCAGCAACAACGGCGGCCAATGCTCCACGCCGATGCGAATCACCAGATAAGTCGATCCCCAGATGACATACAGGGCGAAGAAGGCAGCGATCAGCGGCAGTGGAAAACGGCGTGGGCCAGGCATGGTCAGCTCGAAGTCAGGACAATGAGAGACGCTATTCTAGAAAGGCGATGAACGGAAAATAAGCTACAAAACCTGTTTATCTGGCCCATACACTTTTCAAAACACGGAGATTGGCGCTATAAACCAGCCTTTCGAAAGCCACCCGATCTGGAACCTGAACTGTGGATAAATACGACCGCATGCTGCTCAGCGCCCTGTTGGAAAACGGTCGTGCGTCCTACGCCGAACTGGCCCGCAAAGTGAACCTCTCGGCCCCGGCCGTGGCCGAACGCGTCAGCAAACTGGAAACCAGCGGGATCATTACCGGCTACCAGGCCAAGGTCGACATGGCCAAGATCGGCCTGCCGGTGCAGTGCGTGATCGAATTGCGGATGAACCAGCACGGCAACCAGAAGGCCTACGACGACTTGTGCAAGATTCCCCAACTGACCGAATGCCACCGGGTGACCGGCGACCCCTGCGTGATCATGCAAGCGGCGGTCGGCTCGATGCCGGAGCTGGAAGAGCTGATCAACCGGATCGCCAAGTTCGGCTTCAGCAAGACCTCGATCGTGCTGTCCAGTGCCATTGAAAAGCGGGTGCCGCTGGGGCAATTGGAAGGCAACGGAAAATAATCGGTTCAAGACAAATCAAAACTGTGGGAGCGGGCTTGCTCGCGAAGGCGGTGTATCAGTCGACATCTTCATTAACTGACGCACCGCATTCGCGAGCAAGCCCGCTCCCACAGGGGTTTTGTGGTGTATTTAGCAGTCGCGATAACGCTTGAGATGCTCATTGATCTTCGCCGCCGGCACTTTCTGCAAGCTGCACAGCAAATCATGGGACAACTCCCGCAGCCCATGCGTCTGCCGCAGTTCCGAAGCCAGATGCGCGGTGAGGTTGGCGGCCATTTCAGCGTCGGCCATGGCCCGGTGAGCTTGGCCGGTATGGGGCAGGCCGGCGAAGGCGTTGAGGGTGCCGAGCTTGTGGTTCGGCGCGGCCGGCATCAGGCGTCGGGCGAGCAGCAGCGAACAGGCAAAATTCTGCAGGCGGGTACGCTTGATCCGCCCCAGTTCGAAGTCCCAGAACTTCTGGTCGAACGCGGCGTTATGCGCCAGCAGCGGCGTGGTGCCGACGAACTCGTTGACCTCGTTCATCACCCGCTCGGCCGGCGGCGCGCTGCGCAGCATGGCATTGCTGATGCCAGTCAGTTGCTCGATGAAAGCCGGCACCCGCACGCCGGCATTCATCAGGCTCTGGTAGCGGTCGACGATCCGGCCTTGCTCAAGCATTACCACGGCGATTTCCGTGGCTCGGCAACTGCTGCTCGGGGTGATTCCGGTGGTCTCAAAGTCGATGACTGCGATGCGTTCCAAACCTGTCTGAACTCCGTAACGATCAATTCTTGAGCAGCAGCGCGCCTTCGATGGGCACGTAGCGACTGGCGGCACGGATCAGCGAGTTGGCCGTCAACCCCGGCACGCCGTACGCCACCGCCTGCACACCGTGCTTGCTGATGATGCGTTCGAGCAGCATGTCGAAGTCGCCGTCACCCGAGGCCAGCACGACCTCGTCGACATGGTCGGCGGCGTCCATGATGTCCAGCGTGATGCCCACGTCCCAATCGCCCTTGGCCGAGCCGTCGCTGCGCTGGATGTAGGGCTTGAGCTTCACGGTGAAACCCAGGTTGCGCAGGATCTGCTGGAATTGCTGCTGCTTGCTGTCGCCGCGATCGATCGCATAGGCGTAGGCCTCGACGATCTGCCCTTGTTTGCTGATGTCGGCCCACAGGGCGGCGTAGTTGAAGTGACAACCATAGGCCTGGCGCACGGTGTAATAGAGGTTCTGAACATCGGCGAACACTGCGATTTTCTTCACCGCGGTTCCTCTTGAATGCACAAGCGCACAGGCTCTGGGTCAGGCATCAGTGGCCGATGTGGCCACCAAGCCCGAAAAGGCGCCCAGTATGCCAGCCCGAAGGAGGGTTCCGCGAATAATCGGTCCGAGGCGCGTGGGCACCCCGGACGAATGGCAGGTCAGACGAAGGAATCGTCGTCGCCAAAGAAGGAAGAGTCGTCGCTGTAGTCCGCGTCGCTGAAGCCGCCCTGGTCGTTGCCGTAGTTATCGTTGTCGGCCATGCGCTGGTCGTCGCCCCAACCGTTGTCCCCGCTGTTACCCACGTCGCTGGCCGGTTGGGCCGGCTCTTGCTTGATGATCTCGACGATTTCCTGGGGCTGCTGGCCGCTGTGGAACAGACTGCTGATACCTTGCGCCAACATCACACCACCGGCCACGCCGGCCGCGGTTTTCAGGGCGCCACCCAGGAAGCTGCTCGCTGCCGGGGCTTGTTGTTGTGCAGCGCCATAGCCCGCTGGCGGCGCACCGAAGCCCTGCTGAGCCGGGGCGTTGTTGAACGACGGCCGCGCCGGCTCGCGCCAGCCGCCACCGCCGGTTGCCGGAGCGCTTGGGACGGGGGCCGGTCGCGAATCGCGGCTGCTGCCACCAAAAATACTCGAGAGGAAACCACCGCCACCGCTGGGTGCCGAGGCCTGGCTGCGAGCGTTCTGCAGGTCCGTCTGCAGTTGCTGGACTTGCTCGGTCAGTTGCCTGTTCTGCTCGTCGAGGCGTTTGATTGCCGCCTCCTGCACAAGAATCGCCTGGGCCATGAAATAACCGGCCGCGGGCTGGCTGGCCAAGTGCTCCTTGATCCGCGCCTCGGCCTGGGCGTCGCGCGGGCCTGAATCCTTTTCGGCCTGTTGCAGCCGTGAAAACAGTCCATCGATCAGGGTTTGTTCTTCGCTGTTCATGGCGACCTCATCAGATTGCCGGGTAGAAAACCAAGCCGGTTCCGCAGAACCGGTGCTCATCAGTAATGGGGCTTGCCACGAAGGTTTCAATGGTCTTTACCTGATGTTTACGTTTGCTTGTGCGGGTGCCTGATCGGTTAAAGTGTCGGACCGCTTCTGGACCTGCGATCCGACTCATGAATCCGTTTGACGTGCTGCGCGACTCTTTGTATTTCTTCAAGCGCCATCTGGGCCGGATCGCCCAGCTGTGCCTGCCACTGGTGATACTCGAGGCCGTGCTGCAACAAGCCGTCGACAGCGCTCTCGGCCCTGATGGTTTTCCGGGCTACAGCGTGATCGTCGGGCTGCTGGTATATCCGGTGTACACCGCTGCACTGATCCTGTTTCTCGACGCCCGCAGCCGAGGCGAATCGCCGCACATTCGCGACCTCCTAGCCGCGGCCCTGATCCTCTGGCCGCGCTTCGCGTTGCTGACCGCCCTCAACACGCTGCTGATCCTGCTGGGTATTTCGTTGTACATCCTGCCGGGCCTGTGGCTGATGGTGACCCTGGCGTTCAGCGAGTACCTGCTGGTGCTCCGAGGCCTGGCGCCGCTGGCCGCGATGAAGGAAAGCCTGCGCATGAGCCGCGGCCGGTTCTGGCGGATCCTGTTGTGCATCATGGGCGTGATGGGGCCGCTGTGGCTGCTCAAGGGCGCCAGCGTCTCGGTGTATCCGCCGCCCCAGAACCCCTGGCTCGGCCTGTTGATCGACAGCATTCACAGCTTCCTGCAACTGTTCACCAGCGTGGTGCTGTTCCGGATATTCATGCTGATCGGGGAAAAAACCGAGCCATGACCCGTTTACTGCGCTACACATTGCTGAGCTTGTTGCTGATCGTCTGCCTCGCTGCACTGGCGATCTACGGCCTGACCTGGCGCCCACAAGCCCGGGAAACACTACCGGTCAATTGCACCGCGGGCGCCGCGCCGCTGATGCCCGGCCAAGCGGTAAAGGTGATGACCTGGAACGTCCAGTTCCTGGCCGGCAAACGCTACGTGTTCTGGCACGACCTGGCCCAGGGCGACGATGAAAGCCCAACCCCGGAAGACATGGCATTCAGCCTCGACGAAGTGGCACGGGTCATCCGTGACGAGCAACCCGGCATCGTCCTGCTGCAGGAATTGGACAACGGCGCCAAGGCCAGCGACTACCAGGACCAACTCAAGTTGTTGCAGGAGCGGCTCGCCGACCTTTACTCCTGCAGCACCAGCGCCTTCGACTGGAAGGCCGATTTCATACCCAGCCCCCATATCTTCGGCAGCGTCGGTCGACAACTGGCAACGCTGAGCCGCTACCGCATCGATCACGCCGAACGGGTGCAACTGCCAGTGGCCGAGACCAACTTCATCAGCCGCCAGTTCCAACCGAAAAATGCCCTGCTGGTGAGCTACATACCGCTGAGCGATGGCAGTCAAATGGCGGTGCTCAACACGCATCTGGAGCGGGCCACACAGCCGGACGAAACCCTGCCCAAGCAAGTCACTGCCGTATCCAAGGCCCTGGACAAGTTCGAATCCCGAGGCATGCCTTGGCTGATCGGCGGTGACTTCAATCTATTGCCCCTGGGGCAGTACCTGCGCCTGCCGCCCGAACAGCGCACCCCCTACTCCGTTGACAGTCCGCTACACCTGCTGTGGGACAAGTACCCGATGATTCCCACCAACAACGAGGCCAGTGGCATCGACCGTGCGCACTGGCTGACCCACTACCCGAACGACCCCGGCCTCAACGGCCCGGACCGCACCGTCGATTATCTGTTCTACAGCCCGCGCATCAAACGGGTCGAGGCCCAGGTGCGACAGGACGACACGTTGCGCATCTCCGATCACTTGCCGGTGATTGCACGGTTCCTGCTGCCCGTTACGCCATAGCCGGACAGCTGTGGGAGCCTGCTCGCGATAGCGTCGGGTCAGTCAATTCTGGGCTAGTTGATACACCGCCATCGCGAGCAGGCTCGTTCCCACAGGGTTCAGCTTCCCTGCGGATTACTCTTTGCTCACTTACGCGGCTTGACCCGCGCCGTCGCCTCCGCCACCAACGGATCATCCGGCCAGTAATGCGCTCTATCAAGTACCCGGCGCACCTTTGACACCTGTCAAAGCCCGTATTTCCAAGGTTTTTAGCCAATTCCCCGAAAACGCATTGACAGTCAATCCTGATGAGTAGTTTGACTGAAAAATGGCGCGTAGTGGTTCTGTGTTTGACTGCGAAATTGCACTCTATTATCCCACCCGCTTGCATTCGACCTCGTCAGAAAACGGCCAATAGGAGACCATCAGGGCCAAAACTTCGGCGTTACCTCGGCATGACCACCACCAAGCGCCGTTGGCCAGCACCTGACTAATCGGTTACTTCTGATACTGACGTTTGCGATGCTCGGCGACCTTATGCCGGTTGCCGCAGAGTGCCATGGCACACCAGCGACGTCGGTGCGACTTGGTGCGATCGTAGAACCAGAGCGTGCAGTCCGAATGTTCACACTGGCGGACCAGAGTGAAATCGCCATGGCATAGCAAGTCTGCCGCCCGTTCCGACAGGGGGGCCAGCCATTGCTCCGGCGATTGGCGCTCGGCAATCCGCAGTAGACGCGGCTCGGCGGAATGCTCCCAGACCAGTTGCGAATGGCTGGCCGCTTCGCACAAGAAACGGTTGAGCGTCGTTGGATCGCCGTACACTCCGGCCTTGCGTTGCTCGACCAGGACACGTACGGCTTCGCGCAAGGCTTTCGCCGCCTCGAGCACAGCCCCTTTGGCAAAGCGTGGCACAGGAGCCTCCCTTAACCCGGTGCGTTTCATCCAGGTGTGCACATCGGCATCGCTCTGCCAGAAATCGGTAGCGACGCCATCGCGAGTGGCAATGGTGTTGAGCATATCCAGCGCCGGATGATCGGCGATTACGAAGGGCTCGGTGACAGGGGTGGCCATGGCATTTCTCGCGGAAGATCGTTGCCGTCATGGTAACCGTTGTACTAGACGATTCAAGTTACATATCCGCCAGAACTGCCAGTCGTCGGTCATGACCATAACCTCTAAAATAATCATTGACTGGTTACCGTGTGCGTGCGAGATTGACCCTCGTAGTAACCCACCGCCTTATTTTCGCTGGTTACAGAGGGCTCATCCGATGAACACCATCTGCCGCTCCGCCCATTCAGTCCGCCACCAGTTCGTCGAAGCCGACGGGGTTCGTGTCTTCTACCGTGAAGCCGGCAAGCCGGATGCCCCGGTGCTGCTGCTGTTGCATGGTTTTCCCAGCTCATCGCATCAGTTCCGCAACCTGATCCCGCTGCTCGCCGACCGCTTCCGCCTGATCGCACCAGACCTTCCCGGTTTCGGCTTTACCGAAGTGCCAAGTGAACGCAACTATAACTACAGCTTCGACGCCCTGGCCCATACCCTCGGCGCCTTCGTCGACGCGCTCGGGCTGACGCGCTACGCCATGTACGTGTTCGACTATGGCGCACCGACCGGCCTGCGCCTGGCCGTCGCGCATCCCGAACGGGTGAGCGGCTTCATCTCGCAGAACGGCAACGCCTATCTGGAAGGGCTCGGCGATGCCTGGGCACCGGTACGTGCTTACTGGGCTGATCCGTCCGCCGCCAACAGGCAGGTCGTCCACGATGCCATGCTACATCTGGAGGGGACCCGCTGGCAGTACCTGCATGGCGTCGCCGACCCGACGCAGGTCGCCCCCGAGTCCTACACCCTCGATGCGCTGCTACTGGAACGTCCGGGCAACAAGGATATCCAGCTGGACCTAATTCTCGACTATGCCACCAACCTCGAGCGCTACCCGGAGTTCCAGGCGTTTTTGCGCAACTCCCAAGTGCCAGCGCTGATCATCTGGGGTCGACACGACCCGTTCTTCATCCCGCCAGGCGCCGAAGCTTTCAGGAAGGACAAGCCGAACGCCGTGGTCGAGCTGCTCGACACGGGCCACTTCGCCCTGGAAACCCATGTGGAGCACATCGCCGCACGGATCCGCGAGGTAATAGGCAGCGCGGCTGCCTGATCACTGGAGTGCCGAATGGAGCGTGTACTCTTCGGCCACCGTTGAATCCAAGGCCGTATCGCCATGGCGTCACTATCAAAGATTGAATGGAAATATTCGAATTCCGATACTTCAGCGAGGTAGCCTGGGCGGCCACTCATGGAAAACGCCACGAGGCGTTCCACGGGTTGGCCATTCGCCCTACGCGAATTCGGGAGCTGTGTAGGGTGGACAACGTTTAGTTGTCCACCCCCTTCTGCGATTGGCCGCAAAGGGTCGTTCTCTGCCGGTCATGTCCACAAAATGTGGTGGTTAACCCCCTCTTCCTCGTGGTCCAGGTTTGGACAATTGATCAATGCGGACGTCTGAACTGCTTGACGTTAGCAGTGCCCGTATTTTTCAACGAATATTCCAAATCACGTACCCGATCCCATAATTTCATATTCTGAGCAAAAACCTTATCGCGCTGAATTTGGGCCGTTAACAGCTCTTTTTCTAGCGAAGCTAACTGACTTTCCAACTGTCGGATTCGACGACCATTTGACGAAGTCCCTTTGCCGGCCCCTGCCCGAACAGACTCAATCTTTGCGAGTAGCTGTAAGTGCGACTTACGAGATTTCTTTAAGTACCCACGGTCAAACCCCGCCTCCAGACTAACAATGCTCGCAGTGAGCTTCGAAAGGTCTAGGCCTACATGCTCAGCGACAACGGGATTGCCATCTAGGAGTCGCTGGAAAGCGTTCTCACATGCACTCAGGCCGCTACTATCAACCAGGCCACTCTTCATAGCGATAACTCCACGGTATCAATCAACCGAGCTTTGTAAGCCGTCAAACGCTCAATATCACCCCTCACAATCTGATATTCGCCAGAGTTTTCCGGGTAATTACACAATTCTTCCGTCGCGTCCTCGATAGCCGCATCTAGGTTCGAGCGTTTTATAATGGCCCCCTCACAAGTCAAGCACTCAGTGTAATCACCCAACAGAAACGAATCGCAACGACCTACCTTGGTACAACCACCGAGAAGCGTTGGCCTGTAACTGATTGCACCATTTTTAACCCGCTGTTCAGTGTCAGCACGGACATCTTCAATTCGAACCTCACCCGCCTGAAGCCGTTTTTTCTGCTTCTCCATATACGAACCAGTGCCGCCAAATAACGGCTCCTCACTGAATAGAAGATCAGCAATCAGTTGATTGGCTACAGCCATGGGCATAGCCATCTAATATTCGAAGGCAAAGTGATTGCGTGGCAGCAAAAATTCATTTCTGCTCTCATCGTAATAGCCAAATATCGTTCGCAAATTCTCGTAGTTATTAGCGTAATATCGAGCCATCTGGATGGTCATGTGTTTAAACTGTGTTCGAAGCGTTGGCAGCGAGAGAAAGCCGCTGCTACTACCATAAAACGCCAGCGAACGTCGGAACTGATGCGTGGTCAGCGGCCAGGGCTGGCCGACTGCGAATTCCGGATCGTTGTGAAAATCACGAGAAGGGTCGCTTTGACATAGTTCTTTAACATCCTCGTCCTTAATCAAAATCAATCGTAAGGTAGACTCTTGAGTAGACCTTAAAGAAAAGCTCGTAACACCAACCTCTGCTTTACCTCTCGTAAAACTCAATATCGATGGATTGAGAAAAAGCGGACAGCGATCATCTAGCTCGACCTTATATAGCTTAGCGAGACCACGGCAAATCGCTTTAGCAATCTCGATAGCCTTGACGACTTCATCTGGGGCGAACCAAGTACTTTCTTTCTTGTAGCCCGAAAATTTCGTGGTGGTCGATAGAATATTTACCGACTGTGACTTATCTCGGAGTATACCTTCATCATCAAGAACCGCTTCCTGGGCAATTTTATCGGATAAACAGATATAGGACATTCGCATGACCTCTTGATCGCGCATGCCGGTATAAAGGTGGACTACGGTTGCCAGCGTATACTGCATCTTGAGCAAGACGGTCTGTAAATGTCTCTTATGAGCGCACGCAAACTCTCCGGAGAACACCGCGCTCAGATCGTGGTCCTTGAGTGCCTGAGGCATGTCAGGGTGAAAGCTCGCGTTGTAGCCCAGATCTTTTTTTGCCTTATGCGCGTACGGCCATAGTGCTCATTGGCGAAACACTCTATAAATGACTCGAATCTGTTTAAACCGGGGTGTAGCTGATCGATGAGGTCACCAGTTACATTGATCAGGCTCAAATAGATACGCGTAGGAATAACGGGATGTTGTTTGAAATCTGGAGCTTTAAGATCAAATGCACTTGGGTTGAGCACGGCGTACCCCAGTCGATTACCGCCTACGCTAACCAAGGCCCGCAATATTCCAGTCAGAACCTTGCCAACAGGTTTTTGCTCACGAATAAACGCCGCAAGATATACCGGCACTGTGAACAACTGTTCCAAAGAAAGCACGCCGACCAAACGCTTCTGCTTCTGCTCGTAACAAAACTTCATGGCCATGCGCAAAACCATCCAGTACTGACTCAACGTGGATACACTGAGCGTACCGCGTCGTCCACCGCCTGCAAAATAGATCAGACAGTACAGCAAATACTTGACATCATCGATCAATACTGACTGCTCTTCCCCTTCATCATCAAAAACTGTATCAAAGGATATTCGATTAACTTTTTTTGCACTCAACCTGTATGGATTGAAGTCCCAAGAAGCACCGTTATATATCGCCGTTGCTATGCCATTCTCATCGCGACATAGCACAAAATTTGGACTAGGCTTCCCATATAAATGAAAGGCATTATCTGGCTCGGAAGTACCAGCGAAGTGACCGCTAGCAAAGAGACTGCCTATGGACTGAACAACATCACTCAAAATGTCACCCCCAACCGTTCATAACGGCTCAATCGGCTTTCCCAAAACGCAGTAATTTCACCATACTCAAACACTTTTATTTTGACCGCTTCGACAGTCTGCCTCGTTGAATCAGAGCGTTTGCAAAGCGCTTCGATGATAAACTCAATTCGGATAGAGAGATCTTTGTATAGTGCCTCAGCGTGCGCCACGTCAGGAACCGTTTTACGCACGGAATTGATTACGTACTGCAAACTCAACAATTTATGTAGATCCTCTTCGTCACTGTGGCAGATATAGTGCTCGCAATATAAACACCCGTACTGTGTGCGGCAGTTCAGCTCGACAAATTTCCCCACACCCGCTACGGGCGTCGGATGGTTGAAGCCATCGCAGTGACCCGCTGCTGTTCCGATCACGCCATTGCTGTGAACCTGGCTGCGCTCACGTATGACTTGGGCTGCATGGCGCATGGATTGCCAAAATTGGCCGAATTCGGCGTCTTGCTGCTCAGGTGTCGCATCAGCGTAAGTCGATATGTTCACTGCCTCAGTGTGGTTCAACGATACCGCTATCGTAGAGGGCGAAATGCGAGCAGAGTCTGAGGGATCCCCACAAATCTATTCCAATGCCTGCGCCTCTTGATGTACCTCTGCTCGCAACGCGTGCTCAAGTCTCTCCAAAGTTTTTCGAGAGTTTGAGCCGCGTCCACTACGCCAGT
>NZ_VIUE01000036.1 GCF_007828215.1 Pseudomonas sp. SJZ074 | reverse complement strand
AAAAAGGCGATCCAGAGATACGGCGATTAGCACACATTGCCGCCATGACCGCGTCTCGCTCGCCTCACTGGAAACCCTTTTACGAGTCGTACCTGACCAGAGGATTTTCAAAAACCCAAGCGTTGGTGGTGCTCGCCCGCAAGCTTTGCCGAGTGGCATTTGCCCTGATGAAAAATCAGGACGAATACCAGCCGAAGCCTATGTTGCAGGGTTGTCCTGCAACATAGAATCTCCCACAGTCGCATCAATCCCGGACATGGTTGTTATCAATCCAGGCGACTATCCCAAAGCCGGCACAGCCTTTAGCCTTGCCCGCACTCCTTACTAGTCATTGACGGAATTCCCATGACCGCCAACTCCCCCGCCCTGACCCGAGGCATGGTCCTGCTGTTCGCCTTCTGCTGCGGCGCCATCGTTGCCAACCTCTATTACGCTCAACCCATCATCGACCTGATCGCCCCCGACGTCGGCTTGTCCAGCACCATGGCCAGCCTGATCGTCTCGCTGACCCAGATCGGTTACGCCCTGGGCCTGTTCTTCCTGGTGCCGCTGGGCGATCTGCTGGAAGACCGCCGGTTGATGATCCTCACCACCCTCGTGGCGATCGCCAGCCTGTTGGGTGCGGCGTTCACCGATCAGCCAAATGTGTTCCTGCTGGTTTCGCTGCTGGTGGGGTTCAGTTCAGTGTCGGTGCAAGTGCTGATTCCCCTGGCTGCGCATCTCACCCCGGAAGCGTCCCGGGGTCGGGTGGTGGGTGGGATCATGGGTGGGTTGCTGCTGGGGATCCTGCTGGCACGGCCGGTCTCCAGCGTGGTGGCGGATTACCTTGGCTGGCGCGCGATGTTCATGATCGCGGCGGCATTGATGGCGGCGATCAGCCTCGTCCTGGCGTTCACCGTACCCAAGCGCCAGCCCGACCACAGCGCCACCTACTGGCAACTGCTGGGCTCACTCGGCACCTTACTGCGCCAACAACCGTTGTTGCGCCAACGGGCGCTTTACCAGGCCTGCATGTTCGCCACGTTCAGCCTGTTCTGGACTGCCGCCCCCCTGGAGCTTGCGCGTAACCATGGGCTGTCCCAGACCGAGATTGCCCTGTTCGCCCTGGTCGGTGCCATCGGCGCCATCGCCGCCCCCATTGCCGGGCGACTGGCCGACGCCGGTCACACCCGCATCGCCTCGCTGCTGGCGATGCTCTTTGCCAGCCTGAGTTTCCTGCCGGCGTTCATCCATCCGCTCTATAGCGTCATCGGCCTGGCAGTCACCGGCGTGGTATTGGACTTCTGTGTGCAGATGAACATGGTGCTGGGCCAACGCACCATCTATGCCCTGGATGCCAAAAGCCGCGGCCGGCTCAATGCCCTGTACATGACCAGCATCTTCGTCGGCGGTGCCTTCGGTTCGTCGATTGCCAGCGCGGTGTACGAGCATGGCGGCTGGCTGTGGGTGGTGATCATTGGCAGTGCTTTCCCGCTGCTGGCCCTGCTGCGCTTTCTTGGTACGTCACAGAAGCACGCCTTGGCAGCGGCCTGAGATAGAAGCCCGGCGGGCGAAACCTGCCGGGCGCCGCAGCGGAACCGTCAAACCCGCACGTTGCCTCGCGGCCCGGCAATCGCCCAGATGATCAGACCCAATACCGGCAACAGCAGGATCAGCAGTACCCAGAGGATTTTCATCCCGGTTTCCGCGCCACTCTTGAGTACATTGATGATCGCCCAGATATCGAGCGCCAGGATGATCAGGCCAACCAGGCCATTGAAGGTGGAACCCATGGTGTCGCTCCCAAGTGATGACATGCACACTTAGGATAGTCCGCCTCCAGCGAGGGTTCCGTTGGATTGCTTCAGACGTGGACCGCGATCTTGAGGGCTTCCAGGGCGGGCGCCACGGCGATGCCGACTTGCGCGCCCAACTCCAGCACCCGCGGCACGTCGTTGCCGTACACCAACACCATCTGCAATTCATCGTCGAGCAGTTGGCTGAAGTTCATCAGCACGTAGCCGCCGTTTTCCTTGTTCAGGCTGCTCATCTGGATCTGGATGCGGTTGAGCGCCGTCAGCGCTTCGGTTTTCGCCAGTTGCGTGGGCTTGAGATTGAATGCCACGCCGGGGCCGAAAGACGCGACGATCTGCTCGAACAACTGCACATAGGTGTCGGCCTGGAACAGTACGGTGTCCGGCAAGCTGCCGACGACCACCCATTCACCCAGGGGAATCGGAAAGGTGTCGTCGTAGTTGATGTCCGGGTTGGCCGCCAGGAAAGCCGCCGGATCGGCATAGGCCTGGGCTGCTTCGTCGGCAATCCTTTCAATGTCGGCATCGCCCAGGCAGCCGGAGCTGATTTTGCTGATGAGTTCGACGAGTGCGGCTTTCATTGGGTGGATCCTTTAGCGAGGGATTACTGTGGCGAGGGGATTTAGCGAAGCGTCACACGGCCCCGCTGGGCTGCGAAGCAGCCCCCAATTCTGACACACCGAGTGGTCAGGGTGCGGGGCGGGCGACATTTCGCTAAATCCCCTCGCCACAAAAGCAGCCTCAACCCAACAACTTCTCCAACTGCGCCGTGGTATCCACCGCCCCCATGGTCCGAGCCGCATCGAGGGCCGAGACACCGTTGGCGTCCTTGGCCTTCGGATCCGCGCCTTTGCCAATCAGATAGTCGACGATTGCCACCCGGTTGAACATCGCCGCCATCATCAGCGCCGTGCGGCCATCGAAGGACGCGCCTTCCACCTGTGCGCCACCGTCCACCAACGCCGAAACCACCGCCAGGTCGCCCTTGAATGCCGCACCGGCAATCGGGCTCTGGCCGTTGTCGTTGCGGATTTCCGGATCGGCCTTGTGTTCCAGCAACACTTTCACCGTTTCCACGTGACCGTGATAAGCGGCCAGCATCAGCAAGGTGTCACCCTTGTGGTTGCGCAGGTTGGGCGGCAAGCCTTTGCTCAGCAAGGCCGCCATCATCGCGGCGTCCCCCTGGCGCGCCACGTTGAACACCTGTTCGGCAAATTCCGCGGCCTCTTCCGGGGTCATCTGGCGGCTTGTATCGGACATGGGGTACTCCACTTGAGTCTTCGAGAATGCGGCTAGTTTCCCGAGCGACGCAGGGCCTGTCATCCCCTTTTTCTCTGTACCTGTTATAGCCACAATCAATAGCAGAACCGCCCACCCTGGATCTGCATCGCCAACTGGCGGTCGACCCGCACATAGGTTCCAGTGCCGGGCAGCCAGGCGTAGATCGGCTCATCGTCTATGACGCAGGGGTCGAAGGCTTCGCGCCTGAGCCGGGTCTTGTGGTATTTGAAGGTGTCGGTGATGTCCATCTTCACCTTGATTCGCAGGAACAGTGGCACCGCACCGGCCGACAGCCTGGATTGCAGAAACTGCAACAGTTCGCTGAAATCCAGGGTTGCCAGCGATTCGGACGGGGTGATCGCCGCCATACCGGCGCGCCCGTCGACACCGTTGACCTCCACCCCATAGACCACCGCCTCGGCCACTTGCCGGTGCTGAAGCAAGACGTTCTCCACCTGCGTGGCGGATACGCTTTCGCCCTTCCAGAGGAACGTGTCGCCGAGACGGTCGACGAACTGGCCATGGCCAAAACCCAGGTCACGCAGCAGATCGCCGGTGTTGAGATAAAGGTCGCCCGGGGTGAAGGCATCCCGGTAGAGGCTTTCTTCGTTCCGGGCCGCGTCGGTGTAGCCATCCAGAGGCGCCTTGTCATCGATCCGCGCCAACAACAGGCCAGGCTGGCCCTTCGGCACTTTCTGCAGCCGCCCTTGCAGGTTGCGCAACGGCATCCCGCTGCCCTGGTCGTACCGCACCAGCGCCCAGCCCGTCAGGGAAAACCCGACGGTATTGTCGAAATTCAATAGGTTGCTGAAGCCGATATTGCCGTCGCTGGCCGCGTACAGTTCACAGATGTGCTCGACACCGAAGCGGGCCTTGAACGCAGCCCAGGCGCCCGGCCGCAGGCCAGTGCCGATCATCTTCTTCACATCATGGTGCCGGTCTTCGCCGCTGGCCGGCAGGTCAATCAGGTAGCGGCACAACTCCCCCGCATAACCCAGCGTGGTCGCCCGATGACGGCGTACATCGCTCCAGAACCGACCGGCGCTGAAGGTGCGCCGGATCGCAAAAGCCGACGCACCGCTGATCGCCGCTCCCCAACACACGCACAGTCCCGTGGCGTGATACAGCGGCAAAGGGCAATAGAAGACATCGTCGGGCTGCATGTCCAGGGCAATCAGGCCAGAATGGACGGCCGTGCGCATCCAGCGCCCATGGCGGAACACCACGGCCTTGGGCAGGCCAGTGGTGCCCGAGGTGTAGAGATAAAAACACGGGTCGTCGAAAAATACCTGGCGGCTGCTGGCCGGGTTGGTACTGGGGTAGTCCTCGCTGTTGCCCAGCAGGTCGACGAAACCGCAAGGAACAGCGGCGCCGTGCTCGTCCGCCAGCCACCAGGTGCGAACGCTCGGCAAAGCGGTCCGGCCGCGCACCGCCTCGAAAGCCGGGACCCGTTCGTCCCCCACCACCACAGCGGCCGGCGCAACCAGCGCCAAGCTATGGACCAGCGCGTCGCCCGTTTGCGAGGTGTTGATCATGGCGCTGACCGCCCCGACCTTTGCCGCCGCCAGCAGTGTGATCAGCAGTTGTGGACGGTTTTCGAGAAAGATCGCAATGCAATCGCCCTTGTCGATGCCCTGCGCCAACCAGTAGTGGGCGATGCGATTGGCCTGCTCGTTGACCTGTGCATAACTCAATGAAATGTCGCCGCACAGCAACGCCGGGCCCTGGGGATTACGTTGCGTGGCCTGTTCGAAACTCCAGCCCAGGCCACAGGGCTGGGCCGGGTCCCGGACATTGGCGAGCTTGTGGCCCTTGATGATCCGGGGAACGACTCTGAAGAGCGAAGGCAGCTTGCGCAGCATCATGCCCCAGGTAATGGCGTCGCTGGGTGTACGACTCATGAAACTCCCCGTTCAACCTGCGGGTCTCGGTTCCTGCTCTCGGCTGGCAGCGATGGTCGGTCGAAAGTACCCAGCGGTTGTTCTGCTGTACACGCGGTTTTTGCAATGTTTTGTATCCGCTGCCGGGGACAGGCGAAGCGTGAGCGTCAGGAATCGATTTGGTTCCAAAAATGATTGCCCGACCACGCAAAATGCAGGATGCACGATGGCTATTCATGCAAGATGCACGAAAGCAAAAAAGCTACATAAAATTAACTTATTGTTTTTAAAGGAATTTATAACGAATCCAATGCTGGCATGGTCAGTGCAACTGCTCCTCCACGGTTTGCCACCACCAAGGAGCAGTCATATGAATATGATTCAAGAGAAATTCGCGTCCCTGTTTTCCAACTACGAAGTGACTACACAAGCTCGCCCGGACGGCGGCATCCTGCTGACATTGCGCAATAGCGAAGGCAAACAGTTCAAACGCTCGATTTCCTACGCCCAGTTGCACGCAGGGGACCAGCTGTCCTGGGTGATCAGTGCTATCCGTCGTGACTTGGCCGAACAGGCCAGCGAGCTGCCGCAGATCACCATGCTGCAAAGCCAGCATCGCTTCGCGCTGCCGACTTACCACAGCGCTTGAGCTTGAAGTTCGCCCAGTTGGGCTCCCTCAACTGGGCTTTTGTGGCGAGGGGATTTATCCCCGCTGGGCTGCATGGCAGCCCTAAAACCAGGGGATAAATCCCCTCGCCACAGGGTTTGCGGTGGTCCTTAGAAACCCTCGGGATTTATATCGGTGAAACTTTTTACCGTGACATGCCCCTCCAGCGCTCCTCCCTCCCGAGCCAATCCACACGTCGCCATGCCAGCCCCCCGGGCCGCGTCCAGTTCCTGGACGATGTCCGACAGGAACAGGATTTCATCCGGCGCAATGCCTATGGCCTGGCTGATCCGCTGATAGGACTGCACCTCGCGCTTGGGCCCTGAGGTGGTGTCGAAGTAACCGCTGAACAACGACGACAGGTCGCCGGCCTCTGAACAGCCGAAGATCAGCTTCTGCGCCTGGATCGACCCCGATGAATACACATGGAGCCCGTAGCCTGCCTGATGCCAGCGCTTGAGGGCCTCGACCGCATCCGGGTACACGTGTCCTTTCAATTGCCCGGCCTGATATCCCTGCTCCCAGACCATGCCCTGCAACGCCTTGAGTGGCGTGGCCTTGCGGTCTTCGGCAATCCAGCCCAGCAGAATCGCGATGACCCGCTCGACGTCAGCGTCCGGCTCGCCACTGTCCTGGCGCACCGCCGCCAGTTGCTCGGCCACGTCGCCGCGGTCGGCGTGCTGACGGACAAACGCCGGCAAATGCTGCGCAGCGTAGGGAAACAGCACGTCGAAGACGAAACTGACCGCGCTGGTGGTGCCTTCGATGTCGGTGAGTATGGCTTTGATCGACACGGGCTCAGTCCTCCAGGCGTGGGAAACGGCTGGCGATGTCGTCGCCGGTGAACTTGGCGACCCAGCCTTCCGGGTTGTTGAACAGGCGAATGGCAACGAAGTGCGGATGCTCGCCCATGTCGAACCAGTGCGGTGTGCCCGCTGGTACGGAAATCAGGTCGTTCTTTTCGCACAACACGGCGTAAACGTAGTCATCGATGTGCAGGGTAAACAGGCCACGCCCGGCGACGAAAAAGCGCACTTCGTCCTCGCCGTGGCGATGCTCATCGAGGAACTTGGCGCGCAGTTCGGCTTTTTGCGGATGATCGCTATTGAGGCTGATGACATCGACCGTGATGTAGCCACGTTCGGTCATCAATTGATCGATCTGGCTCCGGTAGGCGGCAATCACTTCGTCCTGGGTCGCGCCTGGCTGGATTTTCGTCGCGGCCTCCCAACGGTCGAAGCGAACCCCCTGTTCGGCCAGGGTCGCGGCGATGTCTTCGAAGTGGGTCAACACCTTGTTCGGGATGTCGGGACTCGAGACGTGGTAAACGGACAGGCTGCTCATGGCAATGGCTCCAGCAAATTAACGGTTCAGGAGTGCGCGGGTTTTCAGCTCGCACTCGAACAGGAATTCGAACGCCTCGATCTGGCGCAACGCATCACTCATGCGTGTCCCCCAGGTATACAGGCCGTGGCCACGGATCAGGTAGCCCACGCAATCGGAATGTTCGTCGAGCCACGGCTGCACTTTGGCGGCCAGGCGGGCGATGTCCTGGTCGTTGTCGAAAATAGGCACGCGCACCCGGGACTCGTGGGTCGACACGCCGCTGAAGGCTTTCTGCAGTTCATAGTCTTCGAAATCGATGAACGCTTCAGCCGTCAGGCGCGACAGCACCGTGGCGTTCACCGAATGAGTATGCAGCACCGCGCCGATCTCCGGGCGCCAGCGGTAGAGCTGGGTGTGCAACAGGGTTTCGGCGGAGGGTTTCTTGCCCGGTTCCAGGCTGTTGCCGTCCAGGTCAGTGGCCAGCACATCGTCAACGCCCAACTGCCCCTTGTGCTTGCCAGACACCGTAAGCAAGGCCTGGTCAGGGGCAAGACGGGCGGAGTAATTGCTGCTGGTGGCCGGGGACCAACCGCGGCCATACAGAAAACGCCCGGCGTCGATGATTTCCCGGGCAAGCTGTTCACGGGTAAGGCTCATGGCCTGTCCTCTTGCATACGTGTGGCAATGATAACGGCTGCAGCGAAGGCTGCGACGCTGGCGATACTGAAAGTCCAGGTGGCGCCCAAGGCGTTCCAGCTATAGCCGGAATACAACGCGCCCAATGCCCCGCCCGTACCGGCCAGCGCGGCATACAGCGCCTGGCCCTGGCCTTGTTGGCGGGAGCCGAAACTACGTTGCACGAAATGGATGGCAGCGGCGTGAAAGCTGCCGAAGGTCGCCGCATGCAGCACCTGGGCAAACAACAGCACCCAGAGAAATTCGGCCAATGAGCCCAGCAGCAACCAGCGCAAAGCCGCCAGCAGGAAACTCGCCAGCAGCACCCGCCGCACGGAAAACCGCGCCAGGATCCGGCTCATCACCAGGAACACCAGCACCTCGGCCACCACGCCCACGGCCCAGAGCACGCCGATCACCCCACGGCTGTAACCCAGCCGCTCAAGGTGCAGCGTCAGGAAGGTGTAATACGGCCCATGGCTCATCTGCATCAGACCGACGCACGCGTAGAAGGCCAGCACACCGGGGTTGCGCAGCTGGCGCAGGAATCCGTCGCCCACCACCCGTGGCCCCTGCACCGGTTGGGCATTGGGCACCCAGAAGCTGGCGAACACGATGCCGCCCATGATCAACACCAGCGCCAGCGGGTAGATGTCCAGGCTCAGCCATTCGAACAACCGGCCCAGCAGGACCACGGCGATGATGAACCCGATGGAGCCCCACAGGCGGATCTGGCTGTAGCGCGAGGCCTGCGCGCTCAGGTGGGCCAGGGTGATGACTTCGAACTGTGGCAGCACCGCATGCCAGAAGAACGCGTGCAAGGCCATGACCATCGCCAGCCAGGCGTAGCTCTTGTCGATGAAAATCAGGGAAAAGGTCAGCAATGTACAGACCGCGCCAAACCGCACGATTGCCAGGCGCTGGCCGGTGTAGTCCCCCAGCCAGCCCCAGATGTTCGGCGCCACGCAGCGCATCAACATGGGAATCGCCACCAGCTCGCCGATGCGCGCCGCGTTGAATCCCAGGTGATCGAAATACAGCGCCAGGAACGGCGCCGTCGAACCGAGCAGGGCGAAATAGAACAGATAGAAACTGGAAAGCCGCCAGTACGGCAGTGCCGCCATGGTCGTCAGGCCACGGCGGTCGGCAGGTCAGCCATCAAAGCTGACCCAACACCGGGGTGCTGACCCGTACATCGGCGTTCTGGCCGCGATGGCGCAGCAGGTGATCCATCAACACGATCGCCATCATCGCCTCGGCGATCGGCGTGGCACGGATACCGACGCACGGGTCGTGGCGGCCCTTGGTGATGACATCGACCGGGTTGCCGTGGATGTCGATGGAGCGGCCCGGCGTGGTGATACTGGACGTTGGCTTCAATGCCAAGTGCGCCACGATCGGCTGGCCCGAGGAAATGCCGCCGAGAATGCCGCCAGCGTTGTTGCTGAGGAAGCCCTGCGGGGTCAGTTCGTCGCGGTGCTCGGTGCCACGCTGGGCGACGCAGGCGAAACCGGCACCGATTTCCACGCCTTTCACCGCGTTGATGCTCATCAGCGCGTGAGCCAGTTCGGCGTCGAGGCGGTCGAAGATCGGCTCGCCAAGGCCGGGCATCACCCCTTCGGCCACCACGGTGATCTTCGCACCGACCGAATCCTGGTCCCGGCGCAGTTGGTCCATGTAGGCCTCAAGCTCTGGCACTTTTTCCGGATCGGGGCAGAAAAAGGCGTTCTGCTCCACTGAATCCCAGGTCTTGAACGGAATTTCGATAGGGCCCAACTGGCTCATGTAGCCACGGATCACGATGCCCTGGCTGGCCAGGTATTTCTTGGCAATCGCCCCGGCCGCCACGCGCATCGCGGTTTCCCGGGCCGAACTGCGGCCGCCGCCACGGTAGTCGCGCTCACCGTACTTGTGGTGGTAGGTGTAGTCGGCGTGGGCCGGACGGAACAGGTCCTTGATGGCCGAGTAGTCTTTGGACTTCTGGTCGGTGTTGCGGATCAGCAGGCCGATGGCGCAACCGGTGGTGCGGCCTTCGAACACGCCGGACAGGATCTCGACTTCATCGGCTTCCTGGCGCTGGGTGGTGTGGCGGCTGGTACCGGGCTTGCGGCGATCCAGGTCACGTTGCAGATCCTCCAGGGCAATCTCCAGGCCCGGCGGGCAGCCGTCGACAATGGCGACCAACGCCGGGCCATGGCTTTCGCCCGCGGTGGTGACAGTGAACAGCTTGCCGTAGGTATTGCCGGACATGCAGGGTGCTCCGTGAAATCGCTGAGAAACTCAATCTGGGATTCTTGATCGGCGCCAGTATACGCAGGCTGACTGCGTAGTTCATCCTCGAACCTTATCGGTGGCCGTCAGTCCAACCGGCACCTTCGCAACCAGTGGCGTGATGATGCTAAACCTGCGTGTCCTGAGCCTTACCCTGTTCATCAGTCTGTTTTCCAGCCTGGCCCAGGCGACGGTCCTGTTAAGACCGATCAGCCTCGACACCGGCCATGGGGAACTCTTCGGTTCACTGTTGCTGCCTAAATCCGACACGCCGGTGCCGGTTGTCCTGATCATTTCCGGGTCTGGGCCTACGGACCGCGACGGCAATAACCCCGAGGGTGGGCGCAACGACAGTCTCAAGCGCCTGGCCTGGGTCCTGGCCAAGCACAACATTGCCAGCGTGCGCTATGACAAGCGCGGCGTGGCCGCCAGCCTGGCCGCGACACCGGACGAACGCGACCTGAGCGTCGAGGCCTATGTCGCCGACGCCGTCGCCTGGAGCCGCAAGCTGGCCGCCGACCCACGGCTGGGCCCATTGATCCTGCTGGGCCACAGCGAAGGCGCATTGATCGCCAGCCTCGCCGCGCCCCAGGCCAATGCGGCAGCGGTCATCTCGGTGGCCGGTAGTGCCCGCCCCATCGACCAGGTGCTGCGCCAGCAATTGGGCAGCCGCCTGCCACCGCCGCTGATGTTGCGCAGCAATGAACTGCTGGACAGCCTCAAGGCCGGTCGCGTCGATGCGAACGTGCCGGCGCAGTTGCAGTTCATTTTCCGCCCCAGCGTGCAGCCGTACCTGATCTCGCTGTTCCGCCAGGATCCGTCCCAAGCGTTCGCGGCGCTGAAAGTGCCGGCCTTGATCATCCAGGGCAGTCATGACATCCAGGTCAGCGTCGATGACGCCCGGCAATTGAAGGCGGCCAAACCCGACGCCGAACTGGCGCTGATCGGGGGCATGAACCACGTGTTGCGTATCGTGCCCAACGACGAGAAACAGCAACTGGCATCTTATAAAAGCCCCGACCTGCCCCTGGCGGCGGCGCTCGGCACTCATATCCTGACCTTTATTGACTCGATAGCGGCCCGTTAAACGCTTTTAGCCCTCCAGTCCTGGAAAAAACGGCCGATAGACCGGTGTCGGACAGCGCATTGGCTGCCGACGAGCCGGCCAGGACAGGATTTCGCCGTTATGACTGAGACTGAAACTTCACCCGACACCACCGCCGAAACGCCCGCCACACCGGCGGCGGAGCTGCCATGGGCGGACGTGCAAGCCGAGCACCACAAGATGCTCCGGCTGGCCCCGCTCAAGACGGACCGTGCCACGGGCGCGCGGCCGCTGCGGTTTGTCGAATTCAGCTACGCCGAGCGCCACAGCAAGGAACGCAGCTTGTTGCGCATGAGCATCCAGTTGCCGGGCCAGCGCGTGCGCAAGGAACAGAACCACCTGGATGTCTGGGCCGATCACGTCGAAAAGCGCCTGCATTTTTCCCCGGACAGCCTGCAGACGGAGCCGATGAACCGCGGCATCGGCCGCTTCCTCGCGGCCCAGGCCATTACGTGGGCCAAGAAGCGCTGGTCCAGCTACCGGGTCGACGGCACCGACTTGAACAACAAGGACGCGCTGAACGAAGACACCCGACTGCGCCGCGACCGATTCCTGCAAGCCCATGGCTTCGAGGTGGTGTATGCCGACGCCCAGCACCTCAAGGGCAGCGTCAAGGATGCCCAGGTCGGTGACCTGAAAGGTGACTGGAATACCGAAAAGCTGCAGTTCGTGGAAATCCTCGAAGCCGCGCAAATGCTGCAACAGGCCGAGCAGAACCTGGCGGAACAGGAGGTCAAGCTCAAGCAGCAGGAGGAGAAGGTCAACAAGTTCAAGCGCGAAGACACCGGCCTGCGTTTCACCATCACCTGCCTTGTGGCGTTCGCCATGTTCCAGGCGGGTTTGCTGATCTGGATTGCGACGCGGCATTAAGACGGCGCACTGGGTGATCCTGTGGGAGCGAGCCTGCTCGCTCCCACAGGTATTGTGTTCCGCCAGTAGGCTTTGGGATAAATCCCAAAAGCTGTGGATCAAACCCGCGAAGCAAACAGCCCCTGATGCTGGCGGCACTGCTCCGCGCTGAGCATGAACACGCCATGCCCACCGCGTTCGAAATCCAGCCAGGCGAAATCGACTTCGGGGTACAACGCCTCGACATGCACCTGGCTGTTGCCCACCTCGACAATCAGCAACCCCTTCTCGGTCAGATGATCAGCCGCCTCGGCCAGCATCCGGCGAACCAGGTTCAAGCCGTCATCGCCACAGGCCAGACCCAGCTCCGGCTCATGCTGGTATTCCTGGGGCATGTCGGCGAAATCTTCCGCATCGACGTAGGGCGGGTTCGACACGATCATGTCAAAACGCTGCCCCGGCAGACCGTCGAAACCATCGCCCTGGACAGTGAATACCCGCTCATCGACGCCATGGCGCTCGATGTTCTGGTTGGCCACTTCCAGCGCCTCGAACGACAGGTCGGCCAGCACCACTTCGGCCTCAGGAAACTCATAGGCACAAGCGATACCGATGCAGCCGGAACCGGTGCACAGGTCGAGGACTCGCGCAGGGGCCTGGGCCAGCCAGGGTTCGAAGCGTTTTTCGATCAGTTCACCGATGGGCGAGCGCGGAATGAGCACGCGTTCGTCGACAATGAATGACATCCCACAGAACCAGGCCTCGCCCAACAGGTAGGCCGCAGGGATCCGCTCCGCGATACGTCGCTGCAACAGGCGCTGCACATGGACCAATTCGTCGTCTTCCAAGCTGCAATCCAGGTAGCTGTCGGCGATTTCCCACGGAAGGTGCAGCGCGCCCAACACCAACTGGCGGGCTTCATCCCACGCATTGTCGGTGCCATGGCCGAAAAACAGATCCTCCCCATGGAAACGGCTGACGGCCCAACGGATATGGTCGCGCAGGGTACGAAGACGGGAAGTGATCACGGCGGCAAACTCCAGAAAAAACGACTGGCGAGTCTAACAGCCAAACGCGCCGCCACCCAAACGTGCCTCAAGGACGACTGAAAACGCCAGAGCACTCGTAGGAACCTTCCGTTTTTTGCACTCACCATTGAACAAGACAGCCATCTTGACAAGGCTGTAGGCCAGCAACGACGGCGCTTGCGATGGAAGCGATTCACAGAACCGCTCAGCCAGAGGACAATGTCGCAAAAGCCCCACCCGAAGGAGCCCCAGAATGTCCGTTCCAAAAACGATGTTTCAACTCAGCGGTCGTGGTTACGCAGCGGCCAACCTGAGTCAAGCGACCCTGATCATCATCGATGCCCAGAAAGAATACCTCGCCGGCCCCCTGGCCCTGAGCGGCATGGATGCAGCGGTTGCGAACATCAGGCAATTGCTCGGCGCGGCCCGTGCCGCCGGCCGGCCGATCGTCCACGTGCGCCACCTGGGCACCCATGGCGGGCTGTTCGATCCACAGGGTGAGCGCGGCGAATTCATTCCAGGCCTCGAACCCCAGGGTGACGAAACCATTATCGGCAAGCTGCTGCCCAGCGCCTTCCATGGCACCGAATTGAAAAAGCGCCTGGAAGAGTTTGGCCCCCTGGACCTGATCGTCTGCGGGTTCATGAGCCATTCCAGCGTCAGCACTACCGTTCGCGCCGCCAAGAACCTGGGCTTTCGCTGCACCCTGGTTGAAGACGCCTGCGCCACCCGCGACTTGCCCCACAAGGGCGGCGTCCTGAGCGCCGAACACGTGCATCAGACCGAAATGGCGATCATGGCGGATAACTTCGCCACCCTGGCCCTGACCCACGATTTGATCTGATTGCCCTCGATGAGCGGCCGCGTCCGCCGCTCATCCGCAAAAGACTCTCATTAGCTCTAGCCTCAGGAACAACCCGAACATCTTCCGGTCGAAGGGCCGATACCCACTGAGGAAGATCGGAATGAAGTTATCCGATGGTTTTGACGCACGTCGCTTGCGGCCCAAAGGCCCGAGCAACTGGCGGTTTCGTTTTGGCGCGGCCATCGCGGCGCTTCTGGCAACACTCGGCGTCCTGTTGGCCATGGCCGGTGCCGCCAGCCTGTTGGGCCGCCCGCCCGCGCTGGGCGACTTGAATGCCACCCCGCTTGGTTCGGCGATCATTCTGGCCGTGGGTCTCCTGGTCCTGTGGCTGGGTGTCTGGTTCTGGCGCCGCTGCCGCCGTCGCGCCCGCCAGTCCCTGGAACTGGCCATGGCTCCGCACCTGATGAAAAAGCACGACTGACCCGCCATCCGACGTTTTGTCGCGCCCGATCCCGCCGGACTTCGGTAAACTGATCGGCCTTCGCGGAGGCTGACATGCAAGACGACGATTTTTCCCTGTTCAAAAGTGCGATCCAGGGCGTTAAACCGATCAAACACGATCGCGCCGACACCGGCAAACCCAAAGCCGACCGCGCACAGATCGCCAAGCTGCGCCAGGCCGCCACCGTGCGCGCCGATGCCACGGCCGTGGACGGATTGTCCGATCAGTTCGTGATCGACGTAGGTCCCGAAGACGAGTTGATGTGGGCCCGGGACGGCGTCCAGGAAAGCCAGATGCGCAAGCTGAAGGTCGGCCAGATTCCCTTCGAAGGCAGCCTCGACCTGCACGGCATGAGCGTCGAAAAAGCCCGGGAAACCCTCTGGGCCTTCCTCGCCGAAGCCACGAAGTTCGAGATCCGCTGCGTGCGCGTCACCCACGGCAAGGCCGTGCGACTGGATGGTAAGCGGCCGATGATCAAGAGCCACGTCAACACCTGGCTGCGCCAGCATCCACAAGTGCTGGGTTTCACCTCCTGCCAGGCGAAACACGGTGGCGCCGGGGCGGTGTACGTGATGCTCAAGCGCACCATGATGGAAGGCCGCGACGAGTAGCCCTCGATTGCCGAGCTTGCAGCGCCGTGTCCGCCACCGTACCCTTGCCCTTTGCGTAAAATCCCACAGGTAGTTTCATGTCTCTGGAACAGAATTACACCGCGATTCTCGGCCAACTGGGCGAGGACGTTTCCCGCGAGGGTCTGCTCGACACGCCCAAGCGCGCTGCCAAGGCCATGCAGTACCTCTGCCGTGGTTACGAACAGACCCTCGAAGAAGTCACCAACGGTGCCTTGTTCAGCTCCGACAACAGCGAAATGGTGCTGGTCAAGGACATCGAGTTGTACTCGTTGTGCGAGCATCACCTGCTGCCGTTCATCGGCAAGGCCCATGTGGCCTACATCCCGAGCGGCAAGGTGCTGGGGCTGTCGAAAGTAGCGCGGATCGTCGACATGTATGCGCGTCGCCTGCAGATCCAGGAAAACCTCAGCCGCCAGATCGCCGACGCGGTCCAGCAGGTCACCGGCGCTCTGGGCGTGGCGGTGGTGATCGAGGCCAAGCACATGTGCATGATGATGCGCGGTGTGGAAAAGCAGAACTCTTCGATGATCACCTCGGTGATGCTCGGTGAGTTCCGTGAAAACGCCGCGACCCGCAGCGAGTTCCTCAGCCTCATCAAGTAAGCTGTCGTTCGAGAAAAACCGGCATCGATCGCCGGTTTTTTTTCGCCCGTGAAAAATCAGGTAAGCTGCGCGCCCTCTTCTTCCCTGCCGCGAGGCTTATACCGTGATCGTCAAAGCGCTTCGAGTTGGTTTGGGCCAACTGATCATCTTCATCGACTTCATCACCCGTCCTGGCAAGAAACAACGCCCGGCCGATGCCCAGGCGCAGGTCGACCAGGCCGCCCGCAGCCTGACGCTGTATCAATTCCACGCGTGCCCGTTCTGCGTGAAAACCCGCCGTACCCTGCGCCGCCTCAACGTGCCGGTGGCCCTGCGCGATGCGAAGAACAACGAACAGGATCGCCAGACACTGCTGGAGCAAGGCGGCAAGATCAAGGTGCCGTGCCTGCGTATCGAAGAGAATGGGCAGACCACCTGGATGTATGAATCCAAAGTGATCATTGATTACCTGGACAAGCGGTTTTCGGCAGCCTGATAGATGAGTGGTGTGTTCAGGGCCTCTTCGCGAGCAAGCCCGCTCCCACAGGGATCGTCGTTGAATACACATTCGTGTTCACCCTGTCCACTGTGGGAGCGGGCTTGCTCGCGAAGGGGCCAGCAAAACCACTGTAAGATTTCCTGATATCAGGCAGCTTGCGCAGCCATAGCCGCCCGCACCACCCCCGCCAACCGCTTGAGCCCTTCATCCATCCGCGCCGGGTCGATGTGGCTGAAGTTCAAGCGCAAGTGCCCCGGATGCTGATCCGGCTCAGGGAAAAACGGCTCTCCCGGCATGAACGCCACATCCGCCGCCAGCGCAGCAGCGAGCAACGTGCGGGTGTCCAGCGGTTGCTTGAGGGTCAGCCAGAAAAACAGCCCGCCCTGGGGCATGTTCCAGTCCGCGATGTCGGAAAAATGCGTGTGCAATGCAGCCTGGAACCGGTCACGACGATCCCGGTAGAAATCCCTCAACTCGCCGAGATGGCTGCGGTACTTCTCGCTGCCGATCCATTGCAGTGCCTGCCATTGGCCGATGCGATTGGTGTGCAGATCCGCCGATTGCTTGAGCCGCAGCAGGTGCGGGAACAGGTCCGGGCTGGCAATCAGGTAACCCACCCGCAGCCCCGGCAACAGGGTTTTCGAAACGGTGCCGGTGTAGATCCAACTGGCTTTCTTCAAGCGGCTGACAATCGGCGTGGCGCTGCCGCCGTCGAAGGTCAGTTCGCGGTAGGGTTCGTCTTCGATCAGGGTCACGTCGAATTCATCCAGCAAGGCCGCCACCGCGTCGCGCTTGGCCTCGCTGTAGCGTACTGCCGAAGGGTTCTGGAACGTGGGGATCAGGTAGATGAACGCCGGTCGATGCTGTTCCAGGCGTGCCCGCAACTGTCTCAGGTCCGGCCCATCGGCCTGCAAGGGAACGGTGATGCAGTCGGCGCCGAACAGCTGGAAAATCTGCAGCGCCGCCAGGTAGGTCGGCGCTTCCAACATGATCTCGGTACCGACGTCGATGTGCAGCTTCGCCGCCAGGTCGAGGGTCTGCTGCGAGCCGCTGACCACCAGCACCTGACTTGCCTCGCAAGCCAGGCCCAACGCCCGTGCCTGCGCCGCCAGGGCTTCGCGCAGGGCCGGCTCCCCTTCGCTCATGCCGTATTGGCCCATGGTCAGGGGCATAGCGTCCCACTCCACTTTCGGCAGCATGGCTTCGGCGGGCAGACCGCCAGCGAACGACATCACCTCAGGGCGTTGGGCCGCCGCGAGGATTTCTCGAATCAAAGAACTTTTGAGGCGCGAGACACGTTCGGAAAAAGCCATGGGGACCACCTGTAGCGAGGCATTGGGGAAATGAGTCAAACTTGTTGACTGAAATTACTCCGACCTCTCTGGATACGTCAATATGATTGACCTTAAAAACCCGACTTCCCAGCAAATGGCCATGGAAGCGTTTTTCTTCGGCTACCAGGCGTTCACCGCCAAAGCCGATGAAATGCTCGAGCGTCGTGGGTTGAGCCGGGTGCATCAGCGCATCGTTTTCTTCGTTGCCCGGTATCCGTCCCTCAGCGTGAAAGAATTGCTGGCCCTGCTGGGGGTCACCAAGCAGGCCCTGAACATGCCGTTGCGGCAGTTGATGGAAATGCATCTGGTCAACAGCGTCGCCTCCGAGACCGACAAACGTAAGCGGCTGCTGGCGTTGACGGAGGAAGGCGCGCGGTTCGAACAGGCGTTGCGGCGCGAGCAGGTGAAGTTGCTGGAACGGGTGTTTGCCGAGGCGGGGGAGGAAGCGGTGAATGGCTGGTTGGCGGTGAACCTGGGGTTGGGGAAGGCTTAGCTCAGGTAT
Source organism: Pseudomonas sp. SJZ074 (assembly GCF_007828215.1). Taxonomy (GTDB): domain Bacteria; phylum Pseudomonadota; class Gammaproteobacteria; order Pseudomonadales; family Pseudomonadaceae; genus Aquipseudomonas. The sequence goes on along the minus strand of NZ_VIUE01000036.1, from coordinate 40,179 downwards.
TGCCTGGGCCTGCTCGCGATAGCGTCCTACCAGGCGATATATCTCTATCGCCGGACATTTCGCCCACAAACCATAAAACATTATTTGCTTTATTTGTATACAAAAGCATAATCCGCTTCGTGCGAGTTTCTGACCAAAAGGTCAACTACTTCGCCAGCCTTACCTGCCTCAAGGCGCGCAAGCCTCCCCCCGCAAGGCCTGCAACGCCGGAAATAACAATAAAACTGTTGAGGAGTACTCGCTGTGGAAAGCCGCAAACCCGAAGCCCGGACGCTGGACCTCTCGCCGCCACTACGAAGTGGCTGGCTGGAACGCATCTTCAAACTCAGCGTGCATGGCACCACGGTGAAGACCGAGCTGATCGCCGGCCTGACGACCTTCATCACCATGGCCTACATCATTTTCGTCAACCCCAACATCATGGCCGATGCCGGTATCGACCACGGCGCGGCGTTCGTCGCCACCTGCATCGCCGCCGCCCTCGGTTGCCTGTTGATGGGCCTGTATGCCAACTGGCCGGTGGGCCTGGCACCGGGCATGGGCCTGAATGCCTTTTTCACCTACACCGTGGTCGGCACCATGGGCTATAACTGGGAAACCGCGTTGGGCGCGGTGTTCATTTCCGGCGTGCTGTTCATGATCCTGACCCTGTCACGGGTCCGTGAGTGGCTGCTCAACAGCATTCCGGTGAGCCTGCGGTTCGCCATGGGCGCGGGGGTCGGGTTGTTCCTCGGACTGATCGGCCTGAAGACCGCCGGGATCATCGTCGACAGCCCCGCCACCCTGATCAGGCTCGGCTCGTTGCGTGAACCCGGCCCGCTGCTCGCCGCCGTGTGCTTTCTGATGATTGCCGTGCTCAGTTATCACCGGGTATTCGGTGCGATCCTGATCAGCATCATCGCTGTGACCCTGGCCGGCTGGGGCCTGGGCCTGGTGCAATACAACGGTGTGATGTCGACGCCACCGAGCCTGGCGCCGACCTGGATGGCGATGGATGTGGCCGGGGTGTTCAACGTCAGCATGATCAGCGTGGTGCTGGCTTTCCTGTTCGTGCATATGTTCGACACCGCCGGCACCTTGATGGGCGTGGCTCAGCGTGCCGGGCTGGTGAAGGCCGATGGCCGGATCGAGAACCTCTCCCGCGCCCTGAAGGCCGACAGCGCTTCCAGCGTGTTCGGCGCCATGGTCGGTGTGCCGCCGGTGACCAGCTACGTGGAAAGCGCTGCCGGTGTCGCGGCAGGTGGCCGCACGGGGCTTACCGCAGTGACCGTCGGCGTGCTATTTATTGCCGCTATGTTCTTCGCGCCGCTGGCCGGGATGATCCCCGCCTACGCCACCGCCGGTGCCTTGATCTACGTCGCCATGCTGATGATGGGCGGTATGGCCCATATCGAATGGGACGAGCCGACCGACAGCATTCCGGCCATCGTCACGGCGATCATGATGCCCCTGACCTTTTCGGTCGCCGACGGTATCGCACTGGGTTTCATCACCTACGTGGTACTCAAGGCTGGCACCGGTAAACGCAAGGAAATTTCCGTCAGCCTGTGGGTGCTCTGCGCGATCTTTATCGCCAAGTTCATCTTCTTGTAAGCGACACCGTGTCCACCCGCCTCACCCATCGGGTGAGGCTTTTGTATATCAGGAGCAAAGCAATGAATCTGGAAACCTGGCTGTTGTTCAGTGGCGCCGCACTGGTGGTGATTCTCATCCCTGGCCCCCTGTCGTTGTTGATGATCGGCAACAGCCTGAACTACGGCCTGCGTCGCTCGTACCCGGCATTCCTGGGTGGAGTGATCGCCTCGATCTGCTTGTTGAGCGCCTCGGCATTGGGGCTTGGGGCACTGCTGCTGGCCTCGGAAAAACTGTTCAGTGCCCTGAAGATCGTCGGCGCGCTGTACCTGTTCTACCTGGCCTGGCAGAGCTGGCAGCAATCGCGACAACCCTCCCAAGGCGCCGAAGTGCCCCAGGCCGCCACCGTCCCGCGCTTTCGCGCGCTGTTTGGCCGGGCATTCGTGCTAGGCGCCAGCAACCCGAAAGACATCCTGTTTTTCGCCGCGTTCCTGCCGCAGTTCCTGAGCGCCGGGCAACCTCTGCTGCCCCAACTGCTGATCATGATCGCCACCTGGACCGTCCTCGACCTGCTCTGCAAGCTGGCCTACGGCCTCGGCGCCCATGGCGCGGCGCGGTACCTGCGTACCGGTAAAGGCCAGAGCTGGTTCAATCGCATCAGTGCAGGCTTGTTTGGCGGCGCGGGCGCAGCGTCGTTATTGTCCGCCCACTGAGTGGCAAAACGAGGCAACAACCCATCGATATACACCGTCCAGGAAAACATCTTACATAGAGGGCCATTCAATCATCGTTGAACAAGGACGTTCACAATGGCCAAGGTCATTCAACCCCCCTCCGTGTTTGCCGAGCAAGGCATCGTCATTACGGATATAGGTTTGCACGCCAATGCGCGCACAACCGAAACGCTCGACTTCAAAGTTGCCAATCAATCGCAGCTCAGTTCAGAACTCAAGCAACGACAGGCGCAACTTGAAGTTGTGGATAAACTTTACGGCCCGTTCCATATCGGTTCCGTGGCGGTCACCCGTTCAGCTTTGAATGCACTCGGCGCAACAACCGACGGACAGCCCCTGAACGGCGAGAATACTTTTTTTCGCATCCCCAATCGCTTTTTCCTGAACTCACTGCAGTTCAATGCCAGTGACATCGAAACCCGTATAAGACTCACCGGCGACGCAAACGACTATCGACTGCCAACGTTGCTGTTCGAACTGGCCAGCCAGAGGTCACGCTCCGCGCAATCATTGTTGCGCAAAGAACCTGAAACCCAGACTGAGCCGGGGCGTTATCGAAACACACTTGAAAGGCTGTTGAGCGCGGCCCGACACCTCGACACCCAAGCGCTGGTGCAACGGTCATCCAGTTGGATCAACCAGGCCAAGAGCCAGGCCCTCATTCCCACGGGCCTGGGGCTGCAAGCCTTCGGAATCTACAGCGGCTTGCGGGGTCTGCAAGACGCCATCCGAGACAAGGATGCCTACCAGACGGTTTTCAACGGGGCCAGCGTGGCCGCCGAAGTGGCGTCCATCGGTGTCGAAGCACTGGTCACTCGCCAAGCCACCCAGATGATCAAGGCCGGCCAGCGTTCCCTCGGGGATTTCGCCAAAACGACCTTTGCCATCCGGCTGGCGCGTGGAAGCGGCCTGATTGCCAGCGTGCTCACACTGCCTTTCGATATCATCGCTGCGGTCGACTCGTTCAAGGCCGCCGCCGGCTCCACCGGCCGCGAGGCCACCGACCACTACGTCAACGCAGCCTTGAGCGTGACCAGTGCCGCCATGGCCGTGACCCTCGGTGTCGCGGCGCTGGCCGGGTTCACATCAGCGGGTCCCGCGGGCTTGGCCGCCGGGCTTATCCTGGTGATAGGCTCACAGATCTGGGGCGCGATCCGCCAAGTCGATGAAATCGACGATTACATACAACTCACCGTCCACGAGCGCCTTCGCACGGGCTGGTTCGCCTTCTGGACGATCAGCCCCGATGACGATATCCAGGAGCGCTACACCGTCGCCAAGGCCACCGCAGAACAGACGAAGCGACTCCAGGCCAATGCCTTGCACCTCCTCAGGGGACCATTGAAGGACAGCACTGAAGCGATCGTAAATGGCAAGTTCACCGTAGAACTCGAACGGGTCACCTACAACACCTGGAATTGGTGGACCGGGGAAGGGTATCAGGCAACCGCCGTGCGTCCCCGGCTCAAGGACAGCGATGACTGGATCGATGCACGCAGCGGCGTTACGGCCGAGACACCCGGCGCAGTCATGGGAGCGACGGCAGACCACAAAGGCATTCACTGGTCCATCGGCGGCGGCAACGATACTGTTCTGGGCGTTGAAAACAAGCCCAACGTCTTCCATTACGGAAGAGGCGTCAAGGCACTGACCGGCGGCACGAAGGATGATGTGTTCATTTTCGAGGGAGCGCCCGAGATCGTCGCCGGGAACGCGGCGCCCAGACCTAACCGCCTGGTAGGTGGAGCAGGCAATGACACGCTGATTCTAGCGGGCGGTCCCAGCGACAATCAGCAGCCACCACTGGGTTATCAGGTAGACCTGGCCGCCGGGCAAGTCAGCGTCATCACCCAAGCCGCTCATGGAACAGCGAGCGGCGCCTATCGCTCTAGCGTCCTTGAGAGCATTGAACATGTCGAACTGCTTGAGGGCGGGACGAACGTCATCAAGGGTACGGATGGTCCGAACATCATCAAATCCCGCGGTAACGATTCGATCGAGGCCGGCGCGGGTGATGACCAGATCTCCATCCTCGGGGGTAATAACCGCGAGGCCGCTGGAGGCCCTGGCGAGGACGTCTACACCATCGCTCATAAACCGGGACATGTATCGATCACCGAAGACGGCGTAGGTAACAGCGTCATCGCACTGGACTGGCGAGCGGACCTGATTGAAAGCTGGGCAATTGAAGCAGGCGACCTGGTGCTGGTTTCGGGCTTCGACTCGAACGATTGGGACGCGCGCAAGGTCACCGTCAACAACGTCTATGGCGACACTGCATACCCGCGGTCCTTACAAAACGACAAACTGACGTTCATCACAAAAGATGGTTTCCATTGGGTACCTGACCTGCCCGACAACATCGAAAACGGCAACTGGCTCGCCATCGAAGCCGTCATGGTGCAACAAGGAACGCCACGAAACCCGGCCATCCTGAATGACAAAAGCGAGCAATCGATCGCCCACGACAAAGATACGAGCTATTACGTTTCCCGTCTGATCGAACTGACCACACTCAACGTCAAACGAAAAAGTGAATTCTCCACCACACTCCATCTGGACTACGCCCACTCCGAACTGACACGGATCGAAGCCCACTACAGCGCCCATGTCATTCGGGAAGACGAATCGGACACGGTGAAGTATGGAGCGTGCGGCCTGACGCTGCACTGTGGCAATCGCCGGATCATCGTGAATAACCTGGCCAGCTCCGATGAGCGTTATACCGCTCGACAACCCGCTACGGGGCGACGTGCATTTTCCGCCCTCGGTCCGAATCATACGGTCATCCTGATTTTGAATGACGGGTCCTCCTACCGTCTGGCCCTACCGTCTCCCGACTATGGTTTGTTGCTGGACAATACGTTCATAGACAAGGATCCGGTGAAGTGGAAAACGGAAATACCACTGCCACTCACGCCGACAAAAAGGAAATACGCCTATCTTCAGCCCTTGGATAAAAAGCCCTATTACATGGGCAACCGGGCGACCTGCGCCCTGCTCACTTCAGCCGCTGTACAAACGGGTGTCGAAGTCCTGATTGGCCAAGGTTCCAGCTACCTTGTCCACCTGGGCCCGAACATGACACTACGCCTCTCCACGCCAGGCGCACTGGCCAGCGCCAATCCCCGGTTACCCCAGGCCTCCCGGTGGGAATTCGACGCCACGCAGCTCGGCCAGGTCGAGATAAAACTGGCATCCAACCTGTTGCAAATCGGCGGAACGGTCATTCATCTTCCCACTTATGAAGTGGACGACCTTGTGGACCAGATACGCGTCATCACTGCACAGGGTATCGTGTATGCGGTCGATAGCTTGTTCGAAAGCGTTTATGTAGAAGCGCTGGACGGTCGGTACTTTGCGCCCCCACTCGACCCCGATGTCACGTTACCCGTGGAACTTTCCAAGTTGTCGTCCGAACAACTAAGAGTCTTCAATGTTGCCGTCAAAGATGGCGCTCCCGGCACCCTCAGCTATCACTTCAAAACACGCAAGTGGACCCTGGACACGAATAAGTCCCGTGTCATCACGGCACTGGATCTTAGAAAAACAAACTTGTGCGACCATCATCTCAAGATCTATCAGGAGGTGGCCCGGGAAGGCCTCAGCCAACATCCCCCGCTGAGCGACGAGGCCCTGCGTTCATTGCGGGAACAATGTACCAGGTTGGTAGAAGGTTTAACGCTGAGCAGGTCGTTGATGCTCGCCCAGGCGATCGCCTTGGGTCCGACGTTTGCCAGAGAGTTACCTTATATGAACTGGATACTCTCGCCGGACAAGCTCCTTTCCGACCCAACATAACCTCATGCAGGTTTTTCCTGATATTTAGTTCCAACGCAATATATATGTAGTGCACCTGTGCGGTTTTTTTCCATGAACATCTTCAAGGCGACAATCAGCCACCCGTTACAAGTCATATTCATTATTGATATTCAAGAGCCGAACATTCAATGAGTCCAAGAAAAAACACCCGACCCAATGTTTCAACTTCGTCCTCCGAGACATCCCGTACCAGTCGCGATACAACGCCGGAAAGTTCGCCCAGAAGTCCCATGAGGACGGAAGGAACGGGCCAGGCATCCGTCTCGCCGTCGGGAAGACACACCGAAGCGCCTGAATCCCAGCCCACGACCTTCCAGGTATCTGAAATTCCCCAACAGGGGGCCGCCCAAGGAGAAGCCGCCCCGGTGTCACTGGACAATTACCACCTTTCACCCGAACTGGTCCCCCTGTTATCGGCGCCAGACCCGACCTCTGGCATCCGGACGTTCAGGACACGCACATACGTCGAGCTTGAAGACGGTGCAACGGTATTGCTGGGGCGCGATGCCGAACAGAACTACCGGGCGCGATTGAGCACCGAGCTTATTGCCTCCGGACCACGCCTGGAACAAGTGGAAGACAGTCTCCTGTGGCGGCGGGCTCCCCAGCTGGTCGAGCCAGACAGCAGTGACTCCCCTCAGACCATTACCCTCCACAGCCTGTCGGACGATGAATCGTCCGAAGCCAGCGCGCCCAAACGCCAGCGCACGACGTCGCCCGCACAAAGTGAAGCCGCTGTACAAAGCCCGGCGGTATTCAGACGGGATTGGGCGTTCGAGCCCACGCTGACACGGCCGCACTTCATCACCGTGAACGATGTTCACTACAAGGTGATGACCCGCATGCAAGCGCGAGATTACCCGATCACCTACATCCAGCCTCCCAGCCATCCCGCCTATGATTTCGACGTGCTGGAGGCCATCCTCAGGCATACGCCTGACGAGCAACCCAGGGCTGTCATACGCGTTCCGCCGGATAATCACTGGGAGATCGACGCCAGGCTGCCCTTCGAAAAGCCACTGACGGCTTACGTCAGGGACGTTTTCCCGGAGGTCACGACCGTCACCCTGGAGAACATCGCCAGAAAGCAATTCGAACTGGTCAACAGCTCGACCTACGCTGACGCAGCGGGGCTGACCGCCCTCAGGCAGATTTTTCACAGTTGGCAACAGGGTACCCCTTCGCCGCACCCGCAATGGAGCGATCCATTGTTGATGCTTCCGACTCTTCCAACCTCTTCAGGCGTTACGAGCACCTCGCGCGCAATCGAACTGCCCTTCCCGTCCACGACGGGCACCTTGAGTCGGCTGGATTTCGACCCCATGCGATTCCGACGACAGTGGGATTTCTTCCTCTCGACCTATTCGACAGTGGACTTCAAACGCTTCATGGCCGGCCTTCTGAGCCGCAATGGCTATACGGTCATGGGGCCCAACAACTTCAACAGTTTTCCGGCATTGGTATTTCGGCGCGCAGGGCACGACTATCTGTTTTTCATGAGCCTGCACCGCACTCGGATCCCGAAGCTGTCCCTGCCCACCCACACCAACCCCAACACGACCGGCATTAACCTGGAAACCCAGGTCGGCGACGCCGCCGCGCAAGCCGTCAAGGACGCCCATGCGGCCAACAAGATCATCTGGCTCAAGGGCGGCTCCCAGATCCTGCCAGGCTACGCCGACACCGTCTTTATCATCCGGGACGACAATGCCCGGCTGTAAACGGGCAGGCGAAAAAAAGCCCGCAGTGTGAGCGGGCAAAAAAACCAAGGACGCGCCATGCGCAGGCGCTTCCAGGAGCAAGCGGCCGCCTGGGGTCAGCTGCCGCGATAGGTTGAATAAGCGTAAGGCGAAATCAGCAGGGGCACGTGATAGTGCTCCTGCTCGGCCGAGATGCCGAAGCGCAGCACCACCACATCAAGGAAGGCCGGATCGGGCAATTGCACGCCCCGGGCGCGGTAGTAATCGCCGGCATGGAATTGCAGTTGATAGACCCCCGAACGGTAGTCCTCCCCTTGCAGCAGCGGCGCATCGCAACGGCCATCGCTGTTGGTCGACGCGCTGGCGACGAGGTGCAACTGTGGGCCTTCCACGCGGTACAGCTCGATCTTGATCGAGCTGCCCGGGCAGCCGTGTGCAGCATCCAAAACGTGAGTAGTCAAACGTCCCATTGATTGTGCGCGCCTCGCTGCTGGGCAGCCCGGCCCGACGCCTCCTGAATCAGTTGAAAGACAAGCCGCACCGTTTCAGAGCATGAAACACCGCGGCGATGGACGAATTAAGACACTTTAAATAGAAATTGTACACAATAAAAAACACACACCTGCCCTGCCCTTTGCCCGCTCGCCCTTAAGCTCAGGTTCGAACCAGACCAAAGGATACACGGCTCTTCTAATGATTAATTGACCAAACCGGCAGATTTCTTGCAGTGTAGGACCATTCAGGGGGGTGATGAAAAATGCAGAAAAACGGGCTTACAAATCGCGCATAAAGTTGTATACAATCAACCCATCGTCGTGACGCCAGCTTGTGCCTCATCGCCCAGGCGCCACCTACATGGTACGAACAAGAAGGAAGACTGCAGTGAGCGCTGACTACCCACGCGACCTGATCGGTTACGGCAGTAACCCTCCCCATCCCCACTGGCCGGGCAATGCCCGCATCGCCCTGTCCTTCGTACTCAACTACGAGGAAGGCGGCGAGCGCAACATCCTGCACGGCGACAAGGAGTCCGAAGCGTTCCTTTCCGAGATGGTCGCGGCGCAACCGCTGCAAGGCGAGCGCAACATGAGCATGGAGTCACTGTACGAGTATGGCAGCCGCGCCGGTGTCTGGCGGATCCTCAAGCTGTTCAAGCAATTCGATATCCCGCTGACCATCTTCGCCGTGGCCATGGCCGCCCAGCGCCATCCGGACGTGATCCGCGCCATGGTCGCCGCCGGTCACGAAATCTGTAGCCACGGCTATCGCTGGATCGACTACCAATACATGGATGAAGCCCAGGAACGCGAGCACATGCTCGAAGCGATCCGCATCCTCACCGAGATCACCGGCGAACGCCCGCTGGGCTGGTACACCGGCCGCACCGGCCCCAACACCCGCCGGCTGGTGATGGAAGAAGGCGGCTTTCTCTATGACAGCGACACCTACGACGACGACCTGCCCTACTGGGAACCGAACACCCCCAACGGCAAGCCGCACCTGGTGATTCCGTACACCCTCGATACCAACGACATGCGCTTCACCCAGGTACAGGGGTTCAACAACGGCGACGACTTCTTCCAATACCTCAAGGATGCTTTCGATGTGCTGTATGCCGAAGGTGCCGAGGCGCCGAAGATGCTCTCCATCGGCCTGCACTGCCGCCTGATCGGCCGTCCTGCCCGCCTCGCCTCCCTCAAGCGTTTCCTCGAGTACGCCAGGGGCCATGAGCAGGTCTGGTTCAGCCGTCGCGTCGACATCGCCCGCCACTGGCAGCAGACCCATCCGCACCCTGGAGCCGCCCAATGACCGCGTTCCAGACCCTCAAGCCGTCGACTTTGAGCCGCGAGGCGTTCGTCGATGCCTTCGCCGACATCTACGAACACTCGCCATGGGTCGCCGAAAAGGCCTTCGACCTGGGCCAGGACCCGTCGATCGACGAGATCGAAACCCTGCACCAGCGCATGAGCGACATCCTGTTGAGCGCCGACCATGCCAGTCAGTTGGCACTGATCAACGCTCACCCGGACCTGGCCGGCAAAGCCGCCGTCCAGGGCCAACTGACCGAAGCCAGCACGAACGAACAGGCCGGCGCCGGTATTCACCAATGCACGGTCGAAGAGTTTCAACGCTTCACCGAGCTGAACGAGGCCTACAAGGCCAAGTTCAAGTTTCCCTTCATCATGGCGGTAAAAGGCAGCAACCGGCACCAGATCCTCGCGGCGTTCGAAACCCGCATCCATAACCCGGTGGACACCGAGTTCAAATGCGCGCTGGCGGAGATCAACAAGATCGCGCTGTTCCGACTACTGACCCTTTAGCGAGCAGCCTGAGTCCAGGCCTGCAAGCATCCCCAGCCAACTTATTAAAGGCAGACAAGAAGAATGAAAGCTTACGCCGTACCTTTCGAGAAGTTCGTCAACCTGGCCGACGCCCGTCTCGGCACGAAGATCATCAGCGTCACCGATGACTGGTTCGCCGATGCCAACCGTCTGTTCCAACCAACGCCGGCCGTGTGGAAGGAAGGCGTGTTCGATGACAACGGCAAGTGGATGGACGGCTGGGAGTCGCGTCGCAAGCGCTTCGAAGGCTACGACAGCGCCGTGATTCGCCTGGGCGTACCGGGTTCGATCAAGGGCGTGGACATCGACACTTCATTCTTCACCGGCAACTATCCACCGTCGGCGTCCCTGGAAGCCTGCTTCCTGGCCGAGGGCGAACCGGACGACAACACCCAGTGGACCGAAGTACTGTCGGCCGTCGAGCTACAAGGCAACAGCCACCACTACCACGAAATCAGCAACGACCAGGCCTTCAGTCATCTGCGTTTCAACATCTACCCCGATGGCGGCGTGGCCCGGTTGCGGGTCTACGGCATCCCGTATCGCGACTGGTCGGCCGTCGGCGACAACGAACAGATCGACCTGGCTGCCGCCCTCAACGGCGGTCGTGCCCTGGCATGCTCCGACGAACATTTCGGGCGCATGAGCAACATCCTCAACCCGGGCCGTGGCGTCAATATGGGCGACGGCTGGGAAACCGCCCGCCGCCGCACGCCAGGCAACGACTGGGTCATCGTCGCCCTGGGCCATGCTGGCGAGGTCGAGAAAATCATCGTCGACACCCTGCACTTCAAGGGTAACTACCCCGACAGCTGCTCGATCCAGGGTGCCTTCGTCAAGGGCGGCACCGACAGCCAGATCGAAACCCAGTCGCTGTTCTGGCGCGAGCTGTTGCCCAGCCAGAAACTGGAGATGCACGCGGAACACACCTTCGCCGAGCAGATCAAGGCCCTGGGCCCGATTACCCACATCCGCCTGAATGTGTTCCCGGATGGGGGCGTGAGTCGGCTGCGGGTGTTGGGCAAGGTCGCGAAGTAAGCGGCGCGCCCTTCGCGAGCAAGCCCGCTCCCACAGGGGAATGCATTTCAAATGTGGGAGCGGGCTTGCTCGCGAAGGCGCCAGAACAAACAACACAAAATTTTGGATTAAGAAGACCAGCATGCGCACACTCAAGATCGAACCCTTGACCAAAGAAGCCTTCGCCCCCTTCGGTGACGTGATCGAAACCGACGGCAGCGATCACTTCATGATCAACAACGGTTCGACCATGCGCTTCCATCGCCTGGCAACGGTTGAAACCGCCACGCCGGACGACAAGGCGATCATCAGCATTTTCCGCGCCGACGCACTGGAGATGCCGTTGACCGTGCGCATGCTGGAGCGCCATCCGCTGGGCAGCCAGGCGTTCATTCCGCTGCTCGGCAACCCCTTTCTGATCGTGGTCGCGCCACTTGGCGATGCACCTGTATCAGGCTTGGTCCGCGCCTTCGTCACCAACGGCAGGCAGGGCATTAATTACCATCGCGGCGTCTGGCACCACCCGGTGCTGACGATCGAAAAGCGGGATGACTTCCTGGTGGTTGATCGCAGTGGCACAGGCAATAACTGCGATGAGCATTTCTTTGAAGAGGATGAGTGTTTGATCCTCGATCCCCACCAATAAGAGAAGCGTCCGATCACGCGAGAACAAGCGTGACGGGCGAGAGGTAACGACTGTGGAAGCACATTTGCTGGAATGGCTGAACCTGAGCATCCGCTGGGTTCATATGATCACTGGCGTGGCCTGGATCGGCGCGTCGTTCTATTTCGTCTGGCTGGAAAACAACCTCAATCGCGTCAACCCCAGGAGCGGCCTGGCCGGTGACCTGTGGGCGATCCACGGTGGCGGCATCTACCACCTGGAGAAATACAAACTTGCGCCACCGTCCATGCCGGACAACCTGCACTGGTTCAAATGGGAAGCCTACTTCACCTGGATGTCGGGCATCGCCTTGCTGTGCGTGGTGTTCTATTGGAACCCGACCGTCTACCTGCTGGCCCCCGGCAGCGGCCTGAGCGGTCCCGAAGGCGTCGCCTTGGGCATCGGCTCGTTGTTCGTCGGCTGGTTCGTCTATTCCTTTCTCTGCGACTCGGCCCTGGGCAAGCGCCCGGCCCTGCTCGGTGCGATCCTGTTCGTGCTGCTGATCGCCGCGGCCTACGGGTTCAGCAAGGTGTTCAGCGGTCGCGGTGCCTACCTGCATGTCGGGGCAGTCATCGGCACGATCATGGTGGGCAACGTGTTCCGTATCATCATGCCGGCACAGCGTGCGCTGGTCGCCGCCATCGCCGAGAACCGCACGCCCGATCCGGCGTTGCCGGCCAAGGGCTTGCTGCGCTCGCGCCACAACAACTACTTCACCCTGCCGGTGCTGTTCATCATGATCAGCAACCACTTCCCGAGCACCTACGGCAGCCCGTACAACTGGCTGATCCTCGCCGGGATCGCGGTGGCGGCGGTGTTGGTGCGTCATTACTTCAACACCCGTCACGACAGCAACCGGTTTGCCTGGACGCTGCCAGTCGGCGCCCTGGCGATGATCTGCCTGGCGTATGTCACCGGGCCCAAGCCTGTGTCTACCGCCCCCGACGTGGCCAAGGCACCAGCGGTCATCGAGTACCAGCCACTGCCGGAAACCGCCGTGGGCGGTGGCGCCAAGCCGCAAACCGCGCCGGCACAACCTGCCGCAGCGCCGGCCCAGGCCGCCAACGCCCAGGGCCCTTCGTTCGAAAAGGTGCACAGCGTGATTCAGGAACGCTGCTCGGTCTGCCATTCGGCCAAGCCCACCAGTCCGCTGTTCAGCGCGGCACCGGCCGGGGTGATGTTCGATACGCCACAGCAGATCCAGCAACAGGCCGCGCGTATCCAGGCCCAGGCCGTGACCACGCAGATCATGCCCCTGGGCAACATCACCCAGATGACCCAACAGGAACGGGACCTGATCGGCGCGTGGATTACCCAGGGCGCGCCGACCAACTGAGCCCCCCCTACCCAGTCCGACTGAACCCGTTACACGCACTACCTGACAGGCGACCCGGTCGCCTGTCAGCCACTCCCTGCATCTCGACAAATATTGCTCCAGACAGCTGAACGAGCCCTTCGGGAATCTTTCCCTGGGCTCGGCCACCAGGATTTGCCACAAGCAAAAACCTGACCGAACGGATGTTTTACTGGAGAAAAAAGGCGCCACACCAGAGCGCTGACAAAAAAGCGGTACCACTTACCTTGGGAGCAAACCGAATGAAACGTACGTGCACCTGCCTGACACTCGCAGGATCCTTGCTGGCCGGCGGCCAGGCCATGGCCGACGATCTGTTCCAATGGCAGAACAATAGCCTGACCTACCTGTACGGTAAGGATTTCCAGGTCAACCCGCGCATCCAGCAGACGGTGACCTTCGAACACGCCGATGCCTGGAAATACGGCGATAACTTCTTTTTCCTCGACCGGATTTTCTACAACGGCAAGGAGGACGGCCAGTCGGGACCGAACACCTACTATGGCGAGTTCAGCCCGCGTTTGTCGTTCGGCAAGATCTTCGACCAGAAACTGGAAGCGGGACCGATCAAGGACGTCCTGCTGGCCATGACCTATGAGTTCGGTGAAGGCGACAACGAGTCCTATCTGATCGGCCCGGGCTTCGACCTGGCCATCCCTGGCTTCGATTACTTCCAGCTGAACTTCTACAACCGCCAGACCGAAGGCCCACGCGCTGGCGACAACGTCTGGCAGATCACCCCGGTCTGGGCATATACGATTCCCGTGGGCTCATCCGACATCCTGATCGACGGTTTCATCGACTGGGTGGTGGACAACGACAGCAATGCCAAGGGTACCTCCCACGCCAACCTGCACATCAACCCGCAGATCAAGTATGACCTGGGCAAGGCGCTGAACCTGGGTGCCAAGCAGCTGTATATCGGTGTGGAATATGACTACTGGAAGAACAAATACGGGATCGAGGACAACGAAGGGTTCAAGACCAACCAGAGCAATACGAGCTTCTTGCTGAAGTATCATTTCTGATTGATCCACAGCAAGCCATGTGGGAGCGGGCTTGCTCGCGAAAGCGGTGGGTCAGTCGGCGTTGATGTTGAATGATAAGCCGCCATCGCGAGCAGGCTCGCGATGGCGATGGCTCAGTGGGCATCAACCCTGAGCCAACCCCAAAAACCGCCGCAACTCCTCGCGTTGGGCCAGCGCATCCTGGCGACCCAGCTCGATCAGTTCGTTGCAATACCCCGCCTCGAACAGCAGATAACTCAACACACTGGCGCCGCTGGTCTTCGTCGCGCCCGGCCCGCGCAGGAATAGCCGTAGCGCACGGGGCAGCTCCTGGCGATGGCGGGCGGCGATTTCGTCAATCGGCTGGCTCGGCGAAATCACCAGCACGTCTACCGGTGCCGCGCCCAGGGTGTGGGCTGGCACATCATCGGGCAGCAAATGACTGAACCCGTTCAGACGCTGAAGCAACTCGATATCGCTTTCCAGACTGTCGATGAAGGTACTGTTGAGCAAGTGCCCGCCGATCTGCGCCAGGGTCGGTTGCAGACCGGTATAGCTGCGCGCCACCGGCTCCGCCGCAGCGGGTCCACGGGGGTTGCCACTGACTCCGATGACCAGCACCCGATTCGCCCCCAGGTGCAACGCCGGGCTGATGGGCGCCGACTGGCGCACCGCACCGTCGCCGAAATACTGCGGGCCGATCTTGACCGGCGCGAACAGCAGAGGAATCGCCGAACTGGCCAGCAGATGCTCGACCGACAACACCGTCGGCACGCCGATCCGACGGTGGCGCAACCAGGCATCAATGGTCCCGCGCCCCTGGTAGAACGTCACGGCCTGGCCGGACTCATAACCGAACGCAGTCACCGCCACTGCACGCAATTGATGTTCTGCGATGGCCTGCTCGATACCCGAAGCCTGAAACTGTGCCTCAAGCAACTCACGCAGCGGGGAGCTGTCGATCAGCGCCACCGGCAACCTGGCGCCTAGGCCGAGCAGGCCATGGCCAAGGAAACGTCTCGCCTGGGCAATAACCCCCCACCAGTCGCTGCGCATGACCTGATGGCTTCGCACCGCCTGCCAGAACGCAGTCAACCGCTCGATGGCCGTCTTGAAGTGCATCGCCCCGCTCGCCAGGCTGACTGCATTGATCGCCCCTGCCGAGGTGCCGACGATCACCGGAAACGGGTTCTGCGCCTCGTCCGGCAACAATTCGGCGATTGCCGCCAATACCCCCACCTGATATGCCGCCCGAGCCCCGCCGCCGGAAAGAATCAAACCTGTGACCGGTTCAGCTGGGATCATCGCAACACTCCGTGCTCAGGGATGGGAACTGCTGGCTCAACCGCGCTTGCCGTACAGCTTCGGCTCGCCCGGCGGACGACTCTTGAAACGCCGGTGGGCCCAGAGGTATTGCTCGGGACAGTCGCTCACCGACTGCTCTACCCACCGATTGATACGGATGCAATCGGCTTCCTCGGTCTCACCTGGAAAATCGTCCAACGGCGCCTGGATCACCAGACGATAGCCGCTGCCATCGGCCAGGCGCTCCTGGACGAACGGCACCACCAGCGCCTTGCCGAGGCGGGCGAACTTGCTGGTGGCGGTCACCGTGGCCGCCTGGATGCCGAACAACGGCACGAACACACTCTGCTTGGCGCCGTAATCCTGATCCGGCGCGTACCAGATCGCCCGGCCGGCACGCAGCAACTTGAGCATGCCACGCACATCTTCACGTTCCACCGCCAGGGAGTCGAGATTGTGCCGTTCACGGCCCCGACGCTGGATGTAGTCGAACAGCGGATTCTTGTGCTCACGGTACATGCCGTCAATGGTGTGCTGCTGGCCAAGCAAGGCCGCGCCGATTTCCAGCGTAGTGAAATGCAGGGCCATCAGGATCACGCCCTTGCCCTCGCGCTGGGCCTGCTTGAGATGTTCCAGACCTTCCACATGAGCCAGCTTGGCCAGCCTCGAACGCGACCACCACCAGCTCATGGCCATTTCGAAGAAGGCGATACCGGTGGAGGCAAAGTTTTCCTTGAGCAGACGCTTGCGTTCCGCCGCGGATTTTTGTGGAAAACACAGCTCCAGGTTGCGCCTGGCGATGCGCCGTCGGTCGCCGGCCACCCGGTACATCAGCGCCCCCAGGACACGACCGACCCGCAACAGCAACGGGTAAGGCAACTGAACGATCAGCCACAACAGCCCCAGGCCGCACCATAGCAGCCAGAAACGCGGGTGAAAGAAAGCACTTCGAAAACGCGGGCGATCCATTACAGCTTCCATAAAGACATGGGCCGCGCATTCTACATCGTTCGACCCGGCTTGCGGCTCGCGGACGATCTCGTTATAAGTCTCGGCACTTTCAGTGACAAGCCGTTGTACGCCGACCATGAGCCAAACCGAATCGCTAGACCAAGATCCCGTGTTCCAGCTGAAGGGCAGCATGCTCGCCATTACGGTGCTGGAGCTGGCCCGCAATGACCTGGAGGGCCTTGACCGGCAGCTTTCGGCCAAAGTCGCCCAGGCGCCGAATTTCTTCAGCAATGCCCCCCTGGTGCTGGCACTGGACAAGTTGCCGGCCCACGAAGGCTCGGTGGACCTGCCGGGCCTGATGCGCGTCTGCCGCCAGCACGGCCTGCGCACCCTGGCCATCCGCGCCAGCCGCATTGAAGACATCGCCGCCGCCATCGCCGTGGACATTCCAGTGCTGCCGCCGTCCGGCGCCCGGGAGCGCCTGTTGGAACCGGTCCCGGCCGAAGCGGCCAAAAAACTGGAAAAACCACCGGAGCCCGAAATCAAGCCGACCCGGGTCATTACCTCGCCGGTGCGCGGCGGACAGCAGATTTATGCCCAGGGTGGCGATCTGGTGGTGGTGTCCTCGGTCAGCCCGGGCGCGGAACTTCTGGCCGATGGCAACATCCATGTATACGGTCCGATGCGCGGCCGCGCGCTGGCCGGTGTCAAGGGCGACACGAAAGCCAGGATCTTCTGTCAGCAATTGAGCGCTGAACTGCTCTCCATCGCAGGGCAGTACAAGGTTTCCGAAGATTTACGCCGCGACCCGCTGTGGGGGGCCGGCGTCCAGGTCAGCCTGTCGGGCGACGTGTTGAACATCATTCGGCTTTAACGGATACTGCCGCATTTTCCAAACATCTCTAAAACTAGCGAAAACGGCTAAAAACGACGCAGGAAAAAGGATCAGGCAGTGTTTACCGGAGGTAAACCCGGCCCCGTGTCCTATTCCAGCCAAGCCTGTCCAATTGCAGCAGTTTTAAAGAGATGTTTTTCAGGGACCGACAACGTCCTTTTTCCTTAGGGGTGAAACACCTTGGCCAAGATTCTCGTGGTTACATCCGGCAAGGGTGGTGTGGGTAAGACCACCACCAGCGCCGCTATCGGTACCGGCCTCGCACTGCGCGGCCACAAGACTGTCATCGTCGACTTCGACGTCGGCCTGCGTAATCTGGACCTGATCATGGGTTGCGAGCGGCGCGTGGTCTATGACTTCGTCAACGTCGTCAATGGCGAAGCGAACCTGCAACAGGCTCTGATCAAGGACAAGCGCCTTGAGAACCTCTACGTGCTGGCCGCCAGCCAGACCCGCGACAAAGACGCGCTGACCCAGGAAGGCGTGGAAAAAGTCCTGATGGAGCTCAAGGAGCAGTTCGAGTTCGTGGTCTGCGACTCCCCGGCCGGTATCGAGAAAGGTGCCCACCTGGCGATGTACTTCGCTGACGAAGCGATTGTCGTGACCAACCCGGAAGTGTCGTCGGTACGTGACTCCGACCGCATGCTGGGCCTGCTGGCGAGCAAATCCCGTCGCGCCGAGAAGGGCGAGGAGCCGATCAAGGAACACCTGCTGATCACCCGCTACCACCCGGAGCGCGTGGAAAAGGGCGAAATGCTCGGTGTCGAAGACGTCAAGGAAATCCTCGCGGTACGCCTGCTCGGCGTGATCCCGGAATCCCAGGCGGTGCTCAAGGCTTCCAACCAGGGCGTCCCGGTGATCCTCGACGACCAGAGCGACGCCGGCCAGGCCTACAGCGATACAGTCGACCGCCTGCTGGGCAAAGACCTGGAACACCGGTTCCTCAACGTCGAGAAGAAGGGATTCTTCGAGCGCCTGTTTGGAGGTAGGTAATGAACCTTTTTGACTTCTTTCGTGCCAACAAAAAGCCCAGTACCGCCTCGGTCGCGAAAGAGCGTCTACAGATCATCGTGGCGCACGAACGCGGCCAACGCAGCACCCCGGACTACCTGCCCTCCTTGCAGAAGGAGCTGGTCGAAGTGATCCGCAAGTACGTCAATATCGGTAACGATGACGTCCATGTCGCACTGGAAAGCCAGGGTAGCTGCTCGATTCTGGAACTCAATATCACCCTGCCGGATCGCTGATCGATCCAGCGGGAGCCACGGCGGCTCGGGCCTCGCCCTTTGTGGGAGCGGGCTTGCTCGCGAAGACGGCGGCACATTCAATGACAATGTGTCCGAACTACCGCTTTCGCGAGCAAGCCCGCTCCACACAGGGATGGGCCCGAGCCGCCGTTGGCGTTTGTACCGAGACTGTTTTCAATGCCCCTTTCCAACA
This sequence comes from Pseudomonas sp. SJZ074, assembly GCF_007828215.1. Lineage (GTDB taxonomy): Bacteria > Pseudomonadota > Gammaproteobacteria > Pseudomonadales > Pseudomonadaceae > Aquipseudomonas. The sequence continues at coordinate 21,376 of NZ_VIUE01000036.1, read as the reverse complement.
TCCACATCATTCATCAGGACGCCGCCGTTCTCGTGGTCGACAAGCCGACCTTGCTGCTGTCGGTGCCCGGTCGGGCCGACGATAACAAGGACTGCCTGATCACCCGCCTGCAGGAAAACGGCTATCCGGAAGCACGAATCGTGCACCGACTGGATTGGGAAACGTCGGGGATCATCCTGCTGGCCCGGGATCCGGACACCCATCGTGAACTGTCCCGTCAGTTCCATGACCGGGAAACCGAAAAGGCCTACACTGCGTTGTGCTGGGGCCAACCGGAACTGGACAGCGGCAGCATCGATCTGCCCCTGCGCTACGACCCGCCGACCAAGCCTCGTCACGTGGTCGACCATGAGCACGGCAAACACGCCCTGACCTTCTGGCGCGTGCTGGAACGCTGTGGCGATTGGTGCCGGGTCGAGCTGACCCCCATCACCGGACGCTCGCACCAGTTGCGCGTGCATATGCTGTCCATCGGCCATCCACTCCTGGGTGACGGCCTTTATGCCCACCCGCAAGCCCTGGCCGCCTGGCCCCGCCTGTGCCTGCACGCCAGCATGCTCAGCTTCACCCACCCGCAAAGCGGCGAACGCCTGCGCTTCGAGTGCCCGGCGCCGTTTTGAAATACGCCACATACTTTTGTGGGAGCGGGCTTGCTCGCGAAAGCGCAGTGTCAGTCACATCAATCCTGGCTGATCCAATGCTTTCGCGAGCAAGCCCGCTCCCACAAAGGTTGCGCGACAAACACAATTTGTTGCCTGCCTGCCATCCTCCCCATCGCCCCCCAATACGGTAAACTCCCGCCCATTGCTGTCTGGAGCTATTTATGCGCGCAGAGTTGAACCAGGGCCTGATCGACTTCCTCAAGGCCTCCCCTACCCCGTTCCATGCCACCGCCAGCCTTGCCCAACGTCTGGAGGCGGCGGGTTATCAGCGCCTCGACGAACGCGAGACCTGGGCCACCGAGGCCAACGGTCGCTATTACGTCACGCGCAACGACTCTTCGATCATTGCCTTCAAGCTGGGTCGCAACGCACCGCTACACGACGGCATCCGCCTGGTCGGCGCCCACACCGACAGCCCTTGCCTGCGGGTCAAGCCCCAGCCTGAGCTGCAACGTCACGGATTCTGGCAACTGGGGGTGGAAGTGTATGGCGGCGCGCTGCTGGCGCCGTGGTTCGACCGCGACCTGTCCCTCGCCGGGCGCGTCACCTTCCGCCGGGACGGCAAGGTCGAAAGCCAGCTGATCGACTTCAAGGCGCCCATTGCCACGATTCCGAATCTGGCCATCCACCTCAATCGCGAAGCCAACCAGGGCTGGGCCATCAACCCGCAGAACGAACTGCCGCCGATCCTCGCCCAGTTCGCCGGCGACGAGCGCGTCGACTTCCGTGCCGTGCTCACTGACCAGCTAGCCCGCGAACACGGCCTGAACGCCGATGTGGTACTCGATTACGAGTTGAGCTTCTACGACACCCAGAGCGCCGCAATCATCGGCCTGCATGACGATTTCATTGCCGGCGCGCGCCTGGACAACCTGCTGTCGTGCTATGCCGGCCTGCAAGCCTTGCTCAACGCCGACTCGGAAGAAACCTGCGTGCTGGTATGCAACGACCACGAGGAAGTCGGCTCCTGCTCGGCCTGCGGTGCCGACGGCCCGATGCTGGAACAGACCCTGCGTCGACTGCTGCCGGAAGGGGAAGAGTTCGTACGGACCATTCAGAAATCCCTGCTGGTTTCTGCGGACAATGCCCACGGCGTACACCCCAACTACGCCGATAAACATGACGCCAACCACGGGCCCAAGCTCAACGCCGGACCGGTGATCAAGGTCAACAGCAACCAGCGCTACGCCACCAACAGCGAAACCGCCGGCTTCTTCCGCCACCTGTGCATGGCCGAAGAAGTGCCGGTGCAGAGCTTCGTGGTGCGCAGCGACATGGGCTGCGGCTCGACCATCGGCCCGATCACCGCCAGCCAGCTGGGCGTGCGCACCGTGGACATCGGCCTGCCGACCTTCGCCATGCATTCGATCCGCGAGCTGTGCGGCAGCCATGACCTGGCGCACCTGGTGAAAGTGTTGAGTGCGTTCTACGCCAGCCGGGAGTTGCCCTGATTACCATCCCTTGTGGCGAGGGGATTTATCCCCTTGCCACAGATAACTCCCGTCACAACAGCGTTGGGTCAAGCTCATCGCGACCTCACACAAAACCCAACTAGACTGACCTTATCGCCCCCGACAAGGCCGTCACCATGATTCCCTCGTCCATCTTCCATGCCATGCTGGTGCCCATCCTCGCCGGGATGATCCTGCTGGCCATCGGCTTCAATTTTCGTGACAAGAATGTCGGGGTCTTCGCCATGTGGATCGGCATGCTGCTGATTCTCGCCACCGTACTGTTCAGGATCATGGCCAAACTCAACCAGTCAATCTGACGCCGCCTCCAGCACGTCCACGCCGACATGAATCGCATCGTGTCGCCAGAACTCCAGGTCGCAGTCGATCAGCCGCTGATGCTGGTCATAATTGACCCGGGCGATCCGTAACCCGGGGCTGCCCACCGAGACCTTCAGCGCCGCCGCGGCTTCGGGCTGTAGGGACGTGGGCACGATTTCGAATTTCACCCGACCGTAGTGCAGGTCGTAATGGCGGGCGTACAACTCGGTCATGGACTGGTTGAGGTCAAACCCGAGGATGTCGGGAAAATACTGTGGGTTCAGGTAATGCTCGACATACAGCACCAGCCGCTCGTCGATGCGCCGTACGCGACAGATCTGGATCACACTCGACAAGGCCGGCAATTGCAGCCAGGCACACACCGCCGCCGAAGCCGGTTGCAGACGGGCCGAGATCACCTGGGTAGAAGGCACCCGTCCCTGGGCGGTCACCATGGCGTGGAAATGGCTGCGCTGCATCAGGTTATAGGCCAGGCGTGGCGGCGACACGAACCAGCCTCGGCGTTCCTCGCGATAGATCTGCCCTTGGGCCTCGAGCTGCAGCAAGGCTTCGCGCACGGTGATGCGCGTGGTGCCGAACAACTCACTAAGCTTGCGCTCGGCCGGCAACTTGCTGCCGGGAGCCAGCAACCCATGGTCAAGCTGCTCCTGCAGGACCTGGCCGATGGTTGTCACCGCTTTGGTTGTCTCAATGCGCATCAGCGTTACCTATCTGGACTAGACCAGCACTGTTTCGGGGCGGAATCGGTCATGCATCGAGCCATTTTCCATCTCTGTAAGCCTAGGCACTGCACATGACTGACAGATGACAGAACCGCCGAACGGTCGATGCTCAGCCGTGCAAATTTGCAGCCAAGTCCTTTCATATCAGCCGTTTAACCATGGTCTACGCTTAGCTATCAGTCACTGCGCGCGAACCGACTCGGTGTCGGTGCATCCACTGCCGACATCAAAATGTCACAGGGCTCGCCTACATTGGCTCAGGTATTGCTGACCTAGACCAACATAACCGCCAACACAACCGCAATCGCAGCGTTGAAAACGCCCAAAGGAGCTTCGGATGAAACAGCTTTTCCTGGCATCACTGTTAGGCTCGACCATCGCCATGTGCACCGCCGCCATGGCCGCTGATACCGATCTGAAAAAGTTGGAAGCCGCTGCGAAAGCGGAAGGCGCCGTCAACAGCGTCGGCATGCCCGATGACTGGGCGAACTGGAAAGGCACCTGGGAAGACCTGGCCAAGACCTACGGGTTGAAACACGTCGACACCGACATGAGCTCGGCCCAGGAAATCGCCAAGTTCGCCGCCGAGAAAGACAACGCCAGCGCCGACATCGGTGACGTCGGCGCGGCTTTCGGCCCGATTGCGGTCAAGCAAGACGTAGTCCTGCCCTACAAGCCAAGCACGTGGGAACAAGTGCCTGCCTGGGCCAAGGATACGGAAGGTAACTGGGCGCTGGCCTACACCGGTACCATCGCCTTCATCGTCAACAAAAAGCTGCTGCACGGTTCCGAAGTACCGACCAAGTGGGCTGATCTGAAGAGCGGTAAGTACAAGGTATCCATCGGCGACGTGAGCACCGCGGCCCAGGCTGCCAATGGCGTGCTGGCGGCGGCCCTGGCCAACGGCGGCGACGAGAAGAACCTGCAACCGGCCCTGTTGATGTTCGCCGAGCTCGCCAAGCAAGGGCGCCTGTCCATGGCCAACCCGACCATCGCCACCATGGAAAAAGGTGAGGTCGAAGTCGGTGTGGTCTGGGACTTCAACGGCCTGAGCTACAAGGCCAAGATGGCCAACCCGGATGATTACGTCGTGCTGATTCCGTCCGACGGCTCGGTCATCTCCGGCTACACCACCATCATCAACAAATATGCCAAGCACCCGAATGCCGCCAAGCTCACTCGCGAGTACATCTTCAGCGACGCTGGCCAGATCAACCTGGCCAAAGGCAACGCCCGGCCGATCCGCGCCGAGCACCTGACACTGCCGGAAGAGGTCAAGGCCAAGCTGCTGCCGAACGAACAGTACAAGCACGTGACGCCGATCAAGGACGCGGACGCCTGGGAGAAGACCTCCAAGGCACTGCCGCAGAAGTGGCAGGAAGAAGTGATCATCAATATGCAGTGAGGCGGTAGTTAGCCCGCTCGGATATCCGATGCAAATCCCTTGTGGGAGCGGGCTTGCTCGCGAAGGCGGTCTGTCAGCCAATGTCAATGTTGAGTGTCAGTCAGCCTTCGCGAGCAGGCCCGCTCCCACACAGGGGCTGCGGTGAATCCGAACTTTCTGGTTCCTGTCCGGAGTCCCGGTACCCATGAAGCAAAACGTCATCCTGGTAGTGCTCGACGGCCTCAACTACGAAGTCGCCCGACATGCCATGGGACATCTGCAGGCTTACGTCAGCGCAGGACGCGCGGCTCTCTACAAACTGGAATGTGAACTGCCAGCCCTGTCCCGCCCGCTCTATGAATGCATCCTCACCGGCGTCCCGCCCATTGACAGCGGCATCGTGCACAACAACGTCTCGCGCCTGTCGAACCAGCGCAGCGTCTTCCACTATGCCACCGAAGGCGGTTTGAGCACGGCGGCCGCGGCGTACCATTGGGTCAGCGAGCTTTACAACGCTTCACCGTTCGAGGCTGGTCGGGATCGTCACACCGACAACCCCGACCTGCCTATCCAGTACGGGCATTTCTACTGGAACGACCACTACCCCGATTCCCATCTGTTCGCCGACGCCGAACATTTGCGTCAGCGCCATTCACCGAACTTTTTGCTGGTGCATCCGATGAACATCGACGATGCCGGCCACAAGCACGGCCTCGACACCCCGCAATACCGCAACAGTGCCCGTTCGGCGGACATCAACCTGGCGGTCTATCTGCAAGGCTGGCTCGACGCCGGTTACCAGGTGTTGGTGACTTCTGACCATGGCATGAACAACGACCGCTCCCATAACGGCCTGTTGGCCGAGGAACGGGAGGTACCGCTGTTCGTGCTTGGAGACAGCTTCAGCTTCGACCCCGCCGCGAAGCCCCGGCAGACCGAACTGTGCGGCACCCTCTGCCAGTTGCTCGGTGTGGCTCACGACAAACCGTATTGCCAGGAGTTGCTCAAGTGAATGCCATGACCCGCGGCAAATGGCTGGCAGCGTTGTGCCTGGTGCCCTTCGCGATTTTCTTCATCGTGTTCCAGATCGCCCCGCTGCTCTGGGTGCTGATCAACAGCCTGGAGTCGGAAGAGTTCGGTTGGGGCCTGGCCAACTTCAACAAAATCTTCAGTTCGAAGTTCTACCTGCAAGCGATCCAGCACAGCCTGGAAATCAGCTTCTGGTCCAGTGTGTTCGGGATCATCATCGCAGTGCTCGGCAGCTATTCGCTGCGCCGGGTCGATTCGAAGCTGCGCAATTTCGTCAACGCCTTCGCCAACATGACCAGCAATTTCGCCGGCGTGCCCCTGGCGTTCGCCTTCATTATTCTGCTGGGGTTCAACGGCAGCATCACCCTCATGCTCAAGCAGGCGGGAATCATCGAAGACTTCAACCTGTACTCGAAAACCGGGCTGATCATCCTCTACACCTACTTCCAGATTCCCTTGGGCGTGCTGCTGCTCTACCCGGCCTTCGATGCGCTGCGCGAAGACTGGCGCGAGTCCGCCGCGCTGCTGGGGGCCAACGGCTGGCAGTTCTGGCGGCACATCGGGCTGCCGGTGCTGACCCCCGCGCTACTAGGTACCTTCGTGATCCTGCTGGCCAACGCCCTTGGCGCCTACGCCACGGTGTACGCGCTGACCACCGGCAATTTCAACGTGCTGCCGATTCGCATCGCCGCCATGGTCTCCGGCGACATCTCTCTCGACCCGAACATGGCCAGCGCCCTGGCCGTGGTGCTGGTGGCGTTGATGACCCTGGTGACCGTCGTCCATCAGTTGCTGCTCAAGAGGAGCTACCATGTCTCGCGCTGAATCGAGCCCTGCCGGCCTCTATCATCGGGCCGTGGTGTACTTGCTGTTCGCCATCCTGTTGCTGCCCCTGGCCGGCACGCTGATCTACTCCATTGCCAGCAGTTGGTCGGCCACCGTGCTGCCCGCCGGCTTTACCTTCAAATGGTACGTGCAACTGTGGAGCGATCCACGTTTTCTCAGCGCCTTCGGCCAGTCGCTGATCGTCTGCGTCGGCGCGCTGGTGCTCTCGGTGGTGCTGATCCTGCCACTGCTGTTCGTGGTGCATTACCACTTCCCGAAACTCGACGCGCTGATGAACATCCTCATCCTGCTGCCCTTCGCGGTGCCGCCGGTGGTGTCGTCGGTAGGGCTGCTGCAACTCTATGGCTCCGGCCCGCTGGCCATGGTGGGGACACCGTGGATCCTGATCGGCTGCTACTTCACCGTCGCCCTGCCGTTCATGTACCGCGCCATCACCAACAACCTGCAAGCCATCAACCTGCGCGACCTGATGGACGCCGCTCAACTGCTCGGCGCCAGCACCTTCCAGGCGGCCTTGCTGGTGGTGTTGCCCAACCTGCGCAAGGGCCTGATGGTGGCGTTGCTGCTGTCCTTCTCCTTCCTGTTCGGTGAGTTCGTGTTCGCCAACATCCTGGTAGGCACCCGCTATGAAACCCTGCAGGTCTACCTGAACAACATGCGCAACAGCAGCGGCCACTTCACCAGCGCCCTGGTGATTTCCTACTTCTTCTTCGTACTGGTCCTGACCTGGGCGGCGAACATTCTGAACAAGGACAAAAGCCAATGAGCTACGTCAGCGTCCAACACCTGCAAAAAGGCTACGCGGGCACGCCGGTGTTCAGCGACATCAATTGCGAAATCGGCAAGGGCGAATTCGTCACCCTGCTCGGACCTTCCGGCTGTGGCAAGTCCACGCTGTTGCGCTGCATTGCCGGACTGACGGCGGTGGATGCCGGCAAGATCCTGCTGGACGGCCAGGACATCGTCCCCCTGAGCCCGCAAAAACGCGGCATCGGCATGGTGTTCCAGAGTTACGCCCTGTTCCCCAACATGACCGTGGAACAGAACGTCGCCTTTGGCCTGCGCATGCAAAAAATCCAGGCCGAAGACAGCCGCCAACGCGTGCAGGAGATCCTGCGCCTGGTGGAACTGCACGATTTCGCCACCCGCTATCCCCATCAACTCTCCGGCGGCCAGTGCCAGCGCGTTGCCCTCGCCCGCTCCCTGGTGACCCGGCCACGCCTGTTGCTGCTGGACGAACCGCTGTCCGCCCTGGATGCGCGAATTCGCAAACACCTGCGCGAACAGATCCGACAGATCCAGCGCGAGTTGGGCCTGACCACGATTTTCGTCACACACGATCAGGAAGAAGCCCTGACCATGTCCGACCGGATTTTCCTGATGAACCAGGGAAAGATCGTACAGAGCGGCGATGCCGAAACCCTTTACACTGCGCCCGTCGACGTTTTTGCCGCCGGCTTCATTGGCAACTACAACCTGTTGGACGCCGACAGCGCCAGCCGATTGCTGCAACGGCCGGTGAACAGCCGTATTGCCATCCGCCCGGAAGCCATCGAGCTGAGTCGCAGCGGCGAACCGGATGCGTTGATCCGCAGCCACAGCCTGCTGGGCAACGTGATCCGCTACCGGGTCGAGGCCCGCGGCGTGGAACTGGTGGTGGACGTGCTCAACCGTTCGGCGGCCGACCTGCATCCCGATGGCGCCCGCCTGGCGCTTTCCATCGAGCCATCGGCCCTGTGTGAGGTAGCCTGATGGTTGTGTTGATTTTGAATTTGAAACTGATCTTGAGAAGGGAAATAGGCTGATGGCCCTGGCAATTTTTGATCTGGACGAAACCCTGATCCACGGCGACTGCGCCACCCTCTGGAGCGAGCAGATGGGGCGCCTGGGCTGGGTCGATCCCGAGTCGTTCATGCGTCGCAACAACGAGCTGATGGATGCCTACAGCCACGGCAAGTTGCGCATGGAGGAGTACATGGACTTCAGCCTGGAACCCATGATCGGCCGCACCCCGGAAGAAGTCGAACACCTGGTGTCGCCCTGGGTGGAAGACTTCATCGAACCGATCATCTTCAGCGACGCCACCAAGACCATCGCCGAACACCGCAAGGCCGGCGACCGGATCCTGGTGATCTCGGCCTCGGGCACGCATCTGGTCAAGCCGATTGCCGAGCGCCTGGGTATTGATGAGATCCTGGCGATCGAGCTTGAAGTGGCCCATGGGGCCTACAGCGGCAAAACCGTGGGCACCCTGACCTACCGTGAGGGCAAGATCGCGCGGTTGCTGGACTGGCTGGACGCAGAGGAAGAAAACCTGGAGGGGGCGAGCTTCTACTCCGACTCGCGCAATGACCTGCCGCTGTTGCAACGGGTGGACCACCCCCATGTGGTGAACCCGGACCCGGTGTTGAAGGCCCACGCCGAACTGGCGGGGTGGCCAATTCACAGCTGGAAATAAGCCGACGTTCACCGGGGGAGCACGGAGCAGCGGCTCTCATGGCATCTGCTCAATAAGGCACGACATACAGCGCACCGGTCACGCTGCTTTCGCCAGGTAATGCACAGGCGAGCGCTTGGCTGTTTTCAGCATGATAGTAAGTGTAATAACCCGCCGGACAAACGCCGCCATGCTCACCGAGCCAATATCTACCACGCGGTAGCGGGAAAGGTCGGGCATACAGGTTCTCCAGCGTCTGGAACTGCCCGCTGCTGTTGATCAGGTATCCGCCGACGGTTCCCAGCCATTGATGGAAAGCCGCAAGACTAGTGAAGGTGCCGGGCACTACGACCCCCAGCAGCCAAGTGTTGCTGACCTGAGCCGTATACGTTGCCGACTGCACCGGCGTGCTCGAATCAGATACGGTGATCACCGCACTACCACGTCTGATTCCTGTCACCTGACCGTTGCCCGAGACCGTCGCCACTTGGGTATTACTGGATGTGTACCGATACGGTGGAGTGCCGCCCACTGCCCGGCGGATCGCGGTGTTGCCGGGTGCCTCAACTCCCGTCGCGGGCCAGGAAGCGAAGATTCTGAAGCCATCCAATGCCAACGGCGTTCGGTCTATGGACAGTGGTCCGCCGGGGAAAAATGCCTGGTCGGCGCTGCGATAGCCAAATCTCGCGTCGCCCGTCGTTGTCGTGGGTAGCGTCAAGATAATAATCGGCAGCCATCGGTCGGTTTCAGCGTAGAAATCACGCTGATATTGCTGGGCACCAGGCAAACCACCCGAAGTGTAGAAAAGCGCTTCGATCGGTAAGTCGCGGCCTGCATTCTGTTCCCAGGTGGCCAGGCGTAATTCGTTCTGGATCGGGCCAAGGACCGGATCGCTACTGCCCAATGTTCGCGCCTCAAGACTGGTGTGAAACGCACGCGCCGCAGCCGTACCCAGTGACGCACGCACATTGAAACCGCATTGGTGAGGTGGCCGTTGCGTCGACTCAACGGATTGAAAATGCGCCAGCCACTGGGTTGCGGTGGTGATCCCCTGGGATTGGCATTCCCGGCTTATGTCCGGATACGTGTAGTACTGTCCACAACCTTTATCGTCCCTATCGAATGTCCAAGCGTCCACGGGAAATGAACACAGGACCTCTGGCTGAACCGCTGTCTGTCCGGAATCCTGGTAAGGGCGAAAGATGAAGCCATTGTTATAGCCATAGACCAGCTTGGTGAATTTCGAATCCTCCCGCAGATACGAGAAGGACACACCGCCGCTTGCCACTGAAAAATGGCTGGGGTTCCAGAAATAATAGGACGTGGAGGGCTTTGTTCCCCTGAACACAACCCCCGAACACAAGTACGCTGGCAAGTTGGAACCGCAATCGAATACTTTTTTATGATAGCGAGCGGTCAGATTGATCGCTGTCACCCTGCCTATTTCATCAGCATCATTCGCGTGCAGCTGTTGTAGATGCTGGGAAGTCGCGCTGCATCCCAGCAACAGCGCAATACCGAAGGCTATGGGCAGTATTTTCTTTACTGTTATTGAGAGCAACATGGCTCGACTCCACTCAGGCGATACTGGGGTCGATTAGATGCGCGAACGCCGGGCCTGCCTACTGTCAGGAACGACAGTTCGGACAGTTGTCTGGTCAATGAAAACGCTTGCGTGCCGCTGTGGTGCGAAACCTTGTGGGAACCGAGCTTGCTCACGATAGTGTCGGCCCCCTCGGCATCGATATTGACTGTGCTGCCGCCATCGCGAGCAGGCTCGCTCCCACAGTTGTTCGAGGCATTCACGAAAGCAGCGTCCAAACGCCGATTCCTTGTGAGAGCGAGCCTGCTCGCGATGGCGGTGGGTCAGTCAACCGGGATGCCAAGGGGGCCGATCCTATCGCAAGCAAGAATCGGCGGAATTGGACATCAACGTCCCTCGCTACTTGAACCGGGTAAAGGCCTTGGCAAGTTCCAGAAGGGCCTTTTCGTCCTGGGTGTCCATATCACCGTCGCCATCGGTGTCGGTCTTGACGTTGACCGTATCGTAGGCGCCGTTCTTTTTTGAAGCCGAGAGAAAGGTCGCGAACTGCAAGGTCTTGCCTTTATAGAATTCCAAGAGAATTTCAGGTGAGCTGTCGCCGACAATATCTTCTTTGGACAGGCGGAGTTCTTTTTTGGCCATCACAACACCTCTTCTGCTAGTGAAACTACCCGCGAGAGATCCATTGCTCTCGAATGCTGGTATTTAGAAGGGCTGGCTCTGCAACGTCTACTGTCAGACCTGACAGGGTGTATATCCATCTACTGTCAGGAATGACAGTAGACGCAGCGCCGCATCCGCCACCTAATATTCAGGTGCGTGGAGGAATACAAAAAAATTAAAAAACTGTTCTTTGCAATTATCGGTAGTTTATTGTCGATGGGTTGTTCGGTCCTGGCACTCGCACAACCTCTCGAAGGGCACGCGATGGCAACCGAACTACGCCGTCGATATGCAGACACCCGAGCAGACTGCGGCACGGTCAACAGGCCGGCTTTCCTGTGCTCGGGGATTATATTGCGCGGCACCAATCATGCGGAGGGAAAACCCTATGATGTCTGGGACCCCAGCGACACGGCGGTGCGTGTAGGAGGCACTTCATTTTCTTATTTACGTTCGGACTTCAATATAAAGCGCCTCGCCTATACCTATGACAAGGGCTATATTTTTTTCCCTAAACTGGAGGCGCCAGCGGATAAAATCTCGATTGAGATCCTGTGCTTTTTCCCTCTCGACGGCGCATCGGATCTGCGTTCCAACAAAGGCTGTGGTGCCCATAAGGACTATCCCGACGTCAGTGTCCCCTGTGGCTTGCAAGGCATCAATACCGCCGAACAGTGGGCTGCCCATTTCGTACAATACCCCTACGGACAGCAACGTTGTGGCTTTGACGTTAGTAAGTCGTCTGCCGTACCAACGGCACCGGTTTTTTATCAGAGTTTATTGACCGCCCCCTTGGTACTCTCCATCGCCTACGACGTACCCAACGACATGAAACTGGAGACCTGGACTCCTGGTATTCCTGGAAAATTGCCGATTGAAGCGTTCATGTATACCCGTGACACGGGTATTGCTTCCGTGCAACACGACCAGAAACGCTTCCATGAGTTGACCGGCATTGTTTTACCCATTATTCGCATCACCCTGGCCAGCACTTACCAAGGGCAAGCGACATTTGAGTACCGCGAGGCCGATCAAGCCATTCTTCCTGAGCCACAAGCCAAACCCGAGCCCAAAGTGCTCAAAACTTATGACGCAGCGGGCAATCATTTGAGAATGAGCGACATCTATACCGACGATCACGTCGATGTGGAAATTCCGCAATACCCAGGCATGGATGGCACCGATACCATCAGGGCACGCTGGCAAGGTCGGGTCAGATACAACAGCAACATTATCGAGGTGGGCAATCCCCCTGGAAAAAGACGGATCCCGATTCCACGCCTGGAGGTCGTCGACAATATCGGCCGTTCGGTTGAGGTCAGCTACTCGGTCAAGGAAAAAGGCGTGGGTGAGACAATAGAATCCGAGAAACTGACCTTGCATATCGACCCTCAGGCAATTCACCCATTACCCGCGCCCAGTTACTCGGCCTCCAAAGTCACCGTGAACTACGGCGGCCAGACCGGCTATTCCGTCAGGGTTCGCTGGGCTGGGGTGACGACCCGGGACACGGAAACACAGGATGTGAAGACCGGCGAAGCCAACGTGTTCGATATTCCCAGTGCCTGGATAACCGAAAACACTGGAAGACCGGTCCTTATCAACTACTCCATCGTTCGTAAAAACAGTGGCGAACAGCGGATGTTCTCTGGGGTGTTAAGGATGACTCCGTAGTCAACGCGGCGCGCATCCAGGTATCCGACAGATGGTGCGCCTTCTTACTTTGACCTGTTATTTCTGACAGTAGACGCAATGCTGTGTCCGCAGGTTAATACACTCCACGTCTGATCAACTCGACACTTCTTCCACGACGGGAGCCCTCATGGACAAGCGCCTTGAACGGTGGACTTATATCAACGCTAGCATAAAGATATTAACGGCCCTCACGCTCGCCGTATGACTTGGTTGCGCAACTCAATCAGCCTCACCACCCGCCGTCCTTCAGACGTCTAACATTTATGAGCACTCCGGTGAGGAAACCGCCAGAAACCTGACCACGGCTTATCACAATACCGCCACCGACTGCGGAACCCCCACTACACCGGCCTTTCTTTGCTCAGGCGTAACGCTACGCATCACTAAAACCAGTAATAATTATGATCCCTGGGATCATAGCGACTTCTCAAGAACGACCGACGCGGTCTCTTTTTCCTATTTAAGAGCCGATACGAAATTTGTCCGCGCGCCCTGGAATGGGGCCAACGGTTTTATCTTCTACCCTTATTTCAGCGCCCCAGCGGAAAAAATCAGACCAGAAGTCATTTGTTACTTTCCACTCGACGGCGCTACTTTTTATCGAGACGCGGCGGGACAGTACGGATGCAGGGACAGCATTGTTCCTCCATACGTGTTCCCTACCAGTAAACCTTGTCGAGAACAAAATGTGACCACCGCGGAGCAGTGGGTGGCTCACTATCAATCGGTTCCTCAATCCAGGAATCCAACGGTGCACTCTTGTGCCTTTATGGTGGAAAGTAACCTGGGCTCTGAAGCAGTAAACGCCTTCAATCAAGCCATCCGGGTACGCTCCTTGATTCCCACCGTAGCCTTCGGAGACCACAACGAACTTCGAATCAAAGCCTGGCCTGAGAATCAGCCAGGGGTATTGCCGATTCAAGCCTTCTTCTATCTCGGCGCCGGGCTGGCAAATGCCCGAATCGACCAACAGAAATATTACGACCGCACCGGAGGCATGGTGGTCCCAATCATTCGCCTGACTTTACCCAGCACCCCCTCGGAGGACGCCACGTTTGTCTATGATGTCGCGGACCAGGCTGTGCTTCCCTCCCACAAGCTTAAACCCAGCGTTCCCAAAACATATAACGCAGCGGGCGACCATCTGAAAATGAGCGACATCTACACCGACGCGCATGTGGATGTTGAAGTACCTCACTACACCGGTATGCATGCAACCGATACCATCAGGGTGCGCTGGCAAGGCCGGGTCAACTACAACAGCGGGATAGTAGAGGTGGGCGACCCGCCCGGGAAAAGATTGATCCCGATCCCTCGTCTGGAAGTCGTCGACAATATCGGTCGATCTATCCAGGTCGGCTACTCAGTCAAGGAGAAAGGTGTTGGTGAGACGATAGAGTCGGCAAGATTGACGCTGCATATCGACCCGCAAGCGGTGGATCCATTACCGGCACCGAGTTATTCCAACTCGAAGGTTAGCGTGAACTACGGCGGTGAGACAGGCTACACCGTCAGGGTTCGTTGGGCCGGTGTCACAACCCACGATACTGAAAGCCAGGATGTGACGTCCGGTCAAGCCAACGTTTTTGACATCCCCAGTGCCTGGATATCCGAAAACAGCGGAAAAACCGTTCTGATCAACTACTCGATTGTCCGTAAAAACAGCAACGAGCAACGAATGTTCTCCCAGGTCCTGAGGGTTAACCTATAGGTCAACCCTTTAGCAGTGTTTTCCACATTCAGGCAGCACGTGCAAGCCTGGGCGCGACGCCCCAGAATCAGCTCAGGCTCTCATCAATCACTAACACCAACTTCCCTGACACCTTGTTACTCGCCAGCTCAGCAAACGCCGCTTCGGCATCCTTGATCGCAAACGTCCTGGCCAGCTGCGGATTCAGGCGTTGATCGGCAAACAACGGCCACACGTGTTGCCTCAACTCGCTGATCAAGTCGGCCTTGAATTGCTCATCGCGGCTGCGCAAGGTCGAGCCGAGCAGTTGGATTCGCTTGCCCAGCACCTGGGCTAGATCGAGTTCAGCCATGCGCCCGCCCATCAGCCCGATCAACACCCAACGCCCGTCAACTGACAAAAGTTTCACATTGAGTTTGGCATAGCTGGCGCCCACCGGATCGAGGATTACGTCAAAGGGCGCGAAGTCGCTCAAGCGCTCGATGTCATCAGCCCGCACCACACCACCCTGGGCTCCCAACGCCTGGCAATAAGCCAGCCGATCCGCCGAACCGACACTGACCCAGCATGGGTTGCCGAACGCCTTGCACAGTTGGATCGCAGCGGAGCCGACGCCACTGGCTCCGGCGTGCAGCAGCACCTTCTCCCCCGGCTTGAGGCCTGCCAGCTTGAACAGATTCAGCCACGCAGTGCTGTAGACCTCAGGCAGCGCGGCCGCTTCAGCCAACGACAGGCCCTCGGGCACCGGCAGTACGTGCCCGGCATCGACCACCACTTCCTCGGCCATGCCGCCGCCGGCGAGCAAGGCACACACGCGGTCGCCCACCTGCCAGGCCGAGCCCGGCCCAACCTCGCTGATGACCCCGGAACACTCCAACCCTAGAACGTGGCTGGCCCCGGGAGGCGGCGGATAAAGTCCGGCTTTCTGCAATAAATCGGCCCGATTCAGGCCGGCAGCCGCCACACGAATGCGAACTTGCCCTACATCGCACGTAGGACTTGGCTCATCAGCCCATACCACTTGGCCTTCAACGCCTTGCAATGCTTTCACGGTGCCTCCATAGTGAGTCTCGACTGGGCCCGCTGCTGTAACGCCGGGCTTTCTTGCATTTTGCGCCCGGGCCACATGGAACCGGCGACTTCAAAGACGGCCTAATATGCGTTATCAATTGTCCCTGCGTCGAATCAGTATGAAGCACCTGTTCCCCAGCACCGCCCTCGCACTTGTCATTGGCCTCGGTCTGTTGCCAATGTCGAGCGATACGTTCGCAGCCAACAGCTGGGACAAGCTTCAACCCGATCGCGACGAGGTGATTGCCAGCCTTAATGTCGTGGAGTTGCTCAAACGTCATCATTACAGCAAGCCACCGCTCGATGACGCGCGCTCGATCATCATCTATGACAGCTACCTGAAGCTGCTTGATCCGTCGCGCAGCTATTTCATGGCCAGCGACATTGCAGAATTCGACAAGTGGAGAACCCAGTTCGATGATTTCCTCAAGAGCGGCGACCTGAACGCCGGGTTTGTCATCTACAAGCGTTACCTGGACCGCGTGAAGGCGCGCCTGGATTACGCCATTGCCGAGCTGAACAAAGGCGTCGACAAGATCGATTTCAGCACCAAGGAAACCCTGCTGGTCGACCGCAAGGACGCCCCTTGGCTCAAAAGCACAGCCGAACTCGATGATCTGTGGCGCAAGCGCGTCAAGGACGAAGTGCTGCGCATGAAGATCGCCGGCAAGGACCCCAAGCAGATCCAGGAAACCCTGACCAAGCGCTACAAGAACCAATTGGCTCGCCTGGAGCAGACTCGCGCCGAAGACATCTTCCAGGCGTACATCAACACCTTCGCCATGTCCTACGACCCGCACACCAATTATCTGTCGCCGGATAACGCGGAAAACTTCGACATCAACATGAGCCTGTCCCTGGAAGGCATCGGCGCGGTCCTGCAAAGCGATAACGACCAGGTGAAAATCGTGCGCCTGGTACCGGCGGGCCCGGCCGACAAGACCAAGCAGGTCGGCCCGGCGGACAAGATCATCGGTGTCGCCCAGGGCAACAAGGAAATGGTCGACGTGGTCGGCTGGCGCCTGGACGAAGTGGTCAAGCTGATCCGTGGTCCGAAAGGCTCGGTGGTGCGCCTGGAAGTCATTCCGGCCAGCAATGCGCCGAACGACCAGACCAGCAAGATCGTGGCCATCACCCGTGAAGCGGTGAAACTGGAAGAACAGGCCGCGAAGAAGTCGATCCTCAACCTGAAACAGGACGGCAAGGACTACAAGCTCGGCGTGATCGAGATCCCGGCCTTCTACCTGGACTTCAAGGCGTTCCGCGCCGGGGATCCGGATTACAAGAGCACCACCCGCGACGTCAAGAAGCTGCTGACCGAGCTGCAGAAGGACAAGGTCGACGGCGTCGTCATCGACTTGCGCAACAACGGTGGCGGCTCCTTGCAGGAAGCCACCGAGCTGACCAGCCTGTTCATCGACAAGGGCCCTACCGTGCTGGTACGCAACGCCGATGGCCGGGTCGATGTACTCGAAGACGAGAACCCGGGCGCGTTCTACAAAGGGCCGATGGCCTTGCTGGTCAATCGCCTGTCGGCGTCGGCCTCGGAGATTTTTGCCGGTGCCATGCAGGACTACCACCGGGCGTTGATCATCGGCGGCCAGACCTTCGGCAAGGGCACCGTGCAGACCATCCAGCCGCTGAACCACGGCGAACTGAAACTGACCCTGGCCAAGTTCTACCGGGTGTCCGGCCAGAGCACCCAGCACCAGGGCGTGCTGCCTGACATCGATTATCCGTCGATCATCGACACCAAGGAAATCGGCGAAAGCGCCCTGCCCGAAGCCATGCCGTGGGACACCATCCGGCCGGCGATCAAACCGGCGGTGGACCCGTTCAAACCGTTCCTAGCCCAGCTCAAGTCCGATCACGATGCCCGCACTTCCCAGGATGCCGAGTTCGTGTTCATCCGCGACAAGCTGGCCCTGGCGCAGAAATTGATGCTGGAAAAAACCGTCAGCCTCAACGAAGCCGACCGTCGCGCCCAGCATGCAGACATCGAGGCCAAGCAACTGGCGATGGAAAACCTGCGTCGCAAGGCCAAGGGCGAAGAGCCGCTCAAAGAGCTGAAGAAAGAAGACGAAGACCTGATTACCGAGCCGGAAAAGACCAAGCCGGAAGACGATGCGTACCTGAGCGAGACCGGGCGAATCCTGCTGGATTACCTGAAACTCAATACAGCCGTCGCCAAGCAGGGATGATGGCCATTTAATGGTAACTCTCGTCGGAGTGTCATCAAACTGACATCAGTCTGTCGTGAAATACAGGACTGGGCGCCCAATGCGGCACCCGGTCCTTTTTTTATCGCCAGAGATCGCCATGACCACGACCGAACAGCTGAGTGCGTTGAGTTCAATCCTGACTCAAAGCGGTTTGCACAGTCTGTTCCAACCGATCGTGTGCCTGTCCGAACGGCGCATCCTGGGTTACGAAGCCTTGACCCGCGGGCCGTCCAACAGCCCCTTGCACTCGCCCATCGCCTTGCTCTCCGTGGCCCGCCAGGCCGGACGCCTCAGTGAACTGGAACTGGCCTGCCGACGCAGCGCCTGCCAACGTTTCAACGAGCAACAACTGCCGGGCAAACTGTTCCTCAATGTCTCGCCCGAGTCGCTGCTGGAGTCGGCGCACCAGACCGGACGCACTTTGCAACTGCTGCAGGACTTCAGCATCCCACCCAGCCAGGTGGTGATCGAACTGACTGAACAGACCCCCATCGATGATTTCCAGCTCCTGCAGAATGCGCTGCACCATTACCGGGCCATGGGTTTCTCCATCGCCCTGGATGACCTTGGCGCCGGTTATTCGAGCCTGCGGCTGTGGTCCGAACTGCGTCCTGAATATGTGAAGATCGACCGGCACTTCATCGACGGCATTCACCAGGATGCCCTCAAGCGCGAATTCGTCGGCTCGATCCTGAAGATCGCCCGAACGTCACGTTCCCAAGTGATTGCCGAGGGCATAGAACTGCCGGAAGAACTGGCGGTGCTGATGGAAATGGGCGTCGATCTGGTTCAGGGATATTTGCTCGCCCGCCCCCAGGAACAGCCGTCACGGGATGCCAAGGCGCTGATGCCCCGGCAGGACAGCGGCGCGGTGCCGTTAAGCGATGAGATCAACGACCTCAGCGCCCTGCTCAACGAACAACCGGCCATGTCCCATGACACCCCCACGGCACGGGTCCTGGACGCCTTTCGGCGCCAGGCCAACCTCAACTCCCTGGCCGTGCTGGACAACCAGAACCGCCCCTGCGGCATCGTCCACCGCCATTCGCTCTCGGACGCCTTGCTCAAACCCTTCGCCACCGACCTGTTCGCCCGCAAACCCATCAGCCGCCTGATGAGCGATGATTTCCTGGCCGTGGAACTGAGCCAGTCGCTGCAGCAAGTCAGCCGCCTCATCACCAGCCGCGCCCGGCAACGCATCGAAGAAGACTTCATCATCACCCTCAACGGTCACTACCTGGGACTGGGCCGGGTGATCGACGTGCTCAAGCTCATCACCGAACTGAAGATCCAACAGGCCCGCTACGCCAACCCGCTGACCCTGCTGCCGGGCAACGTCCCGATCCAGCAATGCCTCACCCGCCTGCTGCAACAGCGACAGGAAGCGGTGATCTGCTACGTCGACATCGACAGCTTCAAACCCTTCAACGATATCTATGGCTACGGCCGGGGCGACGAAGTCCTGCTGTGCCTGGCCCAATGCCTGAACGAACGCATCGACCCCAGCCGCGACTTCGTCGGCCACATCGGTGGCGACGACTTCCTTCTGGTCCTCGGCCCGGAAGACTGGCGCAAGCGCCTGAATCAACTGCTCAGCGACTTCCAGACCCATTGCCGCCGGTTCTATCGGCCGGAGCATCTGGAGGCTGGGTGCTTCACGGCGTTGAACCGGCAGGGGGTTCGGCAGGAGTTCGCGTTGTTATCGTTGTCGATTGGGGTGGTGCATCTGAGGTCGGACGCGTGTGGAGGGCTGGATGCGAGCCAGTTGGCGGAACTGGCTTCGCAGGCTAAGCATCATGCCAAGGAGGTGCCGGGGGGGAGTTTGTATTTGGTGGAGGCTGAGGGAGTCGAGCCTATTGGAGCAATGGTATAAAGTAGGCTATTACCAAGTGGATGGATCTTCGAGCGCGGCTTTGTTGATATCTTGCTTCCATTCTTCGCTTGCCAATTCATATATATCCTCAAAAAAGCTACGTGGTGTATGGATGCCAGATGCCAACCAAGGCGAGGCTGAAGATTCATTTGCCTCATAGTCATACTCAAAAAGCGCACCAAAATCATAAAGTTTATCCGCCAACGCCTCCTCCAACTTTTTCAAAAGCAGAAACTTATGCCTATACGACAAATACTCCTGCTCTTTAATTATGTAATTTTTAATTATAATTTGTCGATCCGCCGTACTATTTGGATCAAGCTTTAGCAGCTCCTCTCTAAAAAAATTATCTTTATATTCTGTATCTATGCCAGCCAAGAGCGAGTCAACAGTTGGCCGGTAAGGCAACTCAGTAAAGGGGGCGAGCAACATAATTAACTCCATTTCTCGACTAGCTTAGTCAACAGGAAAAGCAGTAAACGGTTTATCCGTTTGAATTTTGTCAAATTTTACTTCTGCACCGTTCATGTGCTCATTCAAGATAGGATTGGCTCTATCTCTTCTGTTGGGTTTGTATCCCCTGCCGGCGCCAGACATTTCCATCCTAACAATAGGGTTTTGTTTTCTGTCGAAGCCCGTATGCGCGGGTAGCCCCCGAGCCTTTCTTGTAAGTGCTTCATTTAGTGCATGCATCTGCATCCTCCAACTTTTAAATTGGGAGCTGGAACTCACGGGGCCTATTTGTCCGCTTATCGTTGGATGACTCCCGTCAATTGGCCGCTGCCTTATCGCTCTATCTGTTATCTCGGGATTGTGCTTGGCGATAGTATGCATGCCATATTTCCTCTCATACTCCTCTACACGTCGCTTAGCATTCGCCTCCGCTAACTCATCAATCCGAGCCCGCCGCTGCTCCGCCGTCATCGGCAGCTGCGGCTCCCCCTCATCCACCCCAACCTTGGCAGCCGGATCCTGCTCCCCAACTGCCGGCCTACACCCACCCTTCCCCGGACAATCCACCAACCCCAACGGATCCACCCACCCCGTCGGGTTCAGGGTGTACCGATACCCATTGAGCCCACCCGCCAGTTTGCTCGGGTCAGGCGTCAGGTAGCGGCCCGTTTCCGGATTGTAGTAGCGGTGCCGGTTGTAGTGCAGGCCGCTTTCCAAGTCATGGTATTGGCCCTGGAAGCGCAGCGGTTGTTCCAGCTGTTCGCCGCCGCCGTGCTCGATCGCACGGACCTTGCCGTAGCCGTGGTAACGCGCCGACCAGACAATCTGGCCGCCGTAGTTGGTCAGTTCCTGGGGTGTGCCCAGGTGGTCGAGGTGGTAGTAGAACGGGCAGGCGTTGAGGCCTTTGCCGTCGAGCAGTGCCAGCGGCCGGAAGGTGCCGGGTTCGTAGAGGTAGCTGCGGTGGTGCTGGCGGCTGCTTTCGGCGACGAGTTGGTCGCCTTGCCAGAAGAACTCGGTGGTCAGGCCGGCCACGGTCTTGCTGATGCGTCGGCCGAAGGCGTCGTAGCGGTAGGACGTTTCGCGGCCGTCCGCCGTGGTGACGCCGATCAGGCGGTGTTGGCTGTCGTAGCGGTATTCGGTGACGAGGACCTGGGCCTTGCCGCGGCGTTCGCGGATCAGGTTGCCGAAGGCGTCGTAATCGTAGTGGCGGTCGCCCTCCATCAGCAGGCGGTTGCCCTTGAGGGTGGTCGGGCCGGGGCGGTCCTGCATCAGCAGGTTGCCGGCCGGGTCGTG
>NZ_VIUE01000035.1 GCF_007828215.1 Pseudomonas sp. SJZ074 | reverse complement strand
TCGTGACCCGTGCCTCGAACAGGCCATGCAGGGTCAGGCCTTGCGGATAGTCGACGGCCGTCGCATTGAAGGCTTCCAGCAGGTGTTGGCGCTCAACCGCCGGCATGCTCTCAATTTCATACAGCGGCGTCTCGGGTGCTTGCTCCAGTGCGGTTACAAGGTTTTCAAGGGTAGTTTGCATGTATTCGCCGATGCGTTGCGCACCGATTCCGCGCACCACCTGCACCACCAGGCTGAAACCTTCGCCCCCATCATCCACGGCCAGCGTCAACGGGTAGTTGGTGCGTTCCTCACCGCCGATGGATTCGATGCCCTGCCAAGCCGACACCATCTGCGCGGTGACTTCGACCGAGCAATGGCGATAGTTGAGCATGGAACTGAACAGCGGCGTCGGCGCCACCACACCGCTGCAACGCTGGGCCAGCGCCAGCGGAGCGTGCTCATGACCAAGCAGTGCGGTGAGCCGTTGATGGGTGGTTTTCACGCCCTCGCGCACATTGCCCCCCACCAGGCTCACCCGCAGCGGCAGGGTATTGATGAACATGCCCAAGGCGTGATCGGCACCCTCTCCGCCTTGCATCCGCCCCAGCAGCACCGTGCCGAAGACCACTTCGTCGCGTCCGCTGACACGGCCCAGCACCTGTGCCCAGGCCAAGTGCATCAGGCTCGCCGCGCTGACGCCCAACTGACGCGCCTGGCCGCGCAGACGCCGGCATAGCCCCACCTCCAGCGCCAGCCTGACCTCCTCCACGCCGTTACCGTCACCCTGAACATCTCGCAGACCGAACGGCAACGTCGGCTCATCTATATTGCCAAGCATGTCGCGGAAGAAGCCTTCATGCTCCTCCTGGCTGACCCCGAGACGCGCCTGGGCCACGTAATTGCGATAAGGCACCGCAGCACCCAGTTGATCGGCCCTGCCGAGCAGGTGGGCCTGCATTTCCCGCTCCAGCACCTCCAGCGCGGTATGGTCCAGCACCGAATGATGGAACAACAACATCGCAACCCAGCGCTGGTTGGCGACATCTTCTGCGTACACCAGGCGTAGCAGCGGCGCCTGGCGCACATTCAGCCGATACTGACGAGCATCGAAACGCTCATACAGCTGTGCAACCACATCTGCGCCGTGAGCATCCGGTTCGAATGCCTCGCAGATGAGTGGCGCCCGACGCCACACGACCTGCATCGGTTCGTCGAGCCCCTCCCAGGCCATCGATGTCCTGAGGATGTCATGGCGATCGATCACCTGCTGCAACGCCTGGGCGAAGCTGTCCAGACGGGCGCGGCCGTCAAAACCGAACAGCGTCTGCAGCACGTAGGGATCACCGCTGTTCGCGGTCAGATGGTGATACAGAATGCCTTCCTGCAACGGCGCCAGCGGGTAGATGTCCTGAATATTGCCCGCACCACCCGGCACGCTCGCCACGATCCGGTCGATGGCGTCCTGGCTCAGAACGGCCAGTGGCAACATGTCCGGCGTGATCCGCTCGCAACCTTCGACAATGGCGCTGGCCGGCACTACCACATCACGATGCCCACCCACCGCAGCGGCCAAGGCCCGTAGCGTCGGCCGGCTGAACAGGTCGCGCACATCCACCGACAGACCGGCTTGGCGCATCCGCTCGATCAATCTCATCGCCAGCAGCGAATGACCGCCCAGTTCGAAGAAATGATCGTGGCGGCCAACCCGTTCCACCTTCAACAGCTCCGCCCACAAGCCGGCCAGGGTCTGTTCGATTTCTCCCTGCGGCGCCTCGTAGGCTTCGCTTGCGTAGTCCTCGGCGTGCGGCGCGGGCAGCGACTTGCGGTCCACCTTGCCGTTGAGCGTCAGGGGGAAGGCCGGCAATATCACGAACGCGCCGGGCACCATGTATTCGGCCAAGGCCGTGGACAGTTGCTCACGCAGTCCGGCCACGGTCAGCGCGACCTGCGGCTGCGCCACGACATAGGCCACCAGGCGCTTCTCGCCCGACTCGTCGGCCCGCACCATCACCACGGCGTCCTTCACACCCTCGCAGGTGACGAGCCTGGCTTCGATTTCACCCAGCTCGATACGGAATCCGCGGATCTTCACCTGGTCGTCGTTGCGTCCCAGGCACTCCAGGCTGCCTTCCGGCAACCAACGGCCCAGGTCGCCCGTGCGGTAGAGCAAGGCACCGGGTTCGTCGCTGAACGGGTCGGCTATGAACTTCTCCGCCGTCAGGTCGGGACGGTTCAGGTAGCCCTTCGCCACGCCTTTGCCGCCGATGTAGATTTCGCCGACGACACCCAGGGGCGCCAGTTGCTGGTGTGCATCGAGCACATACACCTGGGTATTGGAGATCGGTCCGCCAATCGGCACGCTTTGCGCGTCTTCGGCCACCGCCTTCACTTCCAGCGTGGTGGCATAGGTAGTGGTTTCGGTCGGCCCATAGCAATGCACCAGGCGCAACGCTGGTGCCAGGCCCAGCAGGCGCCGGAACGACGCCACGTCGGCCCGTTCGCCACCGCACAGCAGAATGCGCAAGCCCGCCATGGCCTCGGGGATCAGTTGCACGTACTGATTGAAGATCGCCGTGGTCACGAACAACACAGTGGCCCCCGACTCGTCCAGCACTTGGGCAAAGCGTGCCGGTTCGAGCAGGGTTTCATGGTCGATCACCACCACCTGCCCGCCGTTGAGCAGGGCGCCCCAGACGTCCATGGTGCTGGCGTCGAACGCCGGGTTGGAGGCAAAGGCGATCCGGTCATGCTCATTGAAATCGGCATAGCCGTTGTTGATCACCAGCCGATTGATCGCCCGGTGCGGCACCAGCACGCCCTTGGGCTGCCCCGTGGAACCCGAGGTGTACATGATGTAGGCAGTCGACTCGCTGGACTGCTCCAGCCCTGGATTGTCAATGGTCCCCTGCGGCTCCAGCGTGTCCAAGTCGACGCGGCTTGCGCCCTCGGGTACCCGCTCGCGGCTGGACGTCAACACAAAGGACGCCCGGCAATCGGCGAGCATGAACCCCTGCCGCTCCAGCGAAGCATTGCGGTCCAGCGGGACATAGGCCGCCGCGCACTTGAGAATGGCCAACTGGCTGGTCAGCAGGTCGATCGAACGCGGCAACAGGATCGCCACACAATCGTCCGGCCGCACGCCAAGACCGATCAAGTGATGGGCCAGGCGGTTCGCTTGTGCGTTCAGTTCGCCATACGTCACTTGCCGCTGGCCATGCACCACCGCAATTGCCTGCGGCAGTCGTGCCGCCTGGGCCTCGAACAGCGCCAGCACGGTCTGGTCCTGAGGATAGACACGCCGGGTAGCGTTGAAGTCCACCAGCAACTGCTTGCGCTCGATCTGCGGGAGGATCTCCAGACGGTAGAGTGGGGTTTGCGAATCTTGCTCCAGCGCCTGCACCAAGCGATCAAGTGCGGTGTGCATGTACGCGCAGATGCGGCTTGCGCCAACGCCTTGCAATACCAGGGTACTCAGGGAGAAGCCATCGCCCAGGTCGTCCACCGACAGCGTCAGCGGGTAGTTCGTGCGTTCTTCGCTGTCCAGGGCTGTCATGCCCTGCCAGGCCGTCGTCGCATCCGCCGAGATGACGCCAGTGGCGCTGTGCCGATAGTTCAGCAAGGCACTGAACAGCGGCGCAGGAGCCGCCACGCGGCTGCAACGCTGGGCCAGGGCCAGCGAAGCGTGTTCATGAGCAAGCAATGCACTCAGCCGCCCATGGACAGCCTTGACGCCGGCCTCTACGCCCTGCTGATCCAGCATCACCCGCAAGGGCAAGGTGTTGATGAACATGCCCAGGGCCCGGTCGGCGCCTTCGCCGCCCTGCATCCGTCCCATCAGTACGGTGCCGAACACCACATCGTCGCGCCCGGACAACCGCCCCAGCACCTGCGCCCAGGCCAGATGATGAAGGCTGGCGGCACTCACGCCCATCCGCCGCGCCTGGGCCCGCAGGCGGCGACTCAAGTCGGCATCCACCTCGAGTCGTGCCTCTTCGATACCGCGACCGTCACCCTGCACCTGCTGCAAACCGAGCGGCAGCGTCGGCTCATCGACATCGCCAAGCATTTCGCGGAAAAAGACTTCGTGCTGTTCCTCACTGACCCCCAGGCGCGCCTGGGCCACATAGTTGCGGTACGGCATCGCAGCCGCCAGTTGCTCTTGGCGCCCAAGCAGGTGCATCTGCATTTCCTGCTGCACCACGTCCAGCGCGGTATGGTCCAGGGCGATGTGGTGGAACAGCAACATCGCGACCCAACGCTCATTGAGCGGATCATGGGCAAAGCGCAGGCACATCAGCGGGGCCTGGCGGATATCGAGGCGATGATGACGGGAATCGAAACGTGAATGCAGCTGGGCCACGACGTCGCCATCCGCTGCTGCATCGAACGGTTCGACACTCAGGACGGCCTTGCGCCAGACCACCTGCATGGGTTGTTCCAACCCCTCCCACAGCACCGAAGTCCGCAGAATGTCGTGGCGGTCGATCACGCCCTGCAACGCTTGCGCGAAGGCCTCCAGGCGCGGCTTGTCCTGGAACGCGAACAGCGCCTGCAGCACATAGGGATCGCCCTGTTGCGCCGAGAGATGGTGGTAGAGAATGCCGTCCTGCAGCGGGGCCAGCGGGTAGATATCCTGCACGTTGGCCGCCCCACCCGGCACCGTTGCGACGATGCAATCGATGGCCTCCTGGGTCAACGAGGCCAGGGGCAACATGTCCGGGGTAATCCGTTCGCAACCGGGAACGATGCCGTTGGCCGGCACCTGGACTTCATTGCCGCTGCCCACCGCCGCGGCCAGTGCCGCGAGGGTCGGCTGGCCGAACAGCACCCGTACATCGGCGCTCAGGCCGACCTGGCGCATCTGCTCGATCAGGTTGACCGCCAGCAGGGAATGGCCGCCCAATTCGAAAAAGTGGTCGTGACGCCCCACCCGCTCGACATTGAGGATCTGCGTCCACAACTTGGCCAGGAGCGTTTCGGTTTCGCCCACCGGCGCTTCGTAACCACGCGCCAGGATCGACGTCTGGTCCGGCATCGGCAACGCCTTGCGGTCAAGCTTGCCGTTGGCGGTCAGTGGCAAGGCATCGAGGCGCACGTAGGCAGCCGGTACCATGTAGTCCGGCAAACGGCTTTGCACATGCACGCGCAGCGCTTCGATATCCACGGTGTCGCCAGGTCGATGCAAGGTGAAATAGGCGACCAGGCGCTTTTCCCCCGGCACATCTTCGCGAATCAGCACCGCCGCGTCTTTTACGCGCTCATGTTGTGCCAGCCGGGTTTCGATCTCGCCTGGCTCGATGCGGAACCCGCGGATTTTCACCTGACCGTCGTTACGCCCCAGGTATTCGATGTTGCCATCCGGCAGATAGCGCCCCAGGTCGCCGGTGCGGTACATCAAGGCCTGCGGGTTGAACGGATCCGCGATGAACTTCTCGGCGGTCAGTTCCGGCCGGTTCAGATAGCCGTTCGCAACCCCCAGGCCAGCGATATACAGCTCACCGGTCACACCGTGGGGCACGGGCCGAAGCCGGGAGTCCAACAGGTAGACCCGAGTGTTGCCGATCGGACGACCGATCGGAATGCTGCCCGCGCCGACCGACTTGATCTCGTAGGTGGTCGAGAAGGTGGTGGCTTCCGTTGGTCCGTAGCCGTTGAGCAGATGCTGCGGTGCGCCGTGTTCCAGGACGCGGCCAATCGCGGTCGGATCGAGCACATCGCCACCGACGATCAGGTAGCGCAGTTGCCGGAACACTGCCATCAGGCTGGCGGCGTACTGGTGAAACAGCCCCGCCGTCATCCACAACACATTGACCGACTGTTCAAGCAAGAACGCTGGCAGGCGTTCCTGGGACAACAATACGTCCTGCTCCACCACAATGACGCAACCGCCATTGAGCAACGGAGCCCAGACTTCCAGGGTGCTGGCATCGAAAGCCGGGTTCGAAGCGAACGCCACGCGATCCTGCTCGTTGAAGTCGGCATAGCCGTTGTTGATGACCAGGCGGGAAATTGCCCGATGCGGCACCAACACGGCTTTCGGGGTGCCGGTAGAGCCGGAGGTGTACATGATATAGGCCGGTGCTTCGCTCGACTGCGGCGGCGAACCGTCCCAGGCCGGCAGCCCCGCCAGGTCAAGGCTATCGAGATCCACCCGGCGCACGCCATCGGCCAGGCCCTCGGTGCCGTGGGTCAATACCAGCACGGCCCGACTGTCCTGCAGCATGAACTGCTGGCGCTCCACGGGAGCGTTGATGTCCAGTGGCAGATAGACCGCCGCGCACTTGAGAACCGCCAGTTGAGCGATCAACAGGTCCAGCGAGCGCGGCAGCACAATGGCCACCGTGTCCTGGGGCCGCACACCGAGGTCAATCAGATGCCGGGCCAAGCCATCGGCTCTGGCGTTCAGTTCACGATAGGTCAGGGTCTCTCCGGCCTGTACCGCCGCCAGCGCATCCGGACGGGCCTGTGCCTGTGCCTGGAACAAGGCATGAACCGTTTGCGCCTGCGGATAAGCGCGGTCGGTGTGGTTGAATGACTGCAAGACTCGCTCACGCTCCTCCTGCGGCAGCACCGACAGGTCGTTGAGCAGTGACTCCGGGGCGCTTTCCAGTGCCGTGATCAAGTACTCGAGCGCTGCCTGCATGTAATTGCAGATGCGTTGCGCGCCGATCTGCACGCTCGCCTGCACCTCCAAGGCAAAGTCATCGGAGAAATCATCCACCGAGAGGATCAGCGGGTAGTTGGTCCGTTCCTGCGCGCTCAGGGCTTCAATACCCTCCCAGGCCTGGAGCACTTCCTGCCTGGGAACCTGGTCCGCACCCGCGCTATGGCGGTAGTTCAACAGTGCGCTGAACAACGGCGCCGGCGCCGCCACACCACTGCACCGTTGGGCCAGGGCCAGGGAGGCATATTCATGGCTGAGCAAGGCGCTCAACCAGCCATGGGTGCTTTTCACCCCGTCGCGCACACTCTGCGCGCCCACGCCCACCCGCAGCGGCAAGGTGTTGATGAACATGCCCAATGCCCGGCTCAGGCTTTCGCCGGCCTGCATGCGCCCCAGCATCACCGTACCGAACACCACCTCTTCACGCCCCGAGACGCTGCCCAGCACCTGGGCCCAGGCCAGATGGAAGATGCTTGCCGCGCTGACGCCGAGCTGACGCGCCTGCACCCGCACCCGGCGACTGAGTTCCGGGGTCAGCGGTCGGTGGTGCTCTTCAATGGCGCTACCGTCGCCCAGCACATCCTGCTGACCGAACGGCAGGGTCGGTTCGTCGACATCGCCCAGCATCTTGCTGAAAAACGCCTCGTCGGCCTGGCGCTGATCGGCCTGGCGGGTTCGCGCCACATAGTTGCGGTAGGGAATGGCCGGCTGCAATTGCCCGGCCTGCCCCATCAACCAGGCTTGCATTTCGCCCTGCACGACCGCCAACGCGGCATGATCCAGGGCCATGTGGTGGAACAACAGCATCGCAACCCAGCGTTGGTTGTCCGGGTCTTCGGCGCACACCAACGACAGCAGCGGTGCCTGGCTGAGGTCCAGGCGATAGTGGCGAGGGTCGAAACGGGCTTGCAGTTGCGTCAGGACATCACCATCGGCCAGCTCGGCGCTGATGTCCTTCACCCCCAGTCGAGCCTGGCGCCAGACCACCTGCAGCGGTGCCTCCAGGTTTTCGCGGACGATGGCGGTGCGCAGGATGTCATGGCGATCGATCACGTGTTGCAGGGCATCGACAAAATCCCCCAGGCGCTCACGACTGGCGATGCTGAAATGCGCCTGCAAGACATAAGGATCGCCTTGGAGAGCGGTCAGGTGGTGATAGAGAATCCCTTCCTGCAACGGCGCCAAGGGATAGATATCCTGCACATTGGCCGCACCGCCCGGCACGCTGGCAACGATGCGGTCAATGGCCGGCTGATCCAGCGTGACCAGCGGCAGCATTTCTGGCGTGATCCGTTCGCAGCCCGCAGGGATGGCATTGGCGGGAACCTCGACCTCACCGGGCTTGCCGGCGTCATACTCGCCGCTGTTGATCAACTCGATCAGCGCAGCCTTGTGCTCGCGCAACAGGGCCAGCACCTGCGGCTCCTTCAACGACTGTTTCCGGCCCCGTACAACGAGCTGATCGCCGTTGACCGATAGCTGCACGTCTTTTTCTTTTAATGTCGCCAACAGTTCGATCACACTCACAGGACAATCTCCATTTTTTCTGTCGTTGCCGCATATTCCGAGAGCGTGGGTTGCTCGAACAGCGTCCGTACATCCGCTTCCATGCCCTCCTGGCGCATCCGTTCCATCAGGCTGACGGCCAGCAACGAGTGCCCGCCCAGCTCGAAGAAGTGATCGTGACGGCCAACACGTTCCACGTTGAGGATTTCGGCCCACAAGCGGGCCAGAGTGATTTCGGTTTCGCCGACAGGGGCTTCATAGCCGCGGGTAATGACCGACGTCAGATCCGGTGCCGGCAGCGCCTTGCGGTCGAGCTTGCCGTTGGGGCTCAACGGCAATGCATCGAGGCGCACGTAGGCCACCGGCACCATATGGGCCGGCAGGTGCGCCAGCAGGTAGACGCGCAGCGCCTCGATGTCCGTCGTTTCGTCCGGCGAACAGGCGGTGAACCAGGCCACCAGGCGCTTATCGCCCGGCACCTCTTCGCGCACAAGGACCACGGCTTCGTTCACCACTTCGTGCTGGGCGAGCCTGGCTTCGATCTCCCCCAGTTCAATGCGGAAACCGCGGAGCTTCACCTGATCGTCGTTACGCCCCAGGTATTGCAAAGTGCCGTCGGGCAGCCAGCAGCCAATGTCGCCGGTCTTGTACAGGCGAGCATCGGCCCGCTCGCTGAACGGGTCGGCGATGAAGCGTTCGGCGCTGAGCTGCGGCAGGTTGAGGTAGCCGCGTGCCACGCCGACGCCACCGATGTGGATCTCACCGGGGACGCCCACCGGCACCAACTGGCCGTAACTGTCCAACACATGCAATTGCATGTTGCGGATTGGCCGGCCGATCGGAATCGAGCGGTTGCGGTAGGTGTCCAGATCGGGATCGACAGTGTGCCAGGCAACCACGTCGCTGCATTCGGTGGGCCCGTAGCTGTTGATGATCGCCGGCCGTGGCAGCGGCAGTTTTTCCAGCATGGCGACCTGGATCGGCTCGCCACCCAGCACCACCCGTTTCAGGCAGGCCAGTGCCGCGTGGCGGTCGGCGTCCACCAGGGCGTGGAAGGCGCTGGGGGACATGTTGAGGTGGGTAATCCCGGCCTCGGCGATCTGGGCGACGATGGCGCTCGGGTTGAACGGTTCTTCGGCCAGGTGCAACGCGGCGCCGACCATCAGTGGGGCGAGGATGTTCTTCTGGGTCAGGTCGAAGTTATACGACGAGGCCAGCAGCACCGCATCGCCGGCGTGGAAGGCCAGGTCGTCGAGGTACCAGTCCAGCAGGTTGCGCAGGCCGCGATGTTCGACCATCACGCCCTTGGGCAAACCGGTGGAGCCGGAGGTGTAGATCACATAGGCCAGGTGGTCCGGGGTCAGGTCCGTCACCTGCGGGTTGTGCTCCGGTTCGGCTTGCCACTCGCCGGCATCCAGGTCGATCAGCGGCACCGGCCCATGGGCCAACAGCCCGCGGGTCCCGGCTTGCGTCAGTACCGCAACCGGTGCGCTGTTCTCCAGCATGTAGGCCAGACGGTCGGCCGGATACGCCGGATCCAGCGGCACGTACCCCCCACCGGCCTTGAGCACGGCCAGCAGGCCGACCACCATGTCCGCGCTGCGCTCGACACAGATCGCCACCCGGGAATCCGCGTGTACGCCCTGTTTACGCAGGTAATGCGCCAAGCGGTTGGCCCGGGCATTCAGTTCACGATAGCTCAGTGATTGGTGGTCCTGCACCACGGCAACGTCATCCGGCGTGCGCAGCACCTGGGCCTCGAACAGCTCGTGAATGGCCGCAGCCGACGGCGCAACGACTTCAGTGCGATTGAACTCATCCAGCAACTTGCGGCGCTCGCCGCACGGCAGGACAGACAACTGATACAGCGGTGCATCCGGCGTCTGCTCCAGCATCCCGATCAGGCTTTCCAGCGTCTGCTGCACATAGCCGCAAAGGCGTTGCGCCCCGATGTGGGCCGGGGTCATGACGGTGAAACTGAACGCCTCGCCCTGGTCATCGACGTTCAAGGTCAATGGATAGTTGGTGCGTTCTTCACCGCTGAGCACCTGGATACCGCTCCAGGCCGACAACGCCTCGGTCGAGGTCAGTGCGCCGGTGTGGCGGTAGTTGAGCAAGGCGCTGAACAACGGCGTCGGTGCCTCCACGCCACTGCAACGTTGGGCCAGGGTCAATGATGCATGTTCGTGAGCGAGCAAGGCGCTCAAGCGCGCATGGGTCGCCTTCACGCCCGCACCGACAGCGGTCTGCCCCAGGCTCACCCGCAACGGCAAGGTGTTGATGAACATCCCCAGCGCCCGGTCGGCGCCCTCGCCGCCCTGCATCCGGCCCACCAGCACGGTGCCGAATACCACGTCGTCCTTGCCCGACACCTTGCCCAGCACCTGCGCCCAGACCAGGTGATACAGACTCGCCGCGCTCACGCCCAGCTGACGGGCCTGGGCCCGCAACCGACGACTCAGGTCCGCATCGACGTCCTGGCGGAGCTCTTCGATGCCGCTGCCATCGCCCTGCACATCCTGCAGGCCGAACGGCAACGTCGGCTCGTCGACATCGCCGAGCATATCGCGGAAGAACTGCTCATGGGCTTGGCGGCTGACACCCAGCCGCGCCTGGGCCACGTAGTTACGGTACGGCACCGAAGCCGACAAGCGTTGCCCCTGGTCGAGCATGTGCGCCTCGATTTCCGCGGACAGCACCGCCAGCGAGGTGGCATCGTCCACCAGGTGATGGAACAACAGGATGCCCACCCAGCGTTGATTTTCCGGGTCTTGCGCATAAGCGACGCGCATCAGCGGTGCCTGGCGGATGTCCAGGCGATAGTGCCGTGGATCGAAACGCTGGTGCAGTTGCGTAGCGATATCGCCGGCCATCGGGTCCAGCTGGACCCTTTCCACAACCAGCTGCGCGTTACGCCAGACCACCTGCACCGGCTCGGTCAGTCCTTCCCAGAGCACCGCCGTGCGCAGGATATCGTGGCGGGCAACGACCGCTTGCAACGCCTGAGTGAAACCCTCCAGACGCGTGAAGCTGTCGAAACCGAACAGCACATACTGCAAGTAGGGGTCACCCTGGGCTGCCGCAACGTGGTGATAGAGAATCCCCTCCTGCAATGGTGCCAGGGCATAGATGTCCTGCACATTGGCGACGCCGCCGGGCACCGTTGCGACGATGCGGTCGATGGCCTCCTGGTCCAGATCGGCCAGGGGCAGCATGGCCGGGGTGATCCGTGTGCAACCGTCCGGAATCAGATTCTCCGGCACCACGACTTCCGTGTGCCCGCCCACCGCAGCGGCCAGCGCGGCCAACGTTGGCTGACTGAACAGCACGCGCACGTCGGCGCTCAGGTCCACCTGACGCATACGCTCAATCAATTTCACCGCCAGCAACGAATGGCCGCCCAGCTCGAAGAAATTATCGTGGCGACCGATCCGCTCCAGACTCAGCAAGTCCTGCCAAATGCCGGCAATGGCGACTTCAACTTCACCTTGCGGCGCTTCATAGGCATGAGTGATCACCGAAGACAGGTCCGGTGCCGGCAACGCCTTGCGATCCAGCTTGCCATTGGTGGTCAGCGGGAAGGCTTCGAGCATCACGAAGGCACTCGGCACCATGTAGTCCGCCAATCCCTCCAACAGTTGGAGACGCAGGTCGGCAGCCGACGGTTGGGCGTTTTCCTCGGCAATCACATAAGCCACCAGGCGCTTGTCCCCCGGCTCGTCTTCGCGAGCGATGACCACCGCCTCGCTGACCCCGTCGCAAGTCGCCAGCGCCGCCTCGATCTCACCCAGCTCGATACGGAAGCCGCGGATCTTCACCTGGTCATCGTTACGCCCCAGGTATTCGATGCTGCCATCCGCGAGCCAGCGACCCAGGTCACCGGTCTTGTACATGCGGGCGTTCGGCTCATCGCTGAACGGATTTTTCAGGAAACGCTCGGCGGTCAGTTCGTCGCGGTTCAGATAGCCTCGGCTGACGCCCGCGCCACCGACGTACATCTCACCCACCACGCCCACCGGCACCGGCTCGCGCTGGGCGTCGAGCACGTACAGCTGCAGGTCGGGAATACGCCCGCCAATCGGGCTGACGCCCACCAACTGGGCATCTGCGGCAGACAGCGCACGATAGGTCACGTGCACGGTGGTTTCGGTGATGCCGTACATATTGACCAATTGCGTGCCGGCGTTGATTTCGCGGGCGTACCACGGTTTGAGGATGCCGGTTTCCAGGGCTTCGCCACCGAAAATCACCTGGCGCAGGCTGTGCTTCAGCTCGCTTTCGCCCTGGGCCGCGATCAACTGGCGGAACGCGCTCGGCGTCTGGTTCAGCACCGTGACGCCGGCCTGGCACAACAGCGCATAGCATTCCTGCGGCGAACGACTGACCAGTTGCGGTACCACCAGCAGGCGGCCGCCATGGGTCAGCGCGCCCCAGATTTCCCAGACCGAGAAGTCGAAGGCGAAGGAATGGAACAGCGCCCACACGTCCTGCGGGCCGAAGTCGAACCACGGTTGCGTGGCCGAGAACAGCCGCGCGACGTTGCGATGCTCGACCATCACGCCTTTGGGCAAACCAGTGGAACCGGAGGTGTAGATCACATAGGCCAAGTGCCGGGACGTCAGCGTCTCAAGCTCAGGGTTATGCTGCGGTTGTTGCGCGATCCCCGCTGTTTCGGGCTGATCGAGCAGCAATACGTCGGCAGACAAGCCAGGCAAATGAGCCAACAGATGCGCCTGGGTGAGCAATGCCACCGGCGCGCTGTCGTCGAGCATGAATGCCAGGCGCTCTTGAGGATAAGCCGGATCCAGCGGCACATAGCCCGCCCCCGCCTTGAGGATGCCCAACAGGCCAACGATCATGTCCAGGCCACGTTCGACGCAGATCGCCACCCGGTCATCCGGACGGATGCCCAAGGCCAGCAAACGATGGGCGAGTTGGTTGGCCCGGCTATTGAGTGCACCGTAGGTCAGCGTGCGGTCCTCGAACACCACGGCCACGGCGTCGGGTTGCGCCGCCGCCCAGGCCTCGAATTGGCCGTGGATCAATGCATCATCGGCATACACCGCATCCGAAGCATTCCAGGTCTCCAGCAACTGCCGGCGCTCGGCCTGCGGCAGCACTGTCAAGCTGCGCACCGGCGTTTGCGGGGCGCGTTCCAGGGCATCCACCAGGCTTTGCAGGGCGACCTGCATATAGCCACTGATGCGTTGGGCACCGATCTGCGCGGCCACCTGAACGGTCAGGCTGAAGTCGTCACCCAGGTCATCGATATTCAATGTCAGCGGATAGTTGGTCCGTTCTTCGCTGGACAGCATCTGCATGCCGCTCCAGGCAGACAACACTTCGTCAGTCACCTGAGTCGCGCTGTGCCGATAATTCAGAAGCGCGCTGAACAGCGGGGTTGGCGCAGCCACGCCGCTGCAACGCTGAGCCAGGGCCAGCGACGCATGCTCGTGCCCCAACAGGCCGGTCAAGCGCCCGTGGGTCATGCGGACCGCGTCACGCACACTCTGCCCGTCCACCGGCACACGAACCGGCAAGGTATTGATGAACATGCCCAGCGCCCGGTCGGCCCCCTCGCCGCCTTGCATACGGCCCAGCAATACCGTGCCGAACACTACGTCTTTCTGCCCGGTCGCCATGCTCAAGACCTGGGCCCAAGCCAGATGGACCAGGCTCGCGGCGCTCACACCGAGCAGTCGGGCCTGGGTCCGCAGACGAAGGCTCAGGACCTGACCGACCAACTCCGTCACCTCGGCGATACCGCGTCCGTCGCCCTGCACCTGGGCCAACCCGAAGGGCAGCGTTGGCTCATCGATGTCAGCCAGCATCTCGCGGAAGAACGCTTCGTGTTCCGCCTCGCTCATGCCCAGTCGGGCCTGGGCCACATAGTTGCGATAAGGCACGGCTTCAGTCAGTTGCCCGGCCTTGCCGGTCAAGTGCGCCTGCATCTCGTGTTGCACCACTTCCAGCGCGGTATGGTCCAGCGCCATGTGATGGAACAGCAGGATCGCCAGCCAACGGTCCTGGGCCTCGTCCCTGCTGTAGACCAGTTGCAACATCGGGGCACGGCGCAAGTCCAGACGGTAGTGCCGCGCATCGAAGCGGCTCGCCAGTTGCGTGGCGACATCACCGGCCGCGGCATCGGCTTCGAAGCGCTGCGGCTCCAGCAGAACCTTGCGCCAGACCATCTGCAGCGGTTCGTCCAGGCCTTCCCAGGCCACACTGGTGTGCAGGATGTCATGGCGGTCGATCACCACCTGCAGCGCTTCGACGAACGCCTCGAAGCGCTGGAAGCTGTCGAAGGCGAACTGCGACTGCAGCACATAGGGGTCGCCCTGCTCGGCGGCCAAGTGGTGATAGAGGATGCCTTCCTGTAGCGGCGCCAGCGGGTAGATGTCCTGCACGTTGGCCGCCCCACCCGGAACGGTGGCGACGATCCGGTCGATCGTCTCCTGGTCGAGGCTCACCAACGGCAGCATGGCCGGAGTGATGCGCCCACAGCCGGGCTCGATGAGATTCGCCGGCACCTCGACTTCCCTGCCGCTGCCAACGGCAGCCGCCAGTGCCGCCAGAGTCGGCTGGCTGAACAGCACGCGCACGTCGGCGCTCAGACCGGCCTGACGCATGCGTTCGATCAGGGTCACCGCCAACAGCGAATGACCGCCCAGTTCGAAGAAGTGATCATGACGACCGATCTGCTCGACCTTGAGCACTTCAGCCCAAAGTTGGGCCAAGGTGGTTTCGATCTCGCCCTGCGGAGCCGCGTATTCGCGGCTGGCATACGCCTCGGCGTCCGGTGCCGGCAAGGCGCGGCGGTCCAGCTTGCCGTTGGCGGTCAGCGGGAAGGATGACAGCACGACAAAGGCGCTCGGCACCATGTATTCGGCCAACGTGCTTGCCAACTGGCTACGCAGCGCGTGCACCGACAGGGTG
The DNA here is from genome assembly GCF_007828215.1 of Pseudomonas sp. SJZ074. GTDB lineage: Bacteria > Pseudomonadota > Gammaproteobacteria > Pseudomonadales > Pseudomonadaceae > Aquipseudomonas. The sequence goes on along the minus strand of NZ_VIUE01000035.1, from coordinate 45,985 downwards.
ATGCCCGACTCGGGGATCACATAGCCCACCAGGCGCTTGAGCCCGGTTTCGTCCTGCCGCGCCAGCACCACGGCGTCTTTTACGCCGGCACATTGACTCAAGCGGGCTTCGATCTCGCCCAGTTCGATGCGGAAACCACGGATCTTCACCTGGTCGTCGTTACGCCCCAGGTAATCCACGGCTCCGTCAGCACGCCAGCGCGCCAGGTCGCCGGTACGATAGAGCAAGGCTGTCGGATCGGCACTGAACGGGTCGGCGACGAACTTCTCGGCGGTCAGCTCGGGGCGATTCAAATACCCTTTCGCCACACCATCGCCACCGATATACAACTCGCCCGCTACACCCACCGGCACCGGCTGCTGGTTCGCATCCAGCACATAGACGCGGGTGTTGCCGATCGGATGCCCAATCGGGATACCGCCCTCGCCCACGCCCTTGATTTCGTAAGTGGTGGTGAAGGTCGTGGCTTCGGTCGGGCCATAACCGTTGAGCAGATGCTGCGGCGCGCCGTCTTTCAGCACCCGCGCGATCACCGCCGGATCCAGCACGTCGCCACCCACGATCAGGTAACGCAGTTGCTTGAACACCGGCAGCAGGCCGTCGGCGTACTGGTGGAACAGCCCGGCGGTCATCCACAACACGCTGATCGCTTGTTCGCTCAACAACGCCGCGAACCGCTCCCGGGACAGCAGCACGTCCTGATCGACCACCACCACGCAACCGCCGTTGAGCAACGGCGCCCAGACGTCGAGGGTGCTGGCATCGAAGGCCGGGTTGGAAGCAAACGCCACCCGATCTCGGGCATCGAAATCGGCATAGCCGTTGTTGATGACCAAACGGTTGATCGCCCGGTGCGGCACCAGCACGCCCTTCGGCATGCCGGTGGAACCGGAGGTGTACATGATGTACGCAACCGACTCGGCATCCTGGGTCAGCTCCAGGTTGTCGGCAGACTCGTCCAGCTCGACGATATCCAGGTCCACCCGTTGCACACCTTCTGGCACAACCATCGTGCTCAGGGTCAGCACCAATTGTGCGCCACTGTCCTGGATCATGAACTGCTGACGCTCGAGCGGTGCGTTGACATCCAACGGCACGTAGACGGCAGCACACTTGAGCACAGCCAACTGACTGACCAGCAGGTCGCTCGAACGTGTCAAGCCAATGGCCACGCTGTCGCCCAACTGAGTACCCAGACCGATCAGGTGACGGGCCAGGCGGTTGGCCCTGGTGTTGAGTTCGCCATAGGTCAGGCATTGCCCGTCATGGATAACGGCAACGGCATCGGGATGCGCTTGCACCTGTGCTTCGAACAAGCTGTGAACGGTCCTGTCCCGTGGAAAGCTGCGGGTGGTCGCGTTGAAATCCACCAGCAATTGCCGGCGTTCGGCCGACGACAGCACCGACAGGCTGTCCAGGCGCGCCGGAGGTGTCTGCTCCAGCGCCTCCACCAGGCGCTCCAGCGCGACGTTCATGTAGGTGCAGACCCGCTGTGCACCGATCTGCGGCACGGCCAGCGCCGTCAAGCCGAAACCTTCGCCCAGGTCATCCACCGACAGGGTCAGTGGGTAGTTGGTACGCTCTTCGCTGACCAGGGTTTCGATCCCTTCCCAACCGGCCAGGACCTCACTCGAATCCTCGTCCACCGCGCTGTGACGGTAGTTGAGCAACGTACTGAACAGCGGCATCGGCGCAACCACACCGCTGCAGCGCTGGGCCAGCGCCAGGGAGGCGTGCTCATGCCCCAGCAGGCCGGTCAACCGGGCGTGGGTGGCTTTCACGCCGTCACGCGCGCCCTGATCGCCAACATCCACCCGCAACGGCAAGGTATTGATGAACATGCCCAGCGCCCGATCAGCGCCATCGCCGCCCTGCATCCGGCCCATCAGCACAGTGCCGAACACCACATCCCGTTTACCACACACCTGGCTCAACACCTGCCCCCACGCCAGATGGACCAGGCTGGCCGCACCCACGCCGAGCTGGCGCGCCTGGGCTCGCAGGCGCAGACACACCGACAGGTCGACAGGCAACCTGGCCTCCTCGATATCCCGTCCATCCCCCTGTACATCCTGGAGACCGAACGGCAGGGTCGGCTCGTCCACATCACCGAGCATCTCGCGGAAGAACGCTTCGTGCTCCGCGTGACTCACCCCCAGGCGAGCCTGGGCCACATAGTTGCGATACGGCACGGCCGCCGTCAGCGGCTCGGCCTCGCCCAACAGGTGCGCCTGCATCTCGTGTCGCACCACTTCCATGGCGGTGTGGTCCAGCGCCATATGGTGGAACAGCAACATCGCCACCCAACGCTGGTTGGCCGCGTCCTGGGCGAACACCAGGCGCATCATCGGCGCCCGGGTGATATCGAGACGGTAATGCCGTGGATCGAAACGCTCCTGCAGCAGGGTAACGACATCCCCCGCCTCGGCTGCCAGCACCACCTCATCCACCGCCAGCGGCGCGTTGCGCCAGACCACTTGCACCGGCGAATCGAACCCTTCCCACACCACGCCGGTGCGCAAGATGTCATGTCGATCGATGACATGCTGCAACGCATCTGCAAAGGCCGACAGCCGATCCCGACTGCGTAGTTCGAACAGTATTTTCAGCACATAGGGGTCACCCTGCTCGGCGGCCAGGTGATGGTAATGGATACCTTCCTGCAGCGGCGCCAACGGATAGATGTCCTGCACATTGCGCGCGCCGCCCGGCACCGTTGCCACGACCCGGTCAATCGCCTCCTGATCAAGCTGGATCAGCGTGAGCATGTCCGGCGTAATCCGTTCACAGCCGGAGGCGATCAGGTTCGCAGGCACCTTGACCTCCTTGCCACTGCCGACGGCCGCGGCCAGCGCCGCCAGGGTCGGCTGGCTGAACAGCACCCGCACGTCAGCGCTCAAACCGACCTGGCGCATGCGCTCGATCAAACTCACCGCCAACAACGAATGACCGCCCAGTTCGAAGAAATGATCATGACGACCAATGCGCTCGACCTTGAGCAGGTCTTGCCAAAGCTGCGCCAACGTGGCTTCGACTTCACCTTGCGGGGCCTCATAGGCCCGTGTGGCGAGTGAATCCAGATCCGGTGCCGGCAGTGCGCGACGGTCCAGTTTGCCGTTGGCGGTCAATGGCCATGCGTCGAGGCGCATGTAGGCCACCGGCACCATGTACTCCGGCAGTTGCCCTTGCAGATGGGCGCGCAACGCCTCGATGTCCACGTCCTGCGCTTGAGTGAAGTAAGCCACCAGGCGTTTCTCGCCTGGCACGTCTTCACGGGCCAGGACCACGCAGTCCTTCACGGCATCATGTTGTGCGAGTCGGACTTCGATCTCGCCCAGTTCGATGCGGAAGCCACGGATCTTCACCTGGTCGTCGTTACGCCCCAGATACTCCACGGCTCCATCGGCACGCCAGCGCGCCAGGTCGCCAGTGCGGTAGAGCAAGGCCGCCGGATCGGCGCTGAACGGGTCGGCGACGAACTTCTCGGCGGTCAGTTCCGGACGGTTCAGGTAGCCGTTCGCTACGCCGTCGCCGCCGATATACAACTCGCCCGCCACGCCGACAGGCACGGGTTGCTGGTTGGCGTCCAGGATGTAGACGCGGGTATTGCCAATCGGACGACCAATGGGAATACCGCCCTCGCCTACATCTTTGATTTCATAAGTGGTAGTGAAGGTCGTGGCTTCGGTCGGGCCATAGCCGTTGAGCAAATGCTGCGGCGCGCCGTCTTTCAGCACCCGCGCGATCACCGCCGGATCCAGCACGTCGCCACCCACGATCAGGTAGCGCAGTTGCTTGAACACCGGCAGCAGGCCGTCGGCGTACTGATGGAACAGCCCGGCGGTCATCCACAACACGCTGACCGACTGCTCGATCAACAACGCCGCGAACCGCTCCTGGGACAGCAACACATCCTGCTCGACCATCACCACGCAGCCGCCGTTGAGCAACGGCGCCCACACATCGAGAGTACTGGCGTCGAAGGCCGGGTTGGAAGCAAACGCCACCCGATCTCGGGCATCGAAATCGGCATAGCCGTTGTTGATCACCAAGCGGTTGATCGCCCGGTGCGGCACCAGCACGCCCTTCGGCGTGCCAGTGGAACCGGAGGTGTACATGATGTAGGCAACCGACTCAGCATCCTGGGTCAGCTCCAGGTTATCGGCAGACTCGTCCAGCTCGATGATATCCAGGTCCACCCGTTGCACACCTTCTGGCACAACCATCGTGCTCAGGGTCAGCACCAATTGTGCGCCACTGTCCTGGATCATGAACTGCTGACGCTCGAGCGGTGCGTTGACATCCAGCGGCACGTAGACGGCAGCACACTTGAGCACGGCCAGTTGACTGACCAACAGGTCGCTCGAACGTGCCAAGCCAATGGCCACGCTGTCGCCCAACTGAGTGCCCAGACCAATCAGGTGACGGGCCAGGCGGTTGGCCCTGGCATTGAGTTCGCGATACGTCAGGCGTTGCTCGTCATGGACCACGGCAACGGCGTCGGGATGCGCCTGCACCTGTGCTTCGAACAAGTCATTGACGGTCCGGTGCTGCGGATAACGACGGCTGGTGGCGTTGAATCCCATCAACACTTGCCGGCGCTCGACTTGCGGCAGTACCTCCAGACTGCGCAGGCGTGTCGTGGGGCTGAACTCCAGCGCTGCGGCCAGACTGTGCAGTGCGGTTTCCATGTAGGCGCATATCCGCTGCGCGCCCACACGCTTCATGGTCTGGGCGGTCAAGGCGAAGTCTTCACCCAGATCATCCACCGATAACATCAGCGGATAGGTGGTACGTGATTCGCCGCCCAGTGTTTCGATACCCTGCCAGGCCGCGAGGGTATCCTGCCCAGCCGCCTGTTCGCTGGAATTACGGTAGTTCAGCAAGGCACTGAACAGCGGCGTCGGTGCGCTAACCGCACTGCAACGCTGGGCCAGTGCCAATGGGGCATGTTCATGCCCCAACAGGGCGGTCAGCCGACCATGCACTTCCTTGACCCCGGCCTTGACGTTCTGCTCATCGACACTGACGCGAAGCGGCAGGGTGTTGATGAACATACCCAGCGCACGGTCGGCGCCCTCGCCGCCCTGCATCCGGCCCATCAGCACCGTGCCGAACACCACGTCCTGTTTGCCGGACACCCGGCCCAGCACCTGGGCCCAGGCCAAGTGGTGCAGGCTCGCCGCGCCCACGCCTGACTGGCGGGCCAGACGCCGCAGGCGACGGCTCAAGTCGCTGTCGAGCAGTTGTGTCGCGGTCTCAATATCGTCACCGTCGTCCTGCACATCGTGCAGGCCAAACGGCAGTGTCGGCTCGTCCACATCGCCGAGCATGTCGCTGAAGAAGCCTTCATGCTCTTCACGACTCACCCCCAGGCGGGCCTGAGCCACATAGTTGCGGTACGGCGCGGGGGTGTCCAACCGGTCAGCCTGCCCCTGCAGATACGCCAGCATCTCGCGCTGCACCACTTTCATCGCCGCATGATCGAGGGCGATGTGATGGAACAACAGCATCGCGATCCAGCGCTGATCGGCCTGGTCTTCAGCGAACGCCAGGCGCATCAGCGGTGCCTGGGTGAGGTCGAGGGCAAAGTGCCGGGCATTGAAACGACTGTGCAGTTGTTCGTTGACAGTACCGGCCTGCGGATCCGCGACAAAGGCTTCCAGCCCCAGACGCGCCTCGCGCCAGACCACTTGCTGAGGTTCGTCGAGACCCTCCCAGACGATGGCGGTACGCAGGATGTCGTGGCGATCGATTACCACTTGCAGGGCCTGGACGAAATCGTCCAGAGCCTCGCGGCTGTCGAAGGCGAACTGCGACTGCAACACGTAGGGGTCGCCCTGTTCGGCGGCCAGATGGTGATAGAGGATGCCTTCCTGCAACGGCGCCAGCGGGTAGATGTCCTGTATGTTGCCCATGCCACCCGGCACTTTCGAGGCGATATGGTCGATGGCGTTCTGATCCAGGCGACTGAGCGTCAGCATGTCGGGCGTGATCCGTGTGCAACCGAGCAGGATGCCGTTGGCCGGCACCTGGATTTCACTGCCGCTACCCACCGCTGCCGCCAGCGCCATCAAGGTCGGCTGGCCGAACAGCACGCGCACGTCGGCACTCAGGCCGGCCTGACGCATCCGTTCGATCAGGCTGACGGCCAGCAGCGAGTGGCCGCCGAGTTCGAAGAAATGGTCGTGACGGCCGACGCGCTCGACCTTGAGCAGGTCCTGCCAGATCTGCGCCAGGGTGGTTTCGATTTCACCTTGGGGAGCTTCGTAACCGCGGCTGATCAGTGCGTCGTGGTCGGGTGCCGGCAGGGCCTTGCGGTCGAGTTTGCCGTTGGGAGTCAGCGGCAGTTCGTCGAGGTGTACGTAGGCCACCGGGACCATATAGGCCGGCAGTTGCGCTTGCAGGTGGCTGCGCAGGGTTTCGATGTCCACCGCTTCTGACTGGGTGAAATAGGCGACCAGGCGCTTGTCGCCTGGCACGTCTTCGCGGGCCAGTACCACCGCTTCTTTTACCGATTCATGCCGGGCAAGCCGGGCTTCGATCTCGCCCAGTTCGATGCGGAAACCGCGGATCTTCACCTGGTCGTCGTTACGGCCCAGGTACTCGATATTGCCGTCCGGCAGGTAGCGACCTAGGTCGCCGGTCTTGTACATCCGCGCGTTCGGCTCGCTGCTGAACGGATCCTTCAGGAAGCGTTCGGCGGTCAGGTCATCACGGTTCAGGTAACCCCGCGCGACACCGGCACCACCGATGTAGATTTCCCCTGGGACGCCCAATGGCACCGGTTGTTTATGTTCGTCCAGCAGGTAGAACCGGGTGTTGGCGACCGGTTTGCCGATGTGGGCGGCAAAGCCGTCCTCACGGGCCATCGACACCCAACTCGAATAGGTCGTGGTTTCCGAAGGGCCATAGAGGTTGCACAGACGCTTGACCGAAGTCTGTTCGAACAGCGCCTCCACCAGACTGCGCTTGAGGGCTTCGCCGGCCACGTTGACCGTGTCCACACCCTCGCCCAGTCCACCGGCTTCCAGCAGCGCCTTGAGCGCCGACGGTACGGTGTTGATCAGGCTGATGTCGTGCTCGCCCTGTTGCAGTTCCAGCACATTAGTGACCACCTCGATGCTGCCGCCGCTGGTCAACGGTGCAAAGCACTCATAGACCGCCAGGTCGAAGTTCAGCGAGGTCGAGAACAGGGTTTTCGACAAGGTGTTCGAGTCAAACGAACGATGGGCCCAAGTGAGGAAGTTCACCGTGTTGCGGTGTTCGATCATCACGCCCTTAGGCAGCCCGGTCGAACCGGAGGTATAGATCACATAGGCCAGATGCGACGAGGTCAACTCAGGCACCTGCGGATTCAAGACGGATTCGTCCTGCCACAAGCCGCTGTCGAGGTCGATCACCGGCATCGAGGCACCTGCCAGCAACCCGAGAGTCGCCGTCTGCGCCAACACCGCCGCCGGCGCACTGTCCTCCAGCATGTAGGCAATCCGATCCGCCGGATACGCCGGATCCAGTGGCACGTAACCGCCACCCGCTTTCAGGATCGCCAGCAATCCGACCACCATGTCGAGGCCACGCTCGACACAGATCGCCACCCGCGAATCCGGCCGAACGCCTTGCTTGCGCAGGTAATGCGCCAGGCGGTTGGCCCGTTCGTTCAGTTCGCGATAATTGAGATATCGTTCGCCATGCAGAACGGCCACATCAAGTGGAGTCCGTTGTACCTGTTCCTCGAACAGCCCATGAATGGTCTGCTCCAGCGGATATTCAGCGTCGGTGGCATTGAACGCCACCAGCAACTGCTCACGTTCCGCTTCCGGCAGAATCGGCAGATCGGCCAGCGACGAGTCAGGCGCACATTCCAACGCCTGGACCAGACTCGCCAGCGCCGCTTCCATATAGGCACAGATCCGCGGCGCGCCGATCCCGCTCACCACCTGGACGGTGAGGCTGAAATCCTCGCCCAGATCGTCCACCGAGAGCATCAGCGGGTAGTTGGTCCGTTCTTCGCCGCTGAGCACCTCAATACCGCTCCAGGCAGACGGAGCCTGGTTCGCATCGGTGTGGCGATAGTTGAGCAAAGCACTGAACAGCGGCGTCGGCGCCTCCACACCACTGCAACGCTGGGCCAGCGCCAATGAAGCATGCTCATGCCCCAGCAACGCAGTCAATCGGCCATGGGTGGCCCTCACACCTGCACGGGCAGACATCTGTCCCAGGTTCACCCGCAGCGGCAGCGTGTTGATGAACATGCCCAGCGCACGGTCGGCGCCCTCTCCGCCCTGCATCCGGCCCATCAACACGGTGCCGAACACCACATCATCGCGGCCCGACACACGGCCCAGCACCTGCGCCCAGGCCAGATGGACCAGGCTCGCGACACTCACACCGAGCCGGCGGGCCTGAATCTTCAAGTCCTGGCTCAGGCTGCCGGCGAGCGCCAACGAAGCTTCCTCGATTCCCTGTCCCGCGCCCTGCACATCGTGCAGGCCAAACGGTAGCGTCGGCTCGTCCACCTCACCGAGCATGTCGCGGAAGAAGCGCTCGTGCTCCTGTTGGCTGACACCCAGGCGAGCCTGGGCCACATAGTTGCGATAAGGCATCGCTGCCGCCAACTGCCCGGTCTGCCCGAGCAAGTGCGCCTGCATCTCCTGGCGCACCACTTCCAGCGCCGTGTGGTCGAGGGCCATATGATGGAACAGCAGGGTCGCGACCCAGCGCTGGTGACTTGCATCCTGGGCAAAACGGATGCACATCAGCGGTGCCTGACGGATATCCAGGCGATGGTGCCGGGCATCGAAGCGCGCCTGCAACTGAGCGGCGATGTTGCCGTCCTCATCCCGCAACAACACCTGCTCGACGCCCAGCGACGCCTTGCGCCAGACCACTTGCACCGGCTCGTCCAGCCCTTCCCAGGCCATGGCTGTGCGCAGAATGTCGTGGCGATCGATCACGCCTTGCAGGGCCTGGGTGAAATCGTCCAGGCGTTCGCGACTGTCGAAGGCGAACTGCGCTTGCAGCACGTAAGGGTCGCCCTGTTCAGCGGCCAGATGGTGATAGAGGATACCCTCCTGCAACGGCGCCAGCGGATAGATGTCCTGCACGTTGCGCGCGCCACCCGGCACAGTGTCCACGATGCGATCGATGGCGTCCTGGGACAGCGATACCAGCGGCAGCATGGCCGGGGTGATGTACTCGCAATCCGAAGGAATCAGGTTGGCCGGGACATTCACCTCGTTGCTCTCGCCAATGGCCGATGCCAGCGCCGCCAGGGTCGATTGATTAAACAGGATACGCACGTCGGCACTCAGGCCGGCCTGACGCATCCGTTCGATCAGGCTGACGGCCAGCAGCGAGTGGCCGCCGAGTTCGAAGAAGTGATCGTGACGACCGACGCGCTCGATCTTGAGCAGGTCTTGCCAGATCTGCGCCAGGGTGGTTTCAACTTCGCCTTGCGGGGCTTCGTAACCACGGCTGATGACCGAATCCAGGTCCGGCGCCGGCAGGGCTTTGCGGTCGAGTTTGCCGTTGGGAGTCAGCGGCAGTGCGTCGAGGTGTACGTAGGCCACCGGGACCATGTAGGCCGGCAGTTGCGCTTGCAGGTGGCTGCGCAGGGTTTCGATGTCCACCGCTTCGGATTGGGTGAAATAAGCCACCAGGCGTTTGTCGCCCGGCACATCCTCGCGGGCCAGTACCACCGCTTCTTTTACCGATTCATACCGGGCAAGCCGGGCTTCGATCTCGCCCAGTTCGATGCGGAAACCGCGGATCTTCACTTGATCGTCGTTGCGGCCCAGGTATTCGATATTGCCGTCCGGCAGGTAGCGGCCCAGGTCGCCGGTTTTGTACATCCGGGCGTTGGGCGTGGCGCTGAACGGATCCTTCAGGAAACGTTCAGCGGTGAGGTCGTCGCGGTTCAGATAACCCCGAGCCACACCCGCGCCGCCGATGTAGATTTCGCCCGGTACGCCCAGCGGTACCGGTTGCTTGTGCTCGTCCAGCAGATAGAACTGAGTGTTCGCCACTGGTTTGCCGATGTGCGCGGCAAAACCGTCCTCACGGACCATGGACACCCAACTCGAATAGGTCGTGGTTTCCGAAGGACCATAGAGGTTGCACAGACGCTTGACCGAAGTCTGCTCGAACAGCGCCTCAACCAAGCTGCGCTTGAGGGCTTCGCCGGCCACGTTGACCGTGTCCACGCCCTCGCCCAATCCACCGGACTCCAGCAGGGCCTTGAGCGCCGATGGCACAGTGTTGATCAGGGTGATGTCGTGCTCGCCGTGTTGCAGTTCCAGCACATTAGTGACCACTTCGATGCTGCCGCCTGACGTCAACGGTGCGAAGCATTCGTACACGGCCAGGTCGAAGTTCAACGAGGTCGAGAACAGCGTCTTCGACAGGGTTTGCGCATCGAACGACTGATGTGCCCAAGTCAGGAAGTTCACCGTGTTGCGGTGTTCGATCATCACGCCCTTAGGCAGCCCGGTGGAACCTGACGTGTAGATCACGTAGGCCAGATGCGCCGAAGTCAGCTCGGCTACCTGCGGATTCGAGACGGACTCGTCCTGCCAGAGCCCGCTACCCAAATCAATCACCGGCATCGAAGCTCCGGCCAACAACCCGAGAGTCGCCGTCTGCGCCAACACCACCGCCGGCGCACTGTCTTCCAGCATGTAGGCAATCCGATCCGCCGGGTACGCCGGATCCAGTGGCACGTAACCACCGCCCGCCTTGAGGATCGCCAGCAATCCGACCACCATGTCGAGCCCACGCTCGACACAGATCGCCACCCGAGAGTCCGGCCTCACACCCTGCCCGCGCAGGTAGTGCGCCAACTGGTTGGCCCGCTCGTTCAGTTCGCCATAGTTCAGACGCTGATCGTCATGCAGCACTGCCAGCGCATCCGGCGTGCGCTGCACCTGCTCCTCGAACAGCCCGTGAATAGTCTGTTCCAACGGATATTCAGCGTCGGTGGCATTGAACGCCACCAGCAACTGCTCACGTTCCGCTTCCGGCAGAATCGACAGATCGGCCAGCGACGAGTCAGGCGCACATTCCAACGCCTGGACCAGACTCGCCAGCGCCGCCTCCATATAGGCACCGACCCGCTGCGCGTCGACGCCACTCACCGCCTGGACAGTGAGGCTGAAGCCTTCGCCCAGATCGTCCACCGACAGCGCCAACGGATAGTTGGTCCGCTCCTCGCCACCCAATGCCTCGATACCTTGCCAGGCTGACGACCCTTGCAATGCGAGGGGCTCCGCCATCGAATGGCGGTAATTGAGCAGCGCACTGAACAACGGCGTCGGTGCGACCACGCCACTGCAACGCTGGGCCAAGGCCAGGGAAGCGTGCTCGTGCCCCAGTAACCCGGTCAGCCGCGCATGTGTCGCCAACACGCCATCGCGCACGCTCCGCGCGCTCACCTGCACACCCAGCGGCAAAGTATTGATGAACATACCCAGCGCTCGGTCGGCGCCCTCGCCCCCTTGCATCCGGCCCATCAGCACGGTGCCGAACACCACGTCTTCGCGACCCGATACCCGGCCCAGCACCAGGGCCCAGGCCAAGTGATGCAGACTGGCCGCGCTCACACCCAACCGACGGGCCTGACTGCGCAGACGACGGCTCAGATCGATAGCCACCTCTTGCCTGGCCTCCTCGACATCGCTGCCGTCGCCACGGACATCCTGCAACCCGAATGGCAAGGTGGGTTCGTCGATGGCACCCAGCATGTCGTGGAAGAACGCTTCGTGTTCTTCACGGCTCACACCCAGGCGGGCCTGGGCCACATAGTTGCGATACGGCACCGCAGCGCCCAACTGCCCGGCCTGCCCGAGCAAGTGCGCCTGCATCTCCTGGCGCACCACTTCCAGCGCCGTGTGGTCGAGGGCCATATGGTGGAACAGCAGGGTCGCGACCCAGCGCTGGTGACTTGCATCCTGGGCAAAACGGATGCACATCAACGGCGCCTGGCGGATATCCAGGTGCTGCCGGGCGTTCAACTGAACAGCAATGTCGCCGTTCTCATCCCGCAACAACACCTGCTCGACGCCCAGCGACGCCTTGCGCCAGACCACTTGCACCGGCTCGTCCAGCCCTTCCCAGGCCATGGCCGTGCGCAGGATGTCGTGGCGATCGATCACGCCTTGCAGGGCCTGGGTGAAATCGTCCAGACGCTCGCGGTTGTCGAAGGCGAACTGCGCTTGCAGCACGTAGGGGTCGCCCTGTTCGGCCGCCAGGTGGTGATAGAGAATCCCCTCCTGCAACGGCGCCAGCGGGTAGATGTCCTGCACATTGGCCGCGCCGCCCGGCACGGTCGCGACGATGCGGTCGATGGCGTCCTGGGTCAACGTCACCAACGGCAGCATGTCGGGGGTGATGCGTTGGCAGTCCGACGCAATCAGATTGGCCGGAACGTTCACCGCGTTGCCGGCATCGTCGCCGACAGCCGCTGCCAGCGCGGCCAGGGTCGGTTGGCTGAACAGCACGCGCACGTCGGCACTCAGGCCGACCTGACGCATCCGTTCGATCAGGCTGACAGCCAGCAACGAGTGGCCGCCGAGTTCGAAGAAGTGATCATGACGTCCCACTTGTTGCAGACCCAGCAGGTCCTGCCAGATCTGCGCCAGGACGGTTTCGGTCTCGCCTTGCGGGGCTTCGTAGCCACGGGTGATCAGTGCATCGTGTTCCGGAGCCGGCAAGGCCTTGCGGTCGAGCTTGCCATTGGGGGTCAACGGCATGGCGTCGAGCCGCACGTAAGCCACCGGCACCATGTATTCCGGCAACTGCCCTTGCAGGTGACTGCGCAAGGCTTCGATGTCCGCTGTTTCGTTCACCGGCGTGAAATAGGCCACCAGGCGTTTGTCGCCGGGTACGTCCTCGCGGGCCAGCACCACCGCTTCTTTTACCGATTCATGCCGGGCAAGCCGGGCTTCGATCTCGCCCAGTTCGATACGGAAACCGCGGATCTTCACCTGGTCGTCGTTACGGCCCAGGTATTCGATATTGCCGTCCGGCAGGTAGCGGCCCAGGTCGCCGGTCTTGTACATCCGGGCGTTCGATTCGCTGCTGAACGGGTCCTTGAGGAAACGCTCGGCGGTCAGGTCATCGCGGTTCAGGTAACCCCGCGCGACACCGGCACCACCGATGTAGATTTCCCCTGGGACGCCCAGCGGTACTGGCTGTTTGTGTTCATCCAGCAGGTAGAACTGGGTGTTGGCGACCGGCTTACCGATGTGCGCGGCAAAGCCGTCCTCACGGGCCATCGACACCCAACTCGAATAGGTCGTGGTTTCCGAAGGACCATAGAGGTTGCACAGGCGCTTGACTGAAGTCTGCTCGAACAACGCCTCCACCAGACTGCGCTTGAGCGCTTCACCGGCCACGTTCACCCTGTCCACGCCCTCGCCCAGCCCGCCGGATTCCAACAGCGCCTTGAGCGCCGACGGCACAGTGTTGATCAAGGTGATGTCGTGCTCGCCGTGTTGCAGTTCCAGCACATTAGTGACGACTTCGATGCTGCCGCCTGACGTCAACGGTGCGAAGCATTCGTACACGGCCAGGTCGAAGTTCAACGAGGTCGAGAACAGCGTCTTCGACAGGGTTTGCGCATCGAACGACTGATGTGCCCAAGTCAGGAAGTTCACCGTGTTGCGGTGTTCGATCATCACGCCCTTAGGCAGCCCGGTGGAACCTGACGTGTAGATCACGTAGGCCAGATGCGCCGAAGTCAGCTCGGCTACCTGCGGATTCGAGACGGACTCGTCCTGCCAGAGCCCGCTACCCAAATCAATCACCGGCATCGAAGCTCCGGCCAACAACCCGAGAGTCGCCGTCTGCGCCAACACCACCGCCGGCGCACTGTCTTCCAGCATGTAGGCAATCCGATCCGCCGGATAGGCCGGATCCAACGGCACGTAACCGCCACCCGCCTTGAGGATCGCCAGCAACCCGACCACCATGTCGAGCCCACGCTCGACACAGATCGCCACCCGAGAGTCCGGCCGCACACCCTGCCCGCGCAGGTAGTGCGCCAACTGGTTGGCCCGCTCGTTCAGTTCGCCATAGTTCAGACGCTGATCGCCATGCAGCACCGCCAGTGCATCCGGCGTGCGCCGCACCTGCTCCTCGAACAACCCATGAACGGTCTGTTCCAGAGGGAAATGGGCTGCGGTGTTGTTGAAGTCCTGCAACACCTGCCTGCGCTCGTTTACAGACAGGATTTCCAGATCGTTGATCGCGGATTCCGGCGCACGTTCCAGTGCCTCCACCAGGCTCGCCAGGGCCGTCTGCATGTAGGCGCCGACCTGGCGGGCATCGACCCCGCCGGCCGTCTGCACGCTCAGCAGGAAGCCTTCGCCCTGATCGTCCACCGACAACATGCACGGATAGTTGGTCCGCTCCATGACCTCCAACACCTGGGTACCGGCCCAACGCTCGACACTGTCGCCTTCCTGGAGCGGACTGTGCCGATAGTTCAGCAAGGCACTGAACAGCGGCAGCGAAGCCGGCACGCCACTGCAACGCTGGGCCAGGGCCAGCGAGGCATGTTCGTGCCCCAACAGGGCCGTCAGGCGCGCGTGGATCGCCTTGACCCCGGCGCGTACGCCCTGCCCACCCACATCGACGCGCAACGGCAAGGTATTGATGAACATGCCCAAGGCGCGGTCCGCGCCCTCGCCACTTTGCATGCGGCCCAGCAACACGGTGCCGAAGACCACGTCTTCACGGCCGGACACGCGCCCCAGTACCCTTGCCCACGCCAGGTGATGCAAGGCTGCCGCGCTCACGCCGAGTTGACGCGCCTGCTGCCGCAGGCGCCGGCAAAGATCCGGATCAAGATTCAGCTTGACCTCTTCGACGCCCCGACCATCTCCCTGGACCTCCCGCAGGCCGAACGGCAGCGTCGGCTCGTCGACATCCGCGAGCATGTCGCGGAAGAAGCGCTCATGCTGCTCACGCGACACGCCCAGCAGGGTTTGCGCCACGTAATGACGGTAAGGCATGGCCGCTTCCAGGCGGTCGCCCTCGCCATTGAGGAACGCCAGCATTTCCTCCTGCATCACGTCCAGCGCGGTGTGGTCCAGGGCGATGTGGTGGAACAGTAAAACAGCGATCCAGCGCTGGTGCACACTGTCCCAGGCACAGGCCAGACGCATCAGTGGCGCCTTGTCGAGGTCCATCCGGCAACGGCGAGGATCGAACATCCCTTGCAGTTGCGCCGCGATATCGCCCCTGGCCGGATCGAGGGCCTGCTCTTCGAGCATCAACCGGCACTGGCGCAGAACCACCTGCAACGGCGTCTCGAGGCCTTCGCGCAGCAGCGCGGTCCTCAGGATGTCGTGCCGGTCGATCACGGCCTGCAACGCTGCGACGAAGCCGTCGAGTTGCGCGCGGCTGTCCATGGCGAAAGTGGCTTGCAGCAGATAGGGATCGCCTTCTTCGGCGGCGATGTGGTGGTAGAGAATGCCCTCCTGCAACGGCGCCAGCGGGTAGATGTCCTGGACATTGCCGACACCGCCCGGCACACCGGCGACGATCCGGTCGAGGGTATCCTGGTCCAGCTTCACCAGCGGCAGCATCGACGGGGTGATCCGTTCGCAGCCGGCAACAATGCCGTTGGCCGGTACGCTCAGCTCGGCACGACTGCCCACTGCCGCTGCCAGGGCGGCCAAGGTCGGCTGGCCGAACAGCACCCGCACATCGGCGCTCAGCCCCGCCTTGCGCATCAACTCGATCAGTTTCACCGCCAGCAGCGAATGCCCGCCCAGCTCGAAGAAATGATCGTGCCGCCCCACCTGCCCGACACCGAGCACGTCAGCCCACAACCCCGCCAGCGTGGTTTCCACCTCGCCCAATGGCGCTTCATATGCACGGCTGGCGAAAGCGTCCGCCTCCGGGACCGGCAGCGCGCGGCGGTCGAGTTTGCCGTTGGGCGACAAGGGCAGTTTTTCCAGGCGCACGTAGGCCGCCGGCACCATGTAGTCCGGCAGCAACGCCTGCAAATGCGCACGCAATGCGTCGGCCTCCGGTGCCGCATCCGTCACCTGGGCGGTGATGTAGGCCACCAGGCGTTTCTCGCCGGGTTGGTCTTCACGGGCCACGACGGCCGCTTCCTTGACTCCGCCATGCTGGCAAAGCCGGGACTCGATCTCACCCAGCTCGACACGGAAGCCACGGATCTTGATCTGATCGTCGTTGCGTCCCAGGTACTCGATATGCCCGTTGGGCAAGTAGCGGCCCAGGTCTCCGGTCTTGTACAGGCGCGCCTGCTCATCGGCCGCGAACGGATCGCGGACGAAGCGCTCGGCGGTCAAGTCAGCGCGGTTCAGGTAGCCATGGGCAACGCAGATGCCGCCGATGTGGATCTCGCCGGCGACACCGACCGGAACCGGTTGCTGCTGTGGGTCCAGCAGGTAGATACGGGTGTTGGCCACCGGCTGCCCGATGGCGGGCAGCGTCGGCCAGGCGGCGACATCGTCCGGCAGCGTCAGGGCGGTGGTGACGTGGGATTCGGTCGGCCCATAGTGGTTGTGCAGGCGGCAGCCATCCAGGCGCTCGAACAACGCACGGATCTGTGGCGTGATGCGCAACTGTTCGCCAGCGGTGATGACATCCTTCAAGTCGCAGGTCAGCGGCGTGTCTTCACGCTCGCCGGCGACCGCTTCGGCCAGGGCCTGCAGGGCGATGCACGGCAGGTACAGGCGTTCGATGCGCTGTTGGCAGATATGCTCGAACAGGCGATGGAAATTCAGGCGGATGTCGGCGTGGATCAGCGACAGCTCGCCGCCGGCACACAAGGTGCTGAAGACTTCCTGGAACGCCACGTCGAAACCGAGTGCGGCAAACTGCAAGGTGCGCGCAACGGCACGCCCCTGCTGTGCGGCTTGCTCGATTTGCCACTGCATCAGGTTGACCAGGGCCCGATGCGGCATGGCCACGCCCTTGGGCTGGCCGGTGGAGCCCGAGGTATAGATGACATACGCCAGGCTGTCGGGGTTCAGGCCGCTCGACTGGGCATCCGGGTTGGTGGACGGCTGCCGGTCGATGCCGGCGGCGTCGCGATCCTCACTGTCGAGCAGCAAGGCCGGAACACCCGCCGCAGGGAAGCGTTCCTGCAGGCTGCGCTGGGTCAGCAGCACCTTCGGTGCGCTGTCTTCCAGCATGTAGACCAGGCGCTCGGCCGGGTAAGCCGGATCCAGCGGCACATAGCCGGCCCCGGCCTTGAGGATACCCACCAGCCCCGCAACCATTTCCAGGCTGCGCTCCACGCAGATCGCCACCCGGTCGTCGGCACGGATACCCCACTCGATCAAACGATGGGCGATCTGGTTGGACAGCCGGTTCAGTTCACCGTAGCTCAGGCTCTGCCCCTGATACGTCAGCGCAACGGCCTCAGGCTGAGCTTCGGCGTGGGCCTCGAACAGTTGATGGATCAGCAGCCCCGACGGGTACACCGCATCGAAGTCATTGAAGTCGCGCAGCAACTGCTGGCGTTCGTTGGCAGGGACAAAGGCCAGCGTGTGCAGCGGGGTATCGCCATCCCGGTCGAGGGCATCGGCCAATGCTTCGAGTACGGTGTGCACGTAGCCACATACCCGCTGCGCGCCGATCCCGGCCACGGTTTGCACGGTCAATCCAAACGAATCACCGAGGTCATCCACCGACAGCGACAGCGGGTAGTTGGTCCGTTCTTCGCCGCCGAGGATTTCCGCGCCGGCCCAGATTCTGGCCTGGCCCGCATCCTCGCCCGCCTGTGCCGCCACGGCGGTCTGCCGATAGTTCATCAGCGCACTGAACAGCGGCGCCGGCGCCGCAACGCCACTGCACCGCTGTGCCAACGACAACGGCGCGTGTTCGTGACCCAGCAGCGCCGCCAGGCGGCCATGGGTCGCCTGCAACGCCGCCAGTATCCCCTGGTTCCCCGCCTCGACCCGCAACGGCAGGGTGTTGACGAACATGCCCAAGGCATGTCCGGCCTCCTGCCCGCTGTGCAACCGGCCCATCAATACGGTGCCGAACACCACGTCCTGACGATTGGACAAGCGCCCCACCACCTGGCCCCAGGCCAAGTGGTGCAGGCTGGCGGTACTGACCCCCAGGCGTCGGGCCTGGGCACGTAGGCGCCGGGCAAGTCCGACCTCCAGCGACAGCGTCGCCTCTTCGATGCCGCTGCCGTCGCCCTGCACATCCTGCAGGCCCAATGGCAGCGTCGGCTCGTCCACGTCACCGAGCATCTCGCTGAAAAACGCCTCGTGTTGCTCGGGATGATTGTCCAGGCGGACCTGAGCCACATAGTTGCGATAAGGCACCGACACCGGCAGCTCCGCCGCGCGACCTTGCAGGTGCGCATCGATTTCCTTGCCCAGCATGCCGAGTGAGGTCGCGTCATCGATCAGGTGATGGAACAGCAACACCGCCACCCAACTATCGCTGACAATATCTTCGGCAAAGTGAATACGCATCATCGGCGCCTGACGCAGATCGAAGCGGGTATGGCGCGGATCGAAACGGACCTGCAACTGGCCGGAGATGTCGCCATCGGCCGGGTCCAGGGCCAGCTCTTCGACCATCAGGCGCGCCTCGCGCCAGACCACCTGCACCGGTTCGCCGAGCCCTTCCCACGCCACCGAGGTGCGCAGGATGTCGTGCCGGGCGATGACCGCCTGCAAGGCCTGCCCGAAGGCTTCCAGCTGTTCCCGAGTGCCGAAGCGTAACAGGGCCTGCAACAGGTACGGATCGCCTTCGCTGGTCGCCAGGTGGTGATAGAGAATGCCTTCCTGCAACGGCACCAAACCGTAGATATCCTGCACATTGTCCGCGCCGCCCGGTACGGTTGCGACAATGCGATCGATTTCACCCTGGGTCAGGGTCACCAGGGGCAGCATATCCGGGATAATGCGCTCGACATCCCGGGGAATCCGATTCTCCGGCACCACCACACCGCCGCTGGTGCTCGTGGCAGCGGCCAGGGTCTGCAGCGTCGGCTGGCCGAACAGCACGCCCACGTCGGCGTTCAAGTCCAACTGGCGCATGCGCTCGATCAGCTTGACCGCCAGCAGCGAGTGGCCGCCCAGCTCGAAGAAACGGTCGTGACGCCCCACCTGCTCGACGCCCAGCAGCTCGGCCCACAACGCGGCCAGGGTGATTTCCACCTGACCCACCGGCGCTTCATAGCTACGACGGGCAAACGCCTGCGAATCGGGAGCCGGCAGCGCCTTGCGGTCGAGCTTGCCGTTGGTGGTCAGCGGGAAGGCGTCGAGCATCACGAAGGCACTCGGCACCATGTAGTCCGCCAGCGAGCCCAGCAGCTCGCTGCGCAACTCGCCCGCAGACACGCAGGCGCCGTCTTCGGCAAGCACATAGGCCACCAGCCGCTTGTTCCCCGGCTCGTCTTCCCGGGCGATCACCACCGCCTCGCGCACTTTTGCGCAGGCCGTCAGCCTCGCTTCGATTTCACCCAGTTCGATACGGAAACCGCGGATTTTCACCTGTTCATCGTTGCGCCCCAGGTATTGCAGTTCGCCGTTGTGCAGCCAGCGACCGAGGTCGCCGGTACGGTACATCCGTGCGTTCGCACCGGTGTCGAACGGATCGGGCAGGAACCGCGTTTCATTGAGCTCCGGCCGGTTCAGGTAGCCTCGCGCCACACCGGCGCCCCCTACGTACAACTCGCCCTCCACGCCCTTGGGCACCGGCTTGCCGTACTTGTCCAGCAGGTACAGGCGCAAATCGGGAATCCGCTTGCCGATCGGGCTGACACCGATCAACTGGGCATCGGCCGCTTGCAGCGCACGATAGGTCACATGCACCGTGGTTTCGGTGATGCCATACATATTCACCAGTTGCGTACCGGCATTGATTTCCCGGGCGTACCACGGTTTGAGGATGCCGGTTTCCAAGGCTTCGCCACCAAAGATCACCTGGCGCAGGCTGTGCTTCAGCTCGCTTTCGCCCTGGGCCGCGATCAACTGGCGGAACGCGCTTGGCGTCTGGTTCAACACCGTGACGCCCGCCTCGCACAACAGCGCATAGCAATCCTGCGGCGAGCGGCTGACCAGTTGCGGCACCACCAGCAGGCGACCGCCGTGGGTCAGCGCACCCCAGATTTCCCAGACCGAGAAGTCGAAAGCGAAGGAATGGAACAGCGCCCACACGTCCTGTGGGCCGAAGTCGAACCAGGATTGCGTGGCCGAGAACAGCCGCGCGACGTTGCGGTGCTCGACCATCACGCCTTTGGGCAGGCCGGTCGAGCCCGAGGTGTAGATCACATAGGCCAGGTGATGGGACGCCAGGGTACCGATATTCGGATCGTGCCGTGGCTGCTCGGCAAACCCCGCGGCTTCTGGCTGATCGAGCAGCAGCACCGGGACGGCCGGCGCAGGCACCTGGTCTTGCAGCGCTGCTTGGGTCAGCAATGCCACCGGCGAGCTGTCTTCGAGCATGAAGGCCAGGCGGTCCAGGGGATAGGCCGGATCCAGCGGCACATAACCGGCGCCGGACTTCAGGATACCCAACAGGCCAACGATCATGTCCAGGCCGCGTTCGACGCAGATGGCCACCCGGTCATCCGGGAACACACCCAGGGCCAGCAGCCGATGGGCGACCTGGTTTGCCCGGGTATTCAGTTCGCCGTAGGTCAGGGTCTGTCCTTCATGGATCACCGCCACCGCGTTCGGCTGTGCGGCGGCCCGCGCTTCGAACAAGCCATGGATCGTGCGGTCGTGCTCATACCGCTGCGCATCGCTCACGTTCCAGGCCTGGAGCAGACGGGCTTCAGCCGGTGTCGGCAGGACAAAGTCCCGGATCGGCAGCGTATCGTCGCCCAGTCCCTGCTCCAACACGTGGACGAAGCGCTCGGCCATCGCCTCGATTTCATCGGCCTGCAGGAATGCCTGGTTGTAGATCCAGTGCACCCAGGCATTTTTCTCGTTGGGGTTGGTCCGGAAATGGATCGCCAGCGGCATCTGTTCCTGGCCGTTGGAACTCTTCACCGAATAGGCCGTGGCATCGCCGAACCGGTATAGATAGTTCTCTTCCTCGTAGGAGAACGACACATCGAACAGCTGCGCACGATTGTCACGCCGCAGCTCCAGAGAGCGATGAATGTCGCTTAGAGGGAACCGTTGGTAGCGATAGTCCTGCTTGAGCGCGCGCGCCACCTCCTGGATCAGCTCGCCGAACGACAGGTCATCGGCGAATCTCAGGCGCATGGCACTGACCTGGGTGAACAACCCCACGGTCTGCTTGAAGGTCGGATTGGAGCGATTGAGGATCGGCAGGCCCACCACCAGCTCGTCACGCTGGGTCGTGCGAACAAAGTACACGTACAACGTCGCCAGCAGCACCGGGAAACGCGAGACCTGATGGGTCAGCGCCAGGGCATCGATCCGCTCGTTCAGCATCTGTGGGAACGGCGTCATGGCATGGGCGCTGGGCACCACGGGCTCGACGTAGCGATCACGGTAACGGGCGGTGAACAATGGGTCCGGCACATCATCCCGGTATTTGTCGAGCCAGTAGGCCTGGTCCCGCTGGAAACGGTCCGAGTCGTGGTAACGGGCATCATCCTCGATGAACCTGGCATAGGACGGTGCCGACAGGTCGGGCTCGCGGTTTTCCTCCAGCGCGTTGTACAGGTCACTGAGGGACGCGAGCATCAGGTTGATGCCCCAGCCGTCCTGGATAATGTGGTGCAGGTTGACGACGAAATAGAACGAAGCGTCGTTGAGCTTGATCAGGTAGAAGCGAAACAGCGGCCCTTTTTCGAGCTCAAATGCCACTTCCAGCCCCTGTTGCACCCAGGTCTGGGCCGCGGTCTGCGGTTCGGGGCGATTGGAGAAGTCGATCAGCGGGACCCGCACCTCCAGCGACTCGACCAGGGTCTGCATGGGCACGCCGTCGCCACCGACGTCGCAGTGCAGGACCGTGCGCAAGGCATCGTGCTTGCGAACCAACAGTTCGACTGCCTGCTGGATACGATCAGGGTCGACGACGCCCTGGATATGAAGGTAGCCACCCATGGTGTACAAGGGCGAGTCGCCCTTGGTCATCTGGTCCAGCCAGATATCCCGCTGGGACGCCGTCAGCGGATAGGTTGCTGCAAGCTCCAGGGACTGGTTCATACCCGGCCTCCTGTCACTTGCACGCCGGCAGGCTCTGGATTCCGGCTGGTCAAGCGCCCCATGGCGACAACATCACCCACAGCAAAGAAAAATGTCATACGTTCCTTCTCAGATATTTGTCAGTGCTGCCCGGGGCAAACGCAACAGGGCACGCCTGGAGTTAATGATGCAGATCCGCACAGACAGCCGGCGCCACCCGGCAGAGTTCCACTGCTGTCGGGTGCGGGTTGGTGTCAGGCGTCGTTCACAGGTTGGCAGGGGTGTTGTCGCTACAACATCGCCAGCCGGACGGTGCAGTCAGAACAGCCATTCAGGCGCGCTTGTCGCGAATGGCGCAGTTGATATCGGAGACGATGTGCCCGTCCGCCAGCTTGATGATCCGGTCAGCCAGCTGGAAGTACTGGTCGTCATGGGTAATGATCAGCACCGTCTTGCCGCGCCGCTTGAGGTCGGGCAGCAGCTCCTCGTAGAAGAACTTCTTGAACGGCGGGTCCTGGTCGGCGGCCCATTCGTCGAGCACGTAGACCGGCCGGTCCTCCATATAGGCACACACCAGGGCCAGGCGTTTCTGCTGGCCATAGGACAAAGCCTTCAGCGTCGAATAGCCGTGCCCTTCGATCTTGATCTTGTCGGCCAGCCCGAGGGTTTCCAGGTACTTGTTCGCCAGGTCCGGGCTGCCCTCCTCTTCGTCGGGACCGATCAGGCGGTTGAACAGATGGAAGTCCGAGAACACCGCGGAAAACAGATCGCGGTAGTCACTGCGGCTCTCGTCGGTAATCGTCAAGCCGTCGAGCAGCACCTCGCCGCTTTGCGGGATGTAGAGCCCGCATAACACCTTGGCCAGGGTGCTCTTGCCGCAACCGTTGCCGCCCACGATGTAGATCAATTCACCCGCCTGTACCGTCAGGTCGATGGGGCCCAGGGAGAAACCGCTTCCGGCATGCGGGTCCTGATAATGCATCCGCACGCCCTTCAACTCGATGCTGTCCCAGGTCTTCTTGTGCTCGAGCAGATGCACCTTCGGCGCTTCCACCGCAACGGGCTCGGGATGTGGATCGTTGATCGCGAAACCGAATTCCGCGAGCCGGGTACAGGCGACCCGACCCGCCGCCAGCACCGGCATCGCCCCCACCAGCAGCGAAAGCGGCCCCATGATGTAGAGCACCGCCAGCACGCTGGCGGTCATCACCTTGGGATCGACCGTGCTGACCAGCGGCGCGGCGAACAGCAGGCAGCCAATCAGCAGTGACAGGGTGAACTGGCCCACGTTATCGGCGGCGGTGTACCACAGGCGTTCGACGAAGTTGTAGCGCGCCACCCGGGTCGAAGACGCCTCGATGGCGGAACGGCCGAACCAGCGACGACGGATGCCGTTGAGCTTGAGTTCCTTGAGGCCGAACACCAGGGCATGGGTATATTCGTTGAACGCGGTGAACTCGTCCCGAACCCGATTGGTGGACCTCACGCCGCTGGCGAAGAAGAACAGGTACAAGCCCACGCCCAGGACCATCAGCGAAACCGTCAAGGCCAGGACCACCCACGACAGGTACGCCAGGTAGGCGATACCGAACAGGAAGACCGTGGTTTCCACCAGCACCGTGGGCATGACGATCAGCGTCGTGTTCAGCTGCGGGATGTCGTTGGTCAGCATGGTCAGCACGTTGGGCGGGCCGCGCCGGTCCACCTCTTCCAGCGGCGTGGCGAGGATCTTGCGACACAGTGCGATGCGCAACCGGGTCATGATCCGCATGCTGGCGTAGGCCGGAAACAGCGCGGCACCGTTGCGCAGGATCAGCGCTACGGCACTGAGCCCGACAAACCAGTACAACGCCTGCATGCGATCGCCTTCGTTATGGATGGCCTGGTTGATCACACTCACCACCGCGATGGACGCGACCCCGCTGATGACACCACAAATCAAGGTGAAGAACGTCAGCCAGGGGTGGTTGCGCCACAGCAGGCGCATGACCGAACCCGGCTTGGGTTTCTTCTCTTTCTGGTTTTTCATGGGTTGCTATCCTCGAATGAACTCGCGATATGGCTCAGGCCGGCTGCCAGACGTCGTCCCGGGCGGTCATCTCGCCCATCGCCACGACAATCAGGCGCGGTTCCTCGTAAGGATCGCGAGCATGGGCGGCCAGCATGTTGTCGAGCATGACCACGTCGCCCTTGCGCCAGTCGAACCTGACGGCGCAGGCCTCATAGGCGTCGCCGACCAGGGTCATGACCTCGTCTTCAATCGGTGTTCCGTCGCCGTAACTGACCATGCGCGGCAAACGGTCGGCGCCGAACATGTCGAGCAGGTCTTCGCGCATTTCTTCACCGAGGCAGAACGGATGGTGCAACTGCACCTGGTTGAAAAACGCCGCCTCGCCGGTCTGCGGATGACGGATCACCGCCGGGCACAGGGTGCGCACTTGCAGGCTGTCACCGTCGAGCCATTCGAAATCGGTGCCCTGCTCACGGCAGCGCCGTTCGACTTCGCCACGATCGGTGGTACCGAAGAACGATTCCCAGCTCGGCTCGACGCCGGCGGTGAAGGTGCGGCTGTACGTCAGCCCCTTTTGTTCGAAGCGGGCCACCACCTCGGCAGGCAGGTGCCGTAGCACTTGCCGGATGTCCGCCAGCGGCGTCGCGCCGCCGACCCGGGAAGGCTGTTCGCAATAGAACCATTGCTTGCGTGGCCAGCTTTCCAGGTGCGAGCTCTCGTTGTGGTAGAGGATCATTTCCCGCTCGGGATAAGGCGTGGAGCGGTAGACGTTACGTCCGCCCTCCTTCTTCGGCAGGTCGCCGTAACTGCCATGCAAGCCGGGAGACAAGGCTTCGGCAAATGCTTCGAAAGCCGCCACCGAGGCGAGGTCGAAACCACGAAACAGCACCGCGCCATGACGGCACAACAAGGCCTCGATGGCCTCGCGATGAGTGGCGGCCCATGCCGATGGATCCAGACCAGGGGCGATCGCTTCGATCACCACCGGCAGGCTCAGGCCATCGGCCAGCAGCGACAATCGGACCTGCCCATCGACTGGCTGACCGGGCCAGGAAAGCGAATTCGCCGTCCCGTCATCGCTCATCACGGGCGAAGCGTTAGTTTGAAGACTCATGCATCACTCCTGAACCACGGATCCGCGGATCCACGTCTACGGGGCAAAACCAATGCGCCCCACTGTCGGGCAAGGATAAAAACACTGATCCACGGTGATGTCTGGCACCGCAAACCGGGACAGACCCGATACACCCGGTTACACCGTCGCAGTCGACGTTCATCCCAAAGCGCTTTGTCCCCATTTCCCGCGACAGACGCCGGCACGAAGTCGGTGCTGAAATGCGGCAGCTGCGAATCGCACAGGCGCATTAAACGATCCCGTGGGCCGCAGTGACGTCTCGAGTGCAACGGTTTTCGCAAATGCGCAAATACGCTGCACCTGGCAATCAACAGGAGCGTTAGTCATGCCGATTAAGAACACTGGCGGATCGGTCAACCCCGCGCCAGCCCCTCTCACGCCCGGTGCATTCCTGCATGAAATCTTCACTGCCCGGGCCCGTGAATTTCCCGAGCGAACGGCCGTCTCCGACGCCACCCGGGCGCTGAGCTACGCGCAACTCGACGCGGCCTCGTCGCAACTGGCCGCCCGTCTTCGCCAGGAAGGCGTCAAGGACGGCATGCTGGTCGGGATGTGCCTGACACGCAGCGTCGACCTGGTCATCAGCCTGCTGGGCATCCTCAAGGCCGGCGGCGCCTACGTCCCGGTCGACCCGCAATACCCGGGCAAGCGCGTCGAACACATCGTGCGCGACAGCGGCCTGAGCCTGATCATCGGCGCACCCGCCGAGCTGGCGCAGAGCGCGTCCGTGCGCGCCCTGCCCCTGGCCGATCTGTTGGCCGGCCCGGCGCTGGAACCGATTGCCGAGGTCGACCGCCGCAACCCCGACCAGGCACCGGCCTACGTCATCTACACCTCCGGCTCCACCGGCGAACCCAAGGGTGTGCTGGTCGCCCACGGCAACGTCAGTCGCCTGTTGGAAAGCACCCAGCGTGAATATGCTTTCAACGAGCACGACGTCTGGTCGATGTTCCACTCCATCGGCTTCGACTTCTCGGTCTGGGAAATCTGGGGCGCGCTGGCCCACGGCGGCCAGGTCGCCGTGGTGCCTTACGATGTATCGCGCTCGCCAACCGCCACCCGGCAATGGCTGGTCGACCGCGGCGTGACTGTCTTGAGCCAGACCCCATCGGCCTTCCGTGGCCTCGATGAGGCTGACCGCCAGGCCAAGACGCCACTGGCGCTGCGCTACGTGGTATTCGGCGGTGAGGCCCTGCCGGCCACCGTGCTGCGGCCATGGGTCGAACGCCACGGCGACCAGAAGCCTGCATTGATCAACATGTACGGCATCACCGAAGCCACGGTGCACACGACCTTCAAGCGCGTGCTGGGTCAGGACCTGGAAAGCGCCGCCATGGTATCGATCGGTGCCCCACTGGATGGCTGGCGCCTGAACCTGCTCGATGCCGACCGGCAACCCGTGCCCCAGGGCACCGCCGGTGAGCTGTACATCGAAGGCGCCGGCGTGGCGCTGGGTTACCTGAACCGCCCGGCCCTGAACAGCGAGCGCTTCGTGCAACTGCCGGGAACTTCGAACCGCGCCTATCGCACCGGCGATCTGGTGGTGCTGGGCGATGACGGTGAGTACCGCTACGCCGGGCGTTGCGATGAGCAACTGAAGATCCGCGGTTTCCGCATCGAACCCGGCGAGGTCGAAGCCTGCCTGCAGAGCAGCCCCGCCGTGGCCACCGCTCATGTGACCGGTCACGATTACGGCGACGGCGACTGGCGCCTGGTTGGCTACGTGGTACCGGCCCAGGGCGTGGATGCCTGGACCGAACAGGTCCGCGGCGAAGTCGCCGCACTGGTGGCCGCCAACCTGCCGGACTACATGCGTCCTTCGGCCTACATCCCCCTGGCGCAGCTGCCGGTCACCGATCACGGCAAGATCGACAAGCAACGCCTGCCCTCTCCCGAATCCGTAGAAGCCACCGTGCAACACACGGCCGACGGCCTTACCGAACAGGAGCAGTTCGTGCTCAAGGTCTGGTCGCAGGACATCGGCCTGAAGAACATTGGCCTGAACGATGACTTCTTCGATTTCGGTGGTACCTCCCTGGCACTGATTCGCTCCCTGAGCACCTTCAAGGCCCACTACAAGGTCAACCTCGACCCCGGTGTGCTGGCCAACGGTGCAACCGCCAAGGTATTGGCCGACTGCATCCAGCGCTCCCTTGTCCAAGCCCATTGACCGAAAAGGAACAGCCCATGAGCAAGAAATTCGCCTTGACCCCGGAAGAACGCGCGTCCTTCGAGAAGAACGGTTTTATCGGTCCTTTCGACGCCTATACCCCCGAAGAAATGAAAGAAGCCTGGAAACGCACCCGCCTGCGCCTGCTCGATCGCAGCGCCGCGGCCTACCAGGACCTGGATGCGATTTCCGCCGGCACCAACATTGCCAACTATGATCGCCACCTGGATGACGAATTCCTCGCCAGCCACATCTGCCGTCCGCAAATCTGCGACCGCGTCGAAAGCATCCTCGGCCCGGATGTACTGTGCTGGCGCACCGAGTTCTTCCCCAAATACCCGGGCGACGAAGGCACCGACTGGCACCAGGCCGACACCTTCGCCAACGCCTCGGGCAAGCCGCAGATCCTGTGGCCGGAGAACGAAGACTTCGGCGGCACCATCACCGTCTGGACCGCGTTCACCGACGCCAACATCGCCAATGGTTGCCTGCAATTCATTCCCGGCACCCAGAACAGCATGAACTACGACGAAACCAAGCGCATGGCCTACGATCCCGAAGCCAACAACAGCACGGTGGTCAAGGATGGCGTGCGCCGCGGCTTCTTCGGCTACGACTATCGCCAGTTGCAGATCGACGAGAACTTCAAGCCTGACGAATCCGCCGCCGTACCGATGCAGATGAAGGCCGGCCAGTTCATCATTTTCTGGTCGACCCTGATGCACGCCTCCTACCCCCACAGCGGCGAGTCCCAGGACATGCGCATGGGCTTCGCCTCGCGCTATGTGCCGTCCTTCGTGAAGATCTATCCGGACTCCGACCACATCGAGGAATACGGCGGTCGCATCAGCCTTGAAAAATACGGCGCGGTCCAGGTGATCGGGGACAAGACCCCGGAATACAACCGCCTTGTCACCCATACCACCCGAGGCAAGAAATTCGAAGCGGTCTGATTTTTCAGTGCCATAAGACAGTGGCATGCGCAACGTGCCTGACAGGAGTCCCCCAATCCATGACTATTTCCACCGACGCAGCAACGCGCCTGTGCGAGACCGTGAGGATGCTTAGGCACCTTGCCATCCATCTGCCCGGTCCCATTTGCCTGAGCTTTCTCGCTCAGGCAAATGAGCCGCCCATCGACCAGGCCTCCCCCAGCGTGAGAGCCACGGAACGGGCGGTGAGCGCCACCTTTGCACGCATCGGCGTCAAAGCCGTGCAGTACTTGCACGATGGCGAGGCGCAGCTGTCTTCCTTCGAGATGTTTATCAGCAAGAAAATCTGCCAGGCGCTGGATTTCTCCTATGACCACTTCGACGAGTTCGAAAGCGTCAGGGAATTCGGGCGCCTGGTCAGACACTTCGATTTCAGTGGTTCGGTGCCCGAGGTCGAGACCGTGCACCTGATCACCCGCGACAACGTTGCGTTGTCGGTGCATGCCAGCACCGATCAGAACCGCCCGGCTATCGTCCTGGCATTGCCCTGCGGCATGCCGTTCGACCTGTGTCGCGACTGGTTCAATGCCCTGAGCGAGCGATTCTTCGTGGTCACCTGGGAAACCCGGGGGCTGTTCGGTTCCTGCACCTCGTTCGACCAACTCTCCGTGGACACCGATGCCCAGGTCGGCGACCTGATCAACGTGATGAACCACTACGAGCTGCCCAATGCGCACTTGATGGGGATTTGCGGCGGCGCGGTGATCGCGTTGAGCGCGGCCGCCATCCACCCTGAGCGGGTGAACTCCCTGAGCCTGTGGCACGGCGACTACAACCTGGGCGACAACAGCCTGCGCACCGCCCATCAGCAGAATTTCGAATGGCTGAT
The DNA here is from genome assembly GCF_007828215.1 of Pseudomonas sp. SJZ074. Taxonomy (GTDB): domain Bacteria; phylum Pseudomonadota; class Gammaproteobacteria; order Pseudomonadales; family Pseudomonadaceae; genus Aquipseudomonas. The sequence continues at coordinate 16,736 of NZ_VIUE01000035.1, read as the reverse complement.
GGAATCGGCCGCCGTCGACCGCAACGAAGCCAGCGACTTGCAAGCGTTGTTCCTGGACCAGGCGACACTGGCGACCATCCCGGATTCGATCGCCCATGCGGCGCTCTACCCCTACGTCAACGAAGAACTGTTCTACCGTTATGCGCGGCTTAACGATGCATTGAACAAGACCGAGCTGCAGTCACGGCTGGAACAGATCAGCGTGCCGACCCTGGTGGTCGCCGGCGACGCCGACGAAACCACCCACATCGGCGGCTCCCAGCGCATTGCCGAGTCCATCAGCGATGCACTGCTGCACGTGGAGAGCAACGGCAGCCACCTGGCGTTCTTCGAATCGACCCACCGTTCGAAACAGACCGCCTTCCGCTTCCTTGAATCGACCCTGGAGTCGGTGGCTGTCTGAGCTGCAAGACAGGGGCCTGTCCTGATGCAAGCTTTGCTCCCACAGGTTTTGCACCGCTAACTGGCATCAGGCTCTGCCCGCCTTTGGACTCATGGCCTGAGCACGGTGCCAACCATTGAGGTCGGCGCTCGGTGGTCGGACATGCATTGTGCTCAAGGCGTGCTGACCAGGCTCCGACTCTTGCCATCTCTCGCAGGCATTGAAAAGCCCCGATACCGCACGGTACCGAGGCCAGGCGCCTGCACCGACAGGCGCTATTTTTTCAGCGAGTCATACGCCTCCAGGGTGCGTAACGAATAGATGTAGGCAGCGCCCGCGTTGAGCGAGACTGCGGTTGCCAACGTAGCCGCCACCTCTTCGCGGCTCGCTCCAGCCTTGATCGCCGCGTCCGCGTGAACGGCGATGCATCCGTCACAACGGGTGGTGACTGCGACGGCAATCGAAATCAACTCTCGGGTTTTCGCATCCAGTACCTCGTTTTCCGCGGAGGCCTCGCCAAGGGCCATGTAAGCCTTGACCATTTTAGGGTTGCTCCTTCCGAGCGCACCGAAAGCCTTCTGAATGGTGGGTAGCAGTTCGGACCAGTTATTGAACATCGCATGACTCCTGAGCAAGTTGGTGTACTGTTTCGACAGGCTCAGTTTCCCTCCAGGGCGTGATTCGGTTTTGTCCGATCCGCTCAGATTTTTATGCGAAGCACTCAAATGAATTCGATCGATAAACTCATTAGCTTGGCCAACGTGCGGGGCAGCGTGGATCTGCGGTGTCAGTTCCAAGGCGACTGGGCACTCGATCACCAGCAGGAAGCCTTGGGGAAAGCGCCCTATCACATTGTCCTGGCGGGAGAATGCCGGGTCGAACTTCCAGACGGCCAGCGCCTGCCAATGCGAGCGGGAGACATCCTGCTCCTGCCCCGTGGGGCACCGCACCTGCTGCATGGCATCGGCAAAACGGCCAAGCCGGGTACCCCGCGGCTGGTTCCCGGTGGAACTCTGCCGCTTTACCGCATCGGCCGCGGGAGCACGGACCTGGACATGCTTTGCGGGACCTTCCACTACAATCGCGCTTCCCTGTTGTTCAGCGCCCTCCCCGAACACCTCGTGATACCCAGTGCAGCTCTCCCTGCAAGCGCACCCTTGCCGGCACTGGTCGACATGTTGCGAGGTGAAGCCGATAACGAGCAGGTCGGCGCACACTTTTTACTCGATGCCTTGTCCCAGGCGCTGTTCACCTTGATCCTGCGCGCTCACCTCGCAAGCCACGGCCAACACACCGGCACCCTGGCCCTGTTGGCCGATAAGCGCCTGGGCCGAGCCTGGCAGTCGATGCTGGCGGAGCCGGGCCATGAATGGACAGTGGACGCGCTGGCCGAGATTGCGAGCATGTCCCGTGCAACATTCATGCGGGCTTTCGTGCGGGTCGCCGGCGTTTCGCCTTGGGTCTTGTTGACGCAGGTTCGAATGGAACTGGCTTTCAGCCTGCTGAGCCATTCGCACCTGGGATTGACTGACATTGCCTCCCAGGTGGGGTATCAATCCCAGGCGGCTTTCAGCAAGAAGTTCAAGGAGGTATATGGTAAGGCGCCGGGGCGGGTGCGGCGTGGGATGTAATTGATCGCCTGGGTACAACGCTACATTAATAATGCGCAGGAGCAGCAATGACGGAACAGTCAAAAGGAATCGGGCTAGTCGACGACCTCGACTCGCCTGAGGCACTGGGTTTTACCGCCTGGGCTCGTGTATGGACGGAGCTTGGGGTCAGATGCGCGTCGCAAGAGACGCACGAAAAACTCATTCGGCACTACGACGAGCCACACCGCGCATACCACAACCGCCAGCACCTGGCTGAGTGCCTCCGGGTGCGTCGACTCCTCAACGCGGCCTGCCAGGCCCCCGCCGAAATCGACCTCGCGCTGTGGTTCCACGACGCGATCTACGACCCCCTGCGCAGCGACAACGAACTGCGCAGCGCCCAATGGCTGGATGAGGTGGCAAGTGATAGCGGCCTGGGCGACGAAACGCGCCGCAGGCTTTACGACCTGGTCATGGTGACCCGACACGACAGCGCCCCGCAGTCGCTAGACGAGGCGGTGTTGGTGGACACGGATCTGGCGATCCTTGGTGCATCGTTCGAGCGGTTCGAGGAGTATGACCAACAAATCCGCCGCGAGTACCTGCACGTGCCGATGTCTATATATCGCCGAAAGCGACGCCAGATCCTGGAGGGCTTTCTAGCGCGCGGCCGCATTTACACAACCGCACCCTATTTCGACGCGTTCGAACAGCAGGCACGTGTAAATCTTACACGCGCCATCGATCGTCTCGATTGAGACCGGATCGGCGCAGCGGCATCGTTGCCGACTTCCATGTGCATCGGTTGCACACCGCCCCCGGTAAGAACAGCCCGTTGCAGTGGGCAGACTTGAAAACTACCACGGCACCGGTTTGTTCCACTGTCAGCACAACCGCTTCTGGTAATAGAACCGGGCATGCCCCGGCGGATAATTCACAAGGCGTCCAAATTCGGAATAACCCAGTTTTTGATAGAACTCCGGCGCCTGAAAGCTGAAAGTCTCCAGCCAGATGCCGACGCAATGCTTTTCCTTTGCCACGTCTTCTGCCATGCGCATCAGTCGTTCGCCGATACCCTGACCGCGCATCGACTCGGGAACACTGACAAGATCGATGAGCAGCCACCGATAAGAAATCTTTCCATACAGCCCCCCAATGACTTCATCGCTACCCGGGGCTCGTAGCAACAGGGCGAAGGTTTCGTGGGCATCGTCCCCACCATTGGCCAGGTTATGGGCCAGCAGCGGGTTCAATATTCCCAACCGCTCTGATTCGGTCACATTTTCTGAAAGTTGAATTTGCAAGGACATGCGCTCTCCCTGAGCGATAAGCAAGCGGGTCAGTAAGGTAGCTCATTTCTGCCGGACAGAAGGCTCGGGCTATCTGATCATTCTCAAAAAAACCACAAACAGCTCACAGAATTTTCATCCGCTCTGGCCAACCCTGTAATGGCTGGCAAAGAGCCAGCTCTCGAAAGGCGTTACGTGGTTAGCCACACCGGAGCCAAACATGAATCTCAGATCGCTCAATATCGCACGCAGAGCTGCATTCTGCTTCGGTGTCATCACTTTGCTTTTGATCGGGCTGGGAGCCTTCTCCTACGTTCAAGTCGGCGAGTTGCGTTCCGCAGAACAAAACATAGAAGAAAAATCACTGCCTAGCATCCAAGTGGTCGATGACATCCAGATTGCGCTTCTGCACGCACGCCTCGAGAGCATCAGGATGCTGGGCAGCACCGATCCTTCAGTCAAAAGCGCGTCGCAAGCCAAAGTACGGAAAGCCATGGAGACCCTGCAGTCTCGCAGCGAATACTATCGGCAGAATCTGATTACAAGCGATAAGGACCGCGCGCAGCTCGATGACGCTTAAGCCGCGATGAACACCTACATCGATGGATTGAAGCAAGTCATCGCAATGGACGCTTCCGACCATGACAAGGCCGCTGCCTTCGCCAACTCCGAACAGGCCAACCGCGCCACTGCCTATCAGGAAAAACTCACGCTCATGCGCGAGCTGAACGCAAAAGAGACGGAGCAGTCAGGCGCCATTGCAACGGCAGTGTATGACCATAGCGTCAACGTCCTGATGATTGTTGTAGTCGTTGCGCTGATCCTCACGGTCTTCCTCGCTATCGCCTTGACCCGCAGCATCGTCGATCCGATCAACACCTCGCTGAAGCTGGCTGAAGACATTGCCGAAGGCGATCTGACCCGGCAGCTTGAGGTTACCGGGAAAGACGAAGCCTCCCGCCTGATGCAGGCGCTCAACATCATGTCGCAGAAACTGCGGCGAACGGTTCTGGAGATTTCCGGTGCGTCTACGCAACTGAGCACTGCCGCCGTCGAAATGACGTCCATCACTGAAAGCGCCGACCGGACATTGCAGCAACAGAACAGCGAAATCGAGCAAGCCGCCACTGCAGTCAACGAGATGAGCGCGGCCGTTGAGGAAGTGGCTCGCAACGCTACGTCTACCTCCCAGGCAGCCCAACAGTCGAGCCTGTCGGCAGACCTGGGCAATGAACGTGTCACTGAAACCCTGGCAGCCATGCGTAACCTGACGAGCCTGGTGGAAGGTTCATCCGCACAAGTGCTGGCGCTGGCGGGCCAAGCCCAGGACATCAGCAAAGTGTTGGGCGTCATCAGGGGCATTGCCGAGCAGACCAATCTCCTGGCATTGAATGCCGCCATCGAGGCGGCTCGGGCAGGCGAGCAAGGTCGAGGCTTTGTAGTGGTTGCCGACGAAGTGCGCGCCTTGGCGCACCGTACGCAAACCTCCACCCAGGAAATCGAACAGATGATCGCGGCGATCCAGGCGGGCTCTTCTGCCACGGTGGAATCAATGCACAAAAGCACCCAGGAGGTGCATAGCACCCGGAAAACCGCAGAAGGCGCCGGGCAGTCCTTGCAACAAATCACCCATGCCGTACTGGAGATAAACGAACGCAACCTGCAGATCGCAACAGCATCCGAGCAACAGGCGCATGTGGCACGCGATGTGGATCGAAGCCTGGTCAGCATTCGCGACTTGGCGGTGCAGAGCAGCGAGGGAACCCGTCAAACGCTGATTGCCAGCAACGAGCTGTCGCAACTTGCGGTGAACCTGAACAATCTGGTGCTGCGGTTCAGGACGTAACGGCCCTGCTGTCTTTTCTGAAAGCCCCTGATGCCAGGACGAGACTCTCCCTCTCAAGGGAGAGCCCACCCGCGATGACGTCGGTTCAGCCGACGATGAGGTCGGCTGCCCCACATCCTCTACGAACAGGCTGCCCCCGCCCCACCAGGTACACCTCACGCCGCCATGTGCTTCTCGCGATAGAACTCAAGATAAAGCACGGTGCGATGAGCCCGGGAAGCGTTGACGGCGAAGTGGTCGAGGGAGCCGTCGAAGATCACCAGGTTGCCGTTGGTGCTCTGGTTGAAGCTGCCATTGACGTTGAGATAGGCGTAGTTCTGGGTGGTCGGGGCATCAATGGTCAGTTGCATGTGCAACAGGCCTTCTTCCCAAGTGCCGGTATGCGAATGGGTGCCGAGGAAAACGTTGGGCTCCATGCGCAGCAACGCGCAGAGCTTGATCCCGGGGATCTTGCTCAGCAGGTCGATGGTCCCGGGCATGGCGGCGCGGGCATAGGGGATCGGGGTGTCATAGGCGACCAGGCCGTATTGGGTCCATTCCGGCATGACGTCCATGTCGTCACCCCAGCCCCAGAGCCAGCCATACTCACCGCCGGCCTCCATGTGCGCGGCCACTTCATCGACGATCTCGGTGATCGACTTGCCCACGCGGTTGATGGTCAGGGTCGGTGCATCGAGAGCCAGGAACTCCTCGCGGATTATTTCCCAGTTGTCGGCAAGGTTCTTGAGGTGCGGAAAACGGCTGGAATCATAAAACGACGGGCGCATAGGAGCTCCTTTTGTTGAGGGTTGTCGATTCCGATGGCGACGAGGGGCACAGCGGACCAGCCTGGGAAGGTTGACCCAGCGGGCCCGGCCTGTCTGTCACGGGAATCCGGTACAGCGTCACAGCGGGTCGACCTGCGGGCCGTCGACCATCCGTGCCATGGCCATCGGCGTGGGCGCCTCGTCCAGGCGACGCATCGGTCCGTAGAGCAGGACGCTCAGCGGCAGCAGCGCGAACAACGCCCCGGCGACCACAAATAGCATCCCCACCCCACGCCCCGGGCCTGTCCCCAGCCACCGTCCGATCGAATCGGCGTACAGGCCGCCGGGCATCAACGCCGGCTGGAACCAATGGTCGACCAGGAAGCCGCCGACGATGACGGCCAGGCTGGTGGCGGCAATGGTCAGCATGCTGATCAAGGCAAACACACTGGCGCGGCTGCCGGCGGGGATCCTGCGCATCCACAGTGCGTTCACGCTGGCATCGGCGATGCTCGCCATGGTGATCGCGACGAAGGCCAGGGCGCAGTAGGCCACGGCCTGCGAAACCATCCCCAGGGCAACGACACACCCCGCCAGCAACAGGTCGGCCACCGCCACCATCGCCATCAACCGGCGCGGATTGCCCATGGAAATCAACAGCCCCGCACCGGCCAGGCCGCCCAGGGCCGCCCAGGTATAGGCCATGCCCAGTACCTGGCTGCCCAGGGTCGACAACAGCAACGGCGTCATCATCAGCGTCGCCAGGGCCAACAGCGCGCTGCGCATCATGGTGTACACCAGCAGCCCGGCCATCAGGCGCTCGGCGACGAAGAACTTCAGCGCCGCGGCGACATTGCCCAGGGCGCCGCCGAACACCGTACCCTTGGCTATCGCGTCGTGGTGGGCCGCCAGCGGCCGCACATGGGAAAACGCCTTGATCACCAACAGGGTGCCGGAGCAGAACGTCACCAGATCCACGGCCAGGATCGTCACCAGCCCGGCCTTCGCCATGATCGCCCCCGCCAAAAGAGGCGCCACCAAGGCCGAAGCGTTCTTGCTGATGCTGATCAATCCCGAGGCGCGGGTGAATTTATCCGGGGCGACAATCGTGCTGACGGCCGCCTGGTACGCCGGCTTGCGGAAGGCGCTGACAATCGACGCCAGGCAATTGAAGATGTACAGGTGCAACGGCTCCAGCCGCTCGAACCAGAGCAACGCCATGACGCCCAGCAACAGCACCGCAAGGCTGACATCGCAACAGACAATGATGACCCGGTGACTGATACGGTCCGCCAACCCTCCCGCCAGCGGCAGGAACAGCACCGCCGGCAAGGTGGCCGCCAGCACCACGTTGGCGAACGCCACCGCCGAGCCGGTGTGGGTGTACACCCACACGCCGAGGGCGAACTCCATCAGCGCCGTGCCGATGACCGCCAGAGACTCGCCGCACCAGAGGAAATAGAAACCCCGCCCCAGATCGAAGCCCCGGCGGTCGCCCACCAGGCTCATGTGCGCACATCGCGGGACGTGGCCACATCGACCAGCTTGCTCATCAGTCGATAGACCATGGAATACGCCACCGCGCCGAGCACTAGCGGCGCATAGCGGGAAAACAGATAGGTGCGCAACACCCGTCTGGCGATGGGCGAGCTGATGTTGCCGCTGACATGCAGAGGCGTCGGGAACGTGGCCGCGACCGTGGCGCCGAATGCATCGTCCATCGACTGGACCGCATGCCACCAGTAGACCGGGATGTACAACGCATCCCCCGGCTCCACCACCGTGCGCAGGGCACGCAGGTCCAGCGTTCCGGGGAAACGCCCGGTATCGATGTCGTACAGGTAGCCCGCTTCTTCGATCACCGGTCGCAACGCCCGCCAACTCTTCTCGTCCGGCGGCAGCAGCAGGACCTCCTTGGCCCCCACCACCTGGGCCATGAACGTCTCGTCGGTGACATGGAAGTGCCAATCGGTGTAGGAGTTGCGATACAGGAAACTGCGATGGGGAGGATAGGCCCGGGTCTTGCCTAACTGAGGCATGAACGGCAGGCCACCGACGTCCTCCTTCAACCGCTCGATGGCCGAACCTTCGGAGAAACGGCAACTGTCGGCCACTAGCGGCGAGTCGCCCTCCCCCAGGCTGTCGAGAAACTCATGGAACGGCATGTCCCGGTAGACCGTGTTCGCATACTCGGTCAGCTCCGCCTTGACCTTGGGATTGGACCAGCCGATGACCTCCGAGACGATCTGCGAGCGGACCACCACGTTACTGTTGTGGGAGTGAGCCTTGAGGTAGTCCAGGCGATTCCACTTGTGGAAGGCCGGCCAGTGCCGCACGGCATTCTTGATCAGGCAAGGCCGGTTGCGATTGACGTAGCGGCGGGTGAAATCCTCTTTGGAAATCGCCAGCGCATCGATCACTTCGACCGCCCCTGCCTGCGGGTGGTTGGGAAAACGGGACAGGCTCCAGAACTTGGAAACCGGACGTTCCGATTCGGCGGTCAGTGGCATGTTCAACCCTCGCAAACTCACTCAGGGTCGTTGGTATAACAGACTCGCGCGACCACGCCCAAGCGCCGCAAAGCCGCGTTTCCCGTCGTTGTCCCTGCTTCCCATGACAGACATCGGGAAACGGATCCTCTAATTTTTTCCCACCTTGTGAAGGGACATCAGGCGTGACCGCACGGCAGGACGGCCCATCGACAGCCGCACCACAGCCCCCAACGCCCCCTCGCATCAGGCGCCTGCCTACGGCCCCGATGTCCCTATACACGACCATTTGCATCCGCCGATTGGCAGTCGCCCAGGCCTTCATGCACCGCCATTCGAACGGAGACAAACCTCAATTGATTCTGCCTGCAGGTGCTCCGAAATGGATTCGTCGACCGAAATGCTGCCCACGCAAGACTGCGCCACCCACGAATTGGCCTCCGTCCAGCAGGGCATCTGGCTCGACCAGATCGCGCACCCGGACCTGCCCTACTACAACATCGGCATGTCTCTGGAGATCAAGGGTGAAATCGACATTCCGCTGTTCGAGAAAGCCATCGAGCTGGTCGCCAACAACCACGACGCCCTGCGGCTGAGCTTCAGCCATGAAGGCGGCATCGGCCGCCAGCGGGTCTTGCCCAAGGTCAAGGTCAAGCTGGAGGTGGTGGAGTTCACCGAGGCCGAAGCCGATGCCGGCCTGGCGATGGAATACCTGCGCAACGCCTTCCGCCAGCCGTTCCCGGAACTGACCGGCCAACTCTGGGAAGCGCGCATGGTGCGTTGTGGCCCGAACCGTCACTACTGGCTCAACCGTTACCACCACCTGGTCACCGACGGTATCGGCGTGGCGCTGATCGGCCATGCCGTGGGTGCGGCATACAATGGTTTGCTGGCCGGCAACGACGAAGTCGCCCAAGGACATTCCTACCTGTCGTTCCTGGAGGACGACCGCGCCTATCTGCAATCATCACGCTACGAGCGCGACCGCGAGTTCTGGCAGGAAACCTACGCGCAGTTGCCGCCGTCGCTGCTGCAACGCCGGGCCGACTTCAAGACCGGCCAGGCCAATGAACTGGCCCCCAGCGCGCAAGTCCAGGCGATGCTGCCGCGGGCGCTGTACAACGCCCTGACGGAGTTCGCCAGCGAGCGCAGCCTGTCGGTGGCCCACGTGCTGATCAGCGTGGTCGCCACCTATTTCTGCCGTACCGTGGGCGTCGATGAGATGGTCATCGGCATGCCCGTGCACAACCGCACCAACGCTCGCACCAAGGAAACCGCGGGGATGTTTTCCTCGGTGAGCCCGATTCGCTTGCCCGTCGACCTCGACGCCTCGCTGCTGGACCTGATGCACGCCGCCGGCGGCCAGCTGCGCCGCTGCTACCGCCACCAGCGCTTCCCGATTGCCGAGCTCAACCGCATCCTGCGCCTCGCGCAAACCGGGCGTCGGCAGCTGTTCGACGTTTCGCTGTCATTCGAAAGCCTGGACGGTGACGACCAGTTCGGCGGCACCTCCTCCACCGTCATCACCATGGACAACGGCTACGAACAGACGCCCATGGCAATCTTCGTGCGTGACTATCACCCGTTCGAAGACGTGCATCTGGATTTCAACTTCAACACCGCCTACTACAGCGTGGAAGAAGCCCGGCTGCTGCAACAGCGCATCGTCTCGATGCTCGAAGCGGTGCTTGAGCAGCATGACACGCCGGTGGGCGACTATCCGCTGATGAGCGCGGCCGAACGCCAGCGCCTGCAAGTCGAGTTCAATGCCACCGCCCGCGAATATCCGCGGGATGTGTTGATCCACACCCTGTTCGAACAGCAGGTCGAGCAACGCCCTCATCACTGCGCCGTGCGCGGCGACAGCGGACCATTGCTCAGCTATGAACAACTCAACCGCCAGGCCAACCAGCTCGCCCATCGCCTGATCGAACTCGGCGTGAAGCCGGATGCCAGAGTGGCCGTGTGCCTCAAGCGCAGCCCGGAAATGGTCGTCGCCCTGCTGGCCGTGCTCAAGGCCGGCGGCGCCTATGTGCCCATCGACCCGGACCTGCCGAGTGCGCGCCAGGCCTATATGCTCGAAGACAGTGCCCCCCGTGCTGTACTGAGCAGCCACGCCTTGCTGAACCAGTTGCCGCCATTGAATATCCCGGCGCTGGCGCTCGATGACGAGGACGCCCTGAGCGCCCTTCCCACACACAATCCGGATTCCCAGGCGCTTGGCCTGACGCCGCGGCACCTGGCCTACGTGCTCTATACCTCGGGCTCCACCGGTACCCCGAAAGGGGTGATGAACGAACACCTGGGCGTGGTCAATCGCTTGCTGTGGGCCCGGGACGAGTATGGCGTCGACGCCAGCGACCGGATCCTGCAAAAGACCCCGTTCGGTTTCGACGTGTCGGTCTGGGAATTCTTCCTGCCCTTGCTGGCCGGTGCCGAGCTGGTCATGGCCCGTCCCGGCGGTCATCAGGAACCGGCTTACCTGGCCCAGGTGATGCGCGAGGCGAGCATCACCATGCTGCACTTCGTGCCGTCGATGCTCGACCTGTTCCTGGAGCACCCCGACAACCGCGACTTCCCCGAACTGCGTCGGGTGCTGTGCAGTGGCGAAGCCCTGCCCCGTGCCCTGCAGCGGCGTTTCGAACGGCAACTGGCAGGCGTTGAACTGCATAACCTGTACGGTCCGACCGAAGCGGCCATCGACGTAACCGCCTGGCACTGCCGCCCCAGCGATCCCGGCGAAAGCGTGCCCATCGGCAAGCCGATTGCCAACATCCAGATGCACGTGCTCGACGCCCGTGGCAAACCGCAACCGTTGGGTATCGCCGGAGAAATCCATATCGGCGGCATCGGCGTGGCGCGCGGTTACCTCAACCTGCCGCAACTCAGCGCCAAAAGCTTTATCGCCGACCCGTTCAGCGATGCCCCGAACGCGCGCCTGTACAAGACCGGTGACCTCGGTCGCTGGCTCGCCAACGGCGCGCTGGAGTACCTGGGCCGCAATGACTTCCAGGTGAAGATCCGCGGTTTGCGCATCGAGATCGGCGAAGTCGAAGCGGCCCTTGCCCTGTGCCCCGGCGTCCGCGAAGTGGTGGTCATCGCCCGGGAAGACATCCCCGGCCAACCCGAGAGCAAGCGCCTGGTGGCCTATGTCTGCGGTGAACCGGTGCCTGCCGAACAGCTGCGCAGCGCCCTGCTCAAACACCTTCCCGAATACATGGTACCCAGCGCCTTCGTACACCTGGACGCCCTGCCCCTGACCGCCAACGGCAAGCTCGACCGCCGCGCCCTGCCCGAGCCCGGTCAGGACGCCCTCGCCAGCAAGGTCTACGAGGCACCGCAAGGTGACACCGAAGTCGCCATCGCCGAGATCTGGAAAAACCTGCTGCACCTGGATCAGGTCGGCCGTCACGACGGTTTCCTCGAACTGGGCGGCCATTCCCTGCTCACCGTGCAATTGCAAGCCCGCCTGCACCAGGACCTCGGTGCCGAGATCGACCTGCGCACCCTGTTCGCCCAGACCTCCCTGAGCGAACTGGCCCGACACGTCGAACAGGCCGGCCAGTCCCGGCTCCAGGCGATTGCCGTGGTCTCCCGCGAGCAGCCGCTGCCGCTGTCCCTGGCCCAGCAGCGCTTGTGGTTCCTCGATCAACTGGACCATGCCGCCAGCGTCGCCTACCACATGCCCGCCGCCCTGCACCTGCGCGGCAGCCTGGACCGGGACGCCTTGCAACGGGCCCTGGACCGCATCGTCGCCCGCCACGAAAGCCTGCGCACCACCTTCGAGCGCCAGGACGGCGAAGTGCGCCAACGTTTCGCCTCGGCCGACATCGGCTTCGCCCTCGTCGAGCATGACCTGCAAACCCTGGACGCCGAGGCCCGGCAACAGGCCGTCGAACAGCTGTCCCAGGAAGAAGCCCGCGCGGCTTTCGACCTGAGCGCCGGCCCGCTGATTCGCGGACGCCTGCTGCGCCTGGCCGATGACGAGCACATCCTGCTGGTGACCCAGCACCACATCGTCTCCGACGGCTGGTCGGTGGCGGTGTTGATCGGTGAATTCAATGCGCTGTACGCCGCGTTCAGCCAGGACCGCGAAGATCCGCTGCCGCCCCTGGCCTTGCAATACGCCGACTACGCCGCCTGGCAACAGCAGCACCTGCAAGGCGAGCGCCTGCAAGCCCAGACGCAATTCTGGAAGGAACACCTCACCGGCGCTCCGGCGCTGCTGGAATTGCCGTCCGACCATCCACGGCCCCAGGTGCAAAGCTACCAGGGCGCCGCACTGGCGCTGCAACTGCCCGCTCCGTTGAGCGCGCGCCTGCGGCGTTTCAGCCAGCAGCGCGGCCTGACCCCGTTCATGACCCTGCTGGGGGCCTGGTCGATCCTGCTGTCGCGCCTGAGCAATCAGGCGGAAGTCGTGGTCGGCACGCCCGTCGCCAACCGTCCACGCCGTGAAACCGAAGCGTTGATCGGCTTCTTCGTCAACACCCTGGCCCTGCGCATCGACGTGCAGGCCGATAGCCCTGTGGAACAACTGCTCGAACGCATCAAGGCCACCACCCTCGACGCCTACGGCCATCAGGACCTGCCGTTCGAACAAGTGGTCGAAGCCCTGCAACCGGAGCGCAGCCTCGGCCACAGCCCGCTGTTCCAGGCCATGCTGGTGCTCGGCAACACGCCACAGGACCAGGCCCTGGAATTGCCAGGCTTGAGCCTGAGCCCACTGGCCCAGCCCACCGGCACCACCCAGTTCGACGTGAGTCTGTCCCTCAACGATGACGGCGAAATCATCAGCGGCCAGTTCGAGTACGCCACCGATCTGTTCGACGAAGCCACCATCGCCCGCTGGGGCCGGCACCTGCTGCACCTGCTCGATGGGATGCTCGACGACGCCACGCAGCCGGTAGCGACCCTGCCGTTGCTGGATAACCAACAACGCCGGCAACTGCTCGGCGGTTTCAACCAGACCCATGCGCCGTTTGCCGAAGGCATGCTGCTGCAGGAATGGTTCGAACAACACGTACAGAAGCGTCCCCAAGCCATCGCCGTACAGGCCGAAGGGGTCAGCCTCAGCTATGCCGAACTCAACACCCGCGCCAACCGCATCGCCCATCGCCTGATCGCCGCGGGCCTGCGCCCGGATGAACGGGTCGCCTTGCTGGTGGAACGCAGCCCGGAAATGATCGTCGGCATCCTGGCCATTCTCAAGGCCGGCGGCGCCTACGTGCCGCTGGACCCGAACTATCCGCAGGATCGCTTGCAGCACATGCTCGACGACAGCACCCCGCGGGTCCTGCTCACCCAGGGCTACCTGATCGAAACCATGGCCGAACAACTGCCGGCGCTGCACATGCCGCAGCTGTTGCTGGACGACTCGACTGATGGCGATGACAGCAATCCAAGGGTCGAAGGCCTGACCTCCCGGCACCTGGCCTACGTCATGTACACCTCCGGCTCCACCGGCAAGCCGAAAGGCGTAATGCTCGAACACCGCTCGGTGTGCAACCAGATCGGTGCCCTGCAGGAACGCTACGGCCTCAATCCCCAGGATCGCATCCTGCAATTCGCCACCATGACCTTCGACATGTCGGTGGAAGAGATCTTTGGTGCCTTGCTGTCCGGCGCCACCCTGGTGCTGCGCAGCGATGCCTGGATCGCCGGCACCGCAGCCTTCGCCGCGCTCTGTGAGCAGTACGCAATCAGCGTCGCCAACCTGCCGACCGTGTTCTGGCAACAGGTCGCCCGGGACGCCCATGTCACCCTGCCCGCTTGCCTGCGTCAGTTCATGATCGGTGGCGAAGCAGTGGGCAAGCAGGCCGTGAGCCTGTGGTTCGCCCGCGCCGGCCATCGCCCGGCGCTGTTCAACGCTTATGGTCCGACCGAAGCCACGGTCAACGCCTCGATCCGCCGTATGGAAAGCGACCACGACGATTTCCGCTCCATCGGCAAACCGCTGCGCAACACCCAACTGCACGTGCTCGATGCGCTCGGCGAGCTGGTCCCCATGGGGGTCGCCGGGGAGATTCATATCGGCGGCGTCGGTGTCGCTCGCGGTTATCTCAACCGCGAGGCACTGACCGCCGAGCGGTTCATCGCCGACCCGTTCAACACCGACCCGGACGCACGCCTGTACAAGACCGGCGACCTTGGCCGCTGGTGCGCCGACGGTACACTGCAGTACCTGGGACGCAACGACGATCAGGTGAAGATCCGCGGTTTCCGCGTGGAGCTGGGGGAGATCGAAGCCGTCCTCGCCGGGTGCGCCGGTGTCCGCGAAGCGGTGGTGGTTGCCCAGGAAAGCAAACCGGGGCAGTCCGACAGCAAGCGCCTGGTCGCCTACTTGTGTGGCGAGCCGGTGCCGGTGGAGCAATTGCGTGCCGCACTGTTGGCGGCGCTGCCCGAGTACATGGTGCCGAGCGCCTTCGTCCAGCTTGAAGCACTGCCGCTGACCCCCAACGGCAAACTCGATCGCCGGGCCCTGCCCGCACCGGGCCAGGAAGCGTTCGCCAGCCGCGCCTACGAGGCACCATGGGGCGAGATCGAACAGATCGTTGCCAACGTCTGGCAGGACTTGCTGGGCCTCGACAAGGTTGGCCGTCACGACCGTTTCTTCGAACTCGGCGGGCATTCGCTGCTGGCCGTGAGCCTGATCGACCGCTTGCGCCAGCACGGCTTGAGTGCCAGCGTACGCACGGTGTTCACTGCCCCCAGCGTGCGGGAAATGGCCCAGGCCCTGAGCCGCAGCCAGGACACACCGTTCCTCGCCCCGGCCAACCGGATTCCGGATGGCTGCACTGCGCTGACACCCGACATGCTGCCGCTGGTGGAACTGAGCGAGGCCGAGCTCGAACGCATCGTCGCCGCCGTTCCGGGCGGGGCCGCCAATATCCAGGACATCTACCCGCTGGCCCCGTTGCAGCAAGGGATTCTGTTCCATCACCTGCTGGGACACGAAGGCGATGCGTACCTGGTCCGCTCGCTGATCGAATTCGACAACCACGCACGTCTCGAGGCCTTTGTCGGTGCCTTGCAGCAGGTGATCGACCGCCACGACATCCTGCGCAGCGCCGTGCATTGGGTCGGCCAGCCGCAGCCGGTGCAGGTGGTGCAACGCCGGGCCACGCTGCCGCTGCAGCACATCGCCCTGGCCGCCGATGAAGACCCGCGCGCTCAACTGGAACGCCTGAGCGATCCCCGGCACCTGCGTCTGGACTTGCAGCAGGCGCCGCTGATGCGCGCCTGTATCGCCCGGGTCCCGCACTCCGAACGCTGCTTGCTGGCGCTGCTCGACCATCACATGATCAGCGACCATGTGTCCCTGGGCATCGTCCTCGAAGAAGTCCAGGCTCTGTTGCACAGCCAGGGCGACAACCTGCCGCCGCCGATGCCTTACCGGGAATTCGTCGCCCAGGTCCTCGCGACACCGCCCCAGGCCCATGAAACCTATTTCAGCCAGCGCCTGGGCACTGTCGACGAACCCACCGCGCCGTTCGATGTGCTGGATGTCCAAGGTGACGGCAGCCAGGTCGCCGAAACCAGCGTGCGTCTCGATCCCGTCCTGAGCCAGCGGATCCGCGCCCAATCGCGCACGGCCGGCGTCACGCCAGCCGTGTTGTTCCACATCGCCTGGGCCCAGGTACTCGCCCGCTGCACCGACCGCGACGACGTGGTGTTCGGCACCGTGGTCGCCGGCCGCCTGCAAGGCTCGGTGGGTGCCGACCGGGCGCTGGGGGTGTTCATCAATACCTTGCCGGTGCGGGTCCGACTGGCCGGGTTCGGGGTGGCCGCGCTGGTGGACGAAACCTACCGCGACCTCAGCGAACTGCTGAACCACGAACAGGCCTCCCTGGCCCTGGCCCAACGCTGCAGTGGCGTCGGCGCCGGCCTGCCGCTGTTCACCACGCTGCTCAACTACCGCCATCAAACCGACGGCGGTTCGCTGGCCAATGCCGATCAGGTCCTGGCCTGGGACGGTGTGCGCTTCCTGAGCAACGAAGCCCGCACCAACTATCCGATTGAAGTGGCCGTGGCGGATGAAGCCGATGATTTCTCCGTGACCGCCCAATCCATCACCGGCATCGATCCACAACGCATCGCCGCCTACCTGGGCCAGGCCGTGGCCGCGCTGGTGGACGCCCTGGAGCAGGCCCCTGACCGTCTCGCCAGCAGCCTCGACGTGCTGCCCGTCGGCGAACGCCAGTTGCTGCTCGAAGACTTCAACCACACCGCTCGCGATTTTGGCCCGGCGCAACCGATCCACCAACTGTTCGAAGCCCAGGTGCAGGCCAACCCCGACGCCGTGGCCCTGGTCTGCGAAGACCGCCAGTTGAGCTATCGCCAACTCAACCGCCGCGCCAACCACCTGGCCCGGCAACTGCTTGAACTGGGCGTG
>NZ_VIUE01000034.1 GCF_007828215.1 Pseudomonas sp. SJZ074 | reverse complement strand
CAGATATCTGCACTGCCAAGAGCTGTGAGAGCTTTTGCTGCCTTGAAAAAGAATGGCTAAATAAATCATCCAAGACAGTTGCTCCCACATTGGACCGCGTGCATCAACTCGGTCACCTGTGGGAGCGGGCTTGCTCGCGAAGAAGCCTGCCCAGACAACACAAAAAACCCAGAAAAAAAACGCCCCGACAAGTCGGGGCGTTTTCACAAGCGGCTAAGCCTTAGCGCGGGAACGCTGGCGGGTTCACACCGGCCATGTCTTCCATCACGCGGACCACCTGGCAGCTGTAACCGAATTCGTTGTCGTACCAGACGTACAGAACAACGCGGTTGTCTTGGCTGATGGTTGCTTCAGCATCCACGACACCAGCGTGGCGCGAGCCCACGAAGTCGGTGGACACCACTTCCTGGGAATTGACGAAGTCGATCTGCTTATGCAGCTCGGAGTGCAGCGCCATGTAGCGCAGGTACTCGTTCATCTCTTCACGGGTGGCGGCTTTCTCAAGGTTCAGGTTGAGAATGGCCATCGACACGTTTGGCGTCGGTACACGGATCGCGTTGCCGGTCAGCTTGCCGGCCAGTTCAGGCAGGGCCTTGGCGGCGGCGGTGGCGGCACCGGTCTCGGTGATGACCATGTTCAGCGCGGCGCTGCGGCCACGACGATCGCCTTTGTGGAAGTTGTCGATCAGGTTCTGGTCGTTGGTGTACGAGTGAACTGTTTCGACGTGACCGTTGACGATGCCGAACTTGTCGTTCACTGCCTTGAGCACCGGCACGATGGCGTTGGTGGTGCAAGAGGCGGCTGAGACGATCTTGTCGTCCGCGGTGATGTCGCCGTGGTTGATACCGTGAACGATGTTCTTCAGCTTGCCCTTGCCAGGCGCGGTCAGGACAACGCGGTCGACACCCGGGCAGGCCAGGTGCTGGCCCAGGCCGTCGGCGTCACGCCATACACCGGTGTTGTCCACCAGCAGCGCATCCTTGATCCCGTACTGGGTGTAGTCCACCTCGGTAGGGTTCTTCGCGTAGATCACCTGGATCAGGTTGCCGTTGGCGGTGATGGTGTTGTTTTCTTCGTCGATGGTGATGGTGCCGTTGAACGAACCATGGACCGAGTCACGGCGCAGCAGGCTGGCACGCTTGGTCAGGTCGTTCTCGGCGCCCTTGCGCACCACGATGGCCCGCAGGCGCAGGCCGTCGCCACCACCGGTTTTCTCGATCAGGATGCGCGCCAGCAGACGGCCGATACGACCGAAGCCGTACAGGACCACGTCAGTGCCTTTGCGAGCCGAAACGTTCTGCTGGCCAACCACATCAGCCATCTCTTCACGCACGAACTGCTCGGCGCTACGGCCATTGCCTTCGTTGCGGAATTTGAACGCCAACTTGCCCAGGTCCACCGAAGCCGCGCCGAGCTTGAGCTCGCTCATGGCTTTGAGCAGAGGGAATGTTTCGTGGACGGAGAGTTCGCTGTCGTCGGAAGAACGGTGGCGAGCAAAGCGGTGAGCCTTGAGAATCGCGATGACAGACTGGTTGATCAGGCTGCGGCCATAGATCGAGCTCACCACGTTGTTATTGCGGTAGAGCTGACCGATGAGAGGGATCATCGCTTCGGCGAGTGCTTCACGATCAATCCATTCACCAAGACACTGGTCGGGCTTCTGAGTCACGGGAACCTTCCACATGTAGGGGCTGAAAAAAGGGGCTACATTATGCCGCCGAGTCCACGCCGGAGCAATGCGCGCCTGTCGCGCCGTGGTTTTCCCCTCTGCCCGGGTAGTCTGCGACTGACAGCCGCCCCTTTACCCCGCTACAATTGTCGACTTTGTCGCAACGCTTGGAGCTCAACCTTCCGTGCCCGTTCTGCGTCTTCCGTTTCTCCCTGCCACGGCAGGTAAACAGCACTGGGGCAACCTGCCCGGTGCCGCCCTGAGCCTGGCCATTGCCGAGGCCGCCAGCGCTGCCAAGCGCTTTACCCTGCTGCTGACCGCCGACAGCCAGAGCGCCGAGCGGCTGGAGCAGGAGCTGGGTTTCTTCGCCCCGGATCTGCCGGTTCTGCATTTTCCGGACTGGGAAACCCTGCCCTACGATCTGTTCTCGCCGCACCAGGACATCATTTCCCAGCGAATCGCCAGCCTTTATCGGTTGCCGGAGCTCAGTCATGGCGTTTTGGTAGTGCCCATCACCACGGCCCTACATCGCCTGGCCCCAACCCGATTCCTGCTCGGCAGCAGCCTGGTGCTGGATATCGGCCAGAAGCTGGATGTGGAGCAGATGCGTACCCGACTGGAGGCCAGCGGCTACCGTTGCGTCGACACGGTGTACGAGCATGGCGAGTTCGCGGTGCGTGGCGCCTTGATCGACCTGTTCCCGATGGGCAGCAAGCTGCCTTATCGCATCGACCTGTTCGATGACGAAATCGAGACCCTGCGTACCTTCGACCCGGAAAACCAGCGCTCCATCGACAAGGTTCAGTCGGTCCGCCTGCTCCCCGCCAAGGAATTCCCGTTGCAGAAAGACGCCGTGACCCGCTTCAAGGCGCGGTTTCGCGAGCGCTTCGACGTGGATTTTCGTCGCTGCCCGATCTTCCAGGACCTGAGCAGCGGGATCACCCCCGCCGGCATCGAGTATTACCTGCCGCTGTTCTTCGAAGAGACCTCCACCCTGTTCGATTACCTGCCCCAGGACACCCAGGTGTTCTCCTTGCCCGGCATCGAACAGGCAGCGGAAAACTTCTGGAACGACGTGCGTAATCGCTACGAAGAACGTCGCGTCGACCCTTCCCGTCCTTTATTGCCGCCCGCCGAGTTGTTCCTGCCGGTGGAAGACTGCTTTGCCCGTCTCAAGAACTGGCCACGGGTGGTGGCAAGCCAACAGGACGTGGAGCCCGGCGTCGGCCGTGAACGCTTTCCCGCCAAGGCCCTGCCGGACCTGGCAATCGAAGCCAAGGCCACGCAGCCGATGGCGGCGCTGGCCGGTTTTCTCGACGAGTTTCCCGGGCGCGTATTGTTTACCGCTGAATCCGCCGGGCGGCGCGAAGTGCTGCTGGAACTGCTCGATCGCCTGAAACTGCGGCCGAAAACGGTCGACAGCTGGCCGGATTTCGTCGCAAGCAAGGATCGCCTGGGGATCACCATCGCACCGCTGGACGAAGGCCTGGTGCTCGACGATCCGGCGCTGGCGCTGGTGGCCGAAAGCCCGTTGTTCGGCCAGCGCGTCATGCAACGTCGTCGCCGTGAGAAACGCGCCGATGCCGCCAACGACGCCGTCATCAAGAACCTCACCGAGCTGCGCGAAGGCGCGCCGGTGGTGCACATCGACCATGGCGTGGGCCGCTACCTGGGCCTGGCGACACTGGAAATCGACAACCAGGCGGCCGAATTCCTCACTCTGGAATACGCCGAGGGCGCCAAGCTCTACGTGCCGGTGGCGAACCTGCACCTGATCGCACGTTACACCGGCAGCGACGATGCCCTCGCCCCGCTGCATCGCCTGGGCTCGGAAACCTGGCAGAAGGCCAAGCGCAAGGCCGCCGAACAGGTGCGCGACGTGGCCGCCGAACTGCTGGACATCTACGCCCGCCGCGCCGCGCGCGAGGGTTATGCCTTCGCCGACCCGAAAGCCGACTACGAAACCTTCAGCGCCGGCTTCCCGTTCGAGGAAACCGTCGACCAGCAGACCACCATCGAAGCCGTGCGCGCCGACATGCTCGCGCCCAAGCCAATGGACCGGCTGGTATGCGGCGATGTCGGCTTCGGCAAGACCGAGGTGGCGATGCGCGCCGCGTTCATTGCCGTGCACAGCGGCAAGCAGGTCGCCATCCTGGTGCCGACCACCCTGCTCGCCCAACAGCACTACAACAGCTTCCGCGACCGCTTCGCCGACTGGCCGGTGACTGTGGAGGTGATGAGCCGCTTCAAGTCCGCCAAAGACGTGAACGCCGCCGTGGCCGACCTGGCCGAGGGCAAGATCGACATCGTCATCGGCACGCACAAGCTGCTGCAGGACGATGTGAAGATCAAGAACCTCGGGCTGGTGATCATCGACGAAGAACACCGCTTCGGTGTGCGCCAGAAAGAACAGCTCAAGGCCCTGCGCAGCGAGGTCGACATCCTGACCCTGACCGCCACGCCGATTCCGCGCACGCTGAACATGGCGGTGTCGGGCATGCGCGACCTGTCGATCATCGCCACGCCGCCGGCCCGTCGCCTGTCGGTGCGCACCTTCGTCATGGAGCAGAACAAGAGCACGGTCAAGGAAGCCCTGCTGCGCGAGCTGCTGCGCGGCGGCCAGGTCTATTACCTGCACAACGACGTCAAGACCATCGAGAAGTGCGCCGCCGACCTGGCCGAACTGGTGCCGGAAGCACGGATCGGCATCGGCCACGGGCAGATGCGCGAACGCGAACTCGAACAGGTAATGAGCGACTTCTACCACAAGCGCTTCAACGTACTGATCGCCTCGACCATCATCGAGACCGGTATCGACGTGCCGAGCGCCAACACCATCATCATCGAGCGCGCCGACAAGTTCGGCCTGGCCCAGTTGCACCAGTTGCGCGGCCGGGTCGGGCGCAGTCATCACCAGGCCTACGCCTACCTGCTGACACCGCCGCGCCAGCAGATCACCCCCGACGCTGAAAAACGCCTGGAGGCCATCGCCAATACCCAGGACCTGGGGGCCGGTTTCGTGCTCGCCACCAACGACCTGGAAATCCGCGGTGCCGGCGAACTGCTGGGGGACGGCCAGAGCGGGCAGATCCAGGCCGTGGGTTTCACTCTCTATATGGAAATGCTGGAACGGGCGGTCAAGTCGATCCGCAAGGGCGAACAGCCGAACCTCGACCAGCCCCTGGGCGGCGGGCCGGAAATCAACCTGCGGGTGCCGGCGTTGATCCCGGAGGATTACCTGCCGGATGTCCATGCACGGCTGATTCTCTACAAGCGCATTGCCTCAGCCAGCAACGAGGAGGACCTCAAGGACCTGCAAGTGGAGATGATCGACCGCTTCGGCCTGCTGCCGGAACCGACCAAGAACCTGGTGCGAATGACGCTGCTCAAGCTCCAGGCCGAACAACTTGGCATCAAGAAAGTCGACGGTGGCCCCAATGGCGGCCGGATCGAGTTCGCAGCCCAGACCCCGGTCGATCCGTTGGTGCTGATCAAGCTGATCCAGGGCCAGCCCAAGCGCTACAAGTTCGAAGGCGCCACGATGTTCAAGTTCATGGTGCCCATGGAGCGCCCGGAAGAACGTTTCAATACCGTAGAAGCGCTGTTCGAGCGCCTCACCCCGACCACTGCTTGAAGGACGCCCCATGCGCCTGTTTCGTTCACTGACCTTGCTGCTGACCCTGGTCGCTCCCCTGGCGTCTGCCGACGACCTGTATCAGGTTGAAATGATTCTGCTGCGCCAGAACGCCGAACCGGTGATTATCAGCCGTGCCGCTCCGGAAGACTGGGACGCCGGCGCGCAACGCCTGCCCGCCGACAGCCAGCGCACCCCGGCGCTGGGGAACATCGTGGATAAACTCAACGCCAGCGGCCAATACACTGTGTTGATGCACAAGGCCTGGCAGCAGAACCTCGGTGAACAGGGCAGCAAAGTCGCCATCAGCGACGGCGTCGAGCAGTTCGGCCAATTTCCCATCGAAGGCACCCTGGGGCTGAAATTGGGGCGCTTCACCGATGTGGATGCCGACTTCTGGATCAACCGGATCGATGCCAATGGCCTGGTCACCGCGAGTGAACGCCTGAAGCAGAACAGCCACACCAAGAACGGCCAACTCAACTACCTCGACAACGGCCAGCTGGCCCTGCTGATCAAGATCACCTCACTGACCGCGCCCGCTCCACGGCAGGCACCTGACGTCATTCCGGACTGATCGGCGCGCCTATGCCCTCGCCCCTGAGCAAACCGCTGGCACCTTCCTGGGTCAATCGATTCAAGGAACAGAGCCTGGAGCGCGGGCGCCGCTACGCACTGGAGAACCGCGTCAGGATCGTCGAGGCCGGAGAAAGCACCATCACCGCCAGTTGTGAAGGCTCTGGCGGCAGTGTTTATCGCCAGACCATACGCCTTAAAGAGTCAGCCAAGGGCACGCTGATCCTGCTCGAAGCCGCGTGCTCCTGTCCGGTGCGTATCAACTGCAAGCATTGCGCGGCGGTGTTGCTGCAAGTTCAGGAAACCCTGGCTTATCCGGCGGCCGAGAAAGACGCCCAGTTGTTGGAGAAACTCCAGGCAGTGCTGGACAATCGCAATCCCAAGGCCCCGCCGCAGGTGCTGGTGGACAACGTTCAACCGCTGCCGCGCCTATGGCTGGCGAGCATTGAGTTCAGCGCTTTCGAGCCGCGTAATGGCAAGATGCAGCGCTACATCCAGCACCGCGCCGCGCTATCGTTCAGCTACCTGGACGAGTACGTCAGCGGCCAACGCAACACCGACGTGCTGATTCGCCAGGAAACCCAAACGCTGCGGATAAAACGCCACACCGATGTGGAGCAGTCCTACCGCGAGCAGCTACGAATCCTCGGTTTCAAGATCGCGACCCGGCAAAGCAAGGCCCTGCCGGAAAGTGCCGGCGAACTGTACGAGATGGTCAACGACAGCGCCTGGCTGACGTTCACCCTCAATGATCTGCCGAAACTGCGCAACCAGGGCTGGGAGCTGCAGATCGACGAGGATTTCGGCTTCGACCTGACCGCCGTGGACGACTGGTATGCCACTGTCGAGGAAACGCCGGAGCGGGACTGGTTCGACCTGGAGCTGGGAATCATCGTCAACGGTGAGCGATTGAGCCTGTTGCCGATCCTGTTGAACCTGATGCGCTCGCACATCGAACTGTTCAACCCGGAACGCCTGGCAAGGCGTCGCGATGACGAACTTATCCTGGTCAACTTACCGAACCGTCCGAATTCGGAGTTCGGCCCGCAACAAGTGGCCCTGCCCTACGGCCGGCTGAAACCGGTGCTGGCCACCCTGGGCGAGTTTTACCTGAACGAACCCGGCACCACCAAGCTGCGCCTGAACAGCGCCGACGCCTTGCGCCTCAATCCGCTGCAAGACGTGCCCCTACGCTGGGAAGGCGGCGAACACATTCGCGGCCTGGCCCAACGCCTGCGGGACATCAAGGACTACACCGCCACCGTGCCGGAGGGCCTGAACGCGACGCTGCGGCCTTATCAACTCGAAGGCTTGAGCTGGATGCAGTCGCTGCGGCAACTGGAAGTCGGCGGCATCCTCGCGGACGACATGGGGCTGGGCAAGACCCTGCAGACCCTGGCGCACATTCTCAGCGAAAAGAACGCCGGTCGCCTCGACCGTCCCTGCATGGTGGTGATGCCCACCAGCCTGATTCCCAACTGGCTCGACGAAGCGGCTCACTTCACGCCGCAATTGAAAGTGCTGGCCCTGTATGGCGCCGGGCGCAAGAAACACTTCGAACGGCTGGCCGACTACGACCTGGTGCTCACCACCTATGCCTTGCTGCCCAAGGACGTCGAACGCCTGAAGATGCAGCCATTGCATGTGCTGATCCTCGATGAAGCCCAGTACATCAAGAACCCTACCAGCAAGGCCGCCCAAGCCGCCCGTGAACTCGATGCCCGGCAACGGTTGTGCCTGTCCGGCACGCCCCTGGAAAATCACCTGGGCGAGCTGTGGTCACTGTTTCACTTTCTCTTGCCCGGATGGCTCGGGGACGTGAAGAGTTTCAATCGCGATTACCGCGTACCCATCGAAAAGCGCGGCAGCGACGCCAGGCTGCAACACCTCAATGGCCGGGTAAAACCCTTCCTGCTGCGCAGGACCAAGGAGCAAGTGGCGACGGAATTGCCACCCAAGACCGAGATCGTCCATTGGGTCGAACTCAGCGATGCCCAGCGGGATGTCTACGAAACCATGCGCCTGGCCATGGACAAGAAAGTGCGCGACGAAATCACCCGCAAGGGCGTCGCCCGCAGCCAGATCATCATTCTTGAAGCGCTGCTCAAGCTGCGCCAGGTGTGTTGTGACCTGCGGCTGATCAGCGACGCCCCGCCCGTTCGAGGCAGCACTTCAGGCAAGCTCGACAGCCTGATGGAGATGTTGGAGGAGCTGTTTGAAGAAGGTCGGCGGGTGCTGCTGTTTTCCCAGTTCACGTCCATGTTGACGCTCATCGAGGATGAGCTGAAAAAACGCGGTGTGGACTACGCCATCCTGACTGGCCAGACCCGGGACCGACGGACTCCCGTCAAGGAATTCCAGAGCGGCAAGCGTAAGATCTTTCTGATCAGCCTGAAGGCGGGTGGTGTAGGCCTGAACCTGACCGAAGCCGACACGGTGATCCACTACGACCCCTGGTGGAATCCGGCAACGGAGAACCAGGCAACCGACCGGGCTTATCGCATCGGCCAGGAGAAGCCGGTGTTCGTCTACAAGCTGATCGCGCGGGGCACCGTGGAAGAAAAAATCCAGCTGCTGCAGAAGGAGAAATCCGATCTCGCCGCCGGCGTGCTCGACGGGCGCGTAACCGGCGACTGGAAACTGCAGAGCGATGATATCGAGGCGTTGTTCGCGCCTTTGCCGGATAAGCTGGCGAAGCGCTGAGGCCCGTTGGTGGCGGCCTGATACCTGTGGGAGCCGAGTTTACTCGCGATGGCGTTACATCAACACCCTCGCCAAGGTCGACTTCACCTTCCCCATCCCGTCATGCAATGCCTGCTCGATCTCCGCCATGGTGATCACCGCAGTGGACTTGCCCGCCGCCGGATTCACCACCAGGGCCAGACACGCGTAGTCCAGCTCCAGTTCGCGAGCCAGCGCCGCCTCCGGCATGCCGGTCATGCCGACGATGTCGCAGCCGTCACGTTCCAGGCGGGCGATTTCGGCCACGGTTTCCAGGCGTGGCCCCTGGGTGCAGGCGTATACGCCATGACTACTGTAGCTGCAGCCTTCGGCCGCGAGGGCGGCGATCAGTTTCTGACGCAGCGATTCGCTGTAGGGGTAGCTGAAATCGATGTGGGTGACCGCTTCCAGATCATCAGCGAAATAGGTGTGCTGGCGACCGCTGGTGTAATCGATCAATTGATGCGGCACGCAGAAGTGCCCGGTGCCCATCGCCGCATGGATCCCACCCACGGCATTGACCGCCAGAATCGCCTCGGCGCCAGCCTGCTTCAGCGCCCAGAGATTGGCGCGATAGTTCACCTGATGGGGGGGCAGCCGGTGGGGATGACCATGGCGAGCCAGGAACAACACTTCGCGTCCGGCGTAGTCGCCGATCTGAATGTCGGCCGACGGTGGGCCATAAGGCGTATCTACCGCCAGGGACCGGCGAATGGTCAGGCCTTCGAGCTGGGTCAGGCCAGTGCCGCCGATAATTGCGTAAACGGTCATGACAAAACGTCCTTAATCAATCAATTGGGCGGCTTTCAGCGCGCCGATTGCCGTCAGCCAGCGTGGATCCTGGCGGTATTCGGTGGTGGCGAAGGCCTGGCCGCGCATGCGTGAGATCCGCGCCGATGGCTTGACCTTCAGGCGCTGGGCGGCGCTCAAGGCCAGCTCCGCGGCAGCACGGTCGTTGCACACCAGCCCCATGTCGCAACCGGCCGACAATGCGGCCTCGATACGGCTGGCGGCATCGCCGACCACGTGGGCGCCCGCCATCGACAGGTCATCACTGAAAATCACGCCATCGAATTGCAGTTCCCCGCGCAGGATGTCCTGCAGCCAGCGTCGGGAAAAACCTGCCGGGTTGGCATCGACCTGGGGATAGATCACATGGGCTGGCATCACCGCGGCCAGTTGCTTGCTCAATCGGGCAAAGGGCATCAGGTCATTGGCGCGGATCTGCTCAAGGCTGCGTTCATCGTTGGGAATCGCCACGTGAGAGTCAGCCTCGGCCCAGCCATGGCCAGGAAAATGCTTGCCGGTCGCGGCCATGCCGGCCGCTCGCATGCCGCGAATGAATGCACCGGCCAACAACACGACGCGCTCCGGATCGCCCTCGAAGGCCCGACTGCCAACCACCGCGCTGCGCTGATAATCGAGATCCAGCACGGGGGCAAAGCTCAGGTCGAGCCCCACCGCCAGCACTTCGGTCGCCATGATCCAGCCGCACTGCTCAGCCAGGTATTCGGCATTCGGGTTATCGGCAATCGCCCGCATCGCCGGCAATCGCACAAACCCCTGGCGCAGACGCTGAACACGCCCGCCCTCCTGATCGACCGCCAGCAACAGGTCAGGACGAACGGCGCGGATCGACGCACTCAGTTCCCGCACCTGGCGTGGATGCTCGATATTACGCGCAAAAATAATCAGCCCACCCACTTCCGGCTGACGCAACAGGTGGCGATCTTCGGCCGTCAGCCAGGTACCGGCGACGTCCACCATCAACGAGCCTTGCAGGCCAGCAGTCATAGCATTTCCTTAGTTACGATGAACCCGCATGGCAGTAACGACACGACCGCGCCACCAAGTACCAGGCCCGGTAGGTCGCGGTCGTGCGATGACCATTTGAAACGGGTTCGAAACGAGAGTCGGCATGGGCGGCTAGCTTAGCGGATGTGGGCAGCCGCGCCCACCCGTTCACGCCTTGGCGAGGGTCGGCGTGGATTTGTTGCGTGGACGCAACTGAGCGGCCGCCATGGCGTCATCGGTGACGCCGCTTTCGGCGCGCATGCCGGCCGCCAGGAAGGGTACCATCAGGCGCATCACCTGCTCGATGGAAGTATTCACACCGAAGTCGGTCTCGGCGATTGCCCTCAGGGCCTTGATGCCGGACATGCTGAACGCGGCGGCGCCAAGCATGAAATGCACGCGCCAAAACAGCTCGATCGGCGGGATCCGGGGCGCAGCTTCGTTGACCAGGAGCATATAGCGGCGGAACACCTTGCCGTACATGTCTTCCAGGTAACGCCGCAGGTGCCCCTGACTCTGACTGAATGCCAGGCCCAACAGGCGCATGAAAATGGACAGATCGTTACCGCTGCGCGGCTGCACGGCGAGCGCCTGCTCGACCAGCATTTCCAGCAGCTCTTCCAGTGAGGGCTTGACGTCGGGCTTGGCCTGGCGACGTTCCAGTTCGCGGTCGAGGCTGAGACAGAAAGGCCCGAGGAACCGCGAGAACACCGCCTGGATCAACGCCTTCTTCGAACCGAAGTGATAGTTCACCGCCGCCAGGTTGACCCCGGCCTTGCTGGTGATCAGGCGCAACGAGGTTTCGGCGAAACCTTTTTCCGCGAACAGCTGTTCCGCAGCATCGAGAATGCGTTCAACGGTTTCCGACTGGGCCATGGTTACTCCGCCTGACAAACACTTGTTTGAAACATACGTTTCGACCTTGGGGTTGTCAAGCCTGGCGGGACGTTTTGCGAACGCCCGGTCAGCTATTTAACCACACCTTTGCAGGCGGTTGCCCAAGTGGCGTGAACCACCCGATCGACCGTCCAGCGGCCCGCGAAAAAAGGAGGATTGCCAAGCGGCGCTCACTGTATATAATCCCAGTCACTGTATAAAAAGACAGAGCGATCAATATGCTAAAGCTGACGCCACGCCAAGCAGAGATTCTGGCCTTCATCAAGCGCTGCCTCGAGGACAACGGCTATCCGCCGACCCGCGCGGAAATCGCTCAGGAACTGGGCTTCAAGTCGCCCAATGCGGCTGAAGAACACCTCAAGGCACTGGCCCGCAAGGGCGCGATTGAAATGACCCCGGGTGCATCCCGCGGCATTCGCATTCCCGGTTTCGAAGCCAAGGCCGACGAAACCACCCTACCGATCATCGGCCGTGTGGCGGCGGGTGCTCCGATCCTCGCCCAGCAGCATGTCGAGGAGTCCTGCAACATCAACCCTGCCTTTTTCCATCCACGAGCCGACTACCTGCTTCGCGTACACGGCATGAGCATGAAGGACATCGGCATCTTCGACGGCGACCTGCTGGCGGTACACACCACTCGCGAAGCTCGCAACGGCCAGATCGTGGTGGCGCGCATCGGCGACGAAGTCACCGTCAAGCGCTTCAAGCGCGATGGCAGCAAGGTCTGGCTGATTGCCGAGAACCCTGAATTCGCGCCCATCGAGGTGGACCTGCAAGAACAGGATCTCGTCATCGAAGGCTTGAGCGTCGGCGTTATCCGCCGCTAAAGGAGGCTTTATGCAGTTCCCCCACACACCACAGCACACACAACTTCCGTTGTTCGAGGCTTTCATGGCCCAGCCGCTGGTTCCAGTCCTGAAAGATGTGATTGAAGCGCCCTGGGGCGTCGAACCCGAGGCCTTCAGTGAACTGTCACTGCGTGGTGCAGCCGGGAACTGCCTGAATCTGCTGGCACCGATCCTGCGGGAACTGAGCCAGGACCAGGAAGCCCGCTGGTTGACGCTGATCGCACCGCCGGCCAGTGTCACACAGGCCTGGTTGCGGGACGCCGGTCTTAATCGCGAGCGAATCCTGCTGCTGCAACCACGGGGCACCCAAAGCGCTCAACAGCTGACATGCGAAGCCTTGCGTCTGGGTCGCAGCCATACAGTGGTCAGCTGGCTCAACCCGTTGAGCTCAACGGCACGACAACAGTTGATCAGCGCCGCTCGTACCGGGGACGCACAGAGCCTGAACATTCGGTTGGGCTAAGACAAACCCAGGGGCTTCTCCAGGACAGGGAAGCCAGGCAACAACACTACTTCAGGGAAACCGACAAACGGGATCAATGCAGAACCCGCGGTCCCTCTTCTTCCTTGTTGTTGAATTCGCCCTCAACCAGGCGGCCGGCCATCTGGACACCTACGCTCAGCATCGCCTTGGCGACTTCGACGTGTTGGCCTTGCAGGAATGCCTTGGCATCTTCGGAGAAGCTCAGAGTCACCAGGGAACCCTCGTCCTCAGCCCTGCGCAGCTCGATACGGCCATCAGGAAGTTCGACAATTTCTAGAAAGGACGTTGGCATAAAAGTCTGTTCTCCACGAAAGGCGAGGATTATATAGTCATCGGCCAGGCTTCGCTCGGGATCTTGACCAAGCGTTATCAATGAGGGGCTTGGGCTGAAAGAAAACTCAGCACTCGTTCAACCCTTCACGGAAGCGCAATGCCAGGCTCTTGAGGTTCTGACGCCAGCTCTCCAACTCTTCCCGGTTGAGCTCTTGCTCGGGCTCTTCTTCATCCAGATTGACCGCTACGATCAACGGCTGGGTCACGTCACCCTTGGGCTTGCGAGGGGCTCGTGGCGGCTGGAACAACGCCGCATAGGCTGCCAGCAACTTGGCCAGCCAGGTTTGCGGGTTCTGAGCCAATTCGATCATTTCAGCCAGCTCCGGGATGGCAATATCCTGAAGCACTTCCCGGGTCAGAAGCAGTTCGGCCCGCGGGGTGCTCGCCAGGGGCAGTCGATAGAAGCCGGCAATTTCATGGCACAAGCCCAGTAACGCACCGTACAGGTGAAACAGGGCCGACTCCCGTCCGGCCTGGAGCAGCGCCGGGGAGTTCATCGCGCGCCCATCCTCGGTCCTGGCGAGCGCTTCGAGCGACAGGCCCGCGAAGTAGATTTTCTGATTGGTGCGGGTATAGAGCTCGTGAGCCATGACGGCATTCTCCCAACGACATGAAAGCTTCAAGCAAGGGCGACAGTGTCGTGGATCAACCAAGGCACCGCAACCAAAAACAAAAAGGGCCGCATGAAAACCTGCGAGGTTGTCATGCGGCCCTTTGTCATTTGGCGTAGCGGGGGACGGCTGCGCCGTCCAGCGGGAGCAAGCTCCCTCATCCCAGCAAGCCCCTCGTCAAAACTGCTCCCCTGCCAGGAAGGCACTACCAATCAGCGCTTGTCTTCCACCGTCCATTTACCGCCGTCGTAGTACGCCTTCCAGCCCGTAGGCTTGCCGTCGACCTCGGTCTGCACGTACTGCTCCTTGGTCTTGCGGCTGTAGCGAATCACCGCCGGGCGACCGTCCGGATCCTTCTGCGGTGCTTCGCAGAGGAAATGGTACTTCGGATCGATCTCGTCCTTGTGCGGCAAGAGTTCCATCACCAAGGGTGCGCGGGTCTCGCGGTTTTTCGGAAACTGACTGGCCGCAAGGAACAGGCCGGACGCACCATCACGCAGGATGTAGGTGTCGTTGACCTTCTCGCACTTGAGCTCCGGCATTTTCACCGGGTCCATCTTCGGCGGCGCGGCGTCACCACTCCTGAGCAGCTTGCGCGTGTTCTTGCAGGTCGGGTT
Source organism: Pseudomonas sp. SJZ074 (assembly GCF_007828215.1). GTDB lineage: Bacteria > Pseudomonadota > Gammaproteobacteria > Pseudomonadales > Pseudomonadaceae > Aquipseudomonas. The sequence goes on along the minus strand of NZ_VIUE01000034.1, from coordinate 47,181 downwards.
GGTACAACCGAAGAATTTGCCGAAACGGCCGGTCTTGAGCTGCATCTCGCTGCCACACTTGTCGCATTCAAGGCTCGGCCCTTCATAGCCCTTGATGCGATAGGTGCCCTCTTCGATTTCGTAACCCGCGCAATCCGGGTTGTTACCGCAGATGTGCAGCTTGCGCTTTTCATCCAGCAGATAGGCATCCATCGCCGTGCTGCAGATCGGGCAGCGATGCTTGCCACGCAGCACCAGGGATTCGGACTCGCCCTCGTCGTCCGCGGCGATTTCATCGCCGGGCACCAGGTTGACCGTCGCCTTGCAGCGTTCCTTGGGAGGCAGGCTGTAGCCCGAGCAACCCAGAAAGACGCCGGTGGAAGCCGTACGGATCTGCATCGGCCGACCGCAGGTCAGGCAAGGAATATCGGTCATCACCGGTTGGTTCGCCCGCATGCCACTGTCAGGGCTTTCGGCCACTTCGAGTTTTTTCTTGAAGTCGCCATAGAACTCATCGAGGACGTTCTTCCAGTCCCGCTCACCCTGGGCCACATCGTCGAGATGCTCTTCCATACCGGCGGTGAAGCCGTAGTCCATCAGATTCGAGAAGCTTTCGGACAACCGCTCGGTCACGATGTCGCCCATCTTTTCCGAATAGAAGCGACGGTTGTGCAGCGCCACGTAGCCGCGATCCTGGATGGTCGAAATGATCGCCGCATAGGTCGAAGGACGACCGATGCCGCGTTTTTCCATTTCCTTGACCAGGCTGGCTTCCGAGTAACGAGCCGGCGGCTTGGTGAAATGCTGGGTCGGATCGAGCTTGATCAGCTTCATCACATCGCCCTGGGCCATGTCCGGCAAGACATCATCGTCCCCAGGCTTGGTGATCTGCGGCATGACGCGGGTGTAACCGTCAAACTTGAGAATGCGGCCCTTGGCGCGCAGCTCGAAATCCCCAGCACCGACACTGACGGTGGTGGACAGATACTGCGCCGGCAGCATCTGGCAAGCCAGGAACTGGCGCCAGATCAGCTCGTAAAGGCGCTCGGCATCGCGTTCCATGCCCGACAACTTGCTCGGCTCGGTGTTGGCATCGGAAGGACGGATCGCTTCGTGAGCCTCTTGTGCGCCTTCCTTGCTGCTATAGACATTCGGCGTGTCCGGCAGGTACTTCTTGCCGAACTCGCTTTCTATATAAGTGCGCGCCATCGCCACGGCATCGGCCGAGAGGTTGGTCGAGTCGGTACGCATATAGGTGATGTAGCCAGCTTCATAAAGACGCTGGGCCATCATCATGGTTTTCTTCACACCGAAGCCCAGGCGGTTGCTCGCGGCCTGCTGCAGTGTGGACGTGATGAACGGTGCCGATGGCTTGCTGCTGGTCGGCTTGTCTTCACGCTTGACGATGCTGTATGTGGAGGCCTTGAGTTTCTCCAGGGCCGCCATGGCCTGGGCTTCGTTCAGCGGCTTGAAGGCTTCGCCTTTTTCCCGAGCCACTTCGAAGCGCACGCTGGCGCCTTTGGCGGTGCCAAGGTCTGCATGGACTTCCCAGTATTCTTCAGGGATGAACGCGCGGATCTCCCGCTCGCGCTCCACCACCAGCTTCACCGCCACCGACTGCACCCGTCCGGCGGACAGGCCACGGGCAATCTTGGCCCACAGCAATGGCGAAACCATGTAGCCAACCACGCGATCGAGGAAACGACGCGCCTGCTGTGCATTGACCCGGTCGATGTCCAGTTCACCCGGCTCGGAGAACGCTTCCTGGATGGCCTTCTTGGTGATTTCGTTGAACACCACCCGCTTGTAGCGGCTGTCATCGCCACCAATGGCTTCGCGCAGGTGCCAGGCAATGGCTTCCCCTTCGCGGTCCAAGTCCGTCGCGAGATAGATGGTGTCGGCATCCTTGGCGAGCCGACGCAGTTCTTCGATGACCTTTTCCTTGCCCGGGAGGATCTCGTACTTGGCTTTCCAGCCGTGTTCCGGATCGACCCCCATGCGTGAGACCAGCTGCTTGCGCGCCTTTTCCTTTGCCGACAGCGCCGGCGCTTCACCAGCAGCCGCCTTGCCGCGCTTGGCGGCTGGCTCCTTGCTGGCGCTAGCCGAACCGCTGGTGGGCAGGTCTCGGATATGGCCGATACTCGACTTCACCACGTATTGGTTGCCCAGATACTTGTTGATGGTCTTGGCCTTAGCCGGGGATTCCACAATGACCAGCGATTTGCCCATGGATCAGAAAATTCCTGAATTCTAAAAAGTGAAAGGCGGTTGGCGCCTGACGCGGCACCGCTATATATAGTGGCTGCAAGGTGAGGTCAAGCGCAGGGTTGCCCGCAAGTCGGCCTCAAGGCTTAGCGAAAATGCTCTCTTCGGCCTGCACCAAAGCAAAGCGCGGCACTTGTTCGCCGTCAACCTCGACGGACTCCTGGAACATGCTCAAGGGACGCACCCAAAAGCCGTAATCGCCATACAGGGCTTGATAGAAGACCACTTCTTCCTCGGTTTCGGAATGCCGCGCAATGCTGAACACGCGGTACTGCGGACCTTTGTAATGCTGGTAGAGCCCAGGTTGTATCGGCATGCTTCGGCCCTCACTGAAATCTTTTCAAAATAAAAACAAAATTTTCTTTTAAACCCGGAAAAACAAAAACCGGGGCACTTGGCCCCGGCTTCCATCGACGCAACGCTTAGACGCGTTCGAAGACAGTGGCGATGCCCTGGCCGAGGCCAATGCACATGGTGGACACGCCAAAAGTGCCGCCGTTCTGTTTCATGACGTTCAGCAACGTGCCGGAGATACGCGCACCGGAGCAACCGAACGGGTGACCCAGGGCGATCGCACCGCCGTGCAGGTTAACCTTCTCGTTCATCTTGTCGAGCACTTTCAGATCTTTCAGCACGGGCAGGGCCTGCGCGGCGAACGCTTCGTTGAGCTCGAAGAAGTCGATATCGGCAATACTCAGGCCGGCACGCTTCAAGGCTTTCTGCGTAGCTGGTACTGGACCATAGCCCATGATCGCCGGGTCCACACCCGCCACGGCCATGGAACGGATCACCGCCATCGGCTGGATGCCCAGGTCCTGGGCACGCTGGGCCGACATCACGATCATGCACGAGGCCCCGTCGGTGATCTGCGACGAAGTACCAGCCGTCACGGTGCCACCCTTCGGATTGAAGGCCGGCTTGAGGGTCGCCAGGCTTTCGAGGGTGGTTTCCGGACGAATGGTTTCGTCGTAGTCGAACAGTTTCAGGAAACCGTTCTCGTCGTAACCCTGCATCGGGATGATCTCATCCTTGAACTTGCCTTCCACGGTCGCCTTGTGGGCCAGTTGATGGGAACGCACGCCAAAGGCGTCCTGCTGTTCACGGGAGATGCCGTGCATCTTGCCAAGCATCTCTGCGGTCAGGCCCATCATGCCCGAGGCTTTTGCCGCGTACAGCGACATGTGCGGGTTCGGGTCGACGCCATGCATCATGCTCACGTGGCCCATGTGTTCGACACCGCCGACGACGAATACATCGCCGTTACCGGTCATGATCGCCTGGGCAGCGGTGTGCAGCGCGCTCATGGACGAACCGCACAGGCGGCTGACGGTCTGACCCGCCGCGGTATGAGGGATCTGGGTCATCAGCGAGGCCATGCGGGCGATGTTCCAGCCCTGCTCCAGGGTCTGGTTCACACAGCCCCAGATCACGTCCTCGACTTCGTTCGGGTCGACCTTGACGTTGCGTTCCAGCAGTTTGCTGATCAGGTGCGCCGACATATCCTCGGCGCGGGTATTGCGGTGCATGCCGCCCTTGGAGCGGCCCATCGGCGTACGACCGAAGTCGACAATCACGACGTCTCTAGGATTCAAGCTCATAAATGTTCTCTCGCTCTAGTCGTTGGGCGCTTAACCGAAGAAGCTCTGGCCATTTTTGGCCATCTCACGCAGCTTCGCGGTGGGGTGGTACAGCGCGCCCAGATCAGCGTACTGGTCAGCCAGGGCAACGAACTCGGCCACACCGATCGAATCGATGTAGCGCAGCGCACCGCCACGGAATGGAGGGAAGCCGATACCGTAGACCAGACCCATGTCGGCTTCGGCGGCGGTCTCGACAATACCATCTTCCAGGCAACGCACGGTTTCGAGGCACAGCGGGATCATCATCCAGTTGATGATGTCTTCGTCAGTGACTTCGCGTTGCTCGTAGACGATCGGCTTGAGCACTTCCAGCACCGACGGATCGGCCACTTTCTTCTGCTTGCCGCGCTTGTCGGTCTCGTAGGCGTAGAAGCCCTTGCCGTTCTTCTGGCCCAGGCGCTTGGCTTCGTAGAGCACATCGACAGCCGAACGACGGTCGTCCTTCATGCGGTCCGGGAAGCCCTCAGCCATGACATCGCGGCCGTGATGGCCAGTGTCGATACCAACCACGTCCATCAGGTAGGCCGGGCCCATCGGCCAGCCGAACTTTTCCATGATCTTGTCGATGCGCACGAAATCCACGCCAGCGCTGACCAACTTGGCGAAACCGCCGAAGTACGGGAACAGCACGCGGTTGACCAAAAAGCCCGGGCAATCGTTGACGACGATCGGGTTCTTGCCCATTTTCTTGGCGTAGGCCACGGTAGTGGCAATCGCCTGTTCGCTGGACTTCTCGCCACGGATCACTTCCACCAGCGGCATCATGTGCACCGGGTTGAAGAAGTGCATGCCGACGAAGTTTTCCGGACGTTTGAGGGCCTTGGCCAGCAGCGAAATGGAGATGGTCGAGGTGTTCGAGGCGAGGATGGTGTCCTCTTTGACTTTGTCTTCGACTTCAGCCAGGACCGCCTGCTTGACCTTCGGGTTCTCGACGACCGCTTCGACCACCAGGTCGACATGGCCGAAATCGCCATAGGACAGGGTCGGACGAATGCCGTTGAGCACTTCGGCCATCTTCGCCGCGGTCATGCGACCTTTGTCGACGCGCCCCACCAGCAGCTTGGCGGCTTCGCCCAGGCCCTGTTCGATGCCATGTTCGTTGATGTCCTTCATCAGGATCGGCGTGCCTTTGGACGCCGACTGGTAGGCGATACCGCCCCCCATGATGCCGGCGCCGAGCACGGCGGCCTGCTTCACGTCACGGGCGATTTCGTCGTAGGCCTTGGCCTTTTTCTTCAGTTCCTGGTCATTGAGGAACAGACCGATCAGGCTTTGTGCAGCAGAGGTCTTGGCCAGCTTGACGAAGCCTGCGGCCTCGGCTTCCAGGGCCTTGTCGCGACCGAAGTTCGCGGCTTTCTGGATGGTCTTGATCGCTTCGACCGGCGCCGGGTAGTTCGGGCCCGCCTGGCCGGCCACGAAACCCTTGGCGGTTTCGAAAGCCATCATCTGCTCGATGGCGTTGAGCTTGAGTTTTTCCAGCTTCGGCTGACGCTTGGCCTTGTAGTCGAACTCGCCGCTGATGGCGCGCTTGATCAACTCAAGAGCTGCTTCCTGGAGCTTGGCAGGTTCGACCACCGCATCCACGGCGCCGACTTTCAGCGCGTCTTCGGCACGGTTTTCCTTGCCGGCGGCAATCCACTCGATGGCGTTGTCGACACCGATCAGGCGCGGCAGGCGCACGGTACCGCCGAAACCCGGGTAGATGCCCAGTTTGACTTCCGGCAGGCCGATCTTGGCGGCGGAAGACATGACGCGATAATCCGCTGCCAGGCACATTTCCAGGCCGCCACCCAGGGCGATGCCGTTGATGGCCGCGACGGTTGGTACGTTGAGATCTTCGAAGTCGCTGAAAATACGGTTGGCTTCGAGGTTGCCAGCGATCAGTTCGGCATCGGGCAGCTTGAAGTTGTCGACGAATTCGGTGATGTCGGCACCGACAATGAAGACGTCCTTGCCGCTGCTGACGATCACACCCTTGATCGAAGCGTCTGCCTTGATAGTGTCCACGGCCTGACGCAATTCATTCAGGGTTAGACGGTTGAACTTGTTGACGGACTCACCCTTGAGATCGAACTTCAGTTCGACGATGCCACTTTCAAGAGCCTTAACCGTGATGGCTTTACCTTCGTAAATCATCAACTGATCTCCACGATATGGAAGCTGAACAGTACACGTTGAACGCTGACCACTGGTTCGGCATTGACGTTACCGTCGATGCTACGCCAATCCGCCAGGCACACCCGTCAACGCGATAGTCGGGGTTCTGTAGGAACGTTCGGAAAATACAAACGCTCAATTCATACGCCCGTTTGATTTGGGTACGTCACCTTCACGGAATTTCCGACAATTGTCAATCGCCCTAAACAAGGCCCTGGAAGCGACTTGACGGTCATTTCCGTAACCCTGCAGATCCGCAATACAACGCTGCATGTGCAGACATTCATAAGATCAATAATTAGAAAAGTCGCCCTAATTCCGGGCGCGATGGTTACAACCGGCTATGCTGGCGGATACGTTACTGAAGGGCTTGGCGCGAGGGCGTTACGAACGAACGCCCGGATTGAACTGGTTTGCGGCCTGCCTGGCCAACCCGCCCGACGCGACTGTCGGGCTTTTTTATGGGTCAGGCCAGGGCCTTGAGCACCGCTGCAATATCCTGCAAAACAGCGGTTTCGCCCTTCTCGCCCCAGTACAGGGTGATCATCTGCCGGTCGGCTTCGACCTTGTAGACGTTGGCGGGCAGCTTCCGGAAATGCTCGAGCAACGACTCGTCCTGGCAAACTTCCCGCCACTGATTGACCCAGACGCCCGGTGCGCTTTGCCAGTAACTCCAACAGACCGGCTGCTTGCCGCGCCGGGGCCGATGGTACTGCGCGCAGGGGTTTGGAGGCTGGGGATCGAGCCAGTGCGGCCATTGCTGGGGCACCAATTGCATGGCCAGGCCGAGGCGACGGGCCTCCATGCGCAGGGCCATGCGACCGCTCTGTACACGGGACGGCCGCAACCATGCCAGGGGGCTAAATACCACCAGCAGGATTGACACCACTATCCAGACCGTCATATCTGTACTCCCGAATTCTGATGAGCCATTGACCCATGTCGCCGTCAATGCGCTTGAAACCAGCCATACTTAACCGTATCGCCATTCTCTGGAGTGCTTTTCATGTACTACAAACACATCCTGGTCGCCGTCGACCTCACTGAAGAATGCGATCCCGTCATCAAACGCGCTCGCGCCCTGTGCGATGGCCGAGAGACCAAATTGTCACTTGTGCATATCGTCGAACCGATGGCCATGGCCTTTGGCGGCGATGTACCCATGGACCTTTCCCAACTGCAGCAACAGCAATTCGACCAGGCCAAGGAGCGCCTTGACCGCCTGATCGTGAAATACCCGGACTTGAAACGGGAAAACAGCCACCTGACCTACGGCCAGCCGCGTCAGGAGATCCACCACCTGGCCAAGGAACAGGGTTGTGACCTGATCGTGGTGGGCAGCCATGGACGCCATGGACTGGCGTTGCTGCTGGGTTCCACCGCCAACGACGTGTTGCATGGCGCGCCTTGCGATGTGCTGGCGGTGCACCTGGTCAAGCGTGCGTAACCATTGTGGGAGCGGGCTTGCTCGCGAAAGCGGCATTACAGTCACCTACTAATCGACTGCCACACCGCCTTCGCGAGCAAGCCCGCTCCCACATTAGACTTCATTTCAATTCAAGCCCTCTGGTGCCCTGGGATCTTGAACATCTGATCAGGCATCCAGCTCGGCCCAACGCTCCACCAGTGCATCCAACTCAGCCTGCAACTGCTCCAGGTGCGCTATCACCTTGGCGGTTTCCGCAGCCGGTCGCTGGTAGAAATCGGCATCGGCCATCTCGGCCTGCACTGCGGCGATCTGCGCTTCCTTGGCATCGATATCACCCGGCAACGCTTCCAGTTCACGCTGTAGCTTGTAGCTGAGCTTCTTCTTGGCCGGGGCCGGGGCCGGGGCCGCTACCGGAGCAGGCTCGGCCTTGACCACAGCCGAATTCAAGTCGGCCTTGCCGGACTTGCTCTCGGTCACGCCCAAGAGGCGTGGCGAGCCGCCCTGGCGCAGCCAGTCCTGATACCCGCCGACGTATTCGCGAACCCGACCTTCGCCTTCGAATACCAGGGTGCTGGTGACCACGTTGTCGAGGAATGCCCGGTCGTGGCTGACCATCAGCACGGTGCCGTTGAAGGTCAGCAGCACTTCCTCCAGCAGTTCGAGGGTTTCCACGTCCAGGTCGTTGGTCGGCTCGTCGAGCACCAGCAGGTTGGCCGGTTTGCTGAACAGCTTCGCCAGCAGCAGACGGGCGCGCTCACCACCGGACAACGCCTTGACCGGGGTACGGGCACGTTGAGGGCTGAACAGGAAATCGCCGAGGTAGCTCAATACATGGCGGCTCTGGCCATCGATCTCGATGAAGTCGCGGCCTTCGGCTACGTTGTCGATCACGGTCTTTTCCAGGTCCAGTTGGTGACGCAACTGGTCAAAGTAGGCGACGTCGATCTTCGTCCCCTCTTCCACCTTGCCGCTGGACGGCACCAGGCCGCCGAGCATCAGCTTGAGCAAGGTGGTCTTGCCGGTGCCATTGGCACCCAGCAGGCCAATGCGGTCGCCGCGCTGCAGGACCATGGAGAAGTCCTTGACCAGGAATGGCCCGCCGGGATGGGCGAAGCTGACGTTTTCCAGGACCATCACCTGCTTGCCGGATTTTTCAGCGGTTTCCAGCTGGATATTAGCCTTGCCAGTACGCTCGCGACGCTCGCTGCGCTCCACACGCAGGGCCTTGAGGGCGCGTACACGACCTTCGTTACGGGTACGACGGGCCTTGATGCCCTGGCGGATCCAGACCTCTTCCTGGGCCAGGCGCTTGTCGAACAAAGCGTTGGCGGTTTCTTCCGCCGCCAGGACCGCTTCCTTGTGCACCAGGAAACTGGCGTAGTCGCCGTTCCAGTCGATCAGGCCGCCACGATCCAGCTCAAGGATGCGGGTCGCCAGGTTCTGCAGAAAGGAACGGTCGTGGGTGATGAACAGCACCGCCCCCTGGAAATCCCTCAAGGCTTCTTCAAGCCAGGCGATGGCGCCGATGTCCAGGTGGTTGGTCGGTTCGTCGAGCAGCAGCAGGTCCGGTTCGGAAACCAGTGCCTGGGCCAGCAGGACGCGACGACGCCAGCCGCCGGACAGCTCCGCGAGGGTCTTGTCGGCCGGCAGTTGCAGGCGGCTCAGGGTGCTGTCGACCAATTGCTGCAGACGCCAGCCATCGCGGGCTTCGAGGTCGTGCTGCACATGCATCAGTTTTTCCAGGTCGGCGTCGGTGACGATGTTCTGGCTCAGGTGGTGATATTCGGCCAAGAGCGCGCCGACACCGTCCAGCCCCTCGGCAACCACATCGAACACCGTCCGCTCGTCGGCCAGCGGCAGTTCCTGGGGCAACTCACCGATTTTCAGGCCGGGGGCACGCCAGACCGAGCCGTCGTCGGGCTTCTGGTCGCCCTTGACCAGCTTCATCATGCTGGACTTGCCGGTGCCGTTGCGGCCGATGATGCACACCCGCTCACCACGGGCGATCTGCCAGGACACCTTGTCCAACAACGGCATCGCGCCGAAAGCAAGGGACACATCGCTGAATTTGAGCAGGGTCATGAGCTTCTCCAAAAACCGGGCGCGCATTCTACCTGAGATGAGACTTCAGGGGTCCGCCATTTTCTTCGTTGAAGCACTCTGCATAATAAATGTTGCGAACTTGCGCCGACGCCCCCGCAAAGCTTTCGCCGGTTGCTGGCAAAAGGCTAAGCTACAGGCAGTTACCCTGGGTTACCCCTTGGGCTTTTCATGTTTTTTTCTGCCCGGATGTCTCATGCGCAGTCGCCTTATTACTGTTTTGTCTTGTTTTTTCGTGTGTGCCACTGCCGTTCAAACCGCTCAAGCGGTGGATATCTCCACCCAGCGCCAGTATTACGATGAAGCCAAGCGAGCCTTGGCCAAAGGTGATTCCGGTCCTTATTTCCGCTATAGCCAGGCCCTGCGCGATTATCCGCTGGAACCGTACCTGGCCTACGACGAACTGACCGCTCGCCTCAAGAGCGCGAGCAACGCCGAAATCGAGAAATTCCTCGCTGAACACGGTGACCTGCCCCAGGCCAACTGGATGAAGCTGCGCTGGTTGCGCTGGCTGGCCGAGCGCGGCGACTGGGCGACCTTCGTCAAATACTACGACCCCAAGCTCAACTTCACCGAGCTGGACTGCCTCAACGCCCAGTATCAGCTCAGCCATGGCCTCAAGGCCGAGGGCTACGCCAACACCGAAAAACTCTGGCTCACCGGTAAATCCCAACCAGAGGCCTGCGACGCGCTGTTCGGTCTGTGGGCCTCCCAAGGCCAGTTGACCGAGCACAAACGCTGGGAGCGCGCCAAACTGGCGGCCCAGGCTCGCAACTATCCACTGGCCAACAGCCTGGTCAGCGGCCTGGTCACCCTCGCCCCTCGCGGCAAGTTGCTGGTGGACGTGGCGCAAAAACCCGAACTGCTCAACCAGCCCTCGCGCTTCGTCCCGGCCGATGAGCCGATGTCGGATATCGTCAGCCTCGGCCTGCGTCGCCTTGCCCGCCAGGATCCGGACAAAGCCATGGCATTGCTGGACGGCTACGCCAGCACCATGCATTTTTCCCGCGACGAAAAAGTCGCCATCGCCCGGGAGATCGGCCTGACCCTGGCCAAGCGCTTCGACAGTCGCGCCCTCGACGTGATGACCCAATATGACCCGGAATTGCGGGACGACACCGTTTCGGAATGGCGCCTGCGCCTGCTGCTGCGCCTGGGTCGCTGGGACGACGCCTATCAGCTGACCCGTCGCCTGCCCGAGTCGCTGGCCACCACCAACCGCTGGCGCTACTGGCAGGCCCGCAGCCTGGAGCTGGCTCAACCGCAGAACCCCGAGGCCTTGACGCTCTACAAGCACCTGGCCCGCGAGCGGGATTTCTATGGCTTCCTGGCCGCCGACCGCTCACAATCGCCCTACTCGCTCGCCAACAAGCCCCTGGTGCTGAGTCAGGCACTGATCAATAAAGTGCGTAACACACCGGGCATTCGCCGGGCCCTGGAGTTCCATGCCCGCGGGCAGATCGTCGACGGTCGCCGCGAGTGGTATCACGTCAGCCGGCACTTCAACCGCGACGAAATGGTCGCCCAGGCGAAGCTGGCCTACGACCTGAAGTGGTATTTCCCGGCCATCCGCACCATCAGCCAGGCCAAGTACTGGGATGACCTGGACATCCGTTTCCCGATGGCGCATCGCGATACCCTGGTGCGCCAAGCCAAGGTCCGTGGCCTGCATTCGAGCTGGGTGTTCGCGATCACCCGCCAGGAGAGCGCCTTCATGGATGACGCCCGCTCCGGCGTGGGTGCCGCCGGCCTGATGCAATTGATGCCCGGTACCGCCAAGGAAACCGCGCGCAAGTTCAGCATTCCCCTGGCTTCGCCCCAACAAGTGCTGGATCCGGACAAGAACATCGAGCTCGGCGCAGCGTACCTGAGCCAGGTCCACAGCCAGTTCAACGGCAACCGCGTCCTGGCCTCGGCCGCCTACAACGCCGGCCCCGGCCGCGTACGCCAGTGGCTGCGCGGCGCCGACCACCTGAGCTTCGACGTCTGGGTTGAAAGCATCCCCTTCGACGAAACCCGCCAATACGTACAGAACGTCTTGTCGTACTCGGTGATCTACGGCCAGAAACTCAACTCGCCGCAACCGCTGGTGGACTGGCATGAGCGGTATTTTGATGATCAGTGAGTGCAGCAGCGACGAGTATTGAGCTTCAAGCGGCAAGCTGTACCTGAGAAATTGCCCGTATCGAAAGATGCGGGCATTTTTGTCGGTGACTTGATCCTGTGGGAGCGGGCTTGCTCGCGAAGACGGCAGCACATCCAACATTACCCGGTCTGACCCACCGCGTTCGCGAGCAAGCCACACATTGGATGTGTATGCACCGACAAGCCTCAGCCAAGCAGTGCCAAGGCCGCTTGCCTAGCAAAGTAAAACGATACCATTGCGTCGGACTGCTGGGTGACTCTGGTTGGATCGGCTCACTGATCTTCAGTGAAGCGTCGCTGCTCAATATTTGAAACAGTCTGGCTACTGGGTCGGTTACCAGATCGGTCACGGCTCATTACCCCCTTCTCAAGCACCGCGCTCAGCAACTACAGCACAGCACTCATTGAGCCACCCCCCCTTGCTGGTTGAACTGCAACGCCGCCAACCGCGCATACAGCTCATTGCTGGCAACCAGCTCCTGATGCGTACCTACCGCCACCACCCTGCCCTGATCCATCACCGCGATCCGGTCGGCGTTTTTCACCGTGGCCAGGCGGTGGGCGATGACCAGGGTGGTGCGGTTTTTCATCAGATCGGGCAGGGCTTGCTGGATCAGGTGCTCGCTTTGCGCGTCGAGGGCGCTGGTGGCTTCGTCCAGCAACAGGATCGGCGCGTCCACCAACAGCGCCCGGGCGATGGCCAGGCGTTGGCGTTGGCCGCCGGATAACCCCAGGCCACCGTCGCCCAGGTGGGTCTGATAGCCCTCGGGCATCTTTTCGATGAAGTCGTGGGCATGGGCGATCCGGGCCGCTTCGCGCACTTGCTCGGCGGTCGCGTCAGGATTGCCGTAGCGGATATTTTCTTCCACGGTGCCGAAAAACAGCGCCGGGTTCTGTGAAACCAGGGCGAAATGACGGCGCAGGTCCAGGGGATCGAGTAGGCTCAACGGCACATCGTCTATGAGGATCCGGCCTTGGGCCGGGTCGTAGAAACGCAATAGCAAGTCATACACCGTCGACTTACCCGCACCGGACGGTCCGACCAGGGCGAGGGTTTCGCCGGCGTTGACCGTCAAGTCCAGGCCATCGAGCGCAAAGCTTTCCGGCCGGGACGGATAGGAGAACCGCACGCCTTCAAGACGCAGATCGCCCCGGACCCGCTCCGGCAACGTCACCAGGCCCGAGGTCGGTGGTTGGATGATGTTCTGCGAGCGCAACAGCTCGGCGATACGCTCGGCAGCGCCGGCGGCCCGCTGCAGTTCGCCGATCACCTCGCTCAGCGTACCGAAGGCGCTACCGACGATCAGACTGTAGAACACGAACGCCGCCAGCTCGCCGCCGGAGATCCGCCCGGCGATCACGTCCATGCCCCCGACCCAGAGCATCACGCCCACCGCTCCCAGCACCAGCATGATCACCAGGGTGATCAGCCAGGCGCGTTGGGCGATACGTTTGCGGGCGGTCTCGAACGCCCGCTCCACCGTGACGGCAAAGCGTTGTTCATCCTGGACCTGATGGTTGTAGGCCTGCACGGTCTTGATCTGGCCCAGGGTTTCGGAAACGTAGCTGCCGACATCGGCGATGCGGTCCTGGCTCTGACGGGACAGGCTGCGTACCCGACGCCCGAACACCAGGATCGGCGCCAACACCAGCGGCAGGGCAATCACCACGATGCTGGTGAGCTTGGGGTTGGTGACGAACAACAGCACGATGCCGCCGATCACCATCAGGGCGTTGCGCAGAAACAGCGACAAGGACGAACCGATCACCGATTGCAGCAACGTGGTGTCGGCGGTCAGGCGTGACTGGATCTCCGAGCTGCGGTTGTTCTCGTAGAACCCCGGGTGCAGATACACAAGATGGTTGAAAACCTGTCGCCGGATATCGGCCACCACGCGCTCGCCAATCCACGACACCAGGTAGAACCGGGAGAAGGTCCCGATCGCCAGGCCTATCACCAGCACCATGAACAAGCCGATGGACTGGTTCAACAACTGAGGAGAACGGGTCATGAACCCCTGGTCCACCAGCAGCCGGATGCCCTGGCCCATGGACAGGGTGATACCTGCCGTGACGATGAGCGCCAGCAATGCACCGGCGACCTGCTTGCGGTAAGGAGCGATAAAACCACTGGCCAGGCCAATGACGCGGCGATGTCGGGAAGAAAGCATCAGTAACATCCGATAGTGCAACAGGAAAAGGACGGGGCGACAGTACCGAAGCGCGGCGCAACCTCTTTGAATCAGAATGAGTCAGGTTAAATATGACCGCAACGACTACGGACTAGAGAGTATCGGTCTAAAGTCTGACTGGAAACGTACAAGTATTTCTGTTTGAGTAGAGCTGTCGTCATGACCGACAAGGAGTGTCATTTCTCAGTCACCTGACGACAGTACGGTAGACATTAAAACCTGATGAGGAGACAGGCCATGTCCTTGCAACACAGCAGCGACGACAAGATTCAAGTGATCCGCACGCAACCGGACCAGTCCCTGGGCTGCTCGTTCATCGACGCCCAAGGGCGCGAAGTACCGATCACCGAAGAGATGATCCAGAAAGCCTGCAGCGAACTGGAACAACGACTGGTCAAGCCTGCCGAACAAAAGTGATACAGCCCGTCTTCGATTGAACCCGACCTTGATGTCGGGTTTTTTGTGCCTGTCTGGATAGGCAACTTACCCGTCATCCCAGGCCCACCGCGCGCCCGTGGCGAGGGGATTTATCCCCGCTGGGCTGCATAGCAGCCCCTGCATGTAAAGTCTTCCACCGCCAGCGTCTGTTCAAAGGGCCGCTACGCGCCCCAGCGGGGATGAGTCCCCTCGCCACAAAAAAACGGGGCTATACAACCTCTGCACCCAGCGCGGTCACGATCTGCTGCAACGCCGGTGACTGCCCTTCAATGCGCACCTTCAGGCTGTCGATCTCCCGGCGCGGCGGGTAATGTTTGCGCAGGGCATCGAAGGCACTGCGCTGCTCGCTGACCGTCCCCACCAGGCTACGGCGAAAGTCCGCATCGTCACGACGCGGGTCGTATACGCCACGGCACAGCGCGGCCAGCGCCCAGGCGGGATCGGTGGCAGCGTCCAGGGTGATGCCGCCCAACCAGGGACGAGGCAGCAGATCGCCGAGGCTGACTGCAACCGGTACCTGCAGGAACGCGCACAAGGCTTCATAGATCTGCGCCGTGCCGCGTTGGCGACCATCGAGGCTGTAGCCGGCAATGTGCGGCGTGGCGATCACGCACAGGTCGGCCAGGTCCACGTCCACCGTAGGCTCCTGCTCCCAGACATCCAGCACCGCTTGCAGGTCTTCGCGCTCCAGCAACACATTGCGCAACGCGATGTTATCGACCACCGGTCCGCGGGCCGCATTGATCAGCCAGGTACCAGGCTTGAGACTGCTCAGACGCTGCTCGTCGAAGAGATGCCAGGTTGGATGCTCGCCGTCGCGCGTCAGGGGGGTGTGCAGGCTGATCACGTCGCACTGCTCGATGATCTGTTCCAGGCTTACATAATCACCACCCTCGATCGCCCGACGGGGTGGATCGCAGACCTTCACGTCCCAGCCCAGGCCCTTGAACACTGCGATCAAACGCCCGCCCACCTGGCCCGCGCCGACCACGCCGAAGGTGCGTTGCGGCAGCTCCGCGCCCTCGATTTCAGCCAGGGCCATCAGGCTGCCCAGCACGTAATCCACCACGCCACGGGCATTGCAGCCCGGCGCACTGGCCCAGCGGATGCCGGCCTCGGCGAAGTAATCCAGGTCCAGGTGATCGGTGCCGATGGTGCAAGTGCCGACGAAACGCACGTTGCTGCCTTCCAGCAAGGCACGATTGACCCGGCTGACGGAGCGCACCAGCAACACATCGGCCTGCGCGACCATGTCCCGGTCGATGCCGCGCCCCGGTACCCGGCGGATCTCACCGAAGTCCTTGAAAAAGGCATCGAGCAGGGGAATGTTTTCGTCGGCGACGATCAGCATGGCAAAGCTCCTTTGGCGGGGTGGGCAGTGTAGGCGTTCCGGTGTGTCTGCGCATTAGTGGTGAAGCATGATGTTGTGGCGAGGGGGTTTACCCCCGCCGGGTGCGCAGCGCCCCCATGATTTTCGCGACTGCTACGCAGTCGAGCGGGGATAAATCCCCTCGCCACAACAACATTCACAAGTTGAGCACGCGTTTACAAATCCCCAACACAGCTTTTTTCCTGACCACTGCGTCAACGCGTAGAATCCGCCGCCTTGCGCTAATTTTTCGGACGCTTCGCCTGTGAATCCCGTAATCGACAACCCTGCCCTTCTCTCTCGCCCGGCCCGGGTACGCCTGGAGGTCAAGACGCTGCTGGCCCTGGCACTGCCGATCATGGTGGCGCAACTGGCGACCACCGCCATGGGCTTCGTCGATGCGGTGATGGCCGGTCGCGTCGGCCCCCGGGATCTGGCGGCGGTAGCGTTGGGCAACTCGATCTGGGTGCCGGTGTTTCTGTTGATGACTGGCACGCTGCTGGCGACTACGCCGAAAGTCGCCCAGCGCTTCGGCGCTGGAACCTTCGATGAGATCGGCCCGTTGGTGCGCCAGGCCCTATGGCTGGCGCTGGCGGTCGGGTTGATCGCGACACTGGCGCTGTTCAGTGCCGAGCCGATTCTGCACATCATGAAGGTGGACCCGGAGCTGATCGGCCCCTGCATGGAATACCTGCGAGGGATTGGCACCGGCCTGCCGGCCGTGGCGCTGTACCACGTACTGCGCTGCTTCAGCGACGGCCTGGGCCGTACGCGACCGGCCATGGTTCTGGGGTTGTGCGGGTTGGCGCTGAACGTTCCGCTCAATTACATCTTCATCTACGGGCACCTGGGCGTGCCGGCCATGGGCGGCGTCGGTTGTGGCTGGGCCACCGCTATCGTAATGTGGGTCATGGCCCTGGGCATGGCCGGCTGGACGCGCTGGGCGCCGGCCTATCGGTCGAGTCAATTGTTCAGCCGCTTCGATTGGCCGCAGTGGGCAGTCCTCCAACGCCTGCTGGGCATCGGCCTGCCGATAGGCATCGCGGTATTTGCCGAGTCGAGTATTTTTGCGGTGATTGCACTGCTGATCGGCAGCCTCGGCGCCACGGTCGTGGCCGGGCATCAGATCGCGCTGAACTTCAGTTCCCTGGTGTTCATGATTCCTTACTCCCTGGCCATGGCCGTAACGGTGCGGGTCGGCCAGACACTGGGACGTGGCCAGCCTCGCGAGGCGCGCTTCGCCGCTGGCGTGGGTATGGGCGCGGCCCTGGCATATGCCTGCCTGTCGGCGAGCCTGATGCTGGCGCTGCGCGGGCCCATCGCCGCGATCTACACCGCCGACCCGGTGGTGATCGACGTCGCCTCGATGTTGATCGTATACGCGGCACTGTTCCAGTTTTCCGATGCGATCCAGGTCACCGCGGCGGGCGCCTTGCGCGGCTACCAGGACACCCGGGTGACAATGATCCTGACCCTGTTCGCCTACTGGGGGATCGGTTTGCCGGTGGGTTACGCCTTGGGACTGACCGATTGGTTCGGCGCGGCCAACGGCCCGAGCGGACTGTGGCAGGGCCTGATCGTGGGCCTGAGCTGCGCGGCGCTGATGCTGTCGATCCGCCTGACCCGCAGCGCGCGCAAGCCGATCCGCATCAATCGCTCGAAGGGTTAAGCGAGCTTCTTGCGGATCCAGTAGCGGTACGTACCGTCCACCTCGTCCTGGGCCACCAGTTCGTGGTCGAGAAACACACAGAACTTGGGAATGTCGCGACGGGTCGAGGGGTCGGTGGCAATCACCTTCAACAGCCCGCCCGGTACCAGGTCGCGGATGTGCTGGTGCAGCATCATCACCGGCTCAGGGCAATTGAGGCCGGAGGCATCCAGCGTGCCGTCGACCGGCGTATCGTTCATTTCACTCATGTTCTACTCCTGAAACTGGCCGGCATTGTCGCGCAATGTCGCCGGGTGGTCACCCTCGACTTAACGCCACATTCCATGTGGGAGCGAGCCTGCTCGCGAAGGCGCAAGGCCCGTCAGCATTGATGTTGAATGACACATCGCTATCGCGAGCAGGCTCGCTCCCACAGGCACAATCAGCGGGATTTGGGCTTCTTACTGTCCAACCGCCGCAAATGGCACGTCACCTCTTCACGGTCGTGGTACAACTGCTTGCATCCGATCTCCACCTTGATCCCCCGGGCCTTGAAGCCATCGGCAATGCGTTCGAGCAAGCGCTTCACTTCGGCATAGCGCTGCTTCATCGGCAGTTTGAGGTTGACCACGGCCTCGCGACAATGGCCCTCGCCGATCCACTCTTCCAGCATCGCCGCATTGCGCGCCGGCTTCTCGACGATGTCGCAGACCATCCAGTCCACCGGCTGCCTGGGCTTGAAGGTAAAGCCATCCGCCATCAAGTGTTGCACCAGACCGGTTTCCATCAGGCTTTCGGCCATCGGGCCGTTGTCGATGGCGGTCACCAGCATGCCGCGATTAACCAGTTGCCAGGTCCAACCGCCGGGCGCGGCCCCCAGGTCGACGCCGGTCATGTCACTGTGCAAGCGCTCGTCCCACTCCTCCCGTGGAATGAAGTGGTGCCAGGCCTCTTCGAGCTTGAGGGTCGAGCGGCTCGGGGCCTCCCGAGGGAATTTCAGGCGGGGTATTCCCATTGGCCACATCGCCGAGTTGTTCGCCTCCGCCAGCCCCAGGAACACTTCGCGGCCACTTTTGAACGTCAGCAGCAGGCGCGGCTTGTGCGGATCGTCCACCAGCTTGCCGGCGCCAGTCAGCGCCTTGCGCAGCGGGCCTTCGAATTTCTTGCAGAAGTTCGACAATTCCTTGCCATCGTTGGTATCGACCACTTCCAGCCACAGGCTGCCGCAGAGCGGAAACTGTGCCATCAGGGACAGAATGACGCTGATACGGTCGCTTTCCGGCAAGTCAATGAAAGTGCCGCGGGCCCATTGGCGCGGAAAAATCAGCCCGGCGAAACGCTGGCCGTGCATCAGCCGCTCGGCGCCGTCCGCTTCGGTGCAGACGAACTCGGCGCAGGCGCTGGCCGGTTTGGCCTTGGCATAGCCGGCCACGTTGAGCCGGGCCGCATGTTCGGCGATCTCGGAACAGACCTCGCCCTCGAAGCCGGGCCGGCAGTGCATGAAAAGCGTGTTCATTGAAACTCCGTAGCAAAGCCTGTCACGAAAACCGGCGCATGATAGCGGACTTCGGAACCCCGAACCTGCCCATAGAGTCCAGTGATTAGTCATCCGCGCAAAACAGGGCTAGGTTAAAGGCTCTGTCCGTCCCGTCAGTCCGTAGCCGTGCGGACTCAAAGGAGTGATTTCAATGCCATCCCTCGATAGCCTGAAAACCCTTAAAACGCTGCAGGTCGACGCCAAGGCCTACCACTATTTCAGCCTGCCGGAGGCTGCTCGCAGCCTCGGCGACCTGGACAAGCTGCCCATGTCGTTGAAAGTGCTGCTGGAAAACCTGCTGCGCTGGGAAGATGAAAAAACCGTCACCGGTGCCGACCTCAAGGCGCTGGCCGGGTGGTTGAAAGAACGTCGTTCCGACCGCGAGATTCAATACCGACCGGCACGGGTATTGATGCAGGACTTCACCGGCGTCCCGGCCGTGGTCGACCTGGCCGCCATGCGCGCCGCCGTGGAAAAGGCCGGCGGCGATCCTCAGCGGATCAACCCGCTGTCGCCAGTGGACCTGGTGATCGACCACTCGGTGATGGTGGACCGGTTCGCCAGTCGCCAGGCGTTCGCGCAAAACGTCGACATCGAGATGCAGCGCAACGGCGAACGCTACGCCTTCCTGCGCTGGGGCCAGAGTGCCTTCGCCAACTTCAGCGTGGTACCGCCGGGTACCGGGATCTGCCACCAGGTCAACCTCGAATACCTGGGCCGCACCGTCTGGACCAAGGAAGAAGACGGCCGCACCTATGCCTTCCCGGATACGCTGGTGGGCACCGATTCCCACACCACCATGATCAACGGCCTCGGTGTGCTGGGCTGGGGCGTCGGTGGGATCGAGGCCGAAGCCGCCATGCTCGGCCAGCCGGTGTCGATGCTGATTCCCGAGGTCATCGGTTTCAAACTCACCGGCAAGCTGCGCGAAGGCATCACCGCCACCGACCTGGTCCTCACCGTCACACAGATGCTGCGCAAGAAAGGCGTGGTGGGCAAGTTCGTCGAGTTCTATGGCGATGGCCTCGCCGACCTGCCCCTGGCCGACCGCGCCACCATCGCCAACATGGCCCCGGAGTACGGCGCCACGTGCGGCTTCTTCCCGGTGGACGAGGTCACCCTGGATTACCTGCGCCTGTCCGGGCGCCCGGCGGAAACGGTGAAACTGGTAGAGGCATATTGCAAGGCCCAGGGCTTGTGGCGCTTGCCTGGCAAGGAACCGGTGTTCACCGACACCCTGGAACTGGACATGGGCAGCGTCGAAGCCAGCCTGGCCGGGCCGAAACGCCCCCAGGACCGGGTTTCGCTGCCCAACGTCGGCCAGGCATTCAGCGATTTCCTGGGGCTGCAGGTCAAACCCACCAGCAAGGAAGAAGGTCGCCTGGAAAGCGAAGGCGGCGGTGGCGTGGCGGTGGGCAATGCCGATCAGGTAGGCGAGGCCGAGTACGAGTTCGAAGGCCATACGCATCGCCTGAAAAACGGTGCGGTGGTGATCGCAGCCATTACCTCCTGCACCAACACCTCCAACCCCAGTGTGATGATGGCCGCCGGGCTGCTGGCGAAAAAAGCCGTGGAAAAAGGTTTGACCCGCAAACCCTGGGTCAAGAGTTCCCTGGCACCGGGCTCCAAGGTGGTCACCGATTACTACCAGGCCGCCGGCCTGACCGAATACCTGGATCAACTGGGCTTTGCCCTGGTGGGCTACGGCTGCACCACCTGCATCGGCAACTCCGGCCCCTTGCCGGACCCGATCGAAAAAGCCATCCAGAAAGCCGACCTGACCGTGGCCTCGGTGCTGTCGGGCAACCGCAACTTCGAGGGCCGCGTGCATCCGCTGGTCAAGACCAACTGGCTGGCCTCACCGCCCCTGGTGGTGGCCTACGCCCTGGCCGGCACGGTGCGTATCGATATCAGCAGCGAACCGTTGGGCAATGACCGCGACGGCAATCCGGTGTATCTGCGGGACATCTGGCCCAGCAGCAAGGAAGTCGCCGACGCCGTGGCCCAGGTGGACACCGGGATGTTCCACAAGGAGTATGCCGCTGTGTTTGCCGGTGACGAGCAATGGCAGGCCATCGAGGTGCCGCAAGCAGCGACGTACGTCTGGCAGTCGGACTCGACCTACATCCAGCATCCGCCCTTCTTCGACGGCATCGACGGGCCGCCACCGGCCATCCGCAACATCGAAGGCGCCCGGGTACTGGCCCTGCTCGGCGATTCGGTCACCACCGACCACATCTCCCCGGCCGGCAATATCAAGGCCGACAGCCCGGCGGGGCGGTACCTGCGCGAACAGGGCGTGGAGCCCCGGGATTTCAACTCCTATGGCTCGAGACGCGGTAATCATCAAGTGATGATGCGTGGCACGTTCGCCAATATCCGGATCCGCAACGAGATGCTCGGCGGCGAGGAAGGCGGCAACACGATCTATATTCCCAGCGGCGAAAGAATGCCGATCTACGACGCCGCCATGTTGTACCAGGCCAAGGGCACGCCGCTGGTGGTGATCGCGGGGCAGGAATACGGCACCGGCTCCAGTCGGGACTGGGCGGCCAAGGGTACGAACCTGCTGGGGGTCAAGGCGGTGATCGCCGAAAGCTTCGAGCGCATCCATCGTTCCAACCTGGTGGGCATGGGCGTGCTGCCGTTGCAGTTCAAGCTCGATCAGAACCGCAAGAGCCTGAACCTGACCGGCAAGGAGACCCTGGACATTCTCGGCCTGGACGACGTCGAACTGACGCCACGGATGAATCTGCCACTGGTGATCACCCGCGAGGACGGCAGCCAGGAGCGGATCGAGGTGTTGTGTCGGATCGATACCCTGAATGAAGTGGAATACTTCAAGGCAGGCGGGATCCTGCACTATGTCCTGCGGCAATTGATTGCCAGTTAAAGCTCAATCCCTTGTGGGAGCGGGCTTGCTCACGAAGACGGTCGGTCTGTTATTGAAATATTGACTGACACACCGCTTTCGCGAGCAAGCCCGCTCCCACAGGTCCGCTTCCTGGCTGAACGGTATCAATCGCTTGATCAGTCGCCGTTTTCATATCGTGCCCCTATAATCCCTCCCCCCTGGCGCTCACGGAACAGAGTCAGCCAATCGTTCTTCACCTCCTACGCATGAATCTGCACGGATACAAATTGTGCTCTTTGCGCGACATCGCATCGTCGTAGACGCGGCGGCCACTTTCGCCCGAAGCTCCACAGCCTAAAAGGATGTTATATGCCTGCTTTACCCTGGCCCTACCTGGCCTTCCTGTCTGTTGGCTATTGCCTGGCCCTGGCCAACGGAAAGCTGGCCTGGACCGCCGCCATCTCAATCGCACTGTTGCTACTGGCCGGCTATGCAGTCCGCCAGCGGCAGATACCGGTCGGCCGCTTTCTCGGTCACGCCCTTTTCCTCGTCCTGGCCCTGGCGCTGGCGCTGCACTGGATGCCGGGCTTTTTCAACGGGCGGGCAATCCCGGCTCATCGCCTGACCGATGACGCCGTACCGTTTGCCATGTACCTCAACCAGGATAAGCCGCTGATCGGTTTCTGGTTGCTGTTGGCGTGTCCATGGATCGTCGGCCGGCGCACGCTTGGCCTGTCGTTCCTGGCCACGGCCCTGGGCCTGGTGCTGAGCGCGATATTGGCCTTGGGCGGAGCGATCGTGCTGGGCATGATCCACTGGGCACCGAAGTGGCCGGACCTGGCCTGGATCTGGGTCGCCAACAATCTTCTACTGGTGACGGTGGTGGAGGAAGCACTCTTTCGTGGCTACATTCAAGGCAGCTTGAGTCGGCGCTTCAGCCATCTGGCCCACGGCGACAACCTGGCGCTGCTCCTGGCCTCGCTGCTGTTCGGCCTGGTACACGCCGGCGCCGGTTGGCAATGGGTGCTGCTGTCGGGCCTGGCGGGAATCGGCTACGGACTTGCCTATCGCTTTGGCGGCCTCGGCGCGGCAATTGCCACCCACTTCGGCCTTAATCTGCTTCATTTCGCCCTATTTACCTACCCGATGCTGGCGTGATACCGACGGGGAAAATAACTTCAATAAAAGCCTGACGTTGCCGACAACCTTTCAAAGCCTTGCGGATTATTCACACCATGCGTAACAACCAACCCGTCACACAACGCGAAAGGACCTTTGCGGCCCAGCAACGATTGATCTCCACCACCAATGCCAAGGGCGTGATCACCTACTGCAATGATGCATTCGTTGAAATCAGCGGGTTTTCCAAGGAAGAACTGATTGGTTCGCCCCACAACCTGGTGCGCCACCCCGACGTCCCGTCGGCCGTGTTCGCCCATATGTGGAACATCCTGAAACAAGGCTTGCCATGGATGGGCATCGTCAAGAATCGCTGCAAGAGCGGCGATCACTACTGGGTCAACGCCTACGTCACCCCTGTGTTCGAAGGTAACCAGGTGGTCGGCTACGAATCGGTCCGGGTCAAGCCCAGCGCCGAACAGATCGCCCGGGCCGAAGCCCTCTACCAACGCATCAACCAGGGCAAGTCGGCGATCCCGCACAGCGACAAGTGGGTGCCTGTGCTTCAGGACTGGCTGCCCTTCATCCTGGTCAGCCAGTTGAGCTTCGTCGTCGGGGCCTTCCTCAATTCTTCCTGGGGGTTTGCCCTCGCCGCTCTGCTGTCGGTGCCCCTGGGGCTGATGGGCCTGCAATGGCAGCAACGCGGGATCAAGCGCCTGCTGCGCCTGGCCGAGCAGACCACGTCCGACCCACTAATCGCCCGGATGTACACCGACAGCCGAGGCGTCCAGGCGCGCCTGGAGATGTCGATCCTCAGCCAGGAGGCTCGCCTGAAAACCTGCCTGACCCGTCTGCAGGACACCGCCGAGCATCTCAACGATCAGGCGCAGCAGTCCAACACCCTGGCCCACAACAGCTCCAGCGGCCTGGAACGCCAGCGCGTGGAAACCGAACAGGTGGCCACGGCGGTCAACCAGATGGCCGCCACCACCCAGGAAGTTGCCAGCCACGTGCAACGCACCGCCGACGCCACCCAGGAAGCCAACCGCCTGACCGGTCGCGGACGCGACATCGCCGGGGAAACCCGCGAGGCCATCGAACGCTTGTCCGTGGTGGTCGGCGAAACCGGCCAGACCGTGACCCAACTGGCCAAGGACAGCGACGAGATCGGCGGTGTGGTGGATGTAATCAAAGGCATCGCCGACCAGACCAACCTGCTGGCCCTCAACGCCGCCATCGAAGCGGCCCGTGCCGGCGAGATGGGTCGCGGCTTTGCCGTGGTGGCCGATGAAGTCCGGCAACTGGCGCAACGCACCAGCGAATCCACCGGGCAGATCCACGCCCTGATCGCCAAGCTCCAGCAAACCGCCACCAATGCCGTGCAGACCATGGACGCCGGCCACCGTCAGGCCGAAGAAGGCGTGGCGCGGGTGATGGAAGCGGACGAAGCGCTGGTGGGCATCAGCGAAGCGGTGGCCAACATCACCGACATGACCACCCAGATCGCTGCCGCCACAGAGGAACAAAGCTCGGTGGCCGAGGAAATCAGCCGCAGCATCAGCAACATCTCGGAACTGGCCGATCAGACCTCGGGGCAGGCCCACAGCTCGGCGCTATTGAGCGAAGAACTGACCCGCACGGCCAATACCCAGTACTCGTTGGTGGAGCGGTTCAACCGCTGACAGGGGTTCACTGAATAAAAGGCCGGGAAGACAGTGCTTCCCGGTTTTTTTTGCCAATTCAAAAATGGCGTTGCGTTATAAACCGCCTTCGCGAGCAAGCCCGCTCCCACATTTGGAACGCATTCCCCTGTGGGAGCGGGCTTGCTCGCGAAGAGGCCCGGCCAGACACTATCAATTACGAAGAAGAAACCCAGCCACTGCCCGCGCCGCAGCCTCCAAATGCTGCTCATGACTGAACCCCGAGGCCTTCAACGGTTTCAGATCATGATCCCCCGCCACCAACCACAGCACCTCAATGCTCGGTGATAAGGTGTAGCCCTGCACCGCCTCACGATTGCCCAACGCATCCCGCTCGCCCTGGACGATCAACGTCCGGGTCTTCAACCCGGCCAAATGTTCGACCCGCGGCTTTTCCGGCTTGCCTACCGCATAAAACGGATACCCCAGACACACCAAAGCGTCACATCCCAGCTCATTGGCCAGCAGGCTCGCCATCCGCCCGCCCATGGACTTGCCACCGATGGCCAGACGCCCAGCGACATAAGGCCGCACCAACGCGTACACCTCTCGCCAGCATTCCAGCAACCTGGGGGCGGGATTGGGTGGGCGTTTGCCACCGTCCAGGCGCCGTTGGGCCATGTAGGGAAACTCGAAGCGCAGCACGTTGACCCCATGAACAGCAAGGCGCGCAACCATTTCGTTCATGAAACCGCTGTCCATCGGCGCACCGGCACCGTGGGCAAGAATCAGAGTGGGCGCCCCGCCGCCCGCGCTCGATTGCGCGGCCGTCCACAGCCAGCCGTGTTGTGCCACGCACCGCGCCCATTGATCCCCGTCAATACTGGCCTTGTGCTGTTTGTCCATGCTTGCCTCGCTTTCAGTCTGCCTATAACTCCAGGCGAAGATGCCGCGCTGCCTTGCGCAGGCACGTTCTTCGGCTGAACCGTGGATGGGGAACCATGAACACTTCTATCAGTACCGCCTACAACTACAAGGTGGTCCGCCAATTCGCCATTATGACGGTGGTGTGGGGCATCGTCGGCATGGGGCTCGGGGTTTTTCTCGCCGCCCAATTGGTCTGGCCGCAGCTCAACTTCGATTTGCCCTGGACCAGCTTCGGTCGCCTGCGCCCGCTGCACACCAACGCGGTGATTTTCGCCTTCGGTGGCTGCGCCCTGTTCGCCAGTTCGTTCTACTCGGTACAGCGCACCTGCCAGACGCAGTTGTTTGCACCGAAAATCGCTGCGTTCTGCTTCTGGGGCTGGCAACTGGTGATTCTGCTGGCGGCCATCAGCCTGCCGCTGGGCTACACCAGCTCCAAGGAATACGCCGAGCTGGAATGGCCGATCGACATTTTGATCACCATCGTCTGGGTCGCCTACGCCATCGTGTTCTTCGGCACCGTGGCCAAGCGCAACACCAAGCACATCTACGTGGGTAACTGGTTCTTCGGCGGGTTCATCCTGACCGTGGCGATCCTGCACATCGTCAACAACCTGGAACTGCCGGTGAGCTTCACCAAGTCCTACTCGGTGTATGCCGGGGCCACGGACGCGATGGTGCAATGGTGGTACGGGCACAACGCCGTGGGCTTTTTCCTCACCGCGGGCTTTTTGGGGATGATGTACTACTTCGTGCCCAAACAAGCCGAGCGTCCGGTGTATTCCTATCGCTTGTCCATCGTGCATTTCTGGGCACTGATCACCCTGTACATCTGGGCCGGCCCTCACCACCTGCACTACACCGCATTGCCGGATTGGGCGCAGTCCCTGGGCATGGTGATGTCGCTGATCCTGCTGGCTCCCAGCTGGGGCGGCATGATCAACGGCATGATGACGCTCTCGGGCGCCTGGCACAAATTGCGCAGCGATCCGATCCTGCGGTTCCTGGTGGTGTCCCTGGCGTTCTACGGCATGTCAACCTTCGAAGGTCCGATGATGGCCATCAAGACTGTCAACGCCCTCTCCCACTACACCGACTGGACCATCGGCCACGTCCACGCCGGCGCGCTCGGCTGGGTGGCGATGATTTCCATCGGCGCGCTGTATCACATGATCCCGAAAGTCTTCGGCCGGCCGCAGATGCACAGCATCGGTTTGATCAACGCGCACTTCTGGCTCGCGACCATCGGTACCGTGCTCTACATCGCCTCGATGTGGGTCAACGGCATCGCCCAGGGCCTGATGTGGCGCGCGGTGAACGAGGACGGCACGCTCACCTACTCCTTCGTCGAAACCCTGGTGGCCAGCCACCCCGGCTTCATCGTGCGGCTGGTGGGCGGGGCGGTCTTCCTCAGCGGCATGCTGCTGATGGCCTACAACACCTGGCGCACCGTGCGGGCCTATCAGCCTGCCGAAGCCGCCGCTGCCGCGCAGATGGCTTGAGGAGTCCGCCATGAAACACGAAACAATCGAAAAAAACGTCGGTCTGCTGATGCTGCTGATGGTCCTCGCCGTGAGCATCGGCGGCCTGACCCAGATCGTACCGTTGTTCTTCCAGGACGTGACCAACAAACCGGTGGACGGCATGAAGCCCTACACCGCCCTGCAGCTGGAAGGCCGGGACATCTACATCCGCGAAGGTTGCGTCGGCTGCCATTCACAGATGATCCGCCCCTTCCGCGCCGAGACCGAGCGCTACGGCCACTACTCGGTGGCGGGCGAAAGCGTCTGGGACCACCCGTTCCTGTGGGGTTCCAAGCGCACCGGGCCGGACCTGGCCCGGGTCGGCGCGCGCTACTCCGACGACTGGCACCGCGCGCACTTGTACAACCCGCGCAACGTCGTGCCCGAGTCGAAGATGCCGGCCTACCCGTGGCTGGTGACCCAGGCGGTGGACAGCAGCCACACCGAAACCAAGCTGCGCGCCATGCGCACCCTCGGCGTGCCTTACACCGATGACGACATCGCCGGCAGCGTGGCCTCGCTCAAGGGCAAGACCGAAATGGACGCACTGGTGGCCTACCTGCAAGTGCTCGGCACTGCCATCAAGAGCAAGAGGTGAGTCCCATGTTTCTTGAAATGAGCACTGGAATGATCCGCGGCCTGGGCACGGTCGTGGTGTTCGTAGCCTTCATCGGCCTGCTCCTGTGGGCGTTCAACAGCAAGCGCGGTCCGGAATTCGCCGAGGCGCGCCTGCTGCCGTTCGCCGACGAACCACCCGCCGACATCGCCCATCCCCAAGACCCTGCAACAAGGAGTACCCGGCCATGACCACCTTCTGGAGTACGTGGATCTGCGTACTGACCCTCGGCAGCCTGATCGGCCTGACCTGGCTGTTGATCGGTACTCGCAAAGGCGAGACCAAGGGCAGCGTCGACCAGACCATGGGCCACAGCTTCGACGGCATCGAGGAGTACGACAACCCGCTGCCGCAGTGGTGGTTCCTGTTGTTCGCCGGCACCCTGGTGTTTTCCGTCGGTTACCTGGTCCTGTACCCGGGCCTGGGCAACTGGAAAGGCATCCTGCCTGGCTATGAAAACGGCTGGACCGGCGCCCATGAATGGGAAAAGGAGATGGCCAGGGCCGACGCCCGGTTCGGACCGATCTTCGCCAAATTCGCGGCGATGCCCGTGGAGGAAGTCGCCAAAGACCCACAAGCCCTGAAAATGGGCGGTCGCCTGTTCGCCTCCAACTGCTCGGTCTGCCACGGCTCGGATGCCAAGGGTGCCTTCGGCTTTCCGAACCTGACCGACAATAATTGGCGCTGGGGCGGCGCGGCCGACACCATCAAGACCACCATTATGGGGGGGCGCATGGCGGCGATGCCGGCCTGGGGTGAAATGCTGGGGGATGCCGGGGTCAAGAATGTAGCAGCGTATGTACGGCATGACTTGGCCGGCCTGCCGCTGCCAGCGGATAGCGGCGCCGACCTGGAAGCCGGCAAACAGGCATTCAGCACCACCTGCGTCGCTTGCCACGGCACCAACGGCCAAGGCACCGAAGCCATGGGCGCGCCGAACCTGACACAACCGGCGGGCTTCATCTACGGCACCAGCCTGGCCCAACTGCAACAGACCATCCGCCACGGCCGCCAAGGTCATATGCCGGCGCAGAACGAAATGCTCGGCAATGACAAGGTGCAACTGCTCGCTGCTTACGTCTATAGCCTCTCGAAAGGGAATGAGCAGTTGAGCGGCGAGCCGCAAGCTTCAAGCGTCAAGTAAAGGCAAAAGCAAGAGCTGCGAGCGACGAACACTCGCTTGCAGCTTGCAGCTCGAAACTCATAGCTGCTTCTATTTGTCGCACCCTCCCAAGGTCTTCCTTTCGGATCCCCGGAATCGGGTCTAAGCTTGCCTCTGCGTGTACTGGCGACTGCCGGTTTCAGGTCGACCCGACCCGATGTGTTCGACAAAAACGCCGTAAAGACAGGCAGATACCGGCTGTGACGACAATGGCCCGGTGTCACCCGAACGCCGTGTTTGAACACACCCCGTTACAACCGATCTGACCCCCTCGCCTCTTTCCTTCGGTGCGACACTTTGCCGAGGGCCCATTTTTGTCCCTACGCGGCGCATGGAAAGGCCGCAGAATCAGCTTTTGAAAGCATTGACCCAGGTCATGGCGCGTTGCAATGACCCCCCGCTTTCTCCATACTTGCGGCCGATTTTTATCCTAATAAAACACCCAAACCGTGGAACCTTAGAATGAGCACAGCAATCAGTCCGACTGCTTATAACTATAAGGTAGTCCGCCAGTTCGCCATCATGACGGTGGTCTGGGGGATCCTTGGCATGGGGCTCGGTGTCTTCATCGCCTCGCAACTGGTCTGGCCGGAGTTGAACTTCGATCTGCCATGGACGACGTTTGGACGCCTGCGCCCGCTGCACACCAACCTGGTGATCTTCGCCTTTGGTGGTTGTGCATTGTTTGCCACTTCCTACTACGTCGTGCAGCGAACCTGCCAGACGCGACTGATCTCCGACAGTCTCGCGGCCTTCACCTTCTGGGGTTGGCAAGCGGTCATCGTCGGCGCGATCGTGACCTTGCCAATGGGTTTGACCACCACCAAGGAATACGCGGAACTGGAGTGGCCCCTGGCTATTCTGCTGGCCATCGTCTGGGTGACCTACGGTCTGGTGTTCTTCGGCACCATCGTCAAGCGCAAGACCAAGCACATCTACGTCGGCAACTGGTTCTACGGTGCCTTCATCGTCGTGACGGCGATGCTGCACATCGTCAACCACATGTCGCTGCCGGTCAGCCTGTTCAAGTCGTACTCTGCCTATTCGGGCGCGACCGACGCGATGATCCAGTGGTGGTACGGCCACAACGCCGTGGGTTTCTTCCTGACCACCGGCTTCCTGGGCATGATGTACTACTTCGTGCCGAAACAGGCCGAGCGTCCGATCTACTCCTATCGCCTGTCCATCGTCCACTTCTGGGCGCTGATCACCCTGTACATCTGGGCCGGTCCGCACCACCTGCATTACACCGCGCTGCCGGATTGGGCGCAGTCCCTGGGCATGGCGATGTCGATCATCCTGCTGGCGCCGAGCTGGGGCGGCATGATCAACGGCATGATGACCCTGTCGGGCGCCTGGCATAAGCTGCGCACCGACCCGATCCTGCGCTTTTTAGTGGTGTCCCTGGCGTTCTACGGCATGTCGACCTTCGAAGGTCCGATGATGGCCATCAAGACCGTCAACTCCCTGAGCCACTACACAGACTGGACCATCGGTCACGTCCACGCCGGCGCGCTCGGCTGGGTGGCGATGATTTCCATCGGCGCCATCTACCACATGATCCCGAAACTGTTCGGTCGTGCGCAGATGCACAGCACCCCGCTGATCAACGCGCACTTCTGGCTCGCGACCATCGGCACCGTGCTCTACATCGCCTCGATGTGGGTCAACGGCATTACCCAGGGCCTGATGTGGCGCGCAATCAACGACGACGGCACCCTGACCTACTCGTTCGTCGAAGCGCTGCAAGCCAGCCACCCTGGCTACATCGTCCGTGCCCTGGGCGGCGCGTTCTTCGCCAGCGGCATGCTGTTCATGGCCTACAACGTGTACCGCACCGTTCGTGCTTCTGACCCGGCTGAAGCTGAAGCCGCCGCCAAGATCGCCGTAGTTGGAGCTCACTGATGAAGCACGAAGCAGTAGAGAAGAATATCGGCCTGCTGGCCTTCTTCATGGTCATCGCCGTGAGCATCGGCGGCCTGACCCAGATCGTTCCGCTGTTTTTCCAGGACGTGACCAACAAGCCGGTCGAAGGCATGAAGCCGCGTACCGCCCTTGAACTGGAAGGCCGCGACATCTACATCGCCAACGGCTGTGTCGGCTGCCACTCGCAGATGATCCGTCCGTTCCGCGCCGAGACCGAACGCTACGGCCACTACTCGGTCGCCGGCGAAAGCGTCTGGGACCACCCGTTCCTGTGGGGCTCCAAGCGTACCGGTCCGGACCTGGCCCGCGTTGGCGGTCGTTACTCCGATGACTGGCACCGTGCGCACCTGTACAACCCGCGCAACGTGGTGCCCGAGTCGAAAATGCCGGCCTACCCGTTCCTCGTGGAAAACAAGCTCGACGGCAAAGACACCGCGAAAAAAATGGAAGTCCTGCGCACCCTGGGCGTGCCTTACACCGATGAAGACATCGCCGGTGCCAAGGATGCCGTGAAGGGCAAGACCGAAATGGACGCGCTGGTGGCCTATCTGCAAGGCCTGGGCACCATCATCAAAAGCAAACGGTGATTCTTAATGGATATCGGGATGATTCGCGGCCTGGGCACCGTCGTCGTGATGGTGGCCTTTATCGGTCTGGCCCTGTGGGTGTTCAGCCCCAAGCGCAAGTCGGAGTTTGACGACGCGACCTTGCTGCCGTTCGCGGATGATCCCGAAGCCATCAAGCACGTCGAGCAAGCTTCTAGGAGTAACAAAGAATGACAACGTTCTGGAGTCTGTACGTCACAGTCCTCAGCCTGGGAACGATCTTCTCCCTGACCTGGCTGCTGCTGTCGACCCGCAAGGGCCAGCGCAGCGAGGCCACCGAAGAGACGGTTGGCCATTCCTTCGACGGTATCGAGGAATACGACAACCCGCTGCCGAAATGGTGGTTCATGCTGTTCGTGGGCACCATCGTGTTCGCCCTCGGCTACCTGGCGCTCTACCCGGGCCTGGGCAACTGGAAAGGCCTGCTGCCAGGCTATAACTACCTGGACACCGAAAAGCAGACCGCTTTCGCCAACGGCCAGACCGGCTGGACCGGCGTGCATGAGTGGGAAAAGGAAATGGCGCGCTCGGATGCCAAGTTCGGTCCGATCTTCGCCAAGTTCGCTTCCATGCCGATCGAAGAGGTTGCCAAGGATCCGCAAGCCTTGAAGATGGGCGGCCGTCTGTTCGCCTCCAACTGCTCGGTCTGCCACGGTTCCGACGCCAAGGGTGCCTACGGTTTCCCTAACCTGACCGACGCCGACTGGCGCTGGGGCGGTGAGCCGGAAACCATCAAGACCACCATCATGGGCGGTCGTCATGCCGTGATGCCGGGCTGGGCTGCCGTGGTCGGTGAGCAAGGCGTCGCCGACGTGGCGTCTTACCTGGTGACCAGTCTGCATGGTCGCAAACTGCCGGAAGGCGCCAAGGCCGATCCGGCCAATGGCCAGAAAATCTTCGCTGCCAACTGCGTGGCCTGCCACGGTCCGACAGGCCAGGGTACTCCAGCCATGGGCGCACCTAACCTGACGCACCCGGCCGCGTTCATCTACGGTTCGAGCTTCGCTCAACTGCAGCAGACCATCCGTTACGGTCGCCAGGGCCAGATGCCTGCCCAGGCCGACCTGCAAGGCAACGACAAGGTCCACCTGCTGGCCGCCTATGTCTACAGCCTGTCCCACGGCGAAAAGGCTCCGGCCGCTGACGCCCAGTAAGACAAGCGCCTGATACACCGAAGGCCCCGCCGATGATATTGGTGGGGCCTTTTTGTTTGGCCCGAAGGCTGGCCCACCTGTTGCCCTTGCATGCCCTCCATAAGGTAGTAACGTGCCTACATTCGAATTCAGCGAGGGCACTGACATGTGGCGTAGCGCTGCTCAACCCGTGGTCAAGCTGAAATAACGTTACAACGGACTCTCAATTCATCGCCAAGGAGACAGGCGCAGTGGTAGGTATCGACCCCTTCAAGCAGATGGCCGTCAAACGTCCGGGTATCCGACATGTCTGACGCGCTCTGGGCTGCCCGCCTGGGCGACGCGCTGGATCACACCTCGATGATGGCCGACATTCTCGGCGGTGTGTTGGAGGTGGCAGCCAACATCGCGATCACCGCCGTCGCCACCGCTGCCGTGGTGGCGGCCACCGGTATCACGGTCGCCACCGGCGGCCTGGGTTGCTTCCTGCTCGGCGCCGTGGTCGGCGCGGTCGTCGGCATCGCCATGAGCAAGACCGGCGCCGACAAGGGTCTGAGCAATATCTGCGAGGGCATCGGCAACGCCCTCTTTCCGCCCACGGTGCAGGCCAACATCCTCACCGGTTCCACCGACACCCTGACCAACAACATTCCCGCCGCTCGCGCCGCCGGGGCCATCGAGTCCCATGTCGCGCCGGCCGGCACCGAGCTGGAAGCGCCCGAACCCAGCTACCTGGACATGGCCGAGAGCTTCTTCTCGCAGATGTGGCGCCCCACCGTCGCCACGCCCGCCCCCGGCGCCGTGCCCAAGCCGCTGGACATGATCACCTGTATGAAGCACCCGCCGATGCCGCCGCAGTTCCTGGCCGAAGGCTCGGACAAGGTCACCATCAACGGCCAGCCCGCCGTGCGCAGCGGCGACCGCAGCACCTGCGATGGCAAGGTAGTCTCGTCCGGGCTGATTTCCCCCGACGTGACCATCGGCGGCGGCACCGTGGTGGTACGGGAGATTCGCAGCGGCAAGATGCCGGGGGTGGGGCTGGCGGTGACCGCGCTGCTGATGCTCAAGGGTGGCAAGGGCAAGTTCTTCAGCAAGCTGCCGTGCATGCTGGCCGGCGCGGCGGCATCGATGGCCGTCAGCAGCGCCATGAGTGCGGCGGCCAATGCGGCCATGGGCTCGTCGAACCCGGTGCATGCGGCCACCGGCGCTAAAGTGCTGGGCGATGTCGAGGAGATGGACTTCGTCCTGCCCGGCATCCTGCCGATCGATTGGCAACGCTTCTACAACAGCCGCGACGAGCGCCGGGACGGCCTGTTCGGCGTCGGTTGGAGCGTGCCCTACGAGGTGTGCGTCGAGATCCGGCCTCATCCCGAGGGCGGCGAGACCCTGGTCTACACCGACGAACAGGGCCGGCCCATCGACATGGGCTCGATTCCCCTGGGTGGCGCGGTGTTCAGCGCCGGCGAAGGCCTCGCCGTGCGCCGACACGTCAACGGCCAGTTACTGATCGAAAGCGACGACGGCCTGTATCGTCTGTTCGAACCAGCACCGGGGAACGCGGCTTTGCTGCGCCTGGAACAGCTCGGCGACCGCAACGACAACCGCATTCACCTCGACTACGACGAGGCCGGGCGTCTGGTACGCCTGCGCGATACCTTCGATCAGGTGCAAGTGGAGCTGACTCACGAGCGCGAGCGCGTCACCCGGATCGAACGCCTCTACCCCGATCAACAGCGCGAAGTGCTGGTCAGCTACGCCTACGACGTCGCCAACAACCTCGCCGAAGTGCGCGACGCCACCGGCCAGGTGCAACGGCGCTTCAGCTACGACGCCGGCCGGCGCATGGTGGAACATCAGTTACCCACCGGACTGCGCTGCTTCTATGACTGGGCCTTGGTCGAAAATCAGGAATGGCGCGTGGTCCGTCACTGGACCGACGAGGGCGACGCCTACCAGTTCGACTACGACCTGGCGGCCGGGACGACGCGCATCACCGACAGTTTGAATCGCACCAGCACCCGGCACTGGAACGCCCAGTATCAGATCACCCGCGCCAGCGACAACCTCGGCCAGACCTGGCTGTTCGAGTGGAACGACGAACGCCAGCTACTCGGCGCCACCGACCCGCAAGGCGGCAGCTATGCCTTCAGCTACGACGAAGCCGGCAACCTGATCAGCGAAACCGATCCATTGGGCCGCAGCAACTTCACCCTGTGGCTTGAACACTGGGCCCTGCCGCTGGTGAACACCGACGCAGCCGGCAATAGCTGG
Source organism: Pseudomonas sp. SJZ074 (assembly GCF_007828215.1). Taxonomy (GTDB): domain Bacteria; phylum Pseudomonadota; class Gammaproteobacteria; order Pseudomonadales; family Pseudomonadaceae; genus Aquipseudomonas. The sequence goes on along the minus strand of NZ_VIUE01000034.1, from coordinate 12,509 downwards.
CAGTATCGCTACGACCCACGGGGCAATTGCATCGCCGAAACCGATCCGCTAGGCCACATTACCCGCTACCGCTACGACGTCCACGGCCAAGTCGTCGAGATCATCGACGCCACCGGCAAGAGCAGGAAGCTGCGCTGGAACCCGTTCGGGCAGCTCGCTGAGCACATTGACTGCTCGGGTTACCCCACCCGCTTCAGCTATGACTCGCGCGGCTATTTGCAGACCATCACCGATGCCCTCGGCGAGCGTACCCAGTTCAGCTATGACGCCCAAGGCCGGCTGCTCAGCAGCCAACTGCCGGACGGCCGTACCGAGCATTACCAGCGCGACGCCGCCGGCCAGTTGACCGGCTATACGGATCCGGCCGGACACGTCACCCTCTACCAGCACAACCGCCGCGGCCAGGTCCGCCAACGCACCGACGCCCTGGGCCGGCAGGTGCAGTTTGCGTATGACAGCTATGGACGGCTGCAGGCACTGGTCAATGAGAATGGCGAGAGCTATCGGTTTGCCTGGGATGCCGGGGATCGGTTGGTTGAACAGCGCAATCTCGACGGCAGCGTCAAGCGTTACACCTACGACGCTCTCGACCACGTAACAAGAGTCGAAACCGTCGCAGCGCTGCGAAATGATCATCAGCCCCTCGAAGAACCCATCGTCCAGCATTTGGAACGCGATGCGGTAGGTCGACTGATCACCCGATTCACACCTGACGGACAGTCGCGGTACAGCTACAGCCCGCTGAACCAATTGATCGAAGCCGTCACTGCCAATAATGATGGCGATGAACAGCGATTGGGCTTCGCTTATGACGCGTTGGGATATTTGATTGAAGAACAGAGTTCGACAGGGCTTGTGCAACACCATTACGACGAACTCGGCAATCTCACCCAGACCCTCCTCCCTGAGGGTCGCTGGATCAACCGCCTTTACTACGGCAGTGGCCACCTGCATCAGATCAATCTTGACGGCCAGGTCATCAGTGATTTCGAACGTGACCGGCTGCATCGTGAGGTGATGCGCACGCAAGGCCAAATCCACACGCATAGCGACTACGACCGTAGTGGGCGCCTACGCAGTCGCCAACGCCGCCTCGGCAGCCCTCCTTCGCCGATGGCAGCTGCCGAACAGATGCATTTTGACTTCGACCCCAGCGATCATCTTGTAGGCCGCCTCGAACGACTGCCACAAGGTCAGCAACGTCAACTGCTGCACTACGACGTGACGGGGCGAATCATTTCGAGCCAGGGAAGTCGCCAAGGACAGAATGAAACATTCTCCTTCGATGCCGCTGCCAATCTCCTCGACAGCCCCTCTGGCGCAATCGGACGGGTTGTGCACAACCAATTGCTAACTTATCAGGATAAGCGTTATCGATACGACGGCTTCGGACGAATGATAGAGAAACGCAGCCGACGGCACGGGTTGCAGCGATTCAGCTATGACTCGGATCATCGTCTGATTGAAGTTCGAACACAGAAAATCGAGGGAGAAAGCGTCGTCAGGATGCGCTATGACCCCTTAGGCCGAAGGATTGAGAAAACTGAACATGACAGCAAAGGTCAACTCATCGCTTCCACGCGCTTCGACTGGGATGGCCTGCAGTTACTAAAGGAGCAAAAAAATGGCCTGACCAGCCTGTACCTCTACGCTGATAACGGTCATGAGCCCTTGGCCAGGGTCGACGGCATCGAAGAGAGCCAACGCATTCGCCATTATCACAACGATCCCAATGGCCTGCCACACGCCTTGACGGAAAGTGACGGCCACCCGCTGTGGCATGCCCGCTATCAAGTATGGGGCAACGCTTTTGAGGAAGTGCGTGAACCGTATTACGTCGAAGAACAGAACCTTCGATTCCAGGGGCAATATCTGGATCGGGAAACTGGCCTGCACTACAACACCTTTCGCTTTTACGACCCAGACATCGGACGCTTTACCACGCCCGACCCTCTAGGGCTGACCGGCAGCCTTAATCTCTATCGCTACTCACCGAATCCATTCACCTGGATCGACCCATTGGGGTTGAAAGAAAACGAGATTATTCGCTACATGGGCGAAAGCGAAACGGTTTCCTCGAAGGCCGCCAATGGCGGTAAAGGGGGCTTGGTACCGAATATCAGGGGAGAGAAGGCGGTTTGGGTCAACCAGGACAGCAATCCAGGATTCAACCCAGGCAATGAAAAGTATCGAGTCGTCGCTACCGTCAACAATGAAGGGGTCAGCATGCTCAATAACCACAAAGACATCTCTACTGTTGACTATAAGGAGACGGGTCTGAAAGATGGCGTGCTTTCCAAAACGAATGAACCCAAAGCCAGAGGAATCGGTTTCCGGCTGTTGGACAAATTCAATAAAACCATCACGTCATTTCGTGTCGAGAAAAAAGGCCCGAATGGAAAGTGGAAGACATGCGGGTAAGGCTAAATGGACATATTCAACCTCCTCTCCTATAAGCTTGAAAACTTCCTGAACGCCCGCCCCTACCCGAAGGCGCTGGGCACCATTTTCCATGAAGAAGACGAGCCTTCACTGCTCCGGGTCATGGCCAGGAAAAGCAACGGCTCATCCTTCAGCGTGAGCCGCTGGCACGATTTGTTTTCCATAGCTGCCTTCGAAAAAGCCATGGCGAAAATCGGCTTCACTGAACCGGACTGCCATGCCCTGCTCCTGGTCCTGTCGCGCCTTGGTTATCTGCTCGAGATCGACAACCGCCAACGAACCAACAAAGACTATTTTATTTTCTTCTACTTGATCCAGTTGATCCGCTTGAAGAACAGCCCAATCGATTCCAATACGCAACTCAGAAACCACATGCTCAGGTTCCTGCTCTTCGAGTTGAGTATCGACGACGAGGTGTATCGTCGGTTCAGCATCGAGGGTCATCAATTGATGATGGGGACCGATACCTCGGGACCTGTGCCTTTTCTGGAGATCATCGACCTGGTTTACAGGACCATCAACGCGGATGCCAGGAAAGAGCATGAGCTGCTGAGTCATTTGAAAAGCTATCAGATAGCCGTTATCCGATTACTGACCGAACCTGATGCAGACGCTTGCCGCTTCAATCTCAATGATCGCCACAGCGAGCTCATGTATCCCGACCTTTTCCTGAACACCTATGCCCAGGACAGGCAGTGGATATTCAACGCTCTCATCGATACGCTCAATCCGCTCCAATCAACGGAAAACCTGTTCGTCTCGAACATGATTCTGATGAACTACTCCTTCCACATCCTGAAAAACCGGCCCCGTGAACTCCTGAAATTGAAGAAATACATCAATGATGAGGTGCTATTCGGTAAATTGCTGGAGGCCATCATCCTGCGTCGCATGAGTGTCACCAAAGCGCTGTTCGAAAAAATCCCCACGGGCCATGACCTGTCCTTGATAAATGACGGCCCAACTTCGTTCTACAACATCCTATACAGGCAGTAAAATTGCGGCGAATTTCCACTACGCCAGAATCCGCCCGCTTGTGCGCCTTAGTCATGCCGCCTATCGTAATCCCGTCCCTTCGGGGAACTGTTTCGTACACAGCCTAATAATCAATACTACAAATCGTCCGCTACGGCTGGAGGACTATACTCAACAAGTCAATTGATCTAAGTCATGACTTGTTACATCCGCTACACCATTCGCCCCTTTCGCCCAACGCGACCAAAGGTCGCACCCGTGAGCTAGAGCGACAGGCGTATCATTGCGCCATTGCAGCACCCTTTCTGACCGTGGTCGGCACGCACTGGCCCCGGCACTTTTCCACTGCCGTGGGATGCATTTGATGAGCAATCAGATTCCGGTACATGACGTCACCCCGCCTGCCAAGGACGCCAACAAGAGCGTCGACCTGTATGCCTCTCGGGAAAAAATCTACACCCGCGCCTTCACCGGTCTGTTCCGTAATCTGCGGATGGTGGGCGGAGCCTTTTTGTTCCTGCTGTACTTCGGTACCGTCTGGTTGAACTGGGGCGGTCACCAGGCCGTCTGGTGGAACCTGCCGGAACGCAAATTCTTTATTTTCGGTGCGACCTTCTGGCCCCAGGATTTCATCCTGTTGTCCGGGCTGCTGATCATCGCGGCCTTTGGCCTGTTTTTCATTACGGTCTACGCCGGACGGGTATGGTGTGGTTACACCTGCCCACAGAGCGTGTGGACCTGGATCTTCATGTGGTGCGAAAAAATCACCGAAGGCGACCGCAACCAGCGCATCAAGCTGGACAAGGCGCCCATGGGGGCGAACAAGTTCCTGCGCAAATTCGCCAAGCACAGCCTCTGGCTGCTGATCGGCTTTGTCACCGGCATGACCTTCGTCGGCTACTTCACACCAATCCGCGAGCTGGTGTTCGAGTTCTTTACCGGCGAGGCCGATGGCTGGTCGTATTTCTGGGTCGGTTTCTTCACCCTCGCCACCTATGGCAACGCCGGCTGGCTGCGTGAGCAAGTGTGTATCTACATGTGCCCTTATGCCCGCTTCCAGAGCGTGATGTTCGACAAGGACACGCTGATCGTGTCCTATGACCCACGTCGTGGCGAAGGCCGTGGCCCGCGCAAGAAAGGCATCGACTACAAGGCCTTGGGCCTGGGGGATTGCATCGATTGCACCATGTGCGTCCAGGTCTGCCCCACCGGCATCGACATCCGCGACGGCCTGCAGATCGAGTGCATCGGTTGCGCCGCCTGCATCGATGCCTGCGACAACATCATGGACAAGATGGATTATCCGCGCGGCCTGATCAGCTACACCACCGAACACAACCTGTCGGGGCAAAAAACCCATAAACTGCGCCCGCGCCTGATCGGCTATGCCCTGGTGCTGCTGGCAATGATCAGCCTGCTGGTGACGGCGTTCCTCATGCGTTCGCTGGTGGGCTTCGACGTCAGCAAGGACCGCGTGCTGTTCCGCGAAAACGCCGAAGGCCGGATCGAGAACGTCTACAGCCTGAAGATCATGAACAAGGACCAGCGCGATCACACCTATGTGCTGGAGGCCACTGGCCTGCCGGACTTGAAGCTGCAAGGCCGACGGGAGATCAAGGTCGCGGCCGGCGATATCTTCAGCCAGCCGGTGGAGTTGTCCAGTGCGCCGGACCAACTGCCGTCGAGCACCAACGAGGTGACCTTCATCCTCAAGGATGCCGATGACGACAGCGTTCATGTCGAAGCCAAGAGCCGGTTCATCGGCCCACAAATTCGTTGAGAGAACTGAACATGCCTGCAGCAACCGCCACCAGCCCCTGGTACAAACACCTCTGGCCGTGGATCATTATCGGGATCCTGGCCTGTTCGGTGACCTTGAGCCTGACGATGGTGACCATTGCGGTGAAGAACCCGGACAACCTGGTCAACGACAACTACTACGAAGCCGGCAAGGGCATCAACCGCTCGCTGGAGCGCGAACTGCTGGCCCAGACCCTGCAGTTGCATGCCAACGTGCAGATGGATGATGTCACTGGCGAGGTGAACCTGCGCCTGAGCGGCAAGAGCCGGCCCCAGACCCTGGAGCTGAGTCTGATTTCGCCGACCCAGCCAGAGAAGGACCGCAAGATCGTCCTGACCCGCAACGACAGCGAGCCGGGGCGGTACATCGGCCAGTTGACGGACAAGATCGAAGGCCGGCGCTTTGTCGAATTGCTGGGCGTGGAAAACGACAAGATATGGCGTCTGTTCGAGGAAGAGCAGATAAACCATGACCAAGCCATCTTGCTCGGCGATGAGCCGCTGCAAGGTGCCGAAGACCTGAAAAAGTAAAAAGTCGCGCTTCGCGCAATCGCGAGCAAGCTCGCTCCCACAGGGGATTGCGGTGTATGACCGTCCGCGATCAACTGTGGGAGCGAGCCTGCTCGCGATGAGGCCCTCCCTGACAATACGGATTCAGCGGTACCAGTGAATACCTGATGAACACTCCCCAGCCCTGCTACCACTGCACCCTGCCCGTCCCTCCCGGCAGCCGCTTCACCGCCGTTGTCCTGGGTGAAACCCGCGAACTGTGCTGCCCGGGTTGCCAGGCGGTGGCCGAAGCGATTGTCGCCGGCGGCCTGGAGAGTTATTACCAGCATCGCAGCGAAGCATCGGCCAACCCCGAGACCCTGCCCGTCCAACTGACCGATGAGCTGGCGTTGTACGACCGCCCCGACGTGCAGCAGTCGTTCGTGCGTCACGAAGGCGAGCTGGCCGAGACCACCCTGTTGATGGAAGGCATCAGTTGCGCCGCCTGTGGCTGGTTGATCGAAAAACAATTGCGCAACCTGCCTGCCGTGGCCGAAGCGCGGTTGAACCTGTCCAACCATCGCCTGCAAGTGCGCTGGGCCGACGCTGAACTGCCACTGAGCACCCTGCTCGCCGAATTGCGCCAGATCGGCTACGTCGCCCACCCGTACCAGGCCGACCAGGCCAGCGAGCAACTGGCGGCGCAAAACCGCCTGGCTCTGCGCCAACTGGGCGTGGCCGGGCTGCTGTGGTTCCAGGCAATGATGGCGACCATGGCGACGTGGCCGGAATTCAATATCGACCTGAGCCCGGAGATGCACACCATCCTGCGCTGGGTTGCGCTGTTTCTCACCACCCCCATCGTCTTCTACAGCTGCGCACCCTTCTTCAAAGGCGCGATGCGCGACCTGCGCACCCACCACCTGACTATGGACGTTTCCGTGTCCCTGGCGATCGGCAGCGCCTATATCGCCGGGATCTGGACCTCTGTCACCGGCGTGGGCGAGCTGTATTTCGATGCCGTGGGCATGTTCGCGCTGTTCCTGCTGGCCGGCCGCTATCTGGAGCGACGTGCCAGGGAGCGCACCGCTGCGGCCACGGCGCAACTGGTCAATCTGTTGCCGGCCTCGTGCCTGCGCCTGGCAAGCGACGGCCAGAGCGAACGTATCCTGCTCAGCGAATTGCGGACCGGCGACCGGGTCCTGGTGCATCCGGGGTCGGTGCTGCCGGCCGACGGCAGGATCCTCGACGGCCAGTCCAGCATCGACGAATCCCTGTTGACCGGTGAATACCTGCCGCAACCCCGCCAGGCGGGCGATGCGGTTACCGCGGGCACATTGAACGTCGAAGGTGCCTTGACCGTCGAAGTGCAGGCGTTGGGCCAGGACACCCGATTGTCCGCCATCGTGCGATTGCTGGAGAGGGCCCAGGCCGAAAAGCCGCGACTGGCGGAAGTCGCCGACCGGGCAGCCCAATGGTTCCTGTTGTTTTCCCTGGTCGCCGTTGCTGCCATCGGCCTGTTGTGGTGGCAGCTGGATGCGTCCCGCGCCTTCTGGATTGTCCTGTCGATGCTGGTCGCCACCTGTCCTTGCGCGTTGTCCCTCGCCACGCCGACCGCGCTCACTGCCGCCACTGGCACCCTGCACAAGCTCGGTCTGCTGCTGACTCGGGGTCACGTGCTCGAAGGCCTGAACCAGATCGATACGGTGATTTTCGACAAGACCGGCACCCTCACCGAAGGTCGCCTGGCCTTGCGCGCCATTCGTCCCCTGGCAGGCCTCGACAGCGATCGGTGCCTGGCGCTGGCCGCGGCTTTGGAAAACCGCTCCGAACACCCCATCGCGCGGGCCTTTGGCCGCGCACCGCTGGCCGCTGAACAGGTACAGAGCACACCCGGACTGGGGCTGGAAGGCCAGGTGGGCGAACAGCGCCTGCGCATCGGCCAACCCGGTTTCGTCTGTGAGTTGAGCCGTGCGGCCACACCGCCAATGCCGGACGAGCCCGGCCAATGGCTGCTGCTGGGCGATACCCGCGGGCCCTTGGCCTGGTTCGTCCTCGACGACCGCCTGCGCGCCGACGCCCCGGCCTTGCTGGCGGCCTGCAAGGCGCGCGGCTGGCGAACAGTCCTGCTGTCAGGCGACAGTTCGCCAATGGTTGCCAGCGTCGCCGCCGAACTGGGCATCGACGAGGCCCGGGGCGGTCTGCGCCCGGATGACAAACTGGCGGTGCTGCAGCAGCTGCATCAGCAAGGCCGCAAGGTGCTGATGCTCGGCGACGGGGTCAACGATGTGCCGGTGCTGGCAGCAGCGGACATCAGCGTTGCCATGGGCTCGGCCACCGACCTGGCCAAAACCAGCGCCGACGCAGTATTGCTGTCCAACCGCCTCGATGCCTTGATCCATGCTTTTGACCTGGCCCGGCGCACCCGTCGGGTGATCATCGAGAACCTGGTGTGGGCGGCGCTGTACAATGGCCTCATGTTGCCGTTCGCCGCCCTCGGCTGGATTACCCCGGTGTGGGCCGCGGTCGGCATGTCCATCAGTTCGTTGACCGTGGTGTTGAATGCGCTGAGGCTGACTCGCCAGCCCAAGCTGCAGGTTTTCGACGCCACGCCCGATATCCGCCCGCTGCCGGCCTGAGCCGCGCGGGCCTGGAGTTTCGAAAATGCCAGCTCTCTACGTGATGATCCCGGCCGCGCTGCTGATCGTGGCCATCGCCGTGTACATTTTCTTCTGGGCCGTGGACAGCGGCCAGTACGATGACCTCGACGGCCCGGCCCACAGCATCCTGTTCGACGATCAGGACCCCAATCACAAGGCCGCCGTGGACGAAGCCGACGGCCAAACCCAGCGACCGGACGACAAGGCCCCGCCCCATGCTTGAACTCGCGCCATTACTGGTTTCGGCGGTGATCCTTGGTCTGTTGGGCGGCGGCCATTGCCTGGGCATGTGCGGCGGCCTGATGGGCGCCCTCACCCTGGCGATCCCCAAGGAACAACGCAGCCGGCGCTTGCGACTGTTGCTGGCGTACAACCTGGGGCGAATCCTGAGCTATGCCACCGCCGGGCTGTTGATCGGTCTGGCTGGCTGGGCGGTCGCCAACAGCCCGGCGGCGATGATCGTGCGGGTACTGGCCGGGTTGCTGCTGATCGCCATGGGTCTCTACCTGGCAGGATGGTGGAGCGGCCTGACCCGCATTGAAGGCGTCGGCCGGGGCTTGTGGCGACATATCCAACCGGTCGCCAACCGTTTGCTGCCCGTGTCAAGCCTGCCCCGGGCCTTGCTGCTTGGCGCACTGTGGGGCTGGTTGCCCTGCGGCCTGGTCTACAGCACCCTGCTGTGGTCCGCCAGCCAGGGCAACGCACTGGACAGCGCGTTGCTGATGTTGGCGTTCGGCCTCGGCACCTGGCCGGTGCTGCTTGCCACCGGCCTGGCGGCCGAACGCGTCACCGCTCTGCTGCGCAAGCGCAGCGTGCGCATGGCCGGCGGCCTGCTGGTGATTGTTTTCGGCATCTGGACCCTGCCGGGGCCGCATCAACATTGGCTCATGGGGCATTGACCATCTCCTTCTGTGGGCATACCCCTTTTGTGGGAGCGGGCTTGCTCGCGAAGGCGGCGGTACATCCAACATCATCGACACAGGCAGACCGCTTTCGCGAGCAAGCCCGCTCCCACAAAGACTGCCTGTTCTTTGCCCCGTTGATGCAAATCAACACGCCCTAGCGTCCACCCCCCTAAACTCACGCTCATGCCAGCCTTTTCGGGGAACGCCCGCATGCTCGACGCCATTCGTTGGAACTCTGACCTGATCCGCCGCTACGACATAGCGGGACCTCGCTACACCTCGTACCCGACTGCGGCGCAGTTTGCCAGCCAAGTCGGCACTTTCGACCTGCTCCACGCCCTGCGTGACAGCCGCAAGGCCATGCGACCGCTGTCGCTGTATGTGCACGTGCCGTTCTGCGCGAACATCTGCTACTACTGCGCCTGCAACAAGGTCATCACCAAGGACCGTGGTCGCGCCCACGCCTACCTGCAACGCCTGGAGCAGGAAATCCAGCTGATCGGCTGCCACCTGGACCCGACCCAGCGCGTGGAACAGTTGCACCTGGGGGGCGGCACCCCGACCTTCCTCAGCCATGACGAGTTGCGCCAGTTGATGGCCAAGCTGCGCAAGCATTTCAACCTGCTGGATGACGACTCCGCTGACTACAGCATCGAAATCGATCCCCGGGAAGCCGACTGGTCGACCATGGGTCTGCTGCGGGAACTGGGCTTCAACCGGGTCAGCATCGGCGTGCAAGACCTCGATCCAGCCGTGCAGCGCGCCGTCAACCGCCTGCAAAGCCTGGACGAAACCCGTGCAGTGATCGAAGCCGCCCGGACCCTGCAGTTCCGTTCGATCAACATCGACCTGATCTACGGCCTGCCCAAGCAGACTCCGGACAACTTCGCCCGCACCGTCGAAGAGGTCATCGACCTGCAGCCAGACCGCCTGTCGGTGTTCAACTACGCCCACCTGCCGGAGCGTTTCATGGCTCAGCGGCGCATCAACAGCCAGGACCTGCCGAATCCGGAGCAAAAACTGGCGATGCTGCAAGGCACCATCGAACAACTGACCGCCGCCGGTTATCGCTACATCGGCATGGATCACTTCGCCCTGCCCGATGACGACCTGGCCATCGCCCAGGAAGAGGCTACCCTGCAACGCAACTTCCAAGGCTATACCACCCATGGGCATTGCGATCTGATCGGCCTTGGCGTGTCGGCCATCAGCCAGGTCGGCGACCTGTACTGCCAGAACAGCAGCGATCTGAACCAGTACCAGAACATCCTTGCAGACGGGCAACTGGCGATCAGTCGCGGACTGCTGTGCAACGCCGACGACCGACTCCGGCGGGCGGTGATCCAGCAATTGATCTGCCATTTCAACCTGGCCTTCGCCGAGATCGAGCAGACCTTCAATATCGATTTCCAGGGTTATTTCGCGGCGTTGTGGCCCCAATTGCAGGCCATGGCCGAGGACGGACTGATCGAGCTGGTGAATACCCATATAAAAGTATTGCCTGCCGGGCGCCTGCTGGTGCGTTCGGTATGCATGGTGTTCGATGCCTATCTGGAGCAGCAAAACCGGCAACGCTTCTCCCGCGTCATCTGAGCGCGACAATTTGACGACGAGCGCGCACTGGCCGGGGCTCCGGAGCTAGGTTACCCTTACGTCTTATGTGTGTTTTCCCACAAGGATTAAAGAAATGTCCGAGCCAGTCAAACTGCGCGCCCACAGCCAGGCCCATTGCAAGGATTGCAGCCTGGCCCCTCTCTGCCTGCCATTGTCACTGAACCTGGAGGACATGGACGCGCTGGATGAAATCGTCAAACGGGGCCGTCCGTTGAAAAAAGGCGAATTCCTGTTTCGCCAGGGCGACACCTTCGATTCCGTTTATGCGGTGCGCTCGGGTGCGTTGAAAACCTTCAACCTGAGCGACAGTGGCGAGGAACAACTCACCGGTTTCCACCTGCCCAGCGAGCTGGTGGGACTGTCCGGCATGGACACCGAGAGTCATCCGGTCTCGGCCCAGGCACTGGAGACCACGTCGGTGTGCGAGATTCCCTTCGACCGTCTCGATGAGCTCGCGCTGCAACTCCCGCAGTTGCGCCGCCAACTGATGCGAGTGATGAGCCGGGAGATCCGTGACGATCAGCAGATGATGCTGCTGCTCTCGAAAAAAACCGCCGACGAACGCATCGCGACCTTTCTGGTCAACCTCTCCGCCCGCTTCCGTGCCCGTGGATTCTCGGCCAACCAGTTCCGCCTGAGCATGTCACGCAATGAAATCGGCAACTACCTGGGCCTGGCCGTGGAGACCGTATCCCGGGTGTTCACCCGTTTCCAGCAAAATGAGTTGATCGCCGCCGAAGGCAAGGAGATCCACATCCTCGACCCGATCCAGCTCTGCGCCCTGGCCGGCGGCTCGATCGAAGGCTGATGAACGCGCGCGGCTGAGGGATTCTCCTGGCCGCGCTATACTGCCGCGTTTGCAGCCCTGCCAGGACACTTCGACGATGGTCTTCGACTCCTTCGACATCAAATCCCTGATCCGCCCCGTAATCGACTTCCCCAAACCCGGCGTGATCTTCCGCGACATTACGCCGCTGTTCCAATCTCCTACGGCCCTGCGGTTGGTGATGGACAGCTTTGCCCACCGCTATGTCGAGGCCGAGTTCACCCACATCGGCGCGATGGACGCCCGGGGTTTCCTGATCGGCTCGATTCTCGCTTACCAGCTGAACAAGCCACTGGTGTTGTTCCGCAAACAAGGCAAGCTGCCGGCCGATGTATTGGCCGAGGGTTACCAGACCGAATACGGCGAAGCCTTCCTGGAAGTGCATGCCGACAGCCTGTGCGAGGGAGATTCGGTGGTGATGTTCGATGACCTGATCGCCACCGGCGGCACGCTGATCGCCGCCGCCAACCTGATCCACCGCATGGGCGCCAAGGTCCACGAAGCCGCGGCGATCATCGACTTGCCGGAATTGCTGGGCTCCCAGCGATTGGAGGACATGGGGATTCCAACGTTCTGCCTGACACAGTTTTCCCTGAGCGAACGATAACGCCCCAGTGGCAGCGGGCTTGCTCCGGGCGGCGATCCGACGAAAGCGGCGTATCAGTCACATTATCGCTGACTGACTTACCGCCATCGCGAGCAGGCTGAACTGGCCTAATGATTTTGGACACTTCAATCGGGCGCTATGATGGCGCCCAAATCTGAGGTGTTTGGATATGCGTAAATCTTATTCGAGTG
>NZ_VIUE01000033.1 GCF_007828215.1 Pseudomonas sp. SJZ074 | reverse complement strand
AGGCCGCCCGCCTGATGGTCGGCATGCCCGACTACGACAACTACGTCGAGCACATGCAAACCAAGCACCCGGACAAACCGCTGATGGACTACGAGGCGTTCTTCCGCGAACGCCAGGAGGCCCGTTACGGTGGCAAGGGTGGGCCGAAGTGCTGCTGAAGGCCTTGTAACACCCTCTGTGGGAGCAGGCTCGCTCCCACAGTTGTTTTTGGGCTGCTTCAGGTTTTTGCGTCCGTCATCGATTCCCTGTGGGAGCGAGCCTGCTCCGGGCGGCGATCCGACGATGGCGTACTATCAGCCGACATCGATAGTGGCTGAACCACTGCTATCGCGAGCAAGCTCGCTCCCACAAAATCTGCATCAAGGAGATTCTGTTTGTCCGCTCCCATTCCCGTGACGATCCTCAGCGGCTTCCTCGGTGCCGGCAAGACCACGCTGCTGCGCCATCTGCTCAAGGCCGAGCACGGCCTGAAAATCGCCGTGATCGAGAACGAATTCAGTGATGCAGGTATCGACACTCAATTGCTGGGCGACGAACCGGTGCAGGTCATGACCCTTGCCAACGGCTGCGTGTGCTGCACTATCCACACCGACCTGACCAAGGCCCTGTACCTGCTGCTCGAACGGCTGGACAGCGGTGAGATCGCCTTCGATCGCCTGGTGATCGAGTGTACCGGCCTCGCCGATCCGGCCCCGGTGGCCCAGACCTTTTTCATCGACGAGGAACTGCGCGAGCGCTACATCCTCGACGGAATCCTGACCTTGGTGGATGCCGCCCACGCCGAGGTCCACCTGACCCAAGCCATTGCCCAGGCCCAGGTCGGATTCGCCGATCGCCTTCTGGTCAGCAAGACCGACCTGGTGAACGCGGCCCAGGTCGAGGCCCTCGGCGAGCGCCTGACCCGCATCAATCGAAGGGCCCCCATCCGGATCGTGAAACATGGCCAGATCGACCTGGCCGAACTGCTCGATATCCGCGGTTTCAACCTCAATGCGGACCTGGGCGCGGGGTTCAGCCTGCGCCCGGTCGTCAAGGCCGCCCCGGGCGACCGCATCAGCAGCCTTGTGCTGCGTACCGACAAGCCGCTGGATATCGACAAGCTCAGCGAGTTCATGAACCAGTTGCTGGAAGACCACGGCAAACAATTGTTGCGCTACAAGGGTGTGCTGAACATCGCCGGCGAACCGCGGCGATTGGTATTCCAGGGGGTGCTCAAGTTGTATGGCTTCGATTGGGACACCGAATGGGCCATCGATGAGGCCCGGGAAAGCGTGATCGTGTTTATCGCCGACGAGTTGCCCGAGGAGAAGATCCGCGCGGGATTCGAGGCCGCTTTAGCTTGACGATGGCGTGCCTGCAACCATTAGCAGCCGTTGCTCAAGATGGTCCAGGTGCTCATCCATCAGGCGCGCGGCTTCATCTCCATTGCGGTGTTCCACGGCGTCCACGATCGCCAGATGTTCCTGCCAGGCGCAATGCCGGCGGGATTTGATCTCGTGCCGTGCCAAGGCCAGCGAGGTCAAGGGCACCAGGCTGCCGAGGAACTGCGCCAACGGTGCGTTGCCGGCCATGGAAGCGAGGTGCAGGTGAAACTCGCCGGAAAGACGTATCGCCGGGCCGCGCTCGCCACGTTTTAGGCATTGTTGCTCCCTCGCCACCAACTCCCGTAGATGCTGCAGATCCTTCGGTTGCGGAGCCTTGCAGGCCAGGTGCACCAATGTCCGTTCGGTCAGCCGGCGGGCATGCAGGATCTGTCGGGTCTGTTCCAGGTCCGGAGCCGCGACTTGCGGCCGATGGTTAGGACGCAGGATCACCACTTGCTGGTGGGACAGGCGCGCCAATACCCGACGAATGATGCTGCGGCTGACGCCGAACACATCCCCGAGGCCTTCCTCGGTGAAACGGCTGGCGGGCGCAATGCGTTGTTCGAGGATGGCGTCGAAGATCCGCGGGTAGATATCGTCCACCGACGGCTTGCCGACAGCGCCGGGCAGTGGCAGGGCGGCAAGCACATCGCGTTGTTGATGGGACGTGATGTTGTTCATGACGGTCTCCGCGAGGCGTGGCTCAGGTAGCGAGGTTGTCGTCTGGAATATTCAGTTCGATGCCCATGCGCTGGCCTTCCCTGAGGATATGCCGACGCATTTCCGCACTGGCCTGGGCGCTGTTCTTGCTACGAATGGCGCGTACCACGGCTTCGTTCTCTTCCAGCCGTTCGGCCAGGTGCTCGGGCGAATTGCGCAATACATCGGCGCTTTGCTTGAGGGCATTGCTGGTCTGCTGCACCACACTGTGGAAGATCGGGTTGGACGTCAGGGCAAACAGCTCCTCGTGGAACGCGATGTAGGCGCTGGCGCAGGCATCGTTATCATTGGCTTCCAGGGCTTCGCGCATGTCCATGAGGGTCAGGCGCAACTGTCCGACTTCCTTGCTGCTGATGGACTGGGCGACCAGGCCGACGATGAAGGGTTCCAGGGTGTAGCGCAGTTGCAGCACGTCTTCCAGGCTCGCACCGGCTACTGTGCTGCTTTCATGGATATCGCCGGCGCTGGCTTCCAGCACCACCACGCCTTTGCCGGGCATCGAGCGCACAAGCCCGAGGGTTTCCAGCACGATGACCGCTTCGCGCAGGCTTGGCCGACTGATGCCCAGCTGTTCGGCCAACTCCCGCTGGCCCGGCAGCATGTCGCCCGAGCGCCACTGGCCCCGGGCCAGGGCGGCGCGTAGTTTTTCCACCACGGAGTTGACGACGGTTGATGAACTGATCACGCGATGCTCCTTCAAAAATCAATCAGGCGATGCCGGCTCGGGAGTCGGTATCGCGGTCTTTCAGAATTGCTGCTGATGGGCGCTGCCCGCCGGTTTTCTCGGTTGGAAGGTATAGCCCTGTTGGCCGGACAGTACCTTGCGCGCACGCGGGACATCGATGTCTTTTTCCCAGCGGGCAATTGCCACCGTGGCCACGCAATTGCCGATCAGGTTGGTCAGGGCGCGACCGATGCCCATGAACCAGTCGACCGCCAGCACCAGCACCAGGCCGACCACCGGAATCGCCGGGATCGCCGTCAGCGTGGCCGCCAGGATTACCAGTGCCGAGCCGGGAATCCCGTGGGCTCCCTTGGATGTGATCAGCGACACCAGCAGGATGGTCAGCAGGTCGGTCAGCGCCAGGGGCGTACCGGTGGCATTGGCGATGAAGACGATGGCCAGGGTCAGGTAGATCGAGAAACCGTCCAGGTTGAACGAGTAACCGGTCGGGATGACCAGCCCCACGGTAGAACTGCCGATCCCGAGGTGCTCGAGCTTGCGCATGACTTGTGGCAGCACGGCGTCCGAAGAGGCGGTGCCGAGCACGATGAGCAATTCTTCGCGCAGGTACTTGAGGAACGGCAACATCGGCAGGCCCGACGCGCGCATCACCAGGCCCAGGATCAGGGCGACGAAGGCAATGCAGGTCAGGTAGAACAGGCCGACCAGGCTGCCCAGGTGCTGCAGCGAGTCCAGCCCATATTTGCTGGTGGTGAAGGCGATGGCGCCGAAGACGCCGATGGGGGCCAGACGCACGATCATACCCATGATGCGGAAGATCACGTGGCTGAGTTCGTTGATCAGCCGGGAGATGCCCGAAGCTGCGTCACCCACCAGGTTCAGCGCACTGCCGAACAATACCGAGAACAGCAGCACTTGCAGGATGTTGTTCTCTGCGAAGGCACCGAGCACCGAGGTCGGGATCAGGTTCATCAGGAATTGCGTGGTGGTCACCATGTGCTGGCCGCGCTGGGCGATGTCACTCACGTCTGCACTGGAAAACTGCTCCAGATGAATGTTCGCGCCACTGCCGATGCCGGTACTGAAGGCCAGTACCAGGCCAATCACCAGGGCGATGGTGGTCAGCACTTCAAAGTAGATGACTGACTTGAGGCCGATGCGCCCGACCTTCTTGAGGTCGCCGGCGCCGGAAATGCCACTGACCACGACGCAGAATACGATCAGGCCGATGAGCATCTTGATCAACTTGATGAAGCCATCGCCGAGGGGTTTGAGCTGTGCGGAATATTCTGGGAGGGTAAGCCCGCAGACAATGCCGAGCACCAATCCGAGGACAACTTGAAGGAAGATCGAACGCGAGCACCATTTGAGCATGGGAGGAATTCCTGGGTCGGTGTCCTTATCGCCAGCACGAGGCGGTGGGCGTCAGGACTTCATTATTGTGGTCTTACCGGTTTGTCCAGTGCAGTGGCAGTCTAGGCCCTGTTTTTTGAATTCCGCAAGCTGATTTTCTGAATTTGGCATGACCGGTCTTACCAGATGATTCGAAACCGGCGTACTTGGGTCGTTGGAGGTGGCGAGGAAAATTCACCACCGTTGAGCCGGTGACGTGTCCTCAACTGGCCCGGACCTGGATCAGGCGTGCCTTGCCTCAAGAATGCTCAGAATGAAAGTTATCCGAGACTTTTGTTCCGTTTCGGCGAGATAAAGATAGGGTGATCCTCGAACTTTTAGTCCGCCGATATATTTATTATTGGTGGTCATGAGTGAAACAGGCGTATGCCGTGCCTTGATATCGGCCCGAGTAATCACATTGTCATGGCGATCGATCAAAGTAACTGCAGTGGGGGTGTCGATAGGCGAATGGGTGACACCAAATACTTCCAACCAACGTTTGCCGATCAACTTGTTGTAATGTTCGCCAGGGTTTTTGATGCATAACCTGTAGCCCTCTTGCGTGGCGCGGAAGTCGAGCCTCAGCGGCTGTGCGACGGCCCCCTCGCCATGGGAGCGCATTCCCAGCAGGTGCGAGTGGTCAAGGGTCTGCGGCCTGCCGGTAAAGAAACCGCCGCTGAATGAACTGACCGTGGCCAGTGCGGGTTTGCCGTGCAACATTTCCAGTAAGTTGACATGCGTATCGGGCAGGCTGAGTGTTGCCTCGAAAGAGTGTGTACTGTCCA
Organism: Pseudomonas sp. SJZ074; assembly: GCF_007828215.1. GTDB lineage: Bacteria > Pseudomonadota > Gammaproteobacteria > Pseudomonadales > Pseudomonadaceae > Aquipseudomonas. The sequence goes on along the minus strand of NZ_VIUE01000033.1, from coordinate 59,047 downwards.
TGTAGTATTCGAATCCTTTATTGAGTCTGATAAGTTGCGCTGTTTAAACGGATTCGATAGTAATGGAATTCTCGGCTGGTGATGCCGCGTGAGTATTGCAAGGCGTTAAGTGGAACGCCGTTGAAGTTAGGAAAAGACTTGGAGTTGGCTGGCGCGGCTCTTGTTGAAATTAGATGAAAAAAGGCCCGCATCTTCCGATGCGGGCCTTTTTTCATGGCGGTTGGCCGGGCTGATTAAGCGCCGTACACCGGTAGCTTCTTGCAGATCGCCTTGACCTTCTCGCGAACGGCGTCAATCACCGCTTCGTTGTTCAGGTCGGCGAGGATGTCGCAGATCCAGCCGGCCAGTTCCTTGCACTCGGCTTCCTTGAAGCCGCGAGTGGTCACGGCCGGTGTGCCGAAGCGCAGGCCGGAGGTGACGAACGGAGAACGTGGGTCGTTTGGCACCGAGTTCTTGTTAACGGTGATGAACGCCTTGCCCAGCGCCGCGTCGGCGTCTTTGCCGGAGATGTCCTGCTTGATCAGCGACAACAGGAACAGGTGGTTCTCGGTACCGCCGGACACCACGTCGAAGCCACGCTCGATGAACACGCCGGCCATGGCCTTGGCGTTTTTCACGACCTGCTGCTGGTAAGCCTTGAACTCAGGTTGCAGGGCTTCCTTGAAGCAGATGGCCTTGGCGGCGATGACGTGCTCCAGCGGGCCACCCTGGGCGCCCGGGAACACGGCGGAGTTCAGCTTCTTCTCGATGTCGGCGTTGGCACGAGCCAGGATCAGGCCGCCACGTGGACCGCGCAGGGTCTTGTGGGTGGTGGTGGTGACCACGTCGGCGAATGGCACCGGGTTCGGGTAGACGCCAGCGGCGACCAGGCCGGCGACGTGGGCCATGTCCACGAACAGGTAGGCACCGACCTTGTCGGCGATGGCGCGGAAACGCGGGAAGTCAAGGACCTGGGAGTAGGCGGAGAAACCGGCCACGATCATTTTCGGCTTGTGTTCGAGGGCCAGGCGCTCGACTTCGTCGTAGTCGATCAGGCCGTTGCCGTCGATGCCGTACTGGACGGCGTTGTACAGCTTGCCGGAGGACGAAACGCTGGCACCGTGGGTCAGGTGACCGCCGTGGGCCAGGCTCATGCCCAGAATGGTATCGCCAGCCGACAGCAGCGCCAGATAAACGGCAGCGTTGGCCTGGGAACCGGCGTGGGGCTGGACGTTGGCGTAATCGGCGCCGAACAGCTCCTTGGCGCGGTCGATGGCCAGTTGCTCGACCACGTCGACGTATTCGCAACCACCGTAGTAGCGCTTGCCCGGGTAGCCTTCGGCGTATTTGTTGGTCAATACCGAGCCTTGAGCTTCCATCACCGCGGGGCTGGTGTAGTTTTCCGAAGCGATCAGCTCAATGTGCTCTTCCTGGCGCTGAGCTTCTTGCTCCATGGCGGCAAAGAGATCGGCGTCGTACTTGGCAATAGTCAAATCACGGCTGAACATGGCGGTCCTCAAGGATCGGGGGCAGAAAAGGGAGGCATTCTAACCCAACCGCTTTTGGAAGGGGTATGAAAGGAATTCAGCTTCAAGATGCAAGCGACAAGCTGCAAGCTAAATGCGGGCTGGCTTTGCTCCAGCTTGCCGCTGCTTTAATCGAGCATGAACAGCGCATCATTGCTGAACTGCGCTTCGAACCGGTGGGCAGGCATCGGGCGACCGAACAGGTAGCCTTGGACTTCGTCGCAGCCGTGCTCGCGCAGGAAGTCCAGTTGTTCGTGGGTCTCGACGCCTTCGGCGATCACCGCCAGGTTGAGGCTGTGGGCCATGGCGATGATCGCCCGGGCGATCTGCGCGTCCTGTTCACCGGATGGCAGGCCGTCGACGAAGGTGCGATCGATCTTCAGCACGTCGATAGGGAACTGCTTGAGGTAGTTGAGCGACGAATAACCGGTGCCGAAGTCATCCACGGCGATGCTCAGGCCGAGGTTTTTCAACCCGGCCAGGATCTGCATCGCCTCGCTGACTTCGCGCATCAGGATGCTTTCCGTCAGCTCCAGCTCCAGGCAGGCCGGTGACAGGCCTGTGCTGCGCAGGATATTGGCGATTCGCGTACCCAATTGGCCATCGGAGAACTGTCGGGCCGAGATGTTGACCGAGACTTTCGGCACCCGGACCTTGGCCTGGTGCCAGGTCTTGAGCTGTCGGCAGGCCTCGTCGATGACCCAGTCGCCGACGTCCACCACCAACCCGAGTTCTTCCAGCACCGGGATGAAGTCCCCTGGCGGCACCAGCCCGCGTCGCGGATGACGCCAGCGCAGCAGGGCCTCGGCGCCGGTCAAGCGTTTGCCGTCGCCACTGAACTGCGGCTGGTAGTACAGCACGAATTCATTCTGCTCGAGGGCGTGGCGCAGGTCGCTTTCCAGTTCCAGGCGTTCCAGGGCACTGGCGTTCATGTCGGCCTGATAGAACTGGAAGTTGTTCTTGCCGCGCTCCTTGGCGTGATACATCGCCGTGTCGGCGTTCTTCATCAACTGGCTCAGTTCGTTGCCGTCCTGGGGACTCAAGGCGATACCGATACTGGCCGTGACGAAGAACTCCCGGCCTTCGAGCACGAATGGCCGGACCAGGCTGGCGAGGATCTGCTCCGCCACGTTGATGGCCCGGTTCAGCGCCGTTTCCCGGCTGGAGCGCGGCTCCAGCAACAGGGTGAACTCGTCGCCGCCCATGCGCGCCACGGTGTCGTCGTCGGCGACGCAGCCGAGCAGCCGTGTCGCCATGTCCTTGAGCATCCGGTCGCCGGCGGCATGCCCCAGGGAGTCGTTGATCGGTTTGAACCGGTCCAGGTCGAGGAACATCAGCACGACCCAGTTCTTCTGCCGCTCGGCCGATTGCAGCGCGGTGTGCAGGCGGTCCTGGAACAGCGTGCGGTTGGGCAGGTGGGTGAGGGCGTCGTAATAGGCCAGGCGATGGATGCGCTGTTCGCTGGCCTTGCGTTCGCTGATGTCGCTGAAGAAGCACACGTAACTGGCCAGGTCGCCTTCATCATCCAGCACCGCCGTGATGCCGACCCAGGCCGGGTAATGTTCGCCGTTACGGCGCTTGAGCCAGACCTCGCCTTCCCAGGAGCTGTGTTGTTGCAGCTGCTTGAGCACGTAGCGCAGGTGGGCCTCCTGCTGATCGTCCACGGTCAGCATGCTCGGCAACTGGTCCAACACCTGGGACACCGCGTAGCCACTGACCCGGCTGAAGGCCTCGTTGGCCTGGACAATGTAACCGGCCGGATCGGTGATCAGGATCGCCGAGGTCGAATGCTCGAATACCGTGGCGGCCATGCGCAGGTCTTTTTCGGCGCGCCGTTGCTGGCTGATGTCGCGACCGACGCCAAGCACGCCTTCGAATCCGCCGGCATCGTCCCAGACCAGCACCAGCCGCAGTTCGATGGGGATCTTGCGTCCGTCGGCACGCAGGCAGTCGAACAGGAACAGCTGGGTCTGCATCTGATTGCGCAGCTCGGCCAGTTGCGCGGGCTTGTCGAGCGCCTTGCTGACCCGGTCCATCAGGGTATAGATGCCGGTCAGTTGCTGCGGATTGGCAATGGTCGACTGCCAGCCGTTCTGGAAGATCCAGTCGGCGTTGTAGCCCAGCACCGCTTGCACCGACGGGCTGACGTAATTGAGCGAAAGCTTGCTGTCGGTGGAGAAAATCACATCGCTGATGCTCTCGGCGAGCATCCGGTAGCGCTGTTCGCTGTCACGCAGCGACTCGCTGGCCTCGATCTGCTCGGTGACGTCCTTCGCCACACCAATGATCCGCGTTACCTGGTCATGCCGGTCCCGGGCCAGGGCTTGTTCGCGGATGTCGAAGCGTCGCCATTTGCCATCGCGATGGCGGAAGCGCAGTTGGCATTGCAACAGATGCGCATAGCCGCCGCGCCGCTGTTCCTGGCGCAACGTATGGTAATGGTCGGCATCGTCGCTGTGCAGCAGGATTTCCCAGAAGTACTCGCCCATCTGGTGCAGTTCGGTGCGGTCATACCCCAGGGTCTGGCCCAGGTGGTGGTTGCTGAAGATCATCCGCTGGCTGATGACATCCTGCACGTAGAGATGATCCGGCACGGTACGCACCACGTCGGACCAGAAGCCTTCGCGCTCGAGCAACGAGAGTTCGATCAGCTTGCGGCTGGTGATGTCGTTGATGCTCAGGATAACGGCGTTGTAGTCGTCCTGCTTTTCCGGCAGGCGCAGTACCAGCCAGAGATGCTGGTCACGGCCGTGGGCGTCCCGGAGTTTGATCTCCAGTTCCAACTGCTTGTGCTGATCGAGCAGGGTTTCGAGCAATTGCGGACCGACCGGATTGTTGTCCTGCGGGCCCTTGCCCACCAGCAACTGCCAGGCCTGTTCACAGGAGTCGACGTTGAGCAGCCGCAACGCCATCTGGTTGACTTCGGTGATGCGCACTTCCTGTTGCAGCTGCTCGAGCTGGTGCGGGACTTTCATCCACGCCCGCAGTTGATCGCCATTGTGCAGGCCGGCCCGGACGAAGAATGACTTGAGGCTGGAGAGGTCGAGTACGCACAGGGCCACGCCGGTGCCTTCGAAAATGTCCTGGTAGCGCCGGCGACCTTCGTGCAGTTGCCGCTGGCGGCGGCGCATGTTCAGCAGGGCGATGACCGGCAACATCGAAAACGCCAGGCCCAGCAGGCATTTGCCGATGAAGGCCGGTAACAGTTGTTCGAGCACCTGGCGGCGGTCGAACAGCCCCCGCAGTTGCCAATCGCTGCTGCTCAGCGGCACGGTCAACACGGTGTTATCCAGATCGTCCGGCGACAAGTGCGAGAGGGTGATCGATGGCAGGCTCTCGTCACGGCTGACAATTTGTTGGTTGAGACGGTTTTCCACCAGCCACAGTGGGCGCAACCCGGTATCGGCCTGTTTGATCAGCGTGGAGAAGAAATTCGGGGTCAGGCGCAAGGCCCAGTAACCGTGGGTATTGCCGCTGGCCTGGTACAACAACAGATGCACCACGGAGCCGTTGTCGGCGTTACTGAAGTAATGCGCCTGGTTGTGACTGCGGTGCACCAGCTCACTGAGATAGCCGGCATCGTGGCTGTCGGGGTCGGTGTCGCTGAGCACCATGCCGGACGGACTCAGCAATGCCAGGCTGCGTAACTGGGGTAGCGATTGCTGAAGTTTGTGCAGCAGGGCCTGCTGTTCGTCGGCTGTCTGCGGTTGTTCGACGATCGGTAGCAGATTGAGGGCGATTTGCGCGTTCAGGGCCATGTTCAGGCTGACTTGCGCAGCCAGGTCGGCGGTGTAATCGATGGTGTACTGGCGCTGTTGCTGCTGGGTGACGCGCAGTTGGTCGAGCAACTGCCAGAAGAGCAATCCGAGCAACAGCAGTACCAGCGTGGCCAGGGCGCCCTTCAATGTCCCGCGCAGGGGCGAGCCGGGCACGGTATCCGGTGCGCGTGGGGACAGGGTCGGCGTGACGTTGGACAAGCTGTAATCCTGCGGTTTGCTGGACTGGCGCGACACGCACTATAAGCCGGACGCCCGAAGGGCGGCTAGCATGCCTTGCCTTGTGGCAAAGTGCCAGCCCCTAGTGGCTGGACCTTGACGGACGGTTGAGGTAGCTTTGCCGGTCAAACAAGAGCGTTCCAGCTCCAGATCCCCAGGCTTTAGCTGCCCCGCTGGCATTGATGACCGTCAACTGCCGGCGCCGTGCATGGCCTGGTTCGTTCTTTTCACCTGTCACAGACGCTAGGTTCACCATGGCTCAATACGTCTTCACCATGCATCGGCTGAGCAAAGTTGTTCCGCCGAAGCGGGAAATCCTGAAAAACATTTCGCTCTCTTTCTTCCCCGGCGCCAAGATCGGCGTGCTGGGCCTCAACGGTTCGGGTAAATCCACGTTGCTGAAGATCATGGCCGGCGTCGATACCGAATTCGACGGCGAAGCCCGCCCGATGCCGGACCTGAACATCGGCTACCTGCCCCAGGAGCCTCAACTGGACCCGACCAAGACCGTGCGTGAAGTGGTCGAGGAAGCGGTCAGCGTGATCAAGGATGCCCAGGCGCGCCTGGACGAGGTCTACGCCGCCTACGCTGATCCGGATGCCGACTTCGACAAGCTGGCGGCCGAACAGGCCAAGCTCGAAGCGATCCTGCAGGCCAGCGATGGCCATAACCTGGAGCGCCAGCTGGAAGTTGCCGCCGACGCCCTGCGCCTGCCGGCGTGGGAAGCGAAGGTCGAACACCTGTCCGGTGGTGAAAAACGCCGTGTGGCCCTGTGCCGCCTGTTGCTGTCCGCCCCGGACATGCTGCTGCTCGACGAACCGACCAACCACCTGGACGCCGATTCCGTCGCCTGGCTCGAACACTTCCTGCACGATTTCCCGGGCACCGTGGTAGCGATTACCCACGACCGGTACTTCCTGGATAACGTCGCCGGCTGGATCCTGGAACTCGACCGCGGCGCGGGCATTCCATACGAGGGCAACTATTCGGGCTGGCTGGAAGCCAAGTCCGAGCGTCTGGCTCAGGAATCCAAGCAGCAGTCGGCCCATGAAAAAGCCATGAAAGAAGAACTGGAGTGGGTGCGCAAAGGCGCCAAGGCCCGCCAGTCCAAATCCAAGGCCCGTCTGCAACGCTTCGAGGAAATGCAGTCCCAGGAATTCCAGAAGCGCAGCGAAACCAACGAGATCTACATCCCGGCCGGTCCGCGCCTGGGTGACAAGGTCATCGAATTCAAGAACGTCACCAAGGGCTACGGCGATCGCGTGTTGATCGACAACCTGTCGTTCTCCATGCCCAAAGGCGCCATCGTCGGTGTGATCGGTGGTAACGGTGCGGGTAAATCCACGCTGTTCCGCATGCTGATGGGCAAGGAAACCCCGGATTCGGGCACCATCGAAATTGGCGAAACCGTGCAACTGGCCTGCGTCGACCAGAGCCGCGAAGACCTGGACGGCAGCAAGACGGTGTTCCAGCAGATCTCCGACGGTTCCGATCAGATCCGCATCGGCAACTACGAAATCCCGTCGCGCACCTACGTGGGCCGCTTCAACTTCAAGGGCGGCGACCAGCAGAAGTTCGTCAAGGACCTGTCCGGTGGTGAGCGCGGTCGCTTGCACCTGGCGCTGACCTTGAAGGAGGGTGGCAACGTCCTGCTGCTCGACGAACCGTCCAACGACCTCGACGTCGAAACCCTGCGTTCGCTGGAAGAAGCCCTGCTGGACTTCCCGGGCGCCGCCATTGTGATCTCCCACGATCGGTGGTTCCTCGACCGCGTGGCGACCCACATTCTGGCGTACGAAGACGATTCCCAGGCGGTATTCTTCGAAGGCAACTACACCGAGTACGAAGCCGATCGCAAGAAGCGCCTCGGCGAAGCGGCTGCCCAGCCACATCGGGTACGGCACAAGAAACTGGCCTGATCAGCGATAAAGCCTGCATGTGGGAGCGGGCTTGCTCGCGAAGACGGTATGCCAGTCGACAATCATGTGACTGATACACCGCTTTCGCGAGCAAGCCCGCTCCCACAAGGGGGTCTAGTTACGCCGAGAAATGGCGGGTTGGCTCGGTTCCTGTGGGAGCGAGCCTGCTCGCGATGAGGCCATCCGGGTCACCCCAGCTCTATCGCCACCACCTCAATCGCCATATCCCCGACCGGTCGCTTCCAGACCACCTCATCCCCGACCTTGCTCCCCAGCAACGCGCGCCCCAGCGGCGAACCCCAATTGATCAGCCCACTGGCCGCATCGGCCTGGTCTTCACCGACCAGTTGCACGCGCTGCTCTTGGTCCTGCTCATCGACAAAGGTCACCCAATGTCCGATCCGCACCTGGTCCAATGAGGTGGCTGTGACAACTTGCGCGCTTTGCAGGCGCTGGTTGAAATAGCGCAGATCCCGTTCCAGGTCCGCGATGCGCTGCTTGTCCGCCAGCTCTTTGCGGGCTGCCTGCTGGCTGTGCAGCGCCTGCAGCTCAGCGACCCGGGCCTGCAACTGGGCGAACCCGGCGGGTGTGACGTAGTTGGGTTGCGCGCTGACCTGGCGTTCGACCGGTTGATCGGCCTGGGCCGCGGCGCTGTCTTCGTTGACGAAAGCACGACTCATGCTGTTCTCCTCTTTTGGAGTTTGGGCCATGGTCGCAGGCTTTTGGTTTCGACGGATATCTGTACGCGACTCACTGCGAGCGATAGGCCCGGGCGGCGTCACGATCCTTTTCCTGTTGCCAGGCACGTTCGCGCTCATCCCAGTGACGATCGCGGTAGGCGTCCCGATCCTCACTTTCGCGCATGGCCTGGCACTGCCGGAAACCGTCGCTCCAGCCTTCGGCGTAGCGTGCGTCCTTGAGATAGCGCGGCACGTCTTTCCTGAACTGGCCGGTGATCGCGCCGGCGGCTTGCCGGCCGCTGCTGCAACCGTCATCGAAGCCGTCGGCGAATGCCGGTGGATAGCCTCGGGCGATCAGGTCTTCATGGGTGGTCTCACAGCCGCCAAGCAACATCAATACCGCCAGTACTACTGCCACGCGCCTCATTTTCCACATTCCTGCCATCACCACTCATAGAACAAGTCTAGAAGCGGATTCGTCAGGTAAGCGTGAAAGCGCTGTGAAAATCAGTTGTGGGGTGGCATTGGGCTTTGCCTGATCAGTAGTGATACCACTTCACCTCGAGCATCACCTCGTTCTCCGGCGAAGCCAGGTGGCTGAATTCCCGCTGGGCGCTCAGGCGCAGGCCAAGGTTGCGGGACAGTTCCCACTGTTGATTCAGGCTCAGGCGCCGGCGTACCTCGCCGTTGACGAAATAGTCACCCTTGGCTTCCAGGCTCAGGTTGCCCAGCGGGTTTTTCCATAGCACGCCACTGTTGAAACCGGTGGCCGGGGCGATGAATTGAGCGAAGTCGTTGTTGTGTTCCACCCGCACCGTGCCCAAGGCAAACCCCAACACATCCTCGCCCAGCGCCCAGGTACCGCCGGCACCACCGTTGACATGGCTGACCAGGGTTTCATCGTCGTGCTTGCCCGGCACCCGTTCCAGGCCCCCGGTGACTTGCCAGGACAGCGGTTGCAGCAACTCATTGCGCGGCGTCAGGGAGCGGATGGTCGCCAGGTCCAGGCGCTGCACCTGCCAGTCATTGCCTTCGTACTGGCGCAGCTTCAATTGCAGGATCTCAATCTGCGCCCCCAGCGGGAAGCTTTCGGCGTTGTCGTTGAGGTCGTGATAAGCCATGCGCAAGCCGTATTCGCCGAACGCCCGATCACCCCGGGTGCCGAGGCCGGCCTGCCAGGTGCGCGATTCATGGCCGTCCTCGGGCAGGCCCGGTTGGGAAATGTCGAGTTCTGGCGCGGGGTTCTGGTTGATTGCCCGCAACAGTTCGAAGCTACGTTGGGCACGTTGCGGATCGCGCTCCTGGCCGTTGGCGCGGTAACGCTCCAGGCGATAGGCCGCATCGACGATCAGCGCCTGGCGTTCACGGGGCAGTGCTTTGAATTCGGCGGCCTGCATTCGCTTTTGGTCGGCGCTGACCTGCAGGACCCATTGCTGTTCGTCGGCGCTGAGCGGCTCGGCGCGGCTGAGCAGTTCCCGCTCGCGGGACGGTCGATACTCGATACTCTCCACCAACCCGGCTTCCTTCACGGCCTTGACAGTGTCGGTGGGGATCGCCGTCAGCGGGAATTGTTCGGTCAGGCGCAGGCTGGGACGGGCCACTTGCAGCAATTCCAACAAGCGATAGGAGCAGTTTTCGTCGAAGAAAAAATAATCGAACCGGATCTGCTTGAGTTCCCAGACGTGCTCGACCATGCGCTCGGTTTCCACCTGGCTCAGGTTGAGGCGGTATTCCCACAGGTCGCGGTTCTCCAGGCTACGGTACTCGGACAGTTTCTCCTGGTAGGGCACCAGGGCGAACAGGCCGGGATAGCCGCCCATCAAGCCTTTCCAGGCATAGATGATGCTGTTGTCCGACCCTTCGATGTAGGCGCCGAAATTGATCGCGTAGCTCAGCAGGGCGGTCTTGTCCCGCTGCACGTCGGCCTGGTCGATGCGCAACAGGGTATGGCCGAACATCGACGATGGGCTGTTCAGGTAGGCGGCCGGGAAAATCATCACCGCGCTGTGGGGGGCGACGTCCTTGAACCATTGGGTGAACTCGCTGCAATCGACCACCGGCAGATCGGTCAGGTTGAGCTGTGCCTTGAGCCAGCGTGTGCGCGCCGGGTAAACGCACTGGGCATGTTGTTGGCCGGCGCTGGCCGGGCCGTAGAGGGCTTGCAGCGTGGCGGCCAGTTCATGGTCGGGGTGTTCGTTGCCGTCGGGTGCCAGGAAGAATTTCCTGTCGCTGACGTAGCTGCGCCAGCCACCGAGCTTGGCGGTTTCGTAGTGGCCCAGGGAAATCCAGAAGCGGTCATTGGCCAATTGCTGCAAACGTTGAGGGTCGACATGAGGTGCGGCGGACAATGGGGCGCACACACAGAGCGCCAGCCAGGCAAGGCGTTTGAGCATAGTCGGCTACTTGGAAAGTCGAAAAATAAAGACCGGATGGGTCCAAAAAAGAAAACCCGCTCCCCGGAGGGAGCGAGTGGGGTCGAGCTTAAGCTTGAGTGGCGTACTTGGCCAGACGAGGATCGTTTTTCAGTACGGCCAGGGTATTGGTATGCACGTCTTCTGCGGTCACGTCAGCCTTGCTGAAGATCTGCTGGAAGTGCTCGTGGGTGACAGCGGAGAAGTGGGCGCGATCTTCCGGCGCCACACCCAGTACCACGGCATAAGTGGTCAGCGCTTCGCCCTGCCCCTTGGCCATGTCTTCGGACAGCTCGTTCATCATTCCATTCATGGCCAGCCAGGACTTGCCACCGTAGGTCAGTGCCGCGTTGGTCGAGCAGCCGTTGGTGCCGGAGGTCATGCCGAAGGTGGCGTTGCCGGAGGTGCCGTTGGTGGTGGAAGCGAGGAAGTGAGCCGGGGTGCCACGCTGACCTTCGAACAGCATGTTGCCCCAGCCGCAATCCGGCCCGCCCGGCGCCTGAGCCATGGCGTTGAGGGATACAGCGGTGAAGAGAGTACCGAGAAGAATCCGTTTCATAGCTATGTTCTCTTTATGTGCATACCAATGGACAGGGTCTGGCGCCTTCGTGGCTTCAACCACTCGTGCCAGTGGGCCGGTTATTGTTCCAGCCGCGCAGTTTGGAGTTTAGGCACGATCCGAGGGTTCCGTGACATTTTGCAAAAACTATCCTGCAAGTCATGAAGTTACCGATCTCGACTTCGGTTCGGGGCCGGTCGGTTGACTATGCTTTGACCTGAGGCGCTCCTTGCCAGTCAGGTACGCGCGGCGCCAGAATGCCGTTATCTGCCCCGCCTGATGTAAGGAAGCCCGATGCCTGATCCTGTTGCTGCCAGCTTGCGTCTAGCGCCCGAAGCGCTGACCCGTCCGTTTTCCGCTGAACAGTTCAGCTTCTCTACCACCAATGATCTGGAGCCCTTCCGCGGTGTGCTTGGCCAGGAGCGTGCGGTCGAAGCATTGCAGTTCGGCGTGGCCATGCCGCGCCCCGGTTACAACGTATTTGTCATGGGCGAGCCCGGCACCGGCCGGTTTTCGTTCGTAAAACGCTACCTCAAGGCCGAAGGCAAGCGCCTGCAGACCCCGGCGGACTGGGTCTACGTCAACAATTTCGACGAGCCTCGCGAACCCCGGGCCCTGGAGCTGCCATCGGGCACTGCCGGTGCGTTCATCAACGATATCAATGGTCTGATCGACAACCTGCTGTCGACCTTTCCGGCGGTCTTCGAGCACCCGTCCTACCAGCAGAAAAAAAGCGCCATCGACCGGGCATTCAACCAGCGCTACGACCGTGCCCTGGATGTCATCGAGCGCCTGGCTTTGGAGAAGGACGTCGCGCTGTACCGCGACAGCAGCAATATCGCCTTCACGCCGATGAGCGATGGCAAGGCCCTGGATGAAGCGGAATTCGCCCAGTTGCCCGAATCCGAACGCGAGCGTTTCCATGACGACATTTCCGGTCTGGAAGAACGCCTGAACGAAGAACTCGCCAGCTTGCCGCAATGGAAGCGTGAATCCAGCAACCAGTTGCGCCAGCTCAACGAAGAAACCATCACCCTGGCCCTGCAACCGCTGTTGGCCCCGCTGTCGGAAAAGTACGCGGAGAACGCGGCGGTCTGCGGTTACTTGCAGGCGATGCAGGTCAACCTGCTCCGCACGGTGGTCGAGCAACTGGTGGACGACAGTAAGACCGACGCCATCGCCCGCAAAATGCTGGAAGAGCAATATGCCCCGAGCTTGGTGGTGGGACATCCGGCGAGCGGCGGCGCGCCGGTGGTGTTCGAACCGCACCCGACCTACGACAACCTGTTCGGGCGCATCGAATACAGCACTGACCAGGGCGCGCTCTACACCACGTATCGGCAGCTGCGCCCCGGTGCCTTGCATCGGGCCAACGGCGGCTTCCTGATCCTCGAAGCGGAAAAGATGCTCGGCGAGCCGTTCGTATGGGACGCGCTCAAGCGCGCCCTGCAATCGCGCAAGCTGAAGATGGAGTCGCCGTTGGGCGAGCTGGGCCGGTTGGCCACGGTGACCCTGACGCCGCAGCACATCCCGTTGCAGGTCAAGGTCGTGATCATCGGCGCTCGCCAGCTCTACTACGCCTTGCAGGACCTGGACTCGGACTTCCAGGAAATGTTTCGCGTGCTGGTGGACTTCGACGAAGACATCCCGATGGGCGACGAGAGCCTGGAGCAGTTCGCCCAGTTGCTCAAGACCCGCACTTCGGAAGAAGGCATGGCGCCGCTGACCGCCGATGCGGTGGCGCGCCTGGCCACCTACAGTGCACGCCTGGCCGAACACCAGGGGCGCTTGTCGGCCCGTATCGGCGATCTGTTCCAACTGGTCAGCGAGGCGGATTTCATCCGTCAGCTAGCCGGTGACGAGATGACCGATGCCGGCCACATCGAGCGCGCCCTCAAGGCCAAGGCCACCCGCACCGGACGGGTTTCGGCACGGATCCTCGATGACATGCTGGCGGGGATCATCCTGATCGACACCGATGGCGCGGCCGTGGGCAAGTGCAACGGGTTGACGGTGCTGGAAGTGGGCGACTCGGCGTTCGGTGTACCGGCGCGGATCTCCGCTACGGTGTACCCGGGCGGCAGCGGTATCGTCGACATCGAGCGGGAGGTCAACCTCGGCCAGCCGATTCACTCCAAGGGCGTGATGATCCTGACCGGTTACCTGGGCAGCCGCTACGCCCAGGAATTCCCGTTGGCGATTTCGGCCAGTATCGCCCTTGAGCAATCCTACGGTTATGTCGACGGCGACAGCGCCTCCCTGGGCGAGGCCTGCACGCTTATTTCGGCGTTGTCGAAGACGCCGTTGAAGCAGTGCTTCGCCATCACCGGCTCGATCAACCAGTTTGGCGAAGTTCAGGCGGTGGGCGGGGTCAACGAGAAGATCGAAGGCTTCTTCCGTCTTTGTGAAGCCCGCGGGCTGACCGGCGAGCAGGGGGCAATCATTCCCCAGGCCAACGTCGCCACCCTGATGCTCGATGAGAAAGTGCTGGCCGCCGTCCGGGCGGGGCAGTTCCACGTCTATGCCGTGCGTCAGGCCGACGAGGCCCTGAGCCTGCTGGTAGGGGAGCCCGCCGGTGAGCCGGATGAGAACGGCGAGTTCCCCGAAGGCAGCGTCAACGCCCGTGTGGTGGAGCGGCTGAGGGTGATCGCGGAGATGATCAGTGAGGACGACATCAAGGAAGCGGAAAAGGAGCTTGCGCAAGCAGCCTTGGCGGAGGCCAAGCCGGCTTGATTCTTATCGAATAGGTTCCATGTGGGAGCGGGCTTGCTCGCGAAGGCGGAATATCAGTCGACATGACCGTTAACTGACACACCGTCTTCGCGAGCAAGCCCGCTCCCACAATAGGTTTTGCGGTCATTTCTGATGAAGAATGTCACGCTCTTGGCGTCAATATTCACACTATGACCATTCGGCGCATTCCGGTCTCGCTTGGCTTGCAAGCGGAACTTTTCTTCTATTCTCAGTTCAAGGATATCGAGAGTCATCATCGGATCGAAACAGCCTCCCCGGGGCTGAATACCGTATCACTGAGGGGCGCCGCCATGTCGCGCAACCTTTGCCTCACCCGTCAATGCCTGGGTCTTGTCACTCGTATCGAATGTGCCATCCGTCCATTGGCGGGGGATACCGGCATGTGGACCCTGCTTTTTGCCGCCGGAATGGCCGGCGAACAACCTTCCGCCCTCAAGGCCCAGGGCCCGTTTCCCGGCCCGAACGCCGCCGAATCGATCCTCGACACCATCGTCCAGGCGCTGACACTGCATGGTTATGAACTGGCCGATGACCCGCAGATCTGGTGCCTGCACATGCAAGCCCAGCTACGCGAGATCAATGGCGGTCGTTGCCGCAATGTCGGCGGCTTCGAGTTCCGTCCCCCCCATTGAGAGCCGGATCCCGGCACTTGCAACCTGACACCAGTGGCTGAGGCCAGGGACGGGCCCTGGCGTTTGTGGGGCTCGTCGTGGCTGATATACTCGCCGCCATTTTCTGGCCCTGGTGTGAGATTCAATGGAACGCTTTATCGAAAATGCAATGTACGCCTCCCGTTGGCTGCTGGCGCCGATCTACTTCGGCCTGTCCCTGGGCCTGCTGGCCCTGGCGTTGAAATTCTTCCAGGAAGTCTTTCACGTCATCCCCAACGTGTTCACCATGGCCGAGTCCGACCTGATCCTGGTGTTGCTGTCGCTGATCGATATGGCCCTGGTGGGTGGCCTGCTGGTGATGGTGATGATTTCCGGATACGAGAACTTCGTTTCGCAACTGGACATCGACTCCGACAAGGAAAAGCTCAACTGGCTGGGCACCATGGACTCTTCATCATTGAAGATGAAAGTCGCCGCCTCCATCGTGGCCATTTCCTCCATCCACCTGCTGCGCATTTTCATGGACGCCAAGAATGTCGATCCCGAACACCTGAAGTGGTACGTGATCATCCACATGACCTTCGTGGTGTCGGCGTTCGCCATGGGCTACCTGGACAAGCTGACCAAGCACTGAGGTGTAGCGCCCGTCTGTCGAAAGGCAGGCGGGCGTTGTCGTTTCCGGAGAGGCACTTTGACGTCGGTGCTCGTCATCCGTCATGGCATCTGTGCTAGTCTGCTCGCCCTTTTGGTTCCGGGCGCTCCGGGAGGCCCTGTGTCACGCACGGCCATTCCCGAGCCGTCCGCACAGCGGAGCAGCAGCATGTCCGAAGTTAACCTGTCCACCGACGAAACCCGCGTCAGCTATGGCATTGGTCGTCAGCTGGGCGACCAGTTGCGCGACAACCCGCCACCAGGCGTCAGCCTGGACGCGATCCTGGCCGGCCTGACCGATGCTTTCGCCGGCAAGCCAAGCCGTGTGGGCCAGGAAGAAATGTCCGCCAGTTTCAAGGTCATCCGCGAAATCATGCAGGCCGAAGCCGCCGCCAAGGCAGAAGCCGCTGCGGGCGAAGGTCGTGCGTTCCTGGCTGAAAATGCCAAGCGCGACGGCATCACCACCCTGGCATCGGGCCTGCAGTTTGAAGTGCTGACCCAGGGTGAAGGCGCCAAGCCAACCCGCGAAGATCAGGTACGTACCCACTACCATGGCACCCTGATCGACGGCACCGTGTTCGACAGCTCCTACGATCGTGGCCAGCCAGCCGAATTCCCGGTGGGCGGCGTGATCCCGGGCTGGACCGAAGCACTGCAACTGATGAATACCGGCAGCAAATGGCGCCTGTACGTGCCGAGCGAACTGGCTTACGGTGCTCAGGGCGTTGGCAGCATCCCGCCGCACAGCGTTCTGGTGTTCGACGTCGAGCTGCTGGACGTTCTGTAAGGCAAAGCAAGCCTTTGTGGGAGCGGGCTTGCTCGCGAAAGCAGATGTCAGTCGACATTATTGTTGACTGACACACCGCCTTCGCGAGCAAGCCCGCTCCCACAGGTTTTGCGTGTTCTCATCCGTGAAGCCTGCCATTGAAATCACCCGTCGGGCGCAACGCCCGGGCATAGCAGAACAGGAACAGGTTTCGCACCAGTTCCTTGAGCACCAGCGGTTCGCTGGAGTTCAGGCTGTTGAGGTCCAGGTCTCCCTGATCCTGTAGTTCGCTCAAGGCTTCTTCTTCAAGCACCGCGCAGACTTCCCCGGTTTCCCGATGCAGGATCCTGAGGTAGGGATGTGGACGGTCCAGCCAGGCATCGATCAAATAAGTCATGGTTCTCATCTCCTTGATGGGTTTGATGAGAATAATTCTTATTATCTAAATAGCAAGACTCAATTTGTATTGGGTTTTTTTTTCTGACGATGGGGTGTCGCAGCTCACAATGGCTGGCGTTTGGCTTGCAGGCGCAAATCGGGGTCGAAGCGGGGCAGGGCCAGGCACCATCCCACGCGTAGCGCGGGATGGGGACAGCGGACTCAGACTTTTCTGACGAACTCGGATTTGAGTTTCATCGGGCCGATGCCATCGATCTTGCAGTCGATGTCATGATCGCCATCGCACAGGCGGATGTTCTTGACCTTGGTGCCCACCTTGACCACCAGCGACGTGCCCTTGACCTTGAGGTCCTTGATCACGGTGATGGTGTCGCCGTCCTGCAGGACGTTGCCGACCGAGTCTTTCTTCACGGTGTCATCGGACGCCGCTTCGACTTCACCGCCGGCAGACCATTCGTGGGCGCACTCCGGGCAGACCAGCTGGGTGCCGTCTTCGTAGGTGTATTCGGAATTGCATTTCGGGCAGGGTGGCAACGTGCTCACTAAGGTTCCTTGGGTATCAGGAGGACAAAAGGGCGCACATTATATAAGGTTTTACAGTGGGAAGGGCAGGCGTTGATTTAACCTGTGGGAGCGAGCAGGCTCGCTCCCACAGGTTTTTCATACAACCGGTCGATCAGTGGGTACGCGCCACTGCAAACTCGCTCAATTCCACCAGGGCATCGCGGTATTCGCTGGCCGGCAGGGCGTCGAGGCATTTGATTGCGCGGGCGACGTAGTCCCGGGCCAGTTTTGCCGTGTAGTCCAGCGAGCCGGAAGCTTCGACCGCTTCGCGAATGCTTTCCAGGTCTTCGATCCCGCCTTTCTGAATGGCCTGGCGTACCAGGGCCGCCTGTTCTGGCGTACCTTCGCGCATGGTGTAGATCAACGGCAGGGTCGGTTTGCCTTCGGCGAGGTCGTCACCGACGTTCTTGCCCAGGGTCTCCGCATCGCCCTTGTAGTCGAGCAGGTCGTCCACCAATTGGAAGGCCACGCCCAGGTGATCGCCGAAGGTGCGCAGTGCTTCGCTCTGCTCGGCGGAAGCACCGGCCAGTGCGGCGGCGCTGTGGGTCGAGGCTTCGAAGAGCATCGCGGTCTTGCCGCGGATGACCTCCATGTAGGTTTCTTCCGTGGTGCTGGCGTCACGTACCTTGGACAGTTGCAGCACTTCGCCTTCGGCGATGATGCGCGTGGCCTGGGACAGGATCTTCATCACAGGCATCGAGCCCAGTTCGACCATCATCTCGAACGAGCGCGAATACAGGAAGTCGCCCACCAGCACACTCGGGGCGTTGCCCCACATGGCATTGGCGGTCGAGCGGCCACGGCGCATGCCGGACATGTCGACCACGTCGTCATGCAGCAGGGTGGCGGTATGCAGGAATTCGATGGTGGCAGCCAGCAGGCGCAGGTCGTCGCCTTCGCGGCCCAGGGCCTTGCCACACAGAAGCACCAATAAAGGACGCAGGCGCTTGCCGCCGGCCGAGGTGATGTAGTCGCCGATTTTCGACACCAGCGGCACTCGGGAAGTCAGCTGCTTCTTGATGATGCCGTCGACGGCACTAAAATCGTCCGCCACTGCGCGGTAGAAAGCTTGGGGTTGCATCAGCGACAGGCGCTCCAGAAGGGTTGCGCGGCATGCTAGGACCCACGTCCGGGGCTGTCAAGGCGCGATGGACGGCTACTTGCATCGCCAGGACAGCTTGCGTACAATCGCGCACCCTGAACTTCCTGGGCAGCACCTGCCTTACGCAATTGCATCCGGGCCTTCCAGCCCATGCAGCCATGCCAGCCAATACCTCTTCTTCTAAAGCGCTGGGTGAGCAGGATTATCGGAGAAATACCATGTCTTATGCAGTAATCGTTACTGGTGGCAAGCAATACAAGGTCGCCCCAGGTGAATACCTGAAGATCGAAAAACTGGAAGTCGCTACCGGCGAATCCGTGACTTTTGATCGCGTTCTGTTGGTCGCCAATGGCGATGACGTGAATATCGGCGCTCCAGTCGTTGCTGGCGCTACCGTTGTGGCTGAAGTGATCTCCCAAGGTCGTCACGATAAAGTCCGCATCATCAAGTTCCGTCGTCGTAAGCACCACATGAAGCGTATGGGCCACCGCCAGTGGTACACCGAGATCAAAATCACCGGTATTCAGGCTTAATTTCAGCCTAATTCCTCACTAGGAGAATTGAACTCATGGCACACAAAAAAGCTGGTGGTAGTACCCGTAACGGTCGCGACTCAGAAGCCAAACGCCTTGGCGTGAAGATGTATGGCGGCCAGGTCATCAAGGCTGGCAACATCATCGTGCGTCAGCGCGGCACCCAATTCCACGCCGGTTACGGTGTGGGCATGGGTAAGGATCACACCCTCTTCGCTAAAATCGAAGGCGTGATCAAGTTCGAAGTAAAGGGCGCGTTCAACCGCCGTTACGTGAGCGTTGTCGCGGCTTAATCGCGAGGATGCTGGAGAAGCCCTGTCTTGCGACGGGGCTTTTTCGTTTGTGGGGTGAGTCTCTTGCAAAGCTGTTTGTATGGGCTGCCGGCGCTGCTATCGGGCGCTTGATCTGGTCGCTGCGTTCATTTTTGCAAGAGTCTTATGTCTTGTTTTTTTCGACTCGTCCGTATGGCGAGAGGCGTGTGTCATGAAGTTTGTTGATGAAGTATCGATTCGAGTAAAAGCCGGCGACGGCGGCAATGGCTGCATGAGTTTTCGTCGGGAAAAATTCATTGAAAACGGTGGTCCGAACGGCGGTGACGGCGGCGACGGCGGCTCGATCTTCATGCTCGCCGACGAAAACCTCAATACCCTGGTGGACTACCGCTACACCCGTCACTTCGATGCCGAGCGTGGTTCCAACGGTGGCAGCACCGATTGCACCGGCAAGAAGGGCGAGGACCTGGTCCTGCGCGTTCCGGTCGGTACCACGGTAATCGACTCCGCGACCCAGGAGGTCATTGGCGACCTGACCAAGCCGGGCCAGCGTCTGTTGGTGGCTCATGGTGGTTGGCACGGCCTGGGCAACACTCGCTTCAAGTCCAGTACCAACCGCGCGCCACGCCAGACCACGCCAGGCAAGCCGGGCGAGCAGCGTGACCTGAAGCTGGAAATGAAGGTGCTGGCCGACGTGGGCCTGCTGGGCTTGCCGAATGCCGGTAAAAGTACCTTCATTCGTTCGGTGTCGGCTGCCAAGCCGAAAGTGGCGGACTATCCGTTCACTACCCTGGTGCCGAACCTGGGCGTGGTCAGTGTCGACCGCTGGAAGAGCTTTGTGGTCGCGGACATCCCGGGATTGATCGAAGGGGCGTCCGATGGCGCCGGCCTGGGGATTCGCTTCCTCAAGCACTTGTCCCGCACCCGTCTGCTGCTGCATCTCGTGGACATGGCGCCGCTGGATGAAAGCAATGCTGCCGATGCCGCCGAAGTCATTGTCAGCGAGCTGACCAAGTTCAGCCCGGCCCTGGCCGAGCGTGATCGTTGGCTGGTGCTGAACAAGTGCGACCAGATCCTCGAAGAAGAGCATGAGGAGCGGGTCAAGGAAATCGTTGATCGTCTGGGCTGGGAAGGTCCGGTCTACGTGATCTCCGCCATTGCCAAAGAAGGTACCGAGCGCCTGTGCCACGACATCATGCGCTATCTGGAAGATCGTGCCGATCGCCTGGCCAATGACCCGGCCTACAAGGAAGAGCTGGCCGAGCTCGATCAGCGCATCGAAGATGAAGCCCGTGCGCAGTTGCAGGCGCTGGATGACCAGCGTGCCCTGCGTCGCAGTGGTGTCAAGTCGGTCCATGACATCGGCGAAGATGACTGGGATGAGGAAGATGTGGATGACGAAGATGGTCCGGAGATCATCTACGTTCGCGACTGATCGCGCAGCGGGCTTGGCTCTTGTGGGAGCAGGCTCGCTCCCACATCGATTTGTCTCTGGCTGACCAAGTGTCGGGGCGGTCTGCGATGCTTCATCTGTCGGGGCGCGGTGTTATCATCGCAGCCAGCCGGTTTCCAGGCGCCGCTCAATCGAGCGGCGTTTTGGTGTCTGCAAAACGCAAATACGAATAATCCCATGGATGGCGCTGGGTCGCGTCGTCCGCTGGCAAAGGTTGAAGATGATGCGGAGCAAGGTGACGGGTGCGCGGCGCTGGGTCGTGAAGATCGGCAGCGCACTGCTGACGGCGGATGGCAAGGGCCTGGATCGCAAGGCGATGGCGGTGTGGGTCGAGCAGATGGTGGCCTTGCATGAGGCTGGCGTCGAGCTGGTGCTGGTCTCTTCGGGGGCTGTGGCAGCCGGCATGAGTCGTCTGGGCTGGACGTCGCGACCCAGCGCGATGCACGAATTGCAGGCCGCCGCCGCCATTGGCCAGATGGGCCTTGTGCAGGCCTGGGAATCCAGCTTTGCCGAGCATGGCCGTCATACGGCGCAGATTCTCCTGACCCACGATGACCTCTCCGACCGCAAGCGCTACCTCAATGCCCGCAGCACCTTGCGGGCGCTGGTGGAGCTGAAAGTCATCCCAGTGATCAACGAGAACGATACCGTCGTCACCGATGAGATCCGCTTCGGTGACAACGACACCCTGGCCGCGCTGGTGGCAAACCTGGTGGAGGCCGATCTGCTGGTGATTCTCACGGATCGCGACGGCATGTTCGACGCCGATCCGCGCACCAACCCCGATGCCAAGCTGATCTACGAAGCCCGTGCCGATGATCCGGCTCTGGATGCGGTCGCGGGCGGCACCGGCGGCGCGCTGGGGCGCGGTGGCATGCAGACCAAGCTGCGCGCTGCGCGTCTGGCGGCACGCTCCGGTGCTCATACCATCATCATCGGTGGTCGGCTGGAGCGGGTGTTGGATCGTCTCAAAGCAGGCGAGCACATCGGCACGTTGCTCTCGCCTGAGCGCGGCATGCTGGCGGCGCGCAAGCAGTGGTTGGCCGGGCATCTGCAGACCCGTGGCACGCTGGTGCTGGATGCGGGAGCCGTGACGGCGCTGTCACAGGGCAACAAAAGCCTGCTGCCGGTGGGTGTGAAGCTGGTCCAGGGTAGCTTCCGACGTGGCGAAATGGTCGTGTGCGTGGCGCCGGATGGTCGTGAGATCGCCCGTGGCCTGGCTAACTACAGCGCGCTGGAAGCGCAGAAAATCATCGGGCAATCGTCTGATGCGATTGTCGGCCTGCTGGGTTACATGGCTGAGCCTGAGCTGGTTCACCGCGACAACCTGATTCTTGTCTAAGGAAATTACATGGGTTTGGCAAAAGGATTGATCGGCCTGCTGCTGGCGGTGCCGCTGCTGGCCTCGGCCGAGGAGATTGGCCAGGTATCGACGGTATTCAAATTCGTCGGGCCGAACGACCGGATCGTGGTCGAGGCGTTCGACGATCCCAAGGTGGATGGCGTGACCTGCTACCTGTCCCGGGCCAAGACCGGTGGTGTGAAAGGTGGTCTGGGTCTGGCTGAGGATCGTGCCGAGGCGTCCATTGCCTGTCGCCAAGTGGGGCCGATCAGCTTCAAGGGTGAACTCAAGGATGGCGAGGAAGTATTCCGTGAGCGCACCTCGCTGGTATTCAAGACCATGCAGGTGGTGCGGTTCCTCGACAAGAAGCGCAATACGCTGGTGTACCTGGTCTACAGCGATCGCGTGATCGAAGGCAGTCCGCAGAATGCGGTGACGGCGATTCCGATCCTGCCGTGGGCTCGCGCGCAATAATCAGCACGTAATCCCTGTGGGAGAGAGCCTGCTCGCGATGGCGGTGTAACAGTGACAGCAAGTCGTCTTGCAATCCGCTATCGCGAGCAGGCTCGCTCCCACATTTATATTGCGATGTGTCTGCAGAATCGCAGGCAATAAAAAACCGACCCTGAGGTCGGTTTTTTAACGAGCGCGTCGCTTAGGCAGCAGCGGCAACGTTCAGGGCCTTTAGGTGGCCATTCAGGCGGCTCTTATGACGAGCAGCCTTGTTCTTGTGGATGATGCCTTTATCGGCCATGCGGTCGATAACAGGCACAGCCAGAACGTAGGCAGCTTGAGCTTTTTCAGCGTCTTTTGCGTCGATGGCTTTAACTACGTTTTTGATGTAGGTACGGACCATGGAACGCAGGCTGGCGTTGTGGCTGCGACGCTTCTCAGCCTGTTTTGCACGTTTTTTGGCGGAAGGTGAGTTGGCCACCGTCGAGCTCCTCGAAAGACTTTTTGGGAAATAGCAAACAAAATAGGCCGCGAATCATGCCGATGAGTTGAGGTCTTGTCAAGGGCGGGTGACGCGTTCCGCTGAATGGCAGGTACAACGCACCGGATGATTTCTTTCCGGCGTGTGACCTGTAAACTCGCGGGCTTTGGCGCTGTGCTGTTTAGCGGCGCGGAGTATCGCACAAGTGGGCGCGTTGTTCGCCTGCTGTTTATCGACAGGCTGAAACTCTTTTCATGAATCTGCTCAAATCGTTGGCTGCCGTCAGCTCTATCACGATGCTTTCCCGTATCCTGGGGTTCGTTCGCGACACGCTCATCGCTCGGATATTCGGCGCCGGAATGGCCACCGACGCCTTCTTCATCGCCTTCAAACTGCCCAACCTGCTGCGCCGGATATTCGCCGAAGGGGCATTTTCCCAAGCCTTCGTGCCGATCCTGGCGGAATATAAAAGCCAGAAGGGCGACGAGGCGACCCGCACGTTCATTGCCTACGTCACTGGTTTGCTGACGCTGGTGCTGGCGCTCGTCACGACGGCCGGCATGCTCGCCGCGCCTTGGGTGATCTGGGCCACGGCGCCGGGTTTTACCGATACACCGGAAAAGTACCAACTCACCACCGATCTCTTGCGGGTGACCTTTCCTTATATATTGCTGATTTCCCTGTCATCCCTGGCCGGGGCGATCCTCAATACCTGGAATCGGTTTTCAGTGCCGGCCTTCGTGCCGACGCTGCTCAACGTCAGCATGATCGTGTTTGCGGTGTTTCTGACGCCGTACTTCAACCCTCCGGTGATGGCTCTCGGTTGGGCGGTGTTGGTGGGCGGCCTGGCGCAGCTGCTGTACCAGCTGCCCTACCTGAAGAAGATCGGCATGCTGGTACTGCCGCGCCTGAATCTGCGCGACAGCGGCGTCTGGCGGGTGCTCAAGCAGATGTTGCCGGCGATCCTCGGGGTATCGGTGAGTCAGATTTCCCTGATCATCAACACTATTTTCGCCTCGTTCCTGGTGGCCGGCTCGGTGTCGTGGATGTACTACGCCGACCGTCTGATGGAATTGCCGTCCGGCGTGCTGGGCGTGGCGTTGGGCACGATCCTGTTGCCGACCTTGGCCAAGACCTATGCCAGCCGGGATCGCCAGGAGTACTCGCGCATTCTCGACTGGGGCTTGCGCCTGTGCTTCGTGCTGGTGCTGCCTTGCGCGGTGGCCCTGGGGATCCTGGCGGAACCGCTGACCGTCTCGCTGTTCCAGTACGGCCAGTTCAAGGCGTTCGATGCCCTGATGACTCAGCGGGCCCTGATCGCTTACTCGGTGGGGTTGTTGGGAATCATCCTGATCAAGGTGCTGGCGCCAGGTTTCTATGCGCAGCAGAACATCCGCACACCGGTAAAGATCGCCATTTTCACCCTGGTGATGACGCAATTGTTCAACCTTTTGCTGATCGGTCCCCTGGCCCACGCCGGCCTGGCCCTGGCGATCAGTATTGGCGCCTGCCTCAATGCCGGGCTGCTGTTCCACCAGTTGCGCAAGCAGAAGATGTATCAACCGCAGCCGGGCTGGGGCAAGTTCGGCCTCAAGCTGTTGGTGGCCGTGGGGGTAATGTCGGCGGTGCTGCTTGGGGCGATGCACTTCATGCCAGCCTGGGGTGGCGGGCAGATGTTCGAGCGTTTCCTGCGCCTGGGGATGCTGGTCGTCGTGGGTGCGGGTGCGTATTTCGGCATGTTGCTGCTGATGGGATTCCGTCTGCGAGACTTCAATCGCAAGGCCTTGAGCTGAGGGATTAGCGTCGATAAGGGCCGGTCGGGCAGCGGTTTTGTCGGTTCGATCACTTTGGGTTACGGTGTTGCCTGTCGTTGGCCGCCGGGTGTGGTTATAATCGGCCACTTTATGAGCAAGAAGCGCGTTATGCAGCTGGTTCGAGGCCTTCACAACCTGCGTCCCCGGCATCGGGGCTGTGTCGCCACCATTGGCAACTTCGACGGTGTCCACCGTGGCCACCAGGCTATCCTGGCGCGGCTGCGCGAGCGTGCGCTGGAGCTGGGGCTGCCCAGTTGCGTGGTCATCTTCGAGCCGCAACCCCGGGAATTCTTTGCCCCGGAGACCGCGCCGGCCCGTCTGGCCCGCCTGCGGGACAAGCTGCAACTGCTGGCCGCCGAAGGCGTCGATCGGGTCTTGTGCCTGGCTTTCAACGAGCGCCTGAGCAAGCTCAGCGCCGCCGAATTCGTCGAGACCATCCTGGTGGGCGGTCTCGACGTGAAGCACCTGGAGGTCGGCGACGATTTCCGTTTCGGTTGTGACCGGGCAGGGGATTTCGCCTATCTGCAGCAGGCCGGCCTCGCCCGTGGCTTTACCGTTGAAGCGGCGCAGACCGTCGAGCTGGATGGCTTGCGTGTGAGCAGTACCCAGGTCCGCAATGCCCTGGCCGCTGCCGACTTCGAATTGGCCGAGCGCTTGCTCGGCCGTCCGTACCGGATCGCCGGGCGGATCCTGCACGGACAGAAGCTGGCGCGCCAATTGGGTACGCCGACCGCCAACGTGCAACTCAAGCGCCGTCGTGTGCCGCTGACCGGGGTGTTCCTGGTGAGCGTCGAGATCGACGGAAAGGCCTGGCCCGGCGTCGCCAATATCGGTGTACGGCCCACGGTCCAGGGGGATGGCAAGGCCCATCTCGAAGTACATGTTCTGGATTTTGCCGGCGATCTGTATGACCGGCGTTTGACGGTGGTTTTCCACCAGAAGCTGCGTGAAGAGCAGCGTTTTGCCTCCCTGGAGGCGCTCAAGACGGCGATCCATGCAGATATCGCCGCCGCCCGTGCCCTTGTCGCAACCAGCGCCAATCGCTAATGAAGAGCCTTAAATGACCGACTATAAAGCCACGCTAAACCTTCCGGACACCGCCTTCCCGATGAAGGCCGGCCTGCCTCAGCGCGAACCACAGATTCTGCAGCGTTGGGACAGCATTGGCCTGTACGGAAAGTTGCGCGAAATTGGCAAGGATCGTCCGAAGTTCGTCCTGCACGACGGCCCTCCCTATGCCAACGGCACCATTCACATCGGTCACGCGCTGAACAAGATTCTCAAGGACATGATCATCCGCTCCAAGACCCTGTCGGGTTTTGACGCGCCGTATGTCCCGGGCTGGGATTGCCACGGCCTGCCGATCGAGCACAAGGTGGAAGTGACCCACGGCAAGAACCTGGGCGCGGACAAGACCCGCGAGCTGTGCCGTGCCTATGCCACCGAGCAGATCGAAGGGCAGAAGTCCGAATTCATCCGCCTCGGCGTGCTGGGCGACTTCGCCAATCCCTACAAGACCATGGACTTCAAGAACGAAGCCGGCGAAATCCGTGCCTTGGCGAAAATCGTCGAGGGTGGCTTCGTATTCAAGGGCCTCAAGCCGGTGAACTGGTGCTTCGATTGCGGTTCGGCCCTGGCCGAGGCGGAAGTCGAATACGAGAACAAGAAGTCGTCGACCATCGACGTGGCGTTCCCGATCGCCGATGAAGACAAGCTCGCCGCCGCTTTCGGCCTGGGCAAGCTGGCCAAGCCGGCCGCCATCGTGATCTGGACCACCACCCCGTGGACCATCCCGGCCAACCAGGCGCTGAACGTCCACCCGGAGTTCAACTACGCCCTGGTCGACGTCGGCGACAAGCTGCTGGTACTGGCCGAAGAACTGGTCGAGTCCTGTCTGTCCCGCTACGGGCTCGAAGGCTCCGTGCTGGCGACTGCACCGGGTTCGGCGCTGGAGCTGATCAACTTCCGTCACCCGTTCTATGACCGTCTGTCGCCGGTGTACCTGGCCGACTACGTGGAGCTGGGCGCAGGCACTGGCGTGGTTCACTCCGCGCCAGCCTATGGCGTCGACGACTTCGTGACCTGCAAGAAATACGGCATGGTCAACGATGACATCCTCAACCCGGTCCAGAGCAACGGCGTCTACGTACCGTCCCTGGAGTTCTTTGGCGGCCAGTTCATCTGGAAAGCCAACCCGGCCATCGTCGACAAGCTGAGCGAAGTCGGTGCGCTGTTGCACACCACTGTCATCGAACACAGCTACATGCACTGCTGGCGCCACAAGACTCCGCTGATCTACCGCGCCACCGCGCAGTGGTTCATCGGCATGGACAAGCAGCCTGCCAACGGCGACACCCTGCGCCAGCGTTCGCTCAAGGCCATCGAGGACACCCAATTCGTCCCGGCCTGGGGCCAGGCGCGCCTGCACTCGATGATCGCCAACCGTCCGGACTGGTGTATCTCCCGTCAGCGCAACTGGGGCGTGCCGATCCCGTTCTTCCTGAACAAAGAGAGCGGCGAGCTGCACCCGCGTACCGTCGAGTTGATGGAAGCCGTTGCCAAGCGCGTCGAAGTCGAAGGCATCGAAGCCTGGTTCAAGATGGACGCCGCCGAGCTGTTGGGCGACGAAGCGCCACTGTACGACAAGATCAGCGATACCCTGGACGTCTGGTTCGACTCCGGCACCACCCACTGGCACGTGCTGCGCGGTTCGCACCCGATGGGCCATGAGAGCGGCCCGCGCGCCGACCTGTACCTGGAAGGTTCGGACCAGCACCGCGGCTGGTTCCACTCGTCGCTGCTGACCGGATGCGCCATCGATAACCACGCGCCGTACCGCGAATTGCTGACCCACGGTTTCACCGTCGACGAGGCCGGCCGCAAGATGTCCAAGTCCCTGGGCAACGTGATCGCGCCGCAGAAAGTCAACGACACCCTGGGCGCCGACATCATGCGCCTGTGGGTCGCCTCCACCGACTATTCCGGCGAGATGGCGGTTTCCGAGCAGATCCTGCAGCGCAGCGCGGACGCCTACCGGCGCATCCGTAATACTGCGCGCTTCCTGCTGTCGAACCTGACCGGTTTCAACCCGGCCACTGACCTGCTGCCGGCCGAAGACATGCTGGCCCTGGACCGCTGGGCCGTGGACCGTACCCTGCTGTTGCAACGCGAGTTGCAGGAGCACTACGGCGAATACCGCTTCTGGAACGTCTACTCGAAGATACACAACTTCTGCGTGCAGGAGCTGGGTGGTTTCTACCTCGACATCATCAAGGATCGCCAGTACACCACCGGCGCCAACAGCAAGGCACGCCGTTCGTGCCAGACCGCGCTGTTCCACATCAGCGAGGCGCTGGTGCGTTGGATCGCGCCGATCCTGGCGTTCACCGCCGACGAGCTGTGGGAGTACCTGCCGGGCGAGCGCAACGAGTCGGTGATGCTCAACACCTGGTACGAAGGCCTGACCGAATTGCCGCAAGGCTTCGAGCTGGACCGTGCCTACTGGGACCGGATCATGGCGGTCAAGGCAGCGGTCAACAAGGAAATGGAGATCCAGCGCGCGGCCAAGGCCGTCGGTGGCAACCTGCAGGCCGAAGTGACCCTCTACGCCGAGGAGGCCCTGAGCGGCGACCTGGCCAAGCTGGGCAACGAACTGCGCTTCGTGCTGATCACCTCCACCGCCAGTGTCGCGCCGTTGGTGCAGGCCCCGGCCGATGCCGTGGTGACCGAAGTGGCGGGGCTGAAACTCAAGGTGGTCAAGTCGAGCTTCGTCAAGTGCGCCCGTTGCTGGCACTGCCGCGAGGACGTCGGTGTGAACCCGGAGCATCCGGAAATCTGCGGGCGTTGTGTCGATAACATCAGCGGTACCGGTGAGGTTCGCCACTATGCCTAACGCAGCGGGCCGTTTCGGACGGCTGGGCTGGCTCTGGTTGAGCGTGCTGGTTCTGGTCATCGACCAGGCCAGCAAGTTCTACTTCGAAGGCTCGTTGACCATGTACCAGCAGATCGTGGTCATCCCCGACTACTTCAGCTGGACCCTGGCCTACAACACCGGCGCGGCATTCAGCTTCCTGGCCGACGGTTCGGGCTGGCAGCGCTGGCTGTTCGCCCTGATCGCCGTGGTGGTCAGCGCGGTGCTGGTGGTCTGGCTCAAGCGCCTGGGCCGCGACGAAACCTGGCTGGCCGTGGCGCTGGCGCTGGTGCTCGGCGGCGCCCTGGGCAATCTCTATGACCGCATTGCCCTGGGCCACGTGATCGATTTCATCCTGGTGCATTGGCAGAACCGCTGGTATTTCCCGGCGTTCAACTTCGCTGACAGCGCCATTACCGTGGGCGCCATCATGCTGGCCCTGGACATGTTCAAGAGCAAGAAAACCGGAGAAGCCGTCCATGACTGAGCAGCGTATCGCTCAAAACACCGAAGTGAAGCTGCACTTCGCCCTGCACCTGGAAAACGGCGACACTGTCGACAGCACCTTCGACAAGGCCCCGGCCGTGTTCAAGGTGGGCGACGGTAACCTGTTGCCAGGCTTCGAGGCGGCGATCTTCGGGTTCAAGGCCGGCGACAAGCGCACCGTGGTTGTGACACCGGAAAACGCCTTTGGTCAGCCCAACCCGCAAAACGTGCAGACCATGCCACGCTCGCAGTTCCAGGACATGGAGCTGTCCGAAGGCTTGCTGGTGATCTTCAATGACGCAGCCAATACCGAGTTGCCGGGTGTGGTGAAGGCTTTTGACGACGCCCAGGTGACCGTGGACTTCAATCACCCCTTGGCGGGCAAGACCTTGAACTTCGAAGTGGAAATTCTTGAGGTCAAGGCTTTGTAATTGGCCGGAAGCGGTCAAGTGTGGGAGCGGGCTTGCTTGCGAAGACGGAGTGTCAGCCAACATCAATGTTGGATGTAAGGTCCTCTTCGCGAGCAAGCCCGCTCCCACAAGGTATCTCCATTGTGTTCGAGCCCTTCGTTCGATCAACAGGCAAGACACGAGGCACAGCATGCAAATCAAACTCGCCAATCCCCGTGGCTTCTGCGCCGGTGTGGACCGGGCGATCGAAATCGTCAACCGCGCCCTGGAAGTCTTCGGGCCGCCGATCTATGTGCGTCACGAAGTGGTCCACAACAAATTCGTCGTCGAAGACTTGCGCAGCCGCGGAGCCATTTTCGTCGAGGAACTGGACCAGGTGCCGGACGACGTCATTGTGATCTTCAGTGCCCACGGGGTTTCCCAGGCGGTGCGTACCGAAGCGGCAGGGCGTGGTCTGAAGGTGTTCGATGCGACCTGCCCCTTGGTGACCAAGGTGCACATCGAAGTGGCGCGCTACAGCCGTGACGGTCGCGAATGCATCCTGATCGGCCACGAAGGGCACCCGGAAGTCGAAGGCACCATGGGCCAGTACGACGCCAGCAATGGCGGCGCGATCTACCTGGTGGAGGACGAGGAGGACGTGGCTGCCTTGCAGGTGCGTAACCCGGAAAAACTCGCCTTCGTCACCCAGACCACCCTGTCCATGGACGACACCAGCCGGGTGATCGATGCGTTGCGTACGCGCTTCCCAGCCATTGGCGGCCCGCGCAAGGACGACATCTGCTACGCCACCCAGAATCGCCAGGACGCGGTCAAGCAACTGGCTGACGAGTGCGATGTCGTGTTGGTGGTCGGCAGCCCGAACAGCTCCAACTCCAATCGCCTGCGCGAACTGGCCGAACGCATGGGAACGCCGGCCTACCTGATCGACGGTGCCGAGGACATGCAGCGCAGCTGGTTCGACGGCGTCGAGCACATCGGCATTACCGCAGGTGCTTCAGCGCCGGAAGTCCTGGTGCGTGGTGTGATCCAGCAGTTGCAGGCCTGGGGTGCTATCGGTGCCGATGAACTGGCCGGCCGGGAGGAAAACATCACGTTCTCCATGCCCAAGGAACTACGCGTCCGCTCCCTGCTTTAAGCGCTTTTCGCACAGGGCCTGCGCACTTTCCTCGTTGCGCAGGCTGACGCGACCGGTGGGTGACAGCACCACTTGGTGATGGCTGATAGGTTGGTGCCGGGCACACACGTGCAAGGTACCCGCCTGAAAAGCGCCACTGGGCAATAGCGCCGCGCCATGGCCGGCGAACGTTACCCTGTGCTTCACCGGCCAGTTACCCACCACCAGGGTGCGATGGCTGCGCTGTTCCAGCAATGTCTGGCCATCGTCGTCCAACCTGATCTGCCACCCTTGGCTCCAATCGTTGTCTATCCCTTGAATGGTCACGGTCCGATTGCGGCTGATGGCTTCGCTGCGGGCATTGCGCAAACCGCTGGCTAACCGTTGCGCGGTGTCATGGCGTTCAGTGGATTCCACCAGCGCCTTGAAGCTTGAGCTGGCCCACGGCAGAACAATTGCGACAATCGCCAGTCCCATGAGCAGTTCGATCAGGCTGAAACCCTGTTGGGGCATGGTGTCTCCTCCCTGGAGAGTGTGGGGATGGTCCTTAAGGCTTGTGGGAATCTCATTGTGGCGAGGGAGCTTGCTCCCGCTCGGGCGCGTAGCGGCCGTTCTTTTTGGGGCTGCTGCGCAGCCCAGCGGGAGCAAGCTCCCTCGCCACAGGCAAGCGCCAATGGTTTGTTCTAGCGTTACAGAAGCAGGTATAGCCGACGGCAACGGAGGGCATCGATGGATCTTCGTACAAAAGGTTTCACGCTGATCGAGGTGCTGGTGGCCCTTGGCGTACTGCTGATCCTCATCACGATGGCGGTGCCGGCGTTCACCGGCTCGATGCAGAGTACCAAGGCGGATACGGAGATCGGCGATCTGCGCCGGGCCTTGAACTTTGCCCGCATGGAAGCGATCGACCGGGGTGTCACCACGCGCATTCGCCCCACCGCCCAGGGCAGCGTCTGGAGCGGCGAATTGACGGTGTATGACAGTACTGGCAATCCGGCCAATGTATTGCGGGTTGTTCCCGCGATGAGCAGTGGTGCGACTCTGACGCTAACCTCAGAGGTGACCAACATTGATTTCAATAACCTGGGTGGGTTATCGGCACCGGCCACCCCGGTGAGCTTCAATTATGTGCGGGGCTCGCAGAGCCGGACGCTGAGCGTTTGCCTCAATGGACGAATCGTATTGGGTGGAAGTTGCGGATGAAGGGTTGCAATAAAAGGCCACAGGAGGGCATGACACTGATCGAAGTGCTGGTGGCTGTGCTGATTCTCGGCGTGGGTCTGCTGGGGGCGGCGATGATCCAGCTCAATGCCTTGAAGTACACCGACAGCTCGCGCATGACCAGCCAGGCCAGCTTCATCGCCTACGACATGCTGGACCGTATCCGCGCCAACTCCGGCGCCGACTACACCGTGGCGCCACCCAGCTCACCCAACCTCAACGTGACCCGAGACCAGGACCTCTACGATTTCAAGACCAACATCACCAGCTTCGGCGGCGCCACGGCCACCGGGACCATCGCGCTGAACCAGCGGGTCTACACCATCACCATTTCCTGGGACGATGCCCGGGCTGCCAACACCAGCAATGCGACCGATGCTCGGCGTAGTTTCGTGCTGACCAGCCGCGCCGCTGTCGATCCGGTGGCGACGCCATGAACAAGGGCTGCCGGGGCTTTGGCCTGATCGAGTTGATGATCGCGCTGGTCATCAGTCTCATCGTGGTCCTGGGTGTGGTGCAGATCTTCATCGCTGCCAAGAACACCTACATCAGCCAGAGTGCGGCGGCGGTGATGCAGGAGGATGCACGCTTTGCCTTGAGCAAGATGGTCCAGGAGATTCGCA
This sequence comes from Pseudomonas sp. SJZ074, assembly GCF_007828215.1. GTDB lineage: Bacteria > Pseudomonadota > Gammaproteobacteria > Pseudomonadales > Pseudomonadaceae > Aquipseudomonas. Next base: position 27,016 of record NZ_VIUE01000033.1, on the reverse strand, counting down.
TGGTGGGGATGTTCGGTTGCCTGGGCAGCATCACCGACGCCTCCTCGGCGGGGGACTTCAACGCCAGTCAGATCACGCCGATCCGCTGGGACAACGCCAACCAGAAAATGACCCTGGTGACGACGGATGTGGGCAACAGTGGCGGCGTGCCGACCTGGACCGTCCTGTCCGACTGCCGTACCACGGCCACGGCCTATACCGGTGCGCGGGCTCCCGCAGCCGGGCAGCTGGCGTTTCCGGTACGCCGGTTGATCTATAGCTTCAGCAACAACCAGTTGTCGATGGGCACCGGGGCCGGCAATCCGACCCTGGCGGTGCTGGTGGACAACGTCCGCACGTTCAACGTGACCTTCGGCGTGGCCGGCAGCTCGACGGACATCGCGGCCTCAAGCTACAGCAGCAACCCGCCTGATCCGGCGTTGATCCGCAGCGTGCGCCTGACCCTGACGCTCTTCGATCCGAAGAACAACGTACGCGACCAGACCTTCAACGTGGTTGCCGCCTTGCGCAACCGGCTCTTGTGAGGGGCGACTGATGAGATCGAGAGCCTTCGGGCAGCGTCAGCGCGGCATGGCATTGCTGGTCAGCCTGGTTTTCCTGCTGCTGCTCACGCTGATCGGCCTGTCGTCGATGCAAAGCGCCACCCTCCAGGAAAAAATGACCAGCAGCGTCATGCTGCGCAACCAGTCGTTTCAGATGGCCGAGGCTGCACTGCGGATGGGCGAGAACGCCGTGCAGGTGGAGACGTATGCGCTGGCAGTCTGCACCACTGCTATTCAATGCGCGCCGCCGGCGGAGTCGGCCACGCTGACGGGGGCTGGGCGCAACTCATCGTCAGGGGTCACCTGGGTCGCCGCTGCTGGCGGGTTTTATGGCGTGCAGAACATCGGCACCACGCTTGCGGCGGTCAATGTGCCGAACGGTACCTCGGCGACGTTGTACCGGATCACGGCGGTGGCGGTGGTGGGAAACAACCAGCGCAGCGTGGTGGAGAGCATCTATGCGAAATATTGACGCTCGCCATGGCTGGAAACAGGCGCTGTGGGGTGTGCTGCTCAGCCTTTATCTGACGGCCCCGGTCTATGGCTTCACGCCGTCGGATTCGCCGTTGTTGAGTGCGGCCGCGGTGACGCCGAACGTGATGCTGCTGATCGATGATTCGGGAAGTATGAATAACATCATCTGGGCGGCCGGGTTTGATCCGACGGCGACGCAATTGCGCACGTTTGCATGCAATTCCAGTAGCAATTGTAACGACAGGTATGAACTGGACCTGGACGACTCGAACATTCTGTTATTGAGCCTACTGCGCGGTGGTTGCTCATCTGGCTGGTACGGTTTTTATCGTTCGAGCATTGGCCGGGTCTGTCTTCGTCTTCCAGATCCCGTGGGCGGTGGTAATACCCGTTACACCGCCAGGTACTTGGCCTATCTCGTGACATTGGCCAACGGTTCGAGCCGGGACTTCACCACGGGCACGATTCCCACCGACTACCGGATAAACGTGGCGCGTGACGTTTCCAATGACCTGGTCGCCAATAACCGCGCCTTGCGCATCGGCCTTGCCACGTTCAATCCACCCAACAGCAGCAACTCAGGCCCAGGCGGTTACATCGCCCGGGCCATCAGCGACCTTTCGCCCGTCAGCGGCAGCGTCACCCAGACCCAGGCCAACGCCAACTACAGCGCCTTGATCACCGCCATCAACGCCCTGGGGGCCGTCGCGAATACACCGCTGGCCGAGAGCTATTACGAAGTCACCCGCTACTTCCGGGGCATGGCGCCATACTACAACGGCACGCCCAGTACCTATACCAGCCCGATCCAGTACCGCTGTCAGAAAAACTTTGGCGTGGTGATCACCGACGGCTTCCCCACCTTTGACCGGACGTTCCCCACCAACGATCCGCAGGCCATCGCGCCGGGCGGCCCTCGCTTACCCAACTGGGATGGCATCAGCGCCAACGACGGCGGCAACCCCACTGGTGACGGCGAAGGTGACACGCTGTACCTGGACGACATCGCCAAGTTCGCCTTCGACATCGACATGCGCTCCACCGGCACCGATGTCACCGGCAAGAGCTGGGACACCACGGATTTCTCCCGGCAGTACCTCAATACCTACACCGTCGGTTTCACCGCGACCAACCAGATGCTGTCCGATGCGGCCCGCTATGGCGCCGGCAAGTATTACCAGGCGACCGACAGCGAAGGCTTGAGCTCGGCCCTGACATCCGCGCTGAGCGACATCACCTCCAAGGCCGGGTCGGGGGGCGGTGGCACGACCAACGGTGCGACGCTGTCCAGCACGTCCAGCTTCTACCAGACCACCTACGACCCCAAGGACTGGCGCGGCACCATTCGGGCGTTCGGCTTCACCTCGGCAGGCACGGTCAACAGGGCTGCAGTGCAATGGACCACCGACACCGCCATTGTCCCCGGCGCCACGGCGCCGCTTTATCAATCGTGGAACACCGCGACCAATGCACCGGTGACCCTGGCCTACGGCAATTTTTCAACGGCTCAGCAAACCACTCTGAGCCAGAACCTGCCCACAGGGATTACCGGTAACGATCTGGTGGAATGGAGCAAGGGCACCAACAAAACCGGCTTGAAGGTGCGCAGCGTGTTGCTGGGAGACATCATCAACTCGCCGCTGGTGCTGGCGTCGCCCAATGACCAGACTGCCGCGGACCTGCTGAACGACACCAGCTACAGCACGTACCTGGCGACCAAGGCGACGGCCATGAACACCAGCCTCTTGGTGAATGCCAACGATGGCTTCTTCAGCGTCATCAACGCTGCCAACGGCACACGGCGTTACGCCTATATGCCTTCGAGCGTGTTGCCAGGGCTGGATGACATCGCGAGTACCAATTACATCAACGGGGTGAGCCACAAATTCCTGGTGGATGGACAGATCGGTGTATTCGATACGCAATCGGGCAGTGCCTGGAAAACCGTGGCGGTGGGCGGGACCGGGGCCGGGGGCAGGACCTTCTTTGCGGTGCAACTGTTCGATGCGGCGGCCGGCAATACGCTTCGGGCACTATGGGAAATCAGCGCGCCGACCGTTGCCAACACGGCCAATACCTTCAATGACCTGGGCTATGCCTATGCCCGCCCTGAAGTCGCCCGGTTGGCGGACGGCCGTTGGGCGGCGTTCATCTCCAATGGCTACGGCAGCAACAGCGGCGTGGCAGCGTTGTATGTGGTGGATATCCGAGACGGTTCGCTGATTCGCAAGATCGTCATCAACAGCAGCGAGACCGACAATGGCTTGTCGTCGGTCAAGCTGCGGGTCAACTCCCAGAATGTGGTGCAAGCGGCCTACGGTGGCGACTTGAAAGGACGGATGTGGAAGTTCGACCTCAGCGGCACGTCGCCGACCACCTGGGGCCTGGCGTTTGCCGGCCAGCCCTTGTTCACCGCGTCCGGCGGGGCGACCCAGCCCATCACCGTTCAACCGTTGCTGGCGGACACCCCCCAGGGTGGGGTCCAGGTCTTTTTCGGTACCGGTAAATTCAACGAGGCAACGGACAAGCTCAACAAGGACCTGCAGGGGTTCTATTCGATCTGGGATGCCACCGGTGGCGGCGGACAGATCACGGTGTCGAGCCTGCAGGCTCAGTCGATCACCGGCGTATTCTCTGGCAGCTCGGGGCAGTTCGTGACCACCAGCCAGACCGACGTGATTTACCCGGCGAAAAAGGGTTGGTACCTGCCCCTGGTGTACAACAACGCACTGACCGGGGAGCGGGTGATCAACCCGGCCAACCTGGTGCTTGGGCGCGTAGTCTTTACCACGGCCGCCGTGGATACTACCGACCCTTGCGCCAGCTTCGGGACCGGCAAGCTGATCGAAGTGGATGCGTTCAGCGGTAAGATGCTCAACTACGCGGTGCTCGACACCAACGGTGACGGCAAGCTCAACAGCTTCGATACGATCTCCGCCGGGGTGGTGTTCACCGGCGGTATCCCGACCTTGAGTGCCGTCGTCAGTGCCAACGGAGCCACCAACATGGTCGTGAACGATTCCGGTGGCGGTATCACCGACCTGCTGAGCAAATCCGTTGGCGGCAGTCGTCGCGTCATGTGGCGACAAATACAGTGAGAGGCAAGGACATGCGCAGAACCAATCGGGGCTTCACTTTGATCGAAATCATGATCGTGATCGCGATCATCGGTATTGTGATCACCGTCGGCTACCCGAGCCTGACCGAATACATGAAAAAAGGCCGACGTGCTGAAATTGCGGGGCTGCTGTCGGAACAGGCGCAGATCCTCGAACGTTACTATTCGAAGAACAACGTCTATACCAACGCGACCGGGCTGAGCAATGGAAACGACTTCTATACCATCAACCGGACGCTGGCGGACCAGAGCTTTACCCTGACCGCGGTACGCAGAAGTGGCTCATCCATGGCGACGGACAAGTGCGGTGATTTCACCATCAACAACACTGGTGTACGTAGCATGATCAACGCCGCTTCCGGGCTGACCACCAAGGATTGCTGGGGTCGCTGAGGCTTCTTTTCCGGGCGCTGTGTCGCGCCTTTCAGTCTTATGAGTCGAATCAATACATGACCAGGCAACAGCAAGTGGTGATTGTCGGCGGCGGAGTCATTGGCCTGCTGACAGCGTTCAATCTGGCGTCCGAAGGGCAACGTGTGGTGCTGCTGGAGCGATCCAGTGTCGGTCAGGAGTCGTCCTGGGCCGGTGGCGGCATCGTTTCGCCGTTGTACCCGTGGCGCTACAGCCCGGCGGTCACGGCGCTGGCGCATTGGTCGCAGGATTTCTATCCACAGTTGGGCCAACGTTTGTTCGCGGCCACGGGTATCGATCCGCAGGTGTATGTCACTGGGCTGTATTGGCTGGACCTGGACGATCAGGACGAAGCGCTGGCCTGGGCCGCGCGCGAAGGGCGACCGTTGCGGCCGGTGGATATCTCGGCGGTCCACGATGCGGTGCCGGTGTTGGGCGCCGGGTTCTCCCGGGCGATCCACATGGCTGGCGTGGCGAACGTGCGCAATCCCCGGTTGGTAAAGTCCCTCAAGGCTGCGTTGGGGACGCTGCCCGGGGTCACGCTGCATGAACAATGCGAGGTCAGTGGCTTCCTTCTCGACGGCGGGCGTGTCGTGGGAGTGGATAGTTCGGCCGGGGTGATTCATGGCGATCAGGTGGTGCTGGCTGCTGGGGCCTGGAGCGGGGAGTTGCTCAAGACCCTGGGCCTGAAGTTGCCGGTCGAGCCGGTCAAGGGGCAGATGATCCTGTACAAGTGCGCCTCGGATTTCCTGCCGAGCATGGTCCTGGCCAAGGGTCGTTATGCGATTCCGCGGCGTGACGGGCATATCCTGGTGGGCAGTACCCTGGAACGCGAAGGCTTCGACAAGACTCCGACCGATGCGGCGCTGGAGAGCCTGAAGGCTTCCGCGCAGCAACTGATTCCGGCGCTGGCGGAGGCTGAGGTGGTCGGGCACTGGGCCGGACTGCGGCCTGGGTCGCCGGCGGGTATTCCTTACATCGGCGAGGTGCCGGGGTTTGCGGGGCTTTGGTTGAACTGTGGGCATTATCGCAATGGGTTGGTGTTGGCGCCGGCTTCGTGTCAGTTGTTCGTGGATTTGATGTTGGGGCGTGAGCCGGTGATTGATCCTGCGCCGTATGCGCCTGCCGGGCGCTTGTAGGCGCTTTTGGCTGTACTGCGATCCCATTGTGGGAGCGAGCCTGCTCGCGATGGCGGTGTCCGGGATTTTGTTGGCCGGGTGTATATCCATTACTTCGGTAACGGCCACCTATGGTTTCGCCCTGACGGCGACCTACTTTCTTTCAAACGCCCGGAATGCCGGCCCAGAAAGAAAATAGGCAAAGAACGCTCCGCCCCAGCGTCCGGCCCCTCGCCAAGGCTCGGGGTTCCTTCGCTCCGGCATTCATCAGGGGGGGCATCGGCTCCGGTCCGCTGCGCTTGACCTCCACTCGATGGGTTCGACTGCGTCGAACGGCGCTGCGCGCCATCCCCCTGATGAACGCCTCCACTCAGCCTGCCGAAGGGGCGGAAGATCAAAAGCCGCGGCGCGGCTTATAGTTCGACACGGCTCTTGAAGGTCTACACAGACCCATTGTGGGAGCGAGCCTGCTCGCGATGGCGATTTGTCATTCAACATCTGCATTGACTGATCCGCCGCAATCGCGAGCAGGCTCGCTCCCACAGGGATCTGCGGTGACTGGTCATTTTCAGCCGACCACAGATCTTTTGTGGGAGCAAAGCCTAAGCGAAACCCTGGCATCCGCCAACGCGACGCTCAGCGACCTGGCTTTCGAGCTTGATGGTTCGCGCCGGCATGTTGCCCTGGGTGTGCAGCAGCTGATCGAACTGAGCGAATTGCTGGCTAATCGAGTGTTGGATGAGTGGGGGCCGGTGGCAGTGGATTAGAGGAGATGTTGCAGCTCAGTGGAGCTGCAAGGCAACACAAGATCTGTGGCGAGGGGATTTATCCCCGCTGGGTTGCGAAGCCGCCCTAAATCCTTACACCTCGGTGTGTCAGGCAGATGGTGTTGACTGTCTTGGGGCCGCTTCGCAGCCCTGCGGGGATAAATCCCCTCGCCACAGGGGCGGCATGGCTCTTGGTTGATCAATCCAACCCCAATTTCTTCAACCGATAGCGCATCGACCGAAACGACAGTTTCAATCGCTGTGCCGCCGCCGTGCGGTTCCAGCGGGTTTCCTCCAGGGCCTGGAGGATGACTTTGCGTTCGACGTCTTCCAGATAGTCTTCCAGGTTGTCGACCCGCATCAAATCGGGGTTGGTGGTGTCGGTGATTCCATTGCCTTCGGCCAGGCGCAGGTCGTCGGCTTCGATCTGTTGGTGTTCGCAGAGGGTGTAGGCCCGTTCGAGCATGTTTTCCAGCTCGCGCACGTTGCCGGGGAAACGGTAGTTTCGAAGGGCCTCGAGGGCTTGGGGGTGGAGCCTGGCGGCAGGGTTGCCGGTGGTGGCCGCCAGGCGCTGGAGCATGTGGTTGGCCAGCGGTTCGATGTCTTCGCGGCGTTCGCGCAGGGGCGGTACGCGCAGTTCGATGACGTTCAGTCGATAGTACAGGTCCTGGCGAAAGCGTCCGGCGGCGACTTCGGCGTCCAGGTCCTTATGGGTGGCGCAGAGGATGCGGACATCCACCACTTCCTCCTGCTGGCCGCCAACGGCACGCACGGCTTTTTCCTGGATCGCCCGCAGCAGTTTGACCTGCATTGCCAGGGGCAGGTCGGCCACTTCATCGAGGAACAGAGTGCCACCATTGGCGGCCTGGAACAGGCCGGGCTTGTCCTCGATGGCGCCGCTGAAGCTGCCTTTTCGATGGCCGAAAAACTCGCTTTCCATCAGTTCTGTCGGAATCGCCCCGCAGTTGACCGGCACAAAACTCCGGCTGGAGCGGGGCCCTTGTTCGTGGATCAGCCGTGCCACCAGCTCCTTGCCACAGCCGGACTCCCCGCTGATGTACACCGGTGCCTGGCTGCGGGCCAGTTTTTCGATCTGTTTGCGCACGCTGCGCATCGGCGGGGAGTCGCCCAACAGGCAGCGGTCGATGGTGGCCGGGACGGTGGCAGTCTGCAAGCGCAGGGCGCTGGTCACCAGTTCCCGCAGTCGCCCCAGGTCGACCGGCTTGGTCAGGAAGTCAAAAGCCCCGGCCTTGAGGGCGTCGATGGCGGTTTCCAGGCTGCCATAGGCCGTGATCATCGCTACGGGCAGTTGCGGGAAGCGTTGCTGGATGTGTTGCACCAGTTCCAGGCCGGTACCGTCGGGCAGGCGCATGTCGGTCAGGCACAGGTCGAAGGCTTCGTCCGCCAGTAGGGACTGGGCCTCGGCAAGATTCCTGGCGCTGCGGGTGTCGAGTTTCATCCTGCCCAGGGTGATGTCCAGGAGTTCGCGAATGTCTGGTTCGTCATCGACGATCAGGATCCGTTGCCGTGAGCGTGTATTCAAATCTGTTTCCGTCCGTGAGCAAAGGTGATGCGAAAGCAGCCGCCGCCTTGGCGTGGTTTGAAGTCTAGGCGGGCCTGGTTGCTTTCGCACAGCTCACGGGACAGATAGAGCCCAAGGCCGGTGCCCTGGTTGCTGGTGGTGAAGAATGGTTCGAACAGGTGCGCCTGCTGATCCGGTGTCACGCCGGCGCCGTTGTCGATGATGTCCAGCGTGGGCAAGCGGCTGTAAGGATCGACGAACAGTTCCAGCCAGGCCTCGGCCTGTTCATGGGCCTGGGCACTGTGGCGCCAGGCATTGCGCAGCAGGTTGTCGAGCACCTGGGTCAATTGATCGGGGTCCATGAGCGTGGCGTAGTCGCCCGGGGCTATGTTCACATGCAATTGCTGGTGCGCGGCCATGCTTTCGCGGGCCTGTCGGGCGAACTGCTCGAGCCAGGCCCGCAGATCCAGGCGTTGAGGCGAGGTTTGCTGGCGCCGGGACAGTTGCAGGACGTTTTCAATAACGCGATTCATTCGTTGGGAGTGGTCTTGAATAATCTGCGTCAGACGCCGGTCGGCGTTGTTCAGTTCCTCGGACTCGCGCAGTAATTGCGCCGCATGGCTGATTGCCCCCAGGGGGTTGCGGATTTCATGGGCGATGCCGGCAGTGAGGCGTCCCAGCGAGGCGAGTTTCAGTTGTTGGGCATGTTGGGCCACCTGGGCCAGGTCTTCGAGGAACACCAGGGTCTGATGCTGTTCGTTGTGCCCAAGGGCGATGAAGCTCGGTTGCAGGGTCAGACCCGTACCGGCAATGGTCAGGCCAGGTGGACGCAGGCTGGGGTTGTTCAGCCATACTTTCAGGCTGTCGACGAGGGCGGTGGAGTAGTCATCGATTGGCTGGCCGACCAGGTCGTGCATGCCCAACAGGTTCAAGGCGCTTTCATTGGCCAGTTGCACCCGGCGTTGACGATCGAGCACCAGGATACCGGTGCGCATGCGTTGCAGGATCAGAGCATTGAGGGTTTCCAGGCTGGTCACCTCGCTGGCCCGCCGTTCGGCCAGGGTTTCGCTGGCTTCCAGTCGTCGGGTCAGACCCTGCACCAGCAGCGCGGCGGCAAAGCACAGGGCGCCCAGGGTACCGGCCTGCAAATAGCTGCCGGGAAGGTTCGAGTCGTTCAGGCCAAGGAAGAAACTCGAGCCGACGATGCCGATCGTGGCGACGGCGGCGATCAACAGGCCGATCCGGCCGCGCAACAGCGTATTGCCGATGGCCACCGAGACGATGAGCAGGTTGCCGATGGCACTGGGGGCTCCACCCGCGACGAAGAACAGCCACGACAGCAGCAGCACATCGGTGAGCGCCAGGCCGAACAGCCGGGCCGGGCGGCGAGTGTTTTCCAGGAACACCACCAGCAGGATGTTCAGTACCAGGTACAACCAGCTGCCACTGCGCAGCAGGTCGTCGTTGGCGAAGGCCAGCAGGCGATTGTCCATGTTGCTGGAAATCAGCAGCACCAGGGTGATGCCGATGCTCAAGCGGTACAGGTGATAGAGACGCAGCAGGCGCTGCGTCTGTCTGACGCGGGGGCTTGAAGTCTCAGTGGTCACGAGGGCCCGGGCCTTGCTCGAGATGAGCCTGGCTGCAGTACCACTGTTGTTGGAGGGGGAGTGCCCGGTCACGCGGCAGGTGCACGCCACAATGGGCGCAACGCACCATGGGCGGCGCATCCTGCTCCCGGGAGGACTTTGCCGCGGACGCCTTGGGCTTCACGTTGCGAAAGATCCATATGGCAGAGGCAACTACAGCGAACAAGATTATTAGACGAAGCATGATGGGCGGCTTTCTGGCGAGAGATGAGCCAGTTTAGCCAAGGACTGGAGCGGCGCACAGTTCAATAGGATCCAGGCATGAAAAAGGGAGACCGTCGGGTCTCCCTTTCTTTTGAGGCCCTGTACTCAGTCGAACAGGCCGAAGGTCATGTAGCTGAACCAGGATCGGTCGCTGGAGCTCTCGGACTCCGGCTCTTCGATCACATCGCCATTCTCATCCTTGGGCTTGAGCTCGTTCGGAATGGCTTCCTTGGCATCCTGGAACTGACGCTGTACGTCCTGGTTGGCGCGCGTTTCACCCGGCGGCAGCGGTGGACGGGACTCGATCAGGCCCAGGGTCGCCTTGCTCAGCCATGAACGGTTGTCGGCTTCTGCCACGCGTGGGGTGAACTGGCCGTCGACCAGGGTAGGGTGGTCCGGGTAGTTCAGTTTCAGGGTTTCCAGGCTGCTGGCCGCCAGTTCGTCCAGGTGCAGGCGTTGGTACGCCTCGGTCATCACCGCCAGGCCGTCACCCACCGAAGGGGTTTCCTGGAAGTTTTCCACCACGTAGCGGCCACGGTTGGCGGCGGCGACGTAGGCCTGGCGGGTCAGGTAATAGTCGGCCACGTGGATTTCGTAGGAGGCCAGCAGGTTGCGCAGGTAGATCATGCGCTGCTTGGCGTCCGGCGAGTAGCGGCTGTTGGGGAAGCGGCTGGTCAGCTGGGCGAACTCGTTGTAGGAGTCGCGCGCGGCGCCCGGGTCACGCTTGGTCATGTCCAGCGGCAGGAAGCGCGCCAGCAGGCCAACGTCCTGGTCGAAGGAGGTCAGGCCCTTGAGGTAGTAGGCGTAATCGACGTTCGGATGCTGTGGATGCAGGCGAATGAAGCGTTCGGCAGCGGATTTCGCCGCTTCCGGCTCGGCGTTCTTGTAGTTGGCGTAGATCAGCTCCAGCTGGGCCTGATCGGCGTAGCGACCGAACGGGTACCGCGACTCCAGGGCCTTGAGTTTGGCAGTGGCGCTGGTGTAGCTGTTGTTGTCCAAGTCCTTCTGCGCCTGTTGGTACAGTTCGACTTCGCTCAGGTTTTCGTCTACGACTTCCTTCGACGAGCAAGCAGCAGTCAATGCGAGGATGGCGATCAGCAGCAGGTGTTTCACTTGCATGGCGGCTTGCGTCCCTATGACGGCCGCTGTCTTGGGCGGGGCCGTCCTGTTATGATGAGCGCCCCGTTGAAAGCCTCGGGGCAAAAGACGCCGTATTTAACCACAAGCGCGCAGCCGAAACCAAAGGCTGTGCCGACGCCCAGTCCGAGCATGTCCGATAAAATAGAACTTCGCGCAGAGGTGCCGTCCGATTTGGGCGGCCAACGCCTCGATCAAGTCGCCGCCCAACTCTTCACCGAGCATTCGCGCTCGCGCCTTTCCGCCTGGATCAAGGACGGCCGCCTGACGGTGGATGGGGCGGTCATCCGTCCGCGCGACATCGTCCATGGCGGTGCCATCCTCGAGCTGACCGCCGAACAGGAGGCCCAGGGCGAATGGGTTGCCCAGGACATTGCCCTGGACATCGTCTATGAAGATGACGACATTCTGGTGATCAACAAGCCGGCGGGCCTGGTGGTGCATCCAGCCGCCGGCCACGCCGACGGCACCCTGCTCAATGCCCTGCTGCACCACGTGCCGGATATCGTCAATGTGCCCCGGGCCGGTATCGTGCACCGTCTCGACAAGGACACCACCGGTCTGATGGTGGTGGCCAAGACCATCCAGGCGCAGACCCAGTTGGTCGCACAACTGCAAAGCCGCAGTGTCAGCCGCATCTATGAATGCATCGTGATCGGCGTAGTGACCGCTGGCGGCAAGATCAACGCGCCCATCGGTCGTCACGGTCAGCAACGCCAGCGCATGGCGGTGATGGAAGGCGGTAAGCCTGCGGTCAGTCACTACCGCGTGCTTGAACGCTTCCGCTCCCATACCCATGTGCGGGTCAAGTTGGAAACCGGTCGTACCCACCAGATCCGCGTGCACATGGCCCACATCAACTTCCCGTTGGTGGGCGATCCGGCCTACGGCGGTCGCTTCCGCATTCCGCCGGCCGCCAGCGTGACCATGGTCGAATCCCTGAAACACTTCCCGCGTCAGGCGCTGCATGCGCGTTTCCTGGAACTGGATCATCCGACCACCGGTAAGCGCATGAGCTGGGAGTCGCCGTTGCCGGATGACTTCGTCTGGCTGCTGACATTGCTCAAGCAGGACCGCGAGGCGTTCGTCGGATGAGTGACTGGCTGATACCCGACTGGCCCGCGCCGGCCCGGGTCAAGGCCTGCGTCACCACCCGTGCGGGCGGCGTCAGCGTGGCGCCGTTCGACAGCCTCAACCTCGGCGACCATGTCGATGACGACCCAGGGGCCGTCACCGAAAATCGGCGTCGTCTCACCGATCGATTCGCCATCCGTCCGGCCTGGCTGCGGCAGGTCCATGGGATTGCCGTGGTCGAGGCCGACCCGACCCAGGTAGCGACCGCCGATGCCAGCTGGACCGCCACGCCGGGTATCGCCTGCACGGCGATGACGGCAGACTGCCTGCCCGTGCTGTTCTGTAATCGCGCCGGTACTCGTGTCGCGGCCGCCCATGCCGGCTGGCGCGGGCTGGCGAACGGCGTGCTGGAAGCCACCCTCGACAGCCTCGCAACGCCCGCGGATGAGATTCTCGCCTGGCTCGGCCCGGCCATCGGCCCACAGGCCTTCGAAGTCGGGCCGGAAGTGCGTGAAGCATTCATCGCGCACCTGCCCCAGGCGGTACAAGCCTTTGTGCCGAGCCACAACGCCGGCAAGTTCCTGGCCGACATCTATGCGCTGGCGCGCCTGCGGCTGGCCGCGCGGGGTGTCTCGGCGGTCTATGGCGGCGGGCTGTGCACCGTGACCGATCCTCGCTTCTTTTCCTACCGTCGCAGCCCGCGCACCGGTCGCTTCGCCTCCCTGGTCTGGATCGAACGCTAGACTTGTCTGATCTGCATCAATAGCGCACTGCTTGAATCTTCCAGAATCGTCCACATCTATAACGGTATCTGGCAGGTTTCTTCATTCAGGATGTTTTTCGGTCCGGCCTGCTCAAAAGGAAGGTGACCTTATGCGTATTGACCGTTTAACCAGCAAATTGCAATTGGCGCTGTCCGACGCGCAGTCCCTGGCCGTCGGCCTGGATCATCCGGGTATCGAACCGGCGCATCTGATGCAGGCCATGCTCGAACAGCAGGGCGGCTCCATCAAGCCTCTGCTGATGCAGGTGGGCTTCGACGTCAACAGCTTGCGAAAAGAGCTGACGAAAGAACTCGACCAGTTGCCCAAGATCCAGAACCCGACTGGCGACGTGAACATGTCCCAGGATCTGGCGCGGCTGCTTAACCAGGCCGACCGCCTGGCCCAGCAGAAGGGCGACCAGTTCATTTCCAGCGAACTGGTGCTGCTCGCCGCCATGGACGAGAACAGCAAACTGGGCAAGCTGCTGCTCGGCCAGGGCGTGAGCAAAAAAGCCCTGGAGAATGCCATCAATAACCTGCGTGGTGGCGAGGCCGTCAACGATGCCAACCACGAAGAATCCCGTCAGGCGCTGGACAAATACACCGTTGACCTGACCAAGCGTGCCGAGGAAGGCAAGCTCGACCCGGTGATTGGCCGCGACGACGAGATCCGTCGCACGATCCAGGTGCTGCAACGTCGCACCAAGAACAACCCGGTTTTGATCGGTGAGCCTGGCGTGGGCAAGACCGCCATCGCCGAGGGCCTAGCCCAACGGATCATCAACGGTGAAGTGCCGGACGGCCTCAAGGGCAAGCGCTTGTTGTCTCTGGACATGGGGGCGCTGATCGCCGGTGCCAAGTATCGAGGCGAATTCGAAGAGCGGCTCAAGGCTCTGCTCAATGAGCTGTCGAAGCAGGAAGGGCAGATCATTCTGTTCATCGACGAATTGCACACCATGGTCGGTGCCGGCAAGGGCGAAGGCTCGATGGACGCCGGCAACATGCTCAAGCCCGCGCTGGCCCGTGGCGAGTTGCATTGCGTCGGCGCGACTACGCTCAACGAGTACCGCCAGTACATAGAAAAGGACGCGGCCCTCGAGCGGCGCTTCCAGAAAGTGCTGGTCGACGAGCCGAGCGAGGAGGACACCATCGCCATCCTGCGTGGCCTCAAGGAACGCTATGAAGTCCACCACAAAGTGGCGATCACTGACGGCGCGATCATCGCGGCAGCCAAGCTCAGCCACCGCTATATCACCGATCGTCAGTTGCCGGACAAGGCCATCGACCTGATCGACGAGGCGGCCAGCCGCATCCGCATGGAAATCGACTCCAAGCCGGAAGTGCTGGATCGCCTGGAGCGGCGCCTGATCCAGCTCAAGGTCGAATCCCAGGCCCTGAAGAAGGAAAGCGACGAAGCGGCGAAGAAGCGCTTGGAGAAATTGCAGGAAGAAATCGTTCGTCACGAGCGCGAGTATTCCGATCTCGAGGAAATCTGGAATTCGGAAAAGGCCGAAGTCCAGGGTTCGGCGCAGATCCAGCAAAAGATCGAACAGTCTCGCCAGGAACTGGAAGCGGCCCGGCGCAAGGGCGACCTCAACCGCATGGCCGAGCTGCAGTATGGGGTGATCCCGGACCTGGAGCGCAGCCTGCAGATGGTCGACCAGCACGGCAAGAGTGAAAACCAGTTGCTGCGCAGCAAGGTCACTGAGGAAGAAATCGCTGAAGTGGTCTCCAAGTGGACCGGTATTCCGGTGTCGAAGATGCTCGAAGGCGAACGCGACAAGTTGCTGAAGATGGAAAGCCTGCTGCATCAGCGTGTGATCGGCCAGGAAGAAGCGGTCGTGGCGGTCGCCAATGCGGTGCGTCGGTCCCGTGCCGGGTTGTCGGACCCGAACCGGCCGAGTGGTTCGTTCATGTTCCTCGGCCCGACCGGTGTCGGTAAAACCGAGCTGTGCAAGGCGCTGGCCGAGTTCCTCTTCGACACCGAGGAGGCGATGGTGCGCATCGACATGTCCGAGTTCATGGAGAAGCACTCCGTGGCTCGGCTGATCGGCGCACCGCCAGGTTATGTCGGCTATGAAGAGGGCGGTTACCTGACCGAAGCCGTGCGCCGCAAGCCATACTCGGTGATCCTGCTCGATGAGGTCGAGAAGGCCCATCCGGATGTGTTCAACATCCTGCTGCAGGTGCTGGAAGATGGACGTCTGACCGACAGCCATGGGCGCACGGTGGATTTCCGCAACACCGTGATCGTGATGACCTCTAACCTGGGGTCGGCGCAGATCCAGGAACTGGTGGGGGATCGCGAGGCGCAACGGGCTGCGGTGATGGACGCGATCTCTACCCATTTCCGGCCCGAGTTCATCAACCGGGTCGACGAAGTGGTGATCTTCGAGCCCCTGGCCCGCGATCAGATTGCCGGCATCACCGAGATCCAGCTGGGGCGCCTGCGCAGCCGCCTTACCGAGCGCGAGTTGAAGTTGCAACTGAGCGACGAGGCCCTGGATAAGTTGATTGCCGTGGGTTACGACCCGGTCTATGGGGCGCGGCCGTTGAAACGGGCGATCCAGCGCTGGATCGAAAACCCGTTGGCGCAGTTGATCCTGTCTGGTCGCTTCATGCCGGGTGAAACCGTAACCGGAACGGTGGAGAACGACGAAATCGTTTTCAACTGACAGGCTGCATCGTCGTTGACCG
The DNA here is from genome assembly GCF_007828215.1 of Pseudomonas sp. SJZ074. GTDB lineage: Bacteria > Pseudomonadota > Gammaproteobacteria > Pseudomonadales > Pseudomonadaceae > Aquipseudomonas. The sequence goes on along the minus strand of NZ_VIUE01000033.1, from coordinate 11,543 downwards.
AATGGCCTCGCATTGCGAGGCCATTTTTTTCATCAGGCCGTTGAACTCAAAGGAAAAGGCTTGTAAAGTGCGCCCCGCAGTCAGTCACCCCCAAGGGTCACTTCTCCCTGAGAAGGAATCCAAAATAAGTTGCAAATCATTGTCTTGAAAGCAATTTAAGGGGTTGACAGAGGTTTTTAAGATTGTAGAATAGCGCGCCTCAGACACACGAACGCAGCGATGCTGACGGGTAGAAGAGGTTGAAGCTGGCTTCAATCAAGCTTCAAGGTTGCAACTTGAAATATCAGTTCCGTGATAGCTCAGTCGGTAGAGCAAATGACTGTTAATCATTGGGTCCCAGGTTCGAGTCCTGGTCACGGAGCCATTTCAATCGGGGTATAGCGCAGTCCGGTAGCGCGCCTGCTTTGGGAGCAGGATGTCAGGAGTTCGAATCCCCTTACCCCGACCATATTTGGGTCGTTAGCTCAGTTGGTAGAGCAGTTGGCTTTTAACCAATTGGTCGTAGGTTCGAATCCCACACGACCCACCATTTTTGAGACCAGTTCGCTGGAATCGAATCTTAAGATCAGAGGCCAAAAGCGCTGATCGAGGAAGGCGACTTGAAAAGGTCGCCTTTTTATTACCGGGGTATAGCGCAGTCCGGTAGCGCGCCTGCTTTGGGAGCAGGATGTCAGGAGTTCGAATCCCCTTACCCCGACCATATTAAGAGTCCTCGTATCGAAAGATACGGGGATTTTTTTTGCCTGCGCGAAAAGCGGATGTAAGTCTTAAGTTGTCGTACAACCTGCCGATAACCCACCGACAGGGGCGTGGCCCCATCTCAGGCCAATAACAAGAAAGGGCGCCCGTTATGTTTCTTCGTCAACTGAATATCGCCCCTCGCGCGGCGCTGGGTTTTGCCCTGATCGCCGTGCTGGTGGCACTGCTCGGGATGTTTGCGCTGGGGCAGATGTCGAGCATTCGCGACAGTGAGGTCGCGGTGGAAACCCAGTGGCTACCGAGCATTCGTGGCGGTGACGAGATTCGTGAATGGATGCTGCGCATTCGCACCATTTCCCTGCGCATGGCCTTGGACCAGGATTCTAAGAACACCTCGGTCTACCGTGGGCAAATGGACGTCCGTGACAAGGAACTGAGCGAAAAAATCGCCAGTTACGAAAAACTTGTCGTGACCCCTGAAGGCAAAGCGCTTTACGATCAGTTCAAGCAGACTTTTGCTGCCTACCGCGCGGGTATCGCGCAATCCTTCATCCTCGCGGAACAGGGGCGCCGCGACGAGTTGATCAAACTGCTGCTGGTGGATATGAAAACCGTCGTGGACGGCTCCGGCAAGCAGCTCAACGATCTGGCAGAACTGTTTTCCAAACAGGTGTCCATCGAGAGCCAGAAGTCCCAGGAACACTACGCCAAATCCCGCATGATCGTCAGTCTTTTCATCGTGCTGGCCGCCCTGGCTACGGTGGCCCTGGCGATGTTGCTGACACGCAGTATCGTCAAGCCCCTGGGTGAGGCGCTGGGCGCCGCAGAAAGCGTGGCTGACGGTGACCTGACCCGGCCAATCGAAACCCATGGTAACGACGAAGTGAGCCGTTTGCTCAAGGCCCTGGCGACCATGCAGAAAAACCTGCGCGATACATTGCAGAGCATCAGCGGTTCGGCGGCGCAGCTGGCAACGGCAGCCGATGAGCTGAACGCCGTCACCCTCGACAGCACCCAGAGCCTGCAGCAGCAGAACAACGAAATTGAACAGGCCGCCACGGCCGTTACCGAAATGACCACTGCCGTGGAGGAAGTGGCGCGTAACGCGGTCTCCACCTCCGACGCCACGCGTCAGTCCAGCGAGTCGGCATCCCTTGGGCAACAACGGGTCAGCGACACAGTTGAGGCGATCGGCGCCCTCGCCAGCGACGTGCAGGTGACGGGTGGGCTGGTGCAGTCCCTGGCCAACCAGTCGCAGGATATTGGTAAGGTCCTGGACGTGATCCGGGCCATTGCCGAGCAAACCAATTTGCTGGCTCTCAACGCGGCCATTGAAGCGGCCCGGGCCGGCGAAAGCGGTCGAGGGTTTGCAGTGGTGGCTGATGAGGTGCGAGCGCTGGCTTATCGCACGCAGCAATCGACCCAGGAAATCGAACAGATGGTCCAGGGCATGCGCAACGGTGCCACCCAGGCCCTGGATTCCATGCAGGCCAGCTCGACGCGCGCCGCAAGCACCCTGGCGATGGCCGAGCGGGCGGGGGAGGCGTTGCAGACCATCACCGCGTCGGTCAGTGAAATCCACGAGCGCAACCTGGTGATCGCCAGCGCGGCCGAAGAGCAGGCCCAGGTGGCCCGCGAGGTTGATCGCAACCTGGTGAACATCCGTGATCTGTCGGTGCGCTCGGCCACTGGCGCAGACCAGACCAGTGCGTCCAGCCATGAACTGTCGCAACTGGCAAACTCGTTGCGTACGATGGTGCAGCGGTTTCAGGTTTGAGTGCGGGGTTGTAGACCCGCGCTGATGGCACTGCCGTCTTCGCGAGCAGGTTCGCTCCCCCTGTGGACTGAGTATCCACAGGGGAATGCGATCGCTGTGGGAGCGAGCCTGCTCGCGATAGCGGTGTGTCAGGTTCAGTGCAACTTGAGCCGCGGCTCGGTCCCGCGCCCGATCTTGCTGCCCAGCATCAACATGGCCGTACGGAACATCCCATACAGCGCCATCTGGTGCATGCGGTACAGCGATACGTAGAACATTCGCGCCAGCCAGCCTTCGAGCATCACGCTGCCGGTGAGATTGCCCATCAGGTTGCCCACCGCAGAAAACTTCGACAGCGAGATCAGCGAGCCATAGTCGGTGTACTTGTAATGCGGCAACGCCTTGCCTTCGATCCGCAGCTTCAAGGACTTGGCCAGCAGCGATGCCTGCTGGTGCGCCGCCTGGGCGCGGGGCGGTACGTTGCGGTCGCTGTCTGGTTGCGGGCAGGCGGCGCAGTCGCCGAAGGCGAAGATGTTTTCGTCGCGGGTGGTCTGCAGGGTTGGCAATACGTGCAGCTGGTTGATCCGGTTGGTTTCAAGCCCGTCGATATCCTTGAGGAAGTCCGGAGCGCGAATCCCGGCGGCCCAGACTTTCAGGCTGGCATCGATCACCTTGCCATCGACGGTGATCAGACTGTCGGCCGTCACCTGGCCGACCGCGGCGTTGGTCATGACATTGACCCCGAGTTTTTCCAGGGTCTTGTGCACAGGCCCGCCGATACGCTCCGGCAAGGCCGGTAGCACCCGTGGCCCGGCTTCGATCAGGGTGATGTGCATGTTTTCCGGCTTGATCCGGTCCAGCCCATAGGCCGCCAGCTCATGGGCGGCGTTATGCAGCTCGGCCGCCAGTTCGACGCCGGTGGCACCGGCACCGACGATGGCAACGCTGATCCGCTCCACGGCATCGTCCTGGCCGGCGTGGGCGCGCAGGTAATGATTGAGCAGTTGCTGGTGGAAGCGCTCGGCCTGTTTGCGGGTATCGAGGAACAGGCAATGCTGCGCCGCGCCCTCGGTGCCGAAGTCGTTGGTGGTGCTGCCGACGGCAATGACCAGGGTGTCGTAGCCCAGCACGCGGGCCGGCAACAGTTCCACGCCGGCTTCGTCGTAGGTGGCAGCCAGCTGGATACTTTTGCGTTCGCGGTCCAGGCCGCTCATGCGCCCGAGCTGGAACTCGAAGTGGTTCCATTTCGCCTGGGCGACGTAGTTGAGTTCGTCTTCGGAGGAGTTCAGGGAGCCGGCCGCCACTTCGTGCAGCAGGGGTTTCCAGATATGGGTCAGGTTCGCGTCGACCAGCATCACACTGGCCGTGCCACGCTTGCCCAGAGTCTTACCCAGACGGGTAGCCAACTCCAGGCCGCCGGCGCCGCCGCCAACGATGACAATACGATGAGTCATGGGGATATCTCGCAAGGCTAAAGGAAATCGGTGCCGTTACCCTCGCGAGCGCCAGTGTCGTATCCCTCGATAGCAGGCAGCTCATAGCGTCAGGTAACTGATCAGTCGGCTCAACAGGCCCAGGCCGATCGTCACGGCCAGCACCACCACCAGGAGCATCCACGGCCGGAAAGGCCGGCGCTCGACTCGGTGCTGGGACAATTGCAGGTACTCTTCGACATGCTTCTGGTCGTCAGGGTTCAGGCGGCTGGTCATAAAGGCCTCGTCAGGTAGACGTTGCGAAGTGTGTGTACGTTACAGGGGATTGCCTGCGGCTGCGAACAGCATAGCCGCCAGGTGTCGGACGCGGTGACGATTCACAGGCTGATCCCCACATCGAACACGATGCTGCGCCCCAGGTTGCCCCGCAGGAAGTCCGGGGCATCGGGATGGGCGAACAGCACCCGGGCGAAGGTCGGCCCCACCAGCGACAGCGAGCGCCAGCCCTGGCGCAAGTATTCGGTAGGCGGCGGGAAGTGGCTGTTGAGGTCCAGCACTTCGCGCTTCAGGCTGGCGAAGGCAATGATATCCAGCTCTCCCAGGTCCATGCCGCGTTCGGTGTAGTTGTGGGCTTTCTTGCGCAGGGTCGGCGCCAGCCTCAGCAGGAATTCATTGGCCGGAATCCGCCTGGGCTTGGCTTCACGGCGCACCAGTTGGCTCAGGGAGAATGCACTGCGGCGGCGTTGCAGTTCGTCACGCCATTCATCATTGAGCCGCCGGCCCTCGTCGAGGACGAAGAACACCTCGAAGTTGGCATCACGGAACAACACGTCCGGTGGCTCCCCGGCGGGGGCGAATTCGTCGGCGCGGTAGGGCACGTTCAGCCCTTGCAGCAGTCGCTGGCAGACCCAACGCTCACGCTCCCATTTGCGGGCATTGGAGAGAAACGCGTTGGCTTGCTCGGCCGCGATGGTCAGCAGGCGTAAGTAATCGGAATCATCCATGAGCTCAAGCTTAGCGTTCAATTGCGACAAGCTGGAAGCGTTGCGTTGATTAATGGAGCTTGGTTGGGGTGTAGACTCTGTCACCCAATCAAAGAAAAAAAGCTTTGCACAAACCCTTGTGGCGAGGGGGTTTATCCCCGTTGGCGTGCGCAGCACGCCCATAGTGACCGCGCCTGGCCTGTCTGATATATCGCGGTCGCTGATTCTTGGGGCTGCACTGCAGCCCAACGAGGATAAATCCCTTCGCCACAGAGTCTGGGCCGGCTGTTGGTAAGGTGTAATCCCATGATCGGAGCCGAACTGCTCTCACCACAGACCCTCGTGGTCGGCTGGCTGATTTATGTGCCGGTGCTGGCCTGGGCGGCGTGGCGGGCGCCGTGGGTGGAGCTGTTTACCGACAGCCGTCGCCAGCACCTGCTGTTCGGCACGGTGCTGGCGCTGTTCATGCTGTGGCTGGTGCGCCGGGATTTCGACACCGGTGTGTCCTATCACTTCATCGGCATGACCGCTGTGACACTGCTGCTGGACTGGCCGCTGGCGATGCTTGGCGGCCTCATCGCCCAGCTTGCACTGGTGCTGCTGGGGCGCCAGGACATGGTGGCGCTGGGCGTCAATGGGGTGCTATTGGTCCTGCTGCCGGTGCTGGTTACCGAATGCTGTGCGATCCTCGTGGAGCGTGCCCAGCCGCGTAATCTGTTCGTGTATATATTCTGCTCGGGGTTCCTCGCCGCGGCGCTGTCGGCATTGCTGTGCCTGCTGCTGGGGCTGGGGCTGTTGTGGTACGACGGGGTGTTCGCCATGCCTTACTGGCTGAGCGATTTCATCGGCTACCTCTGGTTGATCATTTTTCCCGAAGCGTTCATCAACGGCATGGTGATCAGTGCACTGGTGGTGTTCAGCCCTGAATGGCTGGAGACTTTCAACCGCACGCGCTATCTGTCGGCACCCTGGAAGGATGACGATAAATCTTGATGCATATCAAGGTCTTGCAGGCTGGTGCCGCTCATGCTCTGGAAAACTTCCAGGAGCACAGCGATGAGTGTTTATGAATGGGCCAGACAAGAGATCAGGCGTAGCCACGATGCCGCCACGGAAATCGGTATTGATCCAGGCCTGAGCCTGCGAGCCTTGCTCAGTGCGATCGTGCAGCAGAGCAAGACAGTGCGCAGCGCCGAGGACCTGGCCGATGAGTTGAACTTCCTGGCGGAAAATCTCGACGATAAACAGGACTACGGTTTCATGCGGCCTTAGTGGTGTGAGCGGGGGTTGAAGTCTTCGCTGAACAGCTCGTCCTCGGCATCGGGGCTGACGGGGATCTTGTGTTCTTCCGACGCCCAGGCACCGAGGTCGATGAGTTTGCAGCGATCGGAACAGAATGGCCGGAACTTGCTCTCCGGAGTCCATTCGACAGGGGCGCCGCAGGTCGGGCAATCAACGGTTGGGATCTGGCTCATGTTTGGCCTCCACGTAATGTAAGGTAAAAATGATGCAAGCGTTCGACCTCGCTGTGCAGCCAGGCGAGGTCGCGGTCGTTGACCACCACGTCGTCGGCATGGGCCAGGCGATCCTGACGGCTGGATTGTGCCTGGAGGATCGCCTGAACCTGTTGCTCGCTGATCCGGTCGCGTTGCAAGGTCCGTTCAATCTGAAGTTGTTCAGGCGCGTCGATCACCAGGATGCGTTGGGTCATCGCGTACTGCCCTGACTCGATCAACAGAGGTGACACCAGGATTGCGTATGTTGACCGGGCCTGGGCCAGGTGATGGGCAATTTCGTCGGCGATCAACGGATGCAGCAGCGCCTCGAGCCAGCGGCGCTCATCGGCGTTCTCGAAAATCAGCTTGCGCAGGGCTGCGCGGTCCAGTGTGCCGTCGGCCTGAAGCACGCCCGGGCCGAAGTGTTCGGCAATTTTCGCCAGCGCCGGACGTCCCGGTTCGACCACCCAGCGCGCCGCATGATCGGCGTCGATCACATGCACGCCCAGGTCGATGAAATGCTGGGCCGCGGCGCTTTTGCCGCTGCCGATGCCGCCGGTCAGGCCGAGAATCCAGGGTTTTTCCACGGGATTGTTCATAAGGAAATCGTTAGAAACCGACAGAGTGCCAATAGAAGTCGGTTATTTGACCACCCCAGAGCAAGGCAATCCAGCCAGCAATGGCCAAATAGGGCCCGAAGGGGATCTGTGTCGAAGCCGGGGCATTGCGCATGCGCAGCACGATGACCCCGACCACGGCGCCTACCAGCGACGACAGCAGCAAGGTCAGCGGCAGGATCTGCCAGCCACCCCAGGCCCCGAGCATCGCCAGCAGCTTGAAGTCGCCATAGCCCATGCCTTCCTTGCCGGTGATCAACTTGAAGATCCAGAACACCGACCACAACGCCAGGTAACCGGCTATCGCGCCCCACATCGCCTGGTTAAGCGAGACGAACAGTCCGAAGCTGTTGACGATCAGCCCAAGCCACAATAACGGCAGCACCAGTGTATCGGGCAGCAATTGATGCTCGGCATCGATCAGGCTCATGCCCAGCAGGCCCCAGCTCAAGACCATCACCAGCGCGGCTTGCCAACCGAAGCCGAAATGCCAGGCGACGAACGCCGACAGTGCACCGCAGGCCAGCTCGGTAAGAGGGTAGCGGCGCCCAATGGGGGTGGTGCAACTGGAACAGCGGCCATGCAATGCGAGGTAGCTGAACAACGGGATATTTTCCCAGGCCCGGATACGGTGGCCGCAGTGGGGGCATTGGGAGTGGGGCAGCATCAGATTGTAGACCGGGCCGGGTGTTTCGGCAGGCAGGCCCAGCAGATCGTGGGCCTGCAGCCGCCATTCCCGGGTGAGCATCTTGGGCAGGCGCCACACCAGGACATTGAGGAAGCTGCCGACGATCAGCCCGAGCAAAAGCGCTGTCAGCACGAAGGCCATGGGATAAAGCACGAAAAATTCGCTCAGGGGCATGTCAGATCGCAGAGCCGAGTTGAAAGATGGGCAGGTACATGGCAACCACCAGACCGCCGACGACCACCCCCAGGACCACCATGATGAACGGTTCCATCAGGCTGGTGAGGTTGTCCACCAGGTTGTCGACCTCGGCCTCATAGAAACTTGCCACCTTGTCGAGCATGTCGTCCAGCGCCCCGGATTCCTCGCCGATGGCGGTCATCTGAATCGCCAGGTTCGGGAATATGCCTGAGGCGCGCATGGAAAAATTCAACTGCATGCCGGTCGAGACATCCTGCCGGATGCGCTGGACCGCACGTTTGAACACCACGTTGCCGGTGGCGCCGGAGACCGAGTCCAACGCTTCTACCAGTGGCACGCCGGCGGCGAAGGTGGTGGACAGTGTCCGGGCGTAGCGGGCTACTGCGGATTTGTACATCAGGGCGCCCACCAGCGGCAGCTTGAGCAGCCATTTATCGCGCCAGTCACGAAAGCCCTGGGAGCGCCTGAGCGCATACCTCACGCCAAAAAACGCGCCCACCGCCCCGCCCAGCAGCAGCCACCATGAGTCTTGCATGAACTCCGACAGGCCGATGACCATCACGGTGAACGCAGGCAGTTTCGCGCCGAACCCGGCGAACACCGATTCGAATTGCGGCACCACCTTGACCAGCAGAATGCCGGTGACCACTGCCGCGACGACCACAACAGCTGCCGGATAGGTCATGGCTTTCTTGATCTTGGCCTTGAGGGCCTCGCTCTTTTCCTTGTAGGTCGCGACCCGGTCCAGCAGGGTGTCCAGGGCGCCGGCCTGTTCACCGGCGTCCACCAGGTTGCAATACAACTCATCGAAGTATTGCGGGCACTTGCGCAACGACGCGGCGAAACTGTTGCCGGCGGCGACCTCCTGTTTCACCTCGTCCACCAGCTTGCGCATGTTGGCATTGTCGAAACCTTCGCCAATGATGTCGAAGGCTTGCAGCAGCGGGACACCGGCCTTGAGCATCGTCGCCATCTGGCGGGTGAAGAGGGCGATATCCAGTGGCTTGATGCGTTTGCCCTTGCTGAATATCGAAGTGGATTTCTTGCGTACCTTTTCCGGGTTGATGCCTTGTTTGCGCAATTGCGCCTTGACCAGGGCCGGGCTCTGGCCGGTCAGCTCTCCGGACATCCTGGTGCCTTTGCGGTCTTTGCCTTCCCAGGTGTAGGTATCGGTTTTTACTGCCTTGACCGCCATGTTCAGTCCTTGGTGACCCGGTTGATTTCTTCCAGGCTGGTCACGCCTTGCATCACTTTGAGCAGCCCCGAAGTGCGCAGGTCATTGAAACCGTCCTTGCGCATTTGCAGGTCGATTTCCAGGGAATTTCCCTCGGCCATGATCAACCGTTGCAGCTCGGGCGTATTTTTCACTACTTCGTAAACCCCCACGCGCCCCTTGTAGCCGTTGTTGCACTGTTCGCAACCGACCGGCTCATAGATCGTGAATGAGCCGATGCGTTCCTTGGGGAAACCTTCCTTGAGCAGGGTTTCTTCGGGAATCTCCGTGGCTTTCTTGCATTGGTTGCACAGTTTTCGCGCCAGGCGCTGGGCGATGATCAGGTGGACCGCCGTGGCGATGTTAAAGCCGGGAATGCCCATGTTCTGCAAGCGGATCAGGGTTTCGGCGGCGCTGTTGGTGTGCAGGGTAGAGAGCACCATGTGCCCGGTCTGGGCGGCCTTGATGGCGATTTCGGCCGTTTCCAGGTCGCGGATCTCACCCACCATGATCACGTCCGGATCCTGGCGCAGGAAGGAGCGCAGGGCCTGGGCAAAATCCAGCCCCTGGCGTGGGTTCACGTTGACCTGGTTGATGCCTTCCATGTTGATTTCCACCGGGTCTTCGGCGGTGGAAATGTTGATGTCCACGGTATTTAGGATATTCAAGCCGGTGTAGAGCGAGACAGTCTTGCCCGAGCCGGTCGGCCCGGTGACCAGGATCAGCCCTTGGGGTTGCTTGAGGGCTGCGAGGTAGAGCTCCTTCTGATCCGGTTCGTAGCCCAGGGCATCGATACCCATTTGCGCACTGGACGGGTCGAGGATCCGGATCACCACTTTTTCGCCCCAGAGCGTGGGCAGGGTATTGACCCGGAAGTCGATGGACTTGCTTTTCGACAGGCGCATTTTCAGCCGGCCGTCCTGCGGCTTGCGTCGCTCGGAAATATCCAGGCTGGCCATGACTTTCAGGCGCGCGGCGATGCGGCTGGCCAGTTGGGTCGGCGGCCTGGCCACTTCCCGCAACATGCCGTCGGTGCGCACCCGCACCCGGTAGGATTTTTCATAGGGTTCGAAGTGCAGGTCGGAAGAGCCGCCCTTGATCGCGTCCAGCAGCATCTTGTTGACGAACCGCACCACCGGCGCGTCGTCGGCGTCCTGGCCGGTGATGGCGTCCTGCTTGCGATCGTCATCCGATTCGATGTCCAGGCCATCGAGATCAACATCACCCATGCCTTCCAGGCCCGTAGTGCTGGATTCGAAAAATTTCTCGATGGCGTCGCTGAGTTTGTCGTCTTCCACCAGGATGGCTTCGGTGGTCAGGCCGGTACTGAACTGGATGTCGTTGATGGCCTGGTGGTTGGTAGGATCGGAGATCCCCACGAACAGCTTGTTGCCGCGCCGCCACAGCGGCAGGGCATGGTGTTGCCGGACCAGTTTTTCACTGACAAGCCCGGTGGGCTGGCTTTCCTTGTCCAGGCTGTTGAGGTCCAGCAGTGCAACGCCGAAATGCTCCGAAGCGATTTCCGCAACCTGGCGACTCTGGACCAGTTTGTTCTGCACCAGGTAGCTGACCAGGGGCATGCGGTTGCGTTGGGCTTGTTGCTGCGCCTGCTGCGCGCTCTGCTCGGTGATCAGCTCGGCCAGCACCAGTTGCTTGGTCAGGCCGCTGAGGGCGATGTCATTCATGGAAATACCGACTGCTGACAGTTCATGACTTATAGCCTAGTCAAGCATCGACGCCAAACCAGCGAGGTAGGGTGACAAAAAACGTCAGATAGTGCGGTTGTTGGGGTAGGACGTTGCCATTCTGTGGCCTGGAACCCCTGGCTGGCAGGGCCGCAAGGGTTGGCATGTGCCATGCACTATCCCCTCCAACCATGAGATTTCGCCTCATGTAATGGAGAGGTCTATGAGCAAGCAGAATGGTTTTACCTTGATCGAGCTGCTGATCGTCGTGGCGATCATCGGCATTCTGGCGACGTTTGCATTGCCGCAATATTCCAAGTACCAGGCGCGGGCAAAGGCGACGGCAGGGTTGGCGGAAGTCTCCGCGTTGAAAGTGCCGTTCGAAGACGTCATGAATCAGGGAACCAGCCCTACGTTAGCCAATATTGGGGGAACAACCCCCACCAGTAATTGCACGATGACTGTTACAGGTACCGCTGCGGACGGTACGGGCACCATATCGTGCGCCTTGTTGAATGCGCCCTCTCCGGTACTTGGCAAGACCATTACAATGTCCCGCTCGGCAGCAGGTGTCTGGACCTGTGCTTCGACGGCGGCCCAGGAATACCTGCCGGCTGGATGCACCGGTGCCGCTGCCGGTGGTTGAGGGCATGGCCTTGCGAAGAACCCCCGCTTTGACTGCGTAATGCTGTTCACTTAAGCGGAGCGGCCTTACGATCTACCGGATACCGAGTTTTGGAAATCTTCACTGTCCTCGGCCGCCCTGGCCTTGGAC
>NZ_VIUE01000032.1 GCF_007828215.1 Pseudomonas sp. SJZ074 | reverse complement strand
TGAATGGGCATAAAAAATCCGATACCAGAGGACTGGTATCGGATTTTCTAGAAAGCCCGGCTTGGACTCAAATGCTTAAGTGAACAGCATTACGCCAATCGCGGGGCTTTTTCGTTCTTCGGGGCTAGACGCTCGCAAATCCAGGTGGTACATTCGGCCCCGCACTGGTTTCTCCATTGCCCCCTGCAAGCCGTCGCCGACGCACTCCTTTCGAATAAGTACGCGATCCTGTCGCCTTCTCTGCGGCGCGGCCTCATTAAGCCAAAAGCTTAATTTCCCCTCCATAAATGATTACGTCATTCCTATATGAATCTGACTGAACTCAAGCAAAAGCCGATTACCGAACTGCTCGAATTGGCCGAACAGATGGGCATAGAAAATATGGCCCGTTCGCGCAAGCAGGACGTGATTTTCTCCCTGCTCAAGAAGCACGCGAAGAGCGGCGAGGAAATCTCCGGTGATGGCGTGCTGGAGATTCTCCAGGACGGCTTCGGCTTCCTCCGTTCCGCGGACGCTTCCTACCTCGCCGGCCCGGACGATATCTACGTCTCGCCGAGCCAGATCCGTCGTTTCAACTTGCGCACCGGTGACACCATCGTTGGCAAGATCCGCCCTCCGAAGGAAGGCGAGCGTTATTTCGCCCTGCTCAAGGTCGACACGATCAACTTTGACCGTCCGGAAAACGCGAAGAACAAGATTCTTTTCGAAAACCTGACCCCGCTGTTCCCGACTGTGCGCATGAAGATGGAAGCCGGTAACGGCTCCACCGAAGACCTCACCGGTCGTGTCATCGACCTGTGCGCGCCCATCGGCAAAGGTCAGCGTGGTCTGATCGTGGCGCCGCCGAAAGCGGGCAAGACGATCATGCTGCAGAACATCGCGGCCAACATCGCCCGTAACAACCCTGAAGTTCACCTGATCGTGTTGCTGATCGACGAACGTCCGGAAGAAGTGACCGAGATGCAGCGCACCGTGCGCGGCGAAGTGGTTGCCTCGACGTTCGACGAGCCGCCGACCCGCCACGTGCAGGTTGCCGAAATGGTGATCGAGAAGGCCAAGCGCCTGGTCGAGCACAAGAAGGACGTGGTCATTCTGCTGGACTCCATCACCCGTCTGGCCCGTGCCTACAACACCGTGATCCCGAGCTCCGGCAAGGTACTGACTGGTGGTGTCGATGCCCACGCACTGGAGAAACCGAAGCGTTTCTTTGGCGCCGCGCGCAATATCGAAGAAGGCGGCTCGCTGACCATCATCGCCACCGCACTGGTTGAAACCGGTTCGAAGATGGACGAAGTGATCTACGAGGAATTCAAGGGCACCGGCAACATGGAGCTGCCCCTGGATCGTCGCATTGCCGAGAAGCGCGTGTTCCCGGCCATCAACATCAACCGCTCCGGCACTCGCCGCGAAGAGCTGCTGACCGCCGATGACGAATTGCAACGCATGTGGATCCTGCGCAAGCTGCTGCACCCGATGGACGAAGTGGCGGCCATCGAGTTCCTGGTCGACAAGTTGAAGACGACCAAGACCAACGATGAGTTCTTCCTGTCGATGAAGCGTAAGTAACACGAAGTCAGGTTGTAGAAAAAAAGGGCGCCTCAGATGAGGCGCTCTTTTTTTTGCGAAGTTTTTTATCAAAATGGACAACTTTCGTAGGCTGGCTGTGTCCGTGTTCATCATGGGTCTTCAAAGCGACAAGGAGCGTTATGCATACGTTTGGCAACCGCCGTGACATTGATGGCTTGAGGGCGCTGGCCGTTATTCCAGTTGTTTTGTTTCACTTCGGTTTCGGCACATTCAGCGGTGGTTTTGTCGGTGTCGACGTCTTTTTCGTCATTTCCGGGTTCCTGATCACCAGTATCCTGTTCCGCGAGATCAGTGCGCAGCGTTTCAGCTTCGTCGATTTCTGGGCGCGTCGGGCGCGACGTATCCTCCCGGCCTTGAGCGTGGTACTGCTGGCTTCACTGGCCGTCGGCTGGTTACTGCTGACGGCCAAGGATTTTTCAGAGCTTGGCAGGACGGTTCGTTATCAATCTCTGTTTATCTCAAACATCCTGTTCATGCGTGAAGATGGTTATTTCGCGCCTGCCTCGGATCTGAAGCCGCTGCTTCACACTTGGTCCCTGGCTGTCGAAGAGCAGTACTACATCTTTTTTCCACTGCTGATGGTGCTGTTGATGCGCCACGTTCGCCATTGGCGTTGGATGCTGTTTGCCCTGCTGTTGATTTCTTTCGGGCTGAATATCGCTTACATCGACCGCAAGCCTGACGTTGCTTTCTTCTCGTTGCCGACCCGGGCCTGGGAGCTTTTGTGCGGGGCGATGTTGGCGGTCCTGCCTGCGCCCAGGCACGCTGTTCGACCGTGGATCTGTCAGTTCGCCGCCGTGGCTGGGTTGATGGCGATCCTGGCAGCGGTTTTCACCTTCGACGAAACGACGGTGTTTCCGGGCTGGGCCGCTTTATTTCCTGTGCTCGGTACCACGGCATTGATCTGGTCAGGCGCTCGCTGTTCGACCTGGGTCGCTCAGGTGTTAAGTACCAGGGCTCTGGTCTGGGTGGGTTTGCTTTCCTATTCCTTTTACCTGTGGCATTGGCCGGTCTACGTCTATGCCAACGCCATCTCCATCGATGGAATCCAGCCGTGGGAGGCGGCGTGCTGGATTCTGCTGGCGCTGGTTCTTGCCTGGCTGAGTTGGCGTTTCGTTGAGCTTGCGTTCCGTGAAAAGCGCCTGCTGGCTGGGCGTAAACCCGTGTTGGTGGGAGGGTTGCTGGCCATGGCTGTCCTGGCTGTATCGGGTTCGGTGGTACGGTCGGCGGATGGCTTTCCCCAGCGCCTTACCGGCAAAGCAATGGAGTATGCGCAGGCGCGGGAATGGCGAGCGGGGCAGATGAAATGCATGCTGGTGACTTCAGACAAGCGTCTGGACAAGGCATGCCTGTTGGGCGGGCACAAGGATGCCCCGGCGCCCCGGCTGTTCTGGGGCGACAGTCACGCTGCGGCGCTGTTGCCGGCGATTGAAAGTAGCATCGCGCACGGTAGTGGCCCGGTCTGGCTTTACAGCATGAGCGCCTGCCCGCCAATTCTCAGCGATGACCCGAGGCCGCGTTGCAAGGATTTCAATGCACGAACCATGGAGCAGGTTCGTCGCCTGAAGATCAAGGATGTGGTACTGGCATCCAACTGGAGCTTATATGTCTACGGTCGTGAGGATGGCGACAAGAAGGTGTTGCTCGATCCCCGCGACAATACCGCCGAAGCCGAGGCGCGTATGGCCGCGGCGCTCAAGGCGCGCGTCGCAGCGATCAGGGCAACGGGCGCGCAGGTCTGGTTGTTCAAGGAGGTGCCGTTGCAACGCAAGGGTGCCATCGGCCGACTGACGAGCCTGGCGCGCATAGGGCGTTCGGCCGAGGGGTTGGGCCGTCCGCTCTCGGAGCACCTGGCGCGCCAGCACTTCCTGGGCGCCTTGTTCGACTCGATGAAGGCTGCCGACCCCGGCGTACATGTCATCGATCCTACGCCGTTGATGTGCTCGGATCGGATCTGCCCAATCGAGGCCAATGGTTACTCGCAATACCGGGATGAGGATCATTTGTCGGACCTCGGTAGTGCTCGTCTGGGACCGTTGTTTGCTCCGCTGCTGCTGGGTACTGCCGATAATTGACTGCTCTGCGCACGCGTGGGCTGCTGTTCGGGCGCTGGAGCAGGTAGGATGTACGCCTATTTTCGGGGTGGCATCTCAATGAAATTCAAGGATCTTCGGGATTTCGTGCAGCAGCTTGAGCAGCGCGGCGAGTTGAAACGCATCCAGGTTCCCATCTCTCCGGTGCTGGAGATGACGGAAGTCTGCGACCGCACGCTGCGGGCCAAAGGCCCGGCGTTAATGTTCGAAAACCCAACAGGCTACGACATACCGGTACTGGGTAACCTGTTCGGCACACCGGAGCGCGTGGCCATGGGCATGGGCGCCGAGTCGGTCGACGAGCTGCGCGAGATCGGCAAGTTGCTGGCGTTCCTCAAGGAGCCCGAGCCACCCAAGGGCCTGAAGGACGCCTGGTCCAAACTGCCGATTTTTCGCAAGATCATTTCCATGGCACCGAAAGTCGTCAAGGACGCGATTTGCCAGGAAGTGGTAATCGAAGGGGATGATGTCGACCTCGCGATGCTTCCGGTACAGACCTGCTGGCCGGGCGATGTGGGGCCGTTGATCACCTGGGGCCTGACCGTCACCAAAGGCCCGAACAAGGATCGCCAGAACCTGGGTATCTATCGCCAGCAGGTGATTGGCCGCAACAAGGTCATTATGCGTTGGCTGAGCCACCGTGGCGGTGCGCTGGACTATCGCGAGTGGTGTGAAAAACACCCCGGCCAGCCTTTCCCCGTATCGGTGGCACTGGGCGCGGACCCGGCGACCATTCTTGGGGCGGTCACGCCCGTGCCCGACAGCCTCTCCGAATACGCCTTCGCCGGCCTGCTGCGCGGCAACCGCACCGAACTGGTGAAATGCCGCGGCAACGACCTGCAAGTCCCGGCCACCGCCGAGATCATCCTCGAAGGGGTGATCCACCCCGGCGAAATGGCCGATGAAGGCCCGTACGGCGACCACACAGGCTACTACAACGAAGTCGACAGCTTCCCGGTGTTCACCATCGAACGTATCACCCATCGGGTGAAGCCGATCTACCACAGCACCTACACCGGCCGTCCGCCCGATGAACCGGCCATCCTCGGTGTGGCGTTGAACGAAGTCTTTGTGCCGATCCTGCAAAAGCAATTTCCGGAGATCACCGATTTCTACCTGCCGCCGGAGGGCTGTTCGTATCGCATGGCCGTGGTCACCATGAAGAAGTCGTATCCAGGGCACGCCAAGCGGGTGATGCTGGGCGTCTGGTCGTTTCTGCGACAGTTCATGTACACCAAGTTCGTTATCGTCACTGACGACGATATCAATGCACGGGACTGGAACGACGTGATCTGGGCCATTACCACGCGCATGGACCCCAAGCGCGACATGGTGATGATCGACAACACGCCGATCGACTACCTCGACTTCGCTTCGCCGGTCTCCGGCCTGGGATCGAAGATGGGGCTCGATGCCACGCATAAATGGCCTGGAGAAACCACCCGTGAGTGGGGCCGGGTTATCGTCAAGGATGAAGCCGTTACCCAACGGATCGATGCCATTTGGAATCAGTTAGGAATAGATTGATGCGTGTGACCTTGCAGCCGTCCGGCGCGGTGCTGGAGATACGGCCCGCCGAGCGAATTCTCGATGGTGCGCGGCGCCTGGGCTATGAATGCCCGCAAAGCTGCCGCAACGGCAACTGCCATGTCTGTGGTGCGTTGCTGGTGGAAGGCCGCGTGCGGCAGGCCGGCGACGTTTGTGATCACGGAGAGATCTTCACCTGCATCGCCGAGCCCCTGGAGGACTGTGTAGTGTTGTGGGACGGGGTATTGGCGCCGGGTGAGTTGCCGGTGCGTCGCCTGGCGTGCCAGGTCACCGGTTGTGTCGATGTGGGTGGCGATGTCTGGCGGGTCAGCCTGCGGGCGCCGGCGGGCAAGCCGCCGCGCTACCATGCGGGGCAGTATCTGATGATCGAACGGGAGAATGGCGATAAATCGGCTTTCTCCCTGGCGTCGGCGCCACATTCGGGGCGCGATCTGCAATTGCATGTGCTGGTGCGCGAAAACAGTGCGAAGGCGCTGCTGGAGCAACTGCAACGCAATCCCAACGTTCATGTCGAGATGCCTTTTGGCGACACTCATTTGTCCGAATTGCCGGACGGTCCGTTGGTGTTGATCGCCGCCGGTACCGGTATGGCACAGATGCACAGCCTGATCGAGCACTGCCGGGCAGAAGGCTTCAAGCATCCGGTGCATCTCTATTGGGGCGTGCGGCGGCCGGACGATTTCTATGAGATCGAGCATTGGGACGAGTGGAAGAAGCTGCCGAATCTGTTCCTGCACAAGGTCGTCAGCGACCTGTGCGGCTGGGAAGGGCGCTGCGGGATGCTCCATGAGGCGGTGTGCGAAGACATCAGCGATCTGTCGGGCGTATACGTCTATGCCAGCGGCTCGCCGGCGATGATCTATGCCACCCTCGATGCGCTGGTGGAGGCCGGGATGGATGCCCACCAAATGCGCGCCGACGTGTTTGCCTACGCCCCTCGCGCCTGAGCCTTGATCTTGAACGATTCTGGGTGGCGCTTTTTTGTGGCGAGGGGATAAATCCCCTCGCCACAGGGATTTTCCAGTGTCATGGGTGTGTCTGGCATCCAACTTGCCTGGGATCTGACAAGCGTCAGGCCCATGACGCGCGCCGATCCATTCCCGATCCTTGTGAGGAGCTTACTGCTACCGGCCATGACCGCTATCGAAACCGCCATTGGCTGCGCCTTGTATCCGCCACGACTCGATCTGGGCGCGCAACTGACCCGAGAACAATTGCTCACGTCGATGCAGTCGACCATGCGCCTTCACCAAGGCGGTCCGGTCTGGCTGTTCGCTTACGGTTCATTGATCTGGCGGCCGGAATGCACGGCAGTGGAGCGGATACGCGGGCGGGTCCACGGTTATCATCGCGGTTTGTACTTGTGGTCCCATGAGCATCGCGGTACGCCGGAATTGCCGGGGCTGGTGTTCGGACTGGATCGTGGTGGCTCATGCAGCGGTTTCGCCTACCGGTTGCCGGAGGAGAATCTCGAGGACTCGTTGTTTGCCTTGTGGCAGCGAGAGATGCCGGTTCCATCCTATCGTCCGCACTGGCTCAGTTGCCGGCTCGAGAACGGCAACCGTGTGCAGGCCTTGGGCTTTGTGCTGGAGCGACACCTGCCCAGCTATGCCGGCAACCTGCCGGACCATGTGCTGAGCCAAGTGTTTGAAAGCGCCTGCGGGCGTTTCGGCACTACCCGCGATTATGTCGAGCAGACCATTCACGCCCTGCGCAGCCACGCCATGCCGGATCGGAATCTGGAGGCGCGGCTCAAGCGTTGCAGATCAACCCTCGATCAGGCCACCGCTTCGCGGCTCTGACTGCTGACTTGCTTGTGTCCCAGGGTTGGCGCGAGGAACGCCATGGCCAGCAGGCACGCGGCGATCAGCAGGATGAAACCGCCATTCCAGCCGAAATAGTCCACCGTGTAACCCATCATGGCACTGGCCGCGACTGAACCGCCCAGGTAACCGAACAGGCCGGTAAAACCGGCAGCCGTACCGGCCGCTTTCTTGGGTACCAATTCCAGCGCCTGCAGACCCACCAGCATCACCGGGCCATAGATCAGGAAGCCGATCGCGAACAACGAGATCATGTCGATCATCGGGTTGCCCGGCGGATTCAGCCAATACACCAGGGTCGCGACCGTCACCAGGGCCATGAACACCATGCCCGTCAGGCCACGGTTGCCACGGAAGATCTTGTCCGACATCCAGCCGCACAGCAGCGTGCCGGGGATCCCTGCCCATTCGTACAGGAAGTAAGCCCAGGACGTCTTGTCGAAGTCGAAGTGCTTGACCTCTTTAAGATAGGTCGGCGCCCAGTCCAGGATGCCGTAGCGCAGCAAGTAGACGAAGACGTTGGCCAGTGCGATGAACCAGAGCATCTTGTTGCGCAGCACGTACTTGACGAAGATTTCCTTGGCGCTGAATTCGTTCTCGTGGCTGGCATCGTAGCCTTCCGGGTAATCGTTCTTGTACTTCTCGATGGGTGGCAAACCGGTTGACTGCGGGGTATCGCGCATGACAATGAAGGCAAATGCAGCCACCAGCAGGGCCACGGCGGCCGGCACGTAGAACTTGCTGTGCCAGTCGTTGAACCACCCCATGCCGAGAATCGCCAACGGGCCGATCAGGCCGCCGCCGACGTTATGTGCGGTGTTCCATACCGAAACCACACCGCCGCGTTCTTTCTGCGACCACCAGTGCACCATGGTTCGCCCGCTCGGTGGCCAACCCATGCCTTGCGCCCAGCCGTTGATGAACAACAGGATGAACATGATGGTCACGCTGGACGTCGCCCACGGTGCGAAACCGAAAACGAACATCACCGCGGCGGACATCACCAGGCCAAAGGGCAGGAAGTAGCGAGGGTTGGAACGGTCGGACACGATGCCCATCAGAAACTTGGAAAGGCCGTAGGCGATCGCAATCGCCGATACCGCCACGCCGAGCTGGCCCTTTGTATAACCTTGGGCGATCAAGTCTGGAAATGCCAGGGTGAAGTTCTTGCGCAGCAGGTAGTAGCCCGCGTACCCAATGAAAATCCCGGCGAAAATCTGCCAACGAAGGCGTCGGTAGGTGCTGTCTATTTTTTCGTCAGGCAGGGGTGCCTGGTGTGCGGCAGGGCGGAAGAAAGCAAACATTCAAGGACTCCGGACTCTTGTTATGACTGCGAATGCGAATATTACAGTTTCGTTACCGAAAATAGCATCGCTTGTTTTGCTCTGCACGGGGGAAATGTTGCCGGGGGGATGTTCATAAACGAACTCGTCGTCCAGGCATAAGCTGGCGACGTTGTGGGCCTCGGTGCCGCAAGCGTTTCGATACCGGGGCCGTCGCGGCCCGACGCCGTGGGCGTCGGGGACGCATCGATGTAGTCAACGCACCTGCACAACCACCTTTCCCACAGCCTTGCGCTGGGCGAGGTCATTGATCGCCTGGGCGGCGTTATCCAGTGGGTACAGTTGCGAGACCAGCGGCTTGAGTTTGCCCTCGGCGAACCAGTCGAATAATTGCTGGAAGTTGGCGGCGTTGTCCTGAGGCTGGCGCTGGGCAAAGGAGCCCCAGAACACACCCACCACGGCCGCGCCTTTGAGCAGGGCCAGGTTCACCGGCAGTTCGGGGATGCGTCCACTGGCGAAACCAACCACCAGCAGCCGGCCATTCCAGGCGATGGAGCGGATGGCCTGGTCGAACAGATCGCCGCCTACAGGATCGTAGATGACGTCGACGCCCTGACCGTCGGTGAGGCGCTTGATCTCGTCCTTGAGGCTGGTTTCGTTGTAATTGACCAATTCGTCGGCGCCGGCGGCCTTGGCTACGGCCAGTTTTTCCGCGTTGCTGGCGGCGGCGATCACCCGCGCGCCCATGGCCTTGCCGATCTCCACCGCTGCCAGGCCCACGCCGCCGGAAGCACCGAGCACCAGCAGGGTTTCGCCAGGTTGCAGGTTGGCCCGCTGCTTGAGGGCATGCATCGAGGTGCCATAGGTCATGCTGAAGGCTGCGGCGGTGTTGAAGTCCATGGAGGTCGGGATCGGCAACACGTTGTAGCCCGGCACCGCGACCTGTTCGGCAAAGCTGCCCCAACCGGTCAGTGCCATCACTCGGTCACCGACCTTGAGGTGACTGATTTTTTCGCCCACTTCCCTGACGACACCCGCCGCTTCGCCGCCGGGAGAAAACGGGAAGGGTGGTTTGAATTGATATTTGCCCTCGATGATCAGCGTGTCAGGGAAGTTCACCCCGGCGGCATGCACGTCCAGCAGCACTTCGTTCTTCTTCGCGACGGGGCTGGCGACGTCTTCCAGCACCAGCGATTCGGCGGGGCCGAATTCTTTGCACAGCACGGCTTTCATCAGGGCTATTCCTTTGGGAGTGATGGCCGATAAGTGTAGGTGTGAGAGTCAACGGGTCAACGAGCATGCCCCGTCCTGATAGCCGGCCATAAGCTTGTGCTTGAACGGCGGGTCGGTATGCTGGGCCGCAAAACCGGATGAGGAGTCGAATGTGAAAGCGTGGATCGTGTTGATGCTGGCCCTGTCGCTGCCTGCGGCAGTGATGGCCGAAGAGGCCAAGGAAGCAAAAGAGGGGGAGGCGCCGAAGGTCAGCTACATCACCCTGAGCCCGCCCTTCGTGGGTAACTACGGTCTGGATGGCACGGCGAAATTGAAGGTCTATAAGGCCGACGTAGCCCTGCGCGTGACCGGCGATGCCGCTGCGGCGGCGGTGAAGGCCAATGAACCGCTGATTCGCAACCAATTGGTTGCGCTGTTCGCCCAGCAGACCAGCGAGACCATGAACAACCTTGAAGCCAAGGAAAAGTTGCGCCAGGAAGCGTTGAAGCAGACCCAGCAAGTGATGAACGATGAGACCGGCAAGCCGATGGTGGATGATCTGTTGTTCAACAACCTGATCATTCAGTAAGGCATGTATTACCTGGGCGGGCCCCTTCGCGAGCAAGCCCGCTCCCACAAGAAACATCATCAGTCCTTGTGGGAGCGGGCTTGCTCGCGAAGGCGGTGTGTGAAACGCCGCATCTTTACGGCTTCAACGCAACTACCGCCGCCCACTGCTCTGCCGTCACCGGCATCACCGACAGTCGTGAGCCCTTCTGCACCAGTGGCATCTCGGCCAGGGCGGTCTGTTGTTTGAGGTAGTCGAGTTTCAGCACGCGGGGAAAGGTTTCGACATGGGCGACATCGATCGCGGTCCAGGGATTCTTATCCAGGCTGGCCTTCGGGTCGAAGTAGTGGCTGTCGGGCTCGAGTGCCGTCGGGTCCGGGTAGGCCGTCCGGACAATCTGTCCGATGCCGGCAATGCCCGGCTCCGGACAGCTGGAATGGTAGAAAAAGAAGCTGTCGCCCTGCGCCATGGCCCGCAGGAAATTGCGCGCCTGGTAGTTGCGGACCCCGTCCCAGCGGGCCTGGCCGAGTTTTTCCAGGCCTTGGATGGACAATTCGTCGGGCTCGGATTTCATTAGCCAATAGGCCATGACTTCTACTCCTGGGCGGTGTGCTAAAAATAGTTCAGCGATTTTATGACAAACCGACGGTCGGTTGACGCCAGCGTTTGCGTGACGATCAAGGTTGTCGCAAAATGCCGGCCTTCCAAGCTTGACGCTGCTGCACGGCCAATAAGAAAACCGCTGCTGTCATCGTGTGTGATATGCCTTGAGGGGGGCAATCGATGAAACGCAAACCGGATTTGTTGTGGATTCTGGTCATTCTGTTCGGTCTGGGTGTCGTGACCACGGGTTACGCCCAAAGCCTGTGGGCCAGCAAGACCGAGGCGCCGATGGATGTCACCCAACCCGCGCCACCGCTTAAACGCTGAAACTGTCTTCCAGGCGCCGCTGAGTTTCGCGGCGCCTACCCTGCAATATACCAATGCCTGTCACTGACCGTTCCTTGCAATGGTACATCCCAGCTCGCCTGCGCCAGTCTTTCGACTTTCTGGCATTCATGGGCCAGCCCCAGCAACGTCGGCTTGCGCCATAGCTTGCGTCGCGCCAGGTACGCCAGGCTGCGGTCATAGAATCCGCCTCCCATGCCCAGTCGGCCGCCCACATCATCGAACCCTACCAGCGGTAGCAATACCAGGTCCAATGCCCAGACCTTGCGTTGCCGGGCGAGGTCGATCCGTGGTTCGAGAATACGAAAACGATTGGGGTGTAGTTGTTCCCCGGGGCGGATGCGTTGGAAAACCATCTTGGTCCGCGGCCATGGGCTGAGCACTGGCAGGTAAGTAGCCTTGCCCCGGCGCTGGGCGGCGCGCAGCAGCAGGCGTGGATCGATCTCGCCGTCGTTGGGCAGGTACAGGGCGATGTGCCTGGCGCGGCGAAACATCGGATGTTGGGCCAATTGCCGGTAGAGTCCCTGGGCGGCTTGTCGTTGTTGGGCGGGCGTCAGGGCGCGACGGGCCTGGCGCAGCAGGCGTCGAAGTTGGGGGCGGGGCAGCAACGCGGGTTCGGACATGATCGATGCTTCGAGTCTGGCTTGGATGGCACAGCGTAACCGCAAACGTTGTCGCCAGAAATGCCTGCGCCAGACACGACAATGCCAGTCTTGAAGACTGGCATTGTCTGGAAATCAGGCTCCCCGGATGAACCGCTGCCGGCTTAGCCCTTGAACCCGAGAGTTCAAGGTGGAAGTTGCAGGAGGCGTTAAGGCTTTCCGTCAAGCGGACATGCACACCGGCCCCAACGTGCAACCCCCGTGGTTGTGCGTATCGGCTCAGGGACATCACCAACTGGCAAGCACCCCAGGGAGTGACGCAAGTATACCCCAGGCAGCTTCGCGAATCAGCCCTTGCTGACGTCCGGATCGGTGGCCAGCACCAGATCCACCCGTTCCAGCAGGTCGCGCACCTGTTCACGGGTCGAGCCGCTGACCTGCATATCCGGCGTATCCTGGCGATGCAGCAGGTCGTGGGTGATGTTCAAGGCAGCCATCACGGCGATGCGGTCGGCGCCGATGACTTTGCCGCTGCTGCGGATCTCGCGCATCTTGCCGTCCAGGTAACGGGCGGCGCTCACCAGGTTGCTGCGCTCTTCCTGGGGGCAGATGATCGAATATTCTTTGTCGAGGATCTGCACGGTAACGCTATTGCTTGAACTCATGAGTCTTGCTCCAGGGCCTTGAGGCGCGAAATCATCGATTCGACCTTACGCCGGGCGATTTCGTTTTTTTCAATGAGGTGAGCGCGTTCCTCGCGCCAGGTTTTTTCCTGAGCTAATAAGAGTCCGTTCTGGCTCTTTAGTTGCTCGACCCGGTCAATTAGCAATTCGAGTCTGGCCATCAGCGCTTGCAGGTCGGTGTCTTCCATTGTGTCCACTGAAGATTGTGTCTGATGGGGAGGTGTGTCGCACAGCCTCTGATAGTCTTGGCGAGTCTGTCGATGTAGGATACAAGGCCTCCATTCTAGACATAGCGCCGTCTGGCGCCTAGCTGCCCATGCCCATTCAGAATTCCCCGTATCAAGCTTTCGCCACCCTGCTGAGCACCAGCGGCCACCCCGTATCGCCTGCCGAACTGCATGGCCTGCTGCTCGGCCGTAGCTGCGCGGGCGCCGGCTTCGACGCCGAAGGCTGGCTGGCCGACGCTGCCGAGCTGCTCGAAGGCGAGCCGGCTGACAACGTCCGCAACGCTCTCATCGGCTTGCAGGAAATGGTCAAGGGCGAGCTGACCAGCGATGACATGACCGTGGTCCTGCTGCTGCCCACCGACGACGCGCCGCTGGCCGAGCGCGCTGCTGCCTTGGGTCAGTGGTGCCAGGGCTTCCTCGCTGGCTTCGGCTTGACCCGCCGCGAATACGCGCTGAGTGAGGAGGCGAAGGAAGTGCTGCAGGACCTGGCGGCGATTTCCCAGGTCCAGGATGCACTGGAAGAGTCCGATGACGGCGAAAGCGACTACATGGAAGTGATGGAGTACCTGCGGGTCGCGCCATTGCTGCTGTTCACCGAGACCCGGAAAACCGATGCAGCGGCCCCCAAGCCATCCTTGCATTGAATTTTAGAGGGAATACCGTCTGCCCATGATTCATATCCCGAAGTCGGAATACAGCCGTCGTCGAAAGGCCCTGATGGCGCAGATGGAGCCAAACAGTATCGCAATCCTGCCCGCCGCCGCCGTTGCGATCCGCAACCGCGACGTCGAGCATGTCTACCGTCAGGACAGCGACTTCCAATACCTCAGCGGCTTTCCCGAGCCGCAGGCGGTGATCGTGTTGATGCCTGGACGGGCCCATGGCGAATACATCCTGTTCTGCCGCGAGCGCAACGCCGAGCGTGAGTTGTGGGATGGCCTGCGCGCCGGGCAGGAAGGCGCGATCCGGGATTACGGCGCCGACGACGCATTTCCCATCACCGACATCGACGACATCCTGCCGGGCCTGATCGAAGGCCGCGACCGGGTGTATTCGGCCATGGGCAGCAACCCGGAATTCGACCGGCACCTCATGGAGTGGATCAACGTGATTCGCTCCAAGGCCAACCTCGGCGCCCAGCCGCCGAACGAATTCGTTGCCCTGGATCATTTGCTGCACGACATGCGCCTGTATAAATCGGCGGCGGAAGTGAAGGTCATGCGTGAAGCGGCGCGGATCTCCGCCCAGGCGCATGTCCGGGCGATGCAGGCGGCGCGGCCCGGGCTCTACGAGTACAGCCTGGAAGCCGAGCTGGATTACGAGTTCCGCAAGGGCGGGGCGAAAATGCCGGCCTATGGCTCGATTGTCGCGGCGGGCCGCAATAGCTGCATCCTGCATTACCAGCAGAACGACGCGCTGCTCAAGGATGGCGATCTGGTGCTGATCGACGCCGGTTGTGAAATCGACTGCTACGCCAGCGACATCACGCGGACCTGGCCGGTCAACGGCCGGTTTTCCCCCGAGCAGAAGGCGATCTACGAGCTGGTGCTGGCGGCCCAGGAAGCGGCGTTTGCCGAGATCGCGCCGGACAAGCACTGGAACCAGGCCCATGAGGCGACGGTCCAGGTCATTACCGAGGGGCTGGTGCGCCTTGGGCTGTTGGAGGGTGAGGTGGACGAGTTGATCGCCAGCGAAGCCTACCGGGCGTTCTACATGCACCGCGCTGGCCACTGGCTGGGCATGGATGTGCACGATGTGGGCGAATACCGCGTCGGCGGTGAATGGCGGGTGCTGGAAGTCGGCATGACACTGACTGTGGAGCCGGGCATCTACATTGCTCCAAACAACCGCAGCGTAGCGAAAAAATGGCGCGGCATAGGTGTGCGTATCGAGGATGATGTGGTGGTGACCAGAAGCGGTTGTGAGATCCTGACCCGGGGCGTGCCCAAGACCGTCGCTGAAATCGAGGCCCTGATGGCCGATGCACGGGAACAAGTGGCATGAGTCGGGTCACTCTGGCCATCATTGGCGGTGGCCTGGTCGGTGCGAGCCTGGCACTGGCCCTGCAAGCTGGTGCCAAGGCCCGGGGCTGGAAGATCGTCCTGATCGAGCCCTTCGCCCCTGGCCATGCCTGGCAACCGAGCTACGATGCCCGGTCCTCGGCGTTGTCCTTTGGCTCCCGGCAAATCTATCAGCGCCTGGGACGCTGGCAGGAAATATCCCAGCGTGCCGAGCCTATCAAGCAGATCCATGTGTCCGATCGGGGACGGTTTTCCACGGCGAGGCTGTCGGCCAGCGAGGAAGGTGTCCCGGCCCTGGGCTATGTAGTGGAAAACGCCTGGCTTGGTCAGTGCCTGTGGCAAGGCCTGGACAAGGACGTGGTCAGTTGGCGTTGCCCGGCGCAAGTCACTCGGATGGAGCCGCAGGAGGGCGGTTATCGCCTGACCCTGGATGACGAAACGCTCTTGGAGTGCGACCTGGCGGTGCTGGCCGACGGCGGCCGTTCCGGTCTTCGGGAACAGTTGGGCGTCGGTGTACGCCATCGACCGTATGACCAGAGCGCGTTGATTGCCAACATCACTCCCGGTGAAGCCCACGACGGCATGGCCTTCGAGCGCTTCACCGATGACGGCCCGATGGCCTTGCTGCCGCTGCCGGAGAATCGCTGCGCCCTGGTCTGGACCCGTCAGGGCATGGATGCACAGCGGCTGGCGGACCTCGACGAGCGCAGTTTCCTCAGCGAATTGCAGAGTGTGTTCGGCTATCGCCTGGGTGCCTTGAAACAGGTGGGCGTGCGACATCTGTACCCCTTGGCGCTGGTGGAGGCCGAGGAGCAGGTGCGCCCGCATCTGGCGATTCTGGGCAATGCCGCCCACAGCTTGCATCCGATTGCCGGGCAGGGCTTCAACCTGTCGCTGCGCGACGCCCAGGCTCTGGCCGATGCCTTGCTGGACAGTGAAAGCGCCCCGGGGGATTTTGCCGTGCTGCAAGCCTATCGCGAGCGCCAGCGGATGGACCAGGTCTTGACGGTGGGTTTCTCCGACCAGGTCACGCGGCTGTTCAGCAGTCGCCTGCCACTGGTGTCGGTGGCCCGTAACCTCGGCTTGCTCGGTCTCGACGCGTTGCCCCCCGCCAAGCGCTGGTTCGCCCGTCAGGCCATGGGCCTTGGGACCCGGCCCGATGTGTAGGCATGGGATTGAATATTCTTTTCATGGGCGGCTCATGTCGCCCGCAAAACAGGCATAAAGCATGGAATTGCGTGCAGATCTGCTGATTGTCGGCGCCGGTATGGTCGGCAGCGCCCTTGCGCTGGCGTTGCAGAGCAGTGGCTTGCAGGTGTTGTTGCTCGACGGCAGCCCGATGAGCGTCAAACCCTTCGATTCCCAGGCGGCATTCGAACCCCGGGTCAGTGCCTTGTCGACGGCCAGCCAGCGGATCCTCGAACGCCTTGGCGTCTGGGATGGCATCGCCACCCGCCGCGCCAGTCCCTACACCGACATGCACGTCTGGGATGGCAGCGGCACCGGACAGATTCATTTTTCCGCCGAAAGCCTGCATGCCGACACCCTGGGGCATATCGTTGAAAACCGTGTGGTGCAGGATGCATTGCTGGACCGGTTGCATGATTGCGACCTGGGTCTGCTCGCCAACGCGCGACTCGAGCAGATGCGCCGCTCCGGCGATGACTGGCTGCTGACCCTGGCCGATGGTCGCACCCTGCGGGCACCGCTGGTCATCGCCGCCGATGGCGCGAATTCCGCCGTGCGCCGCCTGACGGGGGTCGCCACCCGCGAGTGGGATTACCTGCACCATGCCATCGTCACCAGCGTGCGCAGTACCAAACCCCATCGAATGACGGCGTGGCAGCGCTTCACCGACAACGGTCCGCTGGCTTTCCTGCCCCTGGAGCGCGACGGCCGGCACGATTGGTGTTCGATTGTCTGGTCCACGACCCCTGGCGAGGCGCAGCGCTTGATGGCGCTGGATGACGGCGGTTTCTGCACCGAGCTGGAGCGGGCCTTTGAAGGCCGGCTCGGCCAGGTCCTCAGCGCCGATCCGCGCCTGTGCGTACCCTTGCGCCAGCGCCACGCCAAACGCTACGTGGCCGAAGGCCTGGCCTTGATCGGCGATGCGGCCCACACCATTCACCCGCTGGCCGGGCAGGGCGTGAACCTGGGTTTCCTTGATGCGGCGGTGCTGGCCGAAGTGCTGCTGCAGGCCGCCGCACGAGGCGAGCGGCTGGCGGACGTCAAGGTGCTGAGCCGCTACGAGCGGCGGCGCATGCCCCATAACCTGGCGCTGATGGCAGCGATGGAAGGTTTCGAGCGGCTGTTCCAGGCCGATCCATTGCCGGTACGCTGGTTGCGCAATACCGGGTTGAAGCTGGTGGACCGCCTGCCCGAGGCCAAGGCGTTGTTCGTGCGCGAGGCGCTGGGGTTGATCGGGGATCTGCCGGATCTGGCCAAGGCTTGAGATTTTGGCCTTGGGCTTATGGCCTCATCGCGAGCAGCCATCCCATTCCCCACGACAGCAACATTTGGAAATGTCTCCACCCACTGTTTGATTGAGCTGCCAAATGTGAGTCTTTATCATTTGCGCTCGTTCACCCATCGAGAGACCGCTTCCATGTTGGCACCCAAGCGCCTGCTGTCCGCCCTCGCCCTGACCCTGATCGGCTCCACTGCCGCGCAGGCCGCCGATGAGGTGGTGGTCTACTCCTCGCGCATCGATGAGCTGATCAAGCCGGTCTTCGATGCCTACACCCAAAAGACCGGTGTATCGGTGAAGTTCATTACCGACAAGGAAGCGCCGTTGATGCAGCGCATCAAGGCCGAAGGTGAAAATGCCACCGCCGACCTGTTGCTTACCGTGGACGCCGGCAATCTTTGGCAGGCCGAGCAGATGGGGATTCTCCAGCCCTTCACCTCCCCGGTGATCGACGCCAACATCCCCTCCCAATACCGTGCCTCTTCCCATGCCTGGACCGGCTTGAGCCTGCGGGCACGGACCATTGCCTACTCCACCGACCGGGTCAAACCCGACGAGCTGACCACCTACGAAGCCCTGGCAGACGACCAATGGGAAGGTCGTCTGTGCCTGCGCACTTCGAAGAAAGTTTACAACCAGTCCCTGACCGCCACCCTGATCGAAACCCATGGTGCGGAAAAAGCCGAGAAGATCCTCAAGGGCTGGGTCCGGAACCTATCCACCGACGTGTTCTCCGACGACACCGCGCTGCTTGAGGCGATCAATGCCGGGCAGTGCGACGTCGGCATCGTCAACACCTATTATTACGGCCGTCTGCACCAGCAGAAGCCGGACCTGAAAGTGAAGCTGTTCTGGCCGAACCAGGCCGACCGGGGGGGGCACATCAACCTGTCGGGTATCGGCCTGACCCGGCACGCACCGCACCCGGAGGCGGCGAAGAAACTGGTGGAGTGGATGACCACGCCCGAGGCGCAAAGTATCTTTGCCGACGTGAACCAGGAGTTTCCGGCCAATCCCAAAGTGGAGCCGTCAAAGGAAGTCGCAGCCTGGGGCAAGTTCAAGGCCGACACGCTGCCGGTGGAGGTGGCGGGCAAGCGCCAGGCCGAAGCCATTCGTATGATGGACCGGGCGGGTTGGAATTGACATACGGGGCGAGGTTCCCTGTGGCGAGGGGATAAATCCCCTCGCCACAGGTTTTGTGTGAGCCTGCCCATGCATCATTTGAACGAGCACCTTCCTTGACCCATCCCGCCCAACGCCGCTGGTACCCCCTGGTCTTCGCCGTCGCCGCGCTGGTCCTGTTGCCCTTGAGCGTGCTGCTGCTGTCCTGGCAAAGCATCGACCCGCAGATCTGGTCCCACCTGTGGGACACCCAGATGCCGCGTCTGTTGGGCAACACCGTGACGCTGATCGTGGGTGTGGGTTCAGGTGTGACGGTGCTGGGTGTCAGTCTTGCCTGGCTCACCAGTCTGTGTGAGTTCCCGGGCCGTCGTTGGCTCGACTGGGCATTGATGCTGCCGTTCGCGATCCCGGCCTACGTGCTGGCGTTTGTTTTCGTGGGCCTGCTGGACTTTGCCGGTCCGGTGCAGACCCTGCTGCGGGACTGGTTCGGCAGCGGTCTGCGCATGCCCCGGGTCCGTTCCACCGGCGGGGTGATCCTGGTGCTGGTCCTGGTCTTTTATCCCTACGTGTACCTGCTGGCGCGCAGTGCGTTCCTGGCCCAGGGCAAGGGCTTGATGGAAGCGGCACGGGTACTTGGACAATCGCCGTGGCAGGCGTTCTGGCGCGTGGCATTGCCGATGGCCCGGCCGGCCATTGGGGCGGGTGTGGCGCTGGCGTTGATGGAAACCCTGGCGGATTTCGGAGCGGTGTCGGTGTTCAACTTCGACACCTTCACCACTGCCATCTACAAGACCTGGTACGGCTTCTTCAGCCTATCCAGTGCTGCCCAACTGGCCAGCCTGTTGTTGCTGGCGGTGATGCTGGTGCTCTACGGCGAACGCCGGGCCCGGGGGGCCCAGCGAGCCAGTAACGAACGACCCAGGGTCAAGGCTTTGTATACCTTGCGCGGTCTCAAGGCAGCAGCGGCCAGCGGTTGGTGCCTGCTGGTATTCGTCTGCGCATTTGTCATCCCGGTTCTGCAACTGGTGGTGTGGTTTTGGCAACGAGGCCGTTTCGATCTGGATGAGCGCTATGCCGGGTTGATTGTCCACACCCTTTACCTGGGGGGGCTGGCGGCGCTTGTCACCGTTTGCGTGGCGTTGTTGCTGGCCTTCGCCCGGCGCCTGGCCCCGACCCGGGCTATTCGCGCCGGCGTGGGGCTTGCGAACCTGGGGTATGCCTTGCCGGGTTCGGTGCTGGCGGTGTCGATCATGCTTGCGTTCAGCTATCTGGATCGTGAGCTGGTTATCCCTCTGTCGACCTTGCTCGGTGGCGCGGGCAAGCCCTTGCTGCTGGGCAGCCTGTCGGCCCTGCTGCTGGCCTATCTGGTGCGTTTCCTGGCCGTGGCGTACGGCCCCCTGGAAAGCAGCCTTGGACGAATCCGCCCATCGTTGCCTGAAGCCGCACGCAGTCTCGGTGTCAGTGGGTCGCGATTGTTTTTCAAGGTGTATCTGCCGTTGCTGCTACCGGGCACTCTGAGCGCCGCGTTGCTGGTGTTCGTCGACGTGCTCAAGGAAATGCCCGCGACCTTGCTGATGCGCCCGTTCGGCTGGGACACGCTGGCGGTGCGGATTTTCGAGATGACCAGCGAAGGGGAGTGGGCCCGGGCCGCGCTGCCGGCGCTGACGTTGGTGCTGGTGGGGTTGTTGCCGGTCATCGGATTGATACGACGTTCGGCCCATCGAAACAGCTAGTGTCCTGTCTCGGAAATACGTTCTCTTTTGGCGAGTGGCTTGGGTGTCCGGACAAGGCGCCGCGACGAGTCATAGCAGGGCTATGGCGAGGAGTGGCAACGCCGGCCGGGCGCCCAAGACGCCGCCAACAGTGAACAGCTTATTTCCGAGACAGAACACTAGGTGCCAGTCCTACCTCATGCGGCTACAATGCGCGGCATTCGGTGCGGTCCGTCTGTCGGACCGGACAACTGAGAGCGTCAGAAAACTCCTTTTTCCAGACGCTCGCGCTACGCAGTGTCCATCCGCACCTTCGCCAAGCCCGGAAGGAGAAACCCATGGGACAGCGTACGCCTCTGTATGACCTTCATCTCGCCCTCGGCGCGAAGATGGTCGATTTTGGCGGTTGGGATATGCCTCTGCATTACGGCTCGCAAGTCGAGGAGCACCATCAGGTGCGTCGCGATTGCGGTGTGTTCGATGTATCCCACATGACGGTGATCGATGTTGCCGGTACCCAGGCCAAGGCTTGGCTGCAGCACTTGCTCGCCAACGACGTCGATCGCTTGCAGGACACGGGAAGTGCCCTCTACAGCGCCATGCTCAACGAGCAGGGCGGCATCGTCGACGACATGATTGTCTACCGCGTCGACGACGGTTACCGACTGGTCTTCAACGCCTCCACCCGGGACCAGGATCTGACCTGGATGCAGGCGCAGCTCGGGGAATACGAGGTGCAACTGCGCGAACGTCCCGAACTGGCGATGCTGGCCATCCAAGGGCCCCAGGCCCGGCACAAGATTGCCGAGCTGGTCTCGCAATCGCGCGGCCAGTTGATCCAGCAGCTCAAGCCCTTCGAAGGCCGTGTCGACGGTGACTGGTTCATCGCGCGCACGGGCTACACCGGTGAGGACGGCCTGGAGATTGTCCTGCCCGCCCACGAGGCGCCGAGCTTTTTCAATGATCTGGTGGGGGCGGGCATTTCGCCCATTGGCCTTGGTGCTCGCGATACCTTGCGCTTGGAAGCCGGCATGAACCTCTATGGTCAGGATATCCACCAGGATATTTCCCCGTTGGCCTCGAACATGGCCTGGAGCATCGCCTGGGAGCCGGCGAGCCGCCAATTCATCGGCCGCAGTGCGCTGGAAGCCGAGTTGGCGGGCGGCGTGCAACACAAACTGGTTGGGCTGGTGCTGGAAGAGCGTGGCGTCTTGCGCGCCCATCAGGTGGTTCGTATCGCCGATGTGGGCGAAGGTGAGATCACCAGTGGCAGTTTTTCTCCTACGCTTAGCAAGTCAATCGCCCTGGCGCGTGTTCCGACGGCTACCGCCGACCGAGCCGAGGTGGAAATTCGTGGTAAGTGGTACCCGGTACGGGTGGTCAAACCGACCTTCGTCCGCCATGGTAAAACCCTGATTTAACCGTTCACGGCGGGCCGCTGGCCGCTGACACTTTCTCTTGAGGACACAGAATATGAGTGATATCCCTGCCGAACTGCGTTTTGCCGAAAGTCATGAGTGGGCGAAGTTGGACGCTGACGGTAACGTCATCGTGGGCATTTCCGATCATGCTCAGGAAGCGCTGGGTGACGTGGTATTTGTCGATTTGCCGGAGATCGGTAAGGATCTTAAAGCCTCTGACGTGGCGGGCGTGGTGGAGTCGGTAAAGGCTGCTTCGGATATCTATGCCCCAGTCGACGGCGTAGTGATCGCTGTCAACGAAGAGCTGACCGGTTCGCCGGAACTGCTGAACTCCGAGCCGTACAACGCCTGGATCTTCAAGCTCAAGCCTTCCAGTGCCGATGCTGACCTCGGCAAGTTGCTTGATGCGGCTAGCTACAAGGCTACCATCGGCGAGTGACGAACAGCTGATGTGGGAGCGAGCCTGCTCGCGATGGCGGCGTGTCAGTCAGCATGAATATTGCTGACCTACCGGTATCGCGAGCAGGCTCGCTCCCACAGGAAGTTATTTGCCAGGCAAAAAAATGCCGCTCCATTGAGCGGCATTTTTCATGGGATTGGATCAGTCCTGGGCGACCGCGTTTTTCGCCAGGATCGCGTTGGCCAGTTCCATGTCGGTGGCCTGCAAGCCTGGGTTATCGGCCCGGACCTTCTGCATCGCGGCTTCCAGGTACGGGCCGCGGATGTTGCCGTCACTGGCGACAAAGCTGCCGGCGTCGTCCTGAGCGGCAACGATCAGTTTGTGATCCTTGAAAGTCAGATAGGTGGAACCGGTGGTTGCACCGGACGAGATGACGTTACGCCAAAACGTGTCGGCCATTGCCGAGCCAACAGGAAGAGACAGCAAGGCTAGGGTAGCGACAGCAAGTTTGAGACGCATGATGGTGACTCCACTGGGTTAACTATGACTTTGGATTACCTGCGCCTGTATTCAGTTCCGTGACCTGTTGCCCACGCGTCATCGGGCTCACTTGTGCTCGCTTTGCGGTGTTACCCGCAACACTTCCTCTACAGTGGTCAGCCCGGCGGCGATTTTCTGTGCGCCGGACAGGCGCAAGCTGCGCATGCCTTCCTTGAAGGCCTGGCGGCGTACTGCCAGCAGGTCGGTGTCGGCATGGATCAACCCCTTGATGCTGTCACTCAGCTGGAGAATTTCGTACACCCCGGCGCGGCCACGGTAACCGGTATCACGACATTCCAGGCAACCGACGGCTTGTTGGGCGTTGCTCGGCAATGGGGCCTGCCAGGGCCGGGTCAAGGTCTGCCAGTCCTCTTCGTCCAGGGCCAGGGGCGCCTTGCAGTGAGGACACAGCGTGCGCACCAGGCGCTGGGCCATGATCCCGAGGACTGTGGCCTTGATCAGATAGTGGGGCACGCCGAGCTCAAGCAGGCGACTGATGGCGCTCGGTGCATCGTTGGTATGCAGCGTCGAGAGTACAAGGTGTCCGGTGAGCGCCGCCTGGATCGCCATCTCGGCGGTTTCCAGGTCACGGATTTCGCCGATCATGATGATGTCCGGGTCCTGTCGCATGAGCGCGCGCACGCCTGCGGCGAAACTCAGGTCGATGTTGTGCTGTACCTGCATCTGGTTGAAGGACGACTCGACCATCTCGATCGGGTCCTCGATGGTGCAGAGGTTCACCTCCGGCGTCGCCAGTTTCTTGAGGGTGGTGTAGAGGGTGGTGGTCTTGCCGGAGCCGGTAGGGCCGGTCACCAGGATGATGCCGTTGGGCTGGCGCGTCATGTCCTGCCAGCGACGCAGGTCGTCGGTGGAGAAACCCAACTGGTCGAAATCCTTGAGCAGGACTTCGGGATCGAAGATCCGCATGACCATTTTCTCGCCGAACGCCGTGGGCAATGTCGACAGGCGCAACTCCACTTCGTTGCCGTCCGGGGTCTTGGTCTTGACCCGGCCGTCCTGGGGCTTGCGTTTTTCCGCGACGTTCATCCGTCCCAGGTTCTTCAGGCGGCTGATGATCGCCATCGTCACCTGGGGCGGGAACTGATAGACGGTGTGCAGTACCCCGTCGATGCGAAACCGCACGGTGCCCTGCTCGCGACGAGGCTCGATGTGGATATCACTGGCGCGTTGCTGGAAGGCGTACTGGAACAGCCAGTCGACGATGTTGACGATATGCGCGTCGTTGGCGTCCGGCTCCTGGTCGCTGGCGCCGAGGTTGAGCAGCTGTTCGAAGTTGCTGAGGTTGCTCGGTTGCTGTTCGGTCGTGGTGGCGCCACTGACCGATTTGGCGAGGCGATAGAACTCCACGCTCAGGCGCTGGATGTCCACGGGGTTGGCGACCACCCGCTTGATCGGCAGCTTGAGCACATGGGTCAGGTCCGACTCCCAGCTGCTGACGTACGGTTGGGCGCTGGCGACGGTGACGGCATCGTGATCGACTGCCACCGCCAGGATCTTGTGGCGCTGGGCGAAGGCGTAGGACATGAGTGGCGTAACGGCCGCGACGTTGATCTTCAGCGGGTCGATGCGCATGTACGGTTGGCCCGCCTGCTGGGACAACCACAGCGTCAGGCTCTCCAGGTCCAGGCGCTTGCCGGGACGGCTGAGGTCATCCAGATGCTGGTTGGCGATGAACTCCAGCGGATGCAACTGGCTGTTGGTGTTGTGGCGTCGCCGGGCATTGAGCGCGGTTTCGGCCGAGTCCTGGCTGATGAAGCCTTGGGCGACCAGTTGACGCAGCAGCTCATTGAGGTCCAGCCAGCGGTCCTGAGTGGCGTGTTTGGTGGACATGCGGGTTTCCTATTGGACAATTGCAGCAAAGCCGCGATACAGACGCTTGCGCGCCCCGAGTCGGTCTGCAAAAGAATAGTCTCGACCTTATGAACCGTTGGGCCACTACCCGACCAATGCGTTTCGAATTCTTGCCTGCTACCCCTCAAGCCGTCGCCTGGATCGGCGCAGACCACGCAATATCGGGGCGTTGCAGATCCACCGAGCACACGCTGATCAGGTTGCGTAACTTTTCCGCAAGCACCTGGGCACGGTGCCAGCTCAGCCCTTCGATAAGGATCTCCATCGTCAGCAGCTCATTGTGGCGTTCGACGTGGACCTGCTCTGGCATCAGGCCCTGCAGGGCGAACAGGTTAAGGGCCCGGCAGAGCAGATCGGCTTCGGCTTCGGCCAGTAACCGGTATTGCACGCGGCAATGGGCGTTGGCGGTATGCCAGACATCGGCGCGCGGGGCGACGGCTTCGAATGAGGGCATGGACGGTCTCCTTGAATAGAGAGAAATGTTTACATGCACGAGCGGGAATTTCTTCTCTAAGATGCACGTATCAGCTGCCAAGGCGAATAATTTGATTCTTTACTTGATGATTTTCGGGTTTATTTATGCATAGCGAACTGGATGGCTACGACCGCAGGATACTGGCGTTGCTTCAAGAGGACGCTTCGTTGTCCAGCGCACAGATCGCCGAACAGGTCGGTCTGTCCCAGTCGCCGTGCTGGCGACGGATCCAGCGGATGAAGGAGGAGGGGATCATTCGCGGTCAGGTGACGTTGCTCGATCGCAAGAAAATCGGACTCAATACGCAGATCTTCGCCGAAATCAAACTCAACGCCCACGGTCGTTCGAACTTCACCGAATTCACCGAGGCGATTCGCGGTTTTCCCGAAGTCCTGGAATGTTATGTGCTGATGGGGTCGGTGGATTTCCTGCTGCGCATCGTTACGGCAGACATCGAGGCCTATGAGCGATTCTTTTTCGAGAGGCTGTCACTGGTGCCGGGGATACAGGAAGTGAACTCGATCGTGGCGCTTTCAGAGATCAAGTCCACGACGAGTTTGCCGGTGGTGCGCTGATTCTGTGCCGGCCTCTTCGCGAGCAAGCCCGCTCCCACACTGGATTTTGGGTGTCGCAGGATGTGCGACCAACCCGATCAAGATGTGGGAGCGAACCGGCTCGCGATGGCGGCATTACAGACGCAACAACATCTTCCAGGCCCGATTCTGGTACACCGCAATTGCCTGATGCTTGCGCGCATCCAGGGCTTCGTCGGTAATGGGCTCGTTGGCCAGTTGTGCCAGTTTGTTCAGCTCGCCATAGAGACGGTCCATCTCCGGAATATCCAGCACCGCACGGGCATGGTGCAGCCAGACCTGGATGCGCTCGATGCGCGGCAGCTGTTCGGCCAGGTCTTCCGGTTGCTGCTGGTAGCGTTGTAACTGCAGGGATGAGGCTTCCTCGCCCAGCAGCCGTGGCAGCCAACTATTGAGTTGCGCCGCGCCCTGGCGGTTGCCGCGGGTGTTGCGCTCGGTCGTCCAGCTGCGAGCCAGCAGCCAGCGCGAAGCGTTCAGGGAAAACAGACCCCAGCGTGGGTCCTGCAGTTCTTCAAGAAACTGCTCCGGAGCGGCCTTGCGCACATCTTCGTCGTCCAGGCCGGCCTGGACCAGTGGACGCCAGTCTTCCAGCAGGGCGTCCAAGGCAGCGCGCAAGTCGTGGGTCGATTGACGCGGTGCCGCCTGGCCGAGGCTGCTGAGCAAGGCCCGCAGTTCGGCGAGGTTTTCCACCCAATCCAACAGCAGGCGCCAATGGCCATTGAAGCGATATTGTTCGGCCAGGCGCTGGCTGCTCGCCAGCAAATGCCAGCTCAGCGCGGCGAAGGCGTCGTCCAGTGGCATCTCGGCGGTCAATTGCGGGGTGGGCAGGCTCAGGGCGTAGCTGCTTGCATCGTGCAGGCGGTAGCCACGTTCGGCCTTGCTGATATCGCAGGGCATCAAGGGCAGGGTCGCGGCCAGTTCGGCGGCCAGTTCCAGCAGCGCGGCGGGTTCGCCTTCGCGCAGCTCCAGCTCCAGCTCGCAGATTTCTTCTCTCTGCTTGCCGACCACGACATGGCCCAGGTCCAGCGCGGCTTCGATGACCACTTTGCTTTTGCCACGGCCCCAGGCGATTTCGGCGCGCTCGCGGACGAAATCGGTGGTGAAGATGGCCTTGAGGGTTTTCTTGTCCAGTTCGGCCAAGGCCTCGGGCCAGCATTCACCGTCGAGTTTCTTCAGGTCGAGCTTGGCTTTGGGCAGGTGCCAGTCATATTCGTTGCGCTCGGACAGGCCGGCGATGCTCTGGCCACGGGTCTTGAGGGTCTGGATCACCTCTTCGCCATCGCGGCGCAGGCGCAGGGCGACCTTGGCCCGGGCCAGGTCACGCTCGGGCGTGTCGAAATACTGGTTCATCAGCTCTCGGCGTTCCCAGCCGCCTTTGTTGCGTTTTTTCAGCAGCGGATGCTCGCGCAAGGCTGCCAGGGTCTCGCGGCTGACGCGGAGTTTGATTTCGGTTTCTTTCTGCATGGCCGGAAAATCCAGGGATCGGGTGCGCAGCCGGGGGAAGGTGTGGCTGCCAAGGCCGTGCAGTGTACAGGAGTCCTCCGTCCTACGCGCCGCGGCGGTTTATTCCTGGTGTCCTGTTTCGCAAATACGCTCCTTTTTTGACGAGAGGTTGTTGTCGTCAGGCAAGGCGCCGCGACGAGTCATAGCCTGCTATGGCGAGGAGCGGTAACGCAGCATGACGGCAACAGACACCGTTAGAAAAGAGCAGTATTTGTGATACAGGACACCAGCACCGGATGGTTCTATGATGGTTGTCAATTTGTGAGTCCGGAGCCAGCGATGCCTTTGCCGTCCATGAAAGATCAGTTCGCTGCCCTGATCGCCGCGCCTTCGGTCAGTTGCACGCAGCCTGCGCTGGACCAGTCCAACAGCACCGTGATCGAACTGCTGGCGGGCTGGCTTGGCGACCTCGGGTTTTCCTGTGATATCCAGCAGGTCAGCCCCGGCAAATTCAACCTGCTGGCGAGCTTCGGCAGCGGCCCCGGTGGCCTGGTGCTGGCCGGGCACAGCGACACGGTGCCGTTCGACGGTGCACTGTGGCAGACCGATCCGCTGAAGCTCACCGAAGTCGATGGGCGCTGGGTCGGGCTGGGCAGTTGCGACATGAAAGGCTTTTTCGCCCTGGCCATCGAAGCGCTCAAGCCACTGCTGGACCAGCCGTTCAAGCAGCCGTTGCTGATCCTCGCCACTTGCGACGAGGAAAGCTCCATGGCCGGTGCCCGTGCGCTGGCCGAGGCCGGACGTCCCTTGGGGCGCGCTGCCGTCATCGGTGAGCCGACCGGCCTGCGGCCGATTCGCCTGCACAAAGGCGTGATGATGGAACGCATCGACATTCTCGGGCGCAGCGGCCATTCCTCGGACCCCAGCCTGGGCCACAGCGCGCTCGAAGCCATGCACGACGCCATGGGCGAACTGCGCGGCCTGCGCCTGCAATGGCAGCGTGAGTTCCGCAACCCTCAGTTCACGGTGCCGCAACCGACCCTGAACTTCGGTTGCATCCACGGTGGCGACAATCCCAACCGGATCTGCGGCCAATGCTCCATGGAGTTCGACCTGCGTCCCTTGCCGGGCATGGATCCGCAGGTGTTGCGGGCGGCGATCCAGCAGAAGCTCAACCCCATCGCCGAGCGGCACAAGGTCAGGATCGACTATGCGCCGCTGTTCCCCGAGGTACCGCCATTCGAGCAGCCGGAGGACGCCGAACTGGTCCGCGTGGCCGAGCGACTCACCGGCCACCGTGCCGAAGCAGTGGCATTCGGCACCGAAGCGCCTTATCTTCAGCGCCTTGGTTGCGAAACCCTGGTACTGGGCCCTGGCGATATCGCCTGCGCCCACCAGCCGGGCGAGCACCTTGAAATGTCACGTCTGCAACCTACCGTGCAATTGTTACGGCAGTTGATCGAACACTATTGCCTGACACCGGCCACCGCCGGCTACTAGATCGCCCTTATCCGGGCCCATGTTCAAGAGGAGAGCGCGCGTGTCGCCAAGCCTGTTCCGACGATAACCATCAGCCTGCTGTGCGTTCCGTTTCGTCTTTTTTCGGCTGTTATTTATTACAGGTCCAGGTTCATGCCCGAATACGTCAATTGGCTTCGTCACGCTTCGCCCTATATCAATGCCCACCGCGACTGCACCTTCATCGTCATGCTGCCCGGCGACGGGGTGGAACACCCAAATTTCGGCAACATCGTCCATGACCTGGTGCTGCTGCACAGTCTCGGTGTGCGGCTGGTGCTGGTCCATGGTTCACGCCCGCAGATCGAAACCCGTCTCGCCGCACGAGGGCTGACCCCGCATTATCACCACGGCATGCGCATCACCGATGCCGCGACCCTGGAATGCGTGATCGATGCGGTTGGCCAGTTGCGCATTGCCATCGAGGCGCGCCTGTCGATGGACATGGCTTCCTCACCGATGCAGGGCTCGCGGTTGCGGGTTGCGAGCGGCAACCTGGTTACCGCAAGGCCTATCGGCGTGCTGGAAGGCGTGGACTATCACCACACCGGCGAAGTGCGCCGGGTCGACCGCAAGGGTATCAACCGCTTGCTGGACGAGCGCTCCATTGTCCTCCTGTCACCGTTGGGCTATTCGCCAACCGGAGAAATCTTCAACCTCGCCTGTGAGGATGTCGCCACCCGGGCCGCCATCGACCTGGCGGCCGACAAACTGCTGCTGTTCGGTGCCGAGCAGGGCTTGATCGGCGAGGACGGGCGTCTGGTGCGCGAGTTGCGCCCACAGCAGGTGCCGGCCCATATGCAGCGTCTGGGCAGCGACTATCAGGCCGAACTGTTGGATGCTGCCGCCCAGGCTTGCCGGGGCGGCGTGGCTCGCAGTCATATTGTCAGCTACGCCGAAGATGGTGCGCTGCTGGCCGAGCTGTTCACCCGGGATGGCAGCGGTACTTTGGTCGCCCAGGAACAATTCGAAGTGGTACGCGAAGCGGCCATCGAAGACGTCGGTGGCTTGCTGGACCTGATCAGCCCGCTGGAAGAGCAGGGCATCCTGGTGCGTCGCTCCCGCGAAGTGCTGGAGCGGGAAATCGAGCAATTCAGCGTGGTCGAGCGCGAGGGCATGATCATCGCTTGCGCGGCGCTGTACCAGATTGCCGATTCGGACGCCGGGGAGCTGGCCTGCCTGGCGGTGAACCCGGAATACCGCCACGGTGGCCGGGGTGACGAGCTGCTGGAGCGGATCGAGACCCGTGCCCGCGCCAAAGGGCTCAAAACCCTGTTCGTGCTCACCACCCGTACCGCCCACTGGTTCCGCGAGCGCGGCTTCGAGCCCAGCAGCGTTGAACGTCTGCCGGCTGCCCGGGCGTCGTTGTACAACTATCAGCGTAACTCGAAGATCTTCGAGAAAGCCCTGTAGGTTCCGGTAATCCTGTGCGCCCCATTGCTGTGCAATGGGGCGCACTCTTTTTGATTTCAGACAATGAAGTGTCTGTCTCAAAACCTTCACGATTATGGTCTATGCTGCTCCGGACGCATTGAGGTAGAGAGATCGAGGCTTGTACGACGAGCCCCGATGTCTAAATTTTTTGCCCTGAAAAAGTGCATAAAAATACCCATTCAGTAAATTCCCAGGCTGGCCGATATGTCAGGTCTGCCGTGAAAAAGCGTGATGGCACCCATATGTCCAAATCGACTGAAAACTTATGAAACAATTCTTTTTGGAATTATAAATAATCCATTATTCTTCCGCCCGGTGTCGTGGGGTTAGACCTTGGTCGTAGTCATAAATGGTTACGATTGACTTGTCGGTCACGGTCTGGCGCTAATCGCGCATCAGCGGATTCCGGACGTTCGATCCGGAACCAAAGAAACACAAGAATTAGAAAACGAGAGGAGCGAAGCATGAACAAGTCCACCTTGGCCCTGGCTGTGGCCGTTGGGGTTCTGGCGCAGCAGGCAGGCGCCGCCGGTTTTATCGAAGACAGCAAGGCGTCGGTCAGTTCTCGTACGCTTTACTTCAATAACGATAACCATGAAACGGGCAGCGAGGACCTGCGCGAAACAGGCACCGGCCTCAAATTCGACTACAAGTCTGGCTTCACGCAAGGTGTCGTGGGTTTCGGTATCGATGCCCAGGCGCTGGTGGGTATTCGTCTCGATGGAGGCAGGGGCCGTAACAACGGTTCCTATATGCCAAGCGATACCGATGGTGCGGCGGTACATGACTGGAGCCGTTTGTCGGGCAACGTCAAGGCGCTGTTCTCCAAGACCGAGGCTCACGTAGGTGGTGCATTGGCACCGAACCTGCCAATCCTGGTCGCCAACGACAGCCGTCTGCTGCCGCAGACCTTTGAAGGTGGCACCATCACCTCCAAGGAAATCGACAATGTCACTTTCAACGCTGGTCAGTTGGAACACGCCACAGGTCGTGCATCGAGCAACAGCACTGGCCTGGCAGTAGCGGGCGGCACCGAGGACAGCAACCAGTTCCGTTTTGGCGGTGCTGACTGGAAGGTCACCAAAGACCTGACCCTGCAGTACTACTACGCCAACCTGCAGGATTACTACAAACAGCACTTCCTGGGTGCCGTACACGTTTTCCCGATCAGCGAAGGCCAATCGTTCAAGACTGACCTGCGTTACTTCGACAGCAGTTCGGATGGCCGTAACGGCGACGCCGGCTACCGCTTCAACAACAACGGTGGCTACGCCAAGCACGCTGGCGAGGTCGATAACAAGACCTGGAGCGCCATGTTCACCTACACCCTGGGTGGTAGCGCCTTCCTGTTGGGTCACCAACAAGTCGGTGATGACGGCGGCTTCGTCTACCTGAACCAGGGCAACGTGGTTAACAGCAACGGTCGTCCTGAAGGGGCCGGCGGTGCGAGCTTCTACCTGTTCACCGACAGCATGATCAACGGTTTTGTCCGCGCCGGTGAAAACACCACGTTCGGCCAGTACTCGTATGACTTCGCCTCGGCTGGCGTTCCGGGTCTGAAAGCATCGATTTCCTACCTGCGTGGCGACGATGTCAAAACCGCCTCTGGTGGAAGCGATTACTCCGAGTGGGAACGCGACATGCGTGTGGATTACGTGATCCAGCAAGGCGCATTGAAAGGCTTCGGCACTACCCTGCGTCAGGGTACCTACCGCAGCAGCGGTGTGGGCGACAGCCAGGATCAGACCCGTCTGATCTTCAACTACACTTACAACTTCATGTAAGACGTAGAGCCGAAAAAAAGCCCCGTCCGGCACACGCCGGACGGGGCTTTTGCGTTTTCCGGGTCCTGTGCATGGCTGCCGAACAGGTACACTGCCAATAAATCAGGCAGATGGCTTTGCAGATACGTCAGCAAGGCTTGAGTGTTCAGGCTGCCTATCCTAGCCGTTCGTCCTGAAATCGCGGCAATAATTTCCATAATGTGAATACAAAACAAAAAAGCCCCGCCCGATAACGCCGGGCGGGGCTTTACGTTTCGAGTCAGGCCCACCCCTGTAGCCCTCCTCGAACTTCTCCTCTTTACAGCAACTCGAGGCCTTCTCGAAACCTCGTCGAGAATCCTGGACCCCTAAGTACGTCCAGGCCAGTGAACAGTTTTTTATATTCACAAAAAATCTAGCGAGATCGATATTCATTCTTTTT
This sequence comes from Pseudomonas sp. SJZ074, assembly GCF_007828215.1. Classification (GTDB taxonomy): domain Bacteria; phylum Pseudomonadota; class Gammaproteobacteria; order Pseudomonadales; family Pseudomonadaceae; genus Aquipseudomonas. The sequence continues at coordinate 33,748 of NZ_VIUE01000032.1, read as the reverse complement.
AAAACCGCCGGAACCGAGGCACAGTCAGGCTCCACAAGATCTCATCCAGGAGCCACATCATGAGCCTCAGACTGGGCGACATCGCCCCCGACTTCGAACAGGAATCCAGCGCCGGCAGAATCCGCTTCCACGAGTGGCTCGGCAATAGCTGGGGCGTGCTGTTTTCTCACCCGGCGGACTTTACGCCGGTCTGCACCACTGAGCTGGGCCTCACCGCCAAGCTCAAGGATGAATTCGCCAAGCGCGGCGTCAAGGCCATTGCCCTCTCGGTCGATCCGGTGGACTCGCACCACAAATGGATCGAGGACATCAACGAAACCCAGAATACCGTCGTCAACTTCCCGATTCTGGCTGACGCCGATCGCAAGGTGTCGGACCTGTACGACCTGGTCCACCCCAATGCCAGCGACACATTGACCGTGCGTTCACTGTTCGTGATCGACCCGAACAAGAAGATTCGCCTCACCATTACCTATCCGGCCAGCACCGGACGCAATTTCAACGAAATCCTGCGGGTGATCGACTCCTTGCAACTGACCGACAACCACAAGGTCGCCACGCCCGCCAACTGGCAGGACGGTGATGAAGTGGTGATCGTGCCATCGCTCAAGGATGAGGAAGAGCTCAAGCAGCGTTTCCCCAGGGGTTATCGCGCAGTGAAGCCGTACTTGCGCCTGACTCCACAGCCCAATCGCTGACGCAAGGTCAGCCAAAATACTCTTTTCTGTGGGAGCGGGCTTGCTCGCGAAGGCGGCGTTTCAGGTTAACCAATGTCGTCCGATACACCGCCTTCGCGAGCAAGCCCACTCCCACAAAGGGAAGCCGTGTCCAAAGGGATTCCGGCCGTTTCGACGGCCTTTTTTCATGCCTTGAAGAAAGTTGATCGCATATTTCTATATTGAATAACTAAATGAATAAATATGATTTATGGATATATGAAGGCGCTGCTATGGTTTGACCCATCCAGCGAGATCGCCCACAGCGAATCGCACAGAACGTTAAAGGAATGGCAGGTATGTTGGTCGTCTCACTCGGTGGCAGTCCCAGCCAGCGTTCCCGCTCCGGGGTACTGCTGGAGCGCTCGCAGCGCTGGTTGCAACAGCACGGTGTGGAAGTGGTGAGCTATCGGGTGCGCGATTTTCCGGCCGAAGATCTGCTCCATGCCCGCTTCGACAGCCCGAAGATCATCGATCTGCTCCAACAGATCGAGAATGCCGACGGGCTGCTGATCGCCACACCTGTCTACAAGGCATCTTTTTCCGGCGCGTTGAAGACCGTGTTGGATCTGCTGCCCGAGCGGGCCTTGAGCCATAAGGTGGTGCTGCCCATGGCGACTGGCGGCAGTATTGCCCACATGCTGGCGGTGGATTATGCCCTCAAGCCGGTGCTGTCAGCGCTCAAGGCTCAGGAATTGCTCCAGGGAATCTTTGCCGAAGACAGCCAGATCGCCTATGGCGAAGGCAGCGCCCAAGCACAGTTGGTGCCGGCACTGGAGCAACGGCTGGATGAGGCGCTGGAACAGTTTTACAGCGCCATGGCCCGTCGCCCAAAGCCGTTGGAGCCAAGCCTATTGAACGAACGCCTGTTGAGTGCTCGCTGGAGCATTTGAACCCCGATATACCCTGATTCAACTCACCTTACTCAGCCGCCAACGGCCCAGCGGGTGCAGCCAAACCCCACAGCAAAAAGGAGAAGCGCCATGCGCTCTGTCATTTTGCGTCGCGGGCTGGTCGCTCTGTTTGCTGCGGCTGTGTCCTTCGGCGTCATTACCCAGGCTCAAGCCGAGACCTTGCGGATCGGTTATCAGAAATATGGCACCCTGGTCCTGCTCAAGGCCAAGGGTACGCTGGAAAAACGCCTCGCCGCCCAAGGCGTGGACGTGCAATGGACCGAGTTCCCGGGCGGCCCGCAATTGCTTGAAGGCCTGAACGTCGGCTCCATCGATTTTGGTGTCACGGGAGAAACCCCACCGGTGTTCGCCCAGGCGGCCGGGGCCGATCTGCTCTACGTCGCCTACGAACCGCCGGCCCCTAACAGTGAGGCCATCCTGGTGCCCAAGGACTCGCCGATCCAGTCGGTACAGGACCTCAAGGGCAAGAAAGTCGCGCTGAACAAAGGCTCCAATGTCCATTACCTGTTGGTGCGAGCGCTGGAGGATGCCGGCCTCGCATATAACGAGGTCCAGACCGTATTCCTGCCGCCGGCCGACGCCCGTGCCGCGTTCGAGCGGGGCAGTGTCGACGCCTGGGTGATCTGGGATCCATACCAGGCTGCCGCCGAACAACAACTGCAGGCGCGCACCCTGCGCGATGGCAAAGGTATCGTCGACAACCACCAGTTCTACCTCGCTACCCGAACCTATGCGCAGAAAAATCCCCAGGTCATCAGCGCCCTGGTGGAGGAAGTTCGCGCGGTGGGGGAATGGTCCAAGGCCAACCCCGAAGACGTGACCCGACAAGTGTCGCCACTGCTCGGCCTGCCTGAGCCGATCACCCTGACGTCGATGAAGCGCCAGGGGTTCGGGGCCCTGTTCCTCACGCCGGAAGTGGTCGCGGCACAGCAGAAGATTGCCGACACCTTCTACCAACTCAAGCTGATTCCCAAGCCCCTGAGCATCCGGGACGTGATCTGGACGCCGCCGGCGGCCGTTGCGAACGCGCAGTAATCCGATTTCCTTAGGAGACCACTCCATGAGCCTCAATATTTTCTGGTTCCTGCCTACTCACGGCGACGGCCATTATCTGGGCACCGTCGAAGGCGCCCGTGCCGTTGATCACGGTTACCTGCAACAGATTGCCCAGGCGGCGGATCGGCTGGGTTTCGGCGGCGTGTTGATTCCCACCGGACGCTCCTGCGAGGACTCCTGGCTGGTGGCCGCATCGTTGATTCCGGTAACCCAGCGTTTGAAATTCCTCGTTGCCCTGCGTCCCGGGATCATTTCCCCGACGGTAGCGGCGCGTCAGGCGGCGACCCTGGACCGGTTGTCCGGCGGCCGAGCACTGTTCAACCTGGTGACCGGTGGTGATCCGGAAGAGCTGGCCGGTGATGGCCTGTTCCTGGATCATGAGGCGCGTTATCAGGCTTCGGTGGAATTCACACGCATCTGGCGTCGTGTGCTGGAAGGCGAGACCGTCGACTACGACGGCGAACACATTAGTGTGAAGGGGGCCAAGCTGCTCTATCCGCCCATCCAGCAACCGCGTCCGCCGCTGTATTTCGGCGGTTCGTCTGAGGCGGCCCAGGACCTCGCTGCCGAGCAGGTGGAGATGGTGCTGACCTGGGGCGAGCCGCCCGCCGCCGTGGCGGAAAAAATCCGACAGGTGCGTGCCAAAGCCGCGAAGCTCGGCCGTACCGTGCGTTTCGGCATACGTTTACATGTGATCGTGCGTGAAACCAATGCCGAAGCCTGGCAAGCCGCCAATCGGCTGATCTCCCACCTGGACGACGACACCATCGCCCGCGCCCAGGCTTCCCTGGCGCGCTTCGATTCGGTGGGCCAGCAACGCATGGCCGCGTTGCATGGGGGGCGGCGTGACAAGCTGGAAGTCAGCCCCAACCTCTGGGCCGGTGTCGGACTGGTGCGTGGTGGTGCCGGTACGGCGCTGGTGGGCGATGGCCCGACGGTGGCTGCGCGGGTCAAGGAGTACGCCGAACTGGGGATCGACACCTTTATTTTTTCCGGTTATCCACATCTCGAAGAGTCGTACCGCGTGGCGGAGCTGTTGTTCCCGCACCTGGACGTTGAGCGCCCGGAGCTGCCGAAGGGCCAGGGCTATGTCAGCCCATTCGGGGAGATGGTCGCCAATGACATTCTCCCCAAAGCCGCATCCCAGAGCTGAGGCGGCCATGAAGAAATTTATCCACAACCTGACACCCTGGGCACTGCCGCTACTGTTGCTGGCGGTGTGGCAACTGGCGGTTTCGGCGGGCTGGTTGTCCACGCGGATCCTGCCCGCCCCGGTGGCCGTGATCGAGGCCGGGGTCAATCTGGTGCGCAGCGGTGAAATCTGGACCCACCTGGCAATCAGCGGGTGGCGGGCAACGGTCGGTTTTCTGCTCGGCGGGAGTATCGGGTTGGTGCTGGGCTTCATCACCGGTCTGTCGAAATGGGGCGAGCGTCTGCTGGACAGTTCGGTGCAGATGGTGCGCAACGTGCCGCACCTGGCATTGATTCCGCTGGTGATCCTGTGGTTCGGCATCGATGAGTCGGCGAAGATTTTCCTGGTGGCGCTTGGCACGCTGTTTCCGATCTACCTCAACACTTACCACGGCATCCGCAATGTCGATCCGACGCTGGTGGAAATGTCCCGCAGTTACGGTTTGTCCGGCTTCAGCCTGTTTCGCCAGGTGATCCTGCCGGGCGCGTTGCCTTCGATCCTGGTGGGGGTACGGTTTGCGCTGGGTTTCATGTGGTTGACGCTGATCGTTGCGGAAACCATCTCCGCCAGCTCCGGCATTGGCTACCTGGCGATGAATGCCCGGGAGTTCCTACAGACCGACGTGGTGGTGCTGGCGATTCTGCTGTACGCCGTGCTTGGCAAGCTGGCCGACCTTGCCGCTCGTGGACTTGAGCGGGTGTGGCTGCGCTGGCATCCGGCGTATCAGGTCAACAAGGGAGGTGTCGCATGACCGCCCAACAACCCCCGCGCCTGCTGCAAGGCATTCCGCTGGCGGTGCGCAAACTGCAGAAAACCTTCGGTTCACGCCAGGTGTTGCGGGATATCGACCTGCACATCCCGGCCGGACAGTTCGTGGCCGTGGTCGGTCGTAGCGGTTGCGGCAAAAGCACCTTGCTGCGCTTGCTGGCTGGTCTCGATCAACCCTCGGATGGTCAATTGCTGGCAGGCTCCGCGCCTTTGAACGCCGCGCAACAGGACACCCGCCTGATGTTCCAGGAGGCGCGCCTGTTGCCCTGGAAGAAAATCATCGACAACGTCGGCCTGGGGCTCAAAGGCAACTGGCGAGCCCAGGCATTGCAGGCGCTGGACGCCGTAGGCCTGGCCGACCGCGCCGATGAGTGGCCGGCGGCGTTGTCCGGCGGCCAGAAACAGCGGGTGGCCCTGGCCCGCGCGTTGATTCATCGGCCGCGCCTGTTGTTGCTCGACGAACCCTTGGGCGCGCTCGACGCCCTGACCCGTATTGAAATGCAGCAACTGATCGAACGCCTGTGGCAGCAACACGGCTTTACCGTGCTGCTGGTCACCCACGACGTCAGCGAAGCGGTGGCCATCGCCGACCGGGTGATCCTGATCGAAGACGGCCGGATCGGTCTCGACCTGCCCATCGATCTGCCACGCCCGCGGATTCGCGGTTCCCATCGCCTGGCGACCCTGGAGACCGAAGTCCTCAACCGCGTGCTGTCCCTACCTGGCCAACCGCCGGAACCCGAACCTGTTTCACCCTTGCCCACGCAATTGCGCTGGGCGCAATAAAGCAGCTTCAAGCGGCAAGCTACAAGAAGAGGCGCGTGCTTTTACTTGCAGCTTGCAGCTCGCAGCTCATTTCGACCCAGGAGAAATCGTATGACCATCAAAGCCATCAACGTGCGCAACCAGTTCAAAGGCATCATCAAGGAAATCGTCGAAGGTGACGTACTGTCGGAAATCGACGTTCAGACCGCCTCCGGCATCGTCACTTCGGTCATCACCACCCGTTCGGTCAAGGAGCTGGAACTGGCGATCGGCAGCGAAGTAATCGCTTTCGTCAAATCCACGGAGGTGTCGATCGCCAAGTTGTGAGCGCTGCTCCAGCCGATGCCCCGAATGGCGTTGGCCTTTTGGGGCTCGTTCCCACGCAGAGCGTGGGAACGTCCTTCAGCGGCATTTAAAAGCGTTTTATAAGGTTTAAAGAGACTTATAAGGATGCTAATCCTGAAAATTTTTAACGTTTATTGAATTTAAGCGGTGCTATAGTTCGCTTTAGAATGCCTTAGCAGCTTTTGAGCGCCGTTTATGAACGAGTTTTTCCCCATCGAGTGTGCCGACAGCCTTCACGCCATTGGGGCGCTGGTGAAAAGCCGACGCCTGCAAAATCGACAGCGACAGAAAGATCTCGCCGCGTCACTGACCATTTCGGAAAGGACGGTACGCAAGATCGAGGCCGGTGACCCGTCCGTGGAACTGCGCTCATTCATGCTAGTGCTGTGGCAATTGGGGTTGACTCAGGAAGTGTTTCAGAGCCGCCAGCAGATCGAAGCTTCATCCCTTGCGTCCGTTCAAGCACCCCGCAAAGCCCGCGTGCGGCTGGCCGGTGCCAAAGGGGACTTCTGATGCCCAGGGCATACATCTATGTGGAAAATCCCGAAACTGGAGAGGTTCATACACTGGGCCGGTTGAGCATCGACAATGGTCAGGGAGAGTTTATTTACGACCCCGACTATGTCGCCGGCCATACCTGGGTACCCGACCCGATCCGTTATCCACTTCGTGCCCAGCCCTTTGCTGGCATCACCACTAACCGTGGCGTACCCGGTTTCATCAACGATGCAATGCCTGATGGTTGGGGGGAACGCGTTTTGCGGGACCTTCATCGAACGGATCTAAACCCGGTCGAGTATTTACTCAAGTCGCCGAACAACGATCGCGCGGGCAACCTGATGGCTGGCGCAACTCGTCATCCACCCCATGGTGTCGGCCAGGAGGCGTTGCCTTCCTTGAAAGGCCTCGCTGCATTTATCGAGGCGACGGATGCCATCTTCGATAACCAGCTAGATGATGAGGCGATCAGGACCCTCCAACTGCGTAAGCAACGCTCCTCTCTGGGGGGCGCAAGACCGAAGCGAACGTTGCAGGATGAGGGTGTGTTCATCCTGGCCAAACCCCGGGATCGCTATGACACCTGTGATGTTCCGGCCATGGAGCATGCCTGCATGACGTTTGCGGCGCTCAAGGGGCTGAATGTCGCGAAAACTGCGTTATACGCCGGTACACCCTCGACATTGCTGGTCAAACGATTCGACCGTTTTCCGATCGCCGAAGCCGGACGCCGTATACCGATGTTGAGTGGGCTGACATTGCTGGATGCCGATTGGCAATCCAATGATCGAAGCGCCTGGGTTTATGCTGGCCTTGCCAATGAAATGAAGCGACGCGGAGTACCGGATGACGACCTGCGTGAACTATTCAAGCGCATGTGTTTTAACGCTTTGGTTGGCAATGACGATGATCACCCAAAAAATCATGCAATCCTTTGGCTCAAAGGGCGATGGCGGTTGGCGCCGATGTACGACGTAGTGCCAGGACTCGATGGTTCTTCGCCGCCTTATCTTTCGATGGCGGTCGGTCGGCACGGACGAGTCATCACCCGGGAAAATCTGCTCAGCCACTGTATGCACTTTGCTTTGATGCCTGAGCAGGCAGCCAGCCTCTTGGACGAAGTAATGGGTTGGGAAGGTGAGCTTGGCGCCCATTACGGTCGCCACCTGGATGGCGCTGAACTGGACCTCGCTCTAAGCGCGATGGGCGCTATACGTATGAAAGGCTGAGGATCAGACCGCTTCGCGCTTGGGCAAATACGGCGGCAGGTACAACCCCAGGTAGGCATCGAACACCCGCATGCCTTCTTCGGCCAGGCGTGGGGTGATTTGGCCGTGTTGTTGCACCGAGCGGGCATAGACCCGGTCGCCGAGCTCCATTGCGAGGGCGAAGACGTCGACGTCGGTGGGCAGTGGCGGCAGTTCGAAATGTCGGGCGAAGACTTTGTGCATCAAGTCACTGAGCTCAAGATCGTGCTGGCGGTCGGCCTGGGTGACTTCGGTCAGGCCATGCTGGGCCAGAATCAACTGGCGTGCGGCGGCGTCCTGGTCGTAGATCGTCAGCATGCGTTGTTCCACCAGTCGTGACAGGTCGTGCCAATGATGCAGCGCGTCATGATCGATCGGTGCCTGGAGGCAGGCGCGGAAGGCGGCGTGGACGTCGGCGGTGAGCGCTTCGAGCAGCGCAGGCACGCTGGCGAAAAAGTGATACACGGAGGAGGGCGGGATCTCGGCGCGCTCGGCCACGCTGTAGATCGACAGGCTGGCCACGCCTTCGGCCGCCAGCAGCGTGCGGGCGGCATCAAGGATCGAGTCGATCCGGGCCTGGCTGCGTGCGCGGGGTTTGCGAGGCGTGGCGGTGCGTGTCATGGATGGCTCCTGCGGGATTGCGCGCATTGTACGAGCCGGGAGGTAGGTTGTCTGCCCGGCCGCCATCGCGAGCAGGCTCGCTCCCACATGGGATCTGCGGGGAGGCCACAAAATTGGGGGCACTCAATATTCTGTGGGAGCGAGCCTGCTCGCGATCCGCCGAAGGCGGCCATAAAAAACGCCGCAGCCCACTAAGGCCTGCGGCGTTCTCTTGCCGCAACCGCTTAAACGGTATGCAGGTACCAGTTGTACTCAAGATCGGAGATGGAGTGTTCGAACTCCTCCAGCTCGCTTTCCTTGCAGGCCACGAAGATATCGATGTACTTCGGATCGATGTACTTGGCCATGACTTCGCTGTCGTCCAGCTCGCGCAGGGCATCGCGCAAGTTGTTCGGCAGGCTCTGCTCGTTCTGCTCGTAGCTGTTGCCTTCCACCGGTGCGCCCGGCTCGATCTTGTTGACCAGGCCATGATGCACGCCCGCCAGTACGGCGGCCATCAGCAGGTACGGGTTGGCATCGGCGCCGGCCACGCGGTGCTCCAGGCGTACGGCATCGGCGGAACCGGTGGGTACGCGCAGGGCCACGGTACGGTTGTCCAGGCCCCAGGTCGGCGAGTTCGGCACATAGAACTGTGCGCCGAAACGACGGTAAGAGTTCACGTTCGGGCAGAGAAACGCCATTTGCGCAGGCAGGGTCTCGAGCACACCGCCGATCGCGTGGCGCAGCGCGGCGTTCTGCTCGGGATCCTCGCTGGCAAAGATATTCCTGCCATCCTTGTCCAGAATCGAAATGTGAACGTGCAGACCATTGCCTGCCTGGCCGGGATACGGCTTGGCCATGAAGGTGGTGTCCATTTCATGGTCGTAGGCGATGTTCTTGATCAGGCGCTTGAGTAGTACCGCATAGTCGCAAGCCTTGATCGGGTCGGCCACGTGGTGCAGGTTCACTTCGAACTGCGCCGGGGCACTTTCCTTGACGATGGCGTCGGCGGGAATGCCTTGCTCCTTGGCGCCTTCCAGGATGTCCTGGAGACAGTCGACGTATTCGTCCAGGTCGTCGATCAGGTAGACCTGGGTCGAGTGCGGGCGTTTACCGGAGATCGGCGAGCGGGGCGGCTGTGGACGACCGTTCACGTTCTCCTGGTCGATCAGGTAGAACTCCAGCTCGAATGCCGCGCAGATGGTCAGGCCCAGTTCGTCGAACTTGGTCACGACCTGGCGCAGGACTTCGCGAGGGTCGGCGAAGAAAGGCTCGCCTTCCAGTTCGTGCATGGTCATCAGCAGTTGCGCGGTAGGGCGCTTCTGCCAGGGTTCGTTGGAAAGGGTGCCAGGGATTGGATAGCAGATCCGATCGGCGTCGCCGATGTCCAGGCCCAGGCCGGTGCTTTCCACCGTCGAGCCATTGATATCCAGGGCAAACAGGGAGGCCGGCAGGTTGATGCCTTTCTCGTAAACCTTGTGGAGGCTGGTGCGTTCGATGCGCTTGCCGCGCACCACACCATTCATATCCGCAATCAGAAGGTCAACGTACAGAACCTCAGGATGTTCCTTAAGGAACGCGTTCGCTTCGTTAAGCTGAACGGCACGCGGGGGTACCGACATGATGCAACACCTTTGTTGTTAAAAATATCAATCATTGATCTCTTCGAAAGCCAGTCAACCCGAACGGCATGCCGAAGTCAAGCAGGGCCTTTTTTGCCCTAAAAAAGCACCTGGGGGGCTTTTTTGAGGCAGTTTGGGGCGTTTTTTTCCCTTTGAGGGACTTGCCGCCCGCAAGCTTGAGCGGGCCGTGTTGTATTTTTTACGGGGGTGTTGTGTAAAAAAATGAACAAGGCTAAGCTCGATTCAAACCCATAACAGCAATAATACCGGGGTGCTTCATGTCTCGCCTGCCGTACCAACGGCCTCACCAACGGTTCCAGCAGATCGGTTGGCATGCTTGTCGCAACGCTCATCGCATCACTGATGACACCCGCTCCCCGGCCACGATGAGGGCCGCCAGGCGCTTGCCCATGCTGATGTCTCTCCCGGCGGATCAGTCGTCATCGTCGTCCAATATTCTGGACGCCCTGGACGAATCTCTCTTTCGCGGCTCTCCTTCAACTTTAGAACCTTTTTCCGGCCGATTGTCGGGCAAGGGCAACACAACGCGACGCCGATGCGTCAAACAACGCCTGGCTACTGAAAGCAGCCAGGAAACTCACGCCTAGAGGCATTTATGAGTAACAACCTCGACCAGCTCACCGATTGGTTGAAAAACCATAAGATCACAGAAGTCGAATGCATGATTGGCGACCTGACCGGCATCACCCGGGGCAAGATCTCGCCGACCAACAAGTTCATTGCCGAAAAAGGCATGCGCCTGCCCGAGAGCGTCCTGCTCCAGACCGTTACGGGCGACTATGTCGAAGACGACATCTATTACGAACTGCTCGACCCTGCCGACATCGACATGATGTGCCGCCCGGACGAAAACGCAGTGTTCCTCGTGCCCTGGGCCATCGAGCCCACCGCCCAGGTGATCCACGACTCCTACGACAAGCAGGGCAACCCCATCGAGCTGTCGCCGCGCAACGTGCTCAAGAAGGTGCTCAAGCTCTATGCCGACAAGGGTTGGCAACCGATCGTCGCGCCGGAAATGGAGTTCTACCTGACCAAGCGCAGCGACGACCCTGATTTCCCGCTGCAACCGCCCGTAGGCCGTTCCGGTCGCCCGGAAACCGGACGCCAGTCATTCTCCATCGAGGCGGCCAACGAATTCGATCCTTTGTTCGAAGACGTCTACGACTGGTGCGAATTGCAGGAGCTGGACCTCGATACCCTGATTCACGAAGACGGTACGGCGCAGATGGAAATCAATTTCCGTCACGGCGATGCGCTGTCCCTCGCCGACCAGATCCTGGTGTTCAAGCGCACCATGCGCGAGGCGGCGCTCAAGCACAACGTCGCCGCGACCTTCATGGCCAAGCCCATGACCGGCGAGCCCGGCAGTGCGATGCACCTGCACCAGAGCATCATTGACAAGGAGACCGGCAAGAACGTTTTCTCCAATGAAGACGGGACGATGAGCGAGCTGTTCCTGCACCACATCGGTGGCCTGCAGAAATTCATTCCCGAGCTGCTGCCGCTGTTCGCCCCCAACGTCAACTCGTTCCGCCGCTTCCTGCCGGACACCTCGGCACCGGTGAACGTGGAGTGGGGCGAAGAGAACCGTACTGTCGGCCTGCGGGTGCCGGATGCCGGGCCGCAGAACCGTCGGGTGGAAAACCGCTTGCCGGGCGCCGACGCCAACCCGTACCTGGCGATTGCCGCCAGCCTGTTGTGCGGCTTCATCGGCATGGTCGAGGGCATCAACCCCAGTGCGCCGGTGGTGGGTCGTGGCTACGAACGGCGCAACCTGCGCCTGCCGCTGACCATCGAAGACGCCTTGGAGCGCATGGAAAACAGCAGCACCATCGAGAAGTACCTGGGCAAGAAATTCATCACGGGCTACGTCGCAGTCAAGCGGGCCGAGCATGAAAACTTCAAGCGCGTCATCAGTTCGTGGGAGCGGGAATTCCTGCTCTTTGCCGTCTGAGGCGCCGGGTGAGGTTGCCTCCGGCAGCCTCGCCCCCACCGATATAAAGGAGAATTCGCATGACCCGCAACAACCCGCAAACCCGTGAATGGCAGGCCCTGAGCAGCGATCATCATCTGGCCCCGTTCAGCGATTTCAAGCAACTCAAAGAGAAAGGCCCGCGCATCATTACCCGCGCCAAGGGCGTCTATCTCTGGGACAGTGAAGGCAACAAGATTCTCGATGGCATGGCTGGCCTGTGGTGCGTGGCCGTCGGCTACGGCCGCGATGAGCTGGCCGACGCCGCCAGCCAGCAGATGCGCGAGTTGCCGTACTACAACCTGTTCTTCCAGACCGCCCACCCGCCGGCGCTGGAGTTGTCCAAGGCCATCGCCGACATCGCCCCTGAAGGCATGAACCATGTGTTTTTCACCGGCTCCGGCTCCGAAGGCAACGACACCATGCTGCGCATGGTCCGCCACTACTGGGCGATCAAGGGCCAGCCGAACAAGAAAGTCATCATCAGCCGCAAGAACGGTTATCACGGTTCCACCGTGGCCGGCGCGAGCCTGGGCGGCATGACTTATATGCACGAGCAGGGCGACCTGCCGATCCCGGGAATCGTCCACATCGCCCAGCCTTACTGGTACGGCGAAGGCGGCAACATGAGCCCCGAGGAGTTCGGTGTATGGGCGGCCAATCAACTGGAAGAGAAGATCCTGGAGATCGGCGTGGACAACGTCGGGGCCTTCATTGCCGAACCGATCCAGGGCGCGGGCGGGGTGATCGTGCCGCCGGACAGCTACTGGCCACGTATGAAGGAGATCCTCGCCAAGTACGACATCCTGTTCGTGGCCGACGAAGTGATCTGCGGTTTTGGTCGCACCGGTGAGTGGTTCGGTACCGACTTCTACGGTTTGAAGCCGCACCTGATGACCATCGCCAAGGGGCTGACCTCCGGTTACATCCCCATGGGCGGCCTGATCGTGCGTGACGACGTGGTCGCGGTGCTCAACGAAGGCGGCGACTTCAACCACGGCTTCACCTACTCCGGCCACCCGGTGGCGGCGGCGGTGGCCCTGGAAAACATCCGTATCCTGCGTGAAGAAAAGATTATCGAGCGGGTCCACAGCGAAACGGCACCCTATTTGCAGAAACGCCTGAGGGAACTGAACGACCACCCGCTGGTGGGTGAGGTGCGCGGTGTCGGGCTGCTGGGGGCAATCGAACTGGTCCGGGACAAAGCCACGCGCCAGCGCTACGAAGGCAAGGGTGTGGGCATGATCTGCCGGCAGTTCTGCTTCGACAACGGACTGATCATGCGTGCCGTGGGCGACACCATGATCATTGCGCCGCCGCTGGTGATCAGCAAGGCCGAGGTGGATGAACTGGTGTCCAAGGCACGGCAGTGCCTGGACCTGACCCTCAGTGCGTTGCAAGGCTAAGTGCTAGGCTCTGTGCGAGGCGCTTCCAAGGGCCTCGCCCAGTCTGAACAAAAGGTCGGGCTTGTGTTGAAAGCCTGCCCTGTAACTTGCCAGACTACCGACCGTTCAAGTTGCCCGCGAGCCGGCTACTGAACTGTGGCTAAAAAGAATAACTGGAGCATCATCCATGAAGGCAATAGGTATGAAGATAGCTGGCAAGACCCTCCTCGCCATGTCCCTGATGGGCGTGATGGCGAGTGCCGTTCAGGCGGACGATAAAGTGCTGCATGTCTATAACTGGTCCGACTACATCGCACCGGACACGGTCGCCAAGTTCGAGAAAGAGTCGGGCATCAAGGTGGTCTACGACGTGTTCGACAGCAACGAGACCCTGGAAGCCAAGTTGCTGGCCGGAAAGTCGGGTTACGACATCGTGGTGCCGTCGAACAACTTCCTGGCCAAGCAGATCAAGGCCGGCGTCTACCAGCCGCTGGATAAGTCCAAGTTGCCGAACTGGAAGAACCTCGACACCGACCTGCTCAAGGCCGTGGGCGATGCCAGCGACAAGGGCAACCAGCACGCCTTCCCTTATATGTGGGGCACCATCGGCATCGGCTACAACCCAGAGAAGGTCAAGGCCGCACTGGGCGTCGACAAGATCGACTCGTGGGACACGCTGCTCAAGCCGGAAAACATCGCCAAGCTCAAGGGCTGCGGTGTGAGCTTCCTCGATTCGCCGACCGAAATGATCCCGGTGGCGTTGCACTACCTGGGCTACCCGACCGACAGTCAGGACAAGAAGCAACTGGCTGACGCCGAGGCGCTGTTCCTCAAGATCCGTCCTTCGATCAGCTACTTCCATTCGTCCAAGTACATCTCTGACCTGGCTAACGGCAACATCTGCGTAGCCGTGGGGTACTCGGGTGATATCGAACAGTCCAAGTCCCGTGCGGCCGAAGCCGGTGGCAAGGTCAAGGTGGCCTACGCCATTCCAAAAGAAGGCGCCGGCTCGTTCTACGACATGGTCGCTATTCCAAAGGATGCCGAGAACGTCGAGGCTGCCTACAAGTACATGAACTTCCTAATGAAGCCGGAAATCATGGCCGAGATCACCGACAACGTGCGCTTCCCGAACGGCAACAAGGCTGCTACGGCGTTGGTAGACAAGGAAATCTCCGGTGACCCGAACATCTATCCGTCTGACGAAGTGAAGGCCAAGCTCTACGCGATCAGCGACTTGCCGCCGGCCACCCAGCGGCTGCTGACCCGCAGCTGGACCAAGATCAAATCCGGTAAATAAACCGGCTTGAGGCATCTTCCGGTTGTCGCCGTCATCGTGGCGGCGGCAACAGGAGCAATTAAATAACTAAAAGTTTTGCTGGATCGGTTTATCGAGGGTAAGTTGCGCGCCGGTTTTGTTGCTGGGTCCATCGCGACCAGGCAGCGGGGGCAACTTGGGCCCGACTATTTAAGAGGACCTCCACGTGCCAGTCTTTTCTTTGTTACGCAATGCCTTGCTGGTTGGTGCAGGCCTGACGCTCGCGGTCAGCGTCCAGGCTGCTTCCACCGTGCATATTTATAACTGGTCGGACTATATCGGCGAGACCACCCTGGCTGATTTCGAAAAAGCCACCGGAATCAAGCCGGTCTACGACGTGTTCGATTCCAATGAAACCCTGGAAGGCAAGTTGCTGGCCGGTCGTACCGGTTACGACGTGGTCGTGCCGTCCAACCACTTCCTGGGCAAGCAGATCAAGGCCGGGGCCTTCCAGAAGCTCGACAAGGCCCAGTTGCCCAACTATGCCAATCTCGATCCCGCGCTGCTCAAGCGCCTGGAGCGTAACGATCCGGGCAACCAGTACGCCGTACCGTACCTGTGGGGCACCAACGGTATCGGCTACAACGTCGAGAAGGTCAAGGCCGTCCTGGGAGTCGACAAGATCGATTCGTGGGCCATGCTGTTCGAGCCGGAAAACATCAAGAAGCTCTCCAGTTGCGGCGTCTCGTTCCTCGATTCGGGGGACGAAATGATCCCGGCGATGCTCAATTACCTGGGCTTGAATCCCAACAGCGAAGACCCCGAAGACTACAAGAAGGCCGAGGCCCAGCTCCTCAAGATCCGGCCTTACGTGACCTACTTCAATTCCTCCAAGTACATCTCCGACCTGGCCAATGGCGAGATCTGCGTGGCGGCCGGTTTCTCCGGCGACATCTTCCAGGCCCGTTCACGTGCCAGCGAGGCCGGCAAGGGCGTCGAGATCGCCTACGTGATCCCCAAGGAAGGCGGCAATCTCTGGTTCGACATGCTGGCGATCCCACGTGATGCCACCAACATCAAGCAAGCCCATGCCTTCATCAACTACCTGCTCAAGCCTGAGGTTATCGCCCAGGTCAGCGACACCGTCGGTTATGCCAACCCGAACCCAAAGGCTGGCGAGCTGATGGATCAGAAAGTCCGTACCGACGAGGCGGTTTACCCACCGCAAGCAGTCGTCGACAAGCTCTACGTCAACTCCGAGTTGCCGCCCAAGATCCAACGACTGATGACCCGCAGCTGGACCAAGGTCAAGTCGGGTAAATAACCGCTCTAACCAAGGTTCGTCCGTATGGGGCGAGCTGTAAATTCTGTGGGAGTTTCGTAAATGGCTGTTGCCTCCGGCGCCTATAAGAAAGCCCTCGAGGGCGACCAGACACCCAAGCAGGTGCTGGTCAAAATCGACCGGGTCACGAAGAAGTTCGACGAGACGATTGCCGTGGACGATGTGTCCCTGGAAATCAAGAAAGGCGAGATCTTCGCCTTGCTCGGCGGTTCGGGTTCGGGCAAATCCACCTTGCTGCGCATGCTTGCCGGCTTCGAGCGGCCCACGGAGGGGCGGATTTTCCTCGACGGCGAGGACATCACCGACATGCCGCCCTATGAGCGGCCGATCAACATGATGTTCCAGTCCTACGCCTTGTTCCCGCATATGACCGTGGCGCAGAACATCGCCTTCGGCTTGCAACAGGACAAGATTCCGAAAGCCGACATTGACGCCCGCGTGGCGGAGATGCTCAAGCTGGTGCAGATGAGCCAGTACGCCAAGCGCAAGCCGCACCAGCTCTCCGGCGGCCAGCGCCAGCGTGTGGCCCTGGCCCGTTCCCTGGCCAAGCGGCCGAAGCTGCTGTTGCTCGATGAGCCGATGGGCGCGCTGGATAAAAAACTGCGCTCGCAGATGCAGCTGGAGCTGGTGGAGATCATCGAGCGGGTTGGCGTGACCTGCGTCATGGTGACCCACGACCAGGAAGAGGCCATGACCATGGCCGAGCGTATCGCGATCATGCACCTGGGCTGGATCGCCCAGATCGGCAGCCCGATCGATATCTACGAAACCCCGACCAGCCGCCTGGTCTGCGAGTTCATCGGCAACGTCAACATCTTCGAGACCGAAGTGGTGGACGACGCAGAAGGCCACGCGGTGCTGACCTGCAAGGACCTGGACCGCAACATCTACGTCGGCCACGGTATCAGTACCTCGGTGCAGGACAAGTCGGTGACCTATGCCATTCGCCCGGAAAAACTGCTGGTGACCGTCGAACAACCGACCTGCGAGCACAACTGGTCCAGCGGCAAGGTCCATGACATCGCCTACCTGGGCGGCCATTCGGTGTTCTACGTCGAATTGCCGAGCGGCAAGCTGGTGCAATCTTTCGTCGCCAACGCCGAGCGCCGTGGTCAGCGGCCGACCTGGGGCGACCAGGTGTTCGTCTGGTGGGAAGACGACAGCGGCGTGGTGCTTCGCTCATGAACATGCGCAAACTCAAACGCCGACTGGATCGAATAACGCCCGGTGGCCGTCAACTGGTCATCGGGGTGCCCTTCATCTGGCTGTTCCTGTTCTTCATGCTGCCGTTCTTCATTGTCCTGAAGATCAGCTTCGCCGAAGCCGACGTGGCCATTCCGCCGTACACCGAGATCTACAGCTACGTCGACCAGAAGCTGCAGCTGCTGCTCAACCTCGCCAACTACGCAATGCTCAGCGAGGACGAGCTGTACATCGCTGCCTATCTGGGCTCGTTGAAGATGGCCCTGATCAGCACCGCCCTGTGCCTGCTGATCGGCTACCCGATGGCCTATGCCATCGCCAATGCCCGCAAAGAGACGCAGACGGTGCTGGTGCTGCTGATCATGATGCCCACCTGGACCGCGATCCTGATCCGCGTCTACGCGTGGATGGGCATCCTCAGCAACAACGGCCTGCTCAACGGCTTCCTGATGAGCATGGGCTGGATCAGCGAACCGCTGCAGATCCTCAACACCAACCTGGCGGTCTATATCGGCGTGGTCTATTCGTACCTCCCGTTCATGATCCTGCCGCTGTACGCCAACCTGGTAAAACATGACCCAAGCCTGCTGGAAGCCGCCTCCGACCTGGGTTCGAGCACCTTCAACAGCTTCTGGAAAATCACCGTGCCGCTGTCCAAGAACGGCATCATCGCCGGTTGCATGCTGGTATTCATTCCAGTGGTGGGCGAGTTCGTGATCCCGGAATTGCTGGGCGGTCCGGAAACCCTGATGATCGGTAAAGTGCTGTGGCAGGAATTCTTCAATAACCGTGACTGGCCGGTGGCGTCCGCCCTGGCGGTGGTGATGCTGGCGATCCTGATCGTACCGATCATCCTGTTCAACCGCAGTCAGGCCAAAGAAATGGAGGGCAAGGAATGAAGCGCTTCAGTTTTTCAAGCCTGATGCTGGTGCTGGGTTTGTTGTTCATCTACGCACCGATGCTGATCCTGGTGATCTATTCGTTCAACGCCTCGAAGCTGGTGACGGTGTGGGGCGGTTGGTCGATCAAGTGGTACGTCGGCCTGCTGGACAACACCCAGCTGATGGGCTCGGTGGTGCGCTCGCTGGAAATCGCCTGCTATACGGCGGTCGCCGCGGTGGCCCTGGGGACGCTGGCGGCCTTCGTGCTGACCCGCATTACCCGTTTCAAGGGACGCACGCTGTTTGGTGGCCTGGTCACAGCGCCGCTGGTGATGCCGGAAGTGATCACCGGTCTGTCGCTGTTGCTGCTGTTCGTGGCCATGGCACAGATGATCGGCTGGCCCCAGGAGCGTGGCATCGTCACGATCTGGATTGCCCACACTACGTTCTGCGCGGCCTATGTGGCGGTGGTGGTCTCGTCACGCTTGCGTGAGCTGGACCTGTCCATCGAAGAGGCGGCCATGGACCTCGGTGCACGGCCGTGGAAGGTGTTCATCCTGGTCACCATCCCGATGATCGCGCCATCGCTGGCGGCGGGGGGCATGATGTCGTTCGCGTTGTCCCTGGACGACCTGGTACTGGCAAGCTTCGTGTCGGGCCCGGGTTCGACGACCTTGCCGATGGAAGTGTTCTCGGCGGTGCGCCTGGGCGTGAAGCCGGAGATCAATGCCGTGGCGAGCCTGATCCTGCTGGTGGTGTCGCTGGTGACCTTCCTGGTCTGGTACTTCAGCCGTCGCGCTGAAGAAAATCGCAAGCGGGCGATTCAGCAAGCCATCGAAGAAAGCGCCGCCGATTCCTGGAAGCAGCCGGAAGTACGCCGGGCCGAGACCGCACCGGTCTGACCCGACACAGCTCCACCGTGGGAACGAGCTTGCTTGCGATAGCGATGTGACAGCCGACGAAAATGTTGAATGTCAGTCCGCCTTCGTGAGCAAGCCCGCTCCCACAGGTTTTTTGGATGACTCACAAAACTGTAGACAGCCGCAAATCCAATGTGGGAGCGGGCTTGCCCGCGAAAGCGGTGTGGCAGTCAATGCAAAAGTGGGCGGTTACGAATTCCAGGGGGATGTGCGGATGATTTCCACGAAGTTCATCGGCTTGAACCCCGGCTCCTGGTCCACCAGTACGTCGGTCTTCACGTTGCCAAAGGTGGTCTGCGGGCGATGCCGCAAGCCGTTGGCGAATGCGCAGATGATGCACTCCTTGAATTCCTCTCCACGTGGGTGGGCATGCACCACCGCTTCACGCTGCGCTGCCGGGAAGACGGCATAGTCCATGCCCAGTACATCCATCTCCACCCCGGCGGTCACCAGGGCGACGGTGGGACGCAGGTGTTTCGGTATGCCCGGCGTGGTATGCAGGGCGATGGACAGCCACACCTGTTCGATATCGTCATCGCTCAACCCATAGGGTTTGAGAAACGCTGCGGCAGCATTTGCACCATCCACTTCAAAGCGCTCATCGTCGCTGCGATGGCCTTCCATCAAGCCAATGTCATGGAACATCGCACCGACGTATAGCAGCTCCGGGTCGTAGGCCAGTTGCCGACGCTGGCCGCTCAAGGCTCCGAACAGAAACACCCGGCGGGAATGGTGATACAGCAGATCGGATTCGACGTCGCGGATGTATTCGGTAGTGGCGCGGGCAAGGGCGCTGTCGGGGATCTTGATGCCGGCGATGCTGTTCATGCTGTTCTCCTCTTGACGATGCGCCAGGGCGGCGCCGAGGGCACAAGTCTGATCGCGGGGATGCAGCGCAACAATTTCTCCATGGCTGCGATCCATGCCAATAAGCCTTGGTTTCGTGCCAAGTGGCGTCCTGCTGATGGATTGGCTAGCGTAGGCTGTGTTCCCGTTCAACTCGAAGGCAAGCAGGCGTCCATGGAAAAAACGGTTGCGGTCGTGGTGTTCGCTGGCGTCCAGTCGCTGGACGTGAGCGGACCCATGGATGTGTTCTGCGAGGCCAATCGGTTCCTCCCCCCAGAGGAGCATTATCGGCTTGAGGTCATTGGGATCGAGCCGGGAGCAGTTACCTGTTCCAACGGTCTGTCCCTCAATGCCCATCGTCAATTCAGTGAAGCTAGACAGGCGTACGACCTGCTGCTGGTGGCGGGCGGGCCGCATTTGCCGTTCATGGATTTCGGTGCGACGTTCGATGTCTGGTTGCGTGGCGCCTGTGGGCGGGCACGGCGCTTTGGCTCGATCTGCAACGGCGCGTTCATGCTCGCCCGGGCCGGGTTGCTGGAGGGGCGGACCGTCACCACCCATTGGGGCGATGCCGGGACGCTGGCGCAGTTGTGTCCCTCGACCCGGGTCGAAGCAGATCGCCTGTACGTGCAGGACGGCGCGCTCTATACCTCGGCCGGGGTCACCGCAGGGATCGACCTGGCGTTGTTCCTGTTGGCGCAGGATCATGGAGCGGACGTGGCTCTGAGCGTAGCCAAGCGGCTGGTGGTATTTACCCAGCGTTCAGGCGGGCAATCGCAGTTCAGTCCTTTTCTCGTTCCCCACGCCACGCCGACGTCCGCCGTGGCCCAGGTCCAGACCTATGTGCTGGCAAACCTGAACGGTGACTTGGGTCTCGCCAATCTGGCCAATGCCGCGAACATGAGCCAGCGCAACTTTTCCCGGGTGTTCACTCGGGAAGCCAAGGTCACCCCGGCGGAATTCGTCGAGCGGGCCCGGGTAGACGCAGCCCGCGTAATGCTGGAAAGCACCCAGGCCCCGCTCAAGACCGTGGCCTGGCAATGTGGCTTTCGCGATGCCCAGCACATGCGCAACGTCTTCAATCGCAGATTGGGGGTGACGCCGCAACAGTTCAGGCTCAATTTCGCAGCAATTGCTTAGTTCATTTCTTCAGCATGTCATGGGCCTCCAGCGCTCGCAGCGAGTAGATGTACGCTGCGCCGGCATTCAATGACACCGCCGTGGCCAGGGTCGCGGCGATTTCTTCGCGGGTGGCACCGGCTTTGATAGCGGCGTCGGTGTGCACGCCGATGCAACCGTCGCAGCGGGTCGTGATCGCCACGGCGATGGAAATCAGCTCCCGGGTCTTGGCATCGAGCACGTCGTTCTCGGCAGCCGCTTCATCCAGGGCCATGTAGGCCTTGACCATTTTCGGGTTGCTCTTGCCCAGGGCACCAAAGGCGCTCTTGATGATGGGCAGCAGTTCGGACCAGTTATTGAACATCGCAATGACTCCATTGGGGGTGGACGAAGAGAAACCCCTGTAGTCTTGACCAACAATGACAATCAAGCCTGTCGGTGACGGAAAAAAATGAATGCCGCCGACTCAGGGCGTTGTCCTGGCCGGCAACAGCTTCAGGGTGTCATGGGTGTTGGCGGTCACTTCTTCCTCGGCCAGGTGCGCCTGGTGATACAAACCCTCGATGTAGGCCTCGGCCTGATCGGCGTAATACTTGTCGAACGGCACGCCGCTCTGGCCGACCGGGTTGATGGTGACGCTGTGGGTCGGGTCGGCGAAATCGATGATGCGCCGGGTGGACGGGCCGTAGGTGACCGGCCAGGGAGCCGGGCCGATCCTGGCGGAAAGATTGTTGGGCACTTCATGGGTGCCGGGTGCGGCGAATGGGCCGACATTGAAGATCCGGTCCAACGGCTTTTGCATGCCCAATGGGTGCCCATGTGTGAGGGTATGGGCATTGCCCCATTGCCATTGCATGGCATCGTCACCAAAGGTGGCCTTCAGGTGCGCCAGGCTCTTGCTCCAGGCTGTTTTGACGATGTCGCTACGGCTTTCCTTGCCCAGGGTCGTGCGATCGTCCCACCAGGGCGAATCCGCCGAGGCGGCCAGGCGCGGCAGTGCGGCGTCAATCACTCGGGTGGACAGGGCAGTGTCGAAAAAACCGTCCCCCAGTTCATCGTGCAGGGTGGCATCCGCCAGGTTGAACAGGAACTGGTTGAACAGCGTGGCGCTGACGGAATCCAGAGGGTAATCGCCCTGCCATTGCGCCAGTTGTTCCACCCACTTGCGTTCCTGCGGGTCGCTGACCACGTCCCTCAACACCGGCAGCAAAGGTGCCAGCAAGCGCGGGCCATAGGCGGTGGTGGTGCCCAATTGCAGCTTGCGGGTGGTTTCGATGTCCCACTTTGCCTGTTTGTCGCTGAGCTGGAGATTGAGTTGCTGCCCACGGTCTGGGAGGTTGTAGTAGCCCGGAATCTCGATACCGCCGGGTGAAACCGGCTGGAAATTCGCCGAAACGATGTAGCCGCGGGCCGGATTCTCCTCCTGGGGATTGTTACTGAAAGGGTAGAAGCCTTCCTTCTCCGCCTCTGGGCTGCTGCCATCGAGCAGGAAGCCGGGTTTCACTCCCGCCGGGCGCTTGGGCAGCTGGGCGGCGGCCCACCAGCCGATATCGCCCTTGGCATTGGCCCAGACGACATTCAGCCCCGGTGCATGGATCTTGGCCGATGCTCCGCGGGCCTTGGCCAATGTGTCGGCACGGTTGAGCTGGTAGAAGGCCTCGAGGATCGGATTGCGGCTTTCCAGGAAACCCCACCACATGGCAATCGGTGTGTGGCCGGCATTGGCGCCGAGCACATCGTTGACGATCGGGCCGTGGGGCGACTGGCGCAGCACCAGCGTCACCGGCGCCTGGCCTTTTACCGCGATCTGCTGTTCGCTGCGGGTCATGTCCACCCATTGATCGCGATACCAGACCTGTTCGGGGTTGTCCGGGTTGACCTTCTCGGCAATCAGGTCCAGGTCGTCGTTCTGGAACATGGTGATGCTCCAGCCGAAATCCTTGTTCATGCCCAGCGTCGCAAACGGCAACAACGCCTGGTAGTGCCCGTAGAGTTCGAACCCCGGTGCCGAAAGGTGGGCCTCGTACCACACCGAGGGAGCGGAAAAGCGGATGTGCGGGTCCCCCGCCAACAAAGGTTTGCCGCTGCGGGTATGGCTGCCGGCGACGACCCAGGCGTTGCTGCCTTCGAATTGTGGCAGGCCGCTTCCGACCAGGGCTTGTTCGCTCAAGCGGGCCAGGGCGTCGAGACCTTTCCAGTCGGCATCGGCCAAGGGCAGGGCGGTTTTGCGGTGCTCGCCCAGCACACCCTTGGGCTGCCAGTCGAGATCGAAAATATTCAGGTAGTCGGTGCCCAGTTGATCGCGCACGTAGGTCAGCAGCGGTTCGGTACGAAAGGCGGCAGCGAAGCTGTAGGCCATGTAACCGGTGATGCTCACTGTGTCTTCGGCGGTGAACGGGCGCTTGGGAATGCCCAGGACATCGAACTCCACCGGCCGGGCGTGGCTTTCCTGGTAGCGGTTGATACCGTCGAGATACGCCTGCATCGCGATCCAGGCCGGGGATTGTGGGTCCTGTTCCGCCACGTAGCGGGCGGCGCGCTCGCGGATACGCAGGCTGCGCATCAGTTTGTCGGTGTCGAGCAGTTTCGGTCCCAGCACCTCGGCCAGCTCGCCACGGGCGAGGCGGCGCATGACTTCCA
Organism: Pseudomonas sp. SJZ074; assembly: GCF_007828215.1. Lineage (GTDB taxonomy): Bacteria > Pseudomonadota > Gammaproteobacteria > Pseudomonadales > Pseudomonadaceae > Aquipseudomonas. The sequence continues at coordinate 10,438 of NZ_VIUE01000032.1, read as the reverse complement.
TCTGGAACAGCCGATCCTGGGCATGCACGTAACCGAGTGCACGGTACAGGTCGGCTTCGTTCTCGGCGCGGATATGGGGTACGCCGCGCTCGTCGTAGCGCACAGTCACCGAGCCTTGCAGCCCCTGCAACTGCACCGTGCCCTGGCGGGTGGGCTGCTTGCTGTAGAGGTAACCGCCGGTGACGATGATGGCGGTGACGACCAACGACAGGAGTGCGACGAGGCTGCGTTTCATGGTGTTCCCTTATTCGGATGATGCGTCCCTGCTCCATGGACAATAACAGCCCACCGCCATCGTGTGGGTTGCATTGACGGCGCGCCCCACGTTCAGGGCCTCGAGAATCGGTTCGATGAAACTGTTGCTCGAATTGCAGGTCAGGCCTTCGCTGTAGGGGCCAAAGTAGGCCAGTTCGCCGGTGCGATTCCAGATCGCCACGGCCGGGCTGGCGGGAATCTGCTCCGAGCCGGGCAATGCCGGAAGCGGCTTGAGGCTGCTCAGCGTGGCCGGTAGCTGGCCTTGAGTGCCGCTTTTCTGTACCGCATAGAACTCGACACCCTGCGGTGCATATTTATCGACCAGTTCGGACAGGTGCTGCTGATTGCCGACGTTGCACGGGCAGGCCGGATCCCAGAAGTGCACGAGGCGGATCGGGCCGGGCCCGGCCAGCTCGGGCGGCAGGCGCAGGGGGTCGCCGGAAAATACTGCCGTGTGTTGGCTGAAAGCGCGCAGGAAACGTCCCTGGAACCAGTCATAGGCGACCCACAACACGGCCGCGCAGCCAAGGGCAAGCAGACCGGCAAGCAGGGTTGTGCGGTGGGACGGGCGCATGGATTCATCCTCTGAAGCCGCGTAGCTTGCCATGCCTGTCGCGACAGATGAATATCGCAGGTCTACAAAGTCTGTTTCGCGCCTTGTGCATTTGCCTGGAAATATCGATGCCTGCCACTTTCGACCCCGATCACTTGCGTGCCAGCCTGCAACCGTTGGCCCAGTGGCAACCGCTGTCTGAGCAGGCGCAGGCCTATCAACAATTCTATGGCTTGGATTTTCCCCAGCGGACCTTGCGCAAGGGTCTCGGGCGTTTCGAGATCGATGGGTATGAGTTGGTCGCTCAGGTCTGGTGGCCGGAAAAAGCCGTGGCAACACTGTTCGTGTTCCACGGTTACTACGATCACATGGGACTCTACCGGTACTTGATCGAATGGGCGCTGAAGCAGCAGTTCGCGGTGATCGCCTGTGACCTGCCGGGCCATGGACTGTCCAGCGGCGAGCGCGCCAGCATCGGCGATTTCGCCGAGTACCAGGCCACGCTGCAGGGGCTGCTGGCCGAGGCCGGGAAGCTGGACCTGCCGCAGCCCTGGCACCTCTGTGGGCAAAGTACCGGTGGCGCAATCGTGGTCGATCATGTGCTCAACCAAGGGGCGAGCAGCCCGGCCCAGGGCCAGGTCATCCTGTTATCGCCCCTGGTGCGTCCCCGGGCCTGGGGCTGGTCGCGGCTGAGTTATTACCTGCTCAAGCCCTTCGTGACCGGCATCGCCCGGCGTTTCAGCGAAAACTCCACCGATCCGCAGTTCCTGCCATTCCTGCAAGCCGACCCGTTGCAACCGCTGCGCCTGCCTACCGCCTGGGTGGGCGCATTGGGGCGATGGATCAAGCGTATCGAAGCCGCCCCGAGCAGCCCGCGCCGGCCCTTGATCGTGCAGGGGCAGGCAGACATGACGGTGGATTGGAAACACAATCTGCAGGTGCTGCACGGCAAATTCGACCGGCCCCAGGTGCTGATGCTGCCCGAGGGCCGGCATCACCTGGCGAACGAAGCGCTGGCGTTGCGTCAGGAGATGTTTGGGTTTCTGACCAAGCGGATGAGCCGGATCCGGCGGTGACCGCACAAGCGCCATCGCGAGCAGGCTCGCTTCCACATTGAATTGAGATCGGCCGAGATATTTGAGTTCACTCAGCCCCTGTGGGAGCGAGCCTGCTCGCGATGGTGGTACTTCAGACGCTGAAGATCTATTGCCCGAGATTCTGCCCCACCGCCAACCCCGCCCGGATCGCCGCCAGGGCTGCCTGATAGTAAGCCTGGCCCTCGGCCGATTCGGCAAACGTGGCAAACTCCTCCAGTTCGGTATCGGTCAGGTCACGGTAGACGTACAGCAGTGTGTTGTTCAGGTCGGCGCCGATCTGATCCATCAGCCGTTGGCGCTGGCCGTTCAGCATACCCTGGGCCTGGCCGCCGCCCAGCAGGCCGGGGATCATCGAGCTCAGGCTGTCGGCCGCCACGCCAGCAATGGCCAGGCTGACTTCGGCACCAGCCTCGCGGGCGGGCAGGGCCTGGGCCAGGTGGCCGATGATCAGCAGGCGGTTGTCGCTGGCCTGCATCTTGGGCAGGCCCTTGGCGTTCTTTGCCAATTGATCGCGCCGGGTCGCCAACAGCTCGGCAGCCACCACCTTGCGTCCCAGGGGCGACTGGAAAAATGCCAGGGCCGGGTTCGGATCACGAAGATTCCTGCGCATCTGCGCTTCGGCCCGCTGGTCCATGGCCTGGGGGGCGAAACGCTGATTGCTATTGTTCACCAGGGCCTGGAACACCGCCGGCGGCAGGCTGTTCTGGTAACGCTGCTGCGCGGCGCTCAGGGCATCGTTGAAATGCGCCCGCTGTTCCGGCCAGCCGGCGACCTTGTACAACTGGTCGTAGCTGTCTGCCCAGGCGGGCAAAACGCAGAACATCAACAGTGAGAAAAGCAAACGACGCATAGGGACTCCTGTCAGCAGCCGACTATTCTCCGTGGGGGGCGGGAACTTGTCGAGAATTCGTATCAAGTTCGTACCGTGGTGCCACCTGGCGTTGCAAACCCGCTGCGTGGCGTTGTCGGTTCTGCGGGTACAGGCATACTATGCGCGCCATGCAAATACCATCTGATCACCCGTTGCTGTTACGCATCGTCGATGACCTGGCCGAGCGCGGCTGGTCGCAGCAGAACATCTTCCTGCCGGAGGCGCTGACCCGTGCCCTGGCGGCCGAGTGTCGCCAGCGTGCCGCCGAAGGCGAACTGGCCCCGGCTGCGGTCGGGCGCGGCTTGTCTTCGGAGATCCGCGAAGGCATACGGGGTGATCGCATCCAGTGGATCGAACCCGGCCAGGCCGAGGCCTGCGACCGTTACCTGGGGCTGATGGACAGCCTGCGCGAGGCATTGAACCGTGGGCTCTTCCTGGGCCTGGAGGATTTCGAAAGCCACTTCGCCCTGTACCCGCCCGGTGCGTTCTACCTCAAGCACGTCGACCGCTTCCGTGACGACGACCGGCGCATGGTGTCGGCGGTGCTTTACCTCAATGACGGCTGGTTGCCGGAGCATGGCGGGCAGCTGCGCATGTACCTGGATGAAGGAAGGGAGCAGGACGTGGTGCCCACCGGTGGCTGCCTGGTGGTATTCCTGTCGGGAAACATCCCCCATGAAGTGCTGCCGGCTACGCGGGACCGCCTGTCCTTGACCGGCTGGTTCCGACGCCGTGGCAACGAGTTGTTCTGAGCATGGAAAAAATTCTGGTCAGTCGTTGCCTGCTCGGACATCGCGTGCGTTATGACGGTGCTGCCAGCGGGCCGTTCGAGCGCCTCCAGCAGTGGGTCGATGAAGGCCGCGTCGTGCCGCTGTGTCCGGAAGTCGCCGGCGGCTTGCCCACGCCTCGGGCGGCGGCGGAAATTCCCGGCGGACAGGGCGTACAAGTACTCGATGGCCAGACGGCAGTGATGACCACCGAGGGGGAGGACGTAAGTGCGCAGTTCCTGTCGGGGGCGTACCAGGCCCTGGAGCTGGTGCGTGAACACGGTATCCGGATCGCCGTGCTCAAGGCCAACAGCCCGTCCTGCGGCAATCTGCTGACTTATGATGGGACGTTCGGCGGCGTGAAGGTTCCTGGCGAAGGCGTGACGGCGGCGTTGCTCAGGCGTCACGGAGTGCGGGTGTTCAGCGAGTTGGAGTTGGCTGAGGCTGCGGCGGCGCTCAAGCTTTGATCAACTGCTGATCTCCCCCTCGCCACAGGGGGTTGTGTCGTTTCAGAGCTGCGCGGCCAACTGCTCGATCTGCTCCTGCCGCTCGGCCTGACTCAACCTTGGATGGGCGTTGAGCGATGACCACTGCGGATACGCCCGGGCCTTGTTCAACGTTTCCGGCAGTTTGCCCTCTCGCCAGCCCTTGTCCTGGGGTGTGTCGATTCGAATGCTGTCCAGCGCCGCATGGCCGCGCTGGTTCAGGGCTTGCAGCAGTTGCCGTTGGCGCAGGGCCAGCAGGCGCAGCACGCTATCGTCTACCGTCAGTTCCCGCTGGCCCTTGAGCTTGCCCATCAACCGGTTGCCATAGCCGCGGGCGGTTTGCAGCGCACCGCCGGCAATGGCACCGACCAGGGCGGCGGCACCGAGGGTCAGGCCGCCCACCAGCAAATCCACACCCGCCCCGGCTGCCGCCCCGGCCGCGATTCCGCCACCGACCTGTACGCCCAGTTGTTTGAGGGTTGCCGGGTTGAACAGGTCATCGCCCCAGCGTCCATCGAGCAGCGGTAGATCACTGGCCGCGGCGTCCTGGGGACGGAAGGCGTAGAGCTTGAGCAGGGCCTCGACGCAGCGCTGTTCCCGTTGGCGCACCGCGTTGCGCAGCTCGCTGATGGCCTGGCGCTCCAGCTCGGCGTCGCTGGTCACGCTGCGTCGGCAGGCGGCGCAATCGATCAGCAACTCGGCGATCAAGCGCGCTGCGCTATGTTGGCGAGCCAGGCGTTGGGCCTGTTGATCGGCGATCAGCCGTTCCAGTTGGCCGCGCGCATTTTCCAACAACAGCGCGAGGCTTTCGTACAGGCGCCGCTCGCCATCCTCGGGCGGGGCAACGCTGTCGAAACGCACCAGGGCGTGCAGCCCCAAGCGGGCCAGGGCCTCGCGCCAGTCGGGTTCGCGGTGCTGGGCACTGCTGACGAAATTCAGCACCGGCAGCAGCGGTTTGCCGCAACTGGCGAGGACTTCCAGTTCATCGCGGTACTTGGCCAGCACCGGCTCTCGGGCATCGATCACGTAGAGCCCGGCATCGCTGGCAAGCAGTTGCCGCAGCACTTTGGCTTCCTGCTCGAAGCGCTGTCGCGCCTCGCTGCCCTCCAGGAAACGGGCCAGGCGCGCCGGGCCGTCCAGACGTTCACCCGGACGCTCCAGGCGTTCGAGGTAGTCGAGCAACGCGATGGCGTCCTCCAGGCCAGGCGTGTCGTACAGCTCCAGCAGCGCTTCGCCGTCCACCGACAAACGCGCGCCTTCGACGTGCCGGGTGGTACTCGGGCGATGGGACACTTCGCCAAAGCCGACGTCCCGGGTCAGGGTGCGCAGCAGCGAAGTCTTGCCGACATTGGTGTGGCCGACCACGGCCAGTTTCAGCGGCTTCATGGGCTCAGTCATGGCCGCTCTCCAGCCAGTTCAAGGGCGCACAGTCGGCGAAGGGTAGTTGCAACTGTTGCAGTGCGTTGTGCCAGTCCCCCAGGCGCTCGGCATCCAGGGCCTCGCCGGGGGGGGCCTGTAACAGCCAGACGCGGGTAGCACTGGCGCTGCGGGCCAGTTCGGCGATCAATGCCAGGCTGCCGCGGTCCGGTGAGCGTCGTGGATCGCAGGCAATCGCCAGGCGCGCCGGAGGAAAGCGCGACAGCTGTTCGAGGAGTTTGTGACGTGACTCGCGGCTGTCGAGGACGCCGGCGTTTTTTACTGAATCCGGCAACTTCGGCGGCCAGGGCCGTTCGTCCAGCTCGATGGCCACCAGCAGCGCCCCCGCGCTGACCATCGTGCCAGCCGGCTGCTCAATCTGATGCAATTGCCCAGGTGCGGCGTCGTTGACCCCCAACCGTTCGCTGCTGGGCATCAGGTGTTCGCGCAGTTGCGCGTAGCCCGGCAGGTTCAAATCCAGACGCAGGGTGGCGCGGCCGCGCCGCCAACGCCACAGGCACAGCAGCGCCAGGCCCAGGCGCGGCAGTACACCATACACCAGCACCACGCCCACCAGCCACGCAGCCCAGGCCTGACGGGCGCTTTCGATGTTCAGGGCGCCATCACCGCTGGCGCGAATCATCTCGACGGTAGGAACACTGAACCCCAACAGCGCCGGCAACGCGCCCAGGGTACGGGTCAGGGTGACGAAGGTTTCGCCACCGAGAAGGGTGGTTTCCCAGACGAAGCCATAGCGTCGGGTCGCCATCAGCAGCAGTACGATGACCAGCGCACTGAACATCGCCAGCAGCCACAGGCCATTGACCAGCATGCCGAGGGCCCAGCGATTGAGCTTGTGTCGTTGCAGCAAGAGCAGCAAGGCCGGCGCCAGTTGGGCGGCCTTGGCATCGCGGGCGAGTTTTTCGCTGAGCCACAGCCACAGGCGTCCCAGCGTCGCGCCTTGTTCCCCTGCGAATATCAGGCCCAGAGCCCAGCCGATGAGCAGGATCAGGTTGAGCCCCAAGAGGCTGCCGAGGGCCCAGAACACGTTGACGGGCGTTCGACCGTCGCCAAGGGCGGCAAACCCCAGGCCGGCGCCGCTAAGGATGGCGAAGACGGTCAATACGATCAGTGCCAGGCGTGCCCCTTGCAGCCAATGGCGCAGGGCTTCGATGAGGCCGTCGCGCTCGGCCAGCCAGTGGGCGCGACGGTGAATACGGGTCGATAGATCGCCGCCCGCCGCGCGGGCCAGGCGATTGGCTTCCTGGTCTTGGAGCGGCCCTGCGTGTTCTTCACGCAGGCGTATCGTCTCGGTCAGCCAGAAGTTCTGCAGTTCAGTCAGGGGAGCAGTCACGTGCGCTTCCGTTGCAAATGAGCGTTGAGGATAACCGCTGGGCGCCTGTCAGGGTACGCCGAGCCTCTGCTATCCTCGGCACCATGAAAAAAACTCTCCCCTTAAGCCTGATCGCAGCCCTCGGTGAAAACCGTGTGATCGGCGTCGATAACAGCATGCCCTGGCATTTGCCGGGGGATTTCAAGTATTTCAAGGCCACCACCCTGGGCAAGCCGATCATCATGGGTCGCAAAACCTGGGACTCACTCGGTCGGCCACTGCCGGGGCGTTTGAACATCGTGGTCAGTCGTCAGCCGGGGCTGGTGCTCGAAGGCGCTGAAGTCTTTTCCTCGCTGGAGGCCGCGGTGGAACGGGCCGAGGCGTGGGCGCTGGGGCAGGGGGGCGATGAGCTGATGCTGATCGGCGGTGCCCAGCTGTATGCCCAGGCCCTGGAGCAGGCTGATCGGCTTTACCTGACCCGTGTGGCACTGAGCCCGGAAGGAGATGCGTGGTTTCCGGAGTTTGATTCGAGCCAGTGGGAACTGGTTTCGAACCAGCCGAACCCGGCGGAAGGGGATAAGCCGGCCTACAGCTTTGAGGTTTGGGAAAAGCTTTAACAGCAAAAGTATCGCGAGCAGGCTCGCTCCCACAGGGTCTGGCGGTGACAGCGATTGCCGTGTTCACCGCAGATCCAATGTGTGCGAGCCTGCTCGCGTAGCGGTCTATCAGGCATGCGCCAACTCAGTATGCTCCTGCGCATCCAGCAAGGCCTTGTCGGTCTGCTGCATCATCTGGCTGGTAATCGCCCCGGCGGTGATCGAGCCGCTGACGTTCAATGCCGTCCGACCCATGTCGATCAGCGGCTCGACGGAAATCAGCAACGCCACCAGTGAAACCGGCAAGTCCATGGCCGGCAGCACGATCAACGCGGCGAACGTCGCGCCACCACCGACGCCGGCTACACCGGCGGAGCTCAAGGTCACGATGGCAACCAGGGTTGCGATCCACACCGGATCCAACGGGTTGATGCCCACCGTTGGCGCAACCATCACGGCCAACATGGCGGGGTAGAGGCCGGCGCAACCGTTCTGGCCGATGGTGGCGCCGAACGAGGCACTGAAACTGGCAATGGAACGCGGGATCCCAAGGCGGCGGGTCTGGGCTTCGATGCTCAGGGGGATGGTCGCGGCACTGGAGCGGCTGGTGAAGGCAAAGGTCAGCACCGGCCAGATCTTGCGGAAAAAACGCAGAGGGTTGATCCCGGCGGCGGACACCAGCAGGCCGTGAACCACGAACATCAGGCCCAGTCCCAGGTACGAAACCACCACGAAACTGCCCAGCTTGATGATGTCCTGCAGGTTGGAGCCGGCCACGACCTTGGTCATCAACGCCAGCACACCATACGGCGTCAGCTTCATCACCAGGCGCACCAGGCGCGTGATCCAGCTTTGCAGGGTGTCGATGGCGTTGACCACCTTCTGGCCTTTCTCGACGTCATCCTTGAGCAGTTGCAGCGCCGCGACACCCAGGAAGGCCGCGAAAATCACTACGCTGATGATTGAGGTCGGCTTGGCCCGGGCCAGGTCGGCGAAGGGATTCTGCGGAATGAACGAGAGCAGCAGTTGCGCAATGTTCAGGTCGGCGACCTTGCCGGCGTAATCGCTCTGGATCACTTGTAGCCGCGCCAGCTCCTGGGTGCCGGCAACAAGCCCTTCGGCAGTGAGGCCAAACAGGTTGGTCAAACCGATACCGATCAGCGCCGCGATGGCGGTGGTGAACAGCAATGTGCCGATGGTCAGGAAGCTGATCCTGCCCAGGGACGAGGCGTTATGCAGCCGGGCCACGGCGCTGAGAATCGAGGCGAAGACCAGCGGGATCACGATCATTTGCAGCAACTGCACATAGCCGTTGCCCACCAGGTCGAACCAGCCAATGGAGGCCTTGAGCACCGGGCTGCCGGCGCCATGGACCGTATGCAGGGCAATCCCGAATGCCACGCCCAGCACCAGCGCCAGCAGCACTTTTTTCGCCAGGCTCCAGTTGCGATGACGGGTTTGCGCCAGGCCGAACAGCAAGGCGAGGAATACCAGCAGATTGAGGATCAGCGGCAGATTCATCAAAAAAGCTCCGTTAAGACTTGCCAGTCGCCTGAAGCCGCGACCGCGAGCAAGGAAGCCTAACAGCCTGAAAAATAATGAATTAATACTAAAAAAGCATGTTGAATGTCGTTTATGGAATAAGGACTTGGCGTTTGCAGGTACGTCGCTGGCGTTTTCGAGACGCAAGCGGTCGCGGACAGGCGAGGACTGTCACGCGCATTTGTTAGCGTCGGATTCTTTGAACCTGGGAGAAATGCCGATGAAGCTCGTACCTCGTTTTCTCGCTGTCGCCCTGAGCCTTGGTCTCGCCGGCCAGGCACTTGCCACCGAACTCAAGCACTGGCCGGCGGAACAGGCCAAGGCACTGGATGCGATGATCGCGGCCAACGCCAACAAAGGTAACTTCGCGGTGTTCGACATGGACAACACCAGTTACCGCTACGACCTGGAAGAGTCGTTGTTGCCGTTCATGGAGAACAAGGGCCTCATCACCCGGGAAACCCTCGATCCCTCCCTGAAGCTGATTCCATTCAAGGACACGGCCGATCACAAGGAAAGCCTGTTCAGTTACTACTACCGCCTTTGCGAAGTGGATGACATGGTCTGCTACCCATGGGTGGCCCAGGTGTTCTCCGGCTTCACGCTCAAGGAGCTCAAGGGCTACGTCGACGAGCTGATGGCGTCTGGCAAGCCTGTACCGACCACGTATTACGACGGCGACAAGGTAGTCAACTACAACGTCAACCCGCCAAAAGTCTTCACCGGTCAGACCGAGCTGTACAACAAGCTGATGGAAAACGGCATCGAGGTCTATGTCATGACCGCGGCGTCGGAAGAGCTGGTGCGCATGGTCGCCGCCGATCCGAAATACGGCTACAACCTCAAGCCGCAGAACGTCATCGGCGTGACCACGCTGCTCAAGGATCGCAAGACCGGCGAGCTGACTACCGCTCGCAAGCAGATCACCGCCGGCAAGTATGAAGAGAAGGCCAACCTGGACCTGGAGTACACGCCTTACCTGTGGACTCCGGCAACCTGGATGGCCGGCAAGCATGCGGCGATCCTGACCTATATCGATGAGTGGAAAAAACCGGTCCTGGTGGGCGGCGACACGCCGAGCAGTGACGGCTACATGCTGTTCCACGACGTGGATGTGGCCAAGGGCGGTATCCACCTGTGGGTCAACCGCAAGGACAAGTACATGACCCAGATCAACGGCATGATGGCCAAGCACGCTGCCGCCCAGGCCAAGGAAGGGCTGCCGGTTACGGCGGACAAGAATTGGGTGATCGTCAAGCCTGAGGATATTCAGTAAGCCCAGTAACCCCTGTGGGAGCGAGCCTGCTCGCGATAACGGTGTGTCAGGCACATCGATGCAACTGATGCACCGCCATCGCGAGCAGGCTCGCTTCCACAGTTGATCACCATTGCCAAGAAATATCAGGCAATAAAAAGCCCGCGACGACGGCGTAATGCTGTTCACTTAAGCGGAGCGGCCTTACGATCTACCGGATACCGAGTTTTGGAAATCTTCACTGTCCTCGGCCGCCCTGGCCTTGGAC
>NZ_VIUE01000031.1 GCF_007828215.1 Pseudomonas sp. SJZ074 | reverse complement strand
GGGTTTCCCCATGTGAGAGTAGGTCATCGTCAAGATTAAATTCCGAAACCCCTATCTGCTGATGCAGGTAGGGGTTTTGTTTTGCCCGCAGGAAAGTTCTTACGACAAGCGCGGACCGTTCCCGGCTGCTACAACCCCCCGACAATGCTAAGGTTCGGCCCTAGCTTTTTGCATTTTCAAGGATGCCTTTATGCCGGACGCAACGTCCCTCAGCCCAGCCTTCATGGTGATTCATGGCAATCGCCTTGATGAGCTGCGCAGCCTGGTAATCAGCTTGATGCGACGTTATCCGCTGGCCCCGCTTGAGAATGAAATTGCACTGGTACAGAGCAACGGAATCGCCCAATGGCTCAAACTGGCACTGGCTGAGGATTCGGAAGACGACGATACCGGCGGCTGCGGCATTGCGGCAGCCATTGATGTACAGCTGCCCGGCAGCTTCATGTGGCAACTCTATAGAACGGTCCTGGGGCGCGATGAGATTCCGGCCAAGTCACTGCTGGATAAAGCCCCGCTCACCTGGCGACTGATGCGCCTTTTGCCGCAGTTGATCGAACAGCCTCATTTCGAGCCCCTGCGTCGGTTCCTCACCCACGACACTGACCTGCGCAAGCGCTATCAGTTGTCCGAGCGCCTTGCCGATCTGTTCGACCAGTATCAGGTGTACCGGGCCGACTGGCTGGAGGACTGGGCGGAGGGCCGGCACCAGACGAGAAATGTCCGGGGCGAAATCAAGGCGCTTGCGCCTGCCGATTGCTGGCAAGCCGAGCTGTGGCGAGCCTTGTTGGTGGATGTGGGAGAAGAAGGCATGGCTCAAAGCCGTGCGGGCGTCCATCAACGGTATATCGAGCGTATCAACAGCCTGGAAACCGCTCCGAAAGGACTTCCTGCACGGGTGATAGTGTTTGGTATTTCCTCGCTGCCGGCCCAGGCCCTGGAGGCGCTGGCCGGTCTGTCGCGGTTCAGCCAGGTTCTATTGTGTGTCCACAACCCTTGTCGCCATCACTGGGCGGACATCGTGGCCGACAAGGACCTGTTGCGTCACGAGTATAAACGTCAGGCACGCAAGGCTGGCATGCCCGCTATCCTCGATCCGCAATCTCTGCATCAACATGCCCATCCGTTACTCGCGGCGTGGGGCAAGCAGGGGCGTGACTATATCAACCTGCTCGACAGCTACGATGATCCCAATCGCTACCGCTCGGTGTTTCGCGACGGCCGGATCGACCTGTTCAGTGATGGCAACCCCACGACCCTGCTCAGCCAGTTGCAGGATGACATTCTCGAGCTGCGCCCCCTGGCTGAAACCCGGGAGCGCTGGCCTGTCGTCGATACGGAGCGAGACGGATCGATCCGTTTTCATATCGCCCACAGCGCCCAGCGCGAAGTCGAGATCCTGCATGACCAGTTGTTGGCTCATTTCAGCGCGGACCCGACGCTGCGCCCTCGAGACATCATCGTCATGGTCCCGGACATCGACAGTTATGCTCCGCATATCCGTGCCGTGTTCGGTCAGCTCGACAGGACGGATCCGCGCTTCATTCCCTTCACCCTGACCGACCAGGGACAGCGCGGACGTGATCCGCTACTGATTGCCGTGGAGCATTTGCTGAAGCTGCCCGATAGCCGCTTCCCCGTCAGCGAAATCCTCGACTTGTTGGATGTCCCGGCCCTGCGCAAGCGATTCGGCCTTGATGAAGCCGACTTGCCGACACTGCACCGTTGGATCGAGGGTGCCGGTATTCGTTGGGGCATGAATGCCGAACATCGCGCCGGGCTCGGTCTGCCTGCCGAGCTTGAGCAGAATAGCTGGCGGTTTGGTCTGCGACGCATGCTGTTGGGATATGCCGTCGGCAGTTCGGATGCCTATGAAGGCATTGAGCCGTATGACGAAATCGGTGGCCTTGACGCGGCATTGATCGGGCCATTGGCCACTTTACTGGATGCGCTGGAAGTCGCCCATCAGTCGCTCACCGAGCCCGCATCCCCGCAGGTGTGGGGCTCCCGTTTGCGTGACCTGATGCAGTTGTTTTTCCTGGCGGACAGTGAGCATGACGACTATCTGCTGGCCCAGCTGGAGGACCTGCGCGAAACGTGGTTGGAAACCTGCGAGTCGGTTGGGCTGCAGGATGAATTGCCGTTGACGGTGGTACGCGAGGCTTGGCTGGCAGGGCTGGATCAAGGTCGGTTGTCTCAACGCTTTCTCGCCGGAGCGGTCAACTTTTGCACGCTGATGCCGATGCGGGCAATCCCCTTCAATCTGGTATGCCTGCTGGGGATGAACGACGGCGATTATCCGAGAGCTCAGCCGCCGTTGGATTTCGATCTCATGGGTAGCGACTATCGTCCCGGTGATCGCTCCCGGCGGGAGGATGATCGTTACCTCCTATTGGAGGCGCTGCTGTCGGCCCGGGAAAAACTCTATATCAGCTGGGTAGGGCGCAGTATCCGCGATAACAGCGAGCGACCCGCTTCGGTGTTGATCGGCCAGTTGCGGGATCACCTGGCCAGTGGCTGGCGATTGGCGGACGATAACCAGGTCCTTCTCGAGGCGCTGACCCAGGAGCATCCCCTGCAACCGTTCAGTGCCCGTTATTTCCTCCAGGGCAGTGAACTGTTCAGCTATGCCAGCGAATGGCGAATACTCCACGACAACCTGGCCCCTGTGGGTAGCGGCCAAGTGCTGGAACCCTATGTTCAGGAAGAACCCTTGAGCCTGGGGCAACTGCAGGACTTCTTGCGCAACCCCGTCCGCCACTTTTTCAGCCAGAGACTAAAGGTGTTCTTCGAGGCCATCGAAGCCCCGTTGGCTGATGACGAACCCTTCGTGCTCGATGCCCTCCAACGCTACAGCCTGAGCGACAGCTTGCTGGAAGCTGCCCTGGTACGCCTGGACCAACCGGATCTTGCCTTGGAGGCCCATGCCAGGCGCCTGCAGAACAGCGGCCTGTTACCCATGGCGGGTTTTGGTGAGTGCATGCAGCGCGAACTGATCGAGCCTCTGCCGGATCTGCTCAAGCGATATCAGCAGCTTCTGGCGTTATGGCCCACTCCGTTGACCAGCGCGGTGCCTGTCAGTCTCCAATTGCATGACGTCAGTGTCGAAGGATGGCTCAGTGGCCTGCACCAACGCTCCGACGGCGCGGTCCTTGCCATCACTGCCATACCCAACAGCATCGGCTCCGTCAGGACCCGCAAGTGGCACCGCCTGATACGTCCCTGGGTCAATCATCTCGTGGCGTGCGCCAGCGGGCTGTCGATGACCACCGCATTGGTGGCCAGTGATGACAGTTTGCTGCTGGCACCTTTTGAAGAACCCGTTGCGAGAAGACTGCTCAGCGACCTGTTGCAGGCTTGGCAGTCAGGCATGCGCCAGCCACTTCCGATCGCGGTGAAAACAGCCTTCGCCTGGCTTGGCCAGGTGGACCCGGATAAAGCCGAGGCGGCGGCCCGAAAAACCTACGAAGGCGATGGGCTGACTTCGGAAGGCGAGCGGCGGGAAAGTCCGGCCCTGGCCCGGCAGTTTGTCGACTTCGATGCCCTGATGGCAGACGAGACATTTCCTGACTGGTGCGATGCGCTCTATCGGCCGCTGTTCGAGGCTCCCTGGCGTTCCGCAATCGGCGAGGAGGCGCAATCATGAGTCGGCAGACACCTCTGGCCCTGGCTTTTCCCCTGCGCGGAAGCCAATTGATCGAAGCCAGCGCGGGTACTGGCAAGACCTTCACCATTTCAGCGTTGTACCTGCGGCTGGTGCTGGGGCATGGTGGTTCGGCGACCGGGTTTGGTCGCGAGCTGCTGCCTCCACAAATTCTGGTCGTGACGTTTACGGACGCCGCCACCAAGGAGCTGCGCGAACGCATCCGCACACGCCTGGCCGAAGCCGCACGTTTCTTTCGTGATGAGATTCCGGCCCCCGACTCACTGATTGCCCAGTTGCGTAACGAGTTCGACGAAGCGCAGTGGCCCGGTTGTGCCAATCGGTTGGACATCGCCGCGCAATGGATGGATGAGGCAGCGGTCTCGACCATTCATAGCTGGTGTCAGCGGATGTTGCGCGAGCACGCCTTCGACAGCGGCAGCCTGTTTACTCAAACCCTGGAAACCGATCACAGTGAGTTGCTCGGCGAGGTGCTGCGCGACTATTGGCGGCTGTTCTGCTACTCGATGCAGGGCGAAGCGTTGAACTGGGTGCGCACCCATTGGGGAGGGCCCGCTGCCCTGTTGCCGCGGGTGCGGGGGCTGTTTTCCAGCGAGCGTGGCAATGCTGACGGGCTTGAGCCTGCCGAGCTCATCCTGGCATCGCTTCAGGAGCGCAGTGCCGCGTTGCTCGACCTCAAGGCGCCATGGCGGCAATGGGCGGTGGAGTTGCTGGAGATCTGCCAGCAAGGCGTTGCCAACAAGAGCGTCGACGGGCGCAAGATGCAGGCGCGCTATTTCGAGCCGTGGTTTCAGAAAATCTCCGCCTGGGTGGATGACGAGAGCCTCGAGCTCCTGGATATCGGCACCGGGTTTACGCGGTTGACTCCCGAGGGCATGGCCGAGGCCTGGAAAGGCGATGTACCCAGCCATCCTGGGCTGGAAGCCATGGCCAGTCTCAAGGCCAGCCTGGAGGCCTTGCCCACTCCGGATGCTGCGGTGTTGCAGCATGCGGCCCAATGGGTGGGCACGCGGTTTGAGGCAGAGAAACGTCGACGCGCGGAGATGGGCTTCGACGACATGCTACTGAGGCTGGACGCGGCGCTGCTGGCCGACGGTGGAGAGCGCCTGGCAAGCCTGATACGCGAGCAGTTTCCGGTCGCATTGATCGACGAGTTCCAGGACACCGACCCGGTTCAATACCGGATCTTCGAAAGCATCTACCGCATTGAAGACAACAACCCTGAGACGGGACTGTTTCTGATCGGTGACCCGAAACAGGCCATCTATGCCTTTCGTGGTGCCGATATCCACACCTACCTGCGTGCCCGTGAGGCGACCGCCGGCAGGCTGCATACCCTGGGAACCAACTTCCGTTCCAGCCACGCCATGGTGGGCGCGGTAAACCATATTTTCCAGAACGCCGAATCCCGCCCGAGCGGGCGCGGGGCTTTTCTGTTTCGCGAAGCGCCGGACAGGAATCCTGTGCCATTTCTGCCCGTTGATGCCCAAGGCCGAAAGGAGGCCTTACAGGTCGCGGGTCAGCCTCTCGCCGCGTTGAATATCTGGCACCTGCCGTCGGACAAGCCGCTCTCGGGTTCGGTCTATCGACAGCAAATGGCGGCGGCCTGCGCCAGTGAAATCACCGGGCTGCTCAACGGCGGCCAGTCGGGACGCGACGGCTTCATCGAGGAAGGAAAAGCCCTGCGTGGACTGTTGCCTGCAGACATTGCGATCCTGGTGCGTGACGGTAAAGAAGCGCAGGCCGTGCGGGACGAGTTATCCGTGCGGGGCGTACGCAGTGTCTATCTGTCCGATAAGGATTCGGTCTTTGCCTCGCAGGAAGCTCGGGATTTGCTGATCTGGCTCAGGGCCTGTGCCGAGCCGGATGCCGAGCGGCCATTGCGGGCCGCGCTGGCGAGCATCACCCTGGATCTGCCGCTCACGGAGCTGGAGCGACTCAACCAGGACGAGTTGGCCTGGGAGGCGCGAGTCATGCAGTTCCGTGGCTACCGTACGGTCTGGCGGACCCAGGGGGTGCTGCCTATGTTGCGGCGCCTGCTGCATGATTTCGAGCTGCCCCAGGCATTGATCAGGCGCGATGACGGTGAGCGAGTGCTGACGAATCTGCTGCATCTCAGCGAACTTCTGCAACAGGCGGCCGGTGAGCTGGACGGTGAACAAGCCCTGATCCGGCATCTGGCGGAGCACCTCGCCTTGTCCGGTCAAGCTGGAGAAGAACAGATCCTGCGCCTGGAAAGCGATGAGCAGTTGGTCAAGGTGGTGACGATCCACAAGTCCAAGGGGCTGGAGTATCCGTTGGTGTTCCTGCCGTTCATCTGTTCGACGAAGCCGGTGGATGGCAGCCGGTTGCCCCTGCATTACCACGATGAAACCGGCAAGGCGCAGATCAGCCTCAAGCCTTCCGCCGAGCTGGTCGCCAAGGCTGATGACGAACGTCTGGCCGAGGACCTGCGCCTGCTCTACGTGGCGCTTACCCGCGCTCAACATGCCTGTTGGCTGGGGGTTGCGGATCTCAAGCGGGGTAATAACAGCAGCTCGATCCTGCATCTGTCGGCGCTGGGTTATCTGTTGGGCGGCGGTGTGCCGCTGCCCGAGTCGGCGCAATTGCGGCGTTGGTTGGAGGACCTGCAACAAGGCAGTGCTGCGGTGAGTTACCAGGAGTTGCCTCAGTCCACCGACGAACGCTATCGACCTGCGCGCAACGACGCCGTGCTGCTCGACCCCTTGAGACCGGTGCGCAAAGCCAGCGAAAACTGGTGGATCGCCTCCTATAGCGCCTTGCGCATCGGTGAGACCGTGAGTGCGGGCAGCGACACGGCGCCGGAAGATCCCCAGGCCCAGAAACTGTTCGACGATGAGCGGCTTGATCCTGATGCGCCCAGGGAGGTGGTCGCCATCGGGGGGGACATTCACCGTTTCCCTCGCGGGCCCAACCCCGGCACTTTCCTCCACGGCCTCCTGGAGTGGATCGCCGGAGAAGGGTTTGCCGTCGCTCCAACGGCCGTCGAGGACGCCATTGCGCGGCGTTGCAACCGTCGAGGCTGGACAGGCTGGATCACGACGCTCAACGATTGGTTGCAGCACTTGGTAGCAACGCCTATGCGCATCGGCAACGATCAGCCGCCGGTGGTGCTTGAGCACCTGACCCGGTTCCAGGTAGAGATGGAGTTCTGGTTCGCCAGCCACAAGGTCGATGTGCTCAAGCTCGATGAGCTGGTTTGCCGATTCACCCATGGCGGTGTGGCCCGCGTCGCCGCCGAGCCGGTGCTGCTCAACGGTATGTTCAAGGGATTCATCGATCTCACCTTCGAGCATGAAGGGCGATATTACGTGGCGGACTACAAATCCAATTGGTTGGGAAGCGATGACACGGCTTACACCCCTCAGGCCATGGAGCAATCGATCCTCGAAAATCGCTACGATCTGCAATATGTACTGTACTTGCTGGCGCTGCATCGTCAGCTCAAGGCGCGGCTGCCCGACTATGACTACGACCGACATGTCGGCGGTGCGCTGTACCTGTTCCTCCGTGGCACCCGTGCGGCCAGTCAAGGGATCTATTTCACCAAGCCCGCGCGAGCACTGATCGAACAATTGGATCGCCTTTTCCAAGGGGCGCCCGAGCCCAAGGCCGAGCCGGCATGGGTACAGGGAGAATTGCTATGAGTCGGACCTTTGTCGATCTGCTGCCCACATCGTCGGATGACGAAAGCCTGGCCGAACTGGCGCCTTTGGACCGTGCGAATGACCTGCTGCTGTTGCTGACGCGCTGGGTCGAGCGTGGTTGGTTGCGTGCCCTGGACAAAGCCTTCGTCGCATTCCTTCATGAGCTGGCGCCCGACGACGATCCATTGGTGCTGCTCGCGGCGGCGCTTGCCAGTCATCAGCTGGGCCATGGGCATGTCTGTCTGGATCTGTTCGAAACGCTCAAGGAACCGGATTTTGCCTTGTCGCTTCCCCCCGAGGGAGATTCGCAAACCGGTGTGATGTTGTTGCCATCGCAGATATTGCGGAACCTGGAGGGCGCCCATTGGTGCAAGATCCTGGCCTTCAGCCCCCTGGTGGCCCTGGCCGCAGATGAGCGTGAGGAAGCACGGCAACGCCCGTTGGTCCTCTCCGGTAAACGCCTTTATCTGCGGCGCTATTGGACCTATGAGCGGCGGATCGATGAGGCGTTGCGTCAACGGCTGGCCGAACAGGAGGTCGCCCCCGTCGATCTGAGCGAACGCTTGAACGGGCTGTTCGGGCCGGCCGCGGGTCTGATCGACTGGCAGAAACTGGCCTGTGCCCTGGCGACCCGGGGTGCCTTCAGCATCGTGACCGGCGGCCCGGGCACCGGCAAGACCACCACTGTCGTGCGCTTGCTGGCGCTGCTTCAGGCGCCCGCCGTCGAAGCCGGAAAGCCGCTGCGGATCCGCCTGGCAGCGCCGACCGGCAAGGCGGCGGCGCGGCTGACCGAGTCCATCAGCCAGCAGGTCCGGACCCTGGATGTCCCCGATGCCGTGCGCGAACGGATTCCTTGCGACGTGACTACTGTCCATCGGTTGCTGGGCAGCCGGCCGGGGACCCGACATTTTCGGCACCATGGGGGGAATCGGTTACCACTGGACGTACTGGTGATCGACGAGGCATCCATGATCGACCTGGAAATGATGGCCAATCTACTGGATGCGCTGCCGCCTCATGCACGGTTGGTGCTGCTCGGGGATAAGGATCAGTTGGCCTCGGTGGAAGCCGGTGCGGTCCTGGCGGATTTGTGTCGGGATGCCGAGGAGGGCTGGTACAACGCCCGAACCCGCGCCTGGCTTGAGTCGGTCAGTGGCGAAGACCTGTCAGCCGCTGATTTGCAGCAAGACATCGATGGCTCCCATCCATTGGCACAGCAAGTGGTCATGCTCCGGCACTCCCGTCGCTTTGGCGAGGGCAGTGGTATCGGCCAACTGGCTCGATGGGTCAACCAACAGCAGCCCGAAAAGGCGCGCCAGTTGCTGGTGGGCAAGCGCCATGCCGACCTGTTTTCCCTGGCATTGAAGGGCGAGCATGATGGGGCGCTGGAGCGCTTGCTGCTTGAAGGCCAGGCAGAAGGCCCCCAGGGCTATCGGCATTACCTGAGCCTGCTGCGACAACGACGGCCGGCGGCGTCCCGTCCATTGGAGGATGCCTGCTGGGTCGATTGGGCCCGGGACGTCCTCTCTGCGTTCGATGCTTTCCAATTGCTCTGTGCTGTGCGTAAAGGCCCCTGGGGCGTCGAAGGGTTGAACCAGAGAGTGACCGCGGCGCTGCTCAAGGCCCGTCTTATCGACAGCGACCACCAGTGGTATGAAGGCCGTCCGGTCTTGATGACCCGCAACGACTATGGTCTGGGTTTGATGAACGGCGATATCGGGATTGCCCTCAAATTGCCCGAGCGCGATGGGTCGGATGTGGGCAGGCAGGTCCTGCGGGTGGCCTTCCCTCGCAACGACGGACAGGGCGGTGTGCGCTTCGTCCTGCCCAGCCGCTTGAATGATGTGGAAACCGTGTATGCCATGACCGTGCATAAATCCCAGGGCTCGGAGTTCACTCATACGGCGCTGATTCTCCCGGATGCGCTGAACCCCGTATTGACCAAGGAGCTGGTGTACACAGCCATTACCCGGGCCAAGCAGTGGTTCAGCCTGATCGAGCCACGACCGGGAATATTCGAGGAAGCGGTTCGGCGCAAGGTCAAGCGCCTGAGCGGGTTGATGCTGGATCTGGAGCTGCGCAGCTGAGTGCACAGAGGTTCATGGCAAGGGATTTTAATGACGTCGTTTTTCTGTCGGAAACCACCGTAAGACGTTGTCTCGCTGGCTTTTTGGCACTGTGCTATCGTTCCGACGTTTATTGGATCGATCAAGAGAGTTTCCATGGGTGGAGCTGTTCAGCAAGCACTGCGCGCCAAGGACTGGAGGCGTTATCTGCTTGCCGGTTTTTTGTGTTTGCTGTCGCCTGTCCTGGTGGCTGAAAACCAGGAGTCCATAAGTCACGCGCAGATGCGGGCCGAGGCGGTGACCCAAGTCGTATTGGGCATTCTCAGCTACGCCCGTTGGCCCATAGAGCCTACCGAGCTGCAGCTTTGCATTGTCGGTCCGACCCAATACACCGACGATCTGGTCAAAGGCACTACCCAAGCCACTGGCCGAACAGTGAATGTGCGACGTTTGCTGGCGGATTACCCTGGCATCGCCGATGAATGCAACGCGGTCTATGTCGGCAGATTGACTGCCGATGAGCACACCCAACTGTTTGCCTCCTTGATCGGCAAACCGGTATTGAGCATCAGCGAAGGCGGTGACCAGTGCACCGTGGGCAGCCTGTTCTGTCTGCGGGTGGGCGATGAACAGGTGGCGTTCGAGGTCAACCTCGATTCGGTCGCGCGCAGTGGCGTACGCATCCACCCGAGTGTCCTGCAGCTTTCACGTCGCAGGTCGGCAGCGCCATGAGCCTGCCAGCCTCGCGTGTCCGTCCCACCCTGGGCTCGGTCATCGGCCGCGGCCATCTGATCGTTGCGCTGGTGGCAGTGACCATGGCGAGTGTCTCCCTGACTTTGTTGGGAGTGCTTGCATTACGGGTTTATGCCGATCACAACCTGCACTTGATCGCACGGTCGATCAACTACACGGTGGAGGCGGCCGTGGTATTCGATGACTCGGTGGCTGCCACCGAGGCGCTGGCATTGATTGCCACCACCGAAGAGGTCGCCGACGCCCGCGTATTCAATGAGCATGGCCGCCTGCTGGCGCATTGGCAGCGACCGGAAACCGGTCTGTTGTCGGAACTGGAGATGCATATCGCCAAGGCCTTCCTGGAAAAACCCATCAGCGTGCCGATCCTTCATCAAGGGCAAGCCGTTGGCAGTGTCCATCTTGCGGGGCATGGTGGCAGTCTGTTGCGCTTTTTGCTCAGCGGCCTGGCGGGAATCATCGTGTGCACGGCGGTGAGCGCCTGGGTGGCGCTTTATCTGGCCAGGCGCCAGTTGCAGGCGATCACCGGTCCCTTGCGCAGCCTGGCGGACGTGGCCCACGCGGCACGCAGCGAGCGCGCCCTGGACCGACGGGTACCGCCGGCTGCCATCGCCGAACTGGATAACCTCGGCAACGACTTCAACGCGCTGCTCGCCGAACTCGAATCCTGGCAGACCCATCTGCAGAGCGAGAACGAAACCCTGGCCCACCAAGCCAGCCACGACAGCCTGACCGGGCTGCCGAACCGGGCGTTTTTCGAGGGGCGGCTGATTCGTGCCTTGCGCAACGCCAGCAAGCTCGACGAGCAAGTGGCGGTGTTGTACCTGGACAGTGATCGGTTCAAGGGCATCAATGACAATTTCGGCCACGCTGCCGGCGATGCCGTACTGACAGCGGTGGCGACCCGGGTCCGTGCCCAGCTTCGTGAGGATGACCTGGTGGCGCGCCTTGGGGGGGACGAGTTCGCGGTGCTGCTTGCGCCGTTGCACAAGATCGAGGACGCCGAACGGATCGCTGAGAAAATCATCGCCAGTATGGAAATACCGATTCAATTGCCCGGTAATGCTTCGGTGCTGACGTCGCTCAGTGTCGGCATTGCGGTCTATCCCGATCATGGCGCCACTCCGGGCGCTTTGCTGCATGCCGCCGACGCAGCGATGTACCAGGCCAAGCGCCTTGCCCGAGGCGGCCAACATTCGACGGGGACGGAGCACCCCGTTGCTTAACTTCAACACCAGGAGCTGACGCGTGCGTTCATACCCTCAATCTGTCCCGCAACTATTCATTTCATTTCTGTTCATGGCCGTCCTGGCTCTGAGCGGTTGCCAGACGGCCCCGCCAAAAGGCCTGACGCCTGCGCAGATTGCCGTGCTCAAGGAGCAAGGATTCAAACTGACCGACGAGGGGTGGGCGTTCGGCCTGTCGGGCAAGGTGCTGTTTGGCAGCGACGTGGAAAGCCTGAATGAAGCCAGCACCGAGATCGTCGAGCGAATCGGCAAGGCGCTGCTGGGCGCCGGAATCGAACGGGTGCGTGTCGATGGTCATACCGACGCATCGGGTTCCCAGGCCTATAACGATCAACTGTCGATACGTCGGGCCAGTAGCGTGAGCAAGGTGCTGATTGGCGTTGGCATGCGCGAAGAAAACGTCCAATCCCGCGGCCTGGGCAGCAGCAAACCGGTCGCCTCCAACGACACGGTCGAAGGCCGGACGGAGAACCGTCGCGTGGCCATCGTGGTCATTGCCGACTAATCGGCAAACACCATTTCCCGGGTCGCGCCCATCAGCAGGGCCCGATTCTGTTCAGTCACCTCCCGGATGTAATCCCACAACAACGTAATCCGCTTGAGCTTGCGCAGGTCCTCGCGGCAGTACATCCAGAACTGCCGGGTGATGGTGATGTCCTCCGGCAGGACTGGCAGCAACCATGGATCCTGGGCGGCGAGGAAGCACGGCAGAATCGCCAGGGAGCGCCCTTGCTGCGCCGCCACGAACTGCGCGATCACGCTGGTGCTGCGCAGATGGGCGTTGGCGTCGGGCAGCACGTTTGCCAGGTAGAGCAGCTCCGAACTGAAGGCCAGGTCATCCACATAGCTGATGAACGAATGCTTGCTCAGATCCGACGGACGCTGGATGGGCGGGTGGTTGTCCAGATAGGGCTGGGTGGCGTAGAGCTGCAGCCGGTAGTCACACAGTTTGCAACATACGTAAGGACCATGTTCGGGGCGCTCCAGGGCGATGACAATGTCGGCCTCGCGCTTGGAGAGGCTGATGAAGTGCGGCAGCGGCAGGATGTCCACCGAAATGGCTGGGTAGGCGTCGACGAAGTGGCTCAATTGCGGCGTGATGAAGTAGCTGCCGAAGCCTTCCGTGCAGCCCATGCGCACATGGCCGGACAGCGCGACGCCCGATCCGGACACCTGTTCGCAGGCCATGTGCAGGGTACTTTCGATCGATTCGGCGTAGCTCAGCAGGCGCTGGCCTTCGGCGGTCAGGACGAAGCCGTTGGTCCGGGATTTCTCGAACAGCAACGTACCCAACGAGGCTTCCAGCGAGCCGATGCGGCGCGACACCGTGGTGTAGTCGACGCCGAGGCGCTTGGCCGCGGTGCTGGCCTTGCGGGTGCGGGCCACTTCCAGGAAAAACTTGAGGTCGTCCCAGTTCAGCGAACCGAGGGAGGTGATGTTTTTTTGCATGATGGACCGGTTTTTATGTGCGTTCTTATTAGAAGTTTGCACATCTATACTCCAAAAATCGTCTCATCACCAAGGGTGTCTTTGCGCCTTGGTTTCTGCTGAATCAACGCTCTCTATAAGAACAATCCCGGAGGCCAGCATGAACGTTTCCCTTACGCCCAGTGACACCACCCTGCAGACCGTCAAGCTGTTGATCGACGGCCAGTGGGTTGAATCCCGTTCCAGCGAATGGCAAGACATCGTCAACCCGGCCACCCAGCAAGTGCTGGCGAAGGTCCCGTTTGCCACCGCCTCGGAAGTCGATGCCGCCATTGCAGCTGCCCAACGTGCCTTCCAGACCTGGAAGCTGACGCCGATCGGCGCGCGGATGCGCATCATGCTCAAGCTCCAGGCGCTGATCCGCGAACATTCCAAACGCATTGCCGCTGTGCTCAGCGCCGAGCAGGGCAAGACCCTCGCAGACGCCGAAGGTGATATTTTCCGTGGCCTGGAAGTGGTCGAGCACGCCTGCTCCATCGGCACCCTGCAGATGGGCGAGTTTGCCGAGAACGTCGCCGGTGGCGTTGACACCTACACGCTGCGCCAGCCGATCGGTGTCTGTGCGGGTATCACCCCGTTCAACTTCCCGGCGATGATTCCGTTGTGGATGTTCCCCATGGCCATCGCTTGCGGCAACACCTTTGTCCTCAAACCGTCGGAACAGGATCCGCTGTCGACCATGTTGCTGGTCGAGCTGGCCGTGGAAGCCGGTGTGCCGGCGGGCGTGCTCAACGTGGTGCATGGTGGCAAGGACGTGGTGGATGCCCTTTGCACTCATAAAGACATCAAGGCGGTGTCGTTTGTCGGCTCGACGGCGGTCGGCACCCATGTGTATGACCTGGCGGGGCGTCATGGCAAGCGCGTGCAGTCGATGATGGGCGCCAAGAACCACGCGGTGGTGCTGCCGGATGCCAACCGCGAACAAACCCTCAACGCCCTGGTGGGGGCCGGCTTCGGCGCGGCGGGCCAGCGTTGCATGGCGACTTCCGTGGTGGTGATGGTGGGCGCGGCCAGGCAATGGCTGCCGGAACTGAAAGCGTTGGCGCAGAAGCTCAAGGTCAACGCCGGAAGCGAGCCGGGCACCGACATCGGCCCGGTCATCTCCAAGCGGGCCAAGGCACGGATCCTCGAATTGATCGAGAGCGGCGTGCAGCAAGGGGCGAAGCTGGAGCTCGATGGCCGGGGCGTCAGCGTGCCGGGCTTCGAAGAGGGTAACTTCGTCGGGCCGACGCTGTTTTCCGGCGTGACCAACAAGATGCGTATCTACACCGAAGAGATTTTCGGCCCGGTGCTGGTGGTGCTGGAAGTCGACACCCTCGACGAGGCGATTGCCCTGGTCAACGCCAACCCGTTCGGCAATGGCACCGGCCTGTTCACCCAGAGCGGTGCGGCGGCGCGCAAGTTCCAGAGTGAAATCGACGTCGGCCAGGTAGGGATCAACATCCCGATTCCGGTGCCGGTGCCGTTCTTCAGCTTCACCGGCTCCCGCGGTTCGAAGCTCGGTGACCTTGGCCCGTACGGCAAACAGGTGGTGCAGTTCTACACTCAGACCAAGACCGTTACCGCACGCTGGTTCGATGATGACAGCGTCAATGACGGTGTGAACACCACCATCAATCTGCGCTAAGGAGTCGGACATGAACATCGCATTCATCGGCCTGGGCAACATGGGCGCGCCCATGGCGCGCAACCTGCTCAAGGCCGGCCATTCGCTGAACCTGTTCGACCTGAACCAGACCGTGCTGGCTGAACTCGCGGCGTTGGGCGGCACGGTCAGCGCCTCGCCCCGCGATGCAGCCCAAGGGGCGGAACTAGTGATCACCATGCTGCCGGCCGCCGCCCATGTGCGCAGCGTCTGGCTGGGTGAGGGTGGCGTGCTGGCCGGCATCGCCGCCGGCACGCCAGCGGTCGATTGCAGCACCATCGACCCACAGACCGCCCGCGACATTGCGGCCGCTGCCGCCAAACAAGGCGTGGCGATGGCCGATGCGCCGGTTTCGGGCGGCACCGGCGGCGCGGCGGCCGGCACGTTGACCTTCATGGTCGGCGCCACCGCCGAGTTGTTCGCCAGCTTGCAGCCGGTGTTGGCGCAGATGGGCCGTAACATCGTCCATTGCGGCGAGGTCGGCACCGGCCAGATCGCCAAGATTTGTAACAACCTGCTACTTGGGATTTCGATGGTGGGCGTCAGCGAGGCCATGGCCCTGGGCGACGCCCTGGGGATCGACACTCAGGTTCTGGCCGGCATCATCAACAGTTCCACGGGGCGTTGCTGGAGTTCGGATACCTACAATCCATGGCCGGGCGTGATCGAAACGGCCCCCGCCTCCCGTGGCTACACCGGTGGCTTTGGTGCTGACCTGATGCTCAAGGACCTGGGCCTGGCCACCGAAGCCGCGAGGCAGGTTCATCAGCCGGTGATGCTGGGCGCAGTGGCGCAGCAGTTGTATCAGGCGATGAGCCAGAGGGGCGAGGGCGGCAAGGATTTTTCGGCTATCGTTAACAGCTATCGCAAGCCTCAATAAGCGCGTGAGGCGGTGCACCGTGGCGAGGATGAGTAACCCTCGCCACGAGTTGCTTATTGAAACTGTAATAAACCCTGT
This sequence comes from Pseudomonas sp. SJZ074, assembly GCF_007828215.1. GTDB lineage: Bacteria > Pseudomonadota > Gammaproteobacteria > Pseudomonadales > Pseudomonadaceae > Aquipseudomonas. The sequence continues at coordinate 50,219 of NZ_VIUE01000031.1, read as the reverse complement.
TTAGTGTAGGCCCCCTGCTTATTTCTGTATTTTATATCCATGAAACTCCAGTGAATTAACTCGGGTTTATTGTGTTTATGGAGTGTTGACAGAAATAAATCATTGCACAATACTCGGCGCTCAGGACGAGCGATACATATCAAGGAGCGATACCCATGCCTTCGCAGGAAACATGCGTACTTACCTCTGCCGGCCTTAAAAAGTTGGCGTTGAATCAAGAGTGTCGAGACGCTTTCAATAAAGACTCACTGTTCTTCAGGTTATTCGAGCGCGCCGCTCAGCGTTATATAGTCTCGTCGAATCTGGAAGGCCTGCCTGCCAAGCTGCAACTGCTCTACGACGAGGGTTATCAGCTCGGTGTCGAATATGTCGGCGAAGAAAACCATGACCCGCGCGTCGTACAGTCTTTTGTCGATGAATACCTGGCATCCATCCAGACTTTCGCTAAAGCCAAATTAACTCCCCAGTTAGGTTTCGATTTAAGTGCGGTAGGGATGCTGATATCTCCGGAAACTGCATATCGTAATGCCACCACCCTTTTGTCCGCTGCGGCGAAACATAATATTCCCGTGATGATCAGTATGGAGCACTCTTCGGCGGTCGATAAGATCCTGGAAGTGTATTCCAAGTTGGCGCCCGATCACTCCAATGTCGGTCTCACTGTGCAGGCACACTTGCATAGAACGGTGAATGATCTACCCGCCATCATTGGTTATGGCCGTAAGATCAGGCTGGTCAAGGGCGTTTATAACGAGGCGCCCGAAGTCGCTCTTCCCCGGGGCGCTGAACTTGATGGGCGCTATTTGACACTGCTGGCCGACATCCTCGACGCCGGGATTCCGGTCAGTTGCGCAACGCAAGATCCGAACCTGATCAAGCAGCTCTTCGAACAGGGTTTCCATTCCCGCATCGAGGAGCTGGAAATGCTCCACGGCGTGCAACCCGAGGCGTTGCGCAAAGCCAAGGATGCCGGGCTGGCCTGTCGTATCGCGGCGGTCTATGGCGATAGCTGGTACCTGCATTTCCTGCATCGGTTGGCGGAGTCGCCTGTCAATGTCCTCGAGGCCCTGGCCGACTTCTACGACCCTTCTCGCATTGTCTTTGGCGCAGGTTATTAAGGGAGCACTTTCATGTTTATCGATCTCAGAAGCGATACGGTAACCAAGCCAACGGAAGGCATGCGCAAGGCGATCTATCAGGCTGAAGTGGGGGACGACTGTTTCGGTGAAGATCCGACGGTGCGTGCACTGGAAGAGTACTGCGCCCAATACTTCCAGAAGGAAGCGGCGCTGTTCACCTCAGGCGGCACGTTGAGCAACCAGTTGGCTATCAAGGCCATGACGAACCCGGGTGACGAGATATTCCTGGACGCCTCCTACCACATCAACTTCTATGAGTCCGCCTCGACTTCGGCATTTTCCGGGGTCAACTTTTCGCTTTCAACCCACGACAGCGGGTTGTTCACGGTCAGTGACCTGGAAAAACTCCACGCCTCCAAATGCCGCTGGAGCCAGAACTACGCCCTGCCACGGGTGGTGGTGATCGAAAACACGCTTGGCTGCAAGGGCGGCGCGATCTTTCCTCTGCAGCAGATGAACGATGTCTTTACCTATGCCCAGGATATCGGCGCCTATCGTTACCTTGATGGCGCACGCATCCTTCATGCGTCCATTGCTTCCGGCATTGATGTGACCTCGTATACCGACAATGCCGATCTGTTGTCCATGTGCCTGTCCAAGGGGTTGGGCGCGCCAATCGGCTCGATCATGGTGGGTTCCCAGGAGCTGATACAGCGTGCCAGGAAATACCGTAAATGGTTCGGCGGCGACTTGCATCAGGCCGGCATGATGGCGGCTGCCGGGCTTTATGCGATGCACAATCATGTCGAACGCCTGGCCGAAGATCATGAGCACGCGGCGCTGCTGCATCAATTGCTCAACGACATCGACGAAGCGCCCGCTCGCTATAAGGGCACCAACATGGTGACGCTGGATATTGCCTCGCTGGAGATCACCCCGATGCAGTTCGCAGGCTACCTGCGCAAGCAAGGCGTAGGCGGGCTGCCTTATAACGCCCGGGAAATGCGCTTCATGCCGCATATCAACATTACCCGCGACGATATCCACAAAGCCGCCGGTATCATCAAGGACGCCGTCCGTGCGCTCAGTCAGGCTGGGGAGACGATCAAGTGAACTACAAGAAAAATGTGGTCCTGATCGTCGATGCCTATTCGATCGGCAGCCTGATCGCGCCCGCTTTCATCTCCCGTGGATTTGACTGCGTGCATCTGCGTTCGACCGCCAACGTCAACGAGTTCTACAAGCCCTGGTTTCGCCCCGCCGATTTTATCGAAGACATTCTCTACAGCTCGGATGCCGAATTACGCCAGGCCTTGGCCGGCTATTCGGTCCAGTTCGTGCTGGCCGGTTGCGAGTTCGGTGTGGAGCTGGCCGCTCACCTGGCCGAATTGTTTGATGTAACGCGACGCAATGATCCGCGTCATGCCATTCGCTGGCGCGACAAGTTTGAAATGCATGAGGCGCTGCAGCAGGCCGGTGTACGGTCGATCAGGCATTTCAAGTCGGCGTCATTGGCGGCCATCCAGGAGTGGGTCAAAGAACACAGGATCCTGCCCGTGGTGTTGAAGCCGATCAAAAGCGCCGGCTCCGATAATATCCATATCTGCACCTGTGAGGGCGAGGTCGAGCGGGCATTCGAGGCGATCAAGTCGAGCCGTAATCTTTTTCTCGAAAGCAACGAAGAAGTCCTGGTTCAGCAGTACCTGGATAACTCGGATTTCAAGTCGGAGCTGTCGGCGAGCAAATCCAGTGATGTAGATATCGAATACTGCGTCAACACCGTGAGTGTCGACGGCCAGCACTATGTCAGCGAAATCATCCGCGTCTATCGCACGCGGATTGGCGATTCGCCAGTGCACGACTACAACCAGTTGATGTGTCCGGTGGACAATGCCGATGTCTACGCACGCCTGTCGCGTTACATTTTTTCCGTGCTCGACGCGCTCGGTATCCGCCAAGGGGTCGGTCACAGCGAACTGATGATTGTCGACGATGAGCCCGTACTGCTTGAAACTGCGGCACGTATGCCGGGCGGTATCGATCTGTCGGCTTATACCCGCGCCCTGGGGCATAACCAGTTGAGTCTGTGGATCGACTCGCTGGTCAACCCCCAGGCCTTTCTCGACTACCGTCAGCGGCCGAGAACCCGGCTCTACTTCCATTCGAGCTGCGTGTTTCTGATCGCTCGGCAGGCCGGTCAGATCCAGAGGGCGCCTGAGCTGGCGCGGTGGAAGGCGATCCCCGGGGTGCACAGCATCAAGATCCAGGATGAGGGCATGCTCAAGGAAACCATATCCCTGGAAAACTGCCCGGGCCACGTTTTCATCCTCGGTGAGGATCGTGCGGCCATCCAGAAAAGCATCGAGTTGCTGCGTGAGGATGAGCCCGATGTCTACAGGGCCATGCTGGCATGAACGACATTTCGGGAGAGTTGGTGGTGCAGGACGGGGCCAGGGTTTATACGAGGCCTGTGATTCTGCTGCTGTCAGCGACGTTTATCCTGACCGTTGCCCGGGCGCTGGCGTTGCCTTATCTGGTGGTCTATTGCTCCCAGGTATTTGGCCTGGGCGTGACGGACATCGGTCTGGTGGTAGGCGGTGCATTGATCGTCAGTTCATTGCTGGGGGTCTATGGCGGTTTCCTGGTGGACAGGTTTTCCAACTATCGCATCCTGCTCGGTGCGGCCACCTTGTTTGCCCTGGCATTTGCCGCGGCCTACCAGGTTGCCAGCCTGGTGCCGTTCATCATCGCCATCGTGATGGTGAACCTCTCTTATTCCGTGATCGATATCGCCGTGAAGTCCGGCATCGGTTTCCTGGTGATTGCCGATAAACGGGGAAGCGTATTTTCCATGAAATACACCCTGACCAATGTCGGTTACGCCATCGGTCCGTTTCTGGGCGTGTTGTTCGCCAAGTTCAGCCCTGGTCTGCCCTTTGCGGTTTCGGCAATGATTGGCGTGGGGTTCGTGGGGCTGTACAGCGTGTTGGGCGAACGCCTTCCCCAGGGAGCTGGCGCGGAGCGTCCGAACAATGACTTCGCTCGTGTTCTGGTTCATCTGGGGCGTAATTACCGGCTGGTCTGCTTTACGATCGGCGGCATTCTCAGTGCGATCGTATTCGGACAGTTCACCGCCTATCTCTCGCAGTATCTGATCGTGACCAGCGACCCGGAAAACACCTACCGGATCATCAACTACCTGGTCACCACCAACGCCTGCGTGGTGATCGGCCTGCAATACCTGGTCGGCTCCAGGATCCATCAGAACAATCTGTTGCGTATGTTGCTGCTGGGCATGTTGTTCTTCATCACCGGGCTCCTGGGTTTCGCTTATGCCCACGGCTGGATGGTCTGGGTGGTGGCCATGATCATTTTCACCGTGGGGGAAATCATCATTATCCCGGCGGAATATCTGTTCATTGACTACATCGCGCCGGAAGACATGCGGGGCGTGTACTACGGCGCGCAGAACCTGTCCAATCTGGGGGCGGCGCTGGGGCCCGTACTGTGTGGGGCGGTGTTGTCGTTGTATGCGCCCCAGACCATGTTCTACGTCCTGTCGCTGTGTGTGGTCGCGGCCAGCTTGTTCTACTTCCTGGGCTCCAGGCACGGGGGGCATTCATGATTCATTTCAACACGGCCGGTTCGGGACTCATGTCCCGAGAGACGCTGGACCGGATGCAGCGTTACTTGCAGGAAGAGTTCGAGCTGGGCGCCTATGAAACCGAGCTGAATCATTCTCCGGTACTGGACGTCGAGGTCTATGAAAACATCGCCCGATTGCTCGGCGCCGAGGCGCGCAACATCGCGTTGTTCGATGGGGCGACAAAGGCCTGGGTGACCGCGTTGGAGTCGCTGACCTGGACCGAGGGCGCGCGGGTTCTGGTCACGCCTTACGAATATGCGGGCAACCTGATTGCATTGTCCACGTTGCAGCGCCTGCACGGGGTGGTGGTCGAGGTGATGCCGTTGTTGGCCGATGGCAACCTGGACCTGCAATGGTTGGCCCGGAACATGAGCGCCGAGGTCAAGCTCGTCTCGCTCGTCCATGTGCCTTCCTGCTGCGGCATCGTCAATGACATCGTCGCGGTGGGTAACATTCTGCGCGATTACCCAGGCCTGTATTTTGTCGACGCCTGTCAGTCGGCGGGCATGCTTGCACTGGATGTGCGGGCCATTGGCTGCGACGTATTGACGGCGGCCGGCAGGAAGTTTCTCTGTGGGCCTAGAGGTACGGGATTCGCCTATCTTTCCGAGCGTTTCATGGCCTGCGCGCAACCGCGTTTCACCGATCTGGGCCGGGCCGGTGTCGATCTATCCGGGGTGGTCCATCGGCGTCTCGACGATGCCCGTGGTTTTGAGTTTGCCGAACGCAACAACGCGGCAGTGGTGGGCTTGAACCAGGCGATCAAGGAACGCTTGTCGAGTGCCTACGGCGAAGAGTCGGAGCTCTACCGAACTCTTTTCCAGCGTCTGGCCCGCATGCCCGACGTCCACTTGATTGCGCCGGGTACGCATCATCAAGGCATCATCGCTTTTACTCATGCTCGCTGTGCGGCGACGGAAGTCGTCGGCTACCTGCGCGCCCGAGGAGTCAACTGTTGGCCGGGGTATGCCTCCCATACCCCGTACTTCATGTTGAAGCAGGGGCATGAGCGCTTCGTGCGAATCTCCATCAATGCCCGGAACACCGTTCGCGAGGCGGATGAATTCATCTCTTTGCTGGAGCAGATATAACCCGGCGCAGGGCACGAAACTTCAAGGCAGAAACCGTGTGCGTCTGTAGTAATCACGTTGGATCTAGAAAGGGAATTCTGATGAACGATATGACTAGGTTTAATCCTTCAGCTGAACTAAGGCAGCGCTTGCGTCCCCTGTACCACAAGGATAACTGGCATTGGCTGGTTGCCCTTGGCGCGGATTTGATGGTCATTGCCTCGGCCATCTACCTGAGCCATCGCTATAACTTTCTGTATCCGCTGGCGCTATTGTTCATTGGCTCTCGACAGCGCGCCCTCGCATCGCTTTTGCACGAAGCGGCGCACATGACCCTGGCCCGGAGCAAAGTGCTCAACAAGTGGGTCGGCGAGTATTTACTGGCTTATCCGATCTTCCAGAACTACGAAGCGTACCGTCGCTCCCATGTACAGATGCATCACCACCATCTGGGCGATCAGAACAAGGATCCCGATCATCGCTTCTACATCGAGTCCGGCCTGTATGAAGCCCAGGATCGCCTGGACTTCCTGTCCCGGCATCTGTTCAGGAGCGTGACGCTGGTCAACACCTACAAGTATTTCCTCTACCTGGTGAAGAATCGTGCCGGTGACATTCTTGCCAACCCGTTACAGGGCGTGAAGCTTCTGGCGGTGCATGGGCTCATCCTGTTGCTGTTGAGCTATTTCGTCGGTCCATGGGGCTATGTCCTGTTCTGGCTGATTCCGTACTTCACGGCCTTCCAGGTGATCGGCTGGTTCTCCGAGATTTCCGAGCACTTCGGCATGTTCGGTGTGTACAAGGAGGAGGTGAAGCTGACGCGCAATCGCTTCCCGACCTTGCCCGAAAGATTGTTCATCGGCATGCATGGCGATAACTATCATCTGACGCATCACTTGTTTGCCGGTGTTCCGTTCTGGAACCTGAAGCAGGCACACCGGATCCTGATGGACGATGAGAGCTACGCCGCCGCGAACCGCGGCTGTGGAGGGATTTTCACGGCGAGGGGAGAGGCCCGGTCCAGCATCCATCAGATACTGGAGGCGTACCGAAGCGGCAAGATCAGCGCCATAAACGTTACGGTGTAGCGACAGGTTGTGGCACTGCGCTGTGTTCGCATCGGGCGAGCACAGCGCATCGGCCGCAGGCGTATCGAACCGCGTCAGGCAAAGACGAAGTATTTGCGCACGGTTTCAACCACTTCCCAGGTGCCTTTCATCCCAGGCTCGATGACAAAGATGTCACCGGCCCGCAGATGGATGGGTTCCATGCCTTCCGGGGTGATGATGCAGTAGCCTTCCTGGAAGTGGCAGTATTCCCACTTCACGTATTCCACGTACCATTTGCCCGGCGTGCAGATCCAGGTGCCCATGATCTTGTTGCCATCTTCGCTGGTGTAGGCGTTGAGGTTGACGGTGTGCGGGTCGCCTTCGAGCTTCTCCCATTTGCAGGCATCGAGTACGGGCAGCGGATGGGTATCGCGCAGGACGGTGATAGGTGCGGTCATGTGGACTCCGGGCATTTGGACGTAAGCTGAAGAGGCACCCTATAGGCGTCTGCGTTCCTTCAGTTGTCTGTGCTCGACATCGAGCTACCCAGAAACGCAAATCAACGCTCGGACAGATGCATGGCCAGGGCCCTGGCGTAGACGGGTAACGTCTCGAAATTGCGCGCCGCCAGCAGCAGGGCCCGTTGTGCCCAGGTTTCGTGCAGCGGCATGCACCGATACGATGGCTCGGCAGGGCGACGTTCGATGGCGGCCCGTGGGACGATGGCGATACCTGCGCCATGGGCCACCATGCGAATCACTCCGTCGAAACCGTCGGCACGAATGCGGATCCGCATGCGCAGCCCGGTGTGCAGGGCCTGCTCTTCGAGGTACACCGCCAAGGCGTTGGCGGCGTTCAGGCCGACATAATCATGGCTGAGGGTCTCGCTGAAACTCACCACGCGACCGTCGGCCAACGGGTGTTCGGACGGTAGGATCAATACCAACGGATCGTTTCGAAAGCGCCGGGTCTGCAGGTCATCGGTGTCGACTGCGTCGGATACGACACCCAGGTCTGCCGCACCTTGGCGCAAGGCATGGGTGATGCGCGAGCTGGGCAGTTCCTGCAGGTCGATGTCGAGATTGGGGTGCTCCTTGAGAAACGTGGCCAGCAACTCGGGCAGGTATTCGCTCACGGCGCTGGTGTTGCACAGCAGCCGTACCCGGCCTCTGACACCCTTGGCGTACTCGGCCAGATCCTGTTGCAAGTGCTCCGCATGTTGCAGCAACACCCGGGCATGTTGCGCCAGGGCCTTGCCGGCCGGCGTGGGCGTTACGCCACGGCGGCCGCGTTCGAGCAGTTCGGTCCCCAGGGACGCTTCCATGGCTCGGACCCGCGCACTCGCCGCTGCCAGGGACAGATGGCTGCGGGCTGCACCGGCGGTGATGCTGCCGGTGTCGAGGATGTTCAGGTAGAGGCGCAGGTCGGTGAGGTCGAAGTGCATGGTATGGGGCCTGTGCCGGGTTCTGTAGTGGCTGATGAATTGCTTTCGCGAGCAGGCTCGCTCACACAGGGTTTCGGGTGTACACAGATCTTGTGTTTCACACCGTTCATTGTGGGAGCGAGCCTGCTCGGGATGGCGTCAGTAGCCCCCACAAAGTCTAAGCCTCTTGTTGAGCAAGAGGCAGCCTCAGTATATGGCAGATTTCAAAACAACCCGCCTGGGCCCAGGATAGGGCCATGAACACATTCATCACTTTCTATCAGAACCTGGGCCCAATGCTATCCCTACTGGTCATCGCCACTTTCCTGCTGGCCGGCACGATCAAGGGGGTGATCGGCCTCGGCCTGCCGACCATTTCCATGGGGTTGCTCGGCCTGGCTATGGCTCCGGTGCAGGCTGCCGCATTGCTCATCATTCCAGCCACTTTGACCAACCTCTGGCAACTGGCCTTCGGCGGTCACTTGCTCACCTTGATCCGGCGCTTGTGGCCGCTGCTGCTGGCGATTTTCTTCGGTACCGGCCTTGGCACCCTGTGGATCGGCATGGCCGGCGGGGCGTGGGTGGTGCGGGCCTTGGGCGGCGCACTATTGGTGTATGCCCTGAGCGGGCTGGCGCTGCCGACGCTGCGGGTCGATGGTCGCGCTGAGTCGTGGCTCGCCCCGCTCTGCGGCCTGCTGACCGGTGTCATTACGTCTGCCACGGGGGTGTTTGTCATTCCGGCGGTGCCTTATCTGCAAGCGTTGGGCTTGAGCAAGGACCAGTTGGTGCAGGCTTTGGGTCTGTCCTTCACGGTCTCGACGTTGGCCCTGGCGGCCGGCCTGTTGTGGCGCGGCGCCTTGGGCGGAGGGGAACTGGGCGCGTCGCTGCTGGCCCTGGTACCGGCACTATTGGGGATGTGGCTGGGACAGTGGTTGCGCCAACGGATCAGCGCCGGGCTGTTTCGGCGGGTGTTCTTCATTGGCCTTGGCGGGCTCGGCGCTCACTTGCTGATCAGTGGCTAGACGGCGCACTCAGCATTTCGACGCGGCGGATCTCGAAGTCGCGCTCCAGGTAGTCCATGCGTTGTTCGAAGAATTGCTTCATGTGTGGAAGATTCGAATGCTCGTCCAGATGGGCCTTGGATTGCCAGATTTCATAGAAGATAAACAGCGTCGGGTCCTGCTGGTCCCGCAGCATGTGATATTCGATGCAGCCCGGTTCGGCGCGACTCGGCTCGACGTAGGCACGAAACAGTGTTTCGAAGGCTTCGGCTTTTTCCGGGCGGGTCTTGGCGTGGAGGATGAAACCGTGCAGTTCGCTCATCGCGAGTCTCCTGAAATGACAGTGGATGAATTCTAAGGCAACAATTAGCCGTTGATTCGTGCGTGCAGGTCAAATCAGTTTTGCCGCTGCAGCGCTTACTCCGCGCGAAGCTCGTCGCTAGTCTGCCCCCCATCATTTCAACCTTTCCATTCGGCGGCCCCTTCGACGGTGCTCGCCGTGGAACCCGATGAGGCTCCCCATGAAAAAAGTCCTGCTGCTCAACGGTGGTAAACAGTTCGCTCATTCCGACGGCCGCTATAACGCGATCCTTCACGACACGGCCCTCAGCGTGCTGGACCGTGGTGGCCTGGACGTGAAAAGCACGTTCATTGACGGTGGCTACGACATCAAGGAAGAGGTCGCCAGGTTTCTCTGGGCCGATGTCGTCATCTATCAGATGCCGGGCTGGTGGATGGGCGCGCCGTGGACCGTGAAAAAGTATATCGACGAAGTGTTCACCGAAGGACATGGCAGTCTCTACGCCAGCGACGGCCGTACCCGCTCCGATGCCTCGCAGAAGTACGGCAGCGGTGGCCTGGTCCAGGGCAAGCAATACATGTTGTCGCTGACCTGGAACGCCCCGCAACAGGCCTTCGACGATCCGTCCGACTTCTTTGAAGGCAAGGGCGTGGACGCGGTGTACTTCCCGTTCCACAAGGCCAACCAGTTCCTCGGCATGACCGCCTTGCCGACCTTCCTGTGCGTGGACGTGATGAAACGTCCGAACGTCGAAGCCGATGTGGCGCGGTATGAACAGCATTTGATCGAGGTGTTCGGCCTGGAGGCATGATATTTCAGCGCACATGCGGCTACTATTTTGTGGCGAGGGGATTAATCCCCGCTCGCCTGCGAAGCAGGCACCGAAGTTGATAACGCGGCCATCCAGGCACATCGCGTGTTGACTCAAGGTCCGCTTCGCGGCCCAGCGGGGATAAACCCCCTAGCCACAAGAGAACAATCGACAGGAACATTTGTGAAAGCCAGATCCGACGAGTTGCAGATCTTCGTCTGCGTGATCGAATGCGGGTCGATCTCCGCCGCCGCCGAGCAGGTCGGGCAGACGCCCTCGGCGGTCAGCCGCACGTTGTCCCGGCTGGAAGCCAAGCTCGACACCACGCTGATCAACCGCACCACCCGGCGCATGGATTTGACCGAGGAGGGCCGGTATTTCTTCGAACAGGCCAAAGGTATTCTCGACCAACTGGAGGCGTTGGAGGAGCGCTTGTCCTCTCGTCAGCAAAAGCCTTCGGGGCGGTTGCGGATCAACGCTGCGTCACCGTTCATGCTGCATGCCATCGTGCCGCACATCGACGAGTTCCGCAGGCTCTACCCGGACATCCAACTCGAACTCAACAGTAACGACCTGATCATTGATCTGCTGGAGCAGAGCACGGACATCGCCATCCGCATCGGCGCGCTCACCGATTCGACCCTACATGCCCGTCCCCTGGGTTGCAGTCCGTTGCACATCTTGGCCAGCCCCGCTTATCTGGAACGATATGGTACGCCTTCCACCGTCGCTGAACTGACGGAGCATGCATTGCTGGGGTTTGCCCAGAATGATGGCCTCAACCAATGGCCCTTGCGCCATCTTCACGGCGACCGCTGGCCCATCCAGGCGGCCATCAGCGCATCCAGTGGCGAAACGGTGCGCCACCTGGCGCTGCAAGGGCAGGGGATCGCCTGCCTGTCGGACTTCATGACCCGCGACGACATCCGTGCCGGTCGATTGAAAGTGCTGCTGGCCGAGGCGAACAGCGGATACCGCCAGCCGATCAACGCGGTCTACTACCGCAACTCTCAACTGGCGTTGCGCATCCAGTGCTTTCTGGACTTCATCCAGGACAAGCTCGCCGAATACGCCTCGCGGGATTTGCAGACTGATTCGTGACTTCAAGGCAAGAGTGATTTGGGCAATATGGACTGTTTCGCCAAGGATCGGTCCTCGATACTCGTTCCATCACTGATTCTGCCAAGGAGTTTTTCCATGAACGTATTCGTCACCGGCGCTGCCGGTTTCATCGGCGGTTCCATCGCCACCGGGCTGATTCGGGCCGGGCACCAAGTCAATGGCCTGGTGCGCAACGCCGAGCAAGCGAGCGAACTGGCCGCCCTGGGTATCAATCCGGTGATCGGCACCCTGGAGGACAGCGCGCTGCTGACCGCACAGGCCCGCGCCGCCGATGCGGTGATCAATGCCGCCAGCAGCGATCATCGTGGCGCGGTCGAAGCGCTGCTCGAGGGCCTCAGGGGCTCGAACAAGGTCCTGCTGCATACCAGCGGTTCGAGCATTGTCGGCGATGCTTCGGGTGGTCTTGCCAGTGCTGACATCTACCAGGAGAACAACTTGCCGGAGCCTACCGTCGACAAGGCTGCCCGCGTCGCGATCGATAACCTCGTCCTTGCTGCGGCAAAGGATGGCGTGAACTCGGCGGTGATCTGCAACACCTTGATCTATGGCCACAGCCTGGGTGTCAAACGCGACAGCGTGCAACTGCCGCGTCTGCTCAAGCAGGCGCGTAAAAGCGGGGTGGTGCGGCATGTCGGGCCGGGGCGCAATATCTGGTCCAACGTGCACATCGAGGATGTAGTGGAGTTGTACCTGCTCGCCCTGACCCGCAACCGGCCGGGTACGTTCTACTTCGTCGAAAGCGGCGAGGCCTCGTTCCTCGACATGACCACCGCCATGGCCCGGGCATTGGACCTTGGCGAACCGCAGGACTGGCCGCTGGCCGATGCCGAGGCCGAGTGGGGTTATGAAATGGCCAACTACGGCCTGGGCTCCAACAGCCGTGTGCGAGGCAGACATGCCCGCGAACTGCTGGGCTGGGCACCGAAGCGGACGTCGGTGGTGGAGTGGATTCTCAACGAGATGGTGTAAGACGTAGCACTTCGCCCTGTGGGAGCGGGCTTGCCCGCGAAGGCGCCGGGCCAGTCAATCTTGAGTCGGCTGATAGACCGCTTTCGCGAGCAAGCCCGCTCCCACAGTTATTCAGCAGCGACCGTAATATCCCGGCTCAACACAATCCCCCTGTGGGAGCGAGCCTGCTCCCACAGTTGCATCAGTCGTGATGCACGCCGGCGCGCTTGAGCATCTGCTTGCAGCGCTCCGAGAGGTGGAACACCCGCAGATGCTTGCCGGCCTTGCTGTAGCGCTCACGCAAGGTCTTCAACGCGGCGATGGCCGAGTAGTCGACGAAGCGCAGGTGACGGCAATCCAAGGTGACCTGGGTCGGATCATTCGCCGGGTCGAACTGGTTGAGAAACGGCGTGGTCGAGGCGAAGAACAGCGTGCCATGCAGGCGATAGAGTTTGCTGCCATCGGCCTCCAGATGGGTGTCGGCGTAGAGCTCCCGGGCCTGTTGCCAGGCGAAGTTGAGTGCCGCGACGATGATGCCGCACAGCACCGCTACGGCCAGGTCGGTGAACACGGTGATGACGGTCACGGCGATGATGACCAGCACGTCATTCGCCGGTACTTTGTTGATCACCCGCAGCGAGGCCCAGGCGAAGGTCTGCTGCGACACCACGAACATCACGCCCACCAGCGCAGCGAGCGGGATGCGCTCGATCAGTGGCGACAGGAACAAGACGAACAGCAACACCATCACCCCGGCCACCGCACCGGACAGGCGGCCGCGACCGCCAGAGCTGAGGTTGATCACCGTCTGACCGATCATCGCGCAACCACCCATACCGCCGAACAGGCCGGAGGCGATATTGGCCGCGCCGAGCGCCACGCACTCGCGGTCCGGGTAACCGCGGCTTTCGGTGATTTCATCGGTCAGATTCAGGGTCAGCAGAGTTTCCAGCAACCCGACCATCGCCATGATCACCGCATAGGGCAGCACGATCTGCAGGGTTTCCAGGTTCCAGGGAATGGCCGGCCAGGCAAAGTCGGGTAAACCACCGGCAATGTGCGCCATGTCGCCCAGCGTGCGGGTCGGCAGGCCGAGCAGGTAGACCCCCAGGCCGACGCCGAGAATCGCCACCAGAGCCGGTGGCACGCTACGAGTCAGGCGTGGCAGCAGGTAGACAATGGCCATGGTCAGCGCCACCAGGCCCGCCATCCAGTACAACGGTGCGCCACTGAGCCAGGCTTCACCGTTCTTGAAATGCTCCAGTTGGGCCAGCGCAATGACAATCGCCAGGCCGTTGACGAAGCCGAGCATCACCGGGTGCGGCACCATGCGTACCAGCTTGCCCAGCCGCAACAGCCCGAAAGCCACCATGATCAGCCCACCCAGCAGCACCGTGGCCAGCAGGTACTGTACGCCGTGCTGCACCACCAACGCGACGATCACCACCGCCATCGACCCCGCCGCACCCGATACCATGCCAGGCCGGCCGCCGAACAGTGCGGTCAGGGTGCAGATGATGAAAGCGCCATACAGCCCCATCAGTGGGTTGAGGTGGGCTACCAGAGCGAAGGCGATGCATTCTGGGAGTAAGGCAAAAGATGTGGTGAGGCCGGCGAGGACGTCGGCGCGAAGGCGTGCTGGTTTCATGGTTTACCTGAATGGGCGCCGGTTGAGTGTCGGCTGCCGGAGTGGCGCAAAAGCAGGTGCGGATGGTACGGAAATTCCCCTGTGGGAGCGAGCCTGGTGTCAGGAGACGAAAATTCGGTGGCGGATTTTCATCAGCGCTATGTCGCGATGTCCGTCAGCGACATTTCTTGCCTGTGTACGAAAATTACTTTCAGCGTGTTTGTAGATTCATCGTGGAAATGATTTATGAGTTTCACAACTCATAGACGTGACCCTGTTCAAGGAGTACCGCATGGCACCTGCTTTCGGTTATTGGCTGTTGGTCTACGCGGCCATCGCCATCATTGCGCTGATCGTCCTGATCGCCCGCTACCGGCTCAATCCGTTCATCGTGATCACCTTGGTCTCCATCGGTCTCGCGCTGTTGGCAGGGATGCCACCGTCGGGGGTGGTGGGGGCGTATGAGGCCGGTGTGGGCAAGACCCTGGGGCACATTGCGCTGGTGGTGGCCCTGGGTACGATGCTCGGCAAGATGATGGCCGAGTCCGGCGGTGCGGAGCGGATGGCGCAGACCCTGATCGAGCGCTTCGGCGAGCGAAACGCACACTGGGCGATGGTGTGCATCGCCTTCCTGGTCGGCCTGCCGTTGTTCTTCGAAGTCGGCTTTGTGCTGCTGGTGCCCATCGCGTTTAACATCGCCCGGCGCGTGGGCGTGTCGATCCTGATGGTGGGGCTGCCGATGGTCGCCGGGCTCTCCGTGGTCCATGCCCTGGTGCCGCCGCATCCGGCGGCGATGCTGGCGGTACAGGCGTTCCAGGCCTCGGTGGGGCAGACCTTGCTGTACGCGATCCTGATTGGCATCCCCACCGCCATCATCGCGGGCCCGTTGTATGCAAAATTCATCGTCCCGCGCATCCAGCTACCGGCAGAGAATCCGTTGGAGCGACAGTTTCTGGACCGCGAACCCCGTGCCAGGCTGCCAGGTTTCGGCATCACCCTGGGGACCATCCTGCTGCCGGTGATCCTGATGCTGATCGGTGGCTGGGCCAACCTGATCTCTACGCCGGGCAGCGGTTTCAACCAGTTCCTGCTATTCATCGGCAACTCGGTGATTGCGTTGTTGCTGGCCACCGTCCTCAGCTTCTGGACCCTCGGCCTGGCCCAGGGCTTCAACCGTGAGTCGATCCTCAAGTTCACCAACGAATGCCTGGCACCCACTGCCAGCATTACTTTGCTGGTGGGGGCCGGGGGTGGTTTGAACCGGATCCTGGTGGACGCCGGGGTCACGCAACAGATCGTCGGGCTGGCCCAGGAATTCCAACTGTCGCCCCTGGTCATGGGCTGGCTGTTCGCTGCGTTGATGCGTGTCGCCACCGGCTCGGCCACGGTGGCGATGACGACCGCCTCGGGCATTGTCGCGCCCGTGGCGATCGGCCTGGGCTATCCACATCCCGAGTTGCTGGTGCTGGCAACCGGGGCAGGGTCGGTTATCTTTTCTCACGTCAACGACGGCGGTTTCTGGCTGATCAAGGAATATTTCAACATGACCGTTGCTCAAACCTTCAAGACCTGGACCGTGCTGGAAACGCTGATCTCTCTGGTCGCCTTCGGCCTGACCCTTGGGCTCGCACGTTTGCTCTGAGCGCAACGCAATCACACAGGAGCCGTCATGGATATCCTTTACCAGATCCGCGCTCGTCAGGATTCCTTCAGCGCCGGCGAAGGAAGAATCGCCAGGCTGATGCTCGACGACGTAGGATTTGCCGCCTCCGCCAGCCTGGACGACCTGGCCCGGCGTGCGGACGTCAGCAGCGCTACGCTGTCGCGTTTCGCCCGTACCGTCGGTTGTCGCGACTTGCGGGATCTGCGCCTGCAACTGGCCCGGGCCAGCGGTGTCGGCAGCCGTTTCCTCGACCCCGCAGGCGCGCCCGAGCAATCGGCGTTTTATGGGCAGATTGTTGGCGATATCGAGTCCACCTTGCGTCAGCATCTGTCGGCATTCGAAGAGATACGGTTCGCCGATGCCGTACGGACACTCGGCAAGGCGCGGATGATTCATGCCTTCGGGCTTGGTGGCTGGTCGGCGTTGTGCAGTGAAGAATTGCAGGTGCGGCTGGTACGTTTCGGCTATCCGATTGCCGTGTGCCGCGACCCGGTGATGATGCGCATCACCGCCACCTCGTTGAGCGAGGCGAATGTGGTCATCGCTTGCTCGCTCACCGGCATCACCCCGGAACTGCTCGGTGCCGTTGAACTGGCGCGAAGCTACGGCGCGGCGATCCTGGCCATCACCCGGGCCGACTCCCCGCTGGCCCGGCTGGCCGACGTCGTGCTGCCCCTGCAAGGCGCCGAGACCTCGTTCATCTATAAGCCCACGGCGGCGCGCTACGGCATGCTGCTGGCTATCGATGTGCTTGCCACTGAGCTTGCGTTGGCCAACCCTGAAAACAATCAAGAGCGCCTGCGGCGGGTCAAGCTCGCCCTGGACGACTACCGCGGCGGCGATGATGACCTGCCGCTGGGAGACTGACATGCTGTACGACACCGTTATCCGTAATGCGCTGGTCATCGATGGTCGCGACGCGCCCGGCTACACCGCCGATGTGGCGATTCGTGCCGGGCGCATCGAGCGCATCGGCGACCTGGGCGCAGCCCGGGCGATTGCCAATGTCGACGCCACTGGCCGTGTGCTGGCGCCGGGATTCATCGACGTGCACACCCACGACGACACCATGGTCATCCGCCAACCACAGATGCTGCCCAAGCTCAGCCAGGGTGTCACCACGGTGATTGTCGGCAACTGCGGCATCAGTGCTTCACCGGTGTGCCTGCGGGGCGATCCGCCGGACCCGATGAACCTGCTCGGCACCGCCCAGGCGTTCGTTTACCCGCGCTTCAGCGATTATCGTGACGCAGTGGAAGCGGCGGCTCCGGCAGTCAACGTCGCCGCGCTGGTGGGCCACACGGCATTGCGCAGTAACCACATGGACGATTTGTTGCGCACGGCCAGTGTGGGAGAAATCGCCGCCATGCGTCAGCAACTGCGCGAAAGCCTGGAGGACGGTGCATTGGGTTTGTCCACCGGCCTGGCCTACGCCAACGCGTTTTCAGCGTCTACCGATGAAGTCATGCAACTGACCGAAGAGTTGAATGCCTATGGCGCGGTCTATGCCACTCACCTGCGCAGCGAATTCGAGCCGGTGCTCGAGGCCATGGACGAGGCCTTCCAGATCGGCCGCCATGCACGGAGCCCGGTGATTATTTCCCACCTCAAATGTGCCGGTGTCGGCAATTGGGGGCGTAGTCCGCAGGTGCTCGCAGCCCTGGAAAAAGCCGCCGGAGACCATCTAGTCGGCTGTGATTGCTACCCCTACGCGGCAAGCTCGTCGACGCTGGATCTCAAACAAGTGACCGATGCCCATCCCATCACCATCACGTGGTCGACGCCTCATCCAGCGATGGGTGGTCGTGATCTTATCGACATTGCCAGCGAATGGGGTGTGCCCTTGCTGGAGGCGGCGCGACACTTGCAGCCGGCGGGCGCGGTGTACTACGGCATGGACGAAGCCGATGTCAGACGAATCCTCGCGCATCCGCTGTCGATGATCGGTTCCGACGGTTTGCCCGAAGACCCGTTTCCCCATCCACGCTTGTGGGGCGCTTTCCCACGGGTGCTGGGACATTTCAGTCGTGACGTCGGGCTTTTTCCCCTACACACCGCCGTGCACAAGATGACCGGTCTGTCCGCATCACGCTTCGGTCTGAAGGCGCGCGGTGAAATACGTGAAGGGCATTGGGCGGACCTGGTGTTGTTCAATCCGCAAACTATTCGCGATGTTGCAGACTTCATAGAACCGCAACGGGCTGCCGAAGGTATTGATGGGGTGTGGGTCAACGGTGTCCTGAGCTACGGTGACGGCCAGGGCAATGGATGCAGGGAAGGGCGGTTCCTGGCGCGGGGAAGTCACGCGGGTTTATGACTCAGGTGTGGCGCATCGAAACCGAGTCCGGACTTTGAGTTTCCCGGCATTGAAGTGATCAATCCGTGGGCGGACTGATCACTTCGGCCGGTCCAGCGGTCGAGTTATGGCGAAAGTCGGCCCAACGATTTGTTGTGTTCGTTGAGCCGGAACAGTAACTCCCTCCCGTGCTGTATCGTCGCTCGGGTGGCGTGTATCTGCCGTTGTATTTCCCCGCGACTTAATGTGCGAGCCCCTGCCGTTCCCGTGCTGTTGGTCATCCAGTCGAGGGATTGATTGAGCGATCCCCTGACCCCCTTGGCATAGAATTCCTCTACCCCAAGCGTATCGAACGCGGCGTCGATGGCGGTGGAGTCGTGTTGCAGGTGATCGTCGAGTTCAAGCAGTGCAGCGTCCAGGCGCCTGATTTTTTGCGACGGTATTCCGTTGGACGCTTTTGTGGCCTGGGTAGACGCTTCGAAGTTGGGGATCCATGCGCCTGGAATCCTGAGCACCTTGGTCAGGATGAAGCTGGTCACCATCAGTGCTATTTTTTTTTGCCCGGTGGGGTGGCGTGGGTTCAGGTCTTTTATCGCTTTTTCAGATTTCGTTTTCACGTCATAGAAGGCGGTCCGGCCTTCATGTTCGATTTCGTCGGGATCCAACCGGCTGGTTTGTGGATAGATCGAAACAGGCAGATGCCGTGTCGCTTCCAGCTTGTTGGCGATAGCATCAGTCGTTATGGACGTGCCGCTCATGGCCGCCCATGAGGCAACCAGCCCGGCGGGCGCCGCTACCATGCCAGCTCCCAACGACACCAGGTTTTTTGACGCGTTGTAGGCGTAGGCCTGGAAGAGTCGTTTGGTGATGTCTTTTGTGCTGAAGCTGTTATAGATCTGGTAGTTCAATACGCCTACCCGGTTGTTCACGGTGGACAGTATGTTCGGATAAGCCGCTATCTCTTGCTGGATGGCGGCTTCCTCTTTGTTGCGGCCGGATCGATCGACATAGCGCAGTGGGTTGTTGCCCACCATGCAGTACAGGTTCAATCCATCGACCGTCCCCGCCGGATCCGGGTTGATCCAGCGTTGCAGCCACGGTGCGTAGTACCGCTGGCCGTAGTAATACAGGCCACTGGCGTCGCGCTCCTTGCCGGAATACCGAACGGTCCGGTAGTCGGCTTCCACCTCCGAGCGGGATGCCACCCAGGCGGTGCCTCCATAGGGCAAGTAGCTTTCCTGACTGATCAGGTCGCTCTGGTCGTCGAGCTCCAGTGAGCTGGACCCCAAGTGATCCTCAAGGCTGTAGCGCATCTGGTTGGCGGCGATAGCGGCCGGTCGGCCTTGGGTCCAATGCAGATAGCGTACGCTGCACCGACCGGCTTGCAAGGTCACCACTTCCAGGCGTTCGTTGTGCCGCGTGTGGATTTCCAGTCCAGGCAGATAACGGACTTCCCGGGTGTGCATGATCGCCGGTGCATGGGTCGTGTGGACCTTGCGCACACGCTGGCCGCCGCTGTCGTAGCAATAGCGTTCAATGTCATTGGCGGCGTTGTCACGCTGGACCAATACCACGCTCTGGAGTTGATTGCGGGTGTTCCATGTCAGCACCTGGCCGGGGGCCAGCGCCTGTTGGTTGCCACTGACATCGAAATTCACCACCGTGTCGGATGCTGACTGCCCTTTGTTCCAAGACTGGAGACGGTTGCTCTGTGCGGCGATGTTCAATGTCCGGGTGTAGTTATTGCCCTCGCGAACATGCCGCAGTTCGGTCAGGTTGCCGCCGGCATCGTACGCGTAGTGCTCGGTATAGTTGAACAACTGTCCGTCATCGGCGGCAGGCATGCCGAGAGTGGGTGGGCTGGCCAGGCCCGCCGCTTCGCGCCCCGTCGCACGGGTCAGCTGGTAAAGGCTATCGTAGGTGAATGTACTGGTGGCGGTAACCCGCTGGTTATTACCAAACCGCACCGGTTGGGCCCTGTCTTCAACCTGCGTCACATTACCCACGGGATCGTAGATGTAATGCAGATCCTGCAGGCTTCTGCCAGGCGCCGATGTGCTGAGTGAGGCCAGGCGACCGCTGGCGGGATCGAACACGGCGCGAGTGACGATGCCGTTGCCGGCCGTTTGGGATTCGACCTGACCAAACGCGTTATAGGCAAGATGCTTGAGGACGGTTTTCTCAGTAGTGTCGTCTTTTATCTTCAGGCTCACCGACTTGAGCTGGCCTGCCACATCGAACGAATACAGCTGCTGGTGCTGCGCGGCATCGGACAACTGGATGATTCTTGCGAGCGCGTCATAGCGCCAGTTCGTCATATAGCTGCCGCCCTTTTCGAGCAAGCGATCGCGGTCTTTCTGGTCTTCTGGCCAGTCGGGTTGTCCGGCCTTGGCCAGCAAGTGCCGTGTCTGGCTGAGTGGCTTGGCGCAGAGCGAGTGGTCATGGGTCAGCAGGGAGCCGGCGCTGTCATCGTGACGGATCAGCACGCCACACAGGTTGTGCCGCGCAGACTCGGGCGAACTGTCGCCATATTGCAGGCATTCGACCCGGCGCGGTTCCTCTCCCTCTGCTTGCTCATGGATTTCGGTCATGCGCAGTTGGGTGTCGTAGGTGGTCTGTCGCCGCGTTCCCCGTTGATCCCAGCTGTGCAGTATCTGTCCGGCATCGCCTGGCAGGTTCAGACGCCACCCGGCATCGACGCTGTCCACCCACAACGTCTTGCCGGACAGGCTGTAGACAATCTGCAAGTTGACCGCCGATGCGCTGGTAGCCAGCCGGGGATCGCGTCGGGCAACCAGTCGTCCGGCCGTGTCGTGCTCTTGAAGGGTGATGCGTGCCTGGGATTGTTCCTGCGCGTTGTGTCGGTAGTAAGCGACCTGTCGCACAGGCAGGCCGCGGCTATCGTAGGCGTTGATCGTGGGTGTTTTGTGATGGAGGCGCGCGTTCATGCTACACCTCCGGTAGAAGGGGGTTGGTCTGACATGACCTCTTGCAGCGTGTCGTTCTCATCCTCGTCCACGGTGTACCAAGGATGACGGGTGTGCCGTCGCATGTAGGAAATGCCGTTTTGCTTGGCCAGACGTGTGTGTGTGGGGCGTCCCAGTGAATCGTAGAATTGCTGATCGCAATGGGCGAACGGGCGTAAGGCCGCATCGTTGATGTAGCGATGCTGATCGGCAAAGTAGGGCCGGTAGATGCGAACCACCAATCCCTTGCCGTTGTATTCCACCCGTTCGCTGACACGCCAGCGTTCGTTGACGATCTGCTCCCCGGGTTTGCCATCCGTCAGCGTCAGGTCGCCCTTGGCGTCGACGAGGTAGGCCAGGCCCGACTCGACCCGTTGCTTGCTTTGCAGCGATCGACCGAAGCCGTCGAAGCAGGTGATGGCGATGTGGATTTGCTGCTGACTGTCATCGGGGTAGCGGTCAGCGAGCAGTGTGGCGATGTGCACGGGTTCACGTGTGCAAGCCTCGACCTCCTGCTTGAGCTTCAGGTCATCGGCAGAGTACGTTTCAAGGTTTGACAGTCGTGCGCGGGCCGAGGCGCGGATGTGTCCGGTGGGCAGCAGGTCGCCCTTGATCACGCCACGCGCCAGCCATGGGGTGTCGGTCAATGCCGTTTGCGATACGCAGCCCATCCAACCGAAGGGGGCGTAGTAAATGGCCGTGGCGGCGCCTTGCAGAGCATCCTTGCCTTGCCTGATGGCCTCTGTCGGGCTGTGAATCAGCGGCTGTTGGAACTGCCCGATGGGTTTGAAACCCACAGGATTATTGTTCTCAGCGCCATAAAAAGTGCTCGCCAATAGTTGACCGAAAGCGTTGACCAAGCCTTCCTGGACGTTGCCGTTGGGGTCGGTGATGCGCTTGGGCTGGAGTGAGCGGTAATCGTAGCTTGCCTCGATGGCGCAGCCATCAGGCATTTGGAAGCGGGAGATAAAACAATGGGTGTGGTCGTAGCTGATCTTTATCGCGCCGTGGCTTTCGCACGGCTGCAGGGTCTGTATGGCGTAGAAACCTTCCCGTTGGGCATAGGTCGCGAAGCCGCTTTTGACTGACCAGAGTCTCCTGGGGCGGGCGCTCAGGGGGAGAAAGTCGGCCATTCGATGATAGTGGCTTCGTTCGAACATTCTTCCCTTGGGGCGACTTTCCTGCGGCAACACCTGGAAAGCTTTAAGCGCTGTTTCGTCCAGCTCGGCGGTCTCCCGATGGTCGGCCAGGGCCAGGAAACCTGCGACGCCGTCCGGCAGGAGTGTGGCGCTCGAGGCGTGCCTGTAGCGCTGCACCGACAGGCTGGTCAATACGCTGTCGGTGGCCCAGGCCGTCTTTTTCACCTTTTCCGAAAGCGCTTCGAATGTCAGGTCTTGCGGCGTCAGTCCCTCGGCCTTGGGGGCCTTGGGTCGTTGCAACGCGTTTGTGCGCTGGCGATAAGGCACGCCCAGCCGCCATGCCTGAGGCGCAGGCAAGTGGATGAATTCGGCACGGGTTTCGTTCAGGTAGTAGAACTGTTGGGCCGGGTCATGAGCATCGCGCCACCATTGCTGTTGATCGGGGTCGCTGAAGGGCGGAGTATCGTCGGCGGTTTTTCGCCGGGCGTAATGGATATCCACGCTGTGGGTCAGCGCACCGTATGGATCGTGTTGCAGGTTCAGGGTGTGTCGGCATTGCGGGTCCTGGGTAGCGCCTTCGTACGTATAAGTGATGGTCTCCAGCAGCAGCGGCAACATCCGGGCGTAGCCGCGATCGCCAACGGGAGCTTGCAGCAAACGAACCCCATGACGGTTCTCCTGGGCCGAATACAACGTTCTGGCCTTCAGTTTT
The DNA here is from genome assembly GCF_007828215.1 of Pseudomonas sp. SJZ074. Taxonomy (GTDB): domain Bacteria; phylum Pseudomonadota; class Gammaproteobacteria; order Pseudomonadales; family Pseudomonadaceae; genus Aquipseudomonas. The sequence goes on along the minus strand of NZ_VIUE01000031.1, from coordinate 27,366 downwards.
TCGTCGAGGCCGAATATTTCGCTTCGCAACAGACGACCACTCAAGGCGCGGGCCATTTCACGTTCGATGGCCGCGTCTGGCGAGGCCACGATCAGGTCGCTCTGCGACTCGGGTTGGTATTGGCAAAGCAATGCCTTGCCCAGGGGAACGGCTTTTTTGTCGGCACGGCTGTAGCCGAAACGTGACGGGTTGACCTTGCGCCCGGTGTGAAACCAGGTCCTCTTCAAGCATGAAGCAATGGAGCTGTCGGCTTCGGGATCGTCGGGATTGGTTTCACGGTCGGTTTGCAGCACCAGGCCGAAGCCCCGGAACTCCCGTTCCTGGCCATCGTAATAGCCCTGGCGATAGGCGAACGCCTGAGTCAGTCGATTGCCGGTAATCTCATCCAGCTGGGTCTGGCGCGAGACCAGGTGCAGGGCCAATGGCAGACGACAGGTGACGGGGTGGCCGGCCTGGATTCGCTCCGCTTTTTCATCCAGCCATTCCTGCGCCGAGCTGCGATAGTCGATGCTGTCGGCAGCCCCCATGTTGTTATTGGTGCCCGTGAGTAAGTACGGTTTCGCCCGGACGAAATCGCAGCGCCAATGGCGGGGAGTCATGTGTGGCACGCTCAGGATCAGGCTGGAACAGCCGAGCCCTTGCAAGTCGCTGATGCTGACCTGACATGAATCGTCGTAGCGCACTCCCGCAGGCCAGGGCAGAGCTAGCGGCGCGTCGAAGCCCTTGGCGCAACGGTTCATGAAGATCAGCGCCTGGTCTGCTTGCAGATAGATCAGGTCGACGGCGCCGGAGCCATCCAGGTCCGCCAGGCGGATCCGCGCTGCGTCGAAGGACTCGTAGGCCAGGCCGGGAAACGCCAGCGCGATGCCTGTGCCGAAGCGTCCACGGCCCAGATTTGGCCAGCATTTCACTTCGTCATGACGTATGCGTACCAGATGCTGCTGGCCGCTGCCGAGGACATCGCTGAAGGCCACCAACTCACCGGGAGAAGTGCCGAGTACCGGGAGGGGATCCTCATCCGGCTTGCGGGGGATTTCTTGGGCTGTGGCAAAACCCTGCTGCCGGCGGTTGGCATACAGGCGCACGCTGCGCGGCCCGATCAATGCCAGATCACTGAGCCCTTCGCCCATCAGGTCGGCAAGCTGCCCTTGAGGGGTGAAGAACTCTCCTGGGAACGCGTTGAAGGTGGCGAAATCCGACCAGTTTCGCTCAGCTTCGAGGGAAAAGAATCCGCTCAGCCCCGGCTGGGCAATGACCCAGTCCAGGCGACCGTCACCGGTGAGGTCGCTCAATGACTGGCGCATGGGCTTTGCGGCGTCGGCAAAGGGTAACCGAGGCAGCATGCGCCATTGGTCATAAGCCACTTCATCGCTGTTGGCTTTGGCCCGTATGGGTTCACGGTAATGCCAGCCTGAGTCACTTCGATAAAGTACGCCCGGCAGGCCTTCACCGTACAAATCCACCAGTTGATAGCCGTGGCCGTCGAGCCCCGGCAGGTTCTCGAAGCGTTGCCAGGAGAGGGTGTCGGGTTGCAGTTCGAACTCGCTGTAGCCGAACTCGACGGGCGGGCGGCTATCGACAGTTGGCGAGGTGCCAAACCCTTGGTCATGGGCTGCACTCAGCAGCTGATAGCCCAGGGATGCCTGACGATATTCCAATAGCAAGCGCCGCACGAGTACGGGCTCATCGCCCAGTGCCTCGGCAAAGCGATGAAACATCAGGACTTGGCGACACAGGCGTTCGGTGCGCAATTCAAAGCCGTAGGCGTAGCTGGAGAAAGCGTCGCTGCGGGCTTGCCATTGCCGGCCTTCATACCGTGGTTTCTCTGTGTAGGCCGTGGTGCGTTCGCCATAGTCGAACAGCAGTTCAAAGTGCCATCGCACCGGTTCAAGCCGTTCGGTGTTCCAGGAATAAAGGTGTTCATCGGCTTCGAAATTGCCGTAGCTCACCTGGCTCAGATAGCGTTGAGCCGTCGCGTCAGACTTGTATCGGTAAAGGATATGTTCGCCGCGAGGGTTGAGGCTTTCCTCCAGCAACCACTCCCCGACACGGCTTGTATCCTGGGGATCGGCCCGACGCGAGGCGGGATGTTTTCCGAACAGGTGCAGGCAGCCATCGGCACCGTGCACCAGCCAGAAGCCTGGCCGGTCGCTATGCGACGACCAGTGCTCGATGCGATCAAAATTGCTCTCGATTCTGGGAAAGTAGCGTGTAACGCTATAGGTCGTGCCCAGCGCCAGATCGTTGTAACGATCGATGCGAGCTGAGGCGATAGCGCCTTGCACGTCCCGCTCAGGCAACCATGTCACCCCACCGGGGCCGAAGATTTCATCGTCCTCGGTATAGGCGGGCACGCCCGCGCTGGTGCGGCGCGTCACGCTGGGCAGCGACAATCTCCAGCCTATGCCGAACGCGCCGTTGCCGGCCGAGCTGGCATAGCTCAGGGATAATGGTGGGGCGAAACCGCGCCCCGGCGATATGGGCAACGCGATCTCGTAGTTTGCCGTACCGTGGGCACCGACGGCGCTCCATCCTTTGCCAATGCTTTGAATGGCCCCGCCGCCTTTGGGCAGGGACGGCGCAGTGACCGGCAATGAAAGCTGTTCATTCATTGCGAACCTCCGCCAACCCGGGCCGTGTAGTTCACATGCACGATGATGTCGGTCAATGATTCAAGCAGCTCTTTTTGCCCTTCAGGGTTGGGGAAGGTCAGCTGCCATTTGGAGATTGCGCCGGTGTATTCGAAAGGCAGGTAGCGCTCATCATTGAAGTTCAAGGTGAACAAACCGTTGTCGTCGACACCCGTTGAAAGAGCAATCTGTTGGTTGGCGCGCCGGCTCTCCATGCTTTTCCCCTTGTCACCGGGAGACATGAACACCTTGCTGGCGGTCTGGGTCAGCGTGGCCCGGATGTCCTCATAAGGCCCTACCACGGCTGGCAGCGAGACACTGATGGTTTTGATCCGCCGCAGATAATGTTGCTGGTCTTTGTAGTCGTTTTCGAACAGTTCGTGGGTCAGCTCGAACTGGTAACTTCCATTCTTCAGATCGGCCTTGATCTCAGGCCATTGCTTGTTAATGGAGCCGGCTGTGGTTTTGTCCTTGAGTAGGCGTAGCGAGACCGTCTTGCGGATTTCCAGCTCGCGCTCGTGACGGCGCAGGTATTCGTCCTGCATCTTCAACAGGCTCAATTTCAATTGCTCGCCAGCGCCCAGACCGCGGTACGTTGCATTCCAGCCGCCGGGTTGAACGAAGCGCGTGTTGAAGTCGGCAGTTTCATATTGCCAACTGGCTTCGGCGGCCAGGCACAGGCCCAGCGTCGCGTCGTAGGCCTGGCGATACAGCGCGGCAAACTGGCTGTTCAGCCATTGGTAGAGTTGTGTTTTGCTGAAGCGCTTGCTGAGGAATTCGTAGTTGGCCCTGGCCTGGCTCAGGGTGGATTCGGCCAGGCGCAGCTGCAGGCGGGTGGCGGTTTCCTGCTCGGCGAACTGAGCCAGTTGGGCGTCGATCTGCGCCAGTTCCAGTTGTGACTGCTCAAATGCCTGGTACCACTCATCCCAGCGTCGGTTGAACGATGCCAGGCGGTCGTACTGGTCTGCTGCCGTGCGACTGATGACGGCCGCGCTATGGGCTCCTGCGGAAGCCGCCAGCATCGGCCCCTCCCAACGACTGCCACCGTTGGCCAGGCCAAAGATGCTTGGCGCCACCATCGCTCCTCCCGCCGCGATTTGGTAGGACAGTGCAACGAGCTCTGCGGTGCCGGTGCTCAGGTAGAGATCACCGGCATTTTTCTCGGGGTCACTCAGGTTGTCCTCCAGCAGCTTTTTGTAATGGCTGACCCGGCCCTCGATGATCGCTTTGCCGGCCAGCAGTGCCTGGCGGCCCTGACGGTCAGTGTTCATGGCCTGGCGCTGCAGGTCGACACAGATTTTCGCCAGATCCCAGGCTTGCTGTTGCTGTAGCTCCTGCAACTGCGCCTGTTCCTTGCGCTCGGTCAGTGATAGCAGCAAGGCGCCGAATTGGCTGAGGCTTTCCACCGCGCCCTGGGCCTGGCTGTACAGGGTCGTGAAGCGGTAATGAGGCATTTGCACGATCGGTAAGTCAGGTGTCGCTTTGTCGGTGATGTTCAGGGCACTGGCGCCAGGCAGGGCGCGCGGGTCCAAGGGGGAGGCGAAGGCCGGCAGATGCAAGGGCTTGCCGGCAATGTCGAGGTTATGGCGCAGGTTGTACAGGCGGCTTTCGGCTGTGTCCCAGCAACTGAGCAGTTGCGGATTGAACGGCAAATGCAGGTACGGGCTATCGATGGCCGGCAAGGACGAGCGCGAACTGTCTTTGCGTAGGGGCATCTGGTGACGCGTCAAGCGGGTCACTGATTGCTCGAAGGTGCGCAGCTCGGCACTGGGTGTTTCGCTGAGCGTTTGCAGGCTGACGGGCGTCCACCGGGCGACTGGTCGTACGACCGGGCGTGGGCCCAGCAGGTCCAGCACCCGCACGTACCATAGCTTGGCCTCGCTGAGGCTGTCAGGTGTCAGTTGGCGATACGCGGCATCGCCTCGGTTGATCAGGGTCTCGAGGTACAGAAAGTACAGCGCCTTGCAAAAGTGCACGGGGTGGCTGAGGGCAATCTGGTGCGGATCGTGGGGCGCATGATTGGCATATGCAGGCGTGCTGCTATCGAGCAAAGGCACGCTCCTCCAACGTTCATCGCCCCTGCGACTCGGATCGAAAACATAGCGCAGCCAGTGTTCCGCTTCCTCGTATCGATGTTCGGTATTCAATCGATGAGCCACCAGCCATGGCACGTAGAGGAACAACTCGGTGAAGTAACGGCCATAAGGGCCATGGAAATCCATCTGCTGAGTCAAATCACCGGGCACGGCGGGTTCCGGCAGATGTTGTGTGGTCCAGTCAAACAGTTCATCCAGGCTGTTTTCGGTACGTCGGATCAGTTCGGCGGCGAACACGGTGTTCAACCGGATCGGCTGGCGCAGTTGGCTTTTGCCGTCACTGTGTTTGATGGCAGAGTTGGCAAAGTCGATGTACTGGATGGTGCCCAGGTCGGGTGTCACCGCTGAGGTAATGCAGGGAGACTGGCGGAATGTAGGAGCCAGGGTCAGTCTGGTCGCTTTAAGAGCGAAAGCAATGGTTTTGTCCGGTTCGACGGGATGAGCCAGCGCAACCCCATAGAATAAGGTGTCGCCCTCTTCGCCAAGATCTTCGATGCGCAATGGGTACTCATAGACCGCTGGTAGTTGTTTTACCAAAGGGGATGCCGCCACTGGTCTCAAGTCTTCGTAGGTCAGCGAATCAAAATTCAGTGCCTTGGGTTGGCGGAAAACAACATACTTTCTGTATGCCGCTTCTTCTGTGTAAGTGAACTCACTCCAGAACGTAAAATCTTGCTCTGAAGTCTTAAGCAGTAATCTTTCTCCTCTGGAAGCATCAGTAGATTGTTGGTCTTTTTTTGCGATCAAATACCTTGCCGCTTCTACCGAAATGAACTTTCCGCTAAGACTGTTGTGCTGAGAAAGCATGAAGCCAGGCGAGCTTGCATCGTCTCTGATCACGTCGCTCATGTGGTTGATCGATAGTCGATACTCACTATCAGCGACATCGCTTACGTAGAATTCAGTCAGATACGAATGATCGCCGAGTCTTATATAAGCGGTGGACGGCAGGTTCTCGTCAGGATGCGCCAGATTGAGTTGGAGATGATCGGAAAAGGAAAAGCTGATGCTGCCAGGCGTGTGAGGGAAATTTGCATTCTGGACGCCGAGCGTCAGTCGATACATGGAGTCCACAGGCTTGAACAGAGCTCCATTCAGGTGCTTGTCGAAATTCGATAGGGTATTCACTATTTTTGCAGGCAGAGGCGTTGAAGAACTGGAGAGGTGCGAGAAGCGCAGTTTTGATTGAATTCGCTGGTCGTTGGTGTCGATCAATGAATAATCAGCTGAATTTTTCTCGTCGCGACGTGGGTTTTGTTCTTCGGCGTTTCCGATGCTGTCAGTTTCTTTAGCGAGATTTTTTCCAATGGAAATAGTTTTAATAAAACTGAAAGTACTGGTGACCGTGGATTTCGACTCGGTCTTGGGCTGGGAGGCGCATAAGGCAAGATAGAGTGAATTTCTCGGCCCTTTGCTGTGTTGTACCGCAACGGTGCCGAGCGACGCGTTGATCGCATCCGCGTTCTTGCTCCCAAGCGCCTGGTCCTCACAAAAACCTTGCAAGCCAACCTGTGGCGCGCTCCAACTGCCATCGTGCCTTTTGAAGCAATAGTTCAAACGCAATAGTGGATGGCTGGGGCCCGGTAGCGCTGCGCTGGTATTCGATGTGTTGCCGCTGACGGCCGATGGGTCCTGGTGTATGCATTCTGCCCATATAACAAACAGCCGATTATTGAACCAGACCGGTCGAATCGTCTGTTCAGCGGCACTGTCGGGAATGGGCACCTCGGCTTTTTCCCAATCCGACCACGCCTGCGGATCAGGCTGGTCCAGTTTCGGCGTGGTGGCGGACGGTCTCAAGGGCGGGCCGTCGAGTGGGCGTTGCGCCATGTTTAGCGAACGCCAGAAGTAGGTGTTCGCGGAGCGGGATTTGGCAATGAAATACCAGGTGCTATTGGCAAAGTCCTCGCCATCGATGTAGCCATTGAGAACGTTCAGGTTGGCGATTTCTTCGAAACGGGTCAGATAAGCCATCACCGCTGACTGAACCGCATCGGTTTGGATCTGGTTCTGGCTGAGGGCGCTTTCCAGTTGCCGGAAGTTATCGCTCTTGTCGGCCCTCAGCGTAGGGTCCAGATAAGTGGCAGGGAAATAGAGCAGCTTTTGATGGGCGGCCCAGCTGGGATACCGATGCATCTCGTTGCGCCAGGTTTGCAAGTACTCGGCGGGAATGTTCGCCAGGTCGTAACCGGGTTCCAGGTTCATCAGGATGCGGTTGATGTATTGCTGCAGGCTGGCGATTGCGCATGCCACGGGGGTAGTCGGCACATCCTGGCTGACCAGTACATCGAGCAGCCAGTATTCGTAGAGGTCCCGGGCGGTCTTGAGCGCCAGGTTTTTCGGCGCGGCCTGGTCGGGCACGACTTTGTTCAGATAGAGCGCCAGCAGTGCATCGCGCAGGCTTTCATCGAGCTGCTTTTGGATGGCAACGGTCATATTCAATCCTTGAATGTAGGTGGCTGCGCCGGTCAATGGCAGGCAGCGATCAATGCTTCACCGACTATTTTCCAGTCCGCCGCGGGGCTTTGGGTCTTCAGTGCAGTTGCCTTGAGCAGTAGGTCCGCCGACAGCCCCGTACTCACACAGCACGCCTGGCAGCGCATGACCCAGTCCACTGCTTCCATCGTCGTTGCGCGTTTTGGCGCAAGCAATGCCGTCAGGCTGCTGACCTCCTCGGGGCTCCAGTTCAGGAGGTTGGCGAGCAGGCGATTGGCTTCTTTTTCCAGGTGCGGTCCGTCCTGATTGGCAACCTGCAGGTAGTGCAGCAGGTTTTCTTCCGACTGTGCCTGGTGGCGGACGCAATGACTGAAGCGCTCAAGCAGATACAGTGTCTGGGGCTGCAAGCTTTTTGAGGTGTACGAGGCCAGCCATGCCGGGTTCTCCATCAGTGTCGCCAGGGTGCTGCTGCTCAGGTGCAGATGCCTGCAGGCCTCGGCAATGCGAAGCAATGTTGCCAGCAAAGGTGGCATGACCCCGGGGGATGCGTTGATGGCCGCGACGACTGCTGCTGCATCGCTACCGGCCATATGCAGGAGGGACGGGACGTATTCGGCAGCCAGGTCCATAAGGTCGTGGAGCAACGTTTCTACCAGACGCTGAGGGTCGTGGGAGAGGCTGGCGTCCGCTTGGAGTTTCGCCAACTGCTGTTCCAGATTTTCATTGAGCGGCAAGTCATTTGTCGTTTCATCGAACAGGCGACACCATTGCAGCACGTCCCGATCGTTTTGCCTGAGCCAGTCAACCGCCCAGTCCATTGCCATCAGCACGTCGAGAATGTCCGGTTGCGAAGCCCCTGAGGTGCTCAGTTTTCCGGTCACCAGCGCCTTGCAGAAATCGTCGCCGCCCAATAACCGCGCCAGCTCCGTGCATTCAAGGGGTGACAAACCCAGCATCCGGGCGATACGGGCCTGACGGTAGAGCGAAGAGGCAGTGGGTAAATTATGTTGCAACGCAGGCAGGTATTTCTCGGCCTGGTGTATTAGTAACAGCAGTGAATCCTGGGTAATCGGAAGTCCAAGGCCGGCACTCAGGTAACTGAGGGTTTGCTGATCCGTGGCGAGCAGCTGCTTCTTCGGGTTTTGCCACACAGGGTTTTCGAGCAGCCGGGTGCGATTGAACACCTGATCGAACAGCGGTACCCGGTTCCCGCAAGCGGCTATCGGCATGTCGTGGAGGAAAGAGGCAAATTCTTCAGGTGTGATGCCATGGCGTCGATTCAGATAACGGTAGATGCCAAGAGCGCGCATTGTTTTGGCGTTGAGCGTGTAGTTACCTTCTGACCGCAAGGCATTGACGATCAGCGTGTCCAGTTCGGCAAAGGGGATATCGGTCCAGCGATGCAGGCGGATCATTCGCTGCATACGGTCGAGGCGTCCAGGGGAGAGGTGGTCGAAACGGTCGAGGTGTTCAGGCTGGTCGAAAGAGCCGTTCTTGCTCAAGGCATGGTTCGTTTCGCGCATGTTGATGTAGCTGGCCCCATAATATTCTCGAGTGGGGGCCGGGCTATTGACGGAGCTTCGGGGGGCGTATTCGCCCGCCGCCAGTAATTGTTCAATCTGTTTGGACGTCAGCCCGGTGCGCTCCTTGAAAAAATCTATCTCAGCCAGACGCGTGATGTCTTGAGTGCCATAGCTTTTGTGTAATGCCTCAAGGCTGGAAGTTGAGGCGATCGGTGCGATCAGCAGCGTCTGTTGTTCCGGACTGAGCCCGGACAACAACCTTTGCGCTTCGAGACGCGACTGCGATACGCCTCCGTAAGTTGCCCCGTCTTGTGAGAATGGCAGCTTCAGGCTGATCCGGTAATTCAATTCGCCCAGCGCCGGTTTACCTGCGCCCAGCCCCAGCAGACATTGGTGGTGGTGCAGATCGTAGGGCAGTGAGAAGGGGTAATGCTCGCTGGCCAATGCCTGTTGCACGGTCCGGTTCCCCTTGGTTTTGGCCAAGTGCACTTCGATATTGCTTTGCAAGGTGGCATTGACGATTGCGAGCATCGGCTGCGTGGCGAAGGCACTCTGTTGATCGAGCATCAGCTTCTTGAGGTCCGGCCGTCGTTGCTCCAGGGTGATCCGCTCAGTGGGCGATGCCAGGCTTTCCAACTGCCCGGCAAACAGATACAGCGCCCGCAGGTACGCCACGGGGGAGTCGATTGCGGCGATATCGCCTTCGTTGCAGAACTGGTCCCATTTCTCTTCGAATAGCGCTTGATAGCCGATGCGCGCTGACGTTGAGTCCGGCTGCGAGCTGCGTCGGAGACGTTGCCTGGTATCGCTGGACGATATTTGATGTTCCTGATACAGACGGCTGATCTGCCCCGCATAGTTCCAAGCGTTGTCGTAAGCCTGCCCGGCATCCGCGTCGCAGTGCCTGGCCAGTTCAAGGGCGAACTGCGCCTTGTCCATGCGTGTGATATCGAATACCGAATTCAATCCCATGCGCTGCATGGCTGTTTTGAAATCGGCTTTTGGGGAGTCAACGAGCCGGTGCAACAAAGAGTCGTTGCTGTCATCCATGGGTCTATCTCCTGAGCGAGCGGAATGTCCTTATTCAGGACAAAACCGTACAGGAGCGCGCAGAGGAAGACGGTAGGACCGAGGCCGGGCAATGTGTACGAAAGGGCGATTCGAGGGCTGTGTGGATGTAACGCCTGTGGGCTCAGCCAGCCTTGAAGTGGCTGACCCACCGCCTTCGCGAGCAAGCCCGCTCCCACAAGGGATCTGAGGCGCATCGCAGAACCCTGTGGGAGGGAGCCCGCTCGCGATGACGGCGGCACCTGCGACATTGTTGTGGCAGGTCCACCGCGATCGCGGGCAATCGTCAGACGCGGAAGTGGCTGACCATCATCTGCAACTGATTGCCCAACCGCGCCAGTTCAACGCTGGAGGCGGCGGTTTCTTCGCTGGCGGCGGCGGTCTGTTCGGACACGTCGCGCACGTTGATGATGCTGCGGCTGATTTCCTCGGCCACGGCGCTTTGCTGTTCGGCTGCGGCGGCGATCTGCTGGTTCATCGATTGGATGTTCGACACCGTGCGGGTGATGTTCTCCAGTGATACCCCAGCCTTGCGGGTCAGGGCCACGCTGCTGTCGGTGAGGCTGCGGCTGTTGTTCATCACGGCCGCCACCTGCTGGGTGCCGTTCTGTAGGCCGGCCACCAGGCCTTCGATTTCCTCGGTGGATTTCTGTGTGCGTTGGGCCAGGCCACGGACTTCATCGGCGACGACCGCAAAACCGCGACCGGCTTCACCCGCGCGCGCCGCTTCGATCGCGGCGTTGAGGGCCAGCAGGTTGGTCTGTTCGGCCACGGCCTTGATCACGTCCATGACGCTGCCGATCTTGTCGCTTTCCTGTTGCAGCACGGTCATGGCGTCGGTGGAACGTACCACTTCGCTGGCGAGGCGTTCGATCTGGGCGATGGCTTCGTTGACCACCTGATCGCCGGCACGGGCTTCGCCGTCCGCTGCGGCCGCTGCATGGGAGGCTTCTTCGGCATTGCGGGCTACTTCCTGCACGGTGGCGGTCATTTCGTGCATGGCGGTCGCGACCTGATCGGTCTCGACTTTCTGGCTGTTGACCCCGGCGCTGGTCTGCTCGGTGACGGCGGACAGCTCTTCGGCGGCGCTGGCGATCTGGGTCACGCCATCACGGATGCCGCTGATAAGGTCGCGCAGGGTCACGCCCATGCGGGCAATGCCCTGCTGCAGCACACCCAGTTCATCGCGGCGGGTGACGATGACGTTGTGCGACAGGTCGCCGTTGGCAATGCGTTCGACCACGGTCAGGGTTTCGCTCAGCGGCCGGGTGATCTGTCGCGTGATGATCACGGCGGCAATGATGCCCACCAGCAGGGCGAGCAACGTACTGATCAATTGCAGCGTGCGGGCCTGGGCGCTTTCGGCGTCGCGGCGGTCCAGCTGGATCTGATACAGCTGTTCGCTCTGGTTGACGATGGTCGCGCCTTGCTCGGTCATTTCCTTGCGCGCCTGCACGGCGTCGGCAGTGGCCGACTTGAAGGCCTGCAAGGCACTGCGGTATTGGCTCAGGGCGTTTTCCAGCTGGCGCAGTTCATCTTGACGAGTGCTGGCGAAATGCAGGTTCAGCGGTTTGAGCGATGCGATGGCGGCGTCCAGTTGGGCGACGGCTTTCTGTTCCGTATCGGCATTGCTGTTGGCGGTATAGCCGCGGACTTCATAGCGGGCCAGCATGAACGCCTGTTTCGCCTGGGTGATCGCCTGGAACTGTGCGAAGCGCTCATCGCCCGGAGTCATCTGCGCCACATCGGCGCCAATCACCTCGATCAGTTTGTAAGCCGTTTCGGCGTTGGCACCCATGGCGTCGCGGGCCGTGTTGCCGGTGCGGTAGGCGCTGCGCATTTTGTTCAGGGACGTCTGGTAGGCGCCGATGGTCGCGCTCTGCGCCTTGAGCAGCTTGACGTTCTCCGGGCTCTTGAAGCTGCTCAGCAGCGCATTCTGTTGCGCCACGAAACCATCAAGGGTGGTCTGCACAGTCTGTGCGGCCGTCTCGTCGCCGTTGGTCAACATGTATTGCAAGCGAGTGACCCGAAGCTTGGTCAGCCCGGCGTTGAGCTGGGTGATGTCGCTCATCCAGTTGCTGCGGTCGATCAGCCCGCCCAGGCTGTTCCAACCGGTCACGGCCAGGATGCAGGTCAGGAGCAGCACCAGGCCGAAGCCCAGGCCCAGTTTCATGTTTACGCTAATGTTGCCAAACCAGCTATTCATCAAATTCCTCCAGGAACGTTGTACTGCTTGATCGTCGGTTGGCTGGAAGATTGTTGTTGTTAAGCCAGCAAAATAGGGAGCAGGCCTGTATCGGCCACCGGTTCGATATCTGAAAGTTTTTTTCCCCGGGATCCTGCACGTCAGCGAATCTTCAGGCGCGTGTACCAAGCTTTTTTTCACATCCATTTCACTGCCTGCCTACGCCGCCGTCTCTACTGTCACGCCATCGAATGACTGGGGTGGATGCCGTCGGGGCGGCTTGATGTGGAACTGAGACTGAGTTTTTTCGGCTTGACGCGTTCGATCGAGACAAGCCGGTTTGCCCGCTACCAAAACGCCGCAGTCATCCTGGCCTCGGCATTGCTCGTGATTCCGTTGACCCTCTGGTTGCTGAGCCCGGCGGCGGTGCCGGACCTGGCCCATGGCAACGTCGCCGGCGCCCGGACGTTGGCCGAAGGCTGGGCCAAGGGGGAAATGATCGTGTTGGTGCGCCATGTCGAGCGCTGCGATCACTCCAAGGCTGCGTGCCTGAACGATCCTGCCGGCATCACTGACCGGGCCCGTGCCGTCGCGGTAGGTCTTGGTGCCCGGTTCGAGCAACTGGGCCTGGATAACACCGACATCTACAACAGTCCGGCCACCCGCACGGCCCAGACGGCGGGGTACATGTTCAACAAGGTGAGCGCTGGCGACGATTGGTTGATCAACTGCCGGCGTGACCTGCTGCGCAACGCCCTGGCCCACAAGGTGGCCGGGCACAACCTGATCCTGGTGACCCATAGCGAATGTATGCAGGCATTGGAAACCTCGCTCAAGCGACCGACCTCGACGTTTGGCTATGGTGCGTCGCTGTTTGTTTCCACCGCCGAACCACAAGTGCCTCGGTTGCTCGGTTTTATCGAAGCGTCTGACTGGCGCTCGGTGACGTTTCAGTAACTTTTCCCACGACTAGGACAGCCCATGCTGACGTCTGCTCGCGCCCGTTTCTATGGGCTTAATCTCGGAATTCCGTTGCTCTGTGCCGCGGTGGTGTTCCTGTTGTTCGACATGACCCGCATCGACATCGCCATCAGTGATTTCTTCTACGACCCCGTACACCAAGTGTTCCCGTTGGAGCATGTGCACCTGTTCGAGAAAATCACCCACAAGTGGGCCAGGGTCATACCCAACTGGACCGGCGAGGCGGCCATCGTCGGTGCGCTGTTGTCGTTTTTCTGGCCGATATTCCGGCCGGAGAAGCGCCCTGGGCTGCTGCGTCTGTTGGACAAACTCAGGTTGAGTAAGCCGCTGCGTTTTGCCTACAAACACCGTCGTGATTTCCTCTATGTCGTCTTTGCTTTTTCCCTCAGTACCGGTGTCATTCATTACCTCAAGGGCCATACCAGCGTGTACTGCCCGGTGGAAACCACCCAGTACGCCGGCAAGATCGAACACAAGGAGTGGTACCAGAACTTCAACCTGCTGAAAGTCGCCGGGGAGGGGCGCTGCTGGCCCGGTGGACATGCCTCCGGAGGCTTTACCATGCTGGCGCTATACTTCGTCGCACGCCGCTATCGCTGGCGTCACTCGAAAGCGCTGATGTACGGGGCGCTGGCCTTAGGGTTTGTCTACGGCACAACGCGAGTCCTACAGGGATGGCACTACATGTCCCACACCTTTTGGGCGGGGATCTTCGTATGGTTGAGTTGTTGGCTGATGGCATTGGCCTTTTATGGGCGAGCGGCCTTGGAGCAACCTGTATCGCCCAGGGTTTCATCGCAGGGCGCGCAACGCCTGCCTGAGCTGGGTGACGTACAGCCCTCCGCCTGAATCGAAGGCAAAAAAAAGCCCGCGGGAGAGCGGGCTAAACCTTAGTTTCTTGAATGAGCGAGGGGACTTTACCGAATAACAGCCGTGGGCAGGGTGAAGAAAAGTTTATGCGATCTCTCGCCAGGGCCTTCCTTGGTGCATGCCTGTCCGTTAACCAAACCCCATTTTCGGCCTGGAAGAACCTGAAACCCTGCTGGTGCATTCGAAGGGCGTCAACTTTCAGTACCACAGGCTTTCCATAACGCTGCCCAACGGTGATAGCCGTTTGCATGTCCTGCAACAGATGCACATGGTGACGGGGGCCTGGAGTCAGCCCTTTTTCCCTGATCGACTCCAGAAAGCGCGTGGCAGTGCCATGGTAAAGAAGCTCCGGTGGTTCTTTTTCTACATATTGAAGACTGACGGTACCGGTTGAGTGCCCCTGCACGGCGCGAATGCGCAGGCCATCGTCGGAGAAACTGAAGCGCTTTTTATCAAAAGTTTGGGGTTGGTCGATGATCAAATCCGTTTTTTGCGGCAGCATACGCAACCTGCTTACTTCGGACACATAGACCGTGCAGCCCCCCAGCCGCAGCACCCTGATCGCCCAACTCGCCACCGCACCCGATGACATTGCCGCGCGCGTCGCGCTTTATCGCGACCTGCTTGATACGGCGGAGGTTTCGCTGGAGGGTTTGCGTGTCGCCGCCGGCCTCTGCGATCCGGCCGCCATGGCCGTGATTGCCCAGTTGAACACCACACCCCATAGGAATCGCCCTGGCCCCTTGTTGTCGCAGCTTCGCGGACTGCCGGTGGATCATGTGGAGCTGGACGATGCCGAGTCGCATTGGCTTGATGCATTGGCCGGGCTGCCGTTACGCACGCTGATACTCAACGGCCCGAGGTTCCGTTGCGGTCCGGATATATGGCGGCGTTTGCCGGGTGTTGCCCTGGAACATCTGGAGATCAGCAGCTTTTCCCGCGACGATGACGCGACCAGTCTGCCGTCACTCGAACGCCTGCACTGCCTCAAGTTGGACACCTATGGCGAAGATTTCGACGACAGTTTCCTCCGGCAACTGGGCAGCAGCAGGCTGCAAGAGTTGTCGTTGAACCGTTGCGATGACCTCACCGACGACGGCCTTCGGGCGCTGTCGCCGCTCAAGTTGCGCTCACTCACCTTGAAACGCGCCGGAGAGCTGACTTCAGCGGGAATGCGGCACTTGTGCACGCATCCACTCGAACAACTGACCATCAGCTCAAGCGGCGCCATCTTGCGGGATCCTTCCTGGCTTGCCGATATGACGGCCTTGCGCTCGCTGAGCCTCGATGACTGTTACGCCTCGGACAGCCTGCTTGACGCCATTCGCGAGCTGCCGATCGAACGGCTTTCGTTGCATTCCGCGTACCTCTGCGAGGACGACTTCGAGGGGCTCGAAGGCATGCCGATTGCCGATCTGGATCTCAAATGCTCACGCCAGGTGATCGAGCGCCTGGACGTGCTGCACGGGTTTCCGCTCAAGCACCTGGGGCTTTCTGACGTGCAAGGCATCGGCGCGCAAACGTTACGTGATCTGGAGGGGCTGGGCCTGGAATCGCTGGACCTGTCATTGAACGAGGTGAGCTGGAAGATGCTGAAACAACTGGCCGGCCTGCCGCTGAAGCGGCTGAATCTCAGTTTCTGCCAGGGCATGGATGGCAAGACATTGCGCAAACTGACCGAGCTGGGCCTGCCGTTGGAGCAACTTGAAATCAGTGGCCTGGACTTGCGTGATGCCGACCTGGCTTGCCTGCGTGACATGCCGTTGCGACGTCTCGGCTTATATGAAAGCCCCTGGCTGACCGACGCCGGCGTCGCTCATCTTGCGGGGCTGCCGTTGCGGGACCTGACCCTTGCGGCGGGGCCGGGGGAATCGCAGCTCACCTCAGCCATGGTGCCGGTGCTGGAGCGGTTACCGCTGGAGAGGTTGTTATTGAGTAATTGCTCGGGGATCAGCGCAGAGGGTTGGGATCGCTTGGCACGGTTGTCGGCCCACGTGAGCGGGCCTGGTATTTGATGCCCGCTCTTTAATCCGGGACTCGATAGAAATAGGCAAGGCTCTCAGGCAAACCGGCATAGGTGCCCCATTTCTCGATAGCTACCATAACCCCGTACCTATCGATTGGAGCTCGCCATGCACAGCAGTAAAACCCTATTCATCACCGGCGTGAGCAGTGGCTTCGGCAACGCTCTGGCCCGGGAGGCGCTTGCGGCGGGGCACCGTGTCATCGGAACCGTGCGCAATGAGGCGGCCTTGCAGGCCTTCGAAGCACTTTCAACGGAGCGCGCCCACGGCGCCATCCTGGATGTCACGGACTTCGATCGGGTCGACAGCGTTGTCGCGGCGACGGAGGCCGCTCATGGTCCGGTCGATGTGTTGGTCAACAATGCCGGCTACGGCCATGAAGGCATTCTCGAAGAGTCGCCGCTGGAGGAGATGCGGCGTCAGTTCGACGTCAATGTGTTCGGCGCAGTGGCGGTGATCAAGGCCTTCCTGCCTTACTTTCGCACGCGCCGCGCTGGTCACATTCTCAATATCACCTCCATGGGGGGCACCATCACGATGCCGGGAATCGCGTACTACTGCGGGAGCAAGTTCGCCCTCGAAGGCATCTCCGATACGCTGAGCCAGGAACTGCGGCCGTTTAACATCTTCGTCACAGCTGTCGCGCCCGGCTCGTTTCGAACGGATTGGGCGGGTCGTTCGATGCGCCGCACGGCGCGTAGCATTGCCGACTACGACGCCAGTTTCGATCCGGTACGTAGGGCACGCGAGGAGAAAAGCGGCAAGCAGCTCGGCGATCCGCGGAAGGCTGCGCAAGCGATGCTGCAAGTGATTGCCAGCCCGACGCCACCTGCGCACCTATTGTTGGGCAGCGATGCGCTGAGCCTGGTGCGGGCCAAGTTGAGCCATGCGGCCAACGTGATTGATCAATGGGAAGCGCTGACCCGTTCGACCGACGGTTGACCGGCAAGCGGGAGGATGTCGATGACTGAGGCCGACTCAAGCACTTCGCGGATGGTGCAATTGATGGAAAAACTGGCGCCGGTCGAGGGCTACAATCTCAGCGCGCTGGAGGACATCCGGTTCCTGCGCTCGAACCGCCCGCTGGCGCGTACGCCGGTGTTGTATGACCCCGGTATCGTGATCCTGTGCCAGGGGCGCAAGCGCGGTTATCTGGGCGATGACGTCTACGTCTACGACGCCCAGCATTACCTGGTGGTGTCGGTCCCCGTGCCGTTTACCATGGAAACCGACGCCAGCGATGCAGAGCCGATGTTGGCGGTCTACATGCGCCTCGACTTGCAACTGGCCAGCGAGTTGATGCTGCAGGTCGACGAAGCTCTCGGCCCAAGCGATGCCCCGCCCAAGGGCATGTACGCCTCGCCCATGGACGATCAGTTGTGTGCCTCGACACTACGTTTTCTTGAGGCCATGAGCCATCCGGGCGAAGCGCAGATACTCGGGCCATCGCTGATACGGGAGATCTACTACCGCATCCTGACCGGCGAGCAAGGTGGCTCGATGCGCGCCGCATTGAGTCGCCAAGGACACTTCGGCCAGATCACCCGCGCGATCCGGAAAATCCACAGCTGCTACGCGGAACGTCTCAGCGTCGAGGCGCTTGCCCGGGAAGCCAACATGAGCGTGCCCACCTTTTACCTGCACTTTCGCAACGTGACGGACGCCTCACCCATGCAGTACTTGAAGTCAACGCGCCTGCATCAAGCGAGGCTGCTGATGCTGCGCAACGCAATGAGCGCTTCGACGGCGGCGTTCAATGTCGGCTATGAAAGTGCCTCGCAATTCAGTCGTGAATTCAAGCGCCTGTTCGGTCGGGCGCCCCAGGCTGAGATCGAATGGATGAAGGCGACGTATGCATTGCCGGCGGGGTCTGGGTCGTCTGGTTATGTTTCGTCGCATTAGCGTGGGGTCGGAACGGCAAACATGGCGTTGAAAATACGCTGCCCATAAAGACCCACGGCCAAGCCGAGCACGATCAGCACCACCGCCAGCACTTTGTTAAACGGCACACTTTCGTGGAAGACGAAGACCGAACCGAGCATCCCGAAAATTGGCACCAGCAACGACAACGGCGCCACCGTGGATACCGGGTAGGTCTTGAGCAACGAGTTCCAGATCCAATAGGCGAACAGGGTATTGGGGTAGACCTGGAACAGAATCGACAGCACGGCGGTCGTGTCTACCTGCTGGATGAATGAGCTATAGCCGGTGTTGCCGTTGATTGCATAGTCGAGGGCGAACAACGGGATCGGCGCGAAGGCGCTGGACCAGACCAGGAAGCCGAAGACATCCCGAGTTCTGGCCTTCTTGTTGATGATGTTGGCGACGCTCCATGAGGCTGCACCGACCAGCACCAGAAACACCCCCAGCAGGCTGACCGAACCGTCGCTGATCATGATGATGCACGAGAGCCCGCCGAGGGCGATCAGCATGCCCAGCATCTGGAAACGGGTCAGTGCTTCCTTGAACACCCAGCCGCCCAGCAGCAGGGTGAAGAACGCGCTGAATTGCAGGATCAGGGAAGCGATGCCTGCCGAGAGTCCAGCCTTGATGCCCAGGTTGACCACCCCCCACAGACCGATGCCGAACACCAGGCCGTAACCGATGAGGTAACGCCAGGGCACATCAGGCCTGCGGATGAAGAAGATCGCCGGCAACGCACAAAGACTGAAGCGGATGCCAGCCAGGATGAACGGATCCACGGTGGCCAGCCCCAGTTTGATCACCGAGAAATTGATTCCCCAGATTGCCGTGATCAGTACAGCCAACGCTAAGTGCCATGGTTTCATTGATGAGTCGCCTTGATGAAGGTGAGCGGTGTCATGCTGACGTCAGCCGCAGATACAACCAATACAACAGGGCCACGCCGCTGATGGCCGCGCCCAACAGGCAAACGCTCACCCAACCGAAGTGCGCGTAAGTGTAAGTGGCAGCAATCGCGCCCAAACCGCTGCCGACTGAGTAGAAGCACATGTAGGCGCCCACCAGGCGGCTTTGCGCACCGGGCCGCGCCGCGAAGATCAGGCTCTGGTTGGTCACGTGAACGGTTTGCACGGCGAAGTCCAGCAGGACGACCCCGACCACCATGCCCAGCAACGAGCTTTCAACCAACGCGGTGGGCAACCAGGACAAGGTCAATATCCCTAGGGCAATGCCTGTGGTGCGATTGCCGAGCCCTTGGTCGGCCAATCGCCCGGCGCGTGCCGCGGCCAGGGCTCCCGCCACTCCGGCCAGACCGAACAGGCCGATCTGGGTATGTGAAAGCGACAGTGGCGGCGCGCTCAGCGGCAGCACCATGGCGGTCCACAGCACACTGAATGCAGCGAATATGAACAAGGCAAAGGTGCCTCTGACGCGCAGCGTCCGCTCTGTCAGATACAGTTCCAAAACCGAGCGCAGCAACTGCCAGTAGTTGCCCCTGGCCGGCGGTATTGTCGATGCCGGCATGCTTCGGTACAGCAGCCACGCCATACCCACCATCAAGACTGCCGAGCCGAAGTAGACACCCCGCCATCCGGCCTGGTCGGCGACTGCGCCAGAGACGAAACGGGCGAGGAGGATGCCCAGCACCACGCCGCTGGTCACGGTGCCGATGACCTCGCCGCGCTGCTCCGGGCTCGCCAGCATGGCGGCATAGGCGACCAACGCCTGCACCACGACGGCCATCAGGCCGACCAGCACCATCGCGCCGAGCAGCACACCCCAACTTTGCGCCAGCCCTACCGCGCATAACGCCACGGCCGACAGTAGCAACTGCGTCAGAATGAGTTTCTTGCGATTCAGCAGATCGCCCAAGGGCACGATGAACAGCAGGCCTACCGCATAACCCGCCTGAGTCGCCGTGATGACCACACCGATAGTGCCGGGTTGAACTGACAGGCTGGCGGCCATCGACTCCAGCAGCGGCTGTGCGAAATAGACATTGGCCACAGCCATCGCACAGGTGATAGCGAAGAGAAGTGTCTGATGACGGCTGAGGGTGGTTGCACCTACCCGAGGTGGGTGTGTGCCGGCTCCGTCTATTGTTCTTTCGGCTTCGACGTCCATGTTCCAAGGCCTCTCAGCTTAAACGTTTTCTTTAGGCTGGTTTCAAAAAAAAACCGATTCGTTGTTTTCTAACAAACCAGGTTTTAATATGCAACCAGTTTTTTCCGGCGCTAGAGCGTCCTCATCAACACGTTGTCCAGGAAGGTGGAAGAGATCATGGCCAGACAGGCACTGCTGGCGCAGAGCGAATGCCCCGTGGCGCGGACCCTTGAAGCCATCGGAGATCGTTGGGCGTTGATGATCATCCGCGACGCTTTCGATGATGTTCGACGCTTCAGCGAATTCCAGAAACGCCTTGGCCTCGCCAAGAACATCCTGACGGTAAAACTCAAGATGCTGGTGGAGTTGGGCGTATTCGAAGTCCAACCCGCGTCCGACGGCAGTGCCTACAAGGAATACGTACTCACCGAAATGGGACGCTCCGTGTTTCCCATCGTGGTGAGCATGCGCCAGTGGGGAGAGCGCTTCCTCTTCAACAAGGGCGAGCGTTATTCGGTACTGCTGGACAACGACTTGTCGGAGCCAGTCGAGACCATCACGGTCCGTTCAAGGGCGGGCAGGGTATTGGCTGCGCAGGATTGTCATCGGCGGGTTGTTGAGCGGGATGCCTGACTCGGGCGATTACGTTCGTTAGAGGGGCTACTGAGAGCTGGTTTCTGCATGACAGAAGCATCGCCGGGGACCTGGATTCCTATGTTGCGAATCGAAGTGCGGAGCGCAGTAAAGTTTTGTGAGGGCCAAGTGGAGCGGGATGGTTTGCCTGGGGCTGGCTAGGTGCAATTGTCGGCGTAGCGTCAGGTGCAGGTTTTAAGTGGGGCAGAGCGCTAGAGGGTGTTGGAAAGTGGCTGAGGCGCGGGTCTATGGGCGTGAAGCCTCAAGGACTATCTGCAATGTGGAGCAGCCAGAAACAGCGAAGCCCGCATTGGGCGGGCCTCTCTGGTGTGCCGGGGGGATTAAAAATTTATACATAAGATATTGTTTTAAAAGTATTTATTTAAAGGTTCATTATTAAGTGCCCCCATAAGTGCCCCCGTGCACGTATTTCCGATGAGCGGCTATTTAAGGAGTTGAACTGGCGTCCTGAATTTAGCGTTTTCGGCAAGTCGAAAGCCAGTCAACCACCGAGGGGAATGGTGTTGGTCGTGGGCAGGATGGTATCGGTTATCTGGTGATCTGGGCGCTGAGTAGCTGGCGGGTCATCCCGTTGGGTTTTTTACGCGGTAACGCACCATGGGCTCATTTGGGGTGATATGAGCTGAGGTGCGGTATGAGGCATTCGATGGTTACCTGTCACAACTGTGGCAAAGCTATGGTTCCGAGAACGACGTACAACCGTGGTTTCTGGGGCTATACGCCTTCGTCGAATCACTGTCCCTTTTGCCTTAGTGAGAACTGGCATGGTGGGAATCCAGGGTTAGCCGCTCGACTGTGCGCTTTGGTTGGCCTGGCTCTTGGTGTTCTGTCCTGCGTGCTGGTGGGAGCTATTCTGTTCAAGGTACAGTGGTGGATTGGTGTCGAAGGACAGTGGCCTCTATTGACGCTGGGCACATGTGCTGTCTCGGTTAGCGCGGGATACCATTTTTACAACTGGTTTGTAGATTGTTGATAACCGGTGATCATGCTGCGGAGGGCAGAAATCGGCCGATTGTGTTGAAAAAGTAGGCCATGGTTTCCACCGCAGAAAAGTTCGCGCTTGAGATTGAAATCTTTATTTTGATTAGAGGATTCCAGGCTCAGACTTCGCATAGCTGCGCGCAAAAAAGGAATTTCCAGCAGTCAGTATGTGGGCAGTCTGGAAGGATCGACTTTTTCAACACAATCGGCCAAGAGCCGCCTATTGGAACTGGCTGAAAACGGCCCTAAGCGGACATGGCCAGCGGCGCACCCGGATCCTGTAAGCAGACGCTCAAGCAGTAGCCCTTGAAATACTAGGATGAGCCTTTACATACAGGTAAACCGCAGAAGCCATTGTCCAAGCCAGCCACACACCATCGATTCAGGAGGGCGCATGCCGTCAGTGCAAAAACAGTTCGAAGATTTTCACAGCTCCATCTGTTTCGATGAGGATGACGAGAAGGCGACCCTCCGCGAGAAGCGCGATACCATCGTTACGGCACTGAGGGAGAAGCTCGGCGACGACGTGCCATCGTTCGTCAACTTCAATCAGGGCAGTTACTCCATGCACACCGGTGTAGTGCCGCTGGATGGCAACTTCGACATTGACGTCGGTCTCATCTTCGACTGCACAAAGGATGAATACCCCGACCCGGTGGCACTTAAGAAGAAGGTGCGCGATGCGGTGAATTCGAACTTTCGCACCGTGGTCATCCGTCGGCCGTGCGTGACCGTCAACTATTTGAGCGGTGGTGAGATTGCATACCACGTCGACTTGGCTGTCTACACCAACGGCGATGATGGCAAGCTCTACCTGGCCAAGGGCAAGGAGAGCTCGGCCGAGGAGCATCGCATTTGGGAGGTCTCCGCCCCGAAAGAGCTGACCAAACGAGTCTGCGGTGCTTTCGAGGACTCCGACAAGCTGGCCCAGTACCGCCGATGCATCCGCTACCTTAAACGTTGGCGGCAGGTTCAGTTCCAGGGCGCCGGCGCACCGCTGAGTATTGCCCTCACCGTGGCTGCACTTCACTGGTTCAAGCCAAACTTCGGCACGTCCGGCAAGCCGGTCGACTTGCTGGCGATGCTTGATTGGGTCAATACGATGCTGGGCCAATTCACCTACGAACTCAGTCAGGACGATGGCCTGCACCTACGTCTGAAGGTCGCCTTGCCGGTGGAGCCGTATTCCGACCTGATGGCAATGCGAACAGCCACGCAGATGAAGAACTTCAAGGAGAAGCTCGAGGCGCTGCGCGATGCCCTCCAGAAGGCCTATGACGAGGATCTGCCTGAAGACGCCTGCAAGCACTTGAAGAAGCAGTTCGGCGACGACTTCAAGGTGCCCGAGAAGTCCGAGACAGCCAGGGCGGTTTCTCCCGCCGTAATCAGCACCGGAAACTCTGCATGACGGAGTCCTCCATCGAGGCGCCCGCCCCCTCGAAGGTCGATGACGCGCTTGAGGCTGTCATAGCTGCTTGTGGCTTGCATGGCATCGTGGTTGTTCGCCTAGAAGACCCAGCACCGAATTGCCTGGGGGTTGAGCTCACAGGCGCAACGCGCACTTGGCCTGTATACGTCGATTGCGACGAGGAGCAGTTGCGCCTGCCAAAGGTTTGGACTCTGCCCCCGGAGGAGCCGCTCGCACATGTTAGCTACAACGGGGTAGTGTGCATTGACGACGGCCAAGGACTGTCGCTCGACCCTAGCCGTCACGCTGACATTGTGGCGCACACAGTCCTCAAAGCATTTTACCTGCTCGAAAACTCAGCAGCGGATGCCACCACTGGCTACGTGGAATTCTTCAACGAACTCGAGGGGTACTGGCTGCACCTGCCGGGCTCACTGCGCTCCCGCGTCTACTTCGAGGTCGACGGCACCTCGCGCATGGTCAAGGGGTTCGTGAATTCGAAAACTGGCAAACCGAAGTGGTACTTCGTGGAGCGCGACGCTGACTTGCCCTGGGAGGTGCATAGCAACAAGCTCGCGGGGCAGCGGGCCTTGTACGTTCACGTCGACTCGCTGGCATTGCCACCCGTGCGGCCGGATATGCTGACGGCATCGTTCATCGAGGATGTTCACCAGCGGCTGTCGCTTGACCAACTGAAGTTATGGGGCGAGTTGTTCGGTCCGTCTAAGAACGGACCCAAACAGCTGGCCCTACTGGTGTCGGTGCCTCGACAAGCCGGCGGCCGCTCGTTGGTCGGTATTGCCTTCTGTGCTCATCGCGGGATCGTTGACGAGAAGGCACCGGTCACACCGCTGACCATGCGCCGCCATACTCCCAGCTATATGCGCGAGCGAGGAGGTGCGTCTCTGGAACTGCTCGGGAAGCACGTGGTCGTGCTGGGAGCTGGTGCCATCGGCTGTGTCGTAGTGGATACCCTGGCGGCGGCGGGAGTGGGCAAGATCACGGTTGTAGACCACGATGAATATTCGGAGGACAACGTCTTTCGGCACCTTCTGCAGCCCCTGTACATCGATATTGGCAAGCCGGCTGGCCTACAGCTGGCGCTGGAGCGACGTTACCCAGGCCTAAACATCACTCCGGTCTGCACTACTGCCCAAACCTGGTTCAGAACTGCTGATATCAGCAAATATGACGGCATTGTTCTCGCGTTCGGTGTGCCGTCAATTGAGCGATCATTTTCGCGGGTTCTCAAGGACAAGCGTTTTGACCTGCCTATCGTCTTTACCTGGCTAGAGGCCTTGGACTTGGGCGGGCACTCGGTGCTGATGTGGACTAAAGGTGAAGGCTGCCTAGACTGTGCCTATCGTGACGATGAGGGGCTGCCATCCCTGGCGTCGCGCACGTCCTTTTTGGAACCAAATCAGCCCGTCACACGCAATCTCACGGGCTGTGCCGGGGCTTTCGTTCCGTTCGGCCCCATCCAGGCCAGGCGCACGGGATTGCTGGCAACTGAGCACCTCCTTTCGGCGATGACTGCGGTGGCCGCTGGCAATCGAGGCCGAGATCCTTCCTATCGGTTCTGGGTAGGAGAGGGCCGGGTAGCTGCCCAGCATGGACTACGCACGACGCCTTGGTTTCAGGCCGCGCGCACAACGCTCCCTGAAGATGCGACGCGGCAGGTGTTCGGTCGCGCGTGCCGCCACTGCCGTGCGCCAGTAGATTCGACATGAGGCTGGTTTACCGTGTCACGCCGACCCAGCGGCTCATAATCGTTGAACACGCTTTGCGGCAGATGCAAGCGTTCGCACAGCAACGCTGGTGGCACTGCGAGGCCGGAGGAATCCTACTAGGTCGCCACTTACTGGACTCACTCGACGTGGTCGTCGACGAGGTGTCCACTCCCCAGAGCAGCGACCGCCGCAGCAGGTTCAGTTTCTTTCGGTCGTCCACACACGAGTACATCGCCCGCCAGCGTTGGCTAGAGCAAGGGCACACATCGGCCTACCTCGGACTGTGGCACACGCACCCTGAACTCGACCCAACGCCCAGCAGTATTGACCGACTAGACTGGGAACAGGCTGTGTCCGGAGACACGTTTGAAGGCGATCGCCTGTTTTTCCCCATCATCGGCACACGTAGCATCCGCATTTGGACACTGAGCCGCCGAGGCACGTTTAGAGAGTTGAAGCTGGAGAAGAAGATTGGCAACGAAGAAAGCAATGGTACCGGCTGACGCGACGGTAAAAACGTCTGCTCAGACGAAAGAAACTCGAACCCAGGACCGCGCTCGCATTCCCGTCGATGTGCGGCGCGACCTTTGGGTGGCGGCTGCCGGTCGCTGTGAATTCCGCGGCTGCTGCAAGCCGGTGGGGCGCGACTTCTTGACCAAGGAAAGGGCCTTCACGGGCGAGCACGCGCACATCATAGCGGACAGTCCTGGAGGCGCGCGGGGTGTGAAGGGCGAGTCGGAGCGCTTAGCCAAGGACGTTAACAACCTGATGCTGGCTTGCTATGACTGCCACGCTCGTATCGACCGGCATGGAAGGAAGAACAAGTTCACCACGCCGCAGCTACAAGCCATGAAGCGCGAGCATGAGGCTCGTATCCAGCGCATCTATTCCGCTACGGGCGTTGTGGAGAGTTTGCCGTTGCTGATGACGTTCCCCATTGGACCGCACGTAACCAACATCGACGTGGAGCAGATTCACTTCGCGATGCTGGAGAACAGCGACTATAAGTTGTTCCCTCAGGGCAGCCACATCCATATCAATCGTAGCGACTTCGACTTCCAGGACAACGACCCGGACTTCTGGCCTCGTGCGGAGAAGGCGCTGACCGATCACTACGACCGACGTATCCAGCCCGCGCTCGTCGACCGTAACGGTGACGCGCACTTAACCATTGCCGGATTTGCGCCGATACCGATGCTGATGAAGCTCGGAGCGCTGATTGGCGACAAGACCCGTGCGAACGTCCTGGACCTGCCCAACGACGGCTGGCTATGGGACAAGCGCGAGACGTGCCCTGAGCCCAGCTACATCTACGACGTGCCAAAAGTGCTGCCGCGCGAGGTGTCGGTGGTCGTCAGCATTTCGGGTAAGGTCGCATTTCCAGTCGGCCATGAGGTCGTTGAGTTCCGCGCTGAATTGCCGAACCGCGGCATTATCCGCAAGGAAACACACCTACTGAGCTTCCGCCGTGAATTCGATGGCTTCCTTCAGCGACTGACAGGAGCGGGTGCTCGGGTGGTGCATCTATATCCCGCGACACCGTTATCGGCAAGCATCGAGATTGGTCGCATGTTGCTACCTAAGACGTTTGAGGAAATTTATGTGTGGGAATGGCAGGCGCCCGAATGGAAGCGAGCATTGAAGTTAAAGTAGGTAAACCCGTGAGACGACGGCTTAACGGGGAAGTTGCCGGGCAGCTGCTTCTGGCCGGTTGCAGCCGAGCAGGGATACACGCCCACTGGCTATCATCTGCTTCAATGTGCTGATCCTGTTCTGCTCAGAATCAAGGCTGCCGTCGTCATCTATTGTGCATCCTTTGCACGTCATGTTTTCCTGCGTCTTACATGTCGTCATCTGTTGGCTATCTGATTCGAGCCAGGGTAACAACGTGAGCCAATCCACCCACTTTCGGTAGATTTCCGACGGTAGAACGGTCTGAAATCGAATTCCGGGGGCTCAGCGATCGGTCACCATTTTGGCTCTTACAGCGAAGAGAGCCTTGGCCATGAGTAAAGATGCACAGACGATAGTCACCCTGCTGGATCAGCAGTACGAGCAGTTGCTTGTGGTCGCGAGATGCCTGGCCGCAAGATATATGGATGCGTCCATGAAGATATACAAAAAGACCGGAGTTAAATCTGTCGTGGCTGCCGTTTCAATCAAGCAAACGAGCCCGAATGCGTACTCGATCTACTGGTGCAAACTGGTGCCACTGCAAGGGCAAAAAAACAAGTTCGCGCCCCTGACTATTCCCAAAGGCAACGGAAAGCACAAATACCCGGCTTCCTCGTTTGAGTTTGTTAAGTCCCCTTACCGTCTCCTCGTTTTGCAGGTAGAGGAGCGTCTGGCAGAGATTCGCAGCATTGCCAGTGAGAATCGTCAGATGCGTCGGACGTTGGTCGCCTATGAGAAAAAGCTGTCTAGATATCAAGCGCTCGATCATGGCGATCTCTGCTCGGAGGAGTAGGGGCTGAGTGCACTATAAGCAGTGCCGAACGGATCTGAACCGATTTCAAGACCCGAAAGCCCCGTGCAGCTTGGTCTGAGGGGGCTTTCTCGTATAAGCAGTGAACTCCGGCGAGACATGCTGCTGCGCTTAGTCAGGGAAGGCTACGAGTGCGGGCTATAAGCAGTGTAGTGGGCTAAATCTACTCGTTGTCTGTCGGCGCTGATTGAAAACTGACCCACCGGGGATGCGGCGGAAATCTTGGACTACCTGGAGGTAGTTCATGTATTCATACGAAGACCGTATCC
>NZ_VIUE01000030.1 GCF_007828215.1 Pseudomonas sp. SJZ074 | reverse complement strand
TTTTGTGTGGTGCAACACAAGCTGCCGACTCATGCAGGTCTCTTCAATATTCCAACTTCTTGATTTTTCGTAAGAAAATTCGGGGATTCCTCAGGAGCAGAGTGCATTCCATTGCTCTTATGTTTCCGCATTTTACGTGCCGAAATTATAGGTACATTCGGATCGAGAAAGACGCCACTAATCGAATTGTAAAACTTCGTAACAGTTTGAGTTACGGAGACCTCAGCGAAGCTAGTAGGGAAGTTTCTACGTTGAGTGACATCGGGGCAGGTAAAGAACAACCTTTCATGCGTTGTGCCATTTAAAATCCATTCACGAAGCTTTAGGTATTCTTTCAAAAGCGGCAAGCCAGTGTTCCGCCCAACATTATAGGTCGTCGATTTCCCTCCTGCGCGAAACTTTACGGCAGACAACTCTTTCTTTAGAGGGGATTTCTCTACTTCCTGCGCATCTTCGTAGCTGAATTGGGCAAGCTCGGTTGGCGTGGCGCCCGTGATCAACAAAAATAGGCACGTGTAAGCTCTTGCAGCAAGATACGCCACATGCAGACGGTGCCAATGGCGGTCATCTTCATTGGAAGAGTCTAGGTAAGTTCGCGTCTTTTCTAAATCAAAGGCGATGTTACTTCTAACCCCAGGCTTACAGCCACGCTTAACACAGGCAGAAATATACTCTTCCACCGTTGCAATACGACGCTCAGCTGCATTATAAGAAAGCGGAGATTCCTTGAAGGGTCCTACTGCACCATGAAAAGAAGGAAATACTACGACTTCATAATCCCTGATGTTGACCACACATGGGTACGGCTTGTTGGCCAAAACAAAATACCCGCACTGTAGGGCAATAGCCAAACAAACGTCCCTATACAACCCAACATGTATTTCATTAGCTGACTCCGACCCTCTGTCCGGAATTATTTTAACCGCACCCGAAAGAATATGGTGATAGCTCTCAGGAAAACATAATTCGATCAGTCTCACGGCTCCGCTTTGAAACTGCGAGGCTGTCGTGGGTTTCCAAATACTGTGTGCTATCTGGTGATTAAGATACGCGGTATAATCCCGATATGCTTGTTGTGCATACATTTCACTGAAAAAAGCTTCTTTGTAGCCGTTCGTATCTACCCAGTCGATGAAGCGCTCGGCATTGCTGAAAAATTGCAACACCGATGCGTCGCGCAATCCTATAAAAGACTCTAGAAGCCTCACAACAAGCTCACGGCGATTTTCAACAAACGAACTAATTACAACCGGCGTTCCGCGATTATCCTTCGCGCTTTCATTTCTTCTTCTAAGTAAATAAACTAAACTGCCAACATCCAACGGTTTCTTTTTCACCTTCGCGGACAATTGAAGGCGCAAGCGCTCCGGCTCGGAAAACTGCTGAGCCAACTCAGCTGGAGTAATAATCAGCGTATCGGGCCGATGCTCGTAATAGTGTAAATTATCGATCTTCCGCCTCCAAATTCAGCACTTCATAGCTGCCATTGAACAGACTTTTCTCCCACAGCTCTTGGGCAATTACTTTTTCCTGGGTCATTTTAAATAACTTTAGATAATTCTCGGTAGTTTGCCTAGATTCATGATGCATTCGCTTTTGGATGAAGTCGATATCTTCACCCGGCTTCAGCAGTCCTTTTTGAACAAATACCTGCAGGCGCTGATAGAGCTGATAAGCAAATGTCGCTCGAAGCCAGTGATATGAGAAATCCTTCGGAAAGCGGCTGGGAGCTTTGTTAATTAATTTGCGCTTGATCGTATCGGTAACCTGCCCCGACTGTGGTGACCTTACAACAGGATAGCGTGGGTCATTTACTGCCATGTAATAGCAGTTTCCTTGATCAGAGAGAAATAGATAAATATCATCCTCATCCATGGTTACGCCTGGATGGCTTTCCTCCAGTTGGACCCTGAATTTCCCCCGCCGCTTCTTCATTAGGGGGCTTTCAGCAAGGGCGACCAGTTCGTCGGCGAGTTGCTTAGGGAAGTGTAGAATTTGCGCTTTGTCGAATTTTGTATCTATACCTGTTCGGGGACCAGCATGCAATTTATACGCTCCGTCCCTGCCGAGCCGGCCCTCTGTAAATTCTTTAAGATGCTTCATGCGAATGGTCAACACGCTTTGCTTGCGGGCGCCCGTCATTAGTGCGGTAAGTAGGATCAAACGCTCAACTGAAGACCATTCATTTTCAGTATTTATAGTTTCCAGAAATACACCCAACTCTAGATTAGATAGCGGCCTAAGATCCTCGCCGTCTTCTCGCACGAAGCCTAATGGCACCGAACTAACAGGAGGGGTACGCCGCGTTTGGCTTCTCTTATCAGCTTCAACAACCTTCACCCCCTTACGAGTCTGCACTAAGATTCGGACCTGTTTGATCGTATCGACTCGTTTCATGTCAAGGGGATGCCAATTCTCGGACACGTACCGATAAAAATGATAGACCGCCGCGGTATACTGATTAATTACTTGGTTGCTACGCGCACCTTCATCAATCAGATGATAAAAATATTTATAGGTTGGTCGAAGTGGAGATCTTGCACCTGAAAAGTCCAGCCAGTCTAAATCGTTATCCTCACATTATAAGAGATAGTCAAGTAATTTACTGGCACGGCGTCGAACGTCATCCGTTCGTATATTTACCGAGGAGTTGTCCCGCATGAGGCTCAGCAAATAATCATTTGCCTCGTGCCAGGGGTCTCTGCTCGCATGAAATAAAAATGGAAAATTGAACAGATCACGAACACTTCCACTGCCTACTTCATCGAGTTGGAAAACGACTAGAGAGTTGTCCCCTTCGATCTCCATTGCAGTCGCCCCAGGAGGTGCTTCGTTGACGTGTAGGCTGGCAAACGCATCACGCAGGTGCGGGATGATAATCAGACGGCTTTCGTGACGTGGATTGGTGTAGGCCATGACTCCCCCTTAACGAAGGAGTCAGATCCTAGAGATTTCGAGATGTACTCACAACGTGAGCAGTCAAACTATTTTTTGTTAAGGGATTCAACCCAAGGATCAAGCTTATGGAATAGCTTGGGGTAACGCCCCTTGAGATCCTTCTTCACCTCGGCGTAGGTGCTGCGCCAGAAGTTCGCCAGGTCCTGGGTCACCTGCACCGGCCGGCGTGCCGGGGACAGCAGGTGCAGCTTGACGACCTGGCGTCCGCCGGCGATGCGCGGGGTGTCGGCCAGGCCGAAGAGTTCCTGCAAGCGCACCGCCAGGATCGGCGGATGTTCGCTGTAGTCCAGGCGGATCGACGAACCCGACGGCACGCCCAAGTGATGGGGTGCTTGCTCGTCCAACCGCTGCGGCAACGGCCAGGGCAGCAGGTTGTGAACGATGCTCGACAAGTCCAGGTTGGCAAAATGGCTGAGGCGCGAGACTCGGCCCAAGTACGGCATCAGCCAATGTTCAAGACTGCCAAGCAGCGCTTTGTCGCTGACGTCGGGCCATTCGCTTTCGCCCTTGGCGTCCAGGTCCAGTCGACGCAGCAGTGCCACCCGCGCCTGCCATTGCCGCAGTTCTGGCGTCCAGGGTAATAATTCCAGGCCCTTGCGCCGCACCAGATTCACCAGGGCCTGGCTACGAGCGGACTCATCCAGGCCGGTCAGCGGCTCGCGGCTGAGGACCAGTTCGCCGACCTTACGCTGGCGCTCGGCCCGGAGGACACCTTCGCGCTCGTCCCAATCCAGTTGATCAACCGTGTGCACCTGCTCGGCCAGCACCGAATCGAACAGCGCCGGGTCGAAATCCGTTGCCAGATAGATGCGCTCTTCCCGCTGGCCCTGGCGACTGCCCAGATCGGCGATCACCAGCCACGCTTGTTTCATCAAGCTGTCAGCCTCGGCAAACAACGCCGCACGACCGTTGGCCAGGCGGTACTCCGCGCCGCCGGGTCGTCGTTGCTGCGCGACCCGATCCGGATAGGCCAGCGCCAGCAGCGCTCCGAGCCAACGCGGGTGATCGGGATCGGCCACGGCTTCTTCGGCCTTGCCCCGCAAGTAACCACGATACTGCCGGGCCAGTTGCCGCGCCCGTGTCACGCCGCCTTGTGCCCCGCGCGCCGCCCGTTCTTCGCCGGACAGCAAGGCCAGGCGACTGTGCAAGTCCGCGCCGGCGCCACGCAATATGTCGCGTTCACCCAATAGCGCAGCGACGTTACAAGCCATATCCGCCAATCCCAATGCCTGGCCACGCAACAGCAAATGGGCGATACGCGGGTGAGCCGGCAGTTCGGCCATGACCTGGCCGTGGCGGGTCAGTTGCTCGCCGTCCAGCGCTCCCAGGCGTTGCAGCAAGTCCTGGGCCTGGGCGTAGGCGGCGCTGGGCGGCACGTCGAGCCAGACCAGTTGCTGCGGCGTCACGCCCCAGCGCCCCAATTGCAGGGCCAGCCCGGCCAGGTCCGCCGAAAGGATCTCCGCGCTACCGTAGGCGGCCAGTTGTTCATGCTGGTCCTCGGACCACAACCGGTAGCACACCCCGGGCTCCAAGCGCCCGGCCCGACCGGCCCGCTGGGTGGCGCTGGCCCGGGAAATGCGCTGGGTGTCTAGACGGGTCATGCCGCTACCCGGGTCGAAACGTGGAACCCGGGCCAGCCCGGCGTCGACCACCACCCGCACGCCGTTGATGGTCAGGCTGGTCTCGGCGATGTTGGTCGCCAGCACCACTTTGCGCTGGCCAGGAGGCGCCGGGTCAATGGCGGCACGTTGGGCCGCGAGATCCAATTCGCCGTGCAGGGGACACAGCAGCACATTGCCGCCCTCGCCCAGGGCCTCGGCCAGTTGCTGGTGGACCCGACGGATCTCCGCCTGCCCGGGCAGAAACACCAAGACACTGCCGGTTTCATCGTGCAGGGCTTGGAGTACGGTCTGTACCAACCGCGGCTCGATGAATTCACCGGGCTGGAACGGACGGCCCCAGCGCATGGTCACCGGGAACATCCGCCCTGCACTGCGCAGGATCGGCGCGTCGTTCAACAACCCGGCCAGGCGCTCGCCCTCCAGGGTCGCAGACATCAATAGAATCTTCAGCGGCTGGTCTTCGCGAAACAGCTCCCGGCCGTTGAGGCTCAAAGCCAGGGCCAGGTCGGCGTCGAGGCTGCGTTCGTGGAATTCATCGAAAATCAGCAGCCCCACGCCTTCCAGCGCCGGATCGTCCTGCAAGCGGCGCGTGAGAATCCCTTCGGTGACCACTTCAATACGGGTGCTTGGGCCAACCTTGCTGTCCAGACGAATCCGGTAGCCGACGGTCTCACCAACCTTTTCCCCCAGCTCGCTGGCCAGCCGCTCAGCCGCCGCCCGTGCCGCCAGGCGCCGGGGTTCGAGCATCAGGATGGTCTGTCCGGCCAGCCAGGGCTCGTTCAGCAAGGCCAGGGGAACACGGGTGGTTTTACCGGCACCGGGCGGTGCTTCGAGCACGGCTTCGTGGCGCGATGCCAGGGCCTGGCGCAGGACGGGTAAAACTTCATCGATCGGCAAAGAAATCATGCTGGCTCCAAAACAGAGGGCCGAGTATAACGGCGAACTGTTTAGCGTGGTCTGGACTCCAACCAGTAACGCCTCTACTACCTGCTCAGGAGATTGCTATGCGTATTCCCTTTCGCGTGATCGGTGGCGTGCTGGTCGCCTCCCTGCTGACTCAAATCAGTGCCTGTGGCTCGATCTTCTACCCGGACCGTCGCGGCCAGATCGACGGCAAGATCGACCCGGCCATTGCTGCGCTCGACGCCGTCGGCCTGCTGTTCTACATCATCCCCGGCCTGATCGCGTTCGCAGTGGACTTCGCCACCGGCGCCATTTACTTCGAACCGGGCAAGACCGCCCAGGTCGCGCCGGAAAAACTCAAACAGGCCATCAACCCTGACGGCAGCGTCGACAACCATAAACTGCAGGCCATCCTGGAAAGCGAACTGGGCCGCAGCTTTCCCCTGGACGATCCTCGGCTGATCCAACACAAGGGCAGCGCACAGCAACTGGCCGCCCTCGGACTCAAGCCGGCCGCATAACGGGCGCCACTGAAGGAACGACCGCGCCATGACCACCAGCACCGAACACGCTCGTCTTCTACGCCTGGCCACCCGCGCCTCGGTGGCCGTGGCGTCGATCCTGATTATCGCCAAGGCCCTGGCCTGGTGGCTGAGCGGTTCGGTGAGCATGCTCGCCGGCCTGACCGACTCGGCTTTGGATGGCGTCACCTCGCTGCTCAATCTGCTGGCGGTGCATTACGCCTTGCGCCCCGCCGATGCCGATCATCGCTACGGCCATGGCAAGGCCGAGTCCCTGGCCGGCATGGCCCAGGCGCTGTTCATCGGCGGCAGCGCCGTGCTGATTGCCCTGCAGGCAGGCGAGCGTCTGAAAAGCCCGGTGCCGGTGGAGGCGCCCTGGCTCAGTGTCGGTGTGATCGTGTTCTCTCTGGCCCTGACCCTGGCGCTGCTGGCATTGCAGCATCGGGTCATCCGCGCCACCGGCTCCAATGCCGTGCGCGCCGACTCACTGCATTATCGCTCCGACCTGTTGCTCAACGGCAGCATCCTGGTGGCGCTGGTGCTGGCCGGGTTCGGCTGGTACCAACTCGACGCCTGGTTCGGCCTGGGCATCGCCGCCTACATTCTCTGGAGCGCCATCCAGATCGCCCGGGAAAGTTTCTCCGTGCTGATGGACGAAGAACTGCCACCCGATGTCAGCCAGCACATGCTGGAGCTGGCCTGCGCCGTGCCCGGTGTACTCGGTGCCCATGACCTGCGCACACGGATTTCCGGCAACCACTGGTTCGTGCAGCTGCATCTGGAATTGCCGGGGGAGCTGACCTTGTCAGTGGCCCACGGCCTCAGCGACCAGGCCGCCGATGCCATCCACCGTGCCTACCCGAAGGCCGAAGTGCTGGTGCATGCCGATCCAGTAAGGACAGCTGCAAGCTGCAAGCTTTAAGCGGCAAGTAGAATCGCCATCAGCTTTTACTTGCCGCTTGAAGCTTGCAGCTTGTGGCTGCTACTGAACCTGATACCCACGGCTGCTCAAGCAACTGCCTTGGGCCTGGCGATAGGTCTGCACCACTTCCGGTGCCGGCGGGTAGGTGTAGTTGCGCGGGTCGAACCCGCTCTGCTGCACCGCCCAGCGATAGCAGTCATAACCATCCTGATTGACCTGCTCGGGCGACTGACCGTTGGCCGGATAGGCCACCACATCGAAACTGTTGCCCTGAGGTTGCGGCTGCGGGTTGGCGACCGGCGCATCGACCACGACATAATCCTGGGTGTTGGCTTCGTAGATGTAATATGCGCCGGCGGCGAGGAAGAACAGCGAACTGCCAATCCACACTTCCCGGGCGTAATCGGGCAAGTAGCGGGTGCGGATGCCCCGCGGTGGCGCGACCACGACGTAACGCGGCCCTTGCGGGCGATACCAATAGCCGCCCGAATAGAAATAGTCCTGGCCGCGATAGGGCACGCGGTAATTGCGATCCGGGAAATGGTCGACCACATAACCCGGGCGGTATTCCGGCCCCGGGCCCCAACCGTTGCCATGCCCATCCGGCCGACCAGGCCAATGCTGACCGGGACGACCGTCATGGTCTGGTCGCGGACCTGCGTTCGGATAACCATCGTTGCGCCGAGGGATATCGCGGTAATACCCCGGTTGCGGTTCGCGGGTCTGGGTCACGCTGTCGGGCCGCCCCTGGATCGGCAGGTTGTTGCCGGGCGGTGGCTGCGGCGGACGACCGTGAGCGTTGGGGTCCTGCGGTGGACGACCGTAGTGTTGTCCGTCCGGGTGCTGCGGCCTGACCTCGAATTGACGACTGTTGTCGCCCCGAATGATTTCATTACTCTGCGGCCGCGGCTGGCCCGAGTAACCCTGGCCATTGCCACCGCGCCCATCCGGGCCGCGATTGCCATCCGGGCCGCCACGGTTTTGCTGATCGTCGGCCATTCCCTGCGCACTGACACTTGCCCACAACAGACCAACACCTGCCAAACGCCAGATGCGCGACTTCATGAAATTCCTCACAACGGTTCAGGGCCTGATGATAAGACTGGGAAAGCCCAGGCCGGTTCTGCGACAGATTATCAGCCACGAGGTTTATTTCGCAGGCATTAAAAAAGGGAGACCCGTCGGCCTCCCCTTGAGAATTTCGTCCGTGCTCGACGCTTATGACGTCGGCTCACCTCACGCCGTCTTCTGGACAGTGTGCAGCTCGGGGGTCATGGGTGGCCTGTCTGGCTACCAGGCACCGGTGGGTGCCGCGACCGCAGCCGGCCTGCTTGGGCGGGCTGCATTGGACTGTCTGTCCGAGCAGTGATCTTGGTGATAAGAATAGGCTCTGGGCGGCGACCAATGATTGCGAAGATTGCTCGATTAAACATCGCTTGCGCAATTTTTACCCTCGGATAGATAATCCCACGCAATTAACAGGATAAAGGCCCGACCGATGAGCAAACTCGACCGTTACGACCTTAGCATTCTGGCGGAATTGCAGCGCGACGCGCGCATCTCCAACCAGGAACTGGCCGAGCGCATCGGGCTGTCACCCTCGCCTTGTTCGCGGCGGGTCAAACAGTTGGAAGACGACGGTTACATTACTCGCCAAGTCGCATTGCTCGACCGCAAAATGCTCGGACTGAGCCTGACCGCCTACGTGTTGATCGGCATGGACCGTCACACCCCCGAGCGTTTCGAAAACTTCGAAGCCGCGATTCGCAACCTGCCGCAGGTGCTGGAATGCAGCTTGGTAACCGGCATGGACGCGGACTACCAGCTCAAGGTGGTGGTGCCGGACATGGACCACTACCAGAAACTGTTGCTGGGCCACCTGACCCGGATCGACGGCGTCACCAGCGTGCGCTCGAGCTTCGTGCTGAACCAGGTGCTCAGCAGTACCGAGTTGCCGTTGACCCATCTGCGCAACTGAAGGCCCCATCATCGGATCGCCGTCCGCAGATGTCGCATCGATCCCCGGACCAGTGTGGGAGCGGGCTTGCTCGCGAAGGCGTCGGCACATTCACCATCAATGCAAGCTGAGCCACCGCTTTCGCGAGCAAGCCCGCTCCCACAGGGGGTTGTGGTAAATCCAGATTTTCTGATCAACGGCATTCAACGGTAGGAGCGAGCCCGCTCCGGGCGGCGATCCGACGATGATGGCGGCCCGGCGATGAATAGCTGCGACACACCGCCGCAGGCCAATCCCTCGCTCTCCCCCCATGCCGTATACTCGCCCCGCCTTTTCAACCCCGCCCACGCCGGAGTGTTTCGATGGATCCTGTCGTTTTCGAAGAGTGGATGATGACCGGCCTGGTCAGCATCCTGATCATTTTCATGGGTTTCATCGTCTGGGATCTGGCGAAGAAGTCCAAGGCCGGGCGTTTCGGTTCGTTCATCCTGTTCTTCGTGCTGGGGCTCGGCGTGGCGGCGTTCGTCATCAAGAGCGTGGTGATCGGCCTGATCGAGTCCGGGGCGCTATAGGCGCGCCGGGACCTCTTTCCACTGGCCCTGGTCAAGCCCTTCGATTGTCCAATCGCCAATCCTGACCCGCACCAGCCGCAACGTCGGCAACCCCACGGCTGCGGTCATCCGCCGCACCTGACGGTTGCGCCCCTCGCGTATGACCAGTTCCAGCCAGCTCGTGGGCACGCTTTTGCGAAAGCGCACCGGCGGGTTGCGCGGCCACAGCTGCGGCTCCTCCAGCAGTCGCGCCTCGGCGGGCAGCGTCATGCCGTCGTTCAACTCGACACCTTCGCGCAGACGCTGAAGTTGCTCGCCGCTCGGCTCACCTTCCACCTGTACCCAGTAGGTCTTGGCCAGTTTGTGCTTGGGGTCGGCGATACGGGCCTGCAACTGTCCGTCGTTGGTGAGCAACAACAACCCTTCGCTGTCGCGATCCAACCGCCCGGCCGGGTAGATGCCCGGAATGTCGATAAAATCCTTGAGCGTCGCCCGCCCCTCGCCATCGCTGAACTGGGTCAGAACATCGAAAGGCTTGTTGAACAGAATCAGCTTCGGCTCGGCCGGGGCCGCCTTCGCCACACGGCGCGGCGCGGCGGCTGGAGGCTTCGCGCCAGGGCGACGGGAAGCAGGGCGTGGAGGACGGGACATGGCGGATACAACATCTAACGGTCAGGGCCGCCAATGCTAGTGGCCTGACCGCTAAATAACCACCGCCGTATTAGCGGAACGGCGGCTCGTCGAAGCTGCGCAGTTTGCGCGAGTGCAACGAATTGAGCTCGGTGCGCAGCAGGTCCAGCGCCTCGATACCGATTTTCAGATGCTGGTTGACCGCCCGTTCATAGAACGCGTTGGCCGAGCCCGGCAGCTTGATCTCGCTGTGCAGCGGTTTGTCCGAGACACACAGCAACGTGCCATAGGGCACCCGCAGACGATACCCCTGGGCGGCGATGGTGCCGCTTTCCATGTCCACCGCCACGGCGCGAGACAGGTTGATCAGCGGACGCTCCTGAGCCCAGCGCAGCTCCCAGTTGCGGTCGTCGTAGGTCAGCACGGTGCCGGTGCGCAGGCGTTTCTTCAGCTCATCGCCTTTTTCGCCGGTGATATTCGCCGCGGCTTGCTGCAGCGCCAGTTGCACTTCTGCCAGAGCGGGAATCGGGATGTTTGGTGGCACCACCCGGTCGAGGATGCCATCACGGCGCATGTAGGCGTGGGCCAGCACGTAGTCGCCGATGGTCTGGGACTGCCGCAGACCGCCGCAATGACCGATCATCAGCCAGCAATGAGGTCGCAGCACGGCCAGATGGTCGGTGATGTTCTTGGCATTGGAAGGGCCGACACCGATGTTCACCAGGGTCACGCCATGGCCGTCGTTGGCTTGCAGGTGATAGGCCGGCATCTGGTAGCGGTGCCAGACCACGCCGGCGGCGATGGCCGAGGCTTCGCTGTGGTCCATGTGCTTGTCGATGATCACATTGCCCGGCAGGACCATGCGCACGAAGCGCGGATCGCTGCGCAACTGTTCCAGGCCATGGACGATGAACTGGTCGACATAGCGATGGTAGTTGGTCAGCAAAATCCACGGTTGCACATGCCGCCAATCGCTGCCGGTGTAATGCACCAGACGGCGCAGGGAAAAGTCCACGCGGGCCGCGTCGAACAGCGACAGGGGCAGCGGGTCGGTGTTCTCCCAATCGTAGAGGCCGTCGGCGATGCCATCGGTGGCGGCCGACAGGTCGGTGCTGGGGAATACCCGCGCCAGCACCGCCGCCGTCACACCGGAACCTGCCAGTTCATCACCCTGCTCCACTACATAGGGGTAGGGAATGTTCTGCTCGCTGACACCCACTTCCACGGTGACGGTAAAGTCATGCATCAGTGGGACCAGTTGTTCGAGCAGGTATTTGCGGAACGCGGCAGGGTGGGTGACGGTGACGCTGTAGGTACCCGGCAACTGGACCTTGGCATAAGCGCGGGTGGTTTGCGGAACTTCGCCGTGGCAGTGATAAGTCAGGCGCAGGGCCGGATAACGAAACAGCGCACGTTGCTCGGCATCCGGCTCGATGCGGTCCTTGAGGTAGCGCATAAGCGCCTGATTCAACGCGGTGGTCGCACGCTCGTGCAGGGCCGCCAGGCGATCCACGGCTTGTTCGGCGGTTTGAACGACAATAAACGCTTCGGTCACGATCAGCTTCCTGTGTTCTGACTTGCAGGCTTTCATCTTGCCTGCATCGTCGCCCTACGGGAACAGTGGCGTGTTGGACACCCACCCTGACCGAAGGCACCCGCAGCCTGTCGCGCACACCATTCCCCCTGTGGGAACGAGCCTTGCTCGCGATAGCGGTGGGCCAGCTTGCATCGATGCTGGATGTGCCGACGCCTTCGCGAGCAGGCTCGCTCCCACAAGGAGGTGGTGCTTGTCGCAGACTTTCAGAAACCCTGCGGGGTCGAGCGCGTCACGATGGCTTCCACATTCAGGCCTCGCGGCAAGGCACCGTAGACCCGACCAGTCGAGCCCAGGCGG
Source organism: Pseudomonas sp. SJZ074 (assembly GCF_007828215.1). Taxonomy (GTDB): domain Bacteria; phylum Pseudomonadota; class Gammaproteobacteria; order Pseudomonadales; family Pseudomonadaceae; genus Aquipseudomonas. The sequence goes on along the minus strand of NZ_VIUE01000030.1, from coordinate 55,720 downwards.
CTGGCAATAAAAGCATCGCTGACCTCACTGTTCCCCGCCTCGAGCAACAACCGGGCTTGCAGGCCCACGGCGATGTCTTCGGTCAACTGTCGGGCGCGGTACTGGATGTCGCCGGTGTCCTTGAACGTCCCATGCAGTTGATTGATATGGCCAGCCAGGCGTTTATCGCCATGACCGTCACCCAATTCGCTGAACAGCACCTCAAGCACCCCGGGCTCCTTGGACAGGGCTCGCAACACGTCGAGGCATTGCACATTGCCAGAACCTTCCCACGTCGAATTGACCGGCGCCTCCCGGTACAGGCGCGGCAGGATGCTGTCTTCGACATACCCGGCACCGCCCATGCACTCGGCGGCTTCATTGATCATCGCGGGGGCGCGCTTGCAGATCCAGTACTTGCCAACCGCCGTCACCAGCCGGGCGAACTTGGCTTCGTGCTCGTCACTCAAATGATCCAGCGCCCGGCCCATGCGCAAACTCAAGGCCAACGCGGACTCGCTTTCCAGCGCCAGGTCGGCCAGCACGTTTTGCATCAAGGGCTGCTCACTCAACAGCTTGCCGCCGACGGTGCGATGAGCGCAGTGATGGCTGGCCTGGGTCAGCGCCTGGCGCATCAGGGCGCTGGAGCCGACCATGCAATCGAAGCGGGTCATGGCGACCATCTCGATAATGGTCGGCACGCCTCGCCCTTCCTCACCGACCATCCAGGCCAGGGCACCGCGGAACTCGACTTCGCTGGAAGCATTGGAACAGTTGCCCAGCTTGTTTTTCAGGCGCTGGATGTAGAACTGGTTGCGGGTGTCGTCCGGACGATGGCGCGGCAGCAGGAAACAGGTCAGCCCCTTGTCGGTCTGGGCCAGGGTCAGGAAGGCATCGCACATCGGCGCCGAACAGAACCACTTGTGGCCTACCAGTTCATAGGCCTGGCCCGGCCCCCGGGCGCCCACCGGAAAAGCCTTGGTGGTATTGGCCCGCACATCGGTACCGCCCTGTTTCTCGGTCATGGCCATGCCAAGGGTGACCCCGGTCTTGTGGGCCATGCCGACATTGCGCGGGTCATACTCGGTGGCGAGCACTTTCGGCAGCCAGCGCTCGGCCAGATCCGGTTGCAGGCGCAGCGCCGGGACGCTGGCAAAGGTCATGGTCAGCGGGCAGCCCGTGCCGGCTTCGGCCTGGCTGTGCAGATACGTCATCGAAGCCCGGGCCACGTGGGCACCGGGTTGCGGATGGGCCCAGGGCAGGCTGGGCAGGCCATGTTCGATGGCGGTCCGCATCAACTGATGATAAGCCGGATGAAATTCCACCAGATCGATGCGATGACCATAGCGGTCATGGCTGGAAAACACCGGCTTATTCTGGTTGGCCAGGAACCCTGCCTCCATCAGCGGCCCACCGGCCAACCCACCGTATTCATCGATCCGTGCCTGGGCCCAGCCGGCACCGAAACGCTGTGACCATTGCTGCAGTGGCAAGTCGATGCGGTACAGATTGGCGCCGTCCAGGGAGGGCGGCTGATTGGTGACATCGTGGGTTTCGGCGAACTGGTGCAGGTTCATGACGGGGCTCCTCGGTCGGCCAGCAGGAACCAGTTAAGCACCGCCTCCAGGCTTAACAAAGTGTCATACCCGCCTAAATGTCGGCGCTTTCACCCTGTCTCGGACACAACACACGACGCTGCAAAATCGCCTGCAGAACCTCGAATTTCACTGGTTTACCCAGGTAATCGACCAACGCGCCCGCCGGGCAACCATTCGGGTCCAGGTTCGGAGCGACCACCAGCACCGGCAAATCCTCACAGCCGGCCAGGGTACGGATCTGGCAACAGACCGACACGCCGTCCAACGGTGGCGACTGGCAATCGAGTACTACAGCGTCGAAACGCTCGTTCCGCAACATCTCCAGCGCCCCATGGCCACTGTCGGCGGTGCGCACCCGGTAGCCCAGCTTGAGCAGCATGCCGCGCATGACCAGTTGATCGATGCTGTCGTCATCGGCCAGCAACACCGTACAGTCCTGGGGCTGACGGCTACCGTGCCTTCTGTTGAACGGAAACGGCGTGGGGCCCGGCATCGGCAAGGCCATTTCAAACTCGATGTCCAGCTGGAAACGGCTGCCGCGCCCGGGCTCGGAGGAATGGGTCAGGCGTCCGCCCAGCAAGCCCACCAGTTGCCTGCAAATCGCCAGGCCCACGCCCAGGCCGCCGTACTCACGAGTCATGGAGCCGTCGAGCTGGAAGAAGCGCTGGTACAAGGTCGCCTCGCCCAGGTCGGTGAAACCGATCCCGGTGTCGGTCACGGCAAAGGACACCCCCCAGCGATCATGTTCCATTGGCTTGCCGCTGACTCGCAGGGCCAGGCCGCCCACCCGGGTAAACTTGATGGCGTTGTCCAGCAGGCATTCCAGGCACTGGGTCAGTTTGCAGCTGTCACCAAGCAGTCGATCCGCCAGCCCCGGCGCCATCTCGACCTTGAAATCCAGGCCCTTGGCCTGGGCAGTGGCCGCGAACTGCACCTGCAGGACATCGATCACCCCGCGCAGGCTGAACGGCGCCGGATTGACCTTGAGCTTGCCGGCCTGCAATTCCGTGAGGGTCAGCATGCCGTTGACCATGCGCATCATATCCCGCGCCGAACCAGCGGCGGTCTGTTGGTACTGGGTCAGTTCCTCGTCCATCTCGACGGTTTCCATCAACTCCAGCGAGCCAATTACGCCATTCATGGGCGTGCGCAGTTCATGGGTCAGGGTCGCGAGAAACTCGTCCTTGAGCTTGTTGCCATGGGCCAGTTGCTGGTTGAGCACTTCCAGCTTCTGCCCGGCATCCAGCAGGGTCTGGGCCTGTTGCTCGCGCATGGCATTGATGCGGTCGGCCAGGGCCAGGGACAACAACGCCACTTCGATGGCCGAGCCGATCTGGCTGGCGTACATGGTCAGGAACACATTTGGCAGGTAACCAAGCACCATCAGGGTGTTGACGATGCCTCCCAGCAAGAAGGCCGACCAGGCAATGATGAAGTAACGCGCCACCCTCAGCCCACGCCACCAGGCGAACAGGCCGGCGGCAAAAATCACCACGGTGAACACCAGCGCCAACGCCGTCGCCAGGCGTAGTGCCAGGGCGTAGCTGGCCATCAGCGACAGCCCCACCACCCCTGCGCTGAAGACGATCAGCCCCAACAGCAGGCGATCGAGCCAACGGCTATGTTGGCCGGTTTGCAGGAAGCTGCGGGCAAACTGGCTGCCGAACAGGCCCGCGCAGCCAATGAAGAACGGTGTCGCGGCGTTGGTCCACCAGGGATTGTCCGGCCAGAAATACTCGGCGGCGGCACCGTTGACCGACAACTGGTACAGGCCGAACGAGGCAATGTAGACGATGTAATAGAGGTAACTGGTGTCCCGCACACTGAGGTAGATGAACAGGTTGTACACCAGCATGCCCAGCAGTACGCCATAGATGATCCCCAGCACATACAAGCGCACCGGCTGCTGTTCGAGAAAAGCAGTGCTGGACCAGAGCGTCAGCGGCGCCTGGATCGATCCCTCGCTCTGCAGGCGCAGATAAACGACCTGGTGCTGATCGGGGATAAAATCGAGGCTGAACAGGTAGCTGTTCTGACGAATTTCCCGGGCGCCGAACGGCAGCGCATCGCCGGTCTGGCGGACCAGGCGATAAACGCCGCCGACATCAGGCAGATACAGATCGAGGTGATCCAATGGCGGATAGGCCAGCTCCAACAACCAGGTGCGCTGGGCATCCACATTGTGTGGGCGGTAGTGAAGGTCGATTTTCAACCAGAACGCCGACCGCGAGTAACCGGCATTCAGCGTTTCCTTGTCCTGGGACTTGAAGCGACCGGCTGCGGCCTCGGCCAGCACGTCGTCGATGGTGGCGGTGCCATTTGCGTCTTCGAATACTTGCAGCGCCTGGCCCAGCGGCAGGCTTTGGGTGGACTCATCGAATTCGAGGGCACTTGCCAGGGGGGACAAGCACAGCAGCAACATCAGCAAATAGCGCATTTAAGCCCCAGCGTGGCCTGTCCGGTTGAGTCAGGAAGCCCCCCATTCCCTGAGTAGACGTAAAGCCGGCATTACCTGTTATTGAGTTGGATCCATCCTTAGCATAGCCGTTGATGGCCAACTTGCACCATTGAAATTTCTCCGACAGAAGGCTCTAGAACGGGCGTTCCAGAGCAAAGCATTGAGATAGAGCTGTTGCTTCGAGCCAAGGAGCCACGCTGCGTCGGCACACGCTTACCCAATGGCCGGGAAATTTAACGGTGGCGCCGACCGAAGAGGTTTGGTGGTAAGCTCGCGCACCATGAATATCTACAGCTCTCGTCCCGTTGTCCTCTGTCTCTCCGGCCACGACCCCAGTGGTGGCGCCGGCTTGCAGGCAGATATCGAAGCCCTGCTCGCCCAGGGTTGCCATGCCGCCCCGGCCGTTACAGCGCTAACCGTGCAAGACACGGTGAACGTAAGCGACTTCCGCGTACTCGATCGCGAGTGGGTCCTGGCGCAAGCCAATGCCGTGCTCAACGATTCGTCGGTGGCGGCGGTCAAGCTGGGCATGCTCGGATCCCTGGAGATGGTCGACACCGTGGTCGAACTGCTCCAGGCGCATCCGCATTTGCCGACGGTCTGCGACCCGGTGCTGCGCGCCGGCGGCGGTGGTCGCCTGGGCAAGGATGAAGTCGGCTATGCCATGCGCGAACGCCTGTTGCCTTTGTCGATCATTGCCACCCCGAACCTGCCGGAAGCCCGCATCCTCGCCGAACTGCCCGAGGGCAGCGCCGATGAGTGCGCCGAAAAACTGCTGCCCTTCGTCAAACACCTGTTGATCACCGGCGGGCATGGCGACGAACATGAAGTCCATAATCGCCTGTACAGCCGTGACGGTCGCCGCGAGACATTTACCTGCCAGCGCTTGCCCGGCAGCTACCATGGTTCCGGCTGCACCCTGGCCAGCGCCCTGGCCGGTCGATTGGCCCAGGGCGAACAGCTCGCCAGCGCCGTGCGCAGCGCCCTGGACTACACCTGGCGCACCCTGCGCGATGCCGAAAAACTGGGCAAAGGCCAGTTCGTGCCACGTCGCCTGCCGCTGGATTTCTGCTCGTAACATTTTTGCCAGTCACATTTTTTGCCAGAAACAGAGGGCAGTGGAATGAAATTACGTGGCCTCTATGCCATCACTGATAGCCAGTTGCTGGCCGGTAAATTCCTCGCCTACGTAGAAGCGGCACTGGAAGGCGGCGTCACCCTGCTGCAATACCGCGATAAAAGCAGCGACGAGGCCCGACGCCTGCGCGAAGCCGAAGCCCTGCGTGACCTGTGCGAGCGCTACAAGACCCGGTTGATCATCAACGACGACGCCGAACTGGCCGCGCGCCTGGGCGTCGGCGTGCACCTGGGACAAACCGATGGGCCGTTGGCGCCGGTGCGGGCATTGCTCGGGCACAAGGCGATCATCGGGTCGACCTGCCACGCCAGCCTGGAACTGGCTGCGCGGGCCGCCGCCGAAGGCGCGAGCTACGTCGCCTTCGGCCGCTTCTTCAATTCCAACACCAAGCCCGGTGCACCCAGCGCCAACCTTGAACTGCTCGAACAAGCCCGCCTCAAACTGCATGTACCGATATGTGCCATCGGCGGCATCACCCTGGAGAACGCCGCCCCGTTGGTGGCCCATGGTGTCGATGTGCTGGCAGTGGTCCATGGCCTGTTCGGCGCCGACAGCACTCATGAAGTGACGCGCCGTGCCCGCGCATTCAACGATCTGTTGAAGATCAAATAATTTCCGTTTTCGAGAGACTGACCATGTCCCGTTCCGAAACCCTGTTTGCCAACGCCCAAAAACATATCCCCGGCGGTGTGAACTCGCCCGTTCGTGCGTTCAAGAGCGTCGGCGGTACCCCGTTGTTCTTCAAACACGCCGAAGGCGCTTATGTAACGGACGAAGACGACAAGCGCTATGTGGATTACGTGGGTTCCTGGGGTCCGATGATCCTGGGCCACAGCCACCCGGACGTGCTGGACGCCGTGCGCAGGCAGCTGGAACACGGCCTCTCCTACGGCGCCCCGACTGCCATGGAAACCGAAATGGCCGACCTGGTCTGCGCCATCGTGCCATCGATGGAAATGGTGCGGATGGTCAGCTCCGGCACCGAGGCGACCATGAGCGCGATCCGCCTGGCGCGGGGCTACACCGGCCGCGACAGCATCATCAAGTTCGAAGGCTGCTACCACGGTCACTCCGACAGCCTGCTGGTCAAGGCCGGCTCCGGCGCGCTCACCCAGGGCGTGCCGAGCTCGGCCGGTGTACCGGCGGCATTCGCCAAGCACACTCTGACCCTGCCGTTCAACGATCTCGAAGAGGTCGAAAAGATGCTTGCCGACGTCGGTCAGGAAGTGGCCTGCATCATCGTCGAGCCAGTGGCCGGCAACATGAACTGCGTACCGCCGGCGCCAGGCTTCCTCGAAGGCTTGCGCAGCCTGTGCGATAAACACGGCGTGGTCTTGATCTTCGACGAAGTGATGACCGGTTTCCGTGTCGCTCTCGGCGGCGCCCAGGCCCACTACGGCGTGACGCCGGACCTGAGCACCTTCGGCAAGATCATCGGCGGCGGCATGCCGGTGGGCTGCTTCGGCGGCAAGCGCGCCATCATGGAATGCATCGCGCCACTGGGCCCGGTCTACCAGGCCGGCACGCTGTCGGGTAACCCGCTGGCCATGGCCGCCGGCCTGACCACGCTGCGCCTGATCAGCCGACCCGGCTTCCATGCCGAGCTGACCGACTTCACCACCCGCCTGCTCGACGGCCTGCAGATTCGCGCCGATGCGGCCGGCATCCCGTTCGTGACCACCCAGGCCGGCGGCATGTTCGGCCTGTACTTCAGTGGCGCCGACGACATCGTGACGTTCGAAGACGTGATGGCCAGTGACGCGGATCGCTTCAAGCGCTTCTTCCACCTGATGCTTGAGGGCGGCGTCTACCTGGCGCCGAGCGCGTTCGAAGCCGGCTTCACCTCCATCGCCCATGGCGAGGCCGAGTTGAAGATCACCCTCGACGCGGCCGAACGGGCCTTCGCCGCTATGAAATAAGCCTGTGGATAACTGACGCTGGCTGACGCCGGCGTCAGTGATTAACGACACGCTTTGTCTTTTTTCCTACGTATTGATCTATAAAGCAGCCATCGACATGCTCTGGGAGCAGAAAAACGAGTAAAGACTTTGTAAGGATGGCCCTGCTTATTTCATAATGCGCGCTTATTGGATCCCCCGGAGGGTCCGCGCGCCCCTCAGAGGTAAGTCGATTCCCATGAACCGCACCGGCCGCACCCTTGCCCTGGGCTGCCTGTTGCTCCTTCAGCCGCTGCTCGCGAATGCACAGGCAGGCGGCAACTCGTTGTTGATCCCGGCGGTGGGCCGTTGCACGCTCAATACCCAGCCACAAGATCTCGCACCGGCACTCGACGCCTGTCAAAAAGCAGCGGATGCCGGTGACGCACAAGCGCAATACGAGTTGGGCGAGTTCTACTACGAAGGCAAGGCCGTGCCACGGGACCTCAAGCAAGCCCTCAACTATTTCGAAAAAGCCTCGCTGCAGGGCCATGCCCAGGCGCAATTCAAGCTGGGTGGCATGTTCTTCCATGGCGAAGGCGTACCCGCCAATAACGTCCAGGCCTACATCGTGCTGAAGATGGCGGCCGTTAACGGCGCTGAAGATGCGCTGGACACCGCCGACGAAGTCGCCGAGCAGATGCCTCGTGACGAACTGGAAGTGGCGACCCAGGTGCTGGGGCAAATCTTCCGCAAATACCTGATGGAACTGCAGAACGCCGACGGGCGTACGCCCTTCTCGCCGCTGCCCTGAATCTACCCCGGCCTGCTGTGGCGAGGGGATTTATCCCCGCTGGGCTGCAAAGCAGCCCCAACAGCCGATGCCATTAGCCTGACCCACCGAGGTACAAAATCTTAGGGCTGCTCCGCAGCCCAACGGGGATAAATCCCCTCGCCACAGGTACTGCTCGGCTTCATTCTTTTAGCGTCTGGTCTTACTTCTCAGGCATCGGCATCGGAAACGGCATCACATTGCCGACCGTACCGCGGGCTTCGCTGATTTTCGGGGTGCCCAGGCGCTCGACTTCGTCGATGCGCACGATCGAATGCATCGGCACGAAGCTGCGCACCACGCCTTCGAACTGGGCCTTGAGCTTTTCTTCGCTCGGGTCGACGACCACTTGCGTGCGCTCGCCAAAGACGAACTCTTCCACTTCCAGGAAGCCCCACAGATCACTTTGATAGATCTGCTTGGCGTACATTTCGAACACCTGGCCCTGATTGAGGAAAATCACCTTGTAGATTGGAGCTTCACGTTTGGTCATGGCGGGCGAAACACATCGGCAGGTAAAAATGAGGGCGCGAACTATAGCATAGCCACTGCTCGCACAGCGGTAGGAACCGCGGGACTTGTTCCCTATAATGCGCGGTTCTTTGAATCACGTGATGACCCCTCCATGGCCAAGAAGCTTTACATCGAAACCCACGGTTGCCAGATGAACGAGTACGACAGCTCGCGCATGGTCGATCTGCTGGGTGAACACCAGGCCCTGGAAGTCACTGCACGCGCCGAAGACGCGGACGTGATCCTGCTCAACACCTGTTCGATCCGCGAACGCGCCCAGGACCGGGTCTATTCCCAGCTCGGCCGCTGGCGCGAACTGAAGCTGGCCAATCCGGAAATGGTCATCGCCGTAGGCGGTTGCGTGGCCAGCCAGGAAGGCGCCGCCATTCGTGACCGTGCCCCCTACGTGGACGTGGTCTTTGGCCCGCAGACCCTGCACCGGCTGCCGGAGATGATCGACGCGGCCCGTGTCACCAAGCTGCCGCAGGTGGACGTTTCGTTCCCGGAAATCGAAAAATTCGACCACCTGCCAGAGCCGCGTATCGATGGCCCGAGCGCCTATGTCTCGGTCATGGAAGGCTGCAGCAAGTACTGCACGTTCTGCGTGGTGCCCTATACCCGGGGCGAAGAAGTCAGCCGCCCTTTCGACGACGTGATCGCCGAGATCATCCACCTGGCGGAAAACGGCGTGCGGGAAGTGACGTTGCTGGGGCAGAACGTCAACGGCTATCGCGGCCTGACCCACGACGGACGGCTGGCGGACCTCGCCGAGCTTATCCGCGTGGTGGCGGCGGTGGACGGCATCGATCGCATTCGCTACACCACCTCCCATCCGCTGGAGTTCTCCGACAGCCTGATCCGCGCCCACGCCGAGGTCCCCGAACTGGTCAAGCACCTGCACCTGCCGGTGCAATCGGGCTCCGACCGGATCCTGGCCGCCATGAAGCGCAACCACACGGCGCTGGAATACAAATCCAAACTGCGCAAGCTGCGGGCAGCGGTGCCGGGGATCTGCATCAGTTCGGACTTCATCGTGGGCTTTCCCGGCGAAACCGAGAAAGACTTCCAACAGACCATGAAGCTGATCGAAGACGTGGGGTTCGACTTCTCCTACTCGTTCGTTTACAGCCAGCGCCCCGGCACCCCGGCGGCAGACCTGGCGGACGACACCCCCGAAGAGCTGAAAAAAGAACGGCTCAATGCCCTGCAACATCGTCTGAACCAGCAGGGTTTCGAGATCAGCCGACAAATGGTCGGTTCCGTCCAGCGGATTCTGGTCACCGATTATTCGAAAAAAGACCCGGGCGAGCTGCAAGGCCGGACCGAAAACAATCGCATCGTCAATTTCCGCTGCGACACCCCGGCCCTGATCGGCCAGTTCGCCGACGTGCACATCGACTCCGCGCAACCGCACTCCCTGCGCGGCTCGTTGCTCTAGTAAAGCACTCACCTGTGGGAGCGGGCTTGCTCGCGAAAGCGGTTTGGAATTCAACACTGAGCTGTCTGACACACCGCCTTCGCGAGCAAGCCCGCTCCCACAGGGACTGCGCCGGTCGCCAAAATCAGATCGTCGCCGCTTACAGAGCTTTCGCACCCAGCCTACTGGCGTTATCCTTGATTTCATCTCAATTGCCCCTGGGCGGCTAAAAACGACCTTGAACGCACCCATCGAACCCCATCGTTTCATTCTGGAGCCCTTTGAGGCTCGCCGCTTCGCCAATCTGTGCGGGCAATTCGACGAGCATCTGCGCTTGATCGAACAGCGCCTGGCCATCGAGATCCGCAACCGCGGAAACCAGTTCGAGCTGATCGGCGAACCCAAGCACACCACCTCCGCGGAAAACCTGCTGCGCCGCCTCTACCGGGAAACCAAGGGAAGCGAGCTATCGCCGGACACTGTCCACCTGTTCCTGCAGGAATCGGCCCTCGAAGAGCTCGACAACCACGCCCCGGCGGAACCTGCCGTGGCCCTGCGCACGAAGAAAGGCATGATTCGCCCTCGCGGCTTGAATCAGCAACGCTACGTGAAGGAAATCCTCGGCAACGATATCAATTTCGGTATCGGCCCGGCCGGTACGGGCAAGACCTACCTGGCCGTGGCCTGCGCAGTCGATGCCCTGGAGCGCGAGCAGGTGCGACGCATCCTGCTGGTGCGCCCGGCGGTCGAAGCCGGGGAAAAACTCGGCTTCCTGCCCGGCGACCTGACCCAGAAAATCGACCCGTACCTGCGCCCGCTCTATGACGCGCTGTATGAAATGCTCGGCTTCGAATACGTCGCCAAGCTGATCGAACGCCAGGTCATCGAGGTCGCGCCGCTGGCCTACATGCGTGGCCGGACCCTGAACAACAGCTTCATCATCCTCGACGAAAGCCAGAACACCACCGTCGAACAAATGAAGATGTTCCTGACCCGGATAGGTTTCGGTTCCACCGCCGTCATCACCGGGGACATCACACAGGTCGACCTGCCCCGCGGCACCAAGTCCGGGCTGAACCACGTGATCCAGGTGCTCAAGGACGTGCCGGGTATCAGTTTCACGCATTTCCTGCCCAAGGACGTCGTGCGCCATCCATTGGTGCAACGCATCGTCGAAGCCTACGAGCGCTTCGAGCAGCGCGCCGAGGACCTGCACGAAAGCAAAGGCAGCCGCCAAGATGCTTGAACTTGACCTGCAACTGGCCAGCGCACATGCCGTCCCCAGCGAAGTCCAGTTCCGCCAGTGGTGCGAACTGGCCCTGCGCCAACGCAGCGCCGATTCGGAGCTGACGATCCGCCTGGTGGACGAACCCGAAGGTCGGGAGCTGAACCATACCTGGCGGCAGAAAGACTACGCGACCAACGTACTGTCCTTCCCCGCCGACGTGCCCGACGAACTGCTCGACATCCCGCTGCTGGGGGATCTGGTGATCTGCGTCCCGGTGGTGGAGCGCGAAGCCACGGAACAAGGCAAACCTTCCGAGGCCCACTGGGCCCATCTGGTCATTCACGGCTGCTTACATCTGCTTGGTTACGACCATATCGAAGATGACGAAGCCGAAGAAATGGAAGCACTGGAACGAACGTTGCTTGCAGAGCTGGGTCATGCCGACCCCTACGCCGGCGACGAGCACTGATACATCAACCTGTAACGACAAAGGATTCAGAGTAATCGCTATGAGCGAAGATCGATCGAGCAACGGGCAGAAGTCATGGCTGGGCAAGCTCACCCAGGCTTTTGCCCATGAGCCGAAAAACCGCCAGGAGCTGCTGGAGCTGCTGCGCGATGCACACCAGAACAAGCTGCTGGACAGCGAAGCGCTGGCCATCGTCGAAGGCGCCATCCAGGTCGCAGACCTGCAAGTACGGGACATCATGGTGCCGCGCTCGCAGATGGTCAGCATCAAGGCGACCCAGACACCCCGCGAATTCCTGCCTGCCGTGGTCGACTCCGCCCATTCGCGCTACCCGGTGATCGGCGAGAGCCATGACGACGTCATGGGCGTGCTACTGGCCAAGGATCTGTTGCCGCTGATCCTCCAAGAGAACGGCGACAGTTTCAATATCAAGGACTTGCTGCGCCCGGCCACCTTCGTGCCCGAGTCCAAGCGCCTGAACGTGCTGCTGCGTGAGTTCCGCGCCAACCACAACCATATGGCCATCGTCATCGACGAGTACGGCGGCGTGGCCGGGCTGGTCACCATCGAGGACGTGCTCGAGCAGATCGTCGGTGACATCGAGGACGAGCACGATGTCGAGGAAGACAGCTACATCAAGCCGCTGCCCAGCGGCGACTTCCTGATCAAGGCCCTGACGCCGATCGAGAACTTCAACGAATTCTTCGACAGCCAATTCTCCGACGACGAGTTCGACACCGTCGGCGGCCTGGTGATGAGCGCATTCGGACACCTGCCCAAGCGCAACGAAACCACGGAAATCGGCTCGTGGCGCTTCCGCATCCTGAACGCCGACAGCCGCCGGATCCACCTGTTGCGCCTGTCACCCATTGGCCGTTAACCCCTGCGAGACCCGCTAAGGATACACATGCGCTGGATAACCCGCCCCGGCTGGCCCGGTAACCTGCTGGCCGTGGCGGCCGGTGCGATCACCACCCTGGCCCTGGCGCCATTCGATATATGGCCGCTGGCACTGCTGGCCGTCGGGCTGTTCTATGCCGGGTTGCGCGAACTCTCGCCGCGCCAGGCCCTGGGTCGGGGCTGGTGCTTCGGTTTTGGCCTGTTTGGCGCCGGCACCAGTTGGATCTACGTCAGCATCCATAATTTCGGCGGCGCCTCGGTACTGCTCGCCGGGCTGTTGATGTTGCTGTTCGTGGCCGCCATCGCCTGGTTTTTCGCCCTGCCCGCCTGGCTGTGGGCGCGCTGGCTGCGCCGTAACGAAGCCCCGTTGGCCGACGCCTTGGCATTCGCCGCACTGTGGTTGGGCCAGGAAGCCTTTCGCGGTTGGTTCCTCACCGGCTTTCCATGGCTCTATTCCGGTTATAGCCAGCTTGACGGCCCCTTGGCCGGTCTCGCGCCGGTGGGTGGGATGTGGCTGATTTCCTTTACCCTGGCCCTGACTGCCGCGCTGCTGTACAACGCCCCTCGCCTGATCCGCACCGGACGCAAGGGCTTTATCGCGGCGGGCGTGGGCCTGCTGATCGGCCCATGGGCAGCCGGCATGGCGCTCAAGGGCCATGCCTGGACCAGCCCCTCGGGCAACCCGCTCAGCGTTGCCGCCATCCAGGGCAACATCGAACAGAGCATGAAGTGGGATCCCGAGCAGCTCAATGCTCAACTGGCGCTGTATCGCGATATGAGCTTTACCTCCAAGCGCGTCGACTTGCTGATCTGGCCGGAAACCGCGGTCCCGGTGCTCAAGGACTCTGCCCAGGGCTACCTGGACATGATGGGCAGTTTCGCTGCCGAGCGGCATTCGGCGTTGATCACCGGCGTACCGATTCGCCAACTGGTAAGGCATGAGAAACGCTACTTCAATGGCATCACCGTGACCGGCGAAGGCGACGGTACTTACCTGAAGCAGAAACTGGTGCCGTTCGGCGAGTACGTGCCCCTGCAGGACCTGTTGCGCGGGCTGATCGCCTTCTTCGACCTGCCCATGTCGGACTTCGCCCGGGGGCCGGCCGATCAGCCGTTGCTGCAGGCCAAGGGTTACCAGATTGCGCCGTTCATCTGCTATGAAGTGGTGTACCCGGAGTTTGCCGCCGGCCTCTCGGCCCGCAGCGACCTGCTGCTGACCATCAGCAATGACACCTGGTTCGGTACCTCGATCGGCCCGCTGCAGCACTTGCAAATGGCCCAGATGCGCGCCCTCGAAGCCGGTCGCTGGATGATTCGCGCCACCAACAACGGCGTGACCGGCCTGATCAACCCCTTCGGTCAGATCACCGCGCGGATCCCGCAATTCGAACGCGGCATCCTGTACGGCGAAGTGGTGCCGATGCACGAATTGACGCCGTATCTGCAATGGCGGTCGTGGCCGTTGATCATCCTGTGTGTGTTGCTGCTGGGTTGGGCGTTGGTGACCAGCAGGATCGCCAAGACCGTTTAAGGTTTTTGATCGTTCCCACGCAGGAGCGTGGGAATGATCCGGTAACACCTCAGCGGTAAAACACCCAATACCCCAGCAACCCCACCGCCTCATTCAGCAATTGCCCGGACTGCCAGATCGACTTGAACTCCGGCATCCAACCGCCCAGCGGCCGGGCGTTGTCCTGTCCCAGGAAGCCCACCGGCGCCGGCAGTACTTCAAACCCGGCACGCTCGAAACTCCAGACCGCCCTTGGCATATGCCAAGCCTGGGTCACCACCACGACGCGACGGATCCCTTCCGGGTGGAGGATCCCGGCGCTCATCTGCGCGTTTTCCCAAGTGGTACGGCTGAGCCCCTCTTGCCAACGCACAGTGACGCCAAAATCATCCAACATCGAATCGGCCATCAACTTCGCTTCACTGGGCGGGGTGCCATAGTGCAAACCACCGGTCACCAGCACCGGCAACCCTGATGCCTTGGCCAACCGCGCCGCATAACGCTGGCGCTCCAGGCCGACACCGGTGGGCTGGTCGGCGGCGCCCCAGGCCAGGTCGCCACGCTCACGGCCCGAACCCAGTATCACGATGGCATCGGCACGCTGGGCCAGGGTCGCCCATTCACTGCGAGACAGTGGCGGCTGACGCTCCAGCGCCTTGGCGCCCCATTGCACCACCACGGGCAGGCTCATCAGCCAGAAACCGCCCAAGCCGACGATAAAACACAGGCGCGCCAGGCGCGGCCGGGAATTGCGCCACCACCAGGCAAGCACCAACAGCAGCAAAAGAATGCCGGGCGGCAGTAGCAATTGTTTGATGAAATAGCGAAATGGCATCGGGCATCTCCAGAGATGCCCGAAGCCTAGGTGGGTTGACGCAAAGCGACAACTGATTCGAAAGAAACCTGAATCAAAAGCTTGGACCAAAAAAGCGCAACGCGTGAATCCGGCTTTACTTGAACTGTAGCGACCGGACTTTTACAGCATCCTTGTCGGGCGTCCGATCCTTGAGCCAGACAACCTTGGCCGAACGGGGCGCATCAAGACGCTGGAGTACCTGGGCCCCGCTTGTGCGGGCCTGATGTCCGACCTGTTCGAGGTAAGCCCTGACCAGTTCGAACTCTGCGGGGCTCAAGCCACGCAGTTCCAGCTCTGCCGGACGTTCATCACGCAAGCGTCCGGCGGTTCTTGCAGCGTCCAGGGCCACCCCGAGACGATCGATCAGCTTTTCATACAACTCCGGTGTAGCGACTTCTCGTTGTGATTCAACCATCCCTCACCTCATTGAAGATAAGACTCACTCCCCACTCAGAAGCTTAGCTTCGCTGGGCAAACCGACAGGACGCCGCGACCAACGGCCCTGAACGCCCGGCACCGCCGGCTGTCGACACTGCCCGACACGCAATCAGGGTTTCCCTCCGCCGAGCGCGGTCATGTATGCTACGGCGCTTCCTGTAACTCCACTTCCAGCTCCGCTGGGCATCGAAAGCGCCGTATTCGGCGTCGTCTGCGTCCAGCATGGCAACGAAGAGGATTGGGCCACCCCATTCAGTACAAAAGTAGCCATGCACGAACACTATCAGCCCCGTGAAATCGAAGCCGCCGCCCAGTCGTTCTGGGACGAGCAAAAGTCCTTTGAAGTCAGTGAACAGCCAGGCAAGGAAACCTACTACTGCCTGTCGATGTTCCCTTACCCCAGCGGCAAGCTGCACATGGGGCACGTGCGCAACTACACCATCGGCGACGTGATTTCCCGCTACCAGCGCATGCAAGGCAAGAACGTCCTGCAACCCATGGGTTGGGACGCCTTCGGCATGCCGGCGGAAAACGCCGCGATGAAGAACAACGTGGCGCCCGCCAAGTGGACCTACGAAAACATCGCCTACATGAAATCCCAGCTGCGCAGCCTGGGCCTGGCGGTGGACTGGTCCCGGGAAGTCACCACCTGCAAGCCCGACTACTACCGCTGGGAACAATGGCTGTTCACCCGCCTGTTCGAAAAAGGCGTGATCTACCGCAAGAACGGCACCGTGAACTGGGACCCGGTGGACCAGACCGTACTGGCCAACGAGCAGGTGATCGACGGTCGCGGCTGGCGCTCCGGCGCGCTGATCGAAAAGCGCGAAATCCCGATGTACTACTTCAAGATCACCGCCTACGCGGATGAACTGCTGGAGAGCCTCGACGAACTGACCGGCTGGCCCGAGCAGGTCAAGACCATGCAGCGCAACTGGATCGGCAAGTCCCGGGGCATGGAAGTGCAGTTCCCCTACGACGTCGCCTCCATCGGCGAGGCCGGTACCCTGAAGGTCTTCACCACCCGTCCGGACACCCTGATGGGCGCCACCTACGTGGCCGTGGCCGCCGAGCATCCGCTGGCGACCCTGGCGGCGCAGAACGACCCCGCGCTGCAGGCGTTCATCGCCGAATGCAAGGGCGGCAGCGTCGCCGAAGCCGACGTCGCCACCCAGGAAAAGAAAGGTGTACCGACCTCACTGTTCGTCGAGCACCCACTGACCGGCGAAAAACTCCCGGTGTGGGTCGCCAACTACGTGCTGATGCACTACGGCGATGGCGCCGTCATGGCGGTACCTGCCCACGACGAGCGCGATTTCGAGTTCGCCCACAAGTACAACCTGCCGGTCAAGACCGTGGTCCGCACCAGCGCCGGTGACCAGACCCCGGCCCCCTGGCAGGACGCCTATGGCGAACACGGCGAGCTGATCAACTCCGGTGAATTCGACGGCCTGGATTTCGCCGGCGCGTTCGACGCCATCGAAGTGGCCCTGATCAAGAAAAACCTGGGTGCTTCCCGCACCCAGTTCCGCCTGCGCGACTGGGGCATCAGCCGCCAGCGTTACTGGGGCTGCCCGATCCCGATCGTGCATTGCGCTACCTGTGGTGACGTACCGGTACCGGAAGATCAATTGCCCGTGGTCCTGCCGGAAGACGTCGTTCCCGACGGCGCCGGCTCGCCCCTTGCGCGCATGCCCGAATTCTACGAGTGCAACTGCCCGAAATGCGGCGCTCCGGCCAAGCGTGAAACCGACACCATGGATACCTTCGTCGAGTCCTCGTGGTACTACGCCCGCTACGCCTCGTCGCACTATGAAGGCGGCCTGGTGGAAAAATCCGCCGCCGACCACTGGTTGCCGGTGGATCAGTACATCGGCGGCATCGAACACGCCATCCTCCACCTGCTCTATGCGCGCTTCTTCCACAAGCTGATGCGTGACGAAGGCCTGGTGAGCTCCAACGAGCCGTTCAAGAATCTGCTGACCCAGGGCATGGTGGTAGCCGAAACCTACTACCGTCGCGAAGCCAACGGTGCCTACACCTGGTTCAACCCGGCCGATGTCGAACTCGAACGCGACAGCAAGGCCAAGGTCATCAGCGCCAAGCTGATCGCAGACGGCCTGCCGGTGGAGATCGGTGGCACCGAGAAGATGGCCAAGTCGAAGAACAACGGCGTCGATCCGCAGTCGATGATCGACCAGTTCGGCGCAGACACCTGCCGCCTGTTCATGATGTTCGCCTCGCCACCTGACATGAGCGCGGAGTGGTCCGACTCCGGCGTCGAGGGTTCGCACCGTTTCCTCAAGCGTGTCTGGCGCCTGGCCCAGGCTCACGTCGTCCAAGGCCTGCCAGGCAAACTGGACGTCGCGAGCCTGAACGACGAACAGAAGGCCATTCGCCGCTCGATCCACCTGGCCATCAAGCAGGCCAGCCATGATGTCGGCCAGAACCACAAATTCAACACCGCCATCGCCCAGGTGATGACGCTGATGAACGTGCTGGAGAAAGCCGCGCAGGCGACCGAACAGGATCGCGCGCTGGTTCACGAAGGCCTGGAAGCCGTGACGCTGTTGCTGGCTCCGATCACACCGCACATTAGCCATGAACTGTGGAACCAACTGGGCCACGCTTCTCCGGTGATCGACGCCGGCTGGCCGGTGGTGGATGAAAGCGCGCTGGTGCAGGACAGCCTGACCCTGGTCATCCAGGTCAACGGCAAGCTGCGCGGTCAGATCGACATGCCGGCCACTGCAACGCGCGAAGAAGTCGAAGCGGCCGCACGGACCAATGAAAACGTGCTGCGCTTCGTCGATGGCCTGACGATCCGTAAAGTGATCGTCGTGCCCGGCAAACTGGTCAACATCGTCGCAAGCTAATTGGATCGGGCGCCCGGTCATGGACCAGGCGCCGAATATGACCTGCCGGGGCCGCACTGCCGGCCCATAGGTTTCAAGGGGAGCAACAAGATGATGAAACGTAATCTGCTGGTCATGTGCCTGACGGTCCTGCTGAGCGCCTGCGGCTTCCAGCTGCGCGGCACCGGCACCACCGAGCTGGCCATCAATGAACTGGATCTCAGCGCACGCGACGCCTACGGCAGCACCGTGAAGATGCTGCGCGAGACGCTGGAGAACAGCGGGGTGAAAGTCTATAGCGGTGCGCCCTACAAGCTGGTGCTGACCCGTGAACAACAAACCCAGCGCAGCCTGAGCTACGCCGGCGCCGGTCGTTCGGCCGAGTACGAATTGAACAGCGTGCTGAGCTATGAGATCCGCGGTCGGAACGGCCTGGTGCTGCTGGACGACAAGTTGCAGGTGCAGAAGGTCTACCTGCACGACGGCAACAACATCACAGGTTCCGACCAGGAGTCGACCGAGGTACGCGAGGAAATGCGTCGCGACCTGGTCCAGCGCATGATGCTGCGCCTGCAACAGCTGAGCCCGAGCCAGCTGGAACAGCTGCAACAGACCGCCGACGCCAAGGCCAAGGCTGAAGCCGAGGCGCTGGAAGCGGCACGCAAGGCTGAGGCGGAAACCCCGCAACAGTCGCCCATGCAAATCCCGGCTGAATAAGCTTAGTGAGGCGCTTCGGCGCCCCACATGCCCGCTCTTATGAAGCTCGCCCCCGCCCAACTCGGCAAACACCTGCAAGGCGCTCTGGCGCCGGTCTATGTCATCAGTGGCGATGACCCGCTGTTGTGCCAGGAAGCCGCCGACGCCATTCGCTCCGCCGCCCGCCAGCAAGGCTTTGACGAACGCCAGGTGTTCGCTGCCGACGCCAGTTTCGATTGGGGCACGTTGCTGCAGGCCGGGGCGAGCATGTCGCTGTTCGCCGAAAAGCGCCTCCTGGAACTGCGCTTGCCTTCGGGCAAACCCGGTGACAAGGGCGCCGCCGCGCTGATCGAGTACTGCTCGAGGCCGGCCGAGGACACGGTGCTGCTCATCAGCCTGCCGAAACTCGACGGCAGCGCGCAAAAGACCAAATGGGGCAAGGCGCTGGTCGAAGGCCCGCAGACCCAGTTCGTGCAGATCTGGCCGGTGGACGTCAGCCAACTGCCGAGCTGGATCCGCCAACGCCTGTCCCAGGCCGGGCTGTCGGCCAGCCAGGATGCGGTGGAGCTGATCGCCGCCCGGGTCGAAGGCAACCTGCTGGCTGCCGCCCAGGAAATCGAGAAACTCAAGCTCATGGCCGAGGGCGGCCAGATCACCGTGGAAACGGTACAAGCCGCCGTGGCCGACAGCGCGCGTTTCGACGTCTTCGGCTTGACCGATGCGATCCTCAACGGCGAAGCCGCCCACGCCCTGCGCATGCTCGAAGGCCTGCGCGGCGAAGGCGTCGAGCCGCCGGTGATCCTCTGGGCCCTGGCCCGGGAACTGCGCCTGCTGGCGAACCTGTCATTGCAATACAGCCAGGGTGTACCGCTGGACAAAGCCTTCAGCCAGGCCCGTCCGCCCGTGTGGGACAAGCGCAAGCCGCTGATGAGCAAGGCGCTGCAACGCTATTCAGCCCCGCGCTGGGCGCAATTGCTGCTGGAGGCCCAGCGCATCGACGCACAGATCAAGGGCCAGGCCGCCGGATCGCCGTGGATGAGCCTCAGTCGCTTGTCCCTGCTGATGGCCGGGCAGCGGCTGGCGCTGCCTGCCGAATAACCCACCGCTCTGCCAGATGCCTTTGTGGCGAGGGGATTTATCCCCGCTGGGCTGCGCAGCAGACCTGAAACCTGCCACTGCGGTGTATCAGACAGTTCGAATGGGGACGCTTCGCGTCCCAACGGGGATAAATCCCCTCGCCACAGATAAATCCCCTCGCCACAACTTTGTACGACTTACTGACAATTGAAGCACGCTGCCGGGACTGGACAACCCCCCAACTCTGTCCCATGATTTGCCCCGCAAACCACCCCCACGAGAGATCCACCATGAGCAAAAAGCCATCCAGGCATGGCCCCAACAAGGCCAAGTCCATCATCGCCCAGCCCCTGTTCCGCAGCCGTCAGGAACGACCCGCCAAGGGCAAAGGCAGCTACCGCCGCGAAGCCTTCCAGTCTGACAACTGGGAGGCTTCTTGCTTTCTGGCTGCTTGAAACATCCGGACAAGCCCTTTACACCCTGCCCATGATAAGGTCAGCACCTGATTTGCATTTCTGGACCCCTGCATGCCCTTTTGTCTTACCCGCCGCTGGCCACTGCGCCAATTGATGGCCGCCACAAGCTTCGCACTGCTTGTCGCCTGCGCAGAAAAACCCACCGCCGCCGATGCCCAACCGCTCCAGACCGTTCCTGCAGTGACCGCCCCGGCCGTGGTGCCGCCCGTAGTGCCTACCGGTGAAAACCTGGACATCGTCCCGACCCAGACCTTCGCCGAATGGCAGGCCGGCTTTCGCAAGGAAGCACTGGCCGCCGGTATCCGTGCCGACCTGTTCGATCGCGCCTTTATCGGTGTGAGCCCCGACATGAGCGTGATCAAGGCCGATCGCAGCCAGCCGGAATTCACCCGCCCTGTGTGGGAATACCTCGATGGCGCGCTGTCGCCGCTGCGGGTCAACAAAGGCAAGACGCTGATTCAACAGAACACCCAGATTCTGCAAAGCATCGAGCAGCGCTACGGTGTCGATCGCCAGGCGCTGGTGGCGGTGTGGGGCATGGAGAGCAACTTTGGCCAGTTCCAGGGCACCAAGTCCGTCATCAACTCCCTGGCGACCCTGGCCTATGAAGGACGGCGCCCGGGCTTTGCTCACGCACAACTGATCGCCGCGCTGCAAATCCTGCAACAGGGCGATATCACCCCGGAAAAAATGCTTGGTTCCTGGGCCGGCGCCATGGGCCAGACCCAGTTCATCCCCACCACGTACAACACCCACGCGGTGGATTTCGACGGCGATGGCCGTCGCGACATCTGGGGCAGCTCCACCGACGCCCTGGCCTCCACGGCGCATTACCTGCAAAGCTCCGGCTGGCAACGCGGTCAGCCGTGGGGGTTCGAAGTAGAGCTCAAAGAAGGCTTCGACTACTCCCTGGCCGACGGCACGACTCGCAAGCCATTTTCCGAATGGATGCGGTTGGGCGTATCGACCTACGACGGCATGCCGATTCCTCCGGGCGACCGACAACTGCCAGCAGCACTGCTGCTACCGGCTGGCTACCGAGGCCCGGCGTTCCTGGTGTTCGACAACTTCCGCGCCATCCTCAAATACAACAACTCGTCATCCTACGCATTGGCGGTCGGGCTGTTGTCGGAGCGCTTCAGCGGCGGCGGGCTGGTCTATGGCCAGTGGCCCAAGGACGACCTG
This sequence comes from Pseudomonas sp. SJZ074, assembly GCF_007828215.1. Classification (GTDB taxonomy): domain Bacteria; phylum Pseudomonadota; class Gammaproteobacteria; order Pseudomonadales; family Pseudomonadaceae; genus Aquipseudomonas. Next base: position 34,218 of record NZ_VIUE01000030.1, on the reverse strand, counting down.
CCCCTGAGCCGCAGCGAACGTATCGAATTGCAAACGCTGCTGAGCGCACGCAACTATGACACCGGCAACCCCGACGGCATCATCGGCGCCAACACCCGCAAAGCCATCCGCAGCGCCCAGCAATCGCTCGGCTGGCCGGCGGATGGGTATCCGACGCACAAGCTGCTGGAGGCGTTGCGTAGCCGCTGAAGATTGTCTTAATGGCCGCTGCCGCTTTCGCGAGCAAGCCCGCTCCCACAGATGATCGTGTTTCCATGAAGGAATGCGATCCCTGTGGGAGCGGGCTTGCTCGCGAAGACTGAGTCACGGACGACACATGATTAGCGTGTGGTCACCACATCCTGCTCCAACACCAACCTCTTCTCCCCCGCATCCAGACTCACCAATGCACCCATGGGCAAGGTCAGGTTCGGATCGCAGTGACCGCTGCGCCAGCCGGACAGCACCGGGATCCGCAATGGCTCGAAGGTCTGCCTGAGCAACCGGTTCAGCGCCTCGCCATCCACCCCGGCAACGTCGCCCACCAAAACTGCGCGCAACTTCTGCAACGTACCCGCCAACCGTAGCTGGGTCAGCAATCGGTCGATCCGATACAGCGGCTCGTTGACGTCTTCGATGAACAGGATCACGTCTTCGGCGTCGATCTGATAAGGCGTGCCCATAGTCGCCGCAATGATCGACAGGTTGCCCCCCAGCAGGCGGCCATGGGCGGTACCAGACCAGACAGTGGTCAAGGGGTAAGCATCTGGATGGCTCAGCACATCGCCCACCTTTAACTGCCCACGCAGCAGGCTGAAAAACGAGGTGACCGTCGAGGGCTCCTTGTCGCCCAGGAGATCGGCATTGAGCAGCGGTCCATGGAAGGTGACGAAGCCCGCGTAACGGCTGATAGCCAGGTGCAGCGCAGTGATATCGCTGTAGCCGACGAAAGGTTTGGCGTTGCACCGCAAGAGCTCGAAGTCGATACGATCCAACAGACGGGGCGTGCCGTAGCCGCCACGCAGGCAGATGATGGCATTGACCTCAGAGTCGGCGAAGGCCCCGTGCAGGTCGTTGAGCCGCGTATCGTCGCTGCCGGCCAGGTAACCGTCCTTCTCATAGACCCCCGGGAATATCCGTAGCTCATGACCACGGGCGCGCATCCACTGCACCGCCTTGTCCGTGTCCAACGGGGCCGGGCCGGCGGGTGCGATCACACCGATCAGCCCTTCGGATGGCAAGGCCGGAACAGGTTGGTGGGGGCACAGGGTCTGGATGGGGTGAAGGGGCATTCGTGGGGTTCCCTGTGGGGTCTGATTGGTGTGCAGATCCGTCGCTTCATGCAAACAGAGCCACCGCTATCGCGAGCAGGCTCGCTCCCACAGGAGGAGCATGTACGCTTCAAAGACAGATCAGCTAAACCACTTCGCTTTTGCTTTTGCTTTTGCTTTTGATCTTCAGGCCCCGTTAACCACGACGGCCGAACGCAGGCATTGCGTAGTGGGCAACCCGGCATGGATGCCGGGTTAGCCGCGCTGGGCCATGGATGGCCCTTCGCGGCGGGCCCACGGAGCAATGTCGGAGTGAGGGCATGCCGAGCCTAGGCGAGGCACCGAGTGGTGGGGCCAAGCCTTTTTTGCTTACTTTTTTTGGCGTTTGAAAAAAAGTAAGCCGCCGTAAGGGCGGAACCCTAAGTAGCCGTTACCGCAGCAACGGATATACACACCACCCCACCAAACCCCAAAGCTAAATCAAGACCCCAACAACTCAGCCTTAACCAGTTTCGCCTGTTCGTCGGCATGATACGAAGACCGCACCAAAGGCCCCGAAGCCACATTCTTGAAGCCCATCTTGTACCCTTCCTCGGCAAACCAGGCAAAGGTATCCGGATGCACAAACCGCTGCACCGGCAAGTGACTACGCGAAGGCTGCAGATACTGCCCCAGGGTCAGCATATCGATGTCATGCTCACGCATGCGCTTCATGACCTCGATAACCTCTTCGTCGGTCTCCCCCAGGCCCAGCATCAGCCCAGACTTGGTCGGAACGTGCGGCATCATCTGCTTGAAGCGCTGCAGCAAGGTCAACGACCACTGGTAGTCCGAACCCGGCCGCGCAGCTTTGTACAAGCGCGGCACGGTTTCCAGGTTGTGGTTGAACACATCCGGCGGCTCGGCAGCGGTGATCTCCAGAGCGATGTCCATGCGACCACGGTAGTCCGGCACCAGCGTTTCGAGTTGCACGTTCGGCGACAGCTTGCGGATTTCACGGATGCAATCGGCAAAGTGCTGGGCACCGCCGTCACGCAGGTCATCGCGGTCCACCGAGGTGATGACCACGTACTTGAGCTTCAGGTCGGCAATGGCAACGGCCAGGTTTTCCGGCTCGCTTGCGTCCAGCGGCTTCGGCCGGCCGTGGCCGACGTCGCAGAACGGGCAGCGACGGGTGCAGATGTCGCCCATGATCATGAAGGTCGCGGTGCCGCCGGAGAAACACTCGCCCAGATTCGGGCAGGAGGCTTCTTCGCAGACGCTGTGCAGCTTGTGCTTACGCAGCAGGGCCTTGATACGGTCGACTTCCGGGGACACCGGAATGCGCACGCGGATCCAGTCAGGCTTCTTCGGCAATTCGGTGGTCGGGATGATCTTGACCGGGATGCGCGCAACCTTCTCGGCGCCGCGCAGCTTGACGCCGGCCTCGACCTTGGCACGTGGGGCCGGACGCTCGGTAACGTCCTGCGTCGGGATCATGGTTTGCACTGCATCAGTAGTCATATCAGTCGATTCCGCCCGTAAGGGTCGTCTGCTCAGCATAGTCGAGGTGTTTGACGAGCTGCGCGCGCAGCCGGGCACTTACCTCGGCAAATTCAATCGATCCTGTGTGATCGCGCAGCTGGGTCATCGCCAGCCCCGCGTAGCCACAGGGATTAATCCGTCGAAACGGCGAAAGGTCCATGTCCACGTTCAACGCCAGGCCGTGAAACGAACAACCGTGGCGGATCCGCAGGCCCAGGGAGGCGATTTTCGCCCCGTCGACGTAGACCCCCGGCGCATCCGGCCTGGCCTGCGCCGTGACGCCGTAGCTGGCCAGCAACTCGATCAGGCAGCTTTCCATGCGCGTTACCAGCTCGCGCACGCCGAACCCCAGCTTGCGCACGTCCAGCAACAGGTAGGCAACCAACTGGCCGGGGCCATGGTAAGTCACCTGCCCGCCCCGGTCGACCTTCACCACTGGAATATCCCCCGGCAGCAGCAGATGCTCGGCCTTGCCGGCCTGGCCCTGGGTGAACACCGGCGGGTGCTCCACCAGCCAGACTTCGTCTTCGGCGGTGTTGCCTCGTTCGTTGGTAAAGCGCTGCATGGCATGCCAGACCGGCTCGTAAGCCATCTGACCCAGCTCGCGAAAGCCCAGCGTGCCCGGCATCACAAGACCATGTGCACGACGCCGGTCGCCCGCAGCTCGCTATTGATGTCGTACAGCTGCTCCTGGCCAGTCGCAACGATGTGCAATTGGATCGTCGTGTACTTGCCGTTGCTGCTCTGGCGCTCGGCCAGGGTCAGGAGATCGACGGTGGCGTGTTTTTCCAGAATGGCAACGACCTTGTCCTTGAAGCCCACTCCGGTGTCGCCAATCACTTTGATCGGATAGTCCTTGCAGGGAAATTCGATCTTTGGCGCCTTTACTTCTGAGTCTGTCATGGCGTAACGGCCTCGTAGACGTGAAAACGAACAAGGCCCCGCACCGGACAGGAACGGGGCCGTGCAGTCAACCTTCGATTCAGTTGAACAAGCCGTAGAAGAATAGCCGGATGCTATCCCACATGCGGCGGAAGATACCACCTTCCTCGACCGCATCCAGCGCGATCAAGTCGGCGCTGTGCACCACTTTGTCTTCCAGTTTGACTTCAACCTTACCGATCACGTCGCCTTTGGCGATGGGGGCGGTCAGTTGCGGGTTCAGGGTCATGCTGGCAGCGAGCTTTTTGAGCTGGCCTTTTGGCAGAGTCATGGTCAGGTCTTCGGCCAGGCCGGCTTTAACCTGGCTGCTGGTGCCTTTCCAGACCTGGGCCTGGGCCAGTTCGGTGCCCTTCTGGTAGAAGGTCTGGGTTTCGAAGAAGCGGAAACCGTAGGTCAGCAGCTTCTGGGTTTCAGCGGCACGGGCCACTTCGCTGTTGGTACCGAACACCACGGCGATCAGGCGCATGCCGTCACGCACTGCCGAAGACACCATGCAGTAGCCGGCCTCTTCGGTATGGCCGGTCTTCAGGCCGTCGACGGTCTTGTCGCGCCACAGCAACAGGTTGCGGTTGGGCTGCTTGATACCGTTCCAGAAGAACTCCTTCTGGGAATAAATGGCGTAGTGCGCCGGGTCTTCGTGGATGATCGCCCGGGCCAGGACCGCCATGTCATGCGCCGACGAGTAGTGCTCGGGGTTCGGCAGGCCGGTCGGGTTCATGAAGTGGCTGTTGGTCATGCCCAGGTCGGCAACCGTCTTGTTCATCATGTCGGCAAACGCGTCTTCGCTGCCAGCGATGTGCTCGGCGAGGGCGACGCTGGCGTCGTTGCCGGACTGGATGATGATGCCGTGCAGCAGGTCGCTGACGGTCACCTGCGAGCCGACCTTGATGAACATCCGCGAACCGCCGGTGCGCCAGGCATTTTCGCTGACGGTCACCGGGTCGTTCTCGCCGATCTGGCCGCGACGGATTTCCAGGGTCGCGATGTAGGCGGTCATCAGCTTGGTCAGGCTGGCCGGTGGCAGGCGCTGGTCACCGTTGCTCTCGACCAGCACATTGCCGCTGCTGGCGTCCATGAGCACAAAGGCCTTGGCCGCCAGTTGTGGAGGCGACGGCATCATCTCGACCGCGAACGCGGCAGGTGAAAGAAGCAGCGGGACTAACAGGCAAAGGCGTTTGGCAAAGGTGGTAATGTTCATCCGTCTCTCGAAATCGCTAATGGACTGCCCGGAGGCAATACTGAACAGGCAGCCTTCTTGACGGGCCGCCGCGTATTAAGTTGCTCACTCACATCCCTTGCCGGGCTTTTGTTATTCATGGAGCCAACAACCGGACCCGCTCGAACCGCAAGCGGGCCTTCAATCAATCATTCGGCAGTGACCAGGCTCGGCGAACCGAGATTGGCCAGGCGCACGCTGTTCTGCACCTGCTGGACTTCACCCGGAGAGCCGATCGGCCCCAGGCGCACCCGATGCAGTGTCTGCTGGTTGCGCACGATCGAGCTGATGAACACCGGAGCGCTCACCATCGAGCTGAGCTTCGACCGGAGCAGCTCGGCAGCGTCCGGGTTGGCGAACGCGCCCACCTGCAGATACTGGCCAGACGCTGTTGCAGAAGCGTTTTTTTTTGCATCCAACTGCACAGGCACTACGGCCGCGGCGTGTTGCTGTGGCGGCGGTGTCCATTGTTCGACCGTGCCGGTGGATGCCGTCACCGTCGGCGCGGCATTTTGCGCCACTTTTGGCTCGTTGAGCATCAAAGGCGCCGGACGGCCACGCTGGGCCCACCATTCCTGCGGGTCGATGCCCTCGACCTTGACCCGCGCGGTGCCGATTTCAGCGTAACCGAGTTTTTTCGCCGCCGCATACGACAAGTCGATGATACGGTCGGAATAGAACGGCCCACGGTCATTGACCCGCAGGATCACGCTCTTGTTGTTGTCCAGGTTGGTCACCCGCACGTAACTGGGCAACGGCAAGGTCTTGTGGGCCGCGCTCATGCCGTACAGGTCATACACCTCACCATTGGCGGTGTTCTGGCCATGGAACTTGGTGCCATACCAGGACGCTGTGCCCGAGGCGACGTAGGTCTTGGAGTCGGCCATCGGGAAATAGGTCTTGCCCAGCACCGTGTACGGGTTGGCCTTGTAGGGGCCGGTGTGCAGGGTCGGGGTGGCGTCGGGAATGCGCGAGACATCCACGTCCCACCACGGCGCGCCGTCCTTGTGGGCACGGTTGATGTCCAGGCCCGGCATGGCGCGCACGGCGGTGGTGTTTTTCTGGGTCGGTGCGCGACTGGTCGAACAACTGACGACCAACAGCGACAGCGCAGCCAGTGCCACGAACTTCAAGGGCCTGGCGTTCAGGGGTTGATAGGTAGGCAATGCCTGCATTATTTGACGCCCCGTGCTTTGACCAGCTCTTCAGACAGTTGATGCACAGCCATGGCGTACATCACACTGCGGTTATAACGCGTAATTGCGTAGAAATTCTTCAGACCCATCCAGTATTCAGGGCCCTGCTCGCCTTCCAGGCGGATGGCGGTGACGGGCATGTCGTCACGCAGCGCATCATGACTCGACCAGCCCAGCGCCCGCAACTCCCCGACGGTTTTCGTCGGCTCGATGCCTTCGCTCAGGCCTTCGTCCACCTGCTCGCCTCGCACGTCGGCACGGCTGACCACCGGTTGACCGGCTTCCCAGCCGTGGCGCTTGAAATAGCTGGCAACACTACCGATGGCATCGGTCGGGTTGGTCCAGATATTGATGTGGCCATCGCCATCGAAATCTACCGCATAGGCGCGGAAACTGCTGGGCATGAATTGCGGCAGGCCCATGGCCCCGGCATAGGACCCCTTGAGGGTCAGCGGGTCGACCTGCTCCTCGCGGGCCAACAAGAGGAACTCGCGCAGTTCTTTGCGGAAGAACTCGGCCCGCGGCGGGTAATCGAAGCCCAGGGTCGACAGCGCGTCGATCACCCGGAAATTCCCGGTATTGCGGCCAAAGAAGGTCTCGACGCCGATGATGGACACGATGACCTGGGCCGGCACGCCATATTCCTGCTCGGCGCGGGCCAGGGCGGCCTCGTGTTGGCGCCAGAAGTCCACGCCCCGGGCGACGCGCGCCTCGGTGATGAACATCGGCCGGTATTCGCTCCACTGTTTGACCCGCTCGGCGGGCCGGGAGATCGCGTCGAGGATCGACTGCTTGCGTTCAGCCTCGCGGAACACCCCCATCAGTTGCTCACCGGCGAAGCCGTAGTCGCGGGTCATTTCACCGACGAATTCGGCCACCTGGGGCGAGCCTTCGTATTCACCGGCCAAGGCGTGCGACGCACCGCCCAGGAGGCCGATCAGGCCGACCCACGCATGTCGCGCCGACCAGCCACGCATTGCTTGCATTGAACTCTTCACCTTATTCAAACCTGCGCGATCCACTTGCGGTGGGTATGGATCGACATCAAGACCCCAAACGCTGACAGTAGCGTCACCAGCGAAGTTCCTCCGTAGCTGATGAAGGGCAACGGCACCCCCACGACCGGCAACAGGCCACTGACCATACCGATGTTGACGAAAACGTAAACAAAAAACGTCATGGTCAGGCTGCCCGCCAGCAACTTGCCGAACAAGGTCTGCGCCTGGGCGGTGATGACCAGCCCCCGGCCGATCAGCAACAGATAGATCAGCAGCAGCAGGCAGATCCCCACCAGGCCGAACTCCTCGCCCATCACGGCGATGATGAAGTCGGTGTGGCTTTCCGGCAGGAAGTCCAGGTGCGACTGGGTGCCCATCAGCCAACCCTTGCCGAATACCCCGCCGGAGCCGATGGCGGCCTTGGACTGGATGATGTTCCAGCCGGTGCCCAATGGGTCGCTTTCCGGGTCGAGGAAGGTCAGGATGCGCTGCTTCTGGTAGTCGTGCATCACGAAGTACCACATGGCGACCGACACCGGTATCGCGATGGCGATCACGCTCAAGATCCAGCGCCAGCGCAACCCGCCCATGAACAGCACGAAGGCTCCCCCCGCCAGGATCAGCAATGAAGTGCCAAGGTCCGGCTGGCGCACGATCAGGATGAACGGGATGCCGATCAGCATCAGGCTGATGCACACGTGCTTGAGCTGCGGCGGCAAGGTGCGCTTGGACAAGTACCAGGCGATGGTCGCCGGCATGATGATCTTCAGGAATTCCGAAGGCTGGAAGCGGATCACCCCAGGGATATTGATCCAGCGCGTGGCCCCCATGGCGTTATGGCCCATTACATCCACCACCACCAACAGGCTCACGCCGACCACATAGGCCAGCGGCACCCAGCGCGCCATGAAACGAGGTTCAAGCTGGGCGATGACGATCATCGACACCAGGCCGATGCCGAACGAGGTGGCCTGCTTGGCCAGCAGGTCCCAGCTCTTGCCGCTGGCCGAATACAAGACGAACAGGCTGCCCGCGGCCAGGATCAGCAGCAGGACCAGCAGCGGGCCATCGATGTGCATGCGCTGCAACAGCGTGGCGCGACGGCGCATCACATCTTCGCTGGAAAGGATCCGGTCGAAATTATTCTTCACGGGCCGTAGCCTCCGCGGTGGTGGGGCTTGCGAATTCGGGCTTGAGCTGGCCGTGCTCGTCCAGCAGCCAGGCATCCATCACCTGACGCACCACGGGCGCGGCGACACCGGAACCGGACTCACCGTTCTCGACCATCACCGAAACAACGATCTTCGGGTTGTCGGCCGGGGCGAAGCCGACGAACAAGGCGTGGTCGCGATGGCGCTCCTGGACTTTGGAGCGGTCGTACTTCTCGCCCTGCTTGATCGCGACCACCTGGGCCGTACCGCTCTTGCCGGCGATGCGATAAGGCGAGCCGATCGCCGCCTTGCGCGCCGTACCCCGGGCGCCGTGCATCACCTGCTGCATGCCGTTGTTGACCTTCTGCCAGTCCGACGGATTGTGCAGGACGATGTCCGGCATCGGGTCCGGGTCCACGGGCGGCTGGCCTTCGATGGTCTTGGCCAGGTGCGGGCGATGCCACTTGCCCTTGCTCGCCACCAGGGCCGTGGCCTGGGCCAGTTGCAACGGCGTTGCCTGCATGTAGCCCTGGCCGATCCCCAGGATCAGGGTTTCACCGGGGAACCACGCCTGGCGACGGGTCGCCCGCTTCCATTCCCGTGAGGGCATCAGGCCGGGCGATTCCTCGAACATGTCCAGGGAGACTTTCTGGCCGATGCCGAACTTGCCCAGGTAGGACGACAACCTATCGATCCCCAGCTTATGGGCCAGGTCATAGAAGTAGGTGTCATTGGAACGCATGATCGCCGTTTCCAGGTCCACATAGCCGTCGCCGGTACGGTTCCAGTTACGGTACTTGTGGTCGTAGTTGGGCAGCATGTAATAACCGGGGTCGAAGACCCGGCTCGAGGCGGTCACCACGCCGGCGTCCAGCCCGGCGATCGCCACGGCCGGCTTTATGGTCGAGCCTGGCGGGTAGAGGCCGCGCAGGACACGGTTGAACAGGGGCCGGTCGATGGAGTCGCGCAACTCGGCATAGGCCTTGAAACTGATGCCGGTGACGAACAGGTTCGGGTCGAAACTCGGCTGGCTGACCATCGCCAGGACTTCGCCGGTGGCCGGGTCCAGCGCCACCACGGCGCCACGGCGTCCGCCCAGGGCCGCTTCAGCGGCTTCCTGCAACTTGATGTCCAGGCTCAGGACAATGTCCTTGCCGGGGATCGGGTCGGTGCGCTTGAGCACCCGCAACACGCGACCGCGGGCGTTGGTCTCGACTTCTTCGTAGCCCACCTGGCCGTGCAGCTCGGGCTCGTAGAAGCGCTCGATGCCGGTCTTGCCGATGTGGTGGGTGCCGCTGTAGTTGACCGGATCGAGGCTCTTGAGCTCTTTCTCGTTGATCCGCCCCATGTAGCCGACCGAGTGGGCAAAGTGCGCCCCCTGGGGGTAATGACGCACCAACTGCGCCACCACCTCGACGCCCGGCAGGCGGAACTGGTTCACCGCGATCAGAGCAATCTGCTCTTCGGTCAACTCGAACAGGATCGGCACCGGCTCGAACGGCCGACGCCCCTGACGCATGCGTTTTTCGAAGATGGCCCGATCCTCGGGCGTCAGTTGCAGCACTTCGACGATGACATCCAGCACCTGCTGCCAGTCGCCGGACCGCTCGCGGGTCATGCTCAGGCTGAAGCTGGGGCGGTTGTCAGCCACCACCACGCCATTGCGGTCGAAGATCAAACCACGGGTCGGCGGGATCGGCTGCACATGCACCCGGTTGTTTTCCGACAGGGTCGAGTGGTACTCGTACTGGATCACCTGGAGGAAATAGAGCCGCGCAATCAGCACGCCGATCAGCGTCACCACCGTAATGGCGCCGAACACGACGCGACTGCGCACCAGGCGGGCGTCTTTTTCGTGGTCCTTGATGCGGATCGGCTGAGGCATGAGGGCAGGATTACTTGTGGTAAGGGTGCCCGGACAGGACTGTCCAGGCACGATACAACTGTTCACCGATCAGAATCCGCACCAACGGGTGCGGCAACGTCAGAGGCGACAACGACCAGCGCTGATCGGCCCGGGCACAGACTTCCGGCGCCAGCCCTTCCGGGCCGCCGACCATGAAATTCACCGTGCGCGAGTCCAGCCGCCAGCGATCGAGCTCGACCGCCAGTTGCTCGGTGCTCCAGGGCTTGCCGTGGACCTCGAGGGTGACGATGCGCTCGTTCGGCCCGACCTTGGCCAGCATGGCTTCGCCCTCCTGGCGAATGAAGCGCGCCACGTCGGCGTTCTTCCCACGGGTGTTGAGCGGAATTTCCACCAGTTCCAGGGCCAGTTCGGAAGGAAGACGCTTGGCATATTCATGCCAGCCTTCTTCCACCCACTTGGGCATGCGGGAACCGACGGCGATCAGGCGCAGTCGCACAGCGATCCCTTACTGCTGGTCTTTGTTGAGCTTGGTAAAGTGCTCATGGGTGTTTTCAGGGCTGTGGTGACGGGCATCCGCCGCACGGCTCTGCTCGGCACCGGCCCACAGGCGCTCCAGGTCGTAGAACTGACGTGCCGAGGCGGTCATCATGTGCACGATGACATCGTCCATATCCAGCAGGACCCAGTCGCTGTCGCCCTTGCCTTCTTCACCCAGCGGCTTGATGCCCTGGGCCTTGACCGCTTCGCGGACCTTGTCCAGCATCGCGCCGATCTGGCGGTTGGAGGTACCGGTGGCGATGATCATGAAGTCCGTGATGCTCTGCTTTTCACGAACGTCGATCACCTGGATGTCCTGGGCCTTGACGTCTTCCAGGGCGGCAACGGCCACCTTGACCAGCTCCTCGCCGGCCAGTACGGCACCGGTATGGGCCTCAACAGGCAGCGGGGCGCTTTTGAAAGTGCCCTTGCGCTTTACTTTGTTTACGTCTTTGTCAGTCATATAAAACTCGTTTTGCTCGTATATTCGGGCGCTTCGCTACACGCATTCACGTGCCTTGAAGCAGCCTCGTTCAGTTCGACGCACGGTACAGCCCGTGCGCATCGATGTAGGCCAGGACCGCGTCGGGCACCAGGAAACGTACCGACTTACCGCTGGCCAGCAGTTGACGGATCTGGGTGGCGGATACCGCGAGCGGCGTCTGCCAGACGAATGCAATCTGTCCGCTCGGCCCCTTGAGGGCCAGCGGGTCGCTCACCGAGCGCGCCGCCAGCAGGTTGCGCAAGGCATCCGGCGGCTCGCTATCGGCATCCGGGCGTTGCAACACCAGGATGTGGCAATGCTGGAGCAACTCTTCCCAGCGGTGCCAAGTGGGCAGGCCGCAAAACGCGTCCCAGCCCAGAAGCAGGAAAACCTGGGCGTCGGCGGGCATTTCGGCACGCATCAGCTCTAGGGTATCAATGGAGTAGGACGGTTTGTCCCGCTGCAATTCGCGGGCGTCCACCACCAGCGGCGGCACTCCGGCCACCGCGCACTCGACCATCGCCAGACGGTCCTGCGCCGACACCTGCGGCGTATCCCGGTGAGGCGGCCTGGCGTTGGGCGTCAGGCGTAGCTCATCGAGGCCCAGGGCGTCGGCGACTTCCAGCGCACCGCGCAAGTGGCCGATGTGCACCGGGTCGAACGTGCCGCCCAGGATACCGATGCGCCGGGGCAGGGCTGTCGTCGTCACAGCGGCTGACGGGTCGAGGTCGCCCAAGTCAGACCGGCTCCTGTCCGCGCAACTGGCCATCACCGACCACAATGTACTTCTCGCAGGTCAGCCCTTCGAGGCCCACCGGGCCGCGGGCGTGCAGCTTATCAGTAGAGATGCCGATCTCGGCGCCCAATCCGTATTCAAAGCCATCAGCGAAGCAGGTCGGGGTATTGATCATCACCGACGCCGAATCCACTTCAGTCACGAAGCGCCGGGTTTCGCCCTGGTGCTCGCTGACAATCGAATCGGTGTGGTGCGAACCATGACGATTGATGTGCTCGATGGCTTCATCCAACCCGTCGACCACGCGGATCGACAGGATCGGCGCCAGGTATTCGGTGTTCCAGTCCTCTTCGGTGGCTTCTGCCGCCTCGATGATCGCCCGGGTGCGCTCGCAGCCACGCAGCTCGACGCCATTTTCGCGGAACTGAGCGGCCATCGCTGGTAGGAATTCCTGGGCGACGGCCTGGTCCACCAGCAGGGTTTCCATGGCACCGCAGATGCCGTAACGATAGGTCTTGGCGTTGAAGGCAATGCGCTGGGCCTTTGGCAGCTCGGCGTGGGCGCTGACGTAGACGTGGCAGATGCCGTCCAGATGCTTGATCACCGGTACACGGGCATCGCGGCTGACCCGTTCGATCAGGCCCTTGCCACCACGCGGCACGATGACATCGACGAACTCGGGCATGCTGATCAGCGCGCCGACAGCGGCGCGGTCGGTGGTTTCCACCACTTGCACCACGGCGGCCGGCAGCCCGGCCTCGGCCAGGCCACGCTGGATGCAGGCGGCAATGGCACGGTTGGAATGAATCGCCTCGGAACCGCCACGCAGGATGGTCGCGTTACCGGCCTTCAGGCACAGGCTCGCGGCGTCGATGGTCACGTTCGGCCGCGACTCGTAGATGATCCCGACCACGCCCAGGGGCACGCGCATCTTGCCGACCTGGATACCCGATGGCCGGTAGCTCATGTCGCGGATCGCCCCGACCGGGTCAGGCAGGGCCGCCACCTGACGCAGACCGACGATCATGCCGTCGATGCGCGCCGGGGTCAGCGCCAGTCGCTCGAGCATGGCCGGCTCGAGGCCATTGGCCCGGCCGGCGGCCAGGTCCAGCTCGTTGGCGGCGGACAACTCGGTGCGAGCGGCGTCCAGCGCATTGGCGGCGGCTTGCAGGGCACGGTTTTTCTGCGCGGTGCTGGCACGGCCGATGATGCGCGACGCTTCGCGAGCGGCGTGACCCAGGCGGGTCATGTAGTCAAGAACGGACTCAGTCATGGTCTGTGTGGTCTTGGCGAAGAGGAAAGCGGCAGATTATAGCTGTCGTAACCCTCGACTAACAGCATGGACTCACAGTGGTGACCGGCGGAGGCACAAAACTGTCAGGAATTTCACCTGTTCAGCGGCGATTAAGATTTCCATTGCTATCATCGCCCTTCCTTTGGCCTCAGTTCGTCTACTGTCATGACCGATTCGCCTCATACGCCAAACGCCCTGCCCCACGCCTTCTTCGACCGCGACGCCCAGGTGCTCGCCAAGGACCTGCTGGGCAAAGTCATTCGCCACAAGGTCGGCAACCTGTGGCTCAGCGCCCGCATCATCGAGACCGAAGCCTACTATTTCGCCGAAAAGGGCAGCCACGCCTCCCTGGGCTATACCGAAAAACGCAAGGCTCTGTTCCTCGACGGCGGCCACATCTATATGTACTACGCCCGGGGCGGCGACTCGCTGAACTTCAGCGCCCAGGGCCCGGGCAATGCGGTGCTGATCAAATCGGCGTACCCCTGGGTCGACGCTATCTCCGGCCCGGAGAGCCTGGCGCAGATGCTGCTGAACAACCCCGACGCCCAGAGCCGCCCACGCACACCGCAGAAGCTCTGCGCCGGACAGACCCTGCTTTGCAAGGCCCTGGGGCTGAAGGTGCCGGAATGGGACGCCAAACGCTTCGACCCCGAGCGATTGTTGGTGGAAGACGTGGCGGTGCCGACGGTCAATGTGATCCAGACCACCCGCCTGGGCATCCCATTGGGCCGCGACGAGCATCTGCCCTACCGTTTCGTCGACGCCGCCTATGCACCATGGTGCACCCGCAACCCCTTGCGGCGTGGACAGGTCGAGGGGCGCGATTATTTTTTGCTGCCTTGATAACACCGCCGCCCCCTGTGGGAGCGGGCTTGCTCGCGAAAGCGTCGGGTCAGCAGAATTGATGTCGACTGACACACCGCCTTCGCGAGCAAGCCCGCTCCCACATTGGATTTTCGGTGGCCACAGATTTTCGTTCAGCGCCGAAACCCCGTGGGAGCGAGCCTGCTCGCGATGGCGTCGGATCAGTAGAATCCGATATTGACTGACAAACCGCTATCGCGAGCAGGCTCGCTCCCACAATAACAATGCACATTCAATGGAGTTGTACCTATGGGCCCATGGCTCGATAGCATTACTGGCTGGCTGGCCGCCAACCCACAATGGCTGGCGGTGGCGGTGTTCATCGTGGCGTGCGTGGAATGCCTGGCGATCGCCGGGTTGATCGTACCGGGCACCGTGCTGCTGTTTGCCGTCGCGGTGCTGGCCGGCAGTGGTGCCTTGTCCCTGGGCGAGACACTGTTGCTGGGCTTGCTCGGGGGCTTGCTCGGGGATCTGGTGTCGTACTTCCTGGGCCGGCACTTCCACCAGAACATCCGACGCCTGCCGGGGCTGCGGCACCACCCGGAATGGATGAGTGCGGCGGAAAGCTATTTCCAGCGCTACGGCATCGCCAGTCTGCTGGTGGGGCGTTTTATCGGCCCGTTGCGACCGATGCTGCCGATGGTGGCCGGGATGTGCGACATGCCCTTCCCCCGTTTTGCCGCCGTCAGCCTGCTGGCCGCGTCGGGTTGGAGCGTGGCGTACCTGTTGCCGGGCTGGGCCACCGGGGCAGCGATTCGCCTGCCGCTGCCCGAAGGCTTCTGGCTACAGGCCGGCATTGTCATCGGCAGCATCGCGGTCATGATCGGGTTGAGTGTCAACAGCAGCCTGCGGCGGCATCGACACGCCACGGCGCTGATTGCCGGCCTGGGCCTGGTGATCCTGCTCGGCCTGTTCATCGGTTTCCGCTACCTGACGGCCTTCGACCAAGGGTTGATGGCCCTGGTCCAGGAACATCGCAGCCCGACCCTGGACGAAATCGCCGTGACCTTCACGCTGATCGGCGAATTCCGCTTCATGCTGATCTTCAGCGCCCTGCTGACCGGACTGCTGTTACTGGCGCGCCAATGGCGACAGGCAATCTTCGCCGGTGCCACGATGCTGTTCACTGCCCTGGCCAATACCGGCTTCAAGCACTTTTTCGCCCGCGTGCGTCCGGAAATCCTCACCGACCCACTGACCAGCTACAGCATGCCCAGCGGTCATGCCTCCGGCTCGTTCGCGCTGTTCCTGGCACTCGCGGTCCTGGCCGGTCGCGGACAACCGCCACGCCTGCGCCTGACCTGGCTGCTGCTGGGCTGCCTGCCGGCGCTGGCGATTGCCTTGTCCCGGGTGTACCTGGGAGCCCATTGGCCCAGCGACATCCTCGCCGGCGCGATGCTCGCCGCCTGCGTCTGCGCCGCCATCCTGTGGTTGAGCCAACGCCAGACCCCACTGCCCGCCATGCCGCCGAAAATCTGGTGGCTGATCTTGCCGGCGCTGGTGGCCGCGTTCAGTTTCTTCGCTCTGCGGCATCTGCCTCATGGGATGTTGAGGTATGCCTACTAACGACCAGGCCTCTTGTGGGAGCGGGCTTGCTCGCGAATGCGGTGTGTCATTCGACACATATGCTGGATGACCCACCGCATTCGCGAGCAAGCCCGCTCCCACAGAAGCCCGGCTGGGTCAGGCGAACAATTCGCCTTGCAACTCATCGAGCAATGCCTGGATCGCGTCCAGGCGCTGCTGCGGATCATCCAGTTGCAGCAGATCGATCTTGTCCAGTTCATTGAACGGCAGCAGGTAAGCCAATTGATTGGCCAATGATTGTTGACCGGTCGCCTCGGTGCCCATGTTCAGGGCCTCGACCATCGGGTGCTCGGCCAGGGCCTGGAGCAACGCCACCAGGTCGGCATCCTCGTCCTGCAGCGGTTGTTCCGGCTCATCCTCCAGCCACTCGACCTCGGCCACGGTGAGCTGGTCGGGCTGGATACTGCTGCCGTGCACGATAAAGCGGCGCCCGCCCAGCACACGAATTCCCAGCAGCCCATTGTCCTGCTGGGAAAAGTCGGTGATCAGCGCCTCACAGCCGACCCGTGCATAGCCTTGCGGCGCGATACCGACTTCCTGCCCGTCCAGGATGCACACCACCCCGAACCCTTCGCCCTTTTTCATGCAGCGCCCGATCATGTCGAGGTAGCGCGCCTCGAATATCTGCAAATCGAGAATGCAGCCGGGAAAAAGCACAGTGTTCAACGGAAAAAGCGGCAAATTCATAACTATTTCCTAGACCGTCATCGACACCACCAGCGGCAGCAGCACCGCCGTGGCCACGCCCATCAGACTCATCGCCAGCGCCGCAAAAGCGCCGGACTCCTCGCTTTCCTGCAACGCCACCGATGTCCCCACCGCGTGAGCCGTCAGGCCCAGGGCCATGCCCCGGGCTTCAGGACTGCGGACGCCCAGCCGGCTCAGGATACTCGGGCCCAGGATCGCCCCGAGCACCCCGGTGATCAAGACGAAAACCGCCGCCATGGCCGCTACGCCGCCGATCTGCTCGGCCACCAGCATGGCAATCGGCGAGGTCACCGACTTGGGCGCCATGGTCATCAGGATCATGTGCTCGGCGCCGAACGCCCAGCCCAGCAACACCGCAGAACCGGTGGCAAACACCCCACCTATCACCAGCGTAGTAAAGATCGGCCAGAACAATTGCCGGATCCGCCGTAGGTTCAGGTACAGCGGCACCGCCAGCGCGACCGTGGCCGGCCCCAGCAGGATGCTGAGGATTTCAGTGCTCTTGCGGTATTCGGCGTAGGTGATGCCGCAGCTGACCAGCACACCGATCAGCAGCACCATCGACATCAACACCGGTTGCAGGAATACCCAGCGGGTCTTCTCGAAAGCCGCCAGCACCAGTTGATAGGCCCCCAGGGTAATGCCGATGCCGAACAGCGGATGATGGATCACCGAGGCCCAGGCGCCCTGCCAGTCGAGGATCATGGCGTGTCCTCCTCCACGGCAGCGATGTGACGCCGGCCGAGGCGCTGCATCAACACCCCGGTGAACGCCATGGACAGGACCAGCGACAACACCAGCGCGCCGACGATGGCCCAGAAATCGGCGGCGATGGCCCGCGCGTAGACCATCACTCCCACCGCCGGCGGCACCAGCAGCAACGGCAGGTAACGCAGCAGGCTGCCGGCGGCCAGGCTCAATGGCTCGGCGACTTCGCCACGGACGATCAAATAGCCCAGCAACAGCAGCAGGCCGATGATCGGCCCCGGCAGCACCGGCAAGAACAAATGATTGATGGCGGTGCCCAGCAATTGAAACAGCACCAGCCAGGTCAGGCCCCGTAGCAACATCCGTCCTCTCCCCTGCAACCTCTACCCAATGAAAGCGCCCGCATTATAAGCACGCCCAGGCTATGGACCGGCATTCGTAAAAAGCATGGTCAGTGACCTTCCCTGTGCGTCATGTTGATCTACAGTGGTTCCCCGGGGGCCACCTGCTCCATACCAAAGATAGAACCGTTGAACCAAGGAGAGTCTCAATGCCCTATGTTCCCGTTGCAGCACTCAAAGATTATGTCGGCAAGGAACTCGGACGTTCCGACTGGCTGACTATCGACCAGGACCGCATCAACCTGTTCGCCGAAGCCACAGGCGACTTTCAGTTCATCCACGTCGATCCGGTCAAGGCCGCCCAGACGCCATTCGGCAGCACCATCGCCCACGGGTTCCTGTCGCTGTCGCTGATGCCCAAGTTGATGGAAGACATCCTGATCCTGCCTGAAGGCGTGAAAATGGTCGTCAACTACGGACTGGACAGCGTGCGCTTCATCCAGCCGGTGAAGGTCGATTCCAAGGTCCGGCTCAAGGTCGACCTGGTGGACGCCACCGAGAAAAAACCCGGCCAATGGCTGCTCAAGGCCACCGCCACGCTGGAGATCGAAGGCTCGGACAAGCCGGCCTACATCGCCGAGCCCCTGTCGCTCTGCTTCGTGTAACCCCTTCACGCATGCGAAACCGCCCAGGCAGTTTCGCAGCGCTTCTCTGGTTCTATCGCGCATAGCTGCGGCATACTCGTCGCCTGATTACCTGGATCCCGTTATGCGCTTACTTTTTCCCCTGGCTTTGACCCTGTTGCTGGCCGCCTGCGGCGATGGCGAATCACTGTTGCCGCCTGACGCACGCCTGCCCGATGGCGGACGCTACCGCGGCGATCTGGTAAATGGGCTGTTGCAGGGCCAGGGACGCGTCGACTACCCCAACGGCAGCTGGTATTCCGGGCAATTCGACAAAGGCCAATGGCATGGCGTCGGGGAATGGCACGGCAGCAATGGCGAGGTCTATCGCGGCCAGTTCCAGCAGGGCCTGTTCCACGGCCAGGGCCGTCTCGACACGCCCACCAGCAGCTATACCGGCGGCTTCAAGCAGGGACGCCGGGACGGCGAAGGCACGCTCAAGGAAAACGGCGTGACCTACCGTGGCGAGTTCAAGGCCGACCGCTATTCAGGCCTCGGCCGCCTGGAGCTTGCCGATGGCAGCCAATACCAGGGCCCGTTCGTCAATGGCAAGCCCAATGGAGACGGCCAGCGCTTCGATGCCGCGGGCAATCAGTTCACCGGGCATTTCGTCGATGGCCAGTTGCAGGGCAAAGGCACGTTCAACAGCGCCGACGGCGATGTCTATGTCGGCAGCTTCAAGAACAACCAGCTCAACGGTCGCGGCCGCTATGAAAATGCCGACGGCGATGTCTGGATCGGCCAGTTCAAGGACGGCGCGCTCACTGGCAAGGGCGAGCTGATCGGCGCCGATGGCAGCCATTACCTCGGCCGCTTCAATGAATGGCGCTTTACCGGCCAGGGCCGCCTGAACCTGCCCGATGGCAGTTTTTACATCGGCGAGTTCGAAAACGACAGTTACCACGGGCGCGGCACCCTGGTGCTGACCGATGGCACGGTGCAAAGCGGCACCTGGGCCAACGGCCAGCGGGTGCGCGATGCGGATGGCAAGCTGCTCCCGGACGTACTCGAGCTCGGCCTGCTGTCCCAGGGCCGTCTGCTGGATGACGCCCTGGCGCAGATTCCGGCGTCGACACCGGCGGTGGAACTGTACAGCCTGACCCTGGGCGGCGACGGCAAGCAGAGCGTGTTCCTGCGCGAATCCGACTATGTCGCCAACATGCTCGCAAGCCGTTTCGGCGCGTTCGGCCAGATCCGCCTGGTCAATCATCGCGATCACCTGGGCGACCGACCCATGGCGACCCGCGAAAGCCTGCGCCGCGCCGCCAACACCCTGGCCGAACGCAGCGGCCCGGAAGACCTGATCTTCATCTACCTGACCAGCCATGGCACCAGCGAACATGAGCTGGTGCTCGACCAGCCACGCATGGAACTGGCCGACCTGCCCGCCGACGAACTGGCGGTGGTGCTGGCACCGCTGAAGAACCGCGACAAGATCGTGGTGATCTCGGCCTGCTACTCCGGCGGTTTCATCCCGGCGATCAAGGATGAACGCACCCTGGTCATGACTGCTTCACGGGCCGACCGGGTGTCCTTCGGTTGCTCCGAGGAAGCCAACTTCACCTATTTCGGCGATGCCTTGTTCGCTCAGGCGCTGAATCAGACCGACGACCTTGAGCAGGCCTTCAAGCTCGCCAAGGCCACCGTGGCCGAACGGGAGCAGGCGGATAATTTCGAGGCCTCCGAGCCACAGATCTGGGCCCCGAGAACGGTCCTTTCCCACTGGCAACTGCTGCGTAAATTGCAGGCGCGAAAAGCATTGCAAAGTGCTGCACTGAACGACGATGTCAAAAAGAGCAACTAAGCTGAACCGTATCAAGGGGGAAACACTATGTACTTGACGCCTCAGCATGTTTTGCTCGCCGGCGCTACCGGATTGACCGGGGAACACCTGCTGGACCGGCTGCTCAACGAGCCGACCATCAGCCGGGTCCTGGCACCTTCCCGCCGGCCACTGGCCGAACATCCACATCTGGAAAATCCGGTCGGGGAGCCGGCCCAGGTCCTGCCGCAACTTGCCGGCCAAATCGACATAGCCTTTTGCTGCCTCGGTACGACCATCAAGAAAGCCGGTTCCGAACAGGCCTTTCGTGCAGTGGACCTGGACCTGGTGGTGGCGTTTGCCAAGCGCGCCCGGGAACTGGGGGCACGGCACCTGATCGTTATCAGTGCCCTGGGTGCGGATGCAAAGTCGTCGATCTTCTACAACCGGGTCAAAGGCGAGATGGAAGCAGCGCTCAAGGCCCAGGACTGGCCGCAACTGACGATCTGCCGCCCTTCCCTGCTGTTGGGCGACCGCGTCGAGCCTCGGCTGGCCGAGCAACTGGCCGGGCCCTTGTCAAAGCTGATTCCCGGCAAGTATCACGGTATCGAAGCCTGCCAACTGGCCCGCGCCATGTGGCGCCTGGCCTTGGAAGAACAGGATGGGGTGCGGGTGGTGGAGTCGGATGAGCTGCGTAAGTTGGGTAAATGACCTGAGGGCTGCTGGGCTTTTGTGGCGAGGGGATTTATCCCTGCTAGGGTGCAAAGCGCCCCCCAAAACCTGAACCTGCGGTGTATCAGACAGACCGAAGGGCGCTGCTTCGCAGTCCAGCGGGGATAAATCCCCTCGCCACAGATACCTCATCGCCATTGGGCTCTGTGGTGTTACAACCCACCCGTCGCCCGGAACCCCACCCCCATCGCCGTAAACAACGACAACGGCAGCAACAAGGTATCGAGCAATGCACTGCCCGGCAGGTCAACACCGGGGTAGCTCGGGGCTTCGGCGCCAAAGCGGTCCTTCGCGCAGCAGCCACCGTTGAGGGCGTAAAGGTCCAGGCGAGTGCCCGCATACACCACCGGCGCACCGGGCTTGGCGGCGTCGAGGGTGCGGGCGGTGGCACAACCGGTCAGTTGCAGCGCCAGCAGCACGATCAGCAGCTTATTCATCACTGCTCAAGTGGTGTTCGCCCCAGCGCGGCAACATGTCCTGGGGGATATTCAGCAGGTTGAGGATCCGCGCGACGACGAAATCAATCAGGTCGTCGATGGTCTGCGGCTGATGATAGAAGCCCGGCGAGGCCGGCAGGATGGTCACGCCCATATTCGACAGCTTGAGCATGTGCTCCAGATGAATGCTCGAATATGGCGCCTCCCGCGGCACGAGGATCAACTGGCGACGCTCCTTGAGCGTCACGTCCGCGGCCCGTTCGATCAGGTTGTTGCAGGCCCCGGTGGCAATCGCCGACAGCGTCCCGGTGGAACACGGCACCACCACCATGGCCGTCGGCGAGCCGGAGCCCGATGCCACCGGCGACATCCAGTCTTCCTTGCCATACACCCGGATCTGCCCCGCTGCCGCGCCGGTGTATTCGGTGAGGAAGGCCTGCATCATCTGGGTCTTGGCCGGTAGGGTCACGTCGGTTTCCGTCGCCATCACCAACTGCGCGGCCTTGGAAATGAGGAAATGCACCTCGCGGTCCTCACGCACCAGGCAATCGAGCAGGCGCAAGCCGTACTGGGCGCCGGACGCACCGGTCATCGCCAGCGTGATGCGTTCCGGGCCATTGCTCATTTCAGCGCCTCAGCCAGTTTGCCATGCAGGCCGCCGAAGCCGCCGTTACTCATGATCACCACGTGAGTGCCGGGCTGGGCCTGGCTCTTCACGCGTTCGATGATGCCCTCCAGGGAATCGCTGACAATCGACGGCACCGTGCACAACGCGGCCGTGGCTCCCAGGTCCCAACCGAGGTTGGCCGGCGCGTACCAGATCACCTGGTCGGCATCGACCACGCTCTCCGGCAGGCCATCGCGGTGGGCGCCGAGCTTCATCGAGTTGGAGCGCGGCTCGATGATCGCGATCAACGGCGCATCGCCAATACGCTTGCGCAAACCATCGAGGGTCGTGGCAATGGCGGTCGGATGGTGGGCGAAATCGTCATAGATGGTGATACCGCGTACTTCGGCGACCTTTTCCATGCGGCGCTTGACGCTCTTGAACGCGCTCAGCGCGGCGATACCCATCGACGGTACCACGCCTACATGACGCGCCGCTGCCAAAGTGGCCAGAGCGTTGGCGACGTTGTGCTGGCCGGTCAGTTCCCACTCCACGACGCCTTGGGACTGGCCCTCGAACATCACTTCGAACTGCGAACCGTCGTCCTTCAGCAACTTCACCTGCCACTGCCCGCCCACGCCGGTGGTCTGCACCGGAGTCCAGCAGCCCATCTCGATGACCCGCTGCAAGGCTAGCTCAGTGGTTGGATGAATCACCAGGCCTTCGCTCGGGATGGTGCGGACCAGATGGTGGAATTGCCGCTCGATGGCCGCCAGATCAGGGAAGATGTCTGCGTGATCGAATTCCAGGTTATTGAGGATCGCCGTGCGCGGGCGGTAGTGGACGAATTTCGAACGCTTGTCGAAAAACGCGCTGTCGTATTCATCGGCTTCAATCACGAAGAACGGCGTAGCGCCCAGGCGCGCCGACACCGAGAAATTCTGCGGCACACCACCGATCAGGAAACCCGGGCTCATGCCCGCGTGCTCCAGCACCCAGGCGAGCATGCTGCTGGTGGTGGTCTTGCCGTGTGTCCCCGCCACGGCCAGGACCCAACGGCCCTGCAACACGTGATCGGCCAACCACTGCGGCCCGGACACATACGGCAGGCCTTTGTTGAGCACGTACTCCACCGCCGGGTTGCCACGGGACATGGCGTTGCCGATGACTACCAGGTCCGGTGCCGGGTCCAACTGCGCGGGGTCATAGCCCTGCGTCAGTTCGATGCCCTGAGCTTCCAGTTGGGTGCTCATCGGCGGGTAGACGTTGGCGTCGGAACCGGTCACGTGATGGCCAAGCTCCTTGGCCAGGACCGCCATCGACCCCATGAAAGTGCCGCAAATACCGAGAATATGGATGTGCATAGTCGACCTCGTAAAACATGGCCGCAGGTTAGCGTAGGGAGGGAGAAATCGCATCTTTTGTATTTGGAGCTACCTGATGCTCACAGGCCAGTGAGCACCACCGAACTCTGTGGGAGCGGGCTTGCTCGCGAATGCGGTGTGTCATCCACCAGATGCGTCAACTGACACACCGCTTTCGCGAGCAAGCCCGCTCCCACAGGGGATTTTCAGTGGCCGTGGGATCCGGGCTCAGCGAGCGATCGCGTGTTTGCGCAGTTTCCGGTAGAGGGTATTGCGGCTGATACCCAACTGCTCGGCCGTGTTGGTCATGTGCCAGCGGGTCTGTTCCAGTGCATTGAGCAAGGCCAGCCGCTCCGCATCTTCCAGCGGATGTTCGGATGTGGGTGTGCCCTCCAACGCCGGTCGTGCCTGGCGAATCATCGCTGGCAGGTCCTCCAGCCCGATCCTGCCACCGTCGCACAATGCGGCGAGAGTGCGCAGCACGTTGCGCATCTGCCGCACGTTGCCCGGCCAGTCGAACGCCAGGAGCGCCCGGCGCGCCGGCTCGTCGATGAACACCGCCTCGGTGACGCTTTCTTCGGCCAGCAGAAAATCCAGCAACTGCGCCTTGTCGCTGCGCTCGCGCAACGCCGGCAAAGGGATTTCCAGGCCGTTGAGCCGGTAGTACAAGTCTTCGCGGAAACTGCCGTCCTGCACTCGCTCAAGCAATTGCCGGTGGGTGGCGCTGATGATGCGCACATTAACCGCCTCGGGTTCACCACCGATGGGCACCACCTGGCGATCCTCCAGCACCCGCAGCAAGCGGGTCTGCAAGGCCAGGGGCATGTCACCGATTTCATCCAGGAACAAGGTGCCACCGTCAGCCTGCTGCAGCTTGCCGCGCATGCCTTCCTTGCGCGACCCAGTAAAACTGCCGCCGCGATAGCCGAACAGCTCGCTCTCGATCAGGCTTTCGGGGATGGCCGCGCAATTGAGGGCGACGAAATTTTTCCCGGCGCGCTGACTGGCCTGGTGCACGGCCTTGGCGAAGGCTTCCTTGCCACAACCGGTTTCACCGTTGACCAGCAGTGGTACATCGCGCTCGAACACCCGTAGCGCCTTGCGGAAATGCTCCTGCAATCGCGCATCCCCCAGGCAGATACCCGACAGTCGCGGCGGCTCAGTCACCTTGGGTGGCGGCGCGAGTGGAACCGGGACACTGCGAGGCTGACCACGCAGTACCGCGAACAAATGCCGACCGTCACGGGTGCGCAGCGGCCAACTGGCGCTGGCGTGGACGCTGGCCCGGCCCAGCAATTCGTCCAGCGAACAATCGAAAAACGCTTCTACCGGTTGCCCCAGCAAGCCGCCGCGAATGTGCCCCAGCAGGTTGAGCGCACTCTGGTTGACGGCACAGATACGCCCTTCGCCGTCGAACGCCAGCAGCCCTTCGCTGAACAACCCTACGGACTCGGCCTGCAGATGAAAGCGCAGCAGCCATTGATTGTCGAAGCAGCGCAGGAAATAGCAGCTCTCGATCATCTTCGCCGAGAGATTCACCAACGCCATGGTGTGGAACTGGCTCTGGCGCGACACGTCCGGTCGGGCCGAGGAGACGTCGAGCACCGCCAGCAGTTCGCCATGGGGGTCGAAGACCGGGCTGGCCGAGCAGGTCAGGCCGGTGTGGCGACCGCGAAAATGTTCTTCCTGGTGAATGGTCAGCGCCTGGCGCTCCACCAGGCAGGTGCCAATGCCATTAGTGCCTTCGCAGGCCTCGCTCCAGTCGGCCCCGAGCCAGAGACCGGCTCGTTCGAAAATCTTCCGTTCGCTGGGAGCGGTGACGCAGTTGAGAATCACGCCCCGGGCGTCGGTCAGCAACACCGCGTGGCCGGCACCGGACAGTTGCTGGTGCAGGCTGGTCATTTCATTACCAGCGATGTGCAGCACCTGTTGCAGGCGCTCGCGGCTTTCCAGCACCCGACCATGCTCGAGCACCGTCGGCGCCAGGTTCTGGGCCGGGTCGAGGTGGTAATCCTCGAGGCAGCGCAACCAGGAACGGGCAATCGACGGATCGCTGCCAGGCCCCTGCAGATGGGCCTTGCCCTGGGTGACCGTCAGGACCTGCTGGGCATGGCGACTCAAATGGTTGCTGTGCATTTCTTATTATTCTCCTGCTGAAGCAACTGTCGAACACCGGACCCGTGCTTGACACTTAACTTGTGGCGAGGGGATTTATCCCTTCGCCACAGACAATCCCTCACCACAATTGTGCTTGCAGGGCAACTGGGTGAAGCCCAGCATCCTCCAGCCCAACCGCCTTTGCAATGCTGGCGCGACCTGTCAGTCACAGACTGTCTCGCATCTGGCACAAACTGTCACATCCGCTGTATCGAAAGCGCCACACACCCCATCCGCTTGTCCGACCAACTCCTCCTAAAGTCTTGATTTTCGGGCCCTGCACGGCAATGGCCCAACCTTTGCTCTAGGCTTAGATACCGGCGCTCAATTTGCGCGGCCTCCCGTATAAGCACAAAAGCCAAGGAGAATTCACCATGCGTTACGCTCACCCCGGTACTGAAGGCGCTATCGTCTCGTTCAAGAGCAAATACGGTAACTACATCGGCGGCGAGTTCGTCGCGCCTGTCAAAGGTCAGTACTTCACCAATACTTCCCCGGTCAATGGCCAGCCCATTGCCGAATTCCCGCGCTCCA
Organism: Pseudomonas sp. SJZ074; assembly: GCF_007828215.1. GTDB lineage: Bacteria > Pseudomonadota > Gammaproteobacteria > Pseudomonadales > Pseudomonadaceae > Aquipseudomonas. The sequence continues at coordinate 8,536 of NZ_VIUE01000030.1, read as the reverse complement.
CGGCCGAAGACATCGAAAAAGCCCTGGACGCGGCCCACGCTGCTGCCGATGCCTGGGGCGCCACCTCGGCCCAGGCCCGTTCGCTGATCCTGCTGAAAATCGCCGACCGCATCGAACAGAACCTCGAAACCCTGGCGATCACCGAATCCTGGGACAACGGCAAGGCCGTGCGTGAAACCCTCAACGCCGATATTCCCCTGGCCGCCGACCACTTCCGCTACTTCGCCGGTTGCCTGCGGGCCCAGGAAGGCGCGGCCGCCGAGATCGACGGCAACACCGTGGCCTATCACATCCACGAACCGCTGGGGGTGGTCGGGCAGATCATCCCGTGGAACTTCCCACTGCTGATGGCCGCCTGGAAACTCGCCCCGGCCCTGGCCGCCGGCAACTGCGTGGTGCTCAAGCCTGCCGAGCAAACCCCACTAGGCATCTGCGTACTCATGGAACTGATCGGTGACCTGCTGCCGCCCGGCGTGCTGAACGTGGTGCAAGGCTTCGGCAAGGAAGCCGGCGAAGCCCTGGCGACCAGCAAGCGCATTGCCAAGATCGCCTTCACCGGCTCGACTCCGGTCGGCTCGCACATCATGAAATGCGCCGCCGAAAACATCATCCCGTCCACCGTGGAACTGGGCGGCAAGTCGCCGAACATCTTCTTCGAAGACATCATGCAGGCCGAACCAAGCTTCATCGAAAAAGCCGCCGAAGGCCTGGTGCTGGCGTTCTTCAACCAGGGCGAAGTCTGCACCTGCCCGTCCCGCGCCCTGGTGCAGGAATCGATCTACGACGAATTCATGCAGGTGGTGATGAAGAAGATCGAGCAGATCAAACGCGGCGACCCGCTGGACACCGACACCATGGTCGGCGCCCAGGCGTCCGAGCAACAGTTCGACAAGATCCTCTCGTACCTGGAAATCGCCAAGGGCGAAGGTGCTCAACTGCTGACCGGCGGCCAGGTGGAAAAACTCGAAGGCAACCTCGCCAGCGGGTATTACATCCAGCCGACCCTGCTCAAGGGCACCAACAAGATGCGCGTGTTCCAGGAAGAAATCTTCGGCCCGGTGGTGAGCATTACCACCTTCAAGGATGAAGCCGAAGCCCTGGCGATCGCCAACGACACCGAGTTCGGCCTCGGCGCCGGCCTGTGGACCCGCGACATCAACCGCGCCTACCGCATGGGCCGGGCGATCAAGGCCGGTCGCGTCTGGACCAACTGCTACCACCTGTACCCGGCGCATGCCGCGTTCGGTGGCTACAAGAAGTCCGGCGTGGGTCGTGAAACCCACAAGATGATGCTCGATCATTATCAGCAGACCAAGAACCTGCTGGTGAGCTACGACATTAATCCGCTGGGGTTCTTCTAAACCCCCTGGGGCGATTCAGGTAGGTCCTGCGTCGCTCCCTAGATAGCTTTCGCGAGCAAGCCCGCTCCCACAGGGGATTTGCGTCGGCTCACAGTCCCCTGTGGGAGCGGGCTTGCTCGCGAAGGCTTCCTCACTAACACACCCTAACCAATGCCCCACAGCCCTGGCATAACCTTTGCGTGCCCGCTCCACACCCCAACCACCGAAAGTCCACCAAAGATCAAAAACCAAGAGAGGACTTATGACGACTACCAACCAACTCAAACCCACACTCGGTACCCTGCATCTGTGGGGCATTGCCGTCGGCCTGGTGATTTCCGGCGAGTATTTCGGCTGGAGTTACGGCTGGGGCACGGCAGGGACGCTGGGCTTTCTCGTCACCGCGCTGATGGTGGCATTGATGTACACCTGTTTCATCTTCAGCTTCACCGAGCTGACCACCGCGATTCCCCACGCCGGCGGGCCGTTCGCCTATAGCCGACGGGCCTTTGGCGAGAAAGGCGGGTTGATCGCCGGGATCGCCACCTTGATCGAGTTCGTTTTTGCGCCCCCGGCCATCGCCATGGCCATTGGCGCCTACCTCAACGTGCAGTTCCCGGACCTGGACCCGAAAGTGGCGGCGGTTGGCGCCTACATTGTGTTCATGACCCTGAACATCCTCGGCGTCAGCATCGCCGCGGCGTTCGAGCTGGTGGTCACCGTGCTGGCGGTGGCCGAACTGCTGGTGTTCATGGGCGTGGTCGCGCCGGGCTTCAGTTTCAGCAACTTCGTGCTCAACGGCTGGTCTGGTGCAAATGAGTTCAGCCTCGCCTCAATTCCGGGCATTTTCGCGGCGATTCCCTTCGCGATCTGGTTCTTCCTCGCCATCGAGGGTGCGGCCATGGCCGCCGAAGAAGCCAAGGATCCGAAACGCACGATTCCCCGCGCCTACGTCAGCGGCATCCTGACCCTGGTGTTCCTGGCCATCGGCGTGATGATCATGGCCGGCGGCGTGGGCGACTGGCGCCAACTGTCGAACATCAACGACCCGCTGCCCCAGGCAATGAAAGCAGTGGTCGGCAACAATTCGACCTGGATGCACATGCTGGTGTGGATCGGCCTGTTCGGCCTGGTGGCGAGCTTCCACGGGATCATCCTCGGCTACTCGCGGCAGTTCTTCGCCCTGGCCCGGGCCGGTTACCTGCCACGGGGCCTGGCGAAACTGTCGCGCTTCCAGACCCCGCACCGGGCGATCCTGGCCGGCGGCGTCATCGGCATCGCGGCGATCTACAGCGATGGCCTGGTGAACCTGCAAGGCATGAGCCTGACGGCGGCGATGATCACCATGTCGGTGTTCGGCGCCATCGTGATGTACATCATCAGCATGCTCAGCCTGTTCCGGCTGCGTAAGGTCGAGCCGAACCTGGAGCGTACCTTCCGTGCTCCGGGCTACCCCATCGTACCGGGCATCGCGCTGTTCCTGGCCGTGGTGTGCCTGGTGGCGATGGCCTGGTTCAATACCCTGATCGGGCTGGTGTTCCTGGCGTTCATGATCGTTGGCTACCTGTACTTCCAACTGACCGCCAAACAACGCTCCGCTGCCCCGGCGGACGCTATGCTTACTGGGATTTGAAGTGAGGGGGACTGAGTTCTCTGTGTGGGAACCCAGTCCCCCTGTGGGAGCGGGCTTGCTCGCGAATGCAGTGTGTCAGTTAATGCATCTGTTGAATGACACACCGCATTCGCGAGCAAGCCCGCTCCCACAGGGTTCCAGTGCAGGTTTTAGTACAGGTTCCAGTGTTGTATTTGAATTCATTATAAGAACCAGGAGGACACCGCCCCATGGCCGCATTCGTCCATTCCGTCGGCGCCCAGACCTATCGCTTCGACTGCCTCAAAGAACTGATGGCCAAAGCCAGCCCGGCGCGTTCCGGGGATTTCCTGGCCGGTGTCGCAGCGCTCAACGACGGCGAGCGCGTGGCCGCGCAAATGGCCCTGGCTGACTTGCCCCTCAGCCATTTCCTGCAAGAAATGCTGATTCCCTACGAAGCCGACGAAGTCACCCGGCTGATCGTCGACACCCACGACAAGCAAGCCTTCGCGGTGGTCAGCCACCTCACAGTCGGTGGCTTTCGCGACTGGCTGCTCAGCGACGCCGCCGATGAACACAGCCTGCGGGCACTGGCCCCTGGCCTGACCCCGGAAATGGTTGCGGCCGTGTCGAAAATCATGCGTGTGCAAGACCTGGTGCTGGTGGCGCAGAAAATCCGCGTAGTGACGAAATTCCGCGGCACGCTCGGCCTGCGCGGGCGTCTGTCCACGCGCCTGCAACCCAACCATCCCACTGACGAACCAGCCGGGATCGCCGCGAGCATCCTTGACGGCCTGCTCTACGGCAACGGCGACGCCATGATCGGCATCAACCCGGCCACCGACAGCACGGCCTCGATCTGCGCCATGCTGGAAATGCTCGACGCCATCATCCAGCGCTACGACATCCCGACCCAGGGTTGCGTGCTGACCCACGTCACCACCTCAATCGAAGCGGCCAACCGTGGCGTGCCCCTGGACCTGGTGTTCCAGTCCATCGCCGGCACCGAAGCGGCCAATGCCAGTTTCGGCATCAACCTCAACGTGTTGAAAGAAGGCTACGACGCCGGGCTCAGCCTCAATCGGGGCACCCTCGGCAAAAACCTGATGTATTTCGAAACCGGTCAGGGCAGCGCCCTGTCAGCCAACGCCCACCACGGCGTGGATCAACAGACCTGCGAGACCCGGGCCTACGCCGTGGCACGACATTTCAACCCGTTCCTGGTCAACACCGTTGTAGGTTTCATCGGCCCGGAATATCTCTACAACGGCAAACAGATCATCCGCGCCGGCCTCGAAGACCACTTCTGCGGCAAGCTGCTGGGCGTGCCGATGGGTTGCGACATCTGCTACACCAACCACGCCGAAGCCGACCAGGACGACATGGACACCCTGCTGACCCTGCTGGGCGTAGCCGGGATCAACTTCATCATGGGCATCCCCGGCTCCGACGACATCATGCTTAATTACCAGACCACCTCGTTCCACGACGCCCTTTACGCCCGCCAGACCCTGGGCCTGAAGCCGGCGCCGGAGTTCGAGCAGTGGCTGGCGAACATGGGCATCTTCACCCAGGCCGACGGCCGGGTTCAGTTCGGCGACAACCTGCCTCCGGCGTTTCGTCACGCCCTGGCGCACTTGGGATGAGTGACCTGCCCATGGACAAAAAATCTGTCGATTCGCAAAACCCGTGGCTGGAACTGCGCCGCCTGACCCCGGCGCGCATCGCCCTGGGTCGCACCGGCACCAGCCTGCCGACACAAGCACAACTGGACTTCCAATACGCCCACGCCCAGGCACGGGATGCGGTGCACCTGGCGTTCGACCACCAGGGCATTCGCGCGCAACTGGCCGAGCGCGGCCGCGAGAGTCTGTTGCTCCATAGCGCCGCCAGCGACCGCAACAGCTATCTGCAGCGCCCGGACCTGGGCCGACGCCTGGATGAGCCCTCTGCGCAGACGCTGGACGATTACGCAGCGGCCCATCCCGGCGGCGTCGACCTTGCCATCGTGGTGGCCGACGGCCTGTCGGCGTTGGCGGTGCACCGCCATACCTTGCCGTTCCTGGCGCGCCTGGAAGAACAGATCGCCGCCGATGGCTGGTCGGTTTCGCCGGTCATCCTGGTAGAACAAGGCCGGGTTGCGGTGGCCGATGAAGTGGCTGAACGCCTTGGGGCAAAAATGTCGGTGATCCTGATCGGCGAACGTCCCGGCCTCAGCTCGCCCGACAGCCTGGGCCTGTATTTCACCTACAACCCCAAGGTCGGCCTGACCGACGCCTATCGCAACTGCATCTCCAATGTCCGGCTCGAAGGCCTGAGCTACGGCATGGCGGCCCATCGCCTGGTCTACCTGATGCGCGAGGCCTGTCGCCGACAGCTTTCGGGGGTCAACCTGAAGGACGAGGCCCAGGTACACACTCTAGAGTCGGAAAACGGTGCCGATATGAAAGGTAATTTCCTACTGATGCCGCCCCAAAGCTGATCCGTAGATCCAATTGCGTTCTTGATCCGATTTCAGGCAGCATCAAAAGCACGGCAGAGCGCCGTTGTTGTCAGACTTTGTGTCGACCTTTGTAAACGGGACCTGCCATGCGGATTATTCAAGCGACCCTGGAACACCTGGACCTGCTGACCCCATTGTTCGTCAAATACCGGGAATTCTATGGCTCGCTGCCATACCCGGACTCGTCCCGGGCCTTTCTCGAAAAGCGCCTGCGCCGCAAGGAATCGGTGATCTACCTGGCCCTGCCCGATGACGACGACAACAAGCTGCTGGGCTTCTGCCAGCTCTACCCGAGCTTCTCGTCGCTGTCGCTCAAGCGCGTGTGGATCCTCAACGACATCTACGTCGCCGAAGACGCCCGCCGGCAACTGGTGGCCGACCACCTGATCCGCACCGCGAAAAAAATGGCCAAGGAAACCAACGCCGTGCGCATGCGCGTCTCCACCAGCAGCAACAATGAAGTGGCGCAGAAAACCTACGAGTCGATTGGCTTCAGGGAAGACACCGAGTTCAAGAACTACACCCTGCCGATCAGCGAAGAGCTCTGAAAACAACACACCACCCCCTTGTGGCGAGGGGATTCATCCCCGCTGGGCTGCGAAGCAGCCCCAACCCATCCAACTCAGTCCGCCTGACACACCTTACATTCAGTCTTTGCGGCCCAGCGGGGATGAATCCCCTCGCCACAGAAAAACTCTTCACGCCTGATATGCATCCAGAAATCCCCCGCTACAAACTCAACGCCCCCTTCACAATCCACGCCGTATAATCCCGATCTTCCCGGCTTGTAAGAAAAAGCTACAAACCCCGCAGCCCAACTCAAAGCCCGAGCCACCCGCCTGCCGAGCCGGGCCACCACCAAGGTGCATTACATGGATTTCAATCCCCTCGACCTCATTCTGCATCTCGATGTATACCTCGACATGCTGGTGACCCACTACGGCACCTGGGTCTACGCCATCCTGTTCCTGGTGATCTTCTGTGAAACCGGCTTGGTGGTAACGCCGTTCCTGCCAGGGGATTCGCTGTTGTTCATCGCCGGTGCCGTGGCCGCGGGCGGCGCCATGGACCCACTCCTGTTGGCCGGCCTGCTGATGCTGGCAGCGATCCTCGGTGACAGCACCAACTACCTTATTGGTCGCACTGCCGGCGAAAAACTGTTCAGCAACCCCAACTCGAAAATCTTCCGCCGCGACTACCTGCAACAAACCCACGACTTCTACGACAAGCACGGCGGCAAGACCGTGACCCTGGCGCGCTTCCTGCCGATCATCCGCACCTTCGCGCCCTTTGTCGCCGGTGTGGGCAAAATGAATTACCTGCGCTTCTTCGGCTTCAGCGTCCTCGGCACGGTCCTGTGGGTCGGCGGCCTGGTCACCCTCGGCTACTTCTTCGGCAACGTGCCCTTCATCAAGCAGAACCTGTCGCTGCTGGTGGTGGGCATCATCCTGGTATCGCTGCTGCCGATGATCATCAGCCTGGTCCGCAGCAAACTGGGCCAGCGTGCTTCGAAGGCCTGATCGCCCATGTGGTCCCTGAGCAACTGGCGCCGCCAACGCACCCTCGCCAAGCATCCCGTGGCCGATGACATCTGGCAGCGCGTGCGTCACCACCTGAGCTTTCTCGACGGCATCAGCGCCGCCGAGGACCAGTGGCTGCGTGAAGCCTGCGTCCTGTTCCTGCAGGACAAGCACCTGACCGCCCTGCCCGGCGTCGAACTGCACCAGGAACAACGCCTGCTGCTCGCCGCCCAGGCCCAATTGCCACTGATGCACCTGGGCGAGCTGAACTGGTACCAGGGCTTCCACGAAATCGTCCTCTATCCCGACGACTTCCTCAGCCCACAGCGCTACCGCGACGCCAGCGGCATCGAACACGAATGGGACGGTGAACACAGTGGCGAAGCCTGGCCCCAGGGCCCGATCATCCTGGCCTGGGACGGCGTGCTCGCCAGCGGTGGCTGGGACGGTTACAACCTGGTGATCCACGAACTGGCGCACAAGCTCGACATGCTCAACGGCGACGCCAACGGCCTGCCACCGCTGCACGCCGACATGCGCGTCAGCGACTGGGCCGAAGCCATGCAGCAGGCCTTCGACGACCTCAACCGCCAACTGGACCAGAACCCGGACGCCGACACCCTCATCGATCCCTACGCCGCGGAAAACCCGGCGGAGTTCTTCGCCGTCACCAGCGAATACTTCTTCAGCGCCCCTGACCTGCTGCACCAGGCGTACCCGCGGGTCTACGAACAGCTCAAGGCGTTCTACCGCCAGGATCCTCTGGCGCGGCTGCGGCAACTTCAGGTCGAAGATCCGGTCTATCAGGCGTCATACTAAGGTCTCTAAGACCCTGGTAACGTGGCATCGATGGCTGAATATGCCTATAATCGCCGCCACTTTTGGTCAATCCGACCAGCCTTTTGGTCAACTAACGGGGACACCGCCCAATGAGTTACAGCAAGATTCCGGCTGGCAAAGACCTGCCGAACGACATCTACGTTGCGATCGAAATTCCGGCCAACCACGCCCCGATCAAATACGAAATCGACAAGGACAGCGATTGCCTGTTCGTTGACCGCTTCATGGCCACCCCCATGTTCTACCCGGCCAACTACGGTTACATCCCTAACACCATGGCCGACGACGGCGACCCCCTCGACGTGCTGGTCGTGACCCCTTACCCAGTGGCCCCTGGCTCGGTCATCCGTGCCCGTCCAGTCGGCATCCTGAACATGACCGACGACGGCGGCGGCGATGCCAAAGTTATCGCAGTGCCACACGACAAACTGTCGCAACTGTACGTCAACGTGAAGGAATACACCGATCTGCCACCCCTGCTGATCCAGCAGATCGAACACTTCTTCGAGAACTACAAAGACCTCGAAAAAGGCAAGTGGGTCAAGATCGAAGGCTGGGCCGGTGCTGACGCCGCCCGCGAAGCGATCACCAAGTCGGTTGCCGCCTACAAGGGCTGAAACTGATTCAAAGAAGAACCCCGGTTTTCACCGTAATGCTGTTCACTTAAGCATTTGAGTCCAAGCCGGGCTTTCTAGAAAATCCGATACCAGTCCTCTGGTATCGGATTTTTTATGCCCATTCA
>NZ_VIUE01000029.1 GCF_007828215.1 Pseudomonas sp. SJZ074 | reverse complement strand
ACAACCGAATCAGGCTCCACAGCCATAACAACTACCTGCCGCCAATAGCCATGGAGCAGCAGGCAGCTTGATCACCGTAATCGGTGTCCGGAAAAGCTTGACCAGAACAAGCCCGCTCCCACAAGGTTCACGATAACTCCTGTGGGAGCGGGCTTGCTCGCGAAGAGGGTCTGTCAGGCGCCACAGCACTTTTCTGGAAGTACCCATGCCCAACATCCTCCTGGTGGAAGACGACTCCGCCCTCAGCGAATTGATCGCCAGTTACCTGGAACGCAACGGCTATCAGGTCAATGTGCTCAGCCGGGGCGATCATGTACGCGAACGGGCGCGGGTCGACCCGCCGGATCTGGTGATTCTCGACCTGATGTTGCCGGGGCTGGACGGCTTGCAGGTGTGCCGCTTGCTGCGGGCCGATTCAGCGACATTGCCGATCCTGATGCTGACCGCCCGGGACGACAGTCACGACCAGGTGCTGGGCCTGGAGATGGGCGCCGACGACTATGTCACCAAACCGTGCGAGCCACGGGTGCTGCTGGCCCGTGTACGGACCTTGCTGCGGCGCAGCAGCCTCAGCGAGCCGCAGACGGCCAACGACCGCATCCTCATGGGCAACCTGTGTATCGACTTGTCCGAGCGCACCGTGACCTGGCGCGGGCAGGCGGTGGAGCTGTCCAGCGGCGAATACAACCTGCTGGTGGTGCTGGCCCGTCATTCCGGTGAAGTGCTGAGCCGCGACCAGATCCTGCAACGCCTGCGTGGCATCGAATTCAACGGCACCGACCGCTCGGTGGACGTGGCGATTTCCAAGTTGCGGCGCAAGTTCGACGACAACGCCGGCGAAGCGCGCAAGATCAAGACGGTGTGGGGCAAGGGGTATCTGTTCAGCCGCTCCGAGTGGGAGTGCTGAGTCGATGTGGAAGCTGTTGATCCGCCTTTATCTGGTGACCATCGTGTCCTACAGCGCCGCGATCTACCTGATGCCGGAACTGGTGATCCGCCTGTTCCATGAGCGGTTCATGAGCTACAACCTCGACTATTCCCGTGGCCTGCAAACCCTGATGAGCAAGCAGTTCCAGGCCGTGCCGAGGGAGCAATGGCCGGCGTTGGCGGCGCAGATGGACAAGGAGTTCGAACCGCTGCGCATCGAGCTGGCTGCCATCGATGATGCGGACTTCAGTGCCGATGAACAAGCCCGCCTCAAGCAGGGTGAAAATGTGGTACGCCTCGGCGACTGGGCCTGGCGAACCCTGGCGGTGGCGCCGCTGGACGAGCGCATGGCGGTCAAGATGGTCGTTCCTCCGGATCCGGCCGACGTCAGTTGGTTGTACTGGAGCATCAACGTGTTGATCGGCGCGACGATGCTGGCGTGCCTGTTGCTGTGGCTGCGGCCGCACTGGCGCGACCTGGAGCGTCTCAGGAGCACCGCCGAACGCTTCGGCAAGGGTCACTTGAGCGAGCGCACACACATCGCCTCCAGCTCGAACATCGGTAGCCTGGCCCATGTGTTCGATACCATGGCCAGCGATATCGAAAGCCTGCTCAATCAGCAACGGGACCTGCTCAACGCGGTCTCCCACGAACTGCGCACGCCCTTGACCCGGCTCGACTTCGGCCTGGCCCTGGCGCTGTCCGATGACTTGCCGCCGGCCAGCCGCGAGCGCCTGCAAGGGTTGGTGGCGCATATTCGCGAACTGGACGAGCTGGTGCTGGAATTGCTCTCCTACAGCCGGTTGCAGAATCCCGAGCGTCTGCCGGAGCAGGTCGAAGTGCCGCTGGACGAGTTCATCGACAGCATCCTTGGCAGCGTCGACGAGGACCTGGCGGCGCCGGACGTGGTGATTGACGTGCTCTTGCATGGGACGTTGGAGCGCTTTGTGCTGGACCCGCGGCTGACGGCCCGGGCGCTGCAGAACCTGTTGCGCAATGCCATGCGTTATTGCGAGAAGCGGATCCAGGTCGGCGTGCGGGTGGGCGATGAGGGCTGCCAGATCTGGGTCGATGACGACGGCATCGGCATTCCCGACGGTGAACGCGAGCGGGTGTTCGAGCCGTTCTACCGCCTGGACCGCAGTCGCGACCGCGCCACGGGCGGCTTCGGCCTGGGCCTGGCCATCAGCCGCCGCGCCCTGGAAGCCCAGGGCGGCAGCTTGACGGCTGACGTCTCACCGCTGGGCGGCGCACGCTTCAGGTTGTGGCTGCCAATGCCCCGGTAATAATCGGCAGTTTCCTGTGGCGAGGGGATTCAGCGAAACGTCGCACCGCCCCCCTCATCACCCAAACAACCCCGCCGCAATATTGATCGAGAACCCGAGAATCGCCGTGTTGAACACGAACCCGATCAACGACTGCGCCAGCACGATCTTGCGTAACTGCCGGGTGGCTACGCCCACGTCCGAGGTCTGGACGGCCACGCCGATGGTGAACGAGAAGTACAGGAAGTCCCAGTAATTGGGCGTGGTCAGTCCTTCGGCAAACCGCAGGGCCGGCTCCTTGCCGTCCCAGGTGTAATACAACCGCGCGTAATGAACGCTGAAGATCACCCCGATCAGCAGCCATGAACCGATGACTGTAAGCGCGGTGAAACCGTAGTGCATCAGTTTGCCCGCGGTTTGCAGGTCGCGGCTGCCGGCCAGCTCGAAGGTGATGGTCGCCAGGCTGGCCAGCGCCGCGATGCAGACCACCAGCAGGACCAGCCCGGCATTTTCGTCTTCGATCTCGGCGATGCGCCTGACGTCGGGAGCCTTGGCCCGGACGGTCAACCAGAACATCAGCGTCAGGTACGTCCAGACCCCGACATTCCAGCCGACCAGGATTTTGCTGATGACAGAGTCCGCGGGAACCAGGAGTCCCGCGATCAGGCCAAGGGCCGTTGCGCCGGACAGGCGTGGGTGGGTGCGAGCGAGGAAGGGCACCGGGTCAGGCCGTCATGGCAGTGGACTGAATCAGCTCCACGCCTGCTGTCTGCATCCGGCGGATCGCCGTTTCCATCGAACCCTCGATATCGATGCCCCGGCAAGCGTCGAGTACCACGACGGCATTGAACCCCGCGATCCGGGCATCCAGGGCGGTGAACATCACGCAGAAATCCAGGGCCAGCCCCACTACGTAAACGGTGTCGACGCCACGCTCCTTGAGGTATCCCGCCAACCCGGTGGGCGTCTGGCGATCGGCCTCCATGAACGCCGAATAACTGTCGATGTCCGGGTTGCAGCCCTTGCGGATGATCAGTTGGGCGTGGGGCAGGTCCAGTGCCGGGTGCAGCGCCGCACCTTGGCTGCCTTGTATGCAGTGGTCGGGCCACAGCGTTTGTTCGCCGTAGGGCAACTGGGTGGTGTCGAAGGGTTGCTTGCCAGGGTGGCTGGACGCAAACGAAGCGTGCCCGGCCGGGTGCCAGTCCTGGGCCAGGACGACCTGGTTGAATGAACGGCCCAAGCGGTTGATCAGCGGTACGATGTCGTCGCCTCCTGGCACGGCCAACGGCCCACCCGGGATGAAGTCGTTTTGTACGTCTATCACCAATAATGCAGTGGTTGTGGCGCGGGTCATTGCTGCGTTCTCCTTGAAGTCCGTGTGCAAGCTTAGCCGAACCGGGTCGGATCCAGTATCGCCACAGGGTCTGCCTGCGCAACGGTGGCACATCCACTGACAATCTCCATACAGACCAAGATGTCTTTCGTCGCAAATATTCCAAGATTGATGGCTTTTTGATACTTCTTCTAAAGGGATTGGGTACAATCCAGGCCTCAACCGGGCATGGAGGCAGTTCGGTGTTTCAGTTACGAGAAAACCCCCATGCTCATCGGCAGTTATTCCCCCGCCCTTGTTTCGATTTCCCTATTGGTTGCGGTACTGGCGTCCTATACCGCGTTGGACTTGGCCGGGCGTATCGCCACCACCCGTGGCCGTGCTGCCCACCTCTGGATGGCCGGTGGTGCGCTGGCGATGGGGGTTGGCATCTGGTCGATGCATTTCATCGGCATGCTGGCATTCACCCTGCCGGTGGAGCTTGGCTACGATGTGTCGATCACCGCGCTGTCGTTGTTGATCGCCATCTTTTCCAGCGGTTTTGCCCTGTGGCTGGTCAGCCAGCCACGTTTGCCGGCCTGGCAGTTGGCTTTCGGCGCGCTGATCATGGGCGCCGGCATCAGCGCCATGCATTACACCGGCATGGCGGCCCTGCGGATGCAGCCGGGCATCGACTACGACCCGACGCTGTTCGGTGCTTCGCTGGTGATCGCGGTAGCGGCCTCCGCGGCGGCGTTGTGGATTGCCTTTCGCCTGCGCCACAACAGCCCGCATGTGCGACTGGCCCGTGCCGGTGCTGCCGTGATCATGGGCATCGCCATTGTCGGCATGCATTACACCGGCATGGCCGGGGCGCAGTTCAGGGAGGGCAGCTTTTGTGGCTCCCTGGATGGCTTGAGCGGCAAGGGCCTGGACAACGTGGTGTTGATCACGACCTTAGCGGTGTTGGCCATTGCCTTGCTCACGTCGATTCTCGACGCACGCCTGGAAGCCCGTACCGCGGAATTGGCCCAATCGTTGACCCTGGCGAACCGGGAACTGACTCAACTGGCCTTGCACGACCCTCTCACCGGATTGCCCAACCGGGTGCTGCTGGCCGACCGTATCGACCAGGCCATGCACCGGGTGCAGGAGCAGGGTGGCTGCTTCGCCTTGATGTTCATTGACCTGGACGGCTTCAAGCCGGTCAACGACGCCTTCGGCCATCACATGGGGGATTTACTGTTGCGGGACGTGGCCCTGCGCCTGCGCGAAGACTTGCGCAGCCAGGACACCCTGGCGCGGATCGGCGGCGATGAATTCGTGCTGCTGGTGCAACTGGCCGAGCCTGACGATGCGTTGCGGCTGGCGGCGCGCCAGGTCGGCTTGATCGGCCGCACGTTCCGGGTCGCCGAGCATGATCTGCAGATTTCCGCCAGCGTCGGTATCGCGGTGTATCCGGGCAATGGGCTGAGTGCTGAAGAGTTGCTGATGAACGCCGATGCGGCGATGTATCACGCCAAAGGCGCCGGCAAAAACGGCTACAGTTTTTTCGATGCCTCGATGAACAGCAATGCCCGCAAGCAATTGCAGTTGCTGCAAGACTTGCGCATCGCCGTCGAACAGCGGCAGTTCAGCCTGCATTACCAACCCAAGTTCGATGCCGCCAATGGTCGCCCGGTCGGCGCCGAGGCGTTGTTGCGTTGGCACCATCCGACCCAGGGCCTGTTGATGCCCGACACCTTCATCGACCTGGCGGAAAAGACCGGGCTGATCATTCCCATCGGCGAATGGGTACTGAACGAGGCCTGTCGCCAGATGCGGGAATGGTACGTGCTCGGTTATACCGATTGGCGTATCGCCGTGAACCTCTCGGCCTTGCAGTTCTGCCACACCGGGCTGGTGCAAAGTGTCGCCAAGGCGCTGGAGGTTCATCAACTGCTGCCCAATAACCTGACTCTGGAAATCACTGAAACCACCGCCATGAGCGATGCCGATGCCAGCATGACGGTGCTGCAGCAGCTTTCGGACATGGGCGTGGACCTGTCCATCGATGATTTCGGCACCGGCTATTCGAGCCTGATGTACCTCAAGCGCTTGCCGGCCAATGAGCTGAAGATCGATCGCGGTTTCGTGCGCGACCTGGAGCACGACAGCGACGACGCCGCCATCGTCTCGGCCATCGTCGCCCTCGGTCAGGCCCTAGGCCTGCGGATCGTCGCCGAAGGGGTGGAAACCGATGTGCAGCAGGACTTTTTGACCCAACTGGGCTGCGATTCGCTGCAAGGCTACCTGCTGGGCCATCCGCTGCCGGCCGATCGCTTTCTGCAGAATATCCGCAAGGCGCCACGCTTGGCGGTGGTCTGAAACTGCGTCTCTTGTGGGAATTCCCCTGTGGGAGCGAGCCTGCTCGCGATAGCGGTGTATCTGCCACAAAGCTGTCTAATGAACCGCCGCTATCGCGAGCAGGCTCGCTCCCACACTGGATTCGGGGGTACGCAGCCTTTTTGTACGCCACAGGACCCTGTGGGAGCCGGGCTTGCCCGCGAAGGTGGCGGTCCATTCAATATCTTTGTGGCAGATGCACCGCTTTCGCGGGCAAGCCCGCTCCCACAGGTTTTGTGCATCCTGTTGGTCGCTACAGTAAAAGGAATGATTCGCCGCCGTTGAAGTCGGAGATTCAGTACCTTGATAACTGGAGTCTTTCTATGCGCAAACCAACCCTGATCGCCAGCCTGGCCCTGATCGTCGGCCTCGGAGCCCTTGGGCCTGTTGCACAAGCGGTCGAGAAAACCGGGGATGCCTTGGAGCATTCGCCGAGCAATGGCCGCAGGCTGGTGGAGAACGACCGGGTACCCGCCGATTACCAGCGTGCGGATAGAGCCATGAAAGACTGGAAGCAGAAGAAGCTCGAACAGCCGACAAACGACCAGCAATGGGTGCATATCGACGATAAGTACTTGCTGATCGAAACCGTGTCCGGCGCGATCGTCAAGATCGTTCCGGCCACGCGTTAGGCCTTCAGAGTATTTCGCCTTTGTCCCACAGATGAACCAGCTCGCCAGGTGCCCGGTCCTCGGGCACCTGCAACACCATTTCATCGTCCTGATCGTTGGCGCGATAGCGCACTTCGATCTGGAAGAAGCGTTGATCCCCGCGGCCCGAGGCGGAGGAGGTCAGCGGCAGGCAACCCTCCAGAACCGAACAGATGCGCGTGCGCTGGTCGAGGTCGCATTGGGCGAATTCGATCTCCCGTGGGCGGGTCAAGGCGTGGATCGCCGCCACGCCGCCCTGGCGTGAGAGGCGTACCACGGCGTTGTCGTCAAGGTCTGGAAGGGTTTTCATCAGCTCTCCTCAGTCAGGTTGACGCCGACCTGGGCCCAGCCGTCCTGTACCGCGCGTACCTCCCGCTCGCCGAAACGCCGGCGGGCATGCTCGACGGTGAGGTGGGCGAAGGCACTGAAGGTCGCATCGTTGGCCAGACTCCTGTCGCACAAGGTTTCATACCAGATACGGCCGGCCTTTTCCCAGGCAAATCCGCCCAGTGCGGTAGCTATCAGATAAAAGGCGCGGTTGGGGATACCGGAATTGATGTGTACGCCGCCGTTGTCTTCGCGGGTGATGACGAACTGGCGCATATGGGCGGGCTGTGGGTCCTTGCCCAGGAGCGGGTCATCGTAGGCGGTGCCGGGATTGGCCATGTTGCGCAGGCCGTCGCCGTTGATCCTGTCGGTGAGCAGGTCGGCACCGATCAGCCAATCGGCCTGATCGGCCGTCTGTTCGAGGACGAACTGCTTGACCAGCACGCCGAACACGTCGGAGATGGATTCGTTCAAGGCACCGGATTGATTGGCGTAGATCAATCCCGCTTCGCTTTCAGTGACGCCATGGGCCAGCTCATGGGCCACGACATCCAGGGAGCGGGTAAAGCGCTGGAAAATTTCCCCGTCGCCGTCGCCAAAGACCATCTGCGCGCCGTTCCAGAAGGCGTTTTCGTAACCTTGGCCATAATGCACGCTGCCCACCAGGGCGAAGCCCTTGTTGTCGATGGAGTCGCGACCCAGGACCTTCCAGAAGAAATCATAGGTGGCGCCCAGGGCGTCGTAGGCCTCGTCCACGGCCGCGTCGCCACTGGCCGCTTGACCCTCAAGGCGCACCGGCTGGCCAGGCAGCTCCATGCCATTCTGTGCATCGTGCACGCTGCGTTGCGGGTGTCCGGCCTTGCCTGGCTTGGGCAGTGCTGCGGCGGCGGGAGGAGTGCTGGGCGGCCCGGGGTTGTGCCGCAGGCTGCGCACATGGGTCAGGGTACCGAGGGCACTGGAGCGTTGTTGTTCGGAGCCGTGGGCGATGATGCGATTGAGAATATAAGGAGGAATGAAGCCATGGAGCGGGCGAGAGTCGATCATCAGAACATCCTTATCTGAATAGCAGGGTCGATACCCATGTGAACTGATGCGGGCGCCGCGGTTCCCTCCTGTTTACCGGATTCATCTGCAGGCGCACGCTGCGCTCACAGGCCACTGGAGTTGCCAGGCGCGCTGATTTCTGCGAAAACCCGCGCCTGGAAATCACACGGGAATGCCCATGAACGAAGAACTGCAAATCATCGACCTGGAACAGGGCGACGGTAAAAGCGTAGTCAAAGGCGCACTGATTACCACTCAATACCGCGGCACTCTGGAGGATGGCACCGAGTTCGATTCGTCCTACAGTCGCGGCAAGCCCTTCCAGTGCGTGATCGGTACCGGACGCGTGATCAAGGGCTGGGATCAGGGCCTGATGGGCATGAAGGTCGGTGGCAAGCGCAAGCTGTTGGTGCCGGCGCACCTGGCCTATGGCGAGCGATCCATGGGCGCTCACATCAAGCCCAACGCCAACCTCATCTTTGAAATCGAACTGCTGGAAGTGCTGACCCGGGATGATTGACGGGGTGGGGTAACCCACCATGAAGCGCTGCCTTGTTCGTGTTGGAGAAAGTGTTGCTACTATCTCCAGTCGATGCATGGCTTGATTCGTCCGGGAGCGAAATATGAGCGCAGAATATTCAGATACGGGTGTGTCCCAAGTGGCTGCGGGCATTGCCGAACCGGCGCGTACCCGGATGCTCTGTTCGTTGATGGACGGGCATGCCCGCACCAGTACGGAATTGGCGAGTATCGCCGAGGTCAGCGCCTCCACTGCCAGTGCGCATTTGACGAAGCTCAAGGACCTGGCCCTGGTGCGGTTGCACGTCCAGGGCCGTCATCGCTACTACAGCCTGGCGGACAAGCGTGTCGCCCAGGCGCTGGAAGCGCTGATGGTGATCGGTCAGAAAACCGCGCCGGCTTTTGTGTCGCGCACTCCGGATCGCCTGCAATTTGCCCGCACCTGCTACGACCATATGGCCGGCACCCTCGCGGTGCGGTTGCATGACCGCATGATCGAAGCCGGATGGTTGCTAGAGATGGAAGGACAGGATTATCGGCTGAGTGAGTCCGGCAAGACGCTGTTCGAGGCGTTGGGCATCGACGTCCAGGCCTTGGCCCGTGAGCGACGCCGATTCGCCTGCCCCTGCCTGGACTGGAGCATGCGTCGGCCCCATCTGGGCGGTGCCTTGGGAGCGGCATTGCTGCAATTGGCGATCAAACGCCAGTGGGTGACCCAGGACCTGGACAGCCGGGCATTGGCGGTGACGGCCAAGGGGCGTCGGGAGATGGTTGGGCGATTGGGTGTCAGTGCCGAACGGGATGTCGAACCCGCCGGCGCTATCGCGAGCAGGCTCGCTCCCACAGTGGAGTTGCGTTGAACGCAAGCCCCATGAACACCGAGGCACCCCGTGGGAGCGAGCCTGCTCGCGATGGCGTCATCAGCAACACCACACGAGAGGGCAGGCCCCCTCGGTACTACCGGATCAGACCTTGACGATCCAACCCGCCGGCGCTTCCACGTCGCCGGTCTGCACGCCGGTCAGCTCTTTATAGAGCTTCTGGGTGATCGGGCCGACTTCGGTTTCGCTGTGGAACACGTGCAGCTTGTCCTTGTAGTTGATGCCGCCGATCGGGGTGATCACCGCCGCGGTACCGCAGGCGCCGGCTTCCTTGAAATCCGACAGCTTGTCGATGAACACATCGCCTTCAACCACTTCCAGGCCCAGGCGGGTCTTGGCCAGCTCGATCAGCGACAGGCGGGTGATGCCTGGCAGGACCGACGGGGAGTTGGGCGTGACGAATTTGTTGTCATGGGTGATGCCGAAGAAGTTGGCCGAGCCGACTTCTTCGATTTTCGAATGGGTCAGCGGGTCGAGGTAGATGCAGTCGGCGAAGCTGGCCTTCTTGGCCTGGGAGCCGGGCATCAGGCTGGCGGCGTAGTTGCCGCCGACCTTGGCGGCGCCGGTGCCTTGTGGGGCGGCGCGGTCGAAGCTGGAGATCAGGAAGTTGTGCGGGGTCAGGCCGCCCTTGAAGTAGGCGCCGACCGGAATGCAGAAGACCGAGAAAATGAACTCGGGTGCGGTGCGCACGCCAATGTTGTCACCCACGCCGATCACGAAGGGGCGCAGGTACAGCGCGCCGCCGGTGCCATAAGGCGGAATGAAGCGCTCGTTGGCGCGCACCACTTGCTTGCAGGCTTCGATGAATTGTTCGGTATCGACGTGCGGCATCAGCAGGCGTGCGCAGCTGCGCTGCATGCGGGCGGCGTTCTGGTCCGGGCGGAACAGGTTGATCGAGCCGTCCTTGCAGCGGTAGGCCTTGAGGCCTTCGAAAC
Source organism: Pseudomonas sp. SJZ074 (assembly GCF_007828215.1). Classification (GTDB taxonomy): domain Bacteria; phylum Pseudomonadota; class Gammaproteobacteria; order Pseudomonadales; family Pseudomonadaceae; genus Aquipseudomonas. Next base: position 62,464 of record NZ_VIUE01000029.1, on the reverse strand, counting down.
ACTGCTGGCCGTAGTGCAGGGCAGTGGAGCCCTCGCTGATGTGCAGTACGTTGTCGTCGGTCAGGGTGCCGGTATCCCAGGCACCATTGCGCCAGTGCGACAGGTAGCGCTTGTCGGTCTTGATGTAGTCAAAGCCCAGTTTGTCCCAATTGATGCTCTCGTTACCCATGACACCCTCTATATCTTCATAACCGTCGAAACGGTCAAGGCTTCTGACGTTTTTTGGATGGGGACAACAATACTTCATTCCGGGGCTGTTTCGCAGCCTGCTCGATGGGTGACAGGCAGATAAAGGGCGCTGTTCTTGCGAATTCGCGAGCAAGCCCGCTCCCACAGTTGATCTCGGTCGTTTGTGCGAACGCAATCCAATGTGGGAGCGGGCTTGCTCGCGAAGAGGCAGTCACTCACACCCTCAATCCCTGGTCACAGATGCAACGCATGCCCCAACGCCCGCAACGCCGCTTCCTGCACCGCCTCGCCCAGCGTCGGATGGGCGTGGATGGTGCCGGCAATGTCTTCCAGCCGTGCGCCCATTTCCAGGGACTGGCCGAACGCGGTGGACAGTTCCGAGACCCCAGCCCCGACCGCTTGCCAGCCGACGATCACATGGTTGTCCCGACGCGCCACCACCCGCACGAAACCACTCTTCGATTCCAGCGTCATCGCCCGGCCGTTGGCGGCGAACGGGAAGCTGGAGACGATGCAATCCAGGCCGGCGGCCTTGGCTTCGTCTGGCGTCTTGCCCACGACCACTAATTCCGGGTCGGTAAAGCACACTGCGGGAATCGCCGCTGGGGCGAATTCGCGCGCCTTGCCAGCGATCAGTTCGGCGACCATCTCGCCCTGGGCCATGGCCCGGTGGGCGAGCATCGGTTCGCCGCTCAGGTCGCCGATGGCCCAGACGTTGCGCATGCTGGTCTGGCAGCGGTGGTCGATTTTCACCGCCGCACCGTTCATCGCCAAGTCCAACGCTTCGAGATTCCAGCCTTGGCTATTGGGCTTGCGCCCGACCGCCACCAACACTCGGTCGGTGGTCAGGTTCAGCGTGTCGCCAGCGGGGTCGCGCACTTGCAAGGTTCTGGCCTGGGCATCGAACCCTTCGACGCTGTGCTTGAGGTAGAGCTTCACCCCCAACTGTTTGAGCGTCTCGTGCACCGGTTGGGTCAGTTCGCCATCGTAGGCCGGCAGGATCCGTTCCTGGGCTTCGACCACGCTGACCTCGGCGCCAAGCTTGCGGTAGGCGATGCCCAACTCCAGGCCGATGTAGCCGCCGCCGACCACCACCAGGTGCTTGGGCACCGAAGTGGGGGCGAGGGCTTCGGTGGAGGAAATGATCGGCCCGCCCACTGGCAGCATCGGCAGGTCGACGCTTTTCGAGCCGGTCGCCAGCAGCAGGTGTTCGCACTGGATGCGGCTATCGCCAATCTCGACGGTCTTGCCGTCGATGACCTTGGCCCAGCCGTGAATGACCTGGACCTTGTGCTTCTTCAGCAGTGTGGCCACGCCGGTGGTCAGGCGATCGACGATACCGTTCTTCCATTCCACGCTCTTGCCGATGTCCAGCACCGGCGCCGACACGCTGATACCCAGGGCCGAGCCCTGGCTATGGAGTTGTGCCTGATGAAATTGCTCGGCCACATGGATCAGTGCCTTGGACGGAATGCAGCCTATGTTCAGGCACGTCCCGCCCAGCGCCTGGCCTTCCACGAGAATGGTCGGGATGCCCAACTGGCCGGCGCGGATCGCCGCGACGTAACCGCCAGGGCCTCCGCCAATGATCAGCAGGGTGGTGTTCAAAGTCTGTTGCATGCCTGCTCCTGGTATCAGTCCACAAACAAGGTGGCGGGTTGTTCGAGCAGGCCGCGCAGGGCCTGGATGAATTGCGCAGCGTCCATGCCGTCGACCACCCGGTGATCGAATGAGCTGGAGAGGTTCATCATCTTGCGGATCACCACTTGGCCCTTGATCACCACAGGCCGCTCGACGATTCTGTTCACGCCGACGATCGCCACTTCCGGCAGGTTCAGCACCGGTGTGCTGACGATCCCGCCCAACGCGCCGAGGCTGGTCAGGGTGATGGTCGAGCCGGACAGTTCGTCACGGCTGGCCTTGCCATTGCGGGCCGCCGTGGCCAGGCGCGAGATTTCCGCCGCGCTGTCCCACAGGCTGCGGGCCTCAGCGTGGCGCACCACCGGCACCATCAGGCCGACGTCGCTCTGGGTGGCAACGCCGATATGCACCGCACCGGAGCGGGTGATGACCTGGGCTTCGTCGTCATAGCGCGCGTTCATCTGTGGGAAGTCCCGCAAAGCCACCACCAGCGCCCGCATCAGGAACGGCAGCAAGGTCAACTTGCCACGGCTGGCGCCGTGTTTTTCATTCAGGTGAACCCGCAGCTCTTCGAGGGCGGTGACGTCGATCTCCTCAACATAGCTGAAGTGGGCGGCGCGCTGGGTGGCTTCCTGCATGCGCTGGGCGATCTTGCGCCGCATGCCGATCACCGGGATCTGCTGCTCGTCGTGGCGCTCGGCGTAGCCTGAGCCGCCCTTGGCCGGCGTCGAAGGCCCTTGGGCCAGATAAGCTTCCAGGTCTTCGTGCAGGACCCGGCCGGCAGGGCCGCTGCCCTGGACCAGACGCAGTTGGATGCCCAGGTCCAGTGCGTGCTTGCGCACAGCCGGTGAGGCCAGTGGGCGCTCCTCGGGATCGCGGGCCACCGGGGTCTGGGGTTGCCGGGCCGGGCATTGCGCGGCGACAGGCTTTTGCGTCACAGGCTCAGGTGCTTTGGGCGGCGCGGGCTCGGCGGCTGGCGCCGCAGCCGGCGCCTGTGCCGACTCCTTCAGGTTGCCAGCACCTTCCACTTCAATACGGATCAGTTCGCTGCCCACCGCCATGACTTCACCCGGCTCACCGCCGAGAGCGATGACCCGGCCATGCACGGGCGAAGGGATGTCCACCATGGCCTTGTCGGTCATGACGTCGGCCAGGACCTGATCCTCGGTCACCAGGTCACCGACCTTGACGTGCCATGCCGCCAGTTCTACTTCCGCGATGCCTTCGCCGATGTCCGGCATCTTGATAACGTGCGTGCCCATTCAGACCTCCATGACCCGTTTCAACGCCGCGCCCACACGGGACGGCCCTGGGAAATACGCCCACTCCTGCGCATGCGGGTAGGGCGTGTCCCAGCCGGTGACGCGTTCGATAGGCGCTTCCAGGTGATGGAAGCAGTGTTCCTGGACCAGCGACACCAGTTCGGCGCCGAAGCCGCAGGTGCGGGTGGCTTCGTGGACGATCACGCAACGGCCGGTCTTCTTCACCGACTTGACGATGGTGTCCAGATCCAGCGGCCACAGGCTGCGCAGGTCGATGACCTCGGCATCGATGCCGGTTTCCTCGGCGGCGGCCTGGGACACATAAACCGTGGTGCCGTAGGTGAGGATGGTCACGTCCTTGCCTGGACGGGTGATGGCGGCGACATCCAGCGGCACCGTGTAGTAGCCGTCGGGGACCTGGGCCGTCGGGTGTTTCGACCATGGCGTCACCGGGCGGTCGTGGTGGCCGTCGAACGGGCCGTTATACAGGCGCTTGGGTTCGAGGAAGATCACTGGGTCATCGTTCTCGATGGAGGCAATCAGCAGGCCCTTGGCGTCGTACGGGTTGGAGGGCATCACGGTGCGCAGGCCGCAGACCTGGGTGAACATCGCTTCGATGCTCTGGCTGTGGGTCTGGCCGCCGTAGATGCCGCCGCCGCAGGGCATGCGCAGGGTCATTGGCGCGGTGAACTCGCCGGCCGAGCGATAGCGCAGGCGGGCCGCCTCGGAAATGATCTGGTCCGAGGCCGGGTAGACGTAGTCGGCGAACTGGATCTCGGCCACCGGTCGCAGCCCGTAGGCGCCCATGCCCACCGCCACGCCGACGATGCCACTTTCGGAGATCGGCGCGTCGAACACCCGCGAGGTGCCGTACTTGTTCTGCAGGCCTTCGGTGCAGCGGAACACGCCGCCGAAGTAGCCCACGTCCTGGCCGAACACCACGACGTTGTCGTCACGTTCGAGCATCACGTCCATGGCCGAGCGCAGGGCCTGGATCATGGTCATGGTGGTAGTGGTCATGGCGGTATCCAGCGCAATATTGGTGTTGTGATCGTTCATGTCAGACTCCCAACTGCTGACGCTGGCGCTTCAAGTGCTCCGGCATCTCTTTGTAGACGTCTTCGAACATGGTCGCGGCGCTTGGAATCTGCCCGCCAGCGAGGGTGCCGTACTGCTCGGCTTCCTTCTGCGCGGCGATCACCTCGGCTTCGAGCTCGGCGGTGACGGCAGCATGTTCTTCCTCCGACCACTGGCCGATACGAATCATGTGCTGCTTGAGGCGGACAATCGGATCGCCCAGCGGGAAGTGGCTCCAGTCATCGGCGGGGCGGTATTTGGACGGATCGTCAGAGGTGGAGTGCGGGCCGGCGCGGTAGGTGACCCATTCGATCAGCGCCGGGCCGCAGTTGCGTCGGGCGCGTTCGGCGGCCCAGCGCGAGGCGGCATAGACGGCCATGAAGTCGTTGCCATCGACCCGCAGCGAGGCGATGCCACAACCGACACCGCGTCCGGCGAAGGTGGTGGCTTCACCGCCGGCGATGGCCTGGAAGGTGGAGATTGCCCATTGGTTGTTGACCACGTTGAGGATCACCGGTGCCCGGTAGACGTGGGCGAAGGTGAGGGCAGTGTGGAAGTCCGATTCAGCGGTGGCACCGTCACCGATCCAGGCCGAGGCGATCTTGGTGTCGCCCTTGATCGCCGAGGCCATGCCCCAACCCACGCCCTGGATGAACTGCGTGGCGAGGTTGCCGGAGATGGTGAAGAAGCCGGCGTCCTTGACCGAATACATGATCGGCAACTGGCGGCCCTTGAGCGGGTCCCGCTCGTTGGACAGCAGTTGGCAGATCATGTCCACCAGCGGTACGTCACGGGCCATCAGGATGCTTTGCTGGCGATAGGTCGGGAAGCACATGTCGTCGATGTTCAGCGCCAGGGCCTGGCCGCTGCCGATGGCTTCCTCGCCGAGGCTCTGCATGTAGAACGACATCTTTTTCTGGCGTTGGGCGACCACCATGCGGTTGTCGTAGATCCGCGTCTTGAGCATGGCGCGCATGCCCTTTTTCAGGATGTCGAGGGGCACGTCTTCGGCCCATGGGCCGTGGGCATTGCCTTGGTCGTCGAGCACGCGGATCAGGCTCCGGGCCAGGTCGGCGGTATCGGACGGTTCAACATCGATGGAGGGTTTGCGCACCGTGCCCGCGTCGCTCAGATGCAGGTAGGAGAAGTCGGTCTTGCAGCCGGGACGGCCCGAAGGTTCGGGGACGTGCAGGCGTAGCGGTTCGTACGCTGGGTTCATGGCTTTCTACGCTCGATCTTGTGAATTTCTTGTAGTGGGCGCGCTAGCTGACAAATCTCCTGGATAAGAAGAATTGTCCTACAACAATCATAGGCTCGACGGCGAAGAATATTTTTCTCTGTTGGCTTGCTGTTCGGACTATTTGCAGATAAAAAATCTGCACAACGATAAAAATCAGGAATATCTGTCTCATGCGCAAACTGGATCGCACCGACATCGGCATTCTGAACAGCCTTCAGGAAAACGCCCGCATCACCAACGCCGATCTCGCCCGTTCGGTCAACCTTTCGCCAACGCCGTGCTTCAACCGCGTACGGGCCATGGAGGAGCTGGGGGTGATCCGCGAGCAGGTCACGCTGCTGGATGCCGACCTGCTGGGCCTGCATGTCAATGTGTTCATCCACGTCAGCCTGGAGAAGCAGGTGGAGGAGGCACTGCAGCATTTTGAAGAGGCGATTTCCGACCGGCCCGAGGTGATGGAGTGCTACTTGATGGCGGGCGATCCGGATTACCTGATCCGCGTACTGGTACCCACGATCCAGTCCCTGGAGCGGTTCATGATGGACTTCCTGACCAAGGTCCCGGGCGTGGCGAATATCCGCTCCAGCTTCGCGCTCAAGCAGGTGCGCTACAAGACGGCATTGCCGCTGCCGGCGAATGGGTTGACGTTGGGTACCTGAACCTCAATACCGCGTCACCGCCGGCCCAATGTGGGAGCGGGCTTGCTCGCGAAGGCGGTGTATCAGGCGACATCAACGTCGACTGATACACCGCCTTCGCGAGCAAGCCCGCTCCCACAAGGGTGGTCCGCGTCAGTGAAGTGCGAACCGACTACAGCTCTCACAGGCTTTCTCAAAGCTGGTTGAGCGGAATCTTCAGATAGGTCACGCCATTGGCCTCGGCCGGCGGCAGGTTGCCTGCCCGCACATTGACCTGGATCGCCGGCAACAGCAGCGTCGGCATGCCCAGCGTGGCGTCGCGCTGGGTGCGCATGGCGACGAAGGTGGCTTCGTCGATGCCATCGTGAACGTGGATATTGTGCCGGCGCTGTTCGCCCACGGTGCTCATGCAGTGGGGCTCGCGATGCTCCGGCGGGTAGTCATGACACACATATAACCGCACGCCGGCGGGGAAGGCCAACAGCTTGTGGATCGAGGCGTAGAGCTGGTGGGCGTTGCCGCCCGGGAAGTCACAACGGGCACTGCCGACATCGGGCATGAACAGCGTATCACCCACCAGGATCACCTCGTCGTCGATCAGGTAGGCCATGTCCGCCGGGGTATGACCGGGCACGTGCAGCGCAGTGGCCTTGAGGTTGCCGATGAAGAATGTTTCATCGGGGCCGAACAGATGATCGAACTGCGAACCATCCACGGCAAACTGCGCTTCGAGGTTGAACAGCGCCTTGAACACGTTCTGGACCTGGCCGATGGACTCGCCGATGGCGATCTTGCCACCCAGTTCCCGTCGCAGGTAAGGCGCGGCGGAGAGGTGATCGGCGTGGGCGTGGGTTTCCAGCAACCATTGCACGGTCAACCGGTGTTCCCGCACGAACGCGATCACCCGGTCGGCCTGCGTGGTGCCGCTGCGCCCCGAGGCCGGGTCGTAGTCGAGCACCGGATCGACCACCGCGCATTGCCCGGCGTCCTGCTCATAAACGACATGGGTGTAGGTCTTTGAAGCGGGGTCGAGGAAGCTTTGGATCTGCGCGGGCATGACGACTAACCTGTGCGGAAGGAACCGGTTGCAACACGTAAGGTTAGCAACATATGGTCCGCAGCTTAGTGAGGGCCAAGGCGTCCTGCAAATGCGATCGCACCTGCCAACAGGTGTGCGCTGTTTGAGAGAATCTTATGTTGCTGGCAAGTTTTTTCGGCGTGGTCATGGGCCTGGTCCTGGGATTGACCGGGGCCGGGGGCGGCATCCTCGCGGTTCCGGCGTTGGTACTGGGGCTGGGTTTGACCATGACTCAGGCCGCGCCCGTGGCGTTGTTCGCCGTGGGCAGTGCGGCGGCGGTGGGCGCCATCGATGGCTTGCGCCATGGCCTGGTGCGCTATCGCGCGGCGTTGCTGATCGCACTGCTGGGCGCGGTGTTTTCGCCGCTGGGCATCTACCTTGCCCACCAGCTTTCGGAAAAAATCCTGATGATGCTGTTCAGCCTGCTGATGGTGCTGGTGGCGGCGCGCATGTTGCGTCGTGAAACGCCGCAAGTGGCACCCAGCGATCATGGCGCCGCCAGTTGGGGTCAGAAAAACTGCATGCTCGACCGCCAGACCGGACGCCTGGCCTGGACCCCGCGCTGCACTGCCACGCTGGCGACGCTCGGTGCGGTGACCGGGGTGGTGTCCGGCCTGCTGGGCGTGGGCGGTGGTTTCCTGATCGTGCCGGCATTCAAGCAACTGACCGACGTGCAGATGCGCGGGATCGTCGCAACCTCGCTGATGGTCATCAGCCTGATTTCGCTGATCGGCGTGGCAGGGGCCTTGCATGCGGGGGTGCGTATCGATCAGGTCGGGGCGGTGTTCATCGTGGCCAGTATTGTTGGCATGGTGCTGGGCCGGCGGCTGGCGTCCCGGATCCCGGCCCGGGTGTTACAGGTGGGGTTTGCCGGGGTGTGTCTGGGGGTGGCGGTGTATATGCTCGTGCGGGCGTAGCGTACTTACACCCTGTAGCTTGTGATGCTTTTGTGGCGAGGGGATAAATCCCCTCGCCACAGGTTGTGGTCACAACAACCGGCACCGCATCGAAAACTCCATCGCTACCGATTGCCCTTGCTCCAGCAAACGCAACCCCGGCCGTCCCGGCAGGTGGTGGGCGTTGACCGGGTGGCTGACCGGTTCGATGCAAAAGAAATCCAGGCCCACGGGGCAGTACAGCAGGAAGTAATCGCAGCCGCTGGCCTGGCATTCCAATGCATAGCCCAGGTCGGGCTGCTCGATCAGGCAGTGTCCGTCCCAACCGCCGAAACCATTGTCCACGAGGGTATCCGGCAGCACGCGAGGCTGTTGGAAGTTCCAGTGCGCGGGGACGGCACTCAGTTCCGTCGGCAGCTTCGTGGCGTCGCATAGCCAGACGTCGGTGGCGCGGGTTTGCAGGCGGGTATTGAGGGTCCGGGGAAAGTAGGGATGCAAGCCCAACCCATGCCAGGCCGGCTGTTCGGCCATGTGCGTGATATGCATTGCGAAGTGCAACTGGCCGCCGTCCAGGCGGATGCGCAGGCTGGCGCAATAGGCGAATGGGTATTGGCTGTGCAGTTGCAGCAACGCCTCCTGAGGGCCCTGTTCGATCACCTGCCACGGTTGCTGCCAGGCGCTGCCATGGATCGGAAACGGATCGTTGGGGCTGTTGGTCTCCAATGCCAGCCAGCCGCCGGGACAATCGAAGCCGCCTTTGGCGATCCGGTTCGACCAGGGGATCAATGGAAAACAGCCGAGCTTGCCGGGCAGGCGGTTTTCCAGGGCCTGGGGTGCGGGCGGGCGCAGCAGAGGCTGGCCGTTGCTGCGCAAGGTCCAACTGACCAGGCTGGCACCCAGGTGAGGCGCCAGGGTAAGGTGGGTGAGTTCGTCTTCTAGGTGCAGGAGGGAAGTCATGTGGGCGTTGTCTGCAGGGTAGGAGGGCGGTGCAAGGGTTTCTATGTGAACGCTGTTGCGGCGAGGGAATGAATCCCTCGCCGCAAAGGGGATGTGCTTCGAGTTACAACACCAGATGCGGCAACCAGAGCGAAATGGCCGGGACGTAAGTCACCAGCAGCAGCACCAGGAACAACATGGCGTAGAACGGCAGCAGGGCCTTGACGGTGCTTTCGATACTGACCTTGCCAATGGCCGAGCCGACGAACAGCACTGCGCCCACCGGTGGGGTAATCAGGCCGATCCCCAGGTTCACCAGCATGATCATGCCGAACTGCACCGGGTCCACACCAATGCCCACGATCACCGGCATCAGGATCGGCGTCAGGATCAGGATCAGCGGCGCCATGTCCATCACGGTGCCCAGCAGCAGCAACATCACGTTGATGCACATCAGGATCACGTAGCGGTTGTCCGACAGCGTCAGGAACGCAGTGGTGATCTTCGCCGGGATTTCCATCAGCGTCATGATGTAGCCGAAGCTGGCGGCGAAGCCGATCAGGATCATCACGATGGAGATGGTGCGTACCGTACGGTGCATCAGTTTCGGCAACTCGCTCCACTTGTAGTCGCGATAGATGCACATGGTCACGAAGAATGCCCACACCACCGCAATGGCGGCCGATTCGGTGGCGGTGAAAACGCCCGAGAGAATGCCGCCGAGGATGATGAACAGGGTCATCATGCCCCACATGGCTTCCTTGCAGATCTTCAACGCTTGCTTGAGCGGAATCACCTCGCCCTTGGGGTAATTGCGCTTCCTCGCAAAGACCAGACACAGCGCCATCAAGCAGAGGTTCATCATGATGCCGGGGACGATGCCCGCCATGAACAGCGATCCGATGGAAACGGTGCCGCCAGCGGCGAGGGAGTACAGCACCGCGTTGTGGCTTGGCGGCGTGAGCAGCGCTTGCACCGAACCACTGACGGTGACAGCGGTGGCGAACTCACGCGGATAGCCGCGGCGTTCCATTTCCGGGATCAGCACCGAACCGACCGAAGCGGTATCGGCTACCGAGGAACCGGAGATCGCGCCAAAAAAACTCGAGGCCACGAGGTTGACCAATGACAGACCACCGCGCACGAAGCCTACCAACACGCTGGCGAATGCCACCAGGCGGCGGGACATGCCGCCCTCGGCCATGATCGCACCGGCCAGAACGAAGAAGGGGATGGCCAACAACGAGAACTTGTTCACGCCGCCCGTTATCTGAATCATCATGGCCTGGAACGGAATATCGATCCACCACGCACCGATCAGGGCGGCAGCGCCCAGCGCGTAGGCGACCGGCATGCCGATCAGGATCAACAACAAAAAACTGCCCAGCAGAATCAGAGCGTCCATTAAGCGGCACCTTCGTTTTCTTCAACCAGGTCGAACTGCACGACCCGACGCTGGCTTTGATCACCTAGCAAGAGTTTTTCCAGGACGAAAATCAGGGTCAGGAAACCGCCGATCGGGATCGGCATGTAGGTGATGCCGACGCGCAGGGTGGGGATGGCGCTCATGAATTGATTCCAGGTGGTCATGCACAACTTGGTGCCCCAGATGGTCATGAAAATGCACACCGCAGCCATCAAGAGCTGGGTGAAAACCGAAGCCAGGGTTTGCCAGCGCGGGGGCAGCCGGCTGGTGACCATGTCCACGGCCATGTGCGAGCCGGAGCGGTAGCTGGCGGCGGCACCGATGAAGGTAAATACGATCATCAGCAGGATGGCGGTGGGCTCTGGCCAGCTTGAACCGGTACCGAGTACGTAGCGGGCAAACACCCCCCACGGAATCATCAGCGCAACGGCAAGGACAGAAAGGCCGGCCACCCAGATGCAAGTCATGTAAATCGTGTCGTTGATACGCAGCAGTGAATTCTTCATCGGGTTCCACCGTAACCGGGCGCGCCTTTTAACCGCAGGCGCGCCCAGCCTTTTCATGAGTACAGATCGAGAGGGGTTACTGGACCGCTTCGATACGCTTGATCAGATCGGCATATGGCGCGCCGTATTTGGCCCGGATCGGTGCGGTGGCGTCGTAGAAAGGTTTCTTGTCGACGGTGATGAACTCGACGCCAGCTGCCTTGAGTTTTTCTTCACTGGCAGCGGACTTCTTGTCCCACAGCTCGCGCTCTTCGGCCTGGGCCGCCTTGGCGGCTTTTTTCACCATGTCCTGTTGCTGCGGCGTGAGCTTGTTCCAGGTGATTTTCGACATCACGATCGGCTCGGGCAGGATCAGGTGACCGGTCAGACTATAGAACTTGGCGTTCTGGTAGTGGTTATGTTCGAGCATGGTCGGCGGGTTGTTTTCCGCGCCATCTATCACGCCGGTCTGCAGGGCGCTGAAGATCTCGCCGGTGTCCATGGCGATGCCGTTGCCGCCCATGGCATTGATGGTGTCGATGAACATCGGGTTGCCCTGGACACGAATCTTCATGCCCTTAAGGTCTTCGAGCTTGCGCACCGGTTTCTTGGTGTAGAGGTTGCGCGTGCCGCCGTCCATCCAGGCCAGGGCCACCAGGCCAAACTCGGAGTTGGTGATCCGGTCGAGGATCGCATCGCCCACTTCACCGTCGATGACGGCGCGCATGTGCGCCTGGTCGCGGAAGATGAACGGCATGTTGAAGACGTTCACGTCCGGCACCACAGGGCCGACGATGCCCAAACTCACGCGAGACATCTGGATCGCGCCGGCTTGCATCTGTTCGATGACTTCTTTTTCAGAACCCAGTACGCCACCTGGGAAATACTTGAACTTCAGCTCGCCGTTGCTCTCCTTTTCCAGGGTTTTACCCATGGACTCCTCGGCGACCACGGTCGGGTAGCCTTTGGGGTGGATGTCGGCGATCTTGATATCGAGGGCATGAGCCGCCTGCGCCAGGAAGGCCAGGGGCAAAGCGGCGATCAAAAGTGTGCGTTTGAAATTCATGTTCAATCTCCAGTGTTGTTGTTTTTATGTCTATCGATGTGAAGCGGCAAAGCAGATCAGTTCGCGGAGTGTTTCCGTCCTCCGAAGGCAGGTTCAGCCAGACCCTTGACGCCGGGGTGAAGGGCGAACACGCCACCGGCCAGGGATTGCGGGTCGTTGTCATCGCCGGGGCGGATTGAGGTGACGAACAGGGTGTCCAGACGGCTGCCGCCAAAGGCGCACATCGTCGGTTTCTTCACCGGTACGGCCAGCGAACGATCCAGTCGGCCATCCGGGGTAAAACGGTGGATCAGGCCGGCGTCGTTGGCGCAGATCCAGTAGCAACCATCGGCGTCTACCGCCGCGCCGTCCGGGCGACCGGCCAGGGGCAGCATGTCGACGAACAGACGCCGGTTGGACGGCGTACCACTGTCGATGTCGTAATCGAAAGCCCAGATCTGCTGGACCAACGGGTGTGAGTCGGAGAGGTACATTGTCCGCCCATCCGGGCTGAAGCCCAGGCCATTGGGCACGATGAAACCGCTCAGTTGCGCCTCGACCGGGCTGCGCTGCCCGGCTTCATACCGGTACATCCGGCCTTCATCGACGTTGGCGGCCATGTTCAGCACCATGCTGCCGGCCCAGAAGCGGCCCTGGCGGTCGCAACGGCCATCGTTGAGGCGCATGTCGACGCGGCTGTGCTCGACGCTCGCACAGAGTTCGCTGTCCAGGCTGCCGTCGTCATGGGGATGCAGGCGGAAGAAACCGCTTTCCATGCCCGCGACCCAGCCGCCGTCCTGGTGACGGGCAATGCAGGCAAGCATTTCGGGAGCTTCCCAGCCTTGGACTTTTCCGCTGCTGGCATTCCAGCGTTGCAGGCCGCCGCTGGGGATGTTTACCCAATACAGGGCGTTTTCCTCGGGGACCCATACCGGGCTCTCCCCGACGGCGTTGCGCGCATCGACAATCAATTCGGCTTGCATGGTGATTCCTTTGTACGTTCGTATCCCATGGAAACAGGCCAATCAGTCGTCGAACGGGCCGGCTGCGACGAACGCACCGCCCTGGTAGATCCTGGCCGGGTCATCGGCGGCCGGCATTGGCTGGGCTTCGATCTTGTCGCGGAAAATCTCGGAAGTGTCCTTGGGTTGGTAACCCAGGTGCGCGGCGTGGCTGTTGTCCCACCAGACGTCGCGGTTGGCGGACACGCCGTAGACCACGGTGTGGCCGACCTTTGGCGTGTAGAGCGAGCATTCGATCAGTTGGGTGAGGTCGTCGAAACTCAGCCAGGTGCTCATCATCCGGCGGTTCTGTGGCTCGGCGAACGACGAACCGATGCGGATGCTCACGGTCTCGATGCCGTAGCGATCGAAGTAGAAACTGGCGACGTCTTCGCCGTAGGACTTGGACAGGCCGTAGTAGCCATCCGGGCGACGCGGGGAGAGGGCGTCGAGGGCCTCGTCCTGCTTGTAGAAGCCGATGACGTGGTTGGAACTGGCGAAGATCACCCGCTTGACACCGTGCTTGCGGGCGGCTTCATAGATGTGGAACACGCCACTGATGTTGGCGCCCAGGATTTCTTCGAACGGGCGCTCCACCGAAACACCCCCGAAGTGCAGGATGGCATCGACACCTTCCACCAGTTGGTGCACGGCGTGCTTATCAGACAGGTCGCACGGCACCACTTCTTCGCTTTCATCGATGGCCGGGGCCATGTTGGCGATGTCCGAAAGCCGGATATGACGGGCGAAAGGCTTGAGGCGCTCGCGCAGGACTTTGCCCAGGCCGCCGGCGGCGCCGGTCAGCAGCAGGCGATTGAGGGGGTGGCGAATCGGTGTCGTAGTCATGGCATTACCTGAGCAAACAATGAGTGATATCCGTTGTATAGGCCATATGACCGCGGGCAAAGGGTGACCTTTCCTTGTGGGGGCGAGTCTGCTCGCGAAGGCGCCGACCCAGCAGCTCCCTCACCAGCAGACTCACCCAACCGCCTTACAACAAACTGATCGGGTAGCTGATGAAAATACGGTTCTCATCGAACTCGTTGGTGCTGAAGTCCCGGCGCATCGTCGAGTTACGCCATTTCACGTTGAGGCTCTTCAACGCGCCGCTCTGCACGGTGTAGGCCAGTTCGGTCTCGCGACCCCATTCCTTGCCATCGTCCACCGTGGCGGTGTGCACGTTGTCACCGCTGATGTAGCGGTTCATCAACGTCAGGCCCGGCACGCCGACGGCGGCGAAGTTGAAGTCGTGGCGCAGTTGCCAGGATTTTTCCTTGGCGTTGTCGTAGCTGGAGTTATAGCTGTCGTTGGCCAGGGTGCCGCCGCTGGTGCCGTTGACACGCATCCAGGCATCGTCGCCGCTGAGTTTCTGCAGGCCGACGTAGAAGGTGTTGCCACCGTACTTGGCCGAGAGCATGGCGAACGCGGTTCTGTTGTCCAGGTCGCCGGCCAGGGCACTGCCGTTTTCCTTGCCGGTGAAGTAACCGAGGTTGGCGCCCAGGGTCCAGTCGCCGATGGGCTGGCTGTGGGTCAGGTTGAAATACTGTTGCTGGTAGATGTCGCTCAGTTCCGCGTACCAGACGCCGACCTGGGTGCGTTTGTCGTTGAAGGCATATTCGCCGCCGCCGAAGTTGAAGCGGTCGGAGGTGAAGGCCGGGCGGCCGTTCATGAACATGTCTTCCATGCTCGCATCGTTGCGCGGGCTGTTGCCGCGGAACTGACCGCCATAGAGGCTCAGGCCGCTGATCTCGGTGGAGGTCACCTGGCCGCCGCGGAAGGTTTGCGGCAGGGAGCGGCCGTCGTCGGAACGCAAGATCGGCAGCACCGGCATCCATTCACCGACCTTCAATTCGGTCTTCGACACCTTGGCCTTCAGGGCCACGCCCAAACGGCCGAAGTCGTCGGCCGGACGACCGTCGTCATGCACCGGCAGCAGCTGGGTGCCGGCGGTGCCTTTACCGCCATCGAGCTTGATCGAGTACAGGCCCAACACGTCCATGCCGAACCCCACCGGGCCCTGGGTGAAACCGGACTTGGCGTCGAGGATGAAACTCTGGGTCCATTCCTCGGCCTTGCCCTGGGCGTTGTTCGGGTTGGTGAAGTTGCGGTTGAAATAGGCGTTGCGCAGGTTCAGCGTGGCCTTGGCATCATCGACGAAGCCTTCGGCACTGGCGGCCGTTGGCAGAAACGCGGCGAGGCTGCTGCAACCGAGCAGGACCAGGGCGGGGCTGGCGTTGAGAAGGGTACGGCGGTTTGGACGGTGATCGGGCGAAAAACGGACACGTGTGCTCACTATGACGCTCCTACTTTTTTGTTTTTTTTATTTTTGTCATACGTCGTCGTACAACATGGGGGGATTATTTGGAAGCGGCTGCTCATTGTCAACTGGCCATTATCGGAATTGTCCAACTCGGCTGTGCTTCAAGATGAGGCGTTTCAATGGCTGTTGCTGGGCGAGGTCAAGATCGCAGGCGTAGCGCCGGGGCAGATCTGTGGTTTGAGGATAGTGGGTAGGGTGATTGGTTGTGCGATGACTGGTCTAAGACATTAGTCGAATGCCCGCGATCTAATTGACGGTGCGGTCTCTTGTGGCGAGGGGATTTAGGGAAGCGCTAGCCGACTCACCACCACCCCCTGTGGCGAGGGAGCAAGTTCCCTCGCCACAGGGGCATTGTGTACATCCGCCTGAACTTGCACGGTCAAATGGGGAACGAGCCCCCAGTGTTTTCAACAGTGGGCGGATGCTAGTCTTGAGCAACGCTGTTGCCAGGGAGCCCTCATGGGCAATCACAAGATCGAGATTCGTCGCAGTAACGTTGAGAAAATCCTGTTGGCCGCCGAGAAGGTCTTTGCCGAGAAAGGCTTCGGCAGCACCGCCATGGCCGACATCGCCGCCGAAGTGCAATTGCCGCGTTCCAACCTGCATTACTACTTCAGCACCAAAAGCGAACTGTACAGCGCCGTGCTGTTCGATCTGCTGGAGGTGTGGAAACAGGATGCCTTGTGCTTCGAAATGTTCGACGACCCGCGGGTGGTGCTCAGCAGCTACATCCGCGCCAAGATGAACCACTCCCGCAGCCGACCCTATGGCTCCAAGGTCTGGGCCAACGAAATCATCCATGGTGCCCCGACCCTGGGCCAGGCGCTGGACGCCAGCCTCTATGAATGGGCCAAGATGAAGGAAGCAAAGATCCGCCAGTGGGTGGAGGACAAACGCATCCTCCCGGTGGAGCCCTCGAGCCTGCTCTACATGATCTGGGCTTCGACCCAGCACTACGCCGACTTCGACCACCAGATCAATATTCTCAATGACCACCAGCCGCTGTCCGACATGCAATTCGAACGGGCAGTGCAGACGGTGACCGGGGTGATTTTGCGGGGGATCGGGTTGGAGCCTTAGTGTTGTGGTAGGGCTGATGATGCCATCGCGCGCAGGCTCGCTCCCACATTGGAAATGCGATCCCCTGTGGGAGCGAGCCTGCTCGCGATGGCGCCAGTCCAGGCACCGCAGCTCTCAAACGGCTACATGATAGGGATTACGCGGATCATGGTCCCAGTCCAGAAATGGCTTGCCCGTTTCCACCGGCACCATCTCGATGCAATCCTGCACCGGGCAGGTGATCTGGCACAGGTTGCAGCCCACGCATTCCTCATCAATCACTTCATATTTACGCGTGCCGTCCGCCTGCTTGAGGCTGGCAATGGCCTGGTGTGAGGTGTCTTCGCAGGCGATGTGGCAGCGACCGCATCCGATGCAGGCTTCCTGGTCGATCCTGGCGATGACCTGGTAGTTGATGTCCAGGTATTTCCAATCGGTGGTGTTGCCCACCGCGCGACCGGAGAACGCCTGGAGGTTGGCGTGGCCGTGCTCGTCCATCCACCGCGACAGGCCGTCCTTCATCTCGTCCACGATGCGAAAACCGTGCAGCATCGCCGCCGTGCACACCTGCACCGCGCCGCTGCCCAGGGCGATGAATTCCGCCGCGTCGCGCCAACTGCCGATGCCGCCGATGCCGCAGATCGGCAAGCCCTGGGTCTGCGGGTCGCGAGCGATTTCGGCGACCATGTTCAGCGCGATGGGCTTGACCGCCGAACCGCAGTAACCGCCATGGGTGCTCTGGCTGCCGACGCTGGGCAGGGCGACCATGCGCTCCAGGTCGACGCTGGTGATGGAGTTGATGGTGTTGATCAGCGACACCGCGTCCGCGCCACCGCGATGGGCGGCCCGGGCGGCGACGCGGATGTCGGTGATGTTCGGCGTGAGCTTGACGATCACCGGCAACGAGCAATAGGTCTTGCACCAGCGGGTCACCTGTTCGACGTACTCCGGCACTTGGCCGACCGCCGCGCCCATGCCCCGTTCCGGCATGCCGTGGGGGCAGCCGAAGTTCAGCTCGATGCCATCGGCGCCGGTGGCTTCCACCAGGGGCAGGATGTTTTTCCAGGAGGCTTCGACACAGGGCACCATCAGCGACACGATCAAGGCCCGGTCCGGCCAGTCCTTTTTCACCTGGGTGATTTCCCGCAGGTTGATCTCCAGGGAACGGTCGGTGATCAGCTCGATGTTGTTGATGCCCAAGACCTCGCGATTGGCACCGTAGTGGGCCGAATAACGCGAGGACACATTCACGGCTGCCGGATCCTCACCGAGGGTTTTCCAGACCACGCCACCCCAGCCGGCCTTGAAGGCGCGGACGACGTTGTAGGCCTTGTCGGTGGGCGGCGCGGAGGCCAGCCAGAACGGGTTGGGGGCTTTGATGCCGGCGAAGACAATCGACAGATCGGCCATTTACGCAGCCTCCACGTTGAGCATCAGTTGAGCGTTGATCGCCTCGGCGGCGAGTTTACCGTGCTGCACCGCCTGCACGGTGAGGTCCTGGTCCAGGCTGGTGCAATCGCCGCCGGCATAGACACCGGGAATGCTGGTGCGCAGGTGTTCGTCCACCAGGATCCGCCCGTCCTGGCGCTTGAGTTCCCGGGCCAGTGGGTCCACCAGCGCGTTGTCATCGAAGGCTTGGCCGATGGCTTTGAAAACGGCGTCGGCGGCCAGGTCGAAGGTCTCGGCACCGATGACCAGTCGACCGTTTTCAAGATGGGTACGGGAAAAGCGCATGCCCCGCACATGCCCGGCGTCGTCGAGCAATACCTGTTGCGGTTGGGCCCAGGTCAGCAGACGCACCTGATTGGCCTTGGCGATGTCTTGCTCATGCAAGGTGGCCCCCATGTCTTCAAGGCCACGACGGTAGACCAGGCTGACGTCCCGGGCGCCGAGGCGAGCCATCTGCACGGCCATGTCGATGGCGGTGTTGCCGGCTCCGAGCACGATGCAACGATCGGCCAGCGGCAACTGGCTGAGGTCGTCGGCCTGGCGCAGTTCACGGATGTACTCGGTGGCGGCCAGCAGCCCCGGCGCTTGCTCATCGCTCAGGCCCAATTGTTTGCTGGCGGCCAGGCCGAGGCCGAGGAACACCGCATCGAACTGTTGGTGCAAGTCGCTCAGGCTGAGGTTTTCCCCCAGCTTCTGGCCGTGGCGGATTTCGATGCCGCCGATCTCCAGCAGGAAGTCCAGCTCGCGCTGGGCGTAATCGTCCACCAGCTTGTACTTGGCGATCCCGTATTCGTTGAGGCCACCGGCTTTGTCCCGAGCCTCGAAAATCACCACGTCATGGCCGTGCATCGCACTGCGGTGAGCGCAGGACAGGCCCGCCGGGCCGGCACCGACCACGGCGATGCGCTTGCCGGTGGCGGCAGCCCGTTTGAACGGGTGTTCACTGAAGCGGGCGTTGTCCACCGCGTAGCGTTGCAGCGAGCCAATCAACACCGGCGCGCATTCGTGGGCGTTGTTGCGTACGCAGGCTTGCTGGCACAGGACCTCTGTGGGGCAGACCCGGGCGCAACTGCCGCCGAGGATGTTGGCCGAGAGGATTTTCTGGGCCGCGCCTTGGACGTTGTCCTGGTGGATGTTGCGAATGAACGAAGGAATATCGATTTCGCTCGGGCAAGCGTTTACGCATGGGGCGTCGTAGCAATACAGGCATCGGGACGCTTCCAGATGCGCTTGCCTGGCGTTGAGCGGTGGCGCCAGGTCGCTGAAGCGGGCGGCGAGGGTGGCCGGGTCTTCCTGGGAATGGGGAAGGTGACTCAAGGGCTGGATCATGGAATGGGCCTCACGGTGTTTGAGGTGCTGCCTCTGGTGGGCAGTGGTTTTTTCGGTGTCTGGACTGACGCCTTCGCGGGCAAGCCCGCTCCCACAAGGGATTTGCGGCACACCACATATCTGCGTCTATCCCAGATCCAATGTGGGAGCGGGCTTGCTCGCGAAGGCCGCAGGCCTGGATGTCAGCGTTTCACGGCGGTTGGCTTATTCCACTCAGCCCGCTTGCTCAGCAGATCGAACACCGCCGGATACGCCGGTCGTTCGACATAGCGCCCGGCACCGCGCTCGGCCCGCAGGTCACCGTCGGCCCACACCAGCCGACCCTGGCTGATGGTATGGCTGGGCACGCCGCACACGGTCTTGCCTTCGAAGATGTTGAAATCCACCTGCTGATGATGGGTCTTGGCCGAAATCGTGCGGCTGCCTTGGGGATCCCAGAGCACCAGGTCGGCGTCGGCGCCGACGCGGATCGCCCCCTTGCGTGGGTAGAGGTTGAAGATTTTCGCGGTGTTGGTGGAGGTGAGGGCGACGAAATCCTGCATCGACAATTTGCCGCTGTTGACCCCTTCGTCCCAGAGCACGGCCATGCGGTCTTCGATACCGGCGGTGCCGTTGGGAATCTTGCTGAAGTCCTCACGACCAGCGGCTTTCTGTTCCGCGCAGAAACAGCAATGGTCGGTGGCGGTGGTGTGCAGGTTGCCCGATTGCAAGCCGTGCCACAGTGCCTCTTGATGTCCGCGAGGACGGAAGGGCGGGCTCATCACGAAACCGGCGGCGGTCTGCCAGTCGGGGTGGCGATAAACGCTGTCGTCTAGCAGCAGGTGCCCGGCCAGCACTTCACCGTAGACCGGTTGGCCTTTGCTGCGGGCATAGGTGATTTCGTCCAATGCCTCCTTGGTGGAAACGTGCACCAGGTACAACGGCGTGCCCAGTGTCTCGGCAATGCGGATGGCCCGGCTTGCGGCTTCGCCTTCCACCTGCGAGGGCCGTGACAGCGGGTGGGCTTCGGGTCCGGTGATGCCCTGGGCCAACAGCTTGCGTTGCAGGTGGTAGACCAGTTCGCCGTTCTCGGCGTGCACGGTGGGCACCGCGCCCAGCTCCAGGCAGCGTTCGAAGCTCGCCACCAGCGTGTCGTCGGCAGCCATGATCGCATTCTTGTAGGCCATGAAATGCTTGAAGCTGTTCACGCCGTGGTGGTTGACCAGCTCGGCCATTTCTTCACGGACCTGCTCGTTCCACCAAGTGATTGCGACGTGGAAACCGTAGTCGCTGGCACTTTTCTCGGCCCAGCCGCGCCATTGGTGAAAAGCTTCCATCAGCGACTGCTGGGGATTGGGAATCACGAAGTCGATGATCGATGTGGTCCCGCCGGCCAGGCCTGCGGCTGTACCGCTGAAGAAGTCTTCGCTGGCCACTGTGCCCATGAATGGCAACTGCATGTGGGTATGGGGATCGATGCCACCGGGCATCAGGTATTGACCGCTGCCGTCGAGCACTTCGGCCGCGGCCGGAACATCCAGGTTTTCGCCGATGGCCTTGATCATGCCGTCGGCACAGAACACATCGGCGCGGTAACTTTCATCATGGGTAATCACGGTGGCGCCACGGATCAACAGAGACATTCCGAGTTCCTCGCAGGCATGACCGACTGATGTCGGTTCTTGATGTTGTATCGATCAAGGTGTGCAGCGAGAGGGTGTTCCTGTCACTGCTGTCAGGATTAGACGCTAGTTGGAGATATTGAAATGAGCAAGATTATTTTCGATAAGTCGGTTTTTTAAATAATTGATTGAAAACTAACGATTAAATACAAAAAAACGCAGGATTTTGCGCTTCCAGGTCATTTTGACGAGCTTGACAGGATCGTTATTTGAGCGAGATTTGTTACGGCAAATCAGCGGCTTGACTGCCGTTGAGCCGTGGTAGTACGCGTGCCTTACTGCAAGTCCTCCGGCCATCGCCCCGTCGATGAACAAAAATAATGAAAACAGTGGAGCGGACATGACCAGATCAACTGTGACCGAGCGCGACGGGTTGTTTGAGCTTGAAGCCGGCAGCGACGTGCTCGAGAGCCCCCGTTACAACCACGACATCGCACCGACCAAGGTGCATGAGCGAACCTGGAACAAATGGCACATCACTGCCCTGTGGGTCGGCATGGCGATCTGCGTGCCGACCTATACCCTCGGCGGCGTACTCACTGCCTATTTCGGCCTGACGGTGGGCGAGGCGCTGCTGGCGATTCTGTTTGCCAACATCATCGTATTGATTCCGCTGACCCTGAACGCCTTTGCCGGAACCCAATACGGCATTCCGTTCCCGGTGCTGTTGCGCTCGTCCTTCGGGGTCATCGGTTCTAACGTCCCTTGCCTGATCCGCGCCCTGGTGGCGTGCGGCTGGTTCGGGATCCAGACGATGTTCGGCGGGCTGGCGATCCACCTGTTTCTCGGTTCGGTGTTCGAGGGCTGGAAGAGCCTGGGGGGCACGGGCGAGGTACTCGGCTTCATGATGTTCTGGGTGATGAACCTGTGGGTGGTGCTGCGCGGCGCCGAATCGATCAAGTGGCTGGAAACCCTGTCTGCGCCGCTGCTGGTGCTGGTGGGGGCCGGTCTGCTGGTATGGGCCTTGCCCAATGTCTCCCTGACCGAACTGATGGCGGTCCCGGCCAAACGGCCCGAGGGGGCTGGCGTGACCGGCTACTTCCTGGCGGGGCTGACGGCCATGGTCGGTTTCTGGGCAACCCTGTCGTTGAACATTCCGGACTTCAGCCGTTATGCCAGGAGCCAGAAGGACCAGATCGTGGGACAGATCATCGGCTTGCCGCTGACCATGTTCCTGTTCGCCTCCCTCGGCGTGGTCATGACCGCCGCCTCGGAAAAACTGGTGGGCGTGACCGTCTCCGACCCGGTGACTTTGATCGGGCATATCCAGAGCCCGTTGTGGGTGGCGCTGGCCATGGTGCTGATTATCGTCGCCACGCTCTCGACCAACACCGCCGCCAACATCGTCTCGCCCACCAATGACTTCCAGAACCTCGCGCCCAAGCTGATCGGCCGCTCCAAGGCGGTGATGCTGACCGGGCTGGTGGGATTGGCGCTGATGGCCCACGAACTGCTGAAGAAACTCGGCTGGATCATCTCCGACGTCAGCCTCGAGTCGGTGTATTCCAATTGGCTGCTGGGTTATTCGAGCCTGCTGGGGCCGATTGCCGGGATCATGGTGGTGGATTACTTCCTGATCAAGAAACAACAACTGGACCTGGCCGGGTTGTACCGCGACGACGTTTACCCGGCGTGGAACTGGAACGGTTTCATCGCCTTCGGCGTGCCGGTGGCCTTGACGCTGCTGTCCTTGGGCAGCGATGCGTTCAACTGGTTCTACAGCTACGGCTGGTTCACCGGCTCGGCGCTGGGTGGGGTGATTTATTACGGGTTGTGCGTGTTGCAAGGCGCCAGCCCAGCTGTCGTCAAGTCACCGCTGCAATAAGGGATGTATGCGGTCCTGTGGGAGCGGGCTTGCTCGCGAATGCAATCTGCCAGTCAACATCAATATCGACTGACACACCGCCTCCGCGAGCAAGCCCGCTCCCACGCTGGATCGCATTACACGCGAGATAAATGTTTTGAAGGAGATCTCCATGAACGCCCCCGTCGACGTCCTGCAATCCACCCACCAACACATCAACCGTGACCGCCTCTGGCAGTCACTCATGGACCTGGCCCGCTTGGGCGCCACGGTCAAGGGCGGTGTATGTCGGCTAGCCTTGACCGACCTCGATCGCCAGGCCCGGGACTTGTTCGTGCAGTGGGCCGAGGCGGCCGGCTGCACCGTCAGCATCGATGGGGTGGGCAATATTTTCGCCCGTCGTCCGGGGCGCAATCCGATCCTGCCGCCGGTGATGACCGGCAGCCACATCGACACCCAGCCCACCGGTGGCAAATTTGATGGTTGCTTTGGCGTGTTGTCCGGGCTGGAGGTGCTGCGCACCCTTAATGACCTGAACATCGAAACCGAAGCGCCTCTGGAAGTGGTGGTGTGGACCAACGAAGAAGGCTCGCGCTTCGCGCCGTGCATGATGGGGTCGGGGGTGTTCGCGGAGAAATTCACCCTCGAAGAAACCCTCGCCAAGGTCGACGCCGAAGGCATTACCGTGGGGCAGGCGCTGAATGCCATCGGCTATGCCGGTCCGCGTCAGGTCACCGGCCATCCCGTGGGCGCATATTTCGAGGCGCACATCGAACAGGGCCCGATTCTGGAAGATGAACACAAGACCATCGGCATCGTCATGGGCGCCCTGGGGCAGAAGTGGTTCGACCTCTCGCTGCGGGGGGTCGAGGCTCATGCCGGTCCGACCCCGATGCACCTGCGTAAGGACGCCCTGGTTGGCGCATCGATCATCGTCGGCGCTGTCAACCGCGCGGCCCTGGGCCATCAACCCCACGCCTGCGGCACCGTCGGTTGCCTGCAGGCCTACCCGGGCTCGCGAAACGTCATCCCGGGCGAGGTGCGCATGACCCTGGATTTCCGTCACCTGGAACCGGCGCGGTTGGACTCGATGATCGCCGAGGTCAAGCAGGTCATCGACGACACCTGCCGGCAACACGGCTTGAGCTACGAGTTGACCCCCACCGCCGACTTCCCGCCGCTGTACTTCGACCGGGGTTGTGTCGACGCCGTCCGCGGTGCCGCCCAGGGTCTGGGCCTGTCCCATATGGACATCGTCAGCGGCGCCGGCCATGACGCGATTTTCCTCGCCGAACTGGGCCCGGCCGGCATGATTTTCGTGCCCTGTGAAGGCGGGATCAGCCACAACGAGATTGAAAACGCCGCCCCCGACGACCTTGCCGCCGGTTGCGCGGTGCTGCTGCGGGCAATGCTGGCCGCGTCCCAGGCCATCGCCGAGGGACGCATGGCGGCTTGAACGAGTGGGGCGGCGGTTTCGCCACCGCCTGCAAGGGAACGCACGGCGACCACGGACGGTCGTAACCTCCATGCGCTTCTGACCTATGGAGACCCAATGAGCCAGGACGTCCCGACCACGGAGACCAATCGTCGTCAATTGCTGCAAATCATCGCCGGACTGTCGGACGGGGTGATGTTGATCGAAATCGACCAGACCATTGCCTGGGCCAACCAGGCCGTGCTGAACATGCATGGGGTCAGGAGCCTCGCGGAACTGGGCGCCAATGCCCGGGAGTACGCCCGGCGCTTCCATTTGCGTTATCGCAACAACCATCCATTGACGGAGGATAGCTACCCCATCGCCCGGGTCGCCCGTGGCGATGAGTTCAGTGATGTGCTGGTGGAGGTCACCCCGGTGGCCGATCCGGATCGCACCTGGGTCCACCGCATCCGCAGCATGGTGCTGACCGATCGCAACGACGAACCGACCTTGCTGGTGCTGATTCTCAGCGACGCCACGGAGTGGGCCAGCGCCGAACAGCGGTTCGAGAAAACCTTCGCCGCCAACCCGGCGCCGGCGGTGATCTGCCGCCTCAGCGATCTGCGCTACATCAAGGTCAACCAGGGCTTCCTGGAGATGACCGGCTACAGCCGTGAGCAGGTGATCGGCCGTTCGGTCTACGAGCTGGACGTGCTGGAGGCCGCCGAGCGCCGTGAGCTGGCCATCGAGCGCCTGGGGCAGGGCGCGACCATTCCGCAGATGCAGGCCGAGTTGAGGTTGCCGGAGGGCACGAGCAAGCAAGTGATCGTCGCCGGCCAGCCACTGGACTTGCACGACGAAGATTGCATGCTGTTTTCCTTCATGGACATGGAGCCGCGACGCAAGGCCGAAACGGCGCTGCGCCAGAGCGAGGAGCGCTTTGCCAAGTCGTTTCGCCTGTCCCCCGTGCCCACCCTGGTGTGCAGCGCCGAGCAACTGCTGCTGGAAATCAACGACGCCTTTCTCGAAACCACCGGGTACGCCAGTGAAGAACTGTTTGGCAAGACAGTGGCGGAAATCGGCTTTCTCGACAAGGACGCCAGTGCCACGTTGTTTGCCCGTCTGGAGAAGACCGCGACGGTGTCCAATGTCGACGTCAAGGTCCGCAAAAAGGGCGGCGAAATGATCGACTGCGAGGTGGCGGCCGACACCGTGATCATCCAGGACCAGCCTTGTTATCTATTGGTCCTGGTGAACATTACCGAACGCAAGCGCTCGCAACTGGAACTGGTGGCGGCGATCGAGGAGGTGATGAAGGATGCGTCCTGGTTCAGCCGTACGCTGATAGAGAAGCTGGCCAACGTGAAGAGCATCAACACGCAACTGCCCAGTACCTCCTACACCGAACTGACCGCCCGTGAACGTGATGTGCTGGGACTCATTTGCCAGGGCCTGGCAGACAAGGAGATCGCCGCACGTTTGAAACTGGCGCCCAATACCGTGCGAAATCACGTTGCTACGCTGTATTCGAAGCTGGACGTCCACAGCCGCAGCGAGGCCATTGTCTGGGCCCGGGAGCGCGGTCTGTTCGGGAATGACTGGAACATGAAGGCACCATGATAGCCAGTGCAAATGCACCGGAAGGGTTAGTGCAAATTCGGGTATCTGGCGGGCAGGTGGCTGCTTAGGATGTGAGGGTGCGGCACTTTCAACAACGGTGCCGCGTCCCTACGAAACAGTCAAGGAATACGCCGTAATGTGTAGTGATCGAAGCCAACGTGCCATCGACAGGATGTCTGCTGGAACCAAGAGCCCGGTGTTGTATGCCACTCCCTTGTGTTGCTTGCGTTGAGGGTGCCGTCCATGACCCAGTTAGCCCCCCTGCGCGCCCGACTCGAAGAAAGTTTCTCGCCGCTGTCCTGCGAATGCAGCCTCAACGGTGACGGCACCCTGACCGTCCGTCTCTATCGCCGCGAAAGTGGGGAGGTGGACCTGGTAGTGAGTGGCTTGAACCTTGACAGCGTTCGCTCCGAAGAAAGCCTGGCGAAGCTGATCGATGAATTGCGGTATGAGCTGCAGAAAACCCCTGGGCATCGCACCGATCCCGCTGGCTGATCCAGTTGTGGCTAGTCCATTTTTGTGGCGAGGGAGCAAGCTCCCTCGCCACAGGTAATTCTTACAGCAGCGTCGCCCGGCAATCGAGTGCCAACCGCGCACCGCCGTATTCGCTGCTGCCTACCTCCAGTGTGAACCCGTGCAAGTTGACAATCGCTGCGACGATCGACAGGCCCAGGCCAAACCCGCCATGGTGGCTGCTGCCCTCGGCTCGATAGAAGCGGCGGAACACGGCCTTGCGCTCCGGTTCCGGAATGCCTGGGCCGGAGTCGAGCACCTCGATGCGGGTGCTGTCGCCCTGATCGATACCGCGCAGGGCCACCTTGCCTCCCGCCGGGGTGAACTTGATGGAGTTGCTCAGCAGGTTCGACACCGCTTCGAACAGCAGGGCCCGGTCGCCGTTGAGCAAAGGCAGGGTCTCGGGCACTTCGAGGCTGAAGATCAGTTCGCCTTCCTCGGCCAGGGGCAGATAGAAATCATGCAGTTCCTGTAGCAACTGCAGCGGGTCGACGCGCACGAAGCCCGAGCGACGCTGCTGGTCTTCCAGCTCGGAGATCCGCAGCAAGCCTCGGAACCGCGCCATCAGCGTATCGGTCTCGGCAAGCACCTGATCCATCTGCAAGGCTTCGGGGGATCCATCCGCGGCTTGCTGCTGGATACGATAGAGCTGGGCGCGCAGGCGCGTCAGCGGTGTGCGCAGGTCATGGGCAATGTTGTCGCACACGCCCTTGACCTCGTTCATCAGGCGTTCGATGCGATCGAGCATGGCATTGACGATCGCCGCCAGCATGTCCAGTTCATCCCGCCGGCTCGACAGCGGCAGGCGATGGGTCAGGTCGCCGGCGACGATGGCCTCGGCACTGGCCTGCAGTTTGCGGATGCGTTGCAACGGTCGGCGGCGCAAGAGATGCCAGCCGGCAATCCCCGGCAGGATGGTCAGCGATACACCCCATAACAGCGCGTGGAGAATGATACGGGTCACTGCGAAGAGCGAGCCGTTGTCCCGCGCCAGCACCAGCCAGCGTCCGTCCTGGGTCCGGTTCGCCACGGCGTCGCAACTGTCGGAGGGCACGCCCGGATCGTCGTAGTCGACACAATCGCTCAATATGTGGATTTTGCCGTCCAGCGGCAGGTCGGCGGGAATCCGCTGGATCGGCCCGCTCAGGTGGCGCAACTGTGGATCGAACAGGCCATAGGCGTCGACGCCGCGATCGTCCAGGGTCAGGCTGGCCATGAGCGCATCTTCCAGTTGATCGCCGTGGATGCGGGCGAACAGGTGCTGGCGCTGCATCAGGGAGTGTTTGGCCAGGCTGTCGAGGTAGCCGAACACCTCGTAGTACATGACCCCCATCAAAATCGCGCTCCAGAGCACGAACAGCGCACTGTACAGCGCCAGCAGGCGGCTGCTGGAAGAGCGCCAGCCCTTAGCGGGGTTCAGCAATGACATAGCCCGAACCCCGCACGGTGCGAATCAGCGGTTCCAGGCCTGGCGGATCGATTTTCTTGCGCAGGCGACCGATATGGACGTCGATCAGGTTGGTGCCGGGGTCGAAGTGATAGCCCCAGACTTCCTCGAAAATCATCATGCGCGAAAGAATCTGCCCGCTGTTGCGCATCAGGAATTCCAGCAATTTGTATTCGGTGGGCAGCAGGCTGAGCAGTTGCCCGTTGCGACTGGCCTCACGGCTGATCAGATCCAGTTCCAGATCGGCCACCCGCAGGATGGTTTCCGGTTCCCGGGCGCCATTATTGCGCCGCAGCAGCACCTCGACCCGGGCGGCCATTTCATCGGTGGCGAACGGTTTGGTCAGGTAATCGTCACCGCCGGCCCGCAGGCCGCGTACGCGCTCATCCACATCGGAAAGGGCGCTGATCATCAGGATCGGCGTCGCCACGCCCATGGTGCGCAGGGTAGTGACGATCACCAGGCCGTCGAGCTCGGGCAGCATGCGGTCGAGGGTAATCAGGTCGTAGTCGCCGCTCACTGCTCGTTCCAGGCCTTCGCGGCCGTTATCGACCCAGTCGACGTTCAGGCCGTTACGGGTCAGTTCGGCGACGATCTCACGGGCGGTCACGGCGTCGTCTTCGATGGTCAGGATGCGGTTCATGGGCGGTACCGGGTTGAGAAATTGATGCCATTGCGCAGCATTCTGCCAAAGAAATCCTGTCGGCTTTCTGAAAAAAAGTTCATGGACGGGCAAGTGGTTTCACTGGCCTGGATCAACACTTGGTCACAAATAATCCCTAACATGAATCGAGTGCGCACCATTATGTTGCGTCCGTTGCCCTGCCTTGGCGCGCTGTCGCCGTCGGGTACCGACGCTAACCGGTGATGGTGTGCTGCAAGGAGCCGAGACCTCACCGGTCTTCGATAAAGCATTCACATCAAGGAAGAGCCGCATCATGCAGCCTCAAGACCTTCTACGCCAAAAATTCGATATCCAACCCTTGACCCGGCCCGACATGACGGTGCACCTGGACGGGCGGATCGTCAATGCCGCCCGGGGCGAAACCGTCCTGACCGTTATCCAGTCCCAGGGGCAGCGCCAGGTCGCCCGCAACGATCATGGCCAGATCAGCGGCGCCTACTGCGGCATGGGCGTGTGCCAATGCTGCCTGGTCAGGATCGACGGTCGTTACAAGCGCCGCGCCTGTCAGACCCAGGTACGCCCCGGTATGCAGATCGAAACCCGGACCAACCGCATCGTCGAAACGGAGGCGCCATGAACCTCGCTCCGGTGATCGTCGGCGGTGGGCCGGCCGGTATGGCAGCCGCCATCGAGCTGGCGGCCCATGGGCTGCGCTGCACGTTGCTTGAAGAGGCGCCGCGTCTGGGTGGCGTGGTGTATCGCGGGCCGTTGCGTGATGGCATCAGCCTCGACTACCTGGGACCGCGCTACAGCGAAGCCCTGGAAAAACTCCACGGCGAGTTCGACCGACACGCCGGGCTGATCGACGTCCGGTTCAACCACCGCGTCGTCGGGGCCGAGGGGCTGCGGGCGCTGATGCTGCTGGATGCCGAGGAGCGTGTCTGCGAGGTCGCCTATTCCCACCTGGTCCTGGCGGCCGGTTGTCATGAGCGCAGCGTGCCTTTCCCCGGCTGGACGCTGCCCGGGGTGATGCTGCTGGGAGGCCTGCAACTGCAGATCAAGAGCGGGGTGGTCAGGCCACCGAGCCCGGTGGTGATTGCCGGTACCGGTCCGTTGCTGCCGCTGGTGGCGTGTCAGTTGCATGCCGCGGGCGTGGCCGTGGCCGGTGTCTATGAAGCCTGCGCATTCGGCACGATTGCCAAGCAAAGCCTGGCGTTGCTGAACAAGCCGCAGCTTTTCCTCGATGGCCTGAGCATGCTGGCCTACCTCAAGCGTCATCGCATACCCGTGCGTTATGGCTGGGGCGTGGTGCAGGCCCATGGCGAGGGCGAATTGGACATGGTCACCGTTGCACCATATTCCAGCGACTGGAAACCCGACCTCGAACGTGCCGAACAGGTGCCGGCCCAGACGTTGGCGGTCGGCTACGGTTTCATACCGCGCACCCAGTTGAGCCAGCAGATGGGCCTGGAGCATGGTTTCAGCGACGATGGCTATCTGCGTGCAGTGTCTGATGCCTGGCAGCAAAGCAGCGAGGCGCACATCCACCTGGCCGGTGACATGGGCGGGATTCGCGGCGGTGAAGCGGCCATGCTGAGCGGGCGCATCGCTGCGCTGTCGGTGCTGATGCAATGCAATGTGCTGGACTCCCATGCCGCCCTCGAACGCCGGGGGCAATATCAGGCGAAGTTGGACCGGATCCTCCGCTTCCGTGCAGCCGTGGACCGCTACACCCGGCGCGGAGCCGGACTAACCGCGCTGCCGACGGCCGATACGGTGATCTGCCGCTGTGAGCACGCCACCCGCGCGGACATCGACCGGGCCATTGAACAGGGCGTGCAGGACATCGCCAGCCTGAAGATGCGCACCCGGGTGAGCATGGGCGATTGCCAGGGGCGGATGTGCGTCGGGTATTGCAGCGACCGCCTGCGCGAGGCCACTGGGCGCGCCGACGTCGGCTGGCTACGGCCACGCTTTCCGATCGATCCGATACCGTTTTCAGCGTTCCGCAATGTTGGCATGGAGGCCGCCCGCCATGATTAAGCATCCAGAGATCAGGGATTACGATGTGGTCATCGCCGGTGGCGGTGTGATCGGCGCTTCCTGTGCCTACCAATTGTCCAAGCGCAAGCACTTGAGAGTCGCCCTGATCGACGCCAAGCGCCCCGGCAACGCGACCCGCGCTTCGGCCGGCGGCCTGTGGGCCATCGGCGAGTCGGTGGGGTTGGGCTGTGGGGTGATCTTCTTTCGCATGATGTCGGCCAACCGCAAGCGCCAGACCCAGGGCGCCGCCGTGGCAGTAGATGCCAGCACGCCGCATATCCTGCCCCAGTCGTTCTTCGACTTTGCCTTGCAGTCCAACGCGATGTACCCCCAATTGCACCGGGAGTTGCTGGACAACCATGGCATGGATATCAAATTCGAGGAAACCGGGCTCAAGTTCGTGATCTACGACGACGAGGATCGCTTGTATGCCGAGCACATCGTCGCCTGCATTCCTCACCTGGCCGATCAGGTGCGCTGGCTTGACCAGACCGCCCTGCGCGAGGCCGAGCCCAGCGTCAGCCACGAGGCTCGGGGTGCATTGGAGTTCCTGTGCGATCACCAGGTCAGCCCGTTCCGACTGGCCGACGCCTACACCGAAGGTGCCCGGCAGAATGGTGTCGACCTGTATTTCAACACCCACGTTACCGAGGTGCTACGCAGCGGGGCGCGGGTGACGGGAGTAGACACCGCCGAGGCCGGCACCTTCAACTGCCGGACCCTGATCAATGCCAGCGGTGCCTGGGCGGCCGACCTGAGCGAGCAGGCCACCGGCGTGCGGATTCCGGTCAAGCCGGTCAAGGGGCAGATCCTGCTGACCGAGCGCATGCCGAAGCTTCTCAACGGCTGCCTGACCACCAGCGACTGCTACGTGGCGCAGAAAGACAATGGTGAAATCCTCATTGGTAGCACCACGGAAGACAAAGGCTTTGACGTGACCACCACCTACCCGGAGATCGAGGGGCTGGTGCAAGGGGCGATGCGGTGCATCCCGCAACTGGCCGACATCAATCTCAAGCGAACCTGGGCCGGCCTGCGTCCGGGCTCTCCCGATGAATTGCCGATCCTGGGGCCGATGCGAGGGGTGGAAGGGTATCTGAATGCTTGCGGACATTTCCGCACCGGCATCCTGACCTCGGCCATCACCGGGGTGCTGCTGGACAGGCTGGTGAACAACGAGCCGCTGCCGTTGGATATCACACCGTTCCTGGCGGATCGCTTCGAGGTGACGACGAGGGTTGCTGAGCCGAAGGATGTTGAGCTGGCCTGAGACAGAAGAACCCTGTCGGGTGAACACACAGTTGCAGCCGCGCGCGGACTTTGGGGGAGCGGGCTTGCTCGCGAAGGCGGAGTGTCAGTCAACAGATGTTTTGCTGACACTCCGCCTTCGCGAGCAAGCCCGCTCCCACAGGGGATTTGCAGTGAACGCCAAGTCTGCGATCACCTCAGGACCCTGTGGGAATGGTGTTGAGCGTTAATCCTCGAACCCCACCTGTTCATGAATCTCATCCACCTTGAGCTCCAGCCGATAGGCCACGGCAATGAACAGAGCCTGGCACAGGCACAGGGTGGCGCTCAGCGAGCGGAAGGCGAAGGAGCTGCCTTCGTTCACCAGCAGTATGGTGTTGGCGCGTTTTGCCAGGGGCGACAGGTTGCTGTCGGTGATGATCAGCGTCTTGGCCTGGTGATGCTGGGCGATGCGCAGGCAGTGCTGGGTTTCCTTGCCATAGGGCGTGAAGCTGATGGCGATCACCAGATCATTGGCCCGGACACTGCGCATCTGCTCGCGATAACTGCCCCCCAGGCCGGACACCAGATGGATGCGTTTGTTGGTGTGTTGCAGGTTATAGACCAGGTAATCGGCCACGGCGAAGGAGCGTCGCACGCCCACCACATAGATATTGTCGGCATTGACCACCAGGTCGACGGCCTTGTCGAACGCCTGGTCGTCCAATTCCAGCCCCAGTCGTTCGATGCCCGACAGCGTGGCGTTGATGCACTCGCGTGCCAGGTCGCCGCCGCTGGCTTTCTGCGACTTGTTGGCGATCATGCTGCGAATGCGTTGCTGATAGTTCTGCACCGGTGTGGTCTTGTGGGTATAGGCCTCGCGGAACAAGGCCTGCATTTCGCTGAACCCGCTGAAGCCGAACCGTTGGGAGAAGCGCACGATGGCCGAGGGATGCACTTCGCACTCGCGGGCGATGTCGCTGATGCGATCGACCATGATCCGGTCGCTTTGCTGGCTCATGTAGCTGGCAATGCGCTTGAGCTGGCGCGGCAGGCTTTCATATTCATCGGTAATCAGTTGCAACAGACGCTCGGCATTGATCGGAGGGCTGGCGAGGGCGGCCTCGGACGCGCGCTCGGATGGCGCCGGCAGATCGGGGCGGGTCATAGATAATCCTTCTGGCTTGTTCTTATAGAGCCGTCCGCTGAAAGACCGGCCCTCGACAATAAGTTGGCTGCTCGCAGTCTACAGCGTAGGCGCAGGGAAAATCATGACGGGTAACGTCGCAATCCATGACTGAACCGACGCACCGTGTCTGACACAGCTGATTTGCAGTTTATTGGAAAATATATTCCACATAAAAATTTATAGAAAAATTATTGATTTTTGCTCCTCGCTCGTTTTAGTCTGCACCCACCAAGAGCGTTGGCGCCGGTCCGGCAGCGAACGCAGGCTGATAAAAATAACAGGAGCCAGCATGGGCCAGACTCGTTTTGCCAGTGGGCGTCAATTGGATGTGATCTGCCTGGGACGCCTGGGCGTGGACCTGTATGCGCAGCAAGTCGGGGCACGGCTGGAGGATGTGTCGAGCTTCGCCAAATACCTGGGCGGCTCATCGGCCAACATCGCTTTCGGTACCGCGCGACTTGGGCTCAGGTCGGCGATGCTGAGCCGGGTAGGGGACGACCACATGGGCCGTTTCCTGGTGGAATCCCTGGCCCGCGAAGGCTGCGATGTCAGCGGCATCAAGGTTGACCCCGAGCGCCTGACCGCCCTGGTCTTGCTGGGCATCAAGGATCGGGAAACCTTTCCCTTGGTGTTCTATCGGGACAACTGCGCCGACATGGCGCTGCGCGCCGAAGACATCGACGAGGCCTTCATCGCTTCGAGCAAGGCGCTGCTGATCACCGGCACTCATTTCTCTGCTGAAGGCGTCTACAACGCCAGCCTCCAGGCGCTGGATCATGCCGACAGGCACAACGTCAAACGCATACTGGACATCGACTACCGGCCGGTGCTCTGGGGCGTGACGGGCAAGGCCGACGGGGAAACCCGTTTCGTCGCCGACCAGAAAGTCAGCCAGCATGTGCAAGGCATCCTGCCGCGTTTCGACCTGATCGTCGGCACCGAAGAAGAATTCCTGATTGCCGGCGGCAGCGAAGACCTGCTGACGGCACTGCGTACTGTCCGTTCGCTGACGGCGGCCACCCTGGTGGTCAAGCTCGGCCCGCAGGGTTGCACGGTGATACACGGCGCCATCCCGGCCCGACTCGAGGACGGTGCCATTTATCCGGGTGTCCGCGTTGAGGTACTGAATGTACTGGGTGCCGGCGATGCCTTCATGTCGGGCTTCCTCGCCGGCTGGCTGGAGGACGCCAGCGATGAACGCTGCTGCCAGCTCGCCAATGCCTGCGGTGGCCTGGTGGTGTCGCGTCACGGCTGTGCGCCGGCGATGCCGACCCGGGCTGAACTCGACTACTTGTTCGACAGCCCGGTGCCGATCACCCGGCCGGACCAGGACCTCGCGTTGCAGCGGTTGCATCAGGTCAGCGTGCCGCGCAAGGCCTGGAAGCAACTGTTCATCTTTGCCTTCGACCATCGGTGGCAACTGGTGGAACTGGCGCAAAAGAGTGATCGAGACTTGAGTAGCATTGCTGCCCTCAAGCAACTGTTCATCCAGGCGGTGGAACGGGTCGAAGCCGACCTGCAGCGCCAGGGCGTCGAGGCCGATGTCGGCTTGCTGGCCGATCAACGCTTCGGCCAGGACTCGTTGAACGCCGCCACCGGGCGCGGCTGGTGGGTTGCCCGCCCGGTGGAGGTGCAAGGCTCGCGTCCGCTGGCGTTCGAACACGGGCGTTCCATCGGCAGCAACCTGATCGCCTGGCCCAGCGAACAAATCATCAAGTGCCTGGTGCAGTTCCACCCCGACGACGAACCGCTGCTGCGCCTGGAGCAGGAGGCCCAACTGATGGGACTCTACAAGGCCTCACAGGTCAGCGGCCATGAATTGCTGCTGGAGGTCATTCCGCCGAAGGATCATCCGTCGCCCCATCCTGATGTGCTGTACCGCGCGCTCAAACGCCTCTACAACCTGGGCATCTACCCGGCGTGGTGGAAGATCGAAGCCCAGACAGCGCAGGAGTGGAAACAGCTCGACGAGCTGATCCAGCAGCGCGACCCGTACTGTCGTGGGGTCGTGCTTCTGGGGCTCAACGCCCCGGCTGCCGCTTTGGCCGAGGGGTTTCGCCAGGCCAGCCAGAGCACGACCTGCCGGGGATTTGCCGTGGGCCGCACGATTTTCCAAGAGCCGAGCCGGGCCTGGCTGGCGGGGGAAATCGATGATGAAACGCTGATCGGGCAGGTGCAGGGCACGTTTGTGGAGTTGATCGAGGCATGGCGTGCTGCCCGAAGCTGAATAGTGCGAACACTGAACCTAGTGTGGGAGCGAGCCTGCTCGCGATAGCGGACTAACCGTTAATAATCAGTTGCCTGACAAACCGCTATCGCGAGCAGGCTCGCTCCCACCAAGGTCCTCCGCAGCTTTCAATTGCTATGTAAAACAATAAAAGGTGCAGCCATGCCCGCTATTCGAATTGGCATCAACCCGATCTCCTGGAGCAACGACGACTTGCCGTCCCTGGGCGGTGAGACGCCGTTGAGCACTGCGCTGAGCGAAGGCAAGGCCATCGGCTACGAGGGGTTCGAGCTCAACGGCAAGTTTCCCAGGGACGCCAAGGGCGTCGGTGATGTGCTGCGTCCCTATGACCTGGCGCTGGTGTCCGGTTGGTACTCCAGCCGCCTGGCCCGACGTTCGGCGGCCGAGGAAATCGACGCGATTGCCGCCCATGTGCAGTTGCTGGCGCAAAACGACGCCACGGTGCTGGTCTATGGCGAAGTCGCCGATTCTATCCAAGGCCAGCGCATTCCCCTGATCGAGCGGCCGCGCTTTCACACCGACGACGCCTGGCAGGCCTATGCCGACAAGCTCACCGAACTGGCCCGCTTCACCTTGTCCCAAGGCGTGCGCCTGGCGTATCACCACCACATGGGCGCCTATGTCGAGTCCCCCTCGGACATCGACAAGCTGATGGCCCTGACCGGCAGCGAGGTTGGTCTGCTGTTCGACTCGGGTCACTGCTACATGGGCGGTGGCGAGCCGCTGCAGGTGTTGCGCAAGCACATCGAGCGGGTCTGTCATGTGCACTTCAAGGATGTGCGCAAGCCGGTGGTGCAACTGGCGCGCAACCATCTCTGGAGCTTTCCGGACTGCATCGTCAACGGCACCTTCACCGTGCCGGGGGACGGCGACATTGATTTCGCCGCGTTGCTGGATGTCCTGCTGGCCGCCGATTACCAGGGGTGGTTGGTGGTGGAAGCCGAACAGGACCCGGCCGTGGCGCCGAGTTATGCCTACGCCAAGAAGGGCTACGACACTTTGCGCACCTTGTTGCTGGAAAGGAGTTCCTCATGAGTCTGTTGATCAAGAACCAGCCCGCTGGCCGGACCATGGTCCAACTGCCCGAGGGCGAGTTGGAGTACGTCGTGTTCGCCGCCTACCGCCTGAGCCTCGGCGAAACCCTGCCGGTGGCCGCCGGCGACAAGGAGTTGTGCCTGGTGCTGCTCAGTGGTCGCATCAGTCTCAAGGGCGAAGCGCCGGGGCAGGGCAGTTTCGCCTGGGACAACCTTGGCGATCGCCAGTCGGTGTTCGAGGATAAATCGCCCTACGCCGCCTACCTGCCGCCCGGCAGCCAGGCCCAGGTGATCGCCTTGAGCGACGTTCAGGTCGCCGTCTGTGCCGCGCCGGGTTCCAGCCAGAACGATTACGGCCCACGGCTGATCCGCCCCGACAGCATGAAGCGCAGCGTGCGTGGCAAGGGCGCGAATACCCGGTATATCTGCGACATCCTGCCGGACAGCGAACCGGCCCACTCGCTACTGGTGGTGGAAGTGCGCACGCCGTCGGGGCATTCGTCGAGCTATCCACCCCACAAGCACGACACCGACGACCTGCCGCACCAGAGTTTCCTGGAAGAAACCTACTATCACCAGATCAATCCGTCCCAGGGCTTCGTATTCCAGCGGGTCTACACCGACGACCGCAGCATCGACCAGGCCATGGCCGTGGAAAACGGCGACCTGGTGGTGGTGCCCAAGGGCTACCACCCGGTCAGCGTGCCTTACGGGTACGAGTCGTACTACTTGAACGTCATGGCCGGCCCGAAGCGGGTCTGGCAGTTCCATAACGACCCGCAGCACAGTTGGTTGCTGGATCTCTGAACACCGTTTGCTGCCCGCTCACCCACGCCGTTTCGTATGGACACTGGAGGGATAACAAGATGAATAAACCCCTGCGTTTTGCCTTGAACCGAATGGTTGCCCCGCGCCTGTCGTTGCCCGAATTCATCGATCTGGCCCTGGCCTTGAAGACCGATGCCATCGAGATCCGCAACGATCTCAAAGGCGTCGAGATCGAGAACGGCATGGCGCCGGCCAGCGTGCGCGAGTTGTGCGAAGAGAGGGGCATCAAGGTGTTGTCGATCAACGCCCTCTATCCCTTCGACGTGTGGAACGAAGAGCGCCGCGCCCAGGCCTTGAGGTTGGCCGACTATGCCCGCGAATGTGGCGCCGAGGGCCTGGTCATGTGCCCGCTCAACGAGCGTGCCGACCCACGCAGCGAGGCCGAGCGCGCGGCGGGGCTGCGTACGGCGCTCAGCGAACTGGCGCCGATCCTGAGGGCCTTTGGCATCTACGGCTTCATCGAGCCCCTGGGGTTCGAGGAGTGCTCGTTGCGCCGCAAGGAGACGGCGGTAGAAGCGATCAAGGCCATCGGCGGGCTGGATGTGTTCCGCCTGGTGCACGATACCTTTCATCACCATCTGGCGGGTGAGCAGGTGTTCTTCCCCGAACTCACCGGGCTGGTGCACATCTCCGGCGTGGAAGATGCCCAGGCGCCGTTGGCGACGATCCGCGACGGCCACCGGGTGTTGGTGGGCAAGGCCGACATCCTCGGCAACGCCGCACAGATCGAAGCGCTGCGGGCCGGTGGCTATGAAGGTTACTTGTCCTTCGAACCGTTCGCCGAGAGCGTTCATGAACTGGCCGACATCCGCCAGGCGTTGGGCGCGAGCATGAGCCATTTGCAGGATTCACAGGTCTGATACCGGCATCGACCTGATGAAGATCCCGTTGTGGGAGCGGGCTTGCTCGCGAAGGCGGCCGTACATCCAACATGGGTGTTGCCTGACATACCGCCTTCGCGAGCAAGCCCGCTCCCACACTTGAACCGAGTTGCGTTTGAAAAGGTGCAAGCATGTCCACAACACGACTGACCATGGCCCAGGCCCTGGTGAAATTCCTCGATAACCAGTACGTCGAGGTCGACGGTGTCCAGAGCAAGTTCGTTGCCGGGGTCTTTACCATTTTCGGCCACGGCAACGTGCTGGGCCTGGGCCAGGCGCTGGAGCAGGACAGCGGCGACCTGGTGGTCCATCAGGGCCGCAACGAACAGGGCATGGCCCACGCCGCCATCGGTTTCGCCAAGCAGCACCTGCGCCGGAAGATCTACGCCTGTACCTCATCGGTCGGCCCTGGTGCGGCGAACATGGTGACTGCGGCGGCCACCGCGACGGCCAATCGCATTCCTCTGCTGCTGTTGCCCGGCGATGTCTACGCCAGTCGTCAACCGGACCCGGTGCTGCAACAGATCGAGCAGTTCCACGACCTGAGCATCAGCACCAACGATGCGTTCAAAGCGGTGAGCAAATACTGGGACCGGATCAACCGTCCCGAGCAATTGATGAGCGCTGCGATCCAGGCCATGCGTGTGCTCACCGATCCGGCCGAAACCGGCGCGGTCACCCTGGCGTTGCCCCAGGATGTGCAAGGCGAAGCCTATGACTACCCGGACTATTTCCTGGCCAGGCGCGTGCATCGCATCGACCGCCGTCCGGCCACTGCGGCGATGCTCGACGATGCCCTGGCCCTGCTCAAGGGCAAGGGCCGGCCATTGATCATCTGTGGCGGCGGGGTGAAGTACGCCGGCGCCAACGCCGCATTGCAGGCCTTTGCCGAACGCTTCGATATTCCCTTTGCCGAGACCCAGGCCGGCAAGAGCGCGGTGGTGTCCAGCCATCCGCTGAACGTCGGTGGTGTCGGCGAAACCGGTTGCCTGGCGGCGAACCTGCTGGCCAAGGAAGCGGACCTGATCATCGGCATCGGTACTCGCTATAGCGATTTCACCACCGGCTCCAAATGGCTGTTCCAGCATCCGGATGTGCAGTTCCTCAACCTCAATATCAGCCCATGCGATGCGCTGAAACTCGACGGCGTGCAGTTGTTGGCCGATGCTCGTGTGGGGCTGGAAGCGCTGTCCGCCGCCATGGGGGATTACCGTGCCGGATGGGGCGGGCGGATCGCCGCCGCCAAGGGGCAACTGGAGGCCGAGGTGGACCGGGTCTACCAGGCCGATTACCAGGCCGAGGATTTCATCCCGGAAATCAACGACGGCATGGACCCGGCGGTGTTTCGCGAATTCATCGAGCTCACCGGCTCCTGCCTGACCCAGAGCCGGGTATTGGGCACCCTCAACGAAACCCTGGCGGATGATGCGATCATCGTCGCCGCCGCCGGCAGCCTGCCCGGTGACTTGCAGCGCAGTTGGCGTTGCAAGGGCGTGAACACCTACCACCTCGAATACGGCTATTCCTGCATGGGATACGAAGTGAATGCGGCACTGGGGGTGAAGCTCGCCGAGCCTGATAAAGAGGTGTATGCCCTGGTGGGTGACGGCTCCTACATGATGCTGCATTCGGAGCTGGCGACCTCGATCCAGGAGCGGCGCAAGATCAATGTGGTGTTGCTGGACAACATGGCCTTCGGTTGCATCAACAATTTACAGATGGGGAACGGGATGGACAGCTTCGGCACCGAGTTCCGTTTCCGCAACCCGGACACCGGCAAGCTCGACGGCGGTTTCGTGCCGGTGGATTTCGCCATGAGTGCGGCGGCCTACGGCTGCAAGACCTACAAGGTGAAGACCCTCGACGAACTGCACGCGGCCCTGGCCGACGCACGGCGGCAAACGGTCTCGACTCTGATCGACATCAAGGTCCTGCCCAAGACCATGATTCACGGCTACCTGTCCTGGTGGCGGGTCGGTGTGGCGCAAGTCTCCACCAGCGCCCGGACCAATGTCGTCGCCAAGGCCCTCAATGAACGACTGGCCCAGGCCCGTCAGTACTGATCACACAACAAGGAGTTCCAAATGTCTTTGAAACTGGGCGTCATCGGCACCGGGGCCATCGGCCAGGACCATATCCGTCGTTGCAGCCAGACCTTGCTCAACAGCCAGGTGGTGGCAGTGACCGACATCAACCTGGCCCAGGCGGCGAAAGTGGTGGCCGACCTGAAACTGACCGCCGAGGTCTATCCCGATGGGCACGCGCTGATCAAGGCCCCGGAAGTCGAGGCGATCCTCGTCACCTCCTGGGGGCCGAGTCATGAGGAATTCGTGCTGGCGGCGATCGCCGCCGGAAAACCGGTGTTCTGTGAAAAGCCCCTGGCTGTCACGGCTGAAGGTTGCCGCCGGATCGTCGAGGCCGAGGTGGCCCATGGCAAGCGACTGGTGCAGGTCGGTTTCATGCGCCCGTACGATGAAGGCTATCGGGCGCTCAAGGCGGTGATCGACAGCGGCCAGATCGGCGAACCCCTGATGCTGCATTGCGCCCACCGCAACCCCCGCGTGGGTGAAAACTACAAGACCGACATGGCGATCACCGACACCCTGATCCATGAGTTGGATGTGCTGCGCTGGCTGCTGGCCGACGACTACGTGTCGGTGCAAGTGGTATTTCCGCGCAAGACCAGCAAGGCCCTGGCCCACCTGCGTGATCCACAGATCGTCCTGCTGGAAACCGCCAAGGGCACGCGCATCGACGTGGAAGTGTTCGTCAATTGCCAGTACGGCTATGACATTCAGTGCGAAGTGGTGGGAGAGACCGGCATCGCCAAGTTGCCGGAACCGTCTCAGGTGCAGCTGCGCAGCGGCGCCAAGCTGTCCAATGCCATCCTGATGGACTGGAAGGATCGCTTCATCGCCGCTTATGACGTCGAGTTGCAGGCCTTTATCGACGGCGTTCGCGCCGGCCAGGTGGACGGCCCTTCGGCGTGGGATGGCTTCGCCGCGGCGGTAGCGGCGGATGCCTGTATCGAGGCGCAGGGCAGTGGGCAGATCGTCAAGGTGGAACTGCCTGAGCGCCCGCGGTTCTACGGCTGACCCCAATCTCTGTGGGAGCGGGCTTGCTCGCGAAAGCGGCCTGACATTCAACATTGATGCCGATTGATCCACCGCCTTCGCGAGCAAGCCCGCTCCCACAGGGGGGGCGTTGATTCAGTGATTTAATAAGGAGTTGCCATGCGAATCGGACTGGTGGGCTACGGCAAGGGTGGACGCTTCTTTCATGCGCCGCTGATCAGCAGTTTGCCCGGGGCGACGTTCGTCGGTGTGGTGACCCGGTCCGCCGAGCGTCGCCAGCAACTGGCGACCGAACACCCCGATGTCCAGGCTTTCGACACACTGGAGCAATTGGTGGCGGCTGGCATCGACGCGGTGGTGGTTTCCACGCCTCTGGACGGTCGTCCGGCGCTGGTGATGGAGGCCATCGAGCGGGGCGTGGCGGTGGTCAGCGATAAACCCTTTGCCGCTGATGCCAAGCAGGCCGAGGCGATGGTGCTGGCAGCCGAACGACACAACGTGCCGCTCTGCGTGTACCAGAACCGGCGCTGGGACTCGGACTTTCTGACCGTGCGCAAATTGTTGGCGTCCGGTGTCCTGGGACAGGTCCTGCGGTTCGAATCCAGCGTCGAGCGTTATTCACCGACGTCCGTCGGCAAAAGCAGCGGTGGCGGATTCCTGCGTGACCTGGGCAGTCATCTGGTGGATCAGGCGTTGCAGCTGTTCGGGCCGGTGGTGCGGGTGTACGCCGAGCTGGACTACCGACAGCCAGGCCAGGTTTTCGACAATGGCTTCTTCATGTCCCTGAGCCATGTCAACGGCGTGGTGTCGCACTTGAGTGGCAATTGCCTGCAGAACGCGCCGCGCCCACGGTTCCGGGTCAGTGGTTCCCAGGGCTGCTACACCGTCGAGGGATTGGACGGGCAGGAGGCCCAGGCCTTGGCCGGGTTGAGTCCGGCGACCGAGGGCGAACGCTGGGGAACCGAAGAACATCGACGCTGGGGCTGGTTCGAGCACGGCACCGAGCGCGAGCGGGTGACATCGGAGCGCGGTTGTTGGATCGAATTCTATCAGCGCCTGCAAACCGCTTTGCAGGGAGCTGGCCCGCTGCCAGTCCTGCCCCGTGATGCACTGGCGACTACCCGTTTGCTGGACGTTGCCCGGCAGAGCGCGGAACGCCATGAAGTCGTGGTGTTGGCCACGCCCATCGGCCATGGAACAAAAAACGAATAAAATTCTAAAATCTGTTGATGTGGAAAATATTTTCCAATAAAGTCTTTTCCAGGTTACCGACATCCAGTTCCCGCTCGTGCAACGGTTTTTTAAACAAGCAGCGAACTCAACAAAAACAAGAAACACAGCCAGGTACCGTCGATGAAAACCTTCAGCCGCTCTGCGTTTCACCTGCCACACCTGCTGCGCTTGTCCGCAGTCCTTCCCCTGTTCGAATCCCTGTGCATCCAGCGCAGCGGTGCCGTGGTGTGTTGCATGCCCGGCGCGCCCATCGTGCGTTTGCCCCGTTCCTGAGTTCCGACACGCCTTATCCATAAAACCAACAAGAATGTGGAGAAAGACCGTTCA
Source organism: Pseudomonas sp. SJZ074 (assembly GCF_007828215.1). Classification (GTDB taxonomy): domain Bacteria; phylum Pseudomonadota; class Gammaproteobacteria; order Pseudomonadales; family Pseudomonadaceae; genus Aquipseudomonas. Next base: position 20,222 of record NZ_VIUE01000029.1, on the reverse strand, counting down.
TGAAGACCAAGACCCGTATCGCCTCGTTGGCCCTGTCGTTGATGCTCACCAGCGGCGCTGCCCTGGCGGACCTGAAGATTGGGGTCAGCATGTCGCAGTTCGACGACACCTGGCTGACTTACCTGCGTGAGTCCATGGACAAGAAAGCCAAGTCCATGCCGGACGGCGTCACCCTGCAGTTCGAAGACGCACGCAGTGATGTGGTCAAGCAATTGAGTCAGGTGGAAAGTTTCATCAGCCAGAAGGTCGATGCGATCATCGTCAACCCCGTCGACACCGCTGCCACCGCGCGTATCACCAAGGCCGCCGTGGCCGCCGGGATTCCGCTGGTCTACGTCAACCGCCGTCCTGATGAACTGAAACTGCCGGCAGGCGTGGTCACCGTGGCCTCCGATGACCTGGAAGCGGGGCGCATGCAGATGCAGTATCTGGCCGACAAAATGGGCGGCAAGGGCGACATCGTGATCCTGCTGGGCGACCTGGCCAACAACTCCACCACCAACCGTACCCTGGGCGTCGAGGACGTGTTGAAGAAATACCCGAACATCAAGATCAAGGAGCGGCAGACTGCCACTTGGCTGAGGGACAAGGGTATGAATGTGGTCGGCGACTGGCTGACCCAGGGCACCGACTTCCAGGCCGTGGTGGCCAACAACGACGAGATGGCCATTGGGGCTGCCATGGCCCTGAAGAATGTGAACAAAGGGAAGGGCCAAGTACTGATTGCCGGTGTCGATGGTACACCGGACGGCTTGGAAGCGATCAAGAAGGGCGATATGACGGTTTCGGTGTTTCAGGACGCCAAGGGCCAGGCCGATGGCTCGATCGATACGGCGGTGAAAATGGTCAAGAAACAGCCGGTCGAGCAAGCCGTCTGGGTGCCGTATCGCCTGATCACCCCGGAAAACGTCAATCAGTTCAAGTGACGTCCCACCCCATAACCAGCAGGCAGGGTCGCCGCGCCGACCTTGCCGAGGGAGTACCTGATCATGTTCGCTTCAGCGATTGCATCGAGCGCCCCGGCGATGATTCCCCAGCCGGACGCACTACCTGACGAGCCCTATCTACTGGAAGTCGTCAACGTCAGCAAAGGTTTTCCCGGCGTGGTGGCCCTGTCTGATGTAGAGCTGCGGGTACGCCCCGGTTCGGTGCTGGCGCTGATGGGGGAAAACGGCGCAGGCAAATCCACCTTGATGAAAATCATTGCCGGCATCTACCCGCCCGACGCCGGTGAACTGCGCCTGCGGGGCAAGCCGGTCACATTCGACACGCCCCTGGCGGCGTTGCAGTCCGGCATCGCGATGATCCATCAGGAACTGAATCTGATGCCCCACATGAGCATCGCCGAAAACATCTGGATCGGCCGCGAGCAGCTCAATGGCCTGCACATGGTCGACCATGGGGCGATGCACCGTTGCACCGCCAGGCTGCTGGAGCGCTTGCGGATCAACCTCGACCCCGAGGAGCAGGTGGGCAACCTGAGTATTGCCGAGCGACAGATGGTGGAGATCGCCAAGGCGGTGTCCTATGACTCCGACATTCTGATCATGGACGAACCAACCTCAGCCATCACTGAAACGGAAGTCGCCCACCTGTTCTCGATCATTGCCGACCTCAAGGCTCAGGGTAAGGGCATCATCTACATCACCCATAAAATGAATGAAGTGTTTGCCATCGCCGATGAAGTGGCGGTGTTTCGCGATGGCCGCTACATCGGCTTGCAACGGGCCGACAGCATGGACGGCGACAGTCTGATCTCGATGATGGTCGGACGGGAATTGAGCCAGCTGTTCCCGGAACGGGAAAAACCCATTGGCGAGTTGGTGTTGTCGGTACGCGACCTGAGCCTGGACGGCGTCTTCAAGGAGGTTTCCTTCGACCTGCACGCCGGGGAGATCCTCGGCATCGCCGGGCTGATGGGCTCGGGACGGACCAACGTGGCTGAAGCGATCTTCGGCGTCACGCCCAGTACCGGTGGCGAGATTCTGCTGGACGGCCAACCGGTGCGCATCAGCGACCCACACATGGCCATCGAGAAGGGCTTCGCCTTGCTGACCGAGGATCGCAAGCTCAGTGGGCTGTTCCCGTGCCTGTCGGTGCTGGAAAACATGGAGATGGCCGTGTTGCCCCATTATGTCGGCAACGGATTCATCCAGCAGAAAGCCTTGCGCGCCTTGTGTGAAGACATGTGCAAGAAGCTGCGGGTCAAGACCCCGTCCCTGGAGCAGTGCATCGACACCCTGTCCGGCGGCAATCAACAGAAGGCGCTGCTGGCCCGCTGGCTGATGACCAATCCGCGGATCCTGATTCTCGACGAGCCGACCCGTGGCATCGATGTTGGCGCCAAGGCCGAGATCTATCGGCTCATTGCCTACCTCGCCAGTGAGGGTATGGCAGTCATCATGATTTCCTCCGAGCTGCCGGAAGTGTTGGGCATGAGCGACCGGGTCCTGGTGATGCACGAAGGCGACCTGATGGGCACCCTCGACCGCAGCGAAGCGACCCAGGAGCGGGTCATGCAATTGGCCTCCGGCCTGGCCTGACACCCGCACACATCAATAACGTCGAGCAACATGGTGGCGAGGGAGCTTGCTCCCGCCGGGCCGCGAAGCGGCCCCGTCCGGGACGTACTACACCGCCCGGCAGGGAACATCCCCTCGCCAACGAACAAAAAAGGTGGATGGCAATGAACGCGATACTGGAAAACAAACCCGCGGCCGCACCGGCCAGGACGCGCCGGCGGTTACCGACAGAGCTGAGTATCTTCCTGGTGCTGATTGGCATTGGCCTGGTGTTCGAATTGTTCGGCTGGATCATGCGCGACCAGAGTTTCCTGATGAACTCCCAGCGCCTGGTACTGATGATCCTGCAAGTGTCGATCATCGGCCTGCTGGCCATCGGAGTGACCCAGGTCATCATCACCACCGGCATCGACCTGTCGTCCGGTTCCGTGCTGGCGTTGTCGGCCATGATCGCCGCCAGCCTGGCCCAGACCTCGGATTTTGCCCGTGCCGTGTTTCCGTCCCTCACCGATCTACCGGCATGGATACCGGTGGTGGCAGGGTTGGGCGTGGGGCTGCTGGCCGGGGCGATCAACGGCAGCATTATCGCCATCACTGGCATCCCGCCCTTTATTGCCACGCTCGGCATGATGGTATCGGCCCGCGGCCTGGCGCGTTACTACACCGAAGGCCAGCCGGTGAGCATGTTGTCGGATTCCTACACTGCCATCGGTCATGGCGCCATGCCGGTGATCATCTTCCTGGTGGTGGCGGTGATTTTCCATATTGCCCTGCGCTACACCAAGTACGGCAAATATACTTACGCCATCGGCGGCAACATGCAGGCGGCGCGTACCTCGGGGATCAACGTCAAGCGGCACCTGGTCATCGTCTACAGCATCGCCGGGCTATTGGCCGGTCTCGCCGGGGTGGTGGCTTCGGCGCGGGCCGCGACCGGGCAGGCCGGCATGGGCATGTCCTATGAGCTGGATGCGATCGCCGCGGCCGTGATCGGCGGTACCAGCCTGGCCGGTGGAGTGGGGCGCATCACCGGGACGGTGATCGGCGCGCTGATCCTCGGCGTCATGGCCAGCGGCTTTACATTCGTGGGTGTCGATGCCTATATCCAGGACATCATCAAGGGGCTGATCATTGTGGTAGCGGTGGTCATCGACCAATATCGCAACAAGCGCAAACTCAAGCGTTAACGACCGCCCAGTTGCGACAAAGCGCCACGCCTGACCCGCGTGGCGTTGCCATTTGTCTTCTTAATACAGCCATTACAGCGAATTTCTTGTTATAAACGCACTCCGATGATCGCTAAAAGCCTGTCAGAGAACATTTGAAGGGGTTGTCGGACATTTTCCCATGTTTTCGGTTGCTGAGGCCTCGACTCGGCCTTAGACTGCCGCCCCTCGTAAATTGAGTGCCGGGTGGCGCTTGGAATAGACGGCGCCTTCCTGACGAGCGTGGCAGCTGCGCTGCGGGACGCTCCATAATTCGCCTTAATGCACGTTTTTTTATAGAGATATCAATGACAAAGGAAAAGTTGCTGGCCATGCCGGCGGATGACTACATGAACGCCGAGCAACTGGCTTTCTTCACCAAGCTGTTGCAGAACATGAAAGTCGAAACCCACGAGCGCATCGAACAGAACCGAATCGCCATTGAAAGCCTGGATTCCCCGGCTGACCCGGCCGACGCTGCTTCCGTAGAAGAAGAGCGCACCTGGCTGGTCAACGCCATCGATCGTGACCAGCGCATGCTGCCCCAGCTGGAGCAGGCTTTGGATCGCATCAACGACGAAAGCTTCGGCTGGTGCGACGACAGCGGCGAGCCGATCGGCCTCAAGCGTCTGCTGATCAGCCCGACCACCAAGTACTGCATCGAAGCCCAGGAACGTCACGAGCAGATCGACAAGCACCAGCGTCAGGCCTGATCCACTACCTGCCATTCGAGCTACCGAAGGCTGCACAGACCTTGGGGCGAGGGCGCTTGCTCCCGCCAGGCCATGTAGCGTTCCTCGAAAATCACACACCTGCATTGATCTGCTGCAAGAACGCGACTAATGGACCATGGATAATGGCTCCGTAGTGGCGTTTAATGCGGGCATAACAACGAGAAGTGTGGTGACGAACATGGCGACAGACGGATCTCTGGCGGCGGTGCCTGCCTCGGTATCGGCTACGAAAAGCACGGCGCGCTGGCTGACGCCGACCTTGCAGAGCCTTGCCCTGACCTTGCTGCTGTGCGGCATGGTGCTGGGAGGTTGGTCGTTGTACCTGGGCCTGCCCCTGGCGATGCTGATTGTCTGGTTGCCGCGCTTGCGCTCGCGCCTGGTCATCGCGCCCCAGCCTTCGTTGAATACCGGCTCATTGGCCGAGCTGACCCGTGACCTGTCCTACACCACCAGTCATAACGCGTTGTCGGCCGCCGGCGTCGCCTATTCGGTCAGGCAGCTGGCCGGCAAGGTCCAGTCGCAGCTCGATGCGGCGGCGCAGATCGTCAGCAGTGCCGAATCGATGATTGCCACCGAACAGGCCACTTCCCAACTCAGCCAGCAGGCCCTGGGCGCTGCCAGCGAAGCCCATCGCAGCAGCGTTGCCGGGCGCAGCGAACTGGTGGAGTCCATCAGTCGCATGCACCAACTCAGCCAACGGGCCAACGACAGCCGCGAGCTGATCGAGGCCTTGAGCGTGCGCAGCGACGAGATCCAGCGGGTCAGCCTGGTGATTCAGTCGATTGCCAGCCAGACCAACCTGCTGGCGCTGAATGCGGCCATCGAGGCGGCTCGGGCCGGGGAGCATGGTCGGGGCTTCGCCGTGGTTGCCGACGAAGTCCGTGGCCTGGCGGGCCGCACGGCGGCGGCGACTGGCGAGGTCGGCGTCATGGTGGCGGATATCCAGCAGCGCACTGCCCAGGTGGTCGAGCAGATCCGCCAACTGGCCGCCGATCTGGACAGCGGTGTGCAGCAGGTCGAGCACACCGGCCAGCACCTGGAGAACATTGCCCGGCTCGCCGCCGGTGTCGAAACCCAGGTCAGCGCCATCGCCCAGGGCACCGACACCAACCGCGAACAACTCGACAGCCTGTTCCACGCCATCGAGCAGATGCGCAGTGACCTGTCCATCAGCGACCAGCAGACCCAGCGCCTGGCCGAAGCGGCCGTGCAGATGGAAGGCCAGGCCGAAACCATCAGCGAGCGCCTGGCGGAGGTGGGGCTCGACGATTATCACCAGCGGGTCTACGACCTGGCGCGTGAAGGCGCGAGCCAGATCGCCGCGCAATTCGAGGCGGATATCGATCAAGGGCGTGTCAGCCTGGAGGATCTGTTCGATCGTAACTACCAGGCCATTCCCAATACCCATCCCGCCAAGTTCCAGACCCGCTTCGACCGTTATACCGACCAGGTCCTGCCGGCCATCCAGGAGCCTTTGCTCGCCCGGCATGAAGGCCTGGTGTTTGCGATTGCCTGTACCCAGCAAGGGTATGTGCCGACCCACAACAAAGTCTTCAGCCAGCCGTTGACCGGCGATCCTGCCGTCGACACGCTGAACAACCGTACCAAGCGCAAGTTCTCCGATCGCACCGGGATTCGATGCGGCAGCCACCAGCAACCGGTGCTGTTGCAGACCTATACCCGCGACACAGGCGAGCTGATGCATGACCTGTCCGTGCCCATCATGATCAAGGGCCGCCACTGGGGTGGGTTGCGGTTGGGCTACAAACCCGAGAAGCCGCGCTAGGCTTTCATTTGGATAGGCCAGGCTCACCGCTGATCGCGAGCAGGCTCGCTCCCACAGGGGCCTTCAGTGGCCGCAAGTTCCGGGAGCACCACAAATCCCCTGTGGGAGCGAGCCTGCTCGCGATAGCGATGGTGCAGTCAGCAAAGTATCGACTGATGCACCGCTATCGCGAGCAAGCTCGCTCCCACAAAACATGCTGTTGAGCCGCTATTTTCCGTCGTGCAGGCGCACGTTCAGTTGATCCACCAGCACCGCCTCTTCGCCATCAGCGAGCAACCATTCCCGTAGTAGGTCCTTTTGCTGATCCGACCAGAAATCGGCCTCCACCAGTTTTGTCTCCGGGTCCAGGGGGTGTGCCACGATGAAGCTGTCGATGGCTTTGTCGTCCGAGGGCAGGCCCAGTTGATCGAACAAGGTCTTGAGTTCGTGAGAAGGCTGTTCCATGGGGTTCTCCTTTGGGCATGCGCCGTCATGGCGCGTCGGTTGCGTCCCTTTATCTGAGGCAAGCGCGCGTCAGGAGTTCGATTATTGCTGTGTTCCGGCACTTCGCTCGAGATGCCTGGCCAGGTAGCAGGCTTCGTTATGATCGGTGCGGAAACCTCTTACACGTCCAGTCGAGGTTTCTTCAATATGGAAAAAACACTTGCCGGCCAGTACGACCCGATATCGCGGTTGAACCAGCGAGACCGGCAGGTAATGAATCCCGTCAAAGGCGTCATGGGGATTGACGATGGGTGGTGTAGTGGGGTGGCGCAAGGTTGTGAAAGTGCCCATGTGAATTCCTTTTCTATGGTTTACCGACGAATTGCCAAGTGTTTCGTAGTCTCCGTACCGCCGGCTGCTCTAGAATCGGTTGCGCTGTGCGGACGGTTGCGCCTATCTAAAGCAATTTTTTTTAGGCTCGATGTCAGAAAAATGCTTTTCTAAGTGAGAATTTTCCCTAAAGTTAGTAGTCCCACCTTTTCCGATGCTCAGAGTGGCTATTTCCTTCAGCTTCTGACGACCTCCTGGGAAAGACGGCGAGAGTGGCAATCCTTTAGTCTTCTCTCGCCCCGGGACAGGGTGCGCCGTTCACTTCGAATTTCAGTTACAGGTCATTGCGACGCTGCAGTCGGCACGGGTTCTCGTGGTCCGTTCTTTCTGCGCAGCGGGCCGTTTTCAAGATGGGGATGTTTCCTTGGCAGTAAGTAATCTCGATACGCATGCGTTATTTGTACTGGGTGACCTGCGGGCAAAACTGGTCAAACTGTTCCAGTCACGTTTCGTCTACATCACCGAGCAGACCGCCGAAGGTATCTACGTCGCCGAAATCGACACCGAATCGGCTCTTGTGGTCGATGACAAGCCCAGGCTCGAGCTCAAGGTGGGCGATCATTTTCGTGCGGCGGTATTGCCCAGTCGCGAAGGGGGCAAGTTCGAAATCAGGTTTCGCGAAATCAAACTGACGGTCTATGGCCTTGGGGATTACGCGTTCGTCACGACCCCGGGCGGCCAGGCCATCCTGTTCAAGGAAGGCCACAGCGTGGTGACCGTGTATGCGGCGAACGAACAGCTGCAAGAAGGTTTGACCAAGACCCTCAAGGCGGTCACCGCCAAGGCTGCGAAGTGGCGCAAGGGCGAACTGGTGACGTTCAAGGCCAGCGAGTGATACCCAGGCGCGGCGACCGTTTTACTGGAACCTCGGCTACAGTCAGTTGACTGAATTATTCAGGGGCTTGCGTTCGATTACGCAGGACCGTTCAGCTCTTGCTGTCTGGTATGAGGAACATCGCATGAAACGAGTTCGACAGTGGCTGGCTGCCTGGGCCACCTGCGCTGTGTTGGCTTCATCGTTCCCGGCATCGGCTGCTTCGGCACCGATCCACTTCGCCGACCTGAACTGGGAAAGCGGCAGCCTGATCACTGATATCCTGCGGATCATCGTCGAAAAAGGCTACGACTTGAACACCGACACCTTGCCGGGCACCACCATCACCCTGGAAACCGCACTGGCCAATAACGACATACAGGTCATCGGCGAGGAGTGGGCCGGTCGCAGCCCGGTATGGGTCAAGGCCGAAGCCGAGGGCAAGGTGATCGCCCTGGGCGATACGGTCAAGGGCGCGACGGAAGGCTGGTGGGTGCCGGAATACGTGATCAAGGGCGATCCCGCCAAAGGCATCAAGCCCCTGGCGCCGGACCTTCGCAGCGTCAGCGACCTGGCGCGCTACAAGCATGTGTTCAAGGACCCGGAGAGTCCCGACAAGGGGCGCTTCCTCAACAGCCCCATCGGCTGGACATCCGAAGTCGTCAACAAGCAGAAGCTCAAGGCGTATGGCCTGACCGACAGTTATGTGAATTTTCGCAGCGGCTCCGGCGCGGCGCTGGACGCGGAAATCACCTCGTCGATTCGCCGGGGCAAACCGATCCTGTTCTACTACTGGTCACCCACGCCGCTGCTGGGGCGATTCAAGCTGGTGCAGCTACAAGAGCCGCCCTTCGATGCCGAAGCGTGGAAAACCCTGACCGACGCCGACAATCCCAACCCCCGGCCGACCCGTTCCCTGGCCTCTAAACTGTCGATTGGCGTCTCGGCGCCGTTCCAGAAACAGTATCCGGAGATCGCCGAATTCTTCAGCAAGGTCGACCTGCCCATCGATCCTTTGAACAAGGCCCTGGCCGAAATGAGCGAAAAGCGCACACCGCCCCGTGAGGCTGCCCAGGCCTTTCTCAAGGCCCATCCGCAGGTGTGGCAGGCCTGGGTGCCCAGCGAGGTGGCGGAAAAAGTGTCTGCCGGTCTGTAGCGTCGATTGCCGGTGTCTGAACACTTGATCCCGAGCAATGTGTCATCCGCTGGAAACGGGCAATCTGCGCCCGTCCTGCGAAATGCCAAATTCGAGCTAGGATGATTGTTCAACCTTTTCCAGGAGGCTGGCGAATGACGCTTTTATTGGCACGGACGCTGGTCGCGGTGTTTGCGACCATCAGTTTGATTCATTTGTACTGGGCCCTGGGTGGACGCTGGGCGGCCCAGGCGGTGGTCCCCCAGGTTCCGGTCAAGCAGGGGGACATCCTGCGCCCGGCGTTCGACCCCTCGGGCTGGTTGACCCTGTTGGTGGCCCTGGCCCTGCTGTTCATCGCTGTGCTGGTGTGCCTGCGCGGCGGCCTTTTGGCGCCGCCGGTCACCCATCGCGCGCTGCAATGGCTGATCAGTGCGATTGCCTTGCTGATGTTTGCCCGGGCCATTGGCGAGTCGAACCTGGTGGGCTTCTTCAAGGAATTCAAGGAATCGACCTTCGCCCGGCTCGACACCTGGGTCTATTCGCCGTTGTGCGTCGTGCTGGGCGCGGGGCTGCTGGCGGTGGCCTGGGCCTGAGCACTCCGCCGGCTACTCACTTCCGCCGGCACATCATCCCCGGCCATGCGCTTGCGGAACAACGCCGCCCGGGCCAGCAACAGGGTGGTCACCGGAACGGTGATGGACAGCAGGATCGGTATCAGCCAGGCGTGCAGCACCGGCCCGGACTTGAGCACCGAGAAATAAATGATCGAGGCCAGCGCCACGCACCAGGCCCCCAGTGTCGAGGCCAGGGCCGGTGGATGCATGCGCTGGAAATAATCCTTCAAGCGCACCAGGCCGATGGCCCCGACCAGGGCGAACAGGCTGCCGAGTACCAACAGGAGCGCCACCGGGATCTCGATCCAGAGTGACAATTGTCCGGTCATTCGATCACCTCGCCACGCAGCAGGAACTTGGCCAGGGCAAACGAGCCGACGAAGCCGAACAGGGCGATCAACAGCGCCGCCTCGAAGTAGGTGTCACTGGCGTAGCGAATGCCCAGCACCAGCATCATCAGCATCGCCACGATGTACAGGTAATCCAGGGCCAGGACCCGGTCTTGCGCCGACGGCCCCTTGAACAGGCGCAACAGGGTCAGCACCAGCGCCAGGGAGAACAGGAACAGACTCAGCACAATCGCATTGGACAGCAACGGACTCATTGGAAAATCTCCATCAGGGGCCGCTCATAAGTGGCCTTGAAATGCGCGATGAACGACGCTTCGTCTTCCAGATCGAACACATGCATCAGCAGGATGCGGCGATCCAGCGCCAGTTCCGACCAGACCGTTCCGGGGATCACCGTGGTGATCATCGACAACGCCGCCAGGCCATTGGCGTCGTGCAGGTCCAGCGGTACCTTGACGAACCGCGAGCGCGGCGGGCGCCGGCCGGCGTTCAGCACGCCCCAGGCCACCGCCAGATTGGACACCAGCACATCGCGCCCCACCAGCAGGAACAGTCGCAGCACCGCCCTGGGGCGGCGGATACGAATGGGCCGTGGCCGCAACGGGCGCATCATCAAAGGTGCCAGGAAGCCCAACGCTGCCCCCAGCAGCAGGTGCCCGGCGCTGAGGGACAGGTTCAACAGCAACCACAGTGCCCAGAGTGCCAGGGACAGCCATGGCGCGGGGAACAGGCGCTTCATGGCTGCACCTGCGGCACGGCACTGATGGCGTCGGGGCCGGGAACGCTCCGAGTACCGAGCACTGACATCACGTAGTGTTCCGGCGTGTTCAGCGCATTGGCCGCGTCCTGGGTGTAGCGCAGCAGGGGTTCGGCCTTGAACGTCAAGGCGATGCCCAGGCCGAGCAGTGCAAGGATCGGCAGGCACTCGAACGGCCGCAGCAGCGGCGAGGGTCGTTCCTGCGGGGTCCAGAAGCGCTGGATACCCAGGCGCGAGAAAGCGATCAACGAGGCCAGCCCGGACAGGATCAACAACGCCAGCAGGCCCCAGGCCTGAGGCGACACCGGCTGGCCGACGTCGGCTCCGAGCCCCTGGGGATTGAGCAAGGCGTTCAACAGCCCCAGTTTGCCGATGAATCCCGACAGCGGCGGCATGCCGACGATCAACAGCGCACAGGCAATGAAACTCAGGCCGAGGAAGGCCATGGTCCAGGGAATGACTTGCCCGACCACGGCTTTCTGCTCGTCATCGAGGTTGGTGCCCTTGGGCGGTTGCAGCGACTCCAGCGGTCGCGGCAAGGTATCGAGGTCGTCCTCCAGCGACAGGTCATTGGCCGAACGCGAGCGTTCGATCAACTCGGCCAGCAGGAACAGCGCGCACAGCGCCAGGGTCGAACTCACCAGATAGAACAGCGCAGCGCCCACCAGGTTCGGCTGGGCGAAGCCGATGGCCGACAGCAGGATGCCGGCCGATACCAGGATGCTCAGGCTGGCCATGCGCTCCAGGCGCTGGGCCGCCAGGATGGCGATGGCCGCGCAGACAATGGTCGCCATGCCGCCGTAGATCAGCCAGTCGCCGCCGAAATACGCCGAAGCGCCGGCCTGGCCGGAGAACAGCAAGGTCCACAAGCGCAAGATCGTGTAGATGCCTACCTTGGTCATGATCGCGAACAGCGCTGCCACAGGAGCGCTGGCGGCACTATAGGCCGGCACCAGCCAGAAGTTCAGTGGCCACATGCCGGCCTTGGCCAGGAACGCCACGGCGAGGATCGCCGCACCCGCATGCAGCAGGCCCCGGTCGGCTTCCGGCACCAGAGGCACTTTCAGCGCCAGGTCGGCCATGTTCAGGGTGCCGGTGACGCCATAGATCAGCGCCGCGCCGATCAGGAACAGCGACGAAGCCAGCAGGTTGATCGAGATGTAGTGCAAGCCCGACGACACCCGTGCCCGACCCGAGCCATGCAGCAGTAAGCCGTAGGAAGCGGCCAGCAATACCTCGAAAAACACGAACAGGTTGAACAGGTCCCCGGTGAGGAAGGCGCCATAGAGACCCATCAGCTGGATCTGGAACAAGGCATGGAAGCTGGCCCCGGCGCCGTGCCAGCGGGCCATGGCGAACAGCAGGGCGCTGACGCCGATGATGCCGGTCAACACCAGCATCAGCGCCGACAGGCGGTCCACCACCAGGACGATGCCGAACGGTGCCTGCCAGTTGCCCGGCAGGTACACGCCAATGGACGCGGGCAGGGCCTGCTCCTGGGTCCCATACAGCAACAATACTGCAACGCCCAGGCCCAGCAGACTGGAAAACAGATTGATCCGTGCCTTGAGCGCGCGGTGCTTTTCCCCCAGCATCAGCATCAACGCGGCGGTGAGCAGCGGCAGGAGGATGGGCGCGGCGATCAGATGGGGTGTCAACATCATTCCCTGGGCTCCCGGCCGTCCACATGGTCGGTGCCGGTCAGGCCCCGGGAGGCCAGCAATACCACCAGGAACAGCGCGGTCATGGCGAAGCTGATGACGATGGCGGTCAGCACCAGGGCCTGGGGCAGCGGGTCGGTGTAGTGCAGCAGATCCTGGGGTACGCCGTCCTTGATGATCGGCTCCTTGCCGATGAACAGACTGCCCATGCTGAAGATGAACAGGTTGACGCCGTAGGACAGCAGGCACAGGCCCATGACCACCTGGAAGGTCCGCGGCCGCAACACCAGCCAGACGCCGGAGGCGGCCAGGACGCCGATTGCTATAGCGATGACTTCTTCCATCAGGGGGTGGCTCCTTTGAGAGGGGCGGCGGCTTTGGATTGCAGGGCCGGCTTGTGGGCCCGCACCGACTGGTGCGCCAGCGCGGTGAGGATCAGCAGCGTCGAGCCGACCACCACGGCATATACGCCGATGTCGAAGAACAGTGCGCTGGCCAGGTGAATATCACCCAGCAGCGGCAGTTCCAAATGCCAGGTGTGAGTGGTGAGGAACGGATAGCCCACGGCCATCGCCCCCAGGCCCGTCGCCGTGGCGAACAACAACCCGGTACCCATCCAGCGCAGCGGCCGCAGGCTCATTTGCGCCTCGACCCACTGGGTGCCGGCCACCATGTATTGCAGGATGAACGCCACCGACATCACCAGCCCGGCCACGAAGCCGCCCCCCGGTTGGTTGTGGCCGCGCATGAACAGGTAGAACGACACTACCAGGGCAATCGGCAGCAGCAGGCGCACCAGCACCGAGGGCACCATCATGAAGCCCAATGCGGTGTCGCTGGCATGGCGCGGGTTGACCAGGTCGGTGACCACGTCCGGTGCCAGCAGGCGCTGCTGCGCCGGTAGCTGCATGCTTTCCTTCGGTGGGCGGAAACGCCGCAACAGGGCGAACACGGCCAGGGCCACCGCCACCAACACGGTGATTTCCCCCAGGGTGTCGAAGCCACGGAAGTCCACCAGCATCACGTTCACCACGTTGCTGCCGCCGCCTTCGGGCAGGGCCCGGCTGAGGTAGAACGAAGAAATGTCGTTGGGCGTCTGGCGCGTCAGCATCGCGTAGGAGAGCAACGCCATGCCGCCACCTACCGCGCCGGACAACAGCAAGTCCCGCAGGCGACGGATCCGCGCGCGCCGTTCGCTGTTGGGCCGCGGCGATGCGTCCTCGATCCGCCGCGGCAGCCAGCGCAGGCCCAGCAGGATCAGCACCGTGGTCACCACTTCCACCACCAGTTGCGTCAAGGCCAGGTCGGGGGCGGAGAACCAGACGAAGGTCACGCAGGTCATCAGGCCGCAGACGCTGACCATGGTCAGGGCCGCGAGACGGTGATACTTGGCCTGCCATGCCGCACCCAGGGCACAGGCGATGGCCAGCAGCCAAAGGATGACGAAGACGATGGAGCCGGGAATTTTCGGCCGGTCGCCCCAGACCAGCGAGCTGTGCAGCATCGGGATCAGCCCGGCCAGCACCGCGGCCAGCACCAGGAGGAACAGTTGGGCCTGGAGGCGCCGGGTACTGATGAGTCGCTCCAATCGCCGGCCGGTGCGCATCATCAGCACCAGGCAGCGCTCGAACAGATGCTTGCCGCTGAACCGGCCAATGAGCGGCGTATGGGTGATCTGCCCGCGCTTGAACTGTTTGCGCAGCAGCAGGTACAGCACGACGCCACCGGACATCGCCACCAGGCTCATGATCATCGGCGCATTGAGGCCATGCCAGATCGCCAGGCTGTATTCGGGCAGGGCGCCGCCCACGACCGGCAGCGCGGCCGCCGCCAGCAAGGAACCGACCACCTGGGCTGGAAAGATCCCCACCAGCAGGCAGGTGAACACCAGCAATTCCACCGGCGCGCGCATCCAGCGCGGTGGCTCGTGGGGGGTATGGGGCAGGTCGGTGGCCGTCGGGCCGAAGAACACATCCACGGTGAAGCGCAGAGAGTAGGCGACGCTGAAGGTCCCGGCGATGGTGGCCACGATCGGCAGCGCCAGCTCGACCCAGGCCGTGGCGGAAATGAACACCGTTTCGGCGAAGAACATCTCCTTGGACAAAAAACCGTTGAGCAACGGCACCCCGGCCATCGCCGCGCTGGCGACCATTGCCAGCGTCGCCGTGAAGGGAATCAGCCGCACCAGGCCGCTGAGCTTACGAATGTCCCGGGTGCCGCTTTCATGGTCGATGATCCCGGCTGCCATGAACAGCGAGGCCTTGAAGGTGGCGTGGTTGAGAATGTGAAACACCGCCGCCACCGCCGCCAGCGGGCTGTTCAGGCCCAGCAGCAGGGTGATCAACCCCAGGTGGCTGATGGTGGAATAGGCCAGCAACCCCTTGAGGTCATTCTGGAACATCGCGCAGTAGGCACCCAGCAATAGCGTACAGGCCCCCGCACCGCCGACGATGTAAAACCATTGTTCACTGCCCGACAGCGACGGCCACAACCGTGCCAGCAGGAATACCCCGGCCTTGACCATGGTCGCCGAGTGCAGATAGGCCGAGACCGGCGTGGGCGCGGCCATGGCGTGGGGCAGCCAGAAATGGAACGGGAACTGGGCACTTTTGCTCAGGGCGCCGATCAGGATCAGCGGCAGCAGGATGGGGTAGAGGGCATGGGCCCGGATCAGGTCGCCCGCCGCCAGGACCTTGTCCAGCTCGTAACTGCCCACCACATGGCCAAGCAGCAGCACCCCGGCCAACAGGCACAGCCCACCGGCCCCGGTCACCATCAAGGCCATGTAGGCGCCGCGCCGTGCGTCGGAGCGATGATGCCAGTAGCCGATCAGCAGGAACGAGAACAGGCTGGTCAGTTCCCAGAAAAACACCATCTGGATCAGGTTGCCGGAGATCACCAGCCCGAGCATGGCGCCCATGAATGCCAGGAAGAACGCGAAGAAGCGCGGCACCGGATCTTCCGGTGACATGTAATAGCGGGCGTACAACGACACTAACGTACCGATGCCCAGCACCAGCAACGAAAACAACCAGGCAAACCCGTCCAGCCGCAGCACGAAGTTCAGGCCCAGGCTGGGCAACCAGAGATACTCTTCACGGATCACGCCGCCGTCGACGATCTGTGGATAGAGCAAGGCCACCTGAACGGTGCCGACCAGCGCGATGAGGCCTGCCAGCATCGATTCGGCGTTACGGGCGTTATGCGGCAGCAGCGCCGCGATTCCGCTGCCGATGAAGGGCAAAAGCAATAGAACTATCAGTGACATAGGCTTCTATTCGGCGGGAGGTTGCGGGGGATCATACGTGGCGTAGGTCTGATCACCAACCGCGAGGATGTCGCAGAATCCTACAAGATAGGTGGATTTTTCCTGTTTTGCGTTGTTTCAAGGAAAGGCCTCAACCCTCCCGTTCCAGCACCTTCTCCGCCTCGATGGCACCTCTATTCCGGGTCTTGAGTTCACTGACAATCACCGCCGCCACGATCAAACCGGCACCCACCAGCGCAATCCCCGGCAACCGCTCGCCCGCCAGGCGCCCCGCAATACCGGCCCACACCGGCTCGCCGGCATAGATCAGCGTGGCACGGGTCGGCGAGACGCTTTTCTGCGCCCAGTTCATCGCCACCTGGATCGCCGCGCTGGCTGCGCCCAGGCCCACCGCGCTGAACAGCAGCAGCCAGGAGAATCCCGGAACCGCCTCTTGGGTCGGCACGACCATCAGGAACGCCAGCACCGCGGTGCTTGCCAGTTGCACCACGGTCACCCGGCGTACATCGACCTGGCCGGCATAGGTACTGATCAGGATGATTTCGGCGGCAATCGCGATGGCGCTGATCAGCGTGGTGATTTCGCCGGGACTGAAATTCAGCGACGCGCCGGCGGGGCCGGATAGCAGCATCAGCCCGGTGAACGCTAGCATGATGCCGATGCTCGGCATCAAACCCGGCCGCCGGCCCAGCACCAGCCACTGCAACAGCGGCACGAAGGGCACGTAGAGCGCGGTGATGAACGCCGACTGGCTGCTGGGGATGGTTTGCAGGCCGACCGTCTGCAAACCGTAGCCGAGCATGATCGCCACGCCGATGAAGCAGCCGGCCTTGAGTTCGAACAGGGTCAGGTCCCGTAGATGGCGCCAGGAGAACAACGCGACGAACGCCGCCGCGGCGGCAAAGCGCAAGCCGACGAAAAACATCGGCCCGCTGACGGTCATGGCGTGCTGCACCAACAGGAAAGTACCGCCCCAGATCATGGTGATCAGCACCAGCACGCACTCGGCCTTGCTGAGCCGCAGGAAACGGGAGGAAGTTTGAGGGGAGTTCACCGATGCCATGACCTTGCGCGCCATTGGAGGGGGACGCACAATGCGTCCGAAGTTGGGCAGTATAATGCGCAATCTCGATAAATGAGCCATACCGTGCACAAAGAAAACGGCCAGCGCGCCTCAGTCCTGCAACACGTCAGTCAGAACGTCCGCCGTCTGCGACACGCCGCGCAGCTCAGCCAGACGGCCTTGGCACAGTTGTCCGGGGTCAGCCGGCGGATGCTGGTCGCCATCGAGGCCGGTGAAAAGAATGTCAGCCTGAGCACCCTGGATCGTGTCGCCGAAGCCCTTGATGTAGCTTTCAGCGACTTGATCCAGGCGCCCGATGCCCGTGATCCGAGCCGCATCAACGAGCTGGCCTGGGCCGGCGCGATCCCCGGCAGCAAAGCCGTGCTCCTGGCCAAGGCCAATGCCAGCCGCGAAGTCGAACTGTGGGAGTTGCGCCTGGAGCCGGGCGAACGCTACGCGTCTGAACCGGATAACGACGGCTGGAGCGTGCAACTCTATGTATTCGAGGGGTGCCTGACTGTGCTGCTGGGCGATGAAGAGCGGCGGATAGGCTCGGGGGAGTTTTTCATGTTCGCCAGCAACCAGCCCCACGCTTATCGTAATGAGGGGCCGGTGGCGGTACGATTTGTACGCAACGTGGTGATTTGACGCCTGGGGGAGAGCGGTATGGATACAACGCCGGAGCAACAGGCGAACGACATCGCCCGTGAAGCCGATGTGGTCATTGTCGGCGGCGGTCTGAGCGGCACCATGCTGGCGGCGCAATTGCTGCGTCTGCCGGGTCGACGCAAGGTGCTGATCGTCGAGCCGCGCAGCGAACTGGGCCGGGGCGAGGCCTACAGTGCCGTGGAGCTGGGGCACACCTTGAACGGCAATGCGGCACGGATGAGCGTCGATCCGGACAACGCCGACGACCTGACCCAATGGCTGACCGCTTTCATCGAAGCCGGTGGCTGGCCCGAGTCGGACCAGCAGCACGTGCCGGTCAGTGAGCTGTTTCCCCCTCGCGGAATGTTTGGCCTGTATGTGCAACAGCGTTTGGCCGAGGCCCAGGCACTGGGCGAATCGAACGGTTCTATGGCCGAGCATGTGCGAGGGGAGGTGGTGGACCTGCAACTCGCCGATGACCGGGTCCTGCTGACGCTGAACGACGGCCAGACCCTGGGTGGACGTTTCGCCGTGCTGGCGACTGGCATGTTCCCGGCGGCACGAACCCCGCAAACCGAGTCCACTGGCCTGAATGCCGCTGCCCTGGATCCTTGGGACGTGACTGCGATGCGCCAGCTCGATCCGCAGTCCACGGTGCTGATCATCGGTTCGGGGCTGACCATGGTTGATGCCGTGGTTTCCCTGGAGCAGGCCGGGCACCGTGGGCCCATCGAAGTGTTTTCCCGCCATGGCTTGCTGCCCCATGTGCGGCGCCAACCGCCCGCCTGGGCGGATTTCCTCGCTGAAGATCACAGCCTACGTTCGCCACGCCAATTGATGAGAGCCCTGCGTGAGCAATGCCGTCAGGCCCAGGCCCAAGGCATCGATTGGCAGGCGCCGCTGGACACGGTACGTGCCCATATCGGGCGCTTGTGGAGTCAGGCCAGTGATGTGCAGCGTCGGCAATTCGTCCGGCACGTCCGGCCGTGGTGGGAGAGCCATCACCATCGTTCGCCGCCGTTGAGTGCCGAACTGGTGGCGCGCCTGCACGAAGAGGGGCGGCTGCGGATTCAGGCGGCGTCGTTCAAGGGGCTGGTTGAGTCTACCGAGGGGACAGTGGGGATTCGCATACGCCGGCGGGGTGAGGCGGGGTTAACGATGGTGCAGGGCGCCGCGCTGATCAACTCCAGTGGCATCGAATATGATTGGCGACGGGTCGCAAGACCGTTGCCGCAACAGCTCCTGGCCCGCGGCCTGATCCAGCCCGGCCCACTGGCCCTGGGCATCGCCGCCCGTCCCGACGGTGCGGTGCTCAACGCTCAAGGCGAGCCCGCCGAACGTTTGTTCGCCATGGGCCCGCCGTTGCGTGGGATGTGGTGGGAAAGTACCGCGGTGACCGACGTTGCCAGTCAAGCCAAGGCACTGGCGGCGCGTCTGGCCGAATTGCAAACCTAATATTGAAATTGAGCAAAAACTTGTGGCGAGGGGATGAACCCCCTCGCCACAAGGGAACGTGTTCACTTAAGTGAGGGTTACAGCTCAGTGAGCCTCACCCACCGCTGTTCCCGCGCCGCCAGGCGAATCGCCGCCGCCAGGCGTTCCACCGCCCAGGCTTCTTCGAAATCCGTACCGTGACCTGCTTCGCCGGCCAGTGCCAGGATCAGCTCCTGCACCTCCAGGGTTTTCAATTCGTTGTAGCCCAGCTGGTGCCCGGCGGCGGGGCTGAAGGCGGCATAGCCAGGAAGATCCGGGCCGGCCAGCAGGCACTGGAAACCGGTTTCGCCGGCGCGGCACAGGCGCAGTTCATTGAGCCGTTCCTGATCGAATGTCAGTGTTCCCAGAGTGCCACTGATCTCGAACGCCAAGTGGTTCTTGTAGCCGTGCTTGAGCCAGCTGCTGCTCACCGTGCCACGGGCACCACTGCTGAAGCGCAGCAGGGCGTGGACCTGATCGTCCACCGCGATGGCGCGTTGTTCGGAATTGCCGGCGCTGGCGGGGCGTCGGGTGTGTACGGTCTGACTGTCGGCACAGACCGCTTCGACATCGCCCAGCAGGTAACGGGCCATCGCCAGCAAGTGGCTGCCCAGATCCGCCAGTGCACCGCCGGCATGGGCCGCTTCGCAGCGCCATGACCATGGCGAGGCCGGATTGGCCATGAAGTCTTCGCTGAACTCGCCCTGGAAACTGACGATCGACCCCAGCTCCCCGCGTTGGATGAGGTCCCGTGCCAATTGGATGATCGGGTTGTGCTGGTAGTTGTAGCCAACCCGCGTGACCACCCCGGCGGCCTTGGCGGCCTGGCGCATCTGTTCGGCCTGTTCCAGGGACACCGCCAGGGGTTTTTCGCAATAGACTGCCTTGCCTGCCGCCAGCGCTGCCATGGCCATTGGGTAATGCAGGTGGTTGGGAGTGGTGATGGCGACCAGATGGACCTTCGGGTCGTCGATCAGTTTTTGCCAGTCGCTATGCACCGTCTCGAACCCCCAGCTGTTGGCGCATTGCCGGGCACGCTGCGGATCGGCATCGGCCAGGGCCGCCAGGGTCAGGTTCAGGGGGAGGTCGAATACCGCTCTGGCATTGTTGAACGCCAAGGCGTGGGCACGGCCCATGAAGCCGGTGCCAATCAGACCGATGCCGAGGTCATGCATGAGAAGAGCCCTTTGAATAATTATTTTCAGGAGGGCTATTTATGGAATAAATATTCGCTAATTGCAAATATTGGAATAAATATTCAGTCGTGCGATCGCTGCAATCCCTGTGGGAGATTCTATGGTGCAGGGCTAGCCCCTAAATGCCTTTTGGTAAATATTCGCTCTGGTTCTTCAACAGAGCGAATACCACTCGGGCAAGCT
>NZ_VIUE01000028.1 GCF_007828215.1 Pseudomonas sp. SJZ074 | reverse complement strand
CAAGGCCAGGGCGGCCGAGGACAGTGAAGATTTCCAAAACTCGGTATCCGGTAGATCGTAAGGCCGCTCCGCTTAAGTGAACAGCATTACGCTCAATGAGCGGGCTTTTTGCTGGTGATCTGGCGTTCAGTATTCCAGATCATCGAATATGGCGCAGCGGACGGGACTCGAACCCGCGACCCCCGGCGTGACAGGCCGGTATTCTAACCGACTGAACTACCGCTGCGCGTAACACTGAAAGCTTGGTGGGTGATGACGGGATCGAACCGCCGACATTCTGCTTGTAAGGCAGACGCTCTCCCGGCTGAGCTAATCACCCTGCACTTTCGAT
Source organism: Pseudomonas sp. SJZ074 (assembly GCF_007828215.1). Classification (GTDB taxonomy): domain Bacteria; phylum Pseudomonadota; class Gammaproteobacteria; order Pseudomonadales; family Pseudomonadaceae; genus Aquipseudomonas. The sequence continues at coordinate 77,455 of NZ_VIUE01000028.1, read as the reverse complement.
GCGGGGCGCATTCTCTCACAATTTTTTGTAATGTGCTGATTTAATTAGCAAAATCAGAAAAAATGATGAGCGCGCACCACAGCATCGCAAATAGCAAAAAGCCCGCATCAGCGGGCTTTCTGGTGGTCATCTGGCGTTCAGTGTTCCAGATACCGAATATGGCGCAGCGGACGGGACTCGAACCCGCGACCCCCGGCGTGACAGGCCGGTATTCTAACCGACTGAACTACCGCTGCGCGTAACACTTGAAACGAATGGTGGGTGATGACGGGATCGAACCGCCGACATTCTGCTTGTAAGGCAGACGCTCTCCCGGCTGAGCTAATCACCCTTCGCTTTCGGTGTGGCGCGCATTCTACGGAGCGTCCTCCAAGCTGGCAAGCACTTTTTAAATTAATTTTCTCAGGTCTTCCAAAGGCTTAGCGAAGGGTTGGCCTATGGTCCCGCGAAGAGAATAATGCGCTCCTTTGTATAAAGGAGAGACTCACCCCATGTGGTTCAAAAACCTGCTTATCTATCGCCTGACCCAAGATCTGCCTTTTGATGCCGAGGCGTTGGAAACTGCACTGGCCAGCAAACTGGCGCGTCCATGTGCAAGCCAGGAGTTGACCACTTACGGTTTCATCGCGCCGTTCGGCAAAGGCGAAGACGCTCCCCTGGTGCATGTCAGCCAGGATTTCCTGTTGATCGCCGCACGCAAGGAAGAACGCATCCTGCCTGGCAGCGTCGTACGCGATGCCGTGAAGGAAAAGGTCGAAGAGATCGAAGCCGAACAAATGCGCAAGGTCTATAAAAAGGAACGGGACCAGATCAAGGATGAAATCATCCAGGCGTTCCTGCCGCGCGCATTCGTTCGTCGCTCCTCCACCTTCGCTGCCATCGCACCGAAACAGGGGCTGATCCTGGTCAACTCCGCCAGCCCGAAACGCGCCGAAGACCTGCTTTCCACCCTGCGCGAAGTCATCGGCTCGCTGCCGGTGCGTCCGCTGACGGTCAAGACCGCACCGACCGCCATCATGACCGACTGGGTCAAGACCCAGAAAGCCGCGGATGACTTCTTCGTGCTGGACGAATGCGAACTGCGCGACACCCATGAAGACGGTGGCATCGTGCGCTGCAAGCGCCAGGACCTGACCAGCGACGAAATCCAGCTGCACCTCAACACCGGCAAGGTGGTGACGCAGTTGTCGCTGGCCTGGCAGGACAAGCTGTCTTTCGTTCTCGACGACAAGATGGTGGTCAAGCGCCTTAAGTTCGAAGATCTGTTGCAGGACCAGGCGGAGCAGGACGGTGGCGATGAAGCCCTCGGCCAATTGGACGCCAGCTTCACGCTGATGATGTTGACCTTCGGCGAATTCCTGCCGGCGCTGGTTGAAGCGTTGGGTGGGGAAGAGACGCCGCAGGGGATTTAACGGCTGGTGATATCCACTGTGGGAGCGGGCTTGCTCGCGAAAGCGGTGTACCAGTTAACGATTACGTCGACTGATACACCGCTTTCGCGAGCAAGCCCGCTCCCACAATTGTTTGTGTGTTTCATTTTGATAACAAGGATCTGGCCATGCGCGCATTGGCAGCACTGAGCCGCTTTGTCGGCAATACCTTCGCTTACTGGGTACTGATCTTCGCGGTGGTGGCGTTCCTGCTGCCGGCCTGGTTCATCGGCTTGAAAGGCGCCATCGTGCCGCTGCTCGGGCTGGTGATGTTCGGCATGGGCCTGACCCTCAAGCTCGAAGACTTCGCCGAAGTCGCCCGTCATCCATGGCGCGTGGCCCTGGGGGTGGTCGCGCATTTCGTGATCATGCCCGGTGTGGCGTGGTTGCTCTGCCAGGCGTTCCACCTGCCGCCGGAAATCGCCGTCGGCGTGATCCTGGTGGGTTGCTGCCCGAGCGGCACCTCGTCGAACGTCATGACCTGGTTGGCCCGAGGCGACCTGGCCCTGTCGGTCGCCATCGCCGCCGTCACCACCCTGCTCGCGCCGCTGCTCACGCCCGCTCTGATCTGGCTGCTGGCCTCGGCCTGGTTGCCGGTGTCGTTCATGGAGCTGTTCTGGTCGATCCTGCAAGTGGTGCTGTTGCCGATCGTCCTGGGCGTGGTTGCGCAACGACTGCTGGGGGACAAGGTTCGTCACGCGGTGGAAGTGTTGCCGCTGGTGTCGGTGGTGAGCATCGTCATCATCGTCACCGCTGTCGTCGCCGCCAGCCAGGCGAAAATCGCCGAGTCGGGTCTGTTGATCATGGCGGTAGTGATGTTGCACAACAGCTTCGGTTTCCTGCTGGGCTACTTCACCGGCCACCTGTTCAAGCTGCCGCTGGCCCAGCGTAAATCCCTGGCGCTGGAAGTCGGCATGCAGAACTCCGGCCTGGGTGCTGCCCTGGCGAGTGCGCACTTTTCGCCGCTGGCGGCGGTGCCCAGTGCGTTGTTCAGCGTCTGGCACAACATCTCCGGAGCACTGCTCTCGACCTACTTCCGCCGCATGAGCGAAAAGCAGGACCGCGAGACGCTCGCCAGCCAACAGACGGCGGACTGAGGCAGACTTGATCGAGTGCCCGATCATGGGCACTCTATCTCGCCAGTGCGGGGACGACCCCGCAGCTTGTATCAACTTCTAATCCGGGGACGACCCCATCCATTCATGGAGGTGCGTAATGTCCTGGATCATTCTGTTTTTTGCCGGCCTGTTCGAAGTCGGCTGGGCCGTCGGCCTGAAATACACCGACGGTTTCAGCCGCCCGCTCCCTACCGCGTTGACGATTGCCGCCATGGCGATCAGCCTCGGCCTGCTCGGCCTTGCGATGAAGGAACTGCCACTGGGTACCGCCTATGCGATCTGGACCGGGGTCGGCGCCGTGGGCACGGTGATCGCCGGGATCATTCTGTTTGGTGAGTCGATGGCGCTGGTTCGGTTGGTCAGTGTGGCGTTGATCGTAGCGGGGCTGATCGGGCTTAAAGTCAGCGCCTAGGCCACTACCGCTATCGTCGGATCGCCGCCCGGAGCAGGCTCGCTCCCACAGGGGTCTGCGGTGCACTGAGATTCTGTGCCTTGGCACAAACCTGTGGGAGCGGGCTTGCTCGCGAAACATCGAGAGGCCGCAGCCTCTCTATCTGACCGTCCCGCGCAACTCACCCACCACCGCTTGCAGCTTGACCGGCTCAGCCATTTCCACCGCCACCGCGGGACCTGCCACCAGGGTCACCCGCGACCAGAACCGCCGGAACAACCCCTTGGCCGGATCGCGGCTGAAGAAACTGCCCCACAAGCCCTGCAGCGCGAGAGGAATCACCGGCACCGGGGTTTCCTGGAGGATGCGCGTCAAGCCGCTCTTGAACTCATTGATCTCACCGTCGGCGGTCAGTTTTCCTTCAGGGAAGATGCACACCAACTCACCTTCCGCGAGGTACTGGGCGATGCGCCTGAAGGCCTTTTCGTAGATGTGAATATCTTCCTGGCGCCCGGCAATCGGAATGGTTCCGGCAGTACGGAAGATAAAATTCAGCACCGGCAGATTGTAGATCTTGTAGTACATCACGAAGCGAATCGGCCGACGCACCGCGCCGCCAATCAGCAACGCGTCGACGAAGGAAACGTGATTGCAGACCAACAGCGCGGCACCTTCATCGGGAATCGCGTCCAGATTGCGGTGCTCCACGCGGTACATGGAATGGCTCAACAGCCAGATCATGAAACGCATGGTGAATTCGGGGACGATCTTGAAGATGTAGGCATTGACGCCGATGTTCAGCAGCGACACCACCAGGAACAGTTGCGGGATCGACAGCTTGGCCAGGCTCAGCAACACGATGGACACAATGGCCGAGACCACCATGAACAAGGCGTTGAGAATGTTGTTGGCGGCAATCACCCGTGCCCGCTCGTTTTCGGCGGTGCGCGACTGGATCAGCGCGTACAGCGGCACGATGTAGAAACCGCCAAACACACCGAGGCCCAGGATGTCGACCAACACCAGCCAGGCATGGCCGAAGCCGAGCAGCTCGAGCCAACCGTGGCCGTCGACACTGTCGGGGATTCCACCGGAATGCCACCACAACAGCAACCCGAACACTGTCAGGCCGAACGAACCGAACGGCACCAGGCCGATCTCGACCTTGCGTCCTGACAGTTTCTCGCAGAGCAACGAACCCAGGGCGATCCCCACCGAAAACACCGTCAGGATCAAGGTCACCACGGTTTCATCGCCGTACATCCAGTCTTTGGCATAAGCCGGGATCTGCGTCAGGTAAATCGCCCCGACAAACCAGAACCAGGAGTTGCCGACGATGGAGCGGGACACCGCGGGGGTTTGCCCCAGGCCGAGTTTCAGGGTGGCCCAGGACTGGCTGAAGATGTTCCAGTCCAGGCGCATTTGCGGCGAAGCGGCCGCCGCCCGGGGAATGCCGCGGCTGGCCAGGTAACCGAGCACGGCAATGCCGATAATCGCGCTCGACACCACCGGTGCATAGTGGGCCGAAGACATCATGACCCCGGCACTGATGGTACCGGCGAGGATCGCCAGGAACGTGCCCATCTCTACCAGGCCGTTGCCGCCGACCAGTTCATCCTCACGCAGCGCTTGCGGCAGGATCGAATATTTGACCGGACCGAACAGCGCCGAATGGGTGCCCATGGCGAAAAGCGCCACCAGCATCAGCGACAGATGATCAAACAGAAAGCCCACGGCGCCGACGGCCATGATGACGATTTCGCCAAGCTTGATCAGACGAATCAACGCATCCTTGGCGAATTTTTCCCCGAACTGCCCCGCCAGCGCCGAAAACAGAAAGAACGGCAGGATGAACAGCAGCGCGCACAGGTTGACCCAGATCGAACGATCACCCTCGATGGTCAGCCGGTAGAGAATGGCGAGGATCAGCGACTGCTTGAACACATTGTCGTTGAAGGCCCCGAGGGATTGCGTGATGAAAAACGGCAGGAAACGCCGCCGACGAAGCAAGGTGAACTGCGAAGGGTGACTCATCTTCCATGTTCCTGAGTGGCGTGGTCGCTTATTGGAATAACGTTTTTTTATCCAGGCCACACATTAACCTACGGCACGTCGCTTGGGAGCCGCCGGGCAATTATTTCGCCAGCCCGGCAATGCACGGCGACACGAACAACTCACCGTGCCAGGCACCCGCCACCGTGCGCCAGCCGACGATCAGCCACAGCATCACCAGCATTGCCACCAGCAGGCAACCGAACAGCGTGAAAAATCCCAGGCCCAACAGGCTCGCCAGCTTCAGCGTCGTCAATGCGTACACGCCCAAAGGGAAGGTAAAGCCCCACCAGCCGAGGTTGAACGGGATGCCTTCGCGCAAGTAGCGCGCCGTGATCAGCAGCGCCATCAGCATCCACCAGAACCCAAAACCCCATAGCGTGACGCCGGCCACCAGCCCCAGCCCGGCGGCGATTTCACCGACGCCAGGCAAACCGTTGGCGGCAAAAATCATCGGGGCGTCGCTGCCCAGCACCAGCATGCCCAGGGCCCCCGTGCCGATTGGCCCCAGCGCCAGCCAGCTCGAGGCCGCCATGTTTTCGTGGGGCAGTTTGTGCAAGGCCATGCGCAGCAGCAGAATTGTCAGAATGCTGAACGCCACCGGCAGGGAAAAGGCCCAGAGCACATAGCTGGTAACCAACATGACCAGTTGCGAATGGACGCCTGCCAGGTGCGGCGCCAAGAGCCCGCCGCTGGCGGCTGCGACTTCTGCGGCAACCACCGGCAACAGCCACACCGCGCTCATCTGGTCGATCCGATGCTCCTGCCGGGTGAACATCAGGAATGGGATCAACACGCCGCAGGCCAGGGACATCGCCACATCGACCCACCACAACGCCTCGGCCAGCGGCACCACGGCGTCTCCCCAGCGCGGCAGGCCAAATACCAGGAGTCCGTTGATGATGGTCGCCAGGCCCATGGGAATGGTGCCGAAGAACATCGAGACCGTTGAATGGCCGAAAATCCGCCGCGCCTCATCGAAGAACAACACCCAACGGGCTGCGTACAACCCGCTGAACAACACAAACAGCATGATGTTGAACAACCATAACCCTTCACCCGCGACATGCAGGCCATGCAGACTGCCCGGCCATTGCGCCAGGGCCAGGGCCAGTACACCGGTGCCCATGGTCGCGGCGAACCAGTTAGGCGTGAATTGGCGAATGGCTTCTAACGGCCTGGGCAAGTGGCTCAGTGGGCGCAAACGGTTTGTTGCAGGGCAGCGTGTCATGACGAACTCCAGTCCCCGATTGAGGTGGAGCCATCTTAGAGCCGGATCGAATATCGATATAACGGGTAATTTCTCTATATGTTATCTGTTTTACAGATGATCAATCAGACACTGCCTTCGCTTTCGATCACCAGGATTCTCGCCGCTCCCTGGGGCTTGGCCACATGTTCGGTCCCGACCGATGCATAGAAAATGTCACCCACTCCCAGCAAAGTGTCCTTCTCGACCCCCTCCTCCCGATAGCACATCTGCACGAGCCCATCGAGCACCACGAAGACTTCCTGACCATCGTTGACGTGCCATTTGTACGGCTGATCGGTCCAGTGCAAGCGCGTGGTAATGCCGTTCATGTTGGCGATATCCAATGCGGCCCAGGCACGGTCGCCAGTGAAAGATTTGCTGCGAATAATCTTCAAGGGAAATCACCCGAGATAAATGGCGAAACGCCAAGGCTAACTCAATTCAATCGTTTGCATTCAACGTATCAAGGTCGAACGCCACTGCCTGCCGGCTTGGCGGTCTGACGCAACAGCTCCAGCAACGCTGCGGTCGCCAACAGGATCAGCACCAGGCCATAACCATCGGTTGTCGGGATCAACCCGAACACCCGCGTCAGGTTCCCGGCCAGCAGTGACGGCAAGCTGAACGCCAGGTAACTGAGCACATAGAATGCCGACATTAAACCGGCCCGCTCATGGGGTAAGGCCAGCGGCATGATGCTGCGTAGCGCGCCAAGGAAACCCGCGCCGAAACCGCTGCCAGTGACCAGCGTGCCGATGAAGAACAACGGCAGGCTCCCCCTATGCGCGGCGAGCAGCACCAGCGCGAGCCCGGTTATCAATAAGCTGGCGGCAAGACGCAACATTTTCTCCGCGCTTTGGTTGCGCAGCGTGTAGATGGACAAGGCCCCGGTGAGCGTCAAGGCTGCCACCAATGCACCGCCAATCAGGTTGGATGTCGATCCGGTCGCAGCCCGCACCAGGGATGGCGCCAACGACAGATAGAAACCGCCCACCGCCCAGGCCGCCAGGTTCAACGGCAACACCAGCCACAGGGCCCGTCGCGCCTGCGGCGGCACATGCAGCGTTGGACGCAGGGACTGCCAGGCACCAGGTTGCGGGCTGACACTTTCCTCAAGGCGCCAGAGATAAATGGCCTGGGCCAGGAACAGACCCAGCAATAGCCAATAGGTCAGTTGCAGGGGCAACGGCGCAAACTCTGCCAGCAAGCCACACCCCAGCGCCCCACAGGCCATTCCCAGCAAGGGCGCGACACTGGTGATCAGCGGGCCTTGTTGACGATCGAAGTCCAGCAGCGCGGCCCCCAGTACACTGGTGGCCATGCCCGTGGCGAAGCCCTGGATCAACCGGGCCCCGATCAGCCAAGCGATGCTGTCGGCATTGATAAACAGCAGCATCGCCAGCATGTTGAGCACCAGCGCCACGAAGATCACCGGTTTGCGTCCCAGGTAATCCGACAACGACCCCACGGTCAGCAAGGCCGCCAACAGACTGAAGGCGTACACGCCGAAGATCAGCGTGAGGATCGCCGGGGAAAACTGCATGTATTCCTGATAGAGGTGATACAACGGCGTTGGCGCGCTGGAGGCGGCGAGGAAACCGAGCAAGGTGATTGCCAGGAAGATCAGGCTGGCAGCGGTCGAAGCTGGACGGGACATGGGCACACTCCGCAGAAGCTGTTCGCAAAATATCAGCAAAAGCTAATTTTTTGCTTTTGCGGAGTGTGCTACCGACGTGCGCTTAAAGCAAACTCTTTGTGTTAAGGTCCGCCCCATGGCTATTAAAGAAGGTTTACGCCCCGGCGGCAGAAGCGCCCGGGTACAAGAGTCGATCCATTCGGCCGTGCGCGCCCTGCTCCAGGAACAGGACCGCGCCACGCTGACCGTGCCGCAAATTGCTGCACGCGCGGGGGTTACGCCGTCCACCATCTACCGGCGCTGGGGTGACCTGCCGGCGCTGCTGGCCGATGTCGCTGTGGCCCGCATGCGCCACGACAGCGAACCGGCCAACACCGGCAGCCTGCGCGGCGACCTGCGCGCCTGGGCCGAGCAGTACCTGGACGAAATGAATTCCGAACCGGGTCGCAACATGATGCGCGACATCCAGGCCTGTGCCACGCCAGGGCATTGCGTGGAGATCATCGGCGCGCAGTTGCAGATCATCCTGGAGCGTTATCCCGATGAGCCGAATCCCGGCATCGAGCGACTGATCAATGTGATGGTGGCGCCGACGGTCTTTCGCATTCTCTTTGCCAGCGCGCCGCTGGAGGTTGAGGAGTTGCATCGGTTGATCGATATCGCGCTGGGGCAGTAAGGCCGCCATCGCGAGCAGGCTCGCTCCCACATTGGCCCGGTGTTCACAATCCCCTGTGGGAGCGAGCCTGCTCGCGATGAGGCCCGCAAACCCACCGCATGACCTGAGCAGCCCCACAGGCTGCGACAGCCCACCACGCCCCGACCTTGGTCGACACTGACGAACCCGAGCGGGCATGCGAGACTGTCTTGCCGGGCCCAGGCCCCGGTGTTCTTCGTTCGGGAGTTTCCATGTCGTTGTCCAGCGGGCTGATCGCCATCGTTGCCCTGGCCTATATGGCCATCATGTTCGCCATCGCCTTCTACGGCGACCGGCGCAGCACACCGTTGCCGCCACGGGTTCGGGCCTGGGTCTACAGCCTGTCGCTGGCGGTGTATTGCACCAGCTGGACCTTCTTCGGCGCGGTGGGCCAGGCCGCCGAGCAGCTCTGGTCGTTCCTGCCGATCTATCTCGGGCCGATCCTGCTGCTGGTGCTGGCGCCATGGGTCCTGCAAAAAATGGTGATGATCAGTAAGCAGGAGAACATCACCTCCATCGCCGACTTCATCGCCGCGCGCTATGGCAAGTCGCAGTCGCTGGCGGTAGTGGTCGCGCTGATCTGCCTGGTGGGCGTATTGCCGTACATTGCCTTGCAGCTCAAGGGCATCGTGCTCGGGGTGAACCTGTTGATCGGCGCCGGCGCCGATGCGATGGGCACCCGCGCCCAGGACACCGCGCTGATCGTCTCGCTGATCCTGGCCTTGTTCACCATTGTGTTCGGCACTCGCAACCTCGACGCCACCGAACACCACCGTGGCATGGTGCTGGCTATTGCCTTCGAATCGTTGGTCAAGCTATTCGCCTTCCTCGCGGTCGGCGCCTTCGTGACGTACGGCCTCTACGACGGCTTCGACGATCTGTTCGACCAGGCGATGCTCGCTCCGCGCCTGGAGCAATACTGGAAAGAAACCATCAACTGGCCGTCCATGGTGGTGCAGACCGGGGTGGCGATGATGGCGATCATCTGCCTGCCGCGTCAGTTTCATGTGACGGTGGTGGAGAACATCGAGCCCCAGGACCTGCGCCTGGCCAAGTGGGTGTTCCCCGCCTACCTGGCCCTGGCCGCGCTGTTCGTGGTGCCCATCGCCCTCGCCGGACAGATGATGTTGCCCGGTTCGGTGCTGCCGGACTCGTTCGTCATCAGCCTGCCGCTGGCACAGGCCCATCCGGCACTGGCGATGTTGGCGTTCATCGGCGGCGCCTCGGCGGCCACCGGCATGGTGATTGTCGCGAGCGTGGCGCTTTCCACCATGGTGTCCAACGACATGCTGCTGCCCTGGCTGTTGCGTCGCAACAACGCCGAGCGACCGTTCGAAGTGTTCCGCCAGTGGATGCTCTCGGTGCGTCGGGTGAGCATCGTGGTGATCCTGCTGCTGGCCTATGTCAGCTACCGACTGCTGGGTTCCACCGCGAGCCTGGCCACCATCGGCCAGATCGCCTTCGCCGCAGTGACGCAATTGGCCCCCGCCATGCTCGGCGCGCTGTACTGGAAACAGGCAAACCGCCGCGGTGTATTCGCCGGCCTCGCCGCAGGGATTTTCCTCTGGTTCTACACCCTGGTGCTGCCGATCGCTGCCCACAGCCTGGGCTGGTCCCTGAGCGCGTTCCCGGGCCTGGCCTGGCTGCACGGCAACCCATTGCATTTGCCGATCAGCCCGCTGACCCAAGGCGTCGTCCTGTCCCTGGCCGGTAACTTCACGCTGTTTGCCTGGATCTCGGTGCTGTCGCGTACCCGTGTGTCAGAGCATTGGCAAGCCGGTCGCTTCATCGGTCAGGAAATCAGCGCCCGTCCCAGCGCTCGGTCGATGCTGGCGGTGCATATCGAAGACCTGTTGCAGCTGGCCGCACGCTTCGTCGGCGAGGAACGGGCGCGCCAGAGCTTCATCCGCTTTGCCTACCGCCAGGGCAAGGGCTTCAACCCGAACCAGAATGCCGACAGCGAATGGATCGCCCACACCGAACGCCTGCTGGCCGGTGTGCTCGGAGCTTCGTCGACGCGGGCCGTGGTCAAAGCCGCGATTGAAGGTCGGGAGATGCAACTGGAGGATGTCGTCCGGATCGCTGACGAAGCCTCGGAAGTGCTGCAGTTCAACCGAGCCCTGTTGCAAGGTGCCATCGAGAACATCACCCAGGGCATCAGCGTGGTCGACCAGTCCCTGCGGTTGGTGGCATGGAACCGTCGCTACCTGGAATTGTTCAACTACCCGGACGGACTGATCAGCGTCGGCCGGCCCATTGCCGACATCATCCGCTACAACGCCGAACGCGGCCTCTGTGGTCCGGGCGAAGCCGAAGTCCATGTCGCCCGGCGCCTGCACTGGATGCGCCAGGGCCGTGCCCACACCTCCGAGCGGCTGTTTCCGAACGGCCGGGTGATCGAGCTGATCGGCAACCCAATGCCCGGCGGCGGTTTCGTCATGAGCTTCACCGACATCACCGCGTTCCGCGAAGCCGCACAGGCCCTGACCGAAGCCAACGAAGGGCTGGAGCAACGGGTGGCCGAACGCACCCGGGAGCTGTCGCAACTGAACGAAGCCCTGACCGAAGCCAAAAGCACCGCCGAAGCGGCCTATCAATCCAAGACCCGCTTCCTGGCCGCCGTCAGCCATGATCTGATGCAACCCCTCAATGCCGCCCGGCTGTTCTCCGCCGCGCTGTCCCATCAGCACGAAGGTTTGCCAGGCGAAGCCCGGCAACTGGTACAGCACCTGGACAGTTCCCTGCGCTCGGCCGAAGACCTGATTACTGACCTGCTGGATATTTCCCGCCTGGAAAACGGCAAGATCAACCCCGACCGCAAAGCCTTCGCCCTCAATGACCTGTTCGACACCCTCGGCGCCGAGTTCACGGTGCTGGCGCGGGAGCAAGGCCTGAAATTCCGCGTCCGCGGCTCACGATTGCGGGTCGACAGCGACATCAAATTGCTGCGGCGCATCCTGCAGAACTTCCTCACCAATGCCTTCCGCTATGCCAAGGGACCGGTGCTGCTGGGCGTGCGTCGACGCAACGGCGAGTTGTGCCTGGAGGTCTGGGACCGCGGACCGGGCATAGCCGAAGACAAGCAGCAGGTGATTTTCGAGGAATTCAAACGCCTGGACAGCCATCAGACCCGCGCCGAAAAAGGCCTGGGCCTGGGCCTGGCCATCGCCGACGGGCTGTGCCGCGTACTCGGCCACACCTTGCGCGTGCGCTCCTGGCCGGGACGCGGCAGTGTGTTCAGTGTCAGCGTACCGCTGGCCCATACGCAGATAGTTGCGCCCAGCATCGTGGCCGAACCCAACGGGCGCTTACCCAACGGCGCGCAGGTTTTGTGTGTCGATAATGAAGACAGCATCCTGATCGGCATGAACAGTCTACTGACCCGCTGGGGCTGCCAGGTGTGGACCGCGCGCAACCGTGAAGAATGCGAGCGCTGGCTCGCCGACGGCGGACGCCCGCAACTGGCCCTGGTGGATTTTCACCTGGACGACGGCGAGACCGGCACTGAACTGATGGCCTGGTTGCGCACCCGCATGGGTGAACCGGTGCCGGGGGTCGTGATCAGCGCCGACGGCCGTCCCGAGACGGTGGCCCAGGTACACGCCGCCGGGCTGGATTACCTGGCAAAACCGGTGAAACCAGCGGCGTTGAGGGCGTTGTTGAGCCGGCATTTGCCGTTGTAAGAGGAGATCACCTTGCAGCGTGGCACTCCCCTCGCCACAGGGTTTGCATCAACCACAGGGTTTGCACCAGCCATAGGATCCGCATCAATCACGGGGCTTACATGAGTGCCTGATCAAGCACCGGGTTTGGCATCGGCTTCTTCCGCCAACTCGGGCAACCCATCCTCATCTGTCATCGCCCGCTCAAGCAGTTCACCCGGCAACCGCTTGCTCGCCCGGGCACCGAGCAGCTTGAGTTGTTCAGTGCGGCTGACCAGGTTGCCGCGCCCTTCTGTCAGCTTGTTGCGTGCGGCACTGTAGGCCTTGTCCAGTTGTTGCAGGCGGCTGCCGATTTCGTCCAGGTCCTGGATGAACAGCACGAATTTGTCATACAGCCACCCGGCCCGCTCGGCGATCTCCCGGGCGTTCTGGCTCTGGCGTTCCTGCTTCCACAAGCTGTCGATTACCCGCAGCGTCGCCAGCAACGTGGTCGGGCTGACGATCACGATGTTGCGGTCAAAGGCTTCCTGGAACAGGTTCGGCTCGGCTTGCAGGGCAGCGGAAAACGCCGCTTCGATCGGCACGAACAACAACACGAAATCCAGGCTGTGCAAACCGTCCAGGCGCTTGTAGTCCTTGCCGGCCAGTCCTTTGACATGGGCCCGCAGCGATACGATGTGTTGCTTGAGGGCAAGCTGGCCGATGGCGTCATCTTCAGCGGCCACGTACTGCTGATAGGCGGTGAGACTGACCTTGGAATCGACCACCACCTGCTTGTCGCCGGGCAGGTAAATCAACACGTCAGGCTGGAACCGCTCGCCATCCGGGCCCTTGAGGCTGACCTGGGTCTGATACTCACGGCCCTTCTCCAGACCGGCGTGTTCGAGCACCCGCTCGAGAATCAACTCGCCCCAGTTGCCCTGGGTTTTCTGGCCCTTGAGCGCACGCGTGAGGTTGGTGGCTTCATCGCTCAGGCGCAGGTTCAGCTGTTGCAACCGTTCCAACTCCTTGCCCAGAGAAAAACGTTCCCGGGCTTCGGCCTGATAGCTTTCCTCGACGCGTTTCTCGAAAGACTGGATGCGCTCTTTCAACGGATCGAGCAACTGCCCCAGGCGCTGCTGGCTGGTTTCGGCGAAGCGTTGCTCGCGTTCATCGAAGATTTTCCCGGCAAGCTCAGCGAACTGCGCCCGCAACGCGTCCCGCGAACCTTGCAGGTCATCCAGGCGTTGCTGATGGTTTTCCTGCTGCTCGCGCAGTTCGGCATGCAGCGACGCCGCCTGGGCATCGAGCCGCCGCAGCTCGGCCTCTTTACCGGCACGTTCCAGGTTCCAGGCATGGGCCGCATCCCGGGCGTTATCACGCTCGATCTGCAACAGTTCGACCTCCCGGCAGGCCGCCGCGAGTTCGGCTTGCTTGGCCCCGTTGGCCTGGCTCAGGTCGCTGATTTCGTCGCGGCAGGCATCGAGCTGGGCGTTCAGGCCATCATGGGCCATGTGCGCAGTGGCCAGGCGCTCTTCCAACAGTGCCACTTCGGTCTGCGCGGCACTGGCCTGGCGTTGCAGGTGCCAGGCCAGTGCGAGCAACGGCACCGCCGCGCCTGCCAGGCCCAACAACAGGCTGGTCAAATCCATAGCCATGACAAATCCTGCCGATCAGATAAAGCCCGAAGATTAACCAAGCCGCTGGGGGTTGCCCAGCTCAGCCCTGCTATTTCAGTCTTCTATTTCAAGAAGCGCCTGCCGGGCGCGATGATCCCCGGCTCGGGCGGCCTGGCGCAGTAGGTCCTGGCCGATGCGCCGGTCACGGGCGTTACCGCATTCACGGCACATCAACCGACCGAGGCGACTTTGCGCAGCCACGACACCTTCGCGGGCCGGTTGCTTGAGCAGGCGCCCGGCCAGGTGCTTGACGCTGGGGCTTTCTCCGAGTCGCGGGCTGTCGAGCAGCCACTCGGCGACCCGCATCGACATGCGCTTGGGCGGGGTAACACTCGGGGGGGTGGAAGTAACAGGATTTGATACTGAGCGAAACTTCATAACGCACTATGGGGCAGATCGAAAGGCGCGCCACTCTACTCCTTTTTTCGTGTGGGTAAAGTCGAAAAAAACCGGCACGCCCGTGCTAGAGCAAGTGCTTGGGACAATCCACAGAAGCTGTGGATAACTCAGTGGACAACCCCCCTTGAAGGGGGTGAAAGCCCTATGGGACGGGGCCTGCGCTCAAACTGACGATTTTTTCACCAGTAAAAAAAAGCGATGTTTTTCATTGACTTAAATTTTGGATACAGGCACCCACCCCGGATTGTTGCGACATGACAGTTCGGTGACAACCCCCCTGGGGAGTGTGCACAAGTAACACCCAGACTGGTTATATCACTGCGCTTTCTTGATGCATTTGGCGGTAAGCCTGGGGATAACCCGAGTCACGGAGCACGACACCCCAGCCCAGTCCATCCGACCAAACGCAGCGAATCTGCATGTTTTTTGAACAACACGCTTCCCTTCTGCAGTTCGATCCGTTAACATCCGCGCCGTTAGTACCAAGCTGAAAGTCAATTCCGGGTCGAACACATCTCCACGGTCAGCCATCCTCAAGGGACGCCTCACCGATAACAGAGACCGGCCCCCTCGATGGTTTCCAGGTAAATCTTGCGCCAACACAGCCTTTGACTGACTACAAAGGGTGTTGCCAAGCTCATTACTCTGACCGAACCAACCTGCAAAATTGATCAGGATCTTCACCCTGGGCCCAGAACCTTTGCCCTTGCTGTGTCGCCTGCCCTCCTAAGTACCTACCTGCCAGCCCAAGCGCGCACTCTTATATAGCGCTCAAACTGGCTGCTTTGTTCCAGTCGGGTTCTTCGTTCGACCAATGGTGGTCGACGTTACTGGAACGTTTTAACGTTGCACGGTTCTTAACCGTGTCATTTGTAGGAACACCCATAATATGTCGACTCAAATCCAGACACAGGATGCCATCCGCACCCTAACCAACGCTTTTGCTCCAATGAACTGCCTGATCATGGCCGCTCGCAAAGGCTGCTTCAGCTTCACGCTGGTCAACGAACACGGCATCGCCCGTCACAGCGAACGCCTGTACCCCGATCAGTACTCCAGCGCAGAACCGCTGCAGGCCGTGATCGATCGTACCCGTCAGGCACTGGTTGCCTGAAACGCCCGAAGCGCTGAAAACCCAAAGGCCCCGCCCCGAAAGCGGGGCTTTTTATTGTCTGAAGTTTCTCGATAAAGCGAAACGGCTTAAGCACCAACAGATATAACAGTTATAACCGTTGGCGGAAGATGTTTTAAAAACAGGCCTTTACAACGGGAATATGACACTACACTTCAAGTCAAGCGGCATGATCCGCTGTCGGCGGAGCCTGGACCGATCCACCGCTGCCAAGCCCTACTCTTCCAGACTCCGCCCCTCTTACGCTTCGAGGGTGTTATGGGTATCGCTGCCAGCGAACTGTGTCGATATGTGATTCGTCCGACGCTCCTGTACCTGGGGCGCCATAGCGCAACGGCGGAATCCTTGTTGCTAGGCGTTGCCGCCAGCCAGTCCGGCCTGGGCTCAGCCTTGCACGACCGTCGCGGTCATGGCCTGTATCGCATTACCGAATGCCGTCACCAAGCACTCTGGGATCATTATCTGGCGCTGGATCCGGAACGCGCCAGCCTCGTGCGCGGCCTGGCCAGCCAACATGCCTTTCTCAGCGGTCCGCACCTGGAATTGACCGTCAACCTGCGTTACGCCACTGCCATCGCCTGGCTGCTGGTAGAAGAACAAAACACGCCGCTTCCCGACGCCAACGATCTGCTGGGCATGGCCCGGATCTGGCGCCAGACGTTCCACCCCCAAGGGCGCCTGCGGGACTTCACCTGCGCCTGGCAACACTGTGTTGCATCGCTGAATCAGGTCGCCTGTTGAAAATGGATGTTTGGAAACTTCCTACAACGGTCGCGAATTTGGTCGGATTGTCCTACAAAACCGCTCTAACTCACGCAACACAGGCTATAGCGCTTGAACGAAAATGTTGGTAGTTTTCGCCTCGGTGACCACACGGAGTTCTAACAATGAAAAAAATGATGCTCAAAACCACCCTTGGCCTCGCCGTAACTTTGGCCTC
Source organism: Pseudomonas sp. SJZ074 (assembly GCF_007828215.1). GTDB lineage: Bacteria > Pseudomonadota > Gammaproteobacteria > Pseudomonadales > Pseudomonadaceae > Aquipseudomonas. The sequence goes on along the minus strand of NZ_VIUE01000028.1, from coordinate 61,091 downwards.
CTCTCAGTTGTTCGCCAGCGGCTTCCTGCTAAACGAACAGAGTATCAGTGGCATGGGCACTGGTTTCGCGGGTCGTTCTTCCTCTGCCGATGATGCAAGTACCGTGTTTGGCAACCCTGCCGGCATGTCGCGCCTCAAGCGCCAGCAAGTGACGGGTGGCCTGGCGGCCATCGATGCTTCGACCGACATCAATGATGCCAGCGGCACTCGCACCGGTACCAACGACGGCGACATGGTGCCGTTCACCGCCGTCCCCATGGGCTATTACGTCAAGCCTATCGATGATCAATGGGCATTCGGCCTGGGTGTCTATGCTCCGTTCGGCCTGATCACCGACTATGAAAACAGCTTCCAAGGGCAGAACTTCGGCAGCAAGAGCGAAGTGAAGGTCATCACCTTCCAGCCAACTGTCAGCTATGCCTTCAACGACAAGGTTTCGATTGGTTTTGGTCCGACGATCAACCGTATTTCCGGTCAGTTGGAATCCACCTTGAATTTGCCTATCCCCGGACTTGGCGGTGATAGCAACGTCAAGATCAAGGGCGACGACATCGGCTACGGTTACAACATTGGTTTGCTGGTTCAGGCAACAGACACTACTCGCGTCGGCCTGACCTACCACTCCAAGGTCAAGTACAAACTCGAAGGCCACACAGAAGTCGACGCGAATGCAAATATTCCAGGCGCAATACTGCACAACGGACGCTATGACGCTTCGCTGGACATTACGACGCCTGAAACCGTAGATTTTTCGGTTACCCAGCAAATCAATGATGCCTGGACAGTATACGCCGGCAGCACCTGGACTCGCTGGAGCCGCCTGAAAGACATCACGGTGAACAACAAAGGCGTTACAGCATCGTCCCCTATAGGAGTGGATCCTACCCTCTTCAGCACCATCACCGAAGAACAGAACTGGCACGACACCTGGGCCTATGCCATCGGTACCTCCTACCAGTTGAACAAACAATGGGTACTGCGTACCGGTCTGTCCTTCGATCAGTCTCCTGCCAACAACACCGACCGCTCGCCACGCATCCCGACCGGCGACCGGACCATCTTCAGCCTGGGTGCCGGCTGGAGTCCGACCGATGACCTGACCATCGACGTGGCCTATTCCTACCTCAAGGAAGAGAAGGTCAACGTCAACCGTACCAATGCATTGGGCCAGGCCTATAGCGCTGAATACGAAAACAGCGCAAACGGCTTCGGTGTTGGCGCAACCTATCGCTTCTGATGATCCACGGCGAGCCTGAACCCCTCGCCATCCGAAAAAAAGCCCCGCACTCTGCAAAGAGCCGGGGCTTTTTCGTGGCCAGCGATCAGGGTTTAGACGCGATGGCTGCCTCCACCGCCTTGATGAATTCAGGATCGTCCGGTTTGATCCGGCTGGAGAAACTGGCAACAACCTTACCCTGGCGATCCACGACGTACTTATAGAAATTCCATTTCGGCGCGCCGGACTGTTCGGCCAGGTGCTTGAACAGCGGTATGGCGTCGGCACCGCGTACCGGTTGCGGCTCGGTCATGGTGAAGGTCACGCCATAATTGACGTAACAGACCTTGGCTGTCTCGGCGCCATCCTTGGACTCTTGCTTGAAGTCGTTGGACGGCACGCCCAGCACCTGCAGGCCTTGGTCCTTATAGCGCTGGTTCAGGGCTTCGAGGCCTTTGAACTGGGGCGCGAACCCGCAGAAGCTGGCGGTGTTGACCACCACCAGCGGTTTGCCGGCAAAGCGTTGGCACAGATCGATGGTTTCCTTGGCCCGCAGCTTGGGCAACGACCCCTCCAGCAACGGTGGGCAGTCGGCGGCCCATACTTGCCCGTTCACAACCAGCAGCAGGGCGGGAATAGCTAGCCAGCGCGTCAGCATGTAGGCACTTCCTTGAAGACATGTCAGACCACGACGTTACTCGTCATCACCCGAAGCGTCCACCGCTCAGCAGTTGCCCATGCCCAGTTGCATCAAGGCCAACCCGCCCTGATGCCAGCCCCACCAGGCAAACGCCAACAGCAGGACAGCGCCGGCAATCATCAACCAGGGGCCGACGCGACTCATGCCACACCGGCCTGGGCCTGCAGGCGCGCCACTGGACGTTCGCGCACCGGCCAGTTCAACGCCGCCGCCAGCAGGCTGAGCAGGACGGCGACCTGCCAGATCAAGTCGTAGCTGCCGGTGCGGTCATACACCACCCCGCCCAACCAGCCGCCCAGGAACGATCCCAACTGGTGGAACAGGAACACGATCCCACCCAACATCGACAGATTTCGCACACCGAACAGGGTGGCTACAGTGCCGTTGGTCAAGGGCACGGTGGAGAGCCACAGGAACCCCATCGCCATGCCGAATACGTAGGCCGTGGTGGTGGTAACCGGCAGCCACAGGAACACGCCGATCACCACCGCCCGCGCCAGGTACAACCCTGTCAGCAGCCGCGGCTTGGACATGCGTCCGCCGAGCCAGCCGGCGGTGTAGGTGCCAAAGATATTGAACAGCCCGACCAGGGCCAGCACGGTGGTACCGACGCTGGCCGGCAGGTGCTGGTCCACCAGGTACGCCGGCAGATGCACGCCGATGAACACCACCTGGAAACCGCAGACGAAAAAACCGAACGCCAGCAACCAGAACCCGGAATGGTTGCACGCCTCGCGCAACGCTTCGGACAAGGTCTGTTCATGGCCGGCCAAGGGCGTCGGCGTGTCCTTGAGCATGCTGACCAGCGGCACGATCAGCGCCACCAGCAGCCCCAGGGCCAGCAGCGCGGCGGACCAGCCGAGCCAGCCGATCAAGCCCAAGGTGCCCGGCAACATGGCGAACTGGCCGAAGGAGCCGGCGGCACTGGCAATGCCCATGCCCAGGCTGCGTTTTTCCGCCGGTACGGCCCGACCAACCACCCCGAGGATCACCGAGAAAGAAGTGCCGGACAGACCGAGACCAATCAGCAGCCCTGCACTCAATGACAGCGACCAGGCGGAATCCGCCAGCCCCATGAACACCAGGCCCAAGGTATAGAGAACACCGCCGATCAGCACTACTTTCGCCGCACCGAAGCGGTCGGCCAGCGCCCCGGTAAAGGGCTGGGCCAGGCCCCAGATCAGGTTCTGCAGGGCGATGGCGAAGGCGAACACCTCACGGCCCCAGCCGAACTCGGTACTCATGGGGGCCAGGAACAGCCCGAAGCCATGCCGCACACCCAGGGACAACGCCAGGATCAGCGCGCTGCCCACCAGGACCCAACCACAGGTACGCCACATCGATGCCATTTTATTCTCCACTCGCGGGTATATACCCGCTTATTATCGAACGAACCGGCTTCACGCCAGTTCGTCCAGCAAGGCCAGCAATGCCGTGCGCTTCTCGGCGCCCAGTTTATCGATCAATCGTTGTTGCGCCGCTTCCCAGGCGGGTAATGCCGCCGCCAGTCGGTCGCGTCCGGCTGGCGTCAGCACGACGATGCGGTTACGCATGTCTTGACCCTCGGCAAGCGCCACCAGCCCCTCGCCCTCCAGGACCCGAAGATTACGCCCCAGGGTGCTGCGATCCAGCCCCATGGCTTCGGCCAGGGACGAAATGCTCGGCTGATCCAGGCGCGCCAGGTTGCTCAGCAAAGAATACTGGGCAACGTTGATCCCGAAGCCATCGAGAGCGCCGTCGTAATACCTGCTGACGCCTCGAGCGGCGCGACGCAGGTTGATGCACAGACATTGGGAAGGAAGCATGATGCGTGTATATACCCGCGACTAAATGAATGCAAATTTAAATAGAGTGGAGGCGGCCACAATAGGGCGACCTCAGAATAAAGCAATGCCCACCAGCACAGCCATTTCCAGCAGCTCCAACAAGGCCCCGGCGGTGTCACCCGTGCATCCACCCAGCCGACGCAGCATCATCTGCCGCAAGCCAATGAACACCACGGCGGCGATGATCAGCGCCCAGACCCCGGCCCAGCCCGTCACCAGCACGCAGCCCAGCGCACAGGCCGACAAGACCTGCCACCCCGCAGATCGCGGCAGATGATCGGCAAGCGCCTGCCCCAACCCGCCGGCACGCACATAAGGCGTGGTCAGGAACAGGCCCAGCAACGCTGTACGCCCTAAAACCGGCACGATGAGCAACACCAGGGTCTGCCCTTGTTCGAGCAGCGCCAGCAACGCCGCGAACTTGAGCAGCAATACCAGCACCAAAGTGATCACCGCAATCGGTCCGCTACGCGGGTCTTTCATGATCAGCAACGTGCGTTCGCGGTCGCCAAAGCCACCGAGCCAGGCGTCTGCGCTGTCGGCCAGGCCATCCAGGTGCAGCCCGCCGCTGAGCAGCACCCATGCCGTCAGCAACAGCGCGCCATGCAGCAGCAACGGCGTACCGAGCAGCAAGGCGTTGAAGCCCCAGAGCAATGCACCGAACAACACCCCCACCAGCGGATAGAACAGCAGCGAACGGCCAAGCTGCCCAGGCTCCGGCATGCCCGGCAGGCGAACCGGCAAGCTGCTGAGAAATTGCAGGGCGATCCAGAACGGCAGCATGTTCAGCTCATCTCCGTCAAGACCGGACCGGACGACACCCGAAGGGAGAACCGCGCACCGTGAGCCACTTCAACGTTGAGCAATTGCTCCCGGGGCAGGCCTCGGGCACGGGCCAGCAACAACTTCATGACGCCGCCATGGCCGACCAGCAGCACCCGCTGCCCTGCGTAAGCTGCATGCAGGCGCTCCACCGCCGCCAGGACCCGCGTCGAAAACGCCAGCACCGGCTCACCGTCGGGGGGCGTGAAAGCATAAGGATCGGCCCAGAACCGGCCCAGGGCCTCGGCATCAGTCTCCATCAATGCTGCTGCGCTGCGGCCCTCCCAAGCACCGAAATGCAGCTCTTGCAGATCCGCATCCACGTGCACCGGTACGTTGAGTCGGCTGCCGAGCTGCTGCGCAAAATGCGCACAGCGTTGCAACGGCGAACTCACCAGCCGATCCCAGGGACTATCCGCTGCCACAGCGGCGTGCATCTGCTCCCAGCCCCTGGCCGTCAAGGCATCGTCGAGGCTGCCACGCAATCCGCCGCCCAGCTCGGTTTCGCCATGGCGCAGCAGGTCCAGGCGCAAGGTCATGCCGAGCGATCCGCCACGGCCGCTTCGGCAAACGTCGCCATTTGCCCGTGCAGGTCACAGGCCAGGCGCAACAGCGGCACCGCCAGCGCAGCGCCACTGCCCTCGCCCAGGCGCAGACCCAGGTCGAGCAGCGGTTCGGCACCGAGGGTTTCCAGGACGTGGCGATGCCCCGGTTCGGCACCACGATGGCCGAACAGCAGCCATGGCCGGCATTCGGGATTAAGGCGCACCGCCACCAGTGCCGCGACGCTGCAGATAAAACCGTCCACCAGCACCGCAATGCCTTGCTGCGCACAGGCCAGGTATGCACCGACCAGCGCAGCGATTTCAAACCCGCCCAGGTTGAACAGCGTCTGCAACGGATCGCTGCTCTGGGCTCGATGTAGCGTCAGGGCACGTTCAATCACTTGGGCTTTGTGACTGACACCCGCCGCGTCCAACCCCGTGCCTGGCCCGACCAGGTGAGCCACCGGGCAATCGAGCAAAGCGCAGGCCAGGGCACTGGCCGCCGTGGTGTTGCCGATCCCCATCTCGCCGCCGATAAACAACTGCGTGCCACTGGCAATCGCGCGGGCGACACTGTCGCGCCCGGCTTGCAGGGCCTGCTCGCCTTGGTCCACGGTCATCGCCGGGCCCTGGACAAAATTCGCCGTGCCGGGCCCGACACGCAGATGCCGCACACCGGGCAGATCCAGCGACGGCGTCACAGTCCCCAGGTCCACGACCTCCAACCCCGCCCCCAATTGCCGCGCCAGAACGCTGATGGCCGCGCCACCACTGACGAAGTTGAGCAGCATCTGTCCGGTGACTTCCTGGGGATAGGCCGACACGCCCTCCGCCACCACCCCATGATCGCCGGCAAAAATCGCGATCCACAGTCGGTCCAGGCTTGGCTTGACCCGCCCTTGCAGGCCCGCCAGTTGCACCGCCACCGATTCGAGCCGCCCCAGAGAGCCGGCCGGCTTGGTCAGTTGTTGCTGACGGGCCGCGGCCTGTTCCAGGGCCTGGGTATCGAGGGGCTTGCAGGGGTCCAGCCACCAGCGGTGATTCATAACACGGTACCTTTGAGGGTCAGGGGCAGGCCGGCAACGGTCAGTACAACACGCTGACAGCGCTCGGCCAGGGCTTGATGCAGCCAACCGGCTTCATCGACATAACGGCGGGTCAGCTCGCCCAGCGGCACGACACCCATTCCGGTCTCGTTGCTGACAAAAATGATTTCACCGGGCAACGCGGTCACGCAGTCCAGCAAGGCGTCGCGCTCCACACCCAGTTGTCGGGCGTCATCGAGCATCAGCAGGTTGGTCAGCCACAGGGTCAGGCAATCCACCAGCAGGCAGCGCCCGGGCGCGGCGTTGGCCCGCAATACCCGGGCCAGGGCCAGCGGCTCTTCCACCAGTGCCCACTCGGCCGGACGACGCGCGCGATGCAAGGCGACCCGCTGGTTCATCTCGCCGTCCAGGGGTTGGCTGGTGGCGATGTAAGTCACCGGTAACCGAGTGTCCGCCGCGAGTTTTTCAGCCAGGCGACTCTTGCCGGAGCGGGCGCCGCCGAGGATCAGTTGGAGCATGGTGTAATACCTTCAAATAGGCGGTGTTGCTGCCGGCCCCATCGCGAGCAGGCTCGCTCCCACATGGGCCCAGTGTTCACAATCCCCTGTGGGAGCGAGCCTGCTCGCGATAGGGCCACCCTAGATCCCACAGAGTTCACGCAACAAACCGGTATCCAGATGTTTTTCCACCAGGTCCGCCAGCCGCTCGATATCCCGCTCGCGCAAGCCGTGGTAATCCACTGCTCGCACATCCGCCAACCCGGCCCAACGCAACAAGGCGCTGCTGGACTCGGACGACTCGAACAGGCCGTGCAGGTAGGTGCCGAGAATCTGCCCGTCGAGGCTCCGGGCCCCGTCGCAGCGGCCGTCATCCAATTGCACCAAGGGCTGTTCCAGGGCCGGGCCGACAGTCACGCCGGCATGGATCTCATAGCCACTGACCTCGGCATTCTCCAGGGTCAATCGGCCTCGGACATTGCGCAACTGCTTCTCGTGCTCCAGAGTCGTTTCGAACGCCAGGAGCCCCAGCCCGGCGCTGGAGCCCGGCGTGCCTTCCAACCCCAGCGGATCGTGGACCTGTTGCCCGAGCATCTGCAACCCGCCGCAGATCCCCAGCAGCTTGCCGCCATAGCGCAGATGCCGCTGAATGGCCGCTTCCCAGCCGTGGGCCCGCAGATGGGCCAGGTCGCTGCGCACGCTTTTCGAGCCCGGCAGGATGATCAGGTCGGCTGGCGCAATGGCCTGGCCCGGACCGATGAATTGCAGGTCAACCTGCGGGTGGAGGCGCAACGGATCGAAATCGGTGTGATTGCTGATGCGTGGCAGCACCGGCACCAACACTTTGAGCACCTGCTCGGCCTTGTCGGTTTGGCGCCGATCCAGGCCGTCCTCCGCCTCCAGATGCAGGTCCGTCACGTAGGGCAACACCCCCACTACCGGCTTGCCGGTGCGGGCTTCCAGCCAGTCCAACCCCGGTTGCAGCAAGGCAATGTCGCCGCGAAAACGGTTGATGATGAAGCCCTTGACCCGCGCCTGCTCGCTGGGCGAAAGCAGCTCCAGGGTGCCCACCAGATGGGCGAATACCCCACCGCGATTGATATCGGCGATCAGCAGCACGGGGCAGTCCACCGCTTCGGCAAATCCCATGTTGGCGATGTCACCGGCCCGCAGGTTGATCTCGGCCGGCGACCCCGCGCCCTCCACCATCACCACCGGATACGCCGCGCTCAAACGCTCGTGGGAAGCCAGCACGGCCCGCATCGCGATGGCCTTGTAATCGTGATAGGCCACAGCATTCATGGTGGTGACCGCACGGCCATGGATGATGACCTGGGCCCCCGTGTCGCTGTTAGGCTTGAGCAGTACCGGGTTCATGTCGGTGTGCGGCTCGAGGCCGGCGGCCTGGGCCTGTACGGCCTGGGCGCGACCGATTTCGCCACCGTCGGTGGTCACCGCGCTGTTGAGGGCCATGTTCTGCGGCTTGAACGGCACCACACTCACGCCATGGCGCCTGACCCAGCGGCACAGCGCCGTGACCAGGGTGCTTTTACCGGCATCGGACGTGGTGCCTTGCACCATCACTGTGGTCATTGGAAGTCCTCGGCGTAGGCCACGAAAGCCTGTTCCAGGCGCAGGAATTCGGCATCGTCGGCCGGTAACCCGAAGCGCAGGCTGCTGGTGTTCGTGAATAGCCGCAGGAGAATGCCGCGATGGGCCATGAAGTCGTGAAGCATCTGAGCGTGTTCGGTGACCAGCCACTGGAACAACGCGCAACCACCCTGGGGCTTGAAGCCGTGACGGGCAAGCAGCAATGACAGGCGTTGGCTGGCAGCTTCACAGCGCTGTCGCTGACGGGTGTGGGCGGCGGTGTCGAGTAAACAGGTTTGGCCCAGGACCCGGGTCGGCCCGCTGACCGCCCACGGCCCGACCTGCTCGGCGAGCAACCTGAGCAAATGTTGCTCGGCCAGGACAAACCCCAGGCGAACCCCGGCCAGGCCAAAGAACTTGCCGAAGGAACGCAGCACGATCAGCCCGACCTGATGGGCATGGGCAGCCAGGCTCAGTTGCGGGGTGACATCCATGAAAGCCTCGTCCACCACCAGCCAGCCGCCGCGCTGGGCCAGTCGCGCGTGCCAGTCCAGCAAACGTTCGGGGCTCAGGTTCAGCCCCGTGGGATTGTTCGGGTTGACCACCACCAGCACGTCGAGGCTATCGAGGAAGAAATCCACTTCCGATTCCAGCACCTCACGCACGATGTAACCGTTGCGGCGCCAGGCTTCGGCGTGCTCGGCATAACAAGGCGACAAGACACCGACCTTGCCACTGCGACGCAGGCGCGGCAACAGCTGGATCGCCATCTGCGAACCGGCCACCGGCAGTACATGGGCCGCCCCGTAATAAGTGCAGGCTGCCTGCTCCAGTCCGTCATCGGTTTCAGGCAGGCGTGCCCAGGCCCGCAAAGGAATCGCCGGGACGTCGAACGGCCATGGCGCCAGGCCGCTGGACAGGTCGAGCCAATCCACCTCGGCAATGCCATATTGCCGGACCGCTTTGCGCAGGCGTCCGCCGTGCTCAAGCATAGAACTCAGCTCCCAGACAGAGAATCAGCAACCACAACCATACGCCGCGCTGCACCAGCTGCCAGCCGCGATCAATGGAATCGGCGCTCGCCGGCACACCCTCGCCCAGCGCTGGCCGCTGGTGCAGTTCGCCGTGATACACCGCCGCCCCCCCCAGCTCGACACCCAGCGCACCGGCACCGGCGGCCATGACCGGCCCGGCATTCGGGCTGTCCCAGGTCGGGCCCTGGCTGCGCCAGCACTTGAGCGCCAGACGGGTTTTACCGAGCAGCGCGTAGGTCAACGCCACCAGCCGCGCCGGAATGTAGTTGAGCACGTCATCGATTTTCGCCGCTGCCCAGCCAAAGCGCTCGAAGCGCTCGTTGCGATAGCCCCACATGGCGTCGAGGGTATTGCTCAAGCGATACAACACCACACCGGGCGCCCCCGCCACGGCGAACCAGAACAACGCGGCGAATACCGCGTCGCTGCCGTTCTCCAGCACCGACTCGGTGGCCGCGCGGGCGACGGCGGTTTCGTCCAGCTCACGGGTTTCGCGGCTGACCAGATAGCCGACACGCTTGCGCGCTTCGTCCAGATCGCCGCTACGCAGCGCCCGGGCCACCGGCTCGACATGTTCGCCGAGGCTGCGCAGGCCGAGGGCGCAGTACAGCGCCAGGATATCCACCAGCCATCCCACCAGTGGCGCCCAGGACAGGGCCGTGGCGAGCAGGGTCAGCGGCACTACCGCAATCACCCACGCCGTGACCCCGTGGCTGCGCCAACCGCGCCCGCCGGAATTGAAGCGTTGTTCGATGCGATCGGCAAAACGGCCGAACGCCACCAGCGGATGCCAGCGCCGCGGCTCCCCCAGCAATGCATCCAGCGCTACGGCGGCGGCACTGAGCAACGCGACACTCATGGGTTCACTCCCCAACGGTTTTCATAGAGCAGTTCATTGAGTGAACGCGGTTGTGCCCAGCCCTCCAGGGCGAGCATTGGTGCTGGATAGAACTCCTCCACCGGGCCGAGACAGAGTATCGCCAGGGGCTTGGCGCCCGCAGGCAGGCCCAGCAGATCGGCCAGGGCCTGGGGCTCGAACAGCGAAACCCAGCCCATCCCCAGCCCTTCGGCGCGGGAAGCCAGCCACAGATTCTGGATCGCACAGGACAGCGAGGCGAGGTCCATTTCCGGCAAGGTCCGGCGGCCGAAGATGTGCCGCTCGCGGTCATCCATCAACGCCGCCACCAGGACTTCGGCGCAGTCATTGATGCCCTCCACCTTGAGCTTCATGAATTCATCGCTGCGTTCGCCCAGGGCCTCGGCGGTGCGAATGCGCTCCTGTTCCACCAATTGCTGGATATCTGCGCGCAATGCGCGGTCGCTGATGCGGATGAACCGCCACGGTTGCATCAGGCCCACACTGGGCGCCTGGTGGGCGGCTTCCAGCAGGCGCCGCAGCAACTGGGGTTCAACCGTGCCGCCGATGAAATGCCGCATGTCGCGGCGCTCAGCGATGGCGCGGTAGATGGCGTCGCGTTCGGCCTTGGGAAATGCGTTGTCAGTCATGGCCTCTTCGCGAGCAAGCCCGCTCCCACAGAGAATTGTGAACACCCATCCAATGTGGGAGCGGGCTTGCTCGCCAAAGCAGCCTCAAGGTCCGGCGCCAACAACGCGGCAATCGCCCGCGGATTCGACGGAAAATAGAAATGCACATAGGAGGCCGTCATCCGCCCCTGCCGGAACACCGCCTCCGCACCACGCCCACCGTTAGGGCTATGGCCACGGGCGATCGGTTCCAGGTCAGTACTGGTCAGCGAGTGATGGTAGGTGTGTCCGCGCAGAGTGCCTTCCGGCAGCTCCACCGATTGCAGCGCCAGGGCGGCGAGGCGCTTCTGCATCTGCGCGTCACCGGCGAGCAACCCGAGCAGCTCGGCGCGATTGCCCTCGACATCGGTCAGCGAATCCAGCAGATACAACATGCCGCCGCACTCCGCCAGCAACGGCTTGCCGGCGTGGTGATGTGCCCGGATTGCCGCCAGCATCGGCGCATTCCGGGCCAAGGCCAGGTGATGCAATTCAGGATAACCGCCAGGCAGGTACAGGCTGTCCGCCTCGGGCAGTTCGTGGTCATGGATCGGTGAAAAAAAGCGCAACTGCGCGCCCATGGCGCGCAGCAGATCGAGGCTCGCGCCATAGGTGAAGGCAAACGCTTCGTCCCGGGCCACGGCGATGCGGACCCCGTCGAGCCACGGCTGCGCGGCAATCACCGCGGGGGCGGCGAATGTCACCGCCGGCGGAAGCGTCACTTCGCAACTGCCGGCCAGGGCCTCGGCCGCAGCGTCGAGGCGCAGGTCCAGGTCGTTCAGCTCGCTGGCCTGGACCAGTCCGAGATGACGACTTGGCAGCTCGATTCCGGTTTCCCGGGACAGCGCGCCGTACCAGCGCAGGCCTTCGGTGAGGCTGCCTTCAAGCAATTGCGCATGGCGCACGGTGCCGACCCGGTTGGCCAGGACGCCGGCGAAGGGCAGATCCGGCTGATAGCGCGCCAGCCCGAGGGCCAGGGCGCCGAAGGTCTGAGCCATGGCCGTGCCGTCGATCACCGCCAGCACCGGCACACCGAAATGTCGCGCCAGATCGGCGCTGGACGGCGTGCCGTCGAACAACCCCATCACCCCTTCGATCAGGATCAGGTCCGCTTCGGCTGCAGCTTCCCACAACAACCGTCGGCTTTCCTGCTCGCCGACCATCCACATGTCCAATTGATAGACCGGCGCGCCGCTGGCGCGCTCCAGGATCATCGGGTCGAGGAAATCAGGGCCGCATTTGAAAACGCGCACCTTGCGCCCCTGGTTGCGATGCAGCCGGGCCAGGGCAGCGGTGACCGTGGTCTTGCCTTGCCCCGACGCCGGGGCGGCAATCAGTACCGCCGGGCATTGGCGGTCTGGAAACGAAGGGTCACTCACAGTTCGACGCCCTTCTGTGCCTTGATACCGGCCTGGAAGGCATGCTTGATCATGCCCATTTCGGTGACGGTGTCTGCCAGCTCGATCATTTCCGGCTTGGCGCCGCGGCCGGTCACCACGACATGCTGCATGGGCGGACGCGCCTGCAGGTCGCTCAGGACCTGGTCGAGATCGAGGTAACCGTGCTTGAGCGCAATGTTCAGTTCATCGAGCACCACCAGGCCAATGGACGGATCGTTCAGCAGTTGGCGCGACACGGCCCAGGCCGTTTCGGCGGCCGCGATGTCGCGCTGTCGATCCTGGGTTTCCCAGGTAAACCCTTCGCCCATGACGTGAAAGCGCACCTGATCCGGGAAACGCCGGAAAAACAATTCCTCACCGGTGCTGTTGCGGCCCTTGATGAACTGCACCACGCCACACTGCATCCCATGCCCCATGGCTCGGGCCAGCATGCCGAACGCCGAACTGCTCTTGCCCTTGCCGTTGCCGGTCAGCACCAACAGCAAGCCGCATTCGTTCGGTGAATTGGCGATGCGCTCGTCGATCACGGCTTTCTTGCGCTGCATACGCGCCAGGTGACGCTCGTCGCGGTCGGACGCATCTGTATCAGGGGAGCCGGTCATGGGGAAGCCTCCGTTGAGAACTGGATAACGGCAGGCGGGCACGGGAAAAGACGGCAACAAGCCTGGCATCGCCCACCGTGATGCCGTTGGATGGATCAGGCCGGTCTCCGGGCTCATGAGCGGCGTAACGCCGGGCTGCGCGCCTTCCCGTGCCGACAGACACAGTGACTAGGGTTAACAACCCTGATGGCAGCTTTGACTCATTTACCGTTGCGGGGGCAGCGCCGGGTTCTCACCGGCTTCCCTGTTTCACTCTGTCGACCGGGTCACAGAGCACCTGAAACAAGTCGCGAAGGTTAGAGGGTTGGTGGTGGAGCGTCAATTAAAGCCGCCGCGGGCCCGGCAATGATTATGGGCCTGGATCAATAAAGTGACGCCAATCTTGTGTCACGCTGTGGCAAGTGATATCAAATAGGCATTACGACCCGATATCACAAAAACAAGAGGGCAGAAACATGCAAGGCATGATCATCAGCAATCCAAAGCTGGAATTCCTGCGCCCGGTGCTGGAACGCTGGTTTGACTGTATCGACCGCTACAACGCCGTGCGCGGCGATAACGATACGCCCTACTGGTTCGATGAAAAGGCCAACCTCGGCCTGCTCTCTGCCGCCGCCTGGATGGCCGAGATGGTCACGCTGCAGCACACCGCGACCCGCAAACAGAATGAAGAAGGCGAACGCAACGTCAGCGCCGATCTGTTCATTGCCGGTGCCGAGGATCGCGCTTTCATCCAGGCCACCCAACGCTGGCCGAAGGTCAAGAACCTGAACCTGACCCAACCCCTGCAAGATGTCACCAGCGATGCCAAGCGCATCAGCTATGCCACCGACCTGAAGCTGGGCTGCCTGTTCGTCGCCCCGCAGAAAGCCCAGCAAAGTGCTACCCCTGAAGAACTGCAGGACATGATCGATGACCTGCAAAAGGAAAACACCTGCGCCGTGGCCTGGTATTTCCCTTACAACTACCGCAAGTTGCGCAACGAGGCCGGTCATTACCACCCGGGCATCGCCGTGCTGTTCAAACAGGCCCACGGCTGACCGGTTGAACCATCGCCGGTATATGCTTCTCTATGAATAACTACATGCATTCATAGGGAAGCCAGCATGCTCAAGCCACCGCACCTCCTGATCGTTGCCCTCGCCGCAGGGCTTGTCGCTTGTGGCGAGTCTTCCACGCTGCAAGTCTCCGATGGCACCGGCCCATCGCCAAAACTGCCCGAACCGAACAAGACCCTGGTCCCCACCGTCAACATCGCCGAAGCCGTCGGCTGGCCCCAGGGCGCCAAGCCAACCGCGGCCGAAGGCCTGCAAGTGGTGGCGTTTGCCGAGGGGCTGGACCATCCGCGCTGGCTCTACGTGCTGCCCAATGGCGACGTGCTGGTGGCGGAAACCAACGCCCCGCCCAAGCCGGACGATGCCAAGGGCATCCGTGGCTGGGTAATGAAGAAAGTCATGGGCCGCGCGGGTGCCGGCGTCCCCAGCCCCAATCGCATCACGTTGTTGCGCGACGCCAATCACGATGGCATCGCAGAAACCCGCACGGTCTTCCTGGAAAACCTCAACTCGCCGTTCGGCATGACATTGGTGGGCAATGACCTGTACGTGGCCGACACCGATCGACTGATCCGCTTCCCCTACAAGGACGGCGATACGCAAATCAAGGCGCAGCCGACCAAGGTCGTCGACCTGCCGGGCGGCACCATCAACCACCACTGGACCAAAAACGTGATTGCCAGCCGTGACGGCAGCAAGCTCTACGTCACCACCGGTTCGAACAGCAACGTCGCGGAAAACGGCATGGAAGCAGAGGAAGGCCGCGCGGCGATCTGGGAAGTGGACCGCGCCACCGGCAATCATCGCATTTTCGCTTCGGGCCTGCGCAATCCTAACGGCCTGGCCTGGGAACCGCACAGTGGTGCGTTGTGGACAGCGGTGAACGAGCGGGATGAGATCGGCAGCGACCTGGTGCCGGACTACATCACCTCGGTCAAGGACGGCGCTTTCTATGGCTGGCCCTACAGCTACTACGGGCAGCACGTTGACGTGCGGGTCGAGCCACAGAACCCGGCGCTGGTGGCCAAGGCCATCGCACCGGACTACGCCGTCGGCCCTCACACGGCCTCATTGGGTCTGACCTTCACCGAAGGCAGCGCCCTGCCAGCGCCCTTCACCGAAGGCGCGTTCATTGGCCAGCATGGTTCCTGGAACCGTAAGCCCCACAGTGGCTACAAAGTGATTTTCGTACCGTTCAACGGCGGCAAGCCGGCGGGGAAACCGGTGGATGTATTGACCGGGTTCCTGAATGCAGATGAAAAAGCCCAGGGCCGGCCGGTGGGCGTGGTGATCGACAAGCAGGGTGGGTTGCTGGTAGCCGATGACGTGGGAAACAAAATATGGCGGGTGTCGGGTAAATAAATCTGCCGATGGCCTGCGGACAACTCTGTGGCGAGGGGATTTATCCCCTCGCCACAACATCATCCAACCAGGAACCGTATTTAAAGCTTACGACACAAGGTCAACCCATCCCCCAATGGCAGCAGCGACAAATCCACCCGCCGATCTTCCTTCAATGCGCGGTTCAATGCCTGGATGGCACGGGTGTCCTCGCTCTGGGGCTGGGCTTCCAGCACCCGGCCGCTCCACAACGTGTTGTCGAATATCACCAGCCCACCGCCACGCAGCAACCGTAGCGCGCGCTCCAGGTAAGCCGGGTAGTTGGCCTTGTCCGCATCGATGAAGATCAGGTCGAACGTGCCGCCCTGCCCTTGGCGCTCCAAAGCGTCGAGGGTTTCCAGGGCCGGTGCCAGGCGCAGGTCGATTCGCTCGGCCATCCCGGCTTCGCGCCAATACCGCAGCGCCACGGCGTTGTAGTCACCTGGAATATCGCAACAGATCAACGAACCGTCCTGCGGCAGGGCGCAGGCCATGCACAAAGCGCTGTAACCGGTGAAGGTACCGACTTCCAGCAAGCGCCGGGCGCCGGTGAGTTTTACCAGCAATGCCAGGAATTGCCCCTGCTCGGGCGCGATCTGCCAGCGCGCCATGGGCAGCGCCTGGGTCTCGTCCCGCAGACGTCGCTGCAAGGGCGTCTCCCGCAGGGAAACGTCCAGCAGGTACTGGTAAAGGGCATCATCGAGGTTGAGAGTGCGAGCGGTCATGACAACCTCCGCGGATCAGGGATAACGGGCCAAGTGCTCCGGTTGCAGCACCCGCTTGGCGCTCAGGTAGGCTTTCTGCCAATAGGCCTTGGACAAACTGTCGAGCTTGACCGTACCACCGGTGGCCGGCGCATGAACGAAGCGCCCCTCACCGACATAGATCCCGGCATGGCTGACCTGGGAGCCACCGTTGGTGGCGAAGAAAATCAGGTCACCGCTTTGCAGCGCGTCCTTGCCGACATCCGGGGCGCGCATGCCGATCATCTCGCGGGTCGAACGTGGCAGGGAAATACCGGCGGCATCACGGTACACGTAACCGATCAGGCCGCTGCAATCGAAGCCCGAATCCGGTGTATTGCCGCCCCAGCGGTAGGGTGTCCCGACCAGGCCCAACGCCCGGAAGAGCACATCTTCAGCGGCAGGCGACAAAGGTTGCGCGGGGGCAAAGACCACGGGAGCCCGCACTGGTGCGGGCGGTGGCGTACGGCTTGCGCACGCGCTGAGCAGTGCGACAAGGCAGATGAGGGCGAGGCGGGCCGACGTCGACATATGCAGAACAATCCTGATCTGGATGCGGCTTTTCTGCCGTGGACATGAAAACAATCCGCCTGCGGAATACGCAGGCGGATTGCCATCAATCAATGATCAAGGATTCTAGCGGCTATGAGGCAAACTTCAAGTAAGACTTTAAGTTTGCCTTACAAACTGTGCGCTTACTTGCGAGCGGTGACGACGGTCGGTGCCATGGCGAGGGCGCGCTTGGCTTCGATGAAGGTCTTGTTCCAGTAGCTGTCGCCCAGGCTGTCGATCCGCACGCCACCGCTGCGGCGGCTGCTGGAATGGATGAACTGGTTGTCGCCCAGGTAGATACCGGCGTGACTGACGCGACCACGACGCCCACTGGTGCTGAAGAACAGCAGGTCGCCAGGCTCCAGCTGGTTGCGAGCTACCAGCGGCGCATTCACGTTGATCATTTCACGTGTGGAGCGCGGCAGGTTCATGCCGGCCTCTTCACGGAACAGGTAGCCGATGAAACCGCTGCAATCGAAGCCGGCTTCAGAAGTGCCGCCGAAACGGTAGCGGGTACCAATCAGCGACATGCCGCGTTCCAGGATGCTGTCGGCCAGCACCGGGAGCTGATAAGGCTTGCTGCCGGCGAAGGCTGCGAGTTCTTTGTCGTCTGCCATTTCTTCCTGGAACGTCATGGAAGAAGATTGGGCGGTAACGGAGTTCTTGACCTGTGGTTGTTGCGCTTGCTGCGACACTGGAGAGTGGGCAGCGCAACCGAACAGCAGGGTAACGAGTGCGAGAGGCACGAGGGGTGCGAAGCGATTGAGCATGGGCACGACCGTGGCTGAAGTAGTAAAGATGGCGAGACTATGCCTTCTATCGACTTCATTTGCAAATTCAATCGATGAAAATGTGACTTCCCACTTTTCCGTCTACATCTAAGCGCTTAAGCCCATTTTGAAAGTCATGTGGCCTGCTGCCCAGCAGGACCGCAGGTTTTTCCATGCCTTAGAGGTTGCTGGTTACAAAGCTGTACACCCCTGTGGCGAGGGTCGCTGTGTTTACCAGCCCAAGGTTTCTTTCAGGAAAGGAATAGTCAGCTTGCGCTGGGCCTGAAGGGAAGCCTGATCGAGGCGTTCGAGCAATTCGAACAGCGCGCTCATGCTGCGGGTACCACGGGTGAGGATGAAATGCCCGACTTCGTCGGTCAGGTGCAGGCCACGGCGGGAAGCGCGCAGCTGCAAGGCACGGAGTTTGTCTTCATCGGAGAGCGGACGCATCTGGAAAATCAGCGCCAGGGTGAGACGGGACTTGAGATCCGCCAGTTTCACCGGCAGCTCCCGTGGCGACGTCGAGGCAGCGATCAGCAAGCGCCGACCGCTGTCGCGCAGCCGGTTGAACAGATGGAACAGCGCCTCTTCCCAGTCAGCCTTGCCGGCAACGGCCTGGAGATCGTCCAGGCAGACCAGTTCGTACTGTTCAAGGTTGTCGAGGATTTCCACGCCACGATCCAGCAACTCGGCCAGCGGCAGATATACCGCCGGCTCGCCCAATTGTTCGAACCGCAGGCAAGCGGCCTGCAACAGGTGCGTGCGCCCTACCCCGTCCTTGCCCCATAGATAGATCAGACTCTCGGTCCAGCCGGCGTCGGCTTCGCAAAGCCGCTCGACATAGCCGAGTGCAGCGGCATTGGCGCCTGGGTAGTAGTTGATGAAGGTGGCATCGTCACGCAGACGCACACCTAGGGGCAGCTGAATCGGTTTCATGCTGGCTGGACAGCTCCAAAGGAACCGTGAGTGGCCTCTGTGTAAAGTTGGCAAAGTCTATACCCGTGGCGCGGACCGCACAATGCGCCGCACCACGAGCAAAATCAAAGGTTTGCAGCGCCAGGACAGTGGGACGAGCATTTCCCTGGCGCCAGGACATGTCTCACACTGGCGTCGGCCTACAGCTCGGGGTCTTCAACGCCGCTGTAGATATCCGAATCCTTGTACAGATCATGTACATGACGCACCAGCACCATGATCACCGCTGCCACCGGCAGCGCCAGCAGGATCCCGGTAAAGCCGAACAACTCGCCGCCCGCCAGGATCGCGAAGATCACCGCCACCGGATGCAGGCCGATGCGATCCCCCACCAGCAACGGTGTCAGCACCATGCCCTCCAGGGCCTGGCCAACCATGAACACCGCCACGATGCCGATCATGGGGTAGAGATCGCCGCCAAACTGGAACAGCCCGGCAATCAATGCCGCGCCAATACCGATCACGAACCCCATGTACGGAACGATGGCGGCCAACCCGGCGATCATGCCGATCAAGAGCCCGAGCTCCAGCCCCACCAGCATCAACCCCGCCGCATAGATGAAGCCCAACGCCACCATCACCAGCAACTGCCCGCGCACGAAGGCACCCAGCACTTCGTGGCATTCACCAGCCAGGGTCATGATGCGCTCTTCGCGGTGCCGGGGCAGCAGGCTGCGGATCTTGGCCATCATCACGTCCCAGTCCCGCAGCAGGTAGAAGCTCACGACCGGGATCAATACCAGGTTGGCCAGCCAGCCGATCAGCGCCAGGCCCGAGGCGGTGGCCTGGCTGAGCACGACGCCAACGATGTCGGTGGTCTGGCCCATGTGGGCGCTGATGGCTGCCTTGACCTTGTCGAACTTCCAGAAGCCATCCGCCAAGCCCAGCTTCGACTGCACCCACGGCACCGCCGTGTGCTGCAACCAGTCGAGCATCTGCGGCGCCAGCTCGTACAGACGCACCAATTGCTTGGCGAGCATCGGTATCAGCACCAGCAACAGGGCGCTGACAATCAAGGTGAACAGCGCAAATACCGCCACCACACCCCAGGTTCTCGACAAACCGAGCTTTTCCAGGCGGTCCACCACCGGGTCAAACAGATAAGCCAACAGTAACGCTACCAGGAACGGCGTCAGAATCGGATGCAGCAGATAGATAAACGCGAACAGCAGGGCAACCCCGCCCAACCAGAACCAACGCCGCGTATCGCCCATGAACCACTCCCCGCTATATAAAGAAAGAAAACCTACCAGCGGAACCGCAGACTGGCCGTCGGCGCGGGCGCCGGTGCTGCTGCCGGTGCCGTTCCATCGGCAGCCGGCGGAACCACAGGCGCCGGGGTAACCGCTTCACCGGCGGGTATTTCCTGCAGCTTCGCCAGGGCCAACTGCGCCTTCAGTTGCTCCGCGCTGCCGTTGACCCGATAAATGATCCGATCACCCTCGACCCGCTGCACCTGCCCACCGAACGGCTCGAGCAAACGCCCAAGGGCGGCATAACGCTCAAGGTTCATGCCCTGCACTTCCAGCGACTGCTCGGTGGCCACACCCGGCTTGGCCACGAAGCGCGGCGCCAGGCGCTGACTCACCGCCAGCATCACCGCATCGGCCAGCGCAGCCTGGTCGGCGCCCTGGACAGTGCCCTGCTCACGCTGGTCGCCCAGCCACAGGCGCCAGGTTCCGCGCCACTGACCGCCCTCTTCCTTGGCGTGGACCGCCAGCAAGGCATCCGCCGCGTATCGCTCCGAGGCATCGTGCAACGGCGCCGGATCGCTGCCTTCCAGGTTCGGCGCGGTGGCAACGATCTGCTCGCTCAAGTCCGCCAGTGGCAAGTGCAGCGCCAGGCCCCGGTGCTGGGCGGCACGGCGCAACAGCGTGGCGCTCGCCTGACCATCGCCTACCAGGCTGGAGCCTTCGGCCGAGTCGTTGAGCCACCAGCCCAGGATCGATGGCCGGTTCACACCCCACAGCGACAGCCCGGCCGAACGCAAGGCCCGGTCGGTGCTCGTCGGATCGAAGTCAACCTTGAGGCTTTCCGGCGGGCCGGCGTCGTAGCCATATTGCAGAATGATCTGCTGCGGATCCTTGCGGATCGCCGCCAGCCCTGGGCTCTGGGGGGCCTTGGCGTCGCCGGTCAGGCGCAGCACGAGCGTATCGAGTGCGCGCAGGGTCGCCTGGTTGCGCTCATCCGGTGTCTGGCTGCTCACCGGTTCGAGCACTTGATAGAGGCCATTGAGGGTTTCAGCATGGCTCGCCAGGCTGATCAGCGACAAGCAGCCCACGGACAAGAATTTGAACAAACGCATGGAAGATTCCCGGACATAGACGACTGGAACAAGCCGTGTGAAGAAAAATCGAGCATGGCTGTGACCACAGCATCTGGCAAAACATTCACAACCCGATGGAAGTTTCGCACCGCGTAACCATAGCCGGTTACCGCTACACCTTATACAGGCGCACCGCGCAGCACCAACAGAAGAAATATCGGTTTTTTTCCTCGGATATGTCCCTGCCCGTCGGCGCGAGGATGGCCGCTGCTTCACAAGCCTGATAAAATCGCGCGCCTTCGCAGACCGGCAATGGCCGGGCACCCGGAATAACTCGTACAACGGTTATTCAATGGCCCCGGCGATCGGTCGTTACCCAGAAATCCCCCCTAAAGGCCTGGATCATGAGCAAGCAACCCTCCCTGAGCTACAAGGACGCCGGTGTAGACATCGACGCCGGTGAAGCATTGGTCGAACGCATCAAGAGCGTCGCCAAGCGCACTGCGCGCCCGGAAGTCATGGGCGGGCTGGGCGGTTTCGGCGCCCTCTGCGAGATCCCGGCCGGCTACAAGCAACCGGTGCTAGTCTCGGGCACCGACGGCGTGGGCACCAAGCTGCGCCTGGCACTGAACCTGAACAAGCACGACAGCATCGGCATCGACCTGGTGGCCATGTGCGTGAACGACCTGGTGGTCTGCGGCGCCGAGCCGCTGTTCTTCCTCGACTACTACGCCACCGGCAAGCTGAACGTCGACACCGCTGCCCAGGTCGTGACCGGCATCGGTGCCGGTTGCGAACTGTCCGGCTGCTCCCTGGTCGGCGGCGAAACCGCTGAGATGCCAGGCATGTACGAAGGTGAAGACTACGACCTGGCCGGCTTCTGCGTCGGCGTCGTGGAAAAAGCCGAAATCATCGACGGCTCGAAAGTCGCCACCGGCGATGCCCTGCTCGCCCTGCCATCCTCCGGCCCGCACTCCAACGGCTATTCGCTGATCCGCAAGATCATCGAAGTGTCCGGCGCCGACATCGAGAACATCCAGCTCGACGGCAAGCCACTGACCGACCTGCTGATGGCCCCGACCCGCATCTACGTCAAGCCGCTGCTCAAGCTGATCAAGGACACCGGCGCCGTCAAGGCCATGGCCCACATCACCGGCGGCGGCCTGCTGGACAACATCCCGCGCGTCTTGCCAAAAGGCGCCCAGGCGGTGGTCGACGTGGCGAGCTGGACCCGTCCGGCGGTGTTCGACTGGCTGCAAGAGAAAGGCAACGTCGACGAAACCGAAATGCACCGCGTGCTGAACTGCGGCGTGGGCATGGTGATCTGCGTGGCCCAGGAGCACGTCGAAACGGCCCTGAACGTACTGCGTGAAGCCGGCGAACAGCCTTGGGTCATCGGCCAGATCGCAACCGCGGCCGAAGGCGCTGCCCAGGTCGAGCTGAAAAACCTCAAGGCTCACTGATGCAGGAAAACATGCCTGCAACCTGTAACGTCGTGGTGCTGCTGTCCGGCACCGGCAGTAACTTGCAGGCGCTGATCGACAGCACGCGGACCGGTGACAGCCCGGTCCGTATCCGCGCGGTGATTTCCAATCGCGCTGATGCCTACGGCCTGCAACGTGCCAAGGACGCGGGTATCGACACCCGCGTCCTGGATCACAAGGCGTTCGAGGGCCGCGAAACCTTCGACGCCGCGCTGATCGAACAGATCGACGCCTTCAATCCCCACCTGGTGGTCCTGGCCGGTTTCATGCGCATCCTCAGCGCCGGCTTCGTACGCCACTACCAGGGCCGCCTGTTCAACATCCACCCCTCGCTGCTGCCCAAATACAAAGGGTTACACACTCACCAGCGCGTGCTGGAAGCCGGAGATACTGAGCACGGCTGCTCGGTGCACTTTGTCACCGAGGAACTCGATGGCGGACCACTGGTCGTACAGGCAGTAATACCGGTAGAGTTGCACGACACGCCGCAAAGCCTGGCACAACGGGTTCACGCCCGGGAACACCAGATCTACCCGATGGCCGTGCGTTGGTTTGCCGAAGGACGGCTCACCCTCGACGATCGTGGTGCCTCACTGGACGGCCAGTTACTCGCCGCCAGCGGCCATTTGATTCGACACTAGGAGATTTTATGCGTCGCGCCCTGCTCTTCGCCTGCGCTCTGCTTGCCCTGCCCCTGGCACAGGCTTCAGACCTTCAACCGTTCTCCGCCAGCTACACCGCCGACTGGAAACAGCTGCCCATGAGCGGCACCGCCGAGCGCAGCCTGACCAAGGAGGCCAACGGCACCTGGAAGCTGAGCTTCAAGGCGTCGATGATGATTGCCAGCCTGACGGAAGAAAGCACCCTGACCCTGGACAAGGACACGCTGCTGCCGCAGTCCTACCACTTCGAGCGCGGTGGCCTGGGCAAGGCCAAGAAGGCCGACCTGGACTTCGACTGGAGCACGAAGATGGTCACCGGCACCGATCGCGGCGACGCGGTGAAGCTGCCGCTGAACCGTGGCATGGTCGATAAATCCACTTATCAGTTGGCCCTGCAGCACGACGTCGCGGCCGGCAAGAAGAGCATGAGCTACCAGGTCGTCGATGACGGCGAAGTCGATACCTATGACTTCCGCGTGCTGGGCTCGGAAAAGGTCGATACCAAGGCCGGCCAGATCGACGCGATCAAGGTCGAGCGTGTACGCGATCCGACACAGAGCAAACGCACCACCGTACTCTGGTTCGCCAAGGACTGGGACTACCTGCTGGTTCGCCTGCAACAGGTCGAGACTGACGGCAAGGAGTACAACATCATGCTCCTGGACGGCACGGTCAACGGCAAGCCGGTGAAAGGCAGCTGATCGACGCGAACACCAAGAAGCCCCGCCAATGCGGGGCTTCTTTTTGCCCGTGATTTCATGCACAACACCAACCCCTGTGGGAGCGAGCCTGCTCGCGATAGCGGTATACCTTTCAGCGAGATGTTGGCTGACACACCGCAATCGCGAGCAGGCTCGCTCCCACAGGGTTCTGCTACTACCGGAGGATTGCTGCCACCCATGAAATTTTCTTCATGAAACAGCCCTGCGACCGAATGCCGCGCACTGCCTGATCTGCAGGGCAGCTGCACTTTTCATGAAAACTTCTTAACCGGCCAGGACATTTACTTAGCAGGCTATCCAAATCTATAACAAAGCCCTGCACACGCCTTGCTGCAGATGACAGAGATTGGAGTTTGCAAGATGACTGTGAAAGTAAATGAACGCGACGATGCCCACATGTCCCACGAAGCCATTGCCGCTGGTATCCGGATCTGGGATGTACATCAACAGGATCTGCTGGTGGGAATGTTCCACTCCGAGACGGAGGCCAACCGCTATAGAGACGAGCTGGAGTGCCAGGAACGGCAGCGCTCGGGTGAAACGGTAGAATCCTGAAGAAGAAACACTTGTGGGAGCGGGCTTGCTCGCGAAAGCGGATGATCAGTCAACATTGAGTCGGCTAACACACCGTTTTCGCGAGCAAGCCCGCTCCCACAGGATTTGCGTTTACCTTACCGTCCTGCCTACCACATCAAATCATCAGGAATCTGATACGCCGCGTACGGATCGTCGGCATCCACTTCTTCGGTCTGGGTGTTGAGCTGGACGATGCGCTTGGGGTCGCGTTCCTGGATCTTCAGCGCGGCCTCGCGCGGGATCACTTCGTAGCCGCCGGCATGGTGGACGATCGCCAGGGAGCCGCTGCTCAGCTTATTGCGCATCAAGGTGTTCACCGAGATGCGCTTGACCTTCTTGTCGTCGACGAAGTTGTAGTAATCCTCGGTAGTCAGCTTCGGCAGGCGCGACACTTCGATCAATTGCTTGATCTGCGCGGCACGGGCTTTCTGCTCGGCCTTCTCCTGCTGCTGACGGTTGAGCTCCTGGTCGCGTCGGGCCTTCTCGGCCATGGCCTCCTGGGCGGCGCGCTGCTGGGAGTCATCCAGCTCGATCTGGCCTTTGTGGGCCAGGCGCTGCTGCTTCTGCTTGTCCTTGCCGACCTGCTTGACCTGCTTTTGGTTGACCAGCCCTGCTTTGAGCAACTGGTCGCGAAGGGAAAGGCTCATGGTGCTTACTCACTTAGGCAACGGCCTCAGCCGCAGCTGGGCAAATTCTTTTCCTGACGTTTGGCTTCGCCCCACAAGGCGTCCAACTCTTCAAGGGTGCAATCTTCCATGGGACGGTGGGTGTCGCGCAATGCCTGTTCGATAAATCGGAAACGTCGCTCGAACTTGGCGTTGGCGGCGCGCAGCGCGCCTTCCGGATCGACCTTGAGGTGCCGGGCCAGGTTGACGACTGAAAACAACAGGTCACCGATCTCGTCGGTGACTGCCGCCTGATCGTTTTCCGACATGGCTTCGAGCACTTCGTCCAATTCTTCCCGGACCTTGTCGAGTACCGGCAAGGCGTCCGGCCAGTCGAAACCGACCTGCCCGGCGCGCTTCTGCAATTTGGCCGAACGGGACAGCGCCGGCAACGCGCCGGGCACATCGTCCAGCAGCGAGAGTTGCAGCGGCGCGGTGGACTTCTCGGCACGCTCCTGGGCCTTGATTTCCTCCCAGCGCTGCTTGACCTGCTCTTCGCTCAGGCGTGGCACATCCAGCGGCGCGTATAGGTCACCGGTGGGAAATACGTGGGGATGGCGACGGATCAGTTTGCGGGTGATGCTGTCGACCACACCGGCAAATTCGAAGCGGTTTTCTTCCCGGGCAAGTTGGCTGTAATACACCACCTGGAACAGCAGGTCGCCCAACTCACCCTGCACATGATCGAAGTCACCGCGCTCGATCGCATCGGCCACTTCGTAGGCTTCCTCCAGGGTATGGGGGACGATCGTCTCCCAGGTCTGCTTGATGTCCCACGGGCAACCGTACTGCGGGTCCCGCAGGCGGTTCATGAGGTGGAGCAGGTCTTCGAGGCTATACATTAAATCGTCTCATCACACAAAACCCTGTGGGAGCGGGCTTGCTCGCGAAAGCGGCGTATCAGACAACATTGATGTCGACTGACACATCGTCTTCGCGAGCAAGCCCGCTCCCACAATTAGTTATGGGATCACCCCGGCGTCCGGTTACGTCGGGTCTCGATGATGTTCGGCAACTGGGAAATCCGCCCCAGCAACCGCCCCAGCGCATCCAGCCCCGGAATCTCGATGGTCAGGGACATCAGCGCTGTGTTGTCTTCCTTGTTCGAGCGGGTGTTGACCGCCAGCACGTTGATGCGCTCGTTCAGCAGTACCTGGGACACGTCACGCAGCAGCCCGGAACGGTCGTAGGCGCGGATGACGATGTCCACCGGATAGGTGAGTACCGGCACCGGCCCCCAACTGACCTGGATGATCCGCTCGGGTTCGCGACCGGCCAATTGCAGCACCGAGGCGCAGTCCTGGCGGTGAATGCTCACGCCACGCCCCTGGGTGATGTAGCCGACGATCGCATCGCCCGGCAACGGCTGGCAGCAGCCGGCCATCTGGGTCATCAGGTTGCCCACGCCCTGGATCTGGATATCGCCGCGCTTGCCCGGCTTGTAGCCGCTGGCCTTGCGCGGGATCAGCTCCAGTTGTTCGTTGCCCCGCTCCGGCTCCACCAGTTGCTGGGCCAGGTTGACCAGTTGCGCCAGGCGCAGGTCGCCGGCCCCGAGGGCGGCGAACATGTCCTCGGCGGTCTTCATGTTGGCCTTTTCGGCCAGCTTGTCGAAATCCACCTGTGGCAGGCCCAGGCGACTAAGCTCGCGCTCGATCAGGGTCTTGCCGGCGGCGACGTTCTGGTCGCGAGCCTGCAACTTGAACCAGTGGACGATTTTCGCCCGCGCCCGGGAGGTGGTGATGTAACCCAGGTTCGGGTTCAACCAGTCGCGGCTCGGCGTGCCATGCTTGCTGGTGATGATCTCGACCTGCTCACCGGTCTGCAGGCTGTAGTTGAGCGGCACGATCCGCCCGTTGATCTTGGCGCCCCGGCAGTTGTGGCCGATCTCGGTGTGGACCCGATAGGCGAAGTCCAGCGGCGTCGCGCCCTTGGGCAGGTCGATGGCGTGTCCGTCAGGGGTGAAGATGTAGACCCGGTCCGGCTCGATATCCACCCGCAGCTGTTCCGCCAGGCCACCGATGTCACCCAGTTCCTCGTGCCATTCGAGCACCTGGCGCAGCCAGGAGATTTTCTCTTCGTAGTGGTTGGACCCGGACTTGACGTCGGTGCCCTTGTATTTCCAGTGGGCACAGACGCCCAGCTCGGCCTCCTCGTGCATGGCGTGGGTGCGGATCTGCACTTCCAGCACCTTGCCTTCCGGGCCGATCACGGCGGTGTGCAGCGAGCGATAGCCGTTTTCCTTGGGGTTGGCGATGTAGTCGTCGAACTCCTTCGGAATGTGCCGCCACAAGGTATGGACGATCCCCAGCGCGGTGTAGCAGTCGCGCATTTCCGGGACCAGTACGCGAACGGCGCGCACGTCATAAATCTGGCTGAACTCCAGGCCCTTGCGCTGCATTTTGCGCCAGATCGAATAGATGTGCTTGGCCCGGCCGCTGATGTCGGCCTCCACGCCCGTGGCCTGCAGTTCTTCGCGCAATTGGGTCATCACGTCGGTGATGAAGCGCTCGCGGTCCAGGCGCCGCTCATGCAGCAGCTTGGCGATCTGCTTGTACTGGTCCGGCTCCAGGTAGCGGAAGGACAGGTCCTCCAGCTCCCATTTGATGTGACCGATGCCCAGACGGTGGGCCAGGGGGGCATAGATGTCGAAAACTTCCCGGGCGACACGATTGCGTTTTTCGTCGTCGGCGGCTTTCACCGCGCGAATTGCGCAAGTCCGCTCGGCCAGCTTGATCAGCGCGACGCGCACGTCATCGACCATGGCCACGAGCATCTTGCGCAGGTTTTCTACCTGGCCCTGGGTACCCAGGACCATGGAGTGACGCGGGCTGAGGCTGGCACTGATGGCCGCCATGCGCAGCACGCCGTCGATCAGCTTGGCGACCACCGCGCCGAAGCGCTGGCTGACCACCGACAACTGGATCTGGCCTTCGCGCACGCCGCGGTACAGCACCGCGGCTACCAGCGAATCCTGATCGAGCTTGAGGTCGGCAAGGATCTCGGCGATCTCCAGGCCCGTCTGAAAACTCGACGTGCCTTCGGACCAGAGGTTCTTCGCCGCGTTGTGCTGCTGCTCCGCCTCACGAGCGAACTCGCAGGCTTCCTTCAAGGCTTCGCGATCCAGTGCCATGTCGATACTGACCGCGTGATCGAGCCAAGCCTCGAGATTGATACTGCCGTCGGTGTTGATCGGCTGGTGTGCTCTCACCTGTACCATCTTTACTTACCTTCCCTACGACGCAGATTCAATGCGTCAACATCGCTGACCTTCGTTGCCCGTGTTTCCGCCCAGGGCTGTGGCGGGTTGGCACGAACGGGTCAGTCGGACAAGCCATCCTGGCTCGCTTCAAATAACGCCATGGCCTCGACATGCGCCGTCTGAGGAAACATATCGAGAATCCCGGCACGTTTTAACCGGTAGCCCTGCTTGATCAATTCGACCGTGTCCCGGGCCAAAGTTGCCGGGTTGCACGATACATAAACCAACCGTTTGGCGCCCAGGGACGCCAGCTTGCGCACCACCTCGAAAGCACCGTCACGGGGTGGGTCCAAGAGTACCGCAGAAAAGCCTTCGCCGATCCATTCGGCACCCGCCAGTGGCTGGGATAAATCGGCCTGAAAAAAGGCAGTGTTATGCAAATTGTTGCTGAGGGCATTGGCCGCCGCGCGATCCACCATGGCCTGTACGCCCTCCACGGCCACTACCTCGCGCACGCACCGGGCCAACGGCAAGGCAAAGTTGCCCAGGCCGCAGAACAGATCCAGCACCCGCTCCTCGGCTCGCGGCGCCAGCCACTGTAGCGCCTGGGCGATCATCGCCTCGTTGATCCCGGCGTTCACCTGAATGAAATCCCCCGGCCGATAAGCCAGGTCCAGCTCCCAGGTGTCCAGGCGATAGCCCAGGGTCAACCCAGCGTCGACCGGTTGCGGCTCACCTTCGCCGTGCAGCCACAGTTGGGCGCCATGGAATGCGCAGAAATCCTTGAGGATCGTCAGGTCGGCTTCCGACAGCGGCGCCATGTGCCGCAGCAATACCGCCAGGGACGAGCCGGCGAACAATTCCACATGCCCCAGCGCCTGGGGTTTGCTCAAGCGGCGGAGCATGTCCGGCAAGCGGCTCATGATCGGCTGCAAAGGCTGTACCAGCACAGGGCAATCACCGATGGCGACAATCTCCTGGCTGCCGACGGCACGGAAACCAACCTCGAGCTTCCTGGCTTTCTGATCCCAGCGCACCGCCACGCGGGCCCGGCGCCGGTAAGCGAACTCCGGCCCGCTCAGCGGCGCGGCCCATTCCTCCGGCACCACAACGGCAACCCGCGACAATTGCTCGGCGAGCATGCGCTGTTTCAGGGCGAGCTGTTCGTCGTGGGGCAGATGCTGAACGCTGCAACCACCACATCGACCGGCATGGATGCAGGGCGCGGCACGGCGCAGTTCGCTGGCCTGGAATACTCGTTCGGTGCGTGCCTCGACCACCTTGCCATGGGCACCCAGCACCCGCGCCTCGACCTCTTCGCCAGCCAGGGCACCGATGACGAACCAGGTACGCCCGTCGACAAACGCGATGCCCCGACCATCGTTGGCCAGGCGCTCGATGACCAGGCGCTGTTTTTTGCCGGTCGGCACCTGTGGCGCCCGGCTTCCGCCGCTGGGCTGGAAGCGCAAGCCTCTTTCATGCTTGGCCATCAGTTGGGCGCGTCGAAAATGCCGGTGGACAGGTAGCGATCGCCGCGGTCGCAGATGATCGCGACGATCACTGCGTTTTCAACTTCCTTCGACAAGCGCAGCATGCCCGCCACGGCACCGCCGGACGATACGCCGCAGAATATGCCTTCCTCGCGGGCCAGGCGCCGGGTCACGTCCTCGGCTTCGCTCTGGGCCATGTCGATGATGCGGTCCACACGGTCGGCCTGGTAGATCTTCGGCAGATATTCCTCGGGCCAGCGGCGGATGCCGGGGATCGACGCGCCTTCCATCGGCTGCAGGCCGACGATCTGCACATTCGGGTTCTTTTCCTTCAGGTAGCGCGAAGTGCCCATGATGGTACCGGTGGTGCCCATCGAGCTGACGAAATGGGTGATGGTGCCGTCGGTCTGGCGCCAGATCTCGGGACCGGTGGTGG
Source organism: Pseudomonas sp. SJZ074 (assembly GCF_007828215.1). Lineage (GTDB taxonomy): Bacteria > Pseudomonadota > Gammaproteobacteria > Pseudomonadales > Pseudomonadaceae > Aquipseudomonas. Next base: position 31,314 of record NZ_VIUE01000028.1, on the reverse strand, counting down.
TGTAGTGGGCCTCGGGGTTGTCGCCGTTGGCGAATTGGTCGAGCACCTTGCCACGCCCCTCGGCCTGCATTCGCTCGGCCAGGTCACGGGCGCCTTCCATGCCCTCATCCTTGGTGACGAGGATCAACTCGGCGCCGTAAGCGGTCATCGCCGCCTTGCGCTCGGCACTGGAGTTGTCAGGCATGATCAGGATCATCTTGTAGCCCTTGATCGCCGCCGCCATCGCCAGGGCAATCCCGGTGTTGCCGGAGGTCGCCTCGATCAGGGTATCGCCGGGCTGGATCTGCCCGCGCAACTCGCCACGGGTAATCATCGACAGCGCCGGCCGGTCCTTGACCGAACCCGCCGGGTTGTTCCCTTCGAGCTTGAGCAAAAGCGTATTGCTGGTCACGCCAGGCAGGCGCTGCAAACGGACCAGCGGAGTGTTGCCGACGCAATCGGCGATGGTGGGGTATTGCACAGTCATGGCGTATTCGCAATCCGGGCTGCGGGGGCGCCTATCATACCGGCAAACCCTGCTCGGCCATATCACGCAAAGTGTGGAGGTTATGGCTTAAAGGAATAAGGTCTGCCAATGCCCTCTGTGGCGGTGGGCTTGGCATCGGCCATCAGCCACAGATTCAACCGCAACCCTCGCTCACCATTCTCCGCCCACATCCGCCCGCCCTGGCGCTGCACCGCGTTGCGCGCGATGCTCAGGCCCAGGCCAAAGCCGCCATCGCCGGGACGGGAGCCATCGAGGCGGGTGAAAGGATCGAAGATACGCCGCAGGTCCTGCTCCGCCACCCCGCCGCCTTCGTCCTCCAGCCACAGATGCCAGAAGGCGCCTTCGCGTCGGCCGTCCAGGCGCACGATGCCATCGGACGGGGAATGGCGGATGGCATTACGCAGGATATTTTCCAGGGCCTGGGCCAGGGTATTGAGGTTGCCCTGCACCCAACAGCCGGCCGCTACGGCGCAATGCAGTTGGCTGGCGGGCCAGGCACTTTCGTAGCAGGCATTTTCCGTGAGCATTTCCCACAACGCCTGGATCTGGATGGCTTCCCCAGGCAGCGGCGCACGGTCGGCGTCGAGCCAGGCCAGTTGCAAGGTGTCCTCCACCAACCGCTGCATGCCCTCGACTTCCCGGGTGACCCGCTCACGCAAGGAATCGAGCGCTTGCTCGCTTTCGCTGGCGACCTGCAAGCGACTCAGGGGTGTGCGCAATTCGTGGGACAGGTCGCGCAGCAGTTGCTGTTGCAGGATGACGGTCGACTGCAGCCGTTCGGCCATGTGATCGAACGCACGCCCCAGCTCACCCAACTCGTCGCTCCGGTCGGTGGTGCGACTGGGCAGGCGCACGTTCAACTGATCGACGCGCCAGGCATTGGCCTGCTCGCGCAGTTGATTGAGCGGCACCACCAGCAAGCGATACAGGCCGACGCACAGCAACAAGGTGAACAGACCGGGAATCACGCCATTGGTAATCACCCGCCAGAACACCCGATATCGTCCCGGCAGGAAACGCTCAGGCAATTCGATTACCAGGCTGCCAGCGGACGGATCCTCGGGAAACGGTACCCGCAGCCACGGCCGGCCTTTGCGGTGGATGGGCCAGTCGAGCCCTCGCAGGAACGTCAGGCGTTCGATTTCCTTATCCGTCAGCGGATGCTCGCTCAGGGACTGCAAGTCCGCACCGATGACGCCGACCCAACTGGCTTCCCGCTGTTGCATGCTTTGTAACCACCGATCGACACCTGCCTGGCTGCCGCCTAGCCAAGCCTGCTCGGCCTCGGCGGCATAACGCGTGAGGGTGCCTCGGGCCTCGTCCGAGAGGAACTGGTTGCGCTGCTCCATGTAGCGTCCCCAGGACCAGCTCAGCCAGATCATCAACAGACAGAACGCCACCAGCAGGCACGCCAGTTTCCAGAACAGTGAATGCCGTGGGGGCAGATCAGACCATTTCATCGACGGCACTCAAGACATACCCCTTGCCCCATACCGTGCGCACTTCCCGCGCGGTGTAACCGATGGCCTTGAGCTTGCGACGGATCTGGCTGACGTGCATGTCCAGGCTGCGGTCGTGGGGCGCATAGCCACGTTGCAGGACGTGCTGATAAAGGAAGGCCTTGCTCAGCACTTCGTCGCCGCTGCGGTGCAGGACTTCCAGCAGGCGGTACTCGCTGCGGGTCAGCCCGGCCAGCTGCCCGGCAACTTGCACGTCACAGCGTTCTTCATCGAAATCCAGCCCCTGGGCCTGATGCACCGGCAACACCGGCGCCGGACGCCGATCCAGGGCCACCCGGCGCAGGATGGCTTCGATACGCACGTGCAGCTCAGCCATGCTGAAGGGCTTGGGCAGGTAATCGTCGGCACCGAGGCGAAAACCACTGATGCGGTCGGCTTCGGCCCCCAGGGCAGACATCAGTACGACCGGGGTCGAATGGCTCTGGCGCAAACGGGTCAGCACCGCGAGCCCATCCAGGCCCGGCAGCAGGATGTCCATGAGCACTACGTCGAAAGCCTGGCGATTGGCAACGTCCAGGCCTTCTTGGCCGTTCTGGCACCAGGTCACGTCGAACCCGCTGCGGCCCAGGTGCTCGTGGACATAGGCGCCCAGTACGGGATCGTCTTCGATGGAAAGAATGCGCGGACGACCGACGGGAATGGGATTCATGACTATCTGCAAATATTTCTCAGTTGCCAAATTATTCAAGATCGCCTCCCATGAGGCAACTGCCGTGCATCGCTACACCGATACACCCGGCAGTACGGATGCACGGCGACATGAATTTTACGAAGATCGCCCGCCTGCAAATCGCTACACTGCGCAGGTATTGCGTGCCGGATGCGCGCGAAGTCGATCGGACCGCTGGATGCAGGAGACAAGTGTGCTGAAGAAACTGGGAATCAAAGGCCGCGTGCTGTTGCTGACCTTGTTGCCGACCAGCCTGATGGCGCTGGTCCTGGGCGGCTATTTCACCTGGATGCAGCAAGCGGACCTGCATGCCCAGTTGCTGCAGCGTGGCGAGATGATCGCCGAACAGCTTGCCCCGCTGGTCGCCCCGGCCATGAGTCGCCAGGACAGCGATTTGCTGGAGCGCATCGCCACCCAATCCCTCGAACAGACGGACGTGCGCGCCGTGACCTTCCTCGCCCCCGACCGCACGCCCCTGGCCCACGCCGGCCCGACCATGCTCAACCGTGCACCGGAGGGCAACAGTGCCCAACTGCTGCAACGTACCGGCAACGATGCCACGCGTTACCTGCTGCCAGTATTCGGCAAGCATCGCAACCTCGCCGGCGAACTGATTCCCGAAGAAGCCGACCGCCTGCTGGGCTGGGTCGAGCTGGAGTTGTCCCACAGCGGCATGTTGCTGCGCGGTTACCGCAGCCTGTTTGCCAGCCTGTTGCTGATTACCGCCGGCCTGGGCCTGACCGGCTTGCTGGCCCTACGCATGGGCCGCACGATCAACCGACCGCTGAGCCAGATCAAGCTGGCCGTGGCGCAGCTCAAGGATGGTCACCTGGAAACCCGCCTGCCCCCGCTGGGCAGCCAGGAGCTGGATGAGCTGGCGTCAGGCATCAACCGCATGGCCGGCACCTTGCAGAACGCCCAGGAAGAATTGCAGCACAGCATCGACCAGGCCACCGAAGACGTGCGCCAGAACCTGGAAACCATCGAGATCCAGAACATCGAGCTGGACCTGACCCGCAAGGAGGCCCTGGAGGCCAGCCGGATCAAGTCCGAATTCCTGGCGAACATGAGCCATGAAATCCGTACGCCCCTCAATGGCATCCTCGGCTTCACGCACCTGCTGCAGAAGAGCGAACTGACCCCGCGCCAGCTCGATTATCTGGGCACCATCGAAAAGTCCGCCGACAGCCTGCTGGGCATCATCAACGAGATCCTCGATTTTTCGAAGATCGAGGCCGGCAAGCTGGTGCTCGACAGCATCCCGTTCAACCTGCGGGACCTGTTGCAGGACACCCTGACCATCCTCGCCCCAGCCGCCCATGCCAAACAGTTGGAGCTGGTGAGCCTGGTCTACCGCGACACACCGTTGTCGCTGGTGGGCGATCCGCTGCGACTCAAGCAGATCCTTACCAATCTGGTGAGCAACGCCATCAAGTTCACCCGCGAGGGCACCATCGTCGCCCGGGCCATGCTCGAAGACGAACACGAAGACAGCGTGCAATTGCGCATCAGCATCCAGGACACCGGGATCGGCCTGTCGAACCAGGACGTGCGGGCACTCTTCCAGGCATTCAGCCAGGCCGACAATTCGCTGTCGCGGCAACCGGGCGGCACCGGCTTGGGCCTGGTGATTTCCAAACGTCTGGTGGAACAGATGGGCGGCGAGATCGGGGTCGACAGCACACCCGGCGAAGGCTCGGAATTCTGGATCAGCCTGCGCCTGCCCAAAACCCGTGACGACGCCGAGGACCTGCCCGGCCCACCGTTGCTGGGTCGTCATGTGGCCCTGTTGGAAAACCACGACCTGGCCCGCCAGGCCTTGCAGCATCAGCTCGAAGACTGTGGCTTGCAGGTGACGCCGTTCAATACCCTGGAAAACCTGACCAATGGCGTGACCATCGCCCACCAGACCGACCAGGCCATCGACCTGGCCGTGCTGGGCATCACCAGCAACGACATGCCGCCGGAACGCCTCAACCAGCACATCTGGGACCTGGAGCACCTTGGCTGCAAAGTTCTGGTGCTGTGCCCGACCACCGAGCAGACCCTGTACCACCTCTCAGTGCCCAACCCCCACAGCCAGTTGCAGGCCAAGCCGGCCTGTACCCGCAAGTTGCGCCGCTCGCTGTCCGACCTGGTCAACCCGCGCCCGCCGCGCAACGAACCCAACGAACCGGTGGCCAGCCGCGCGCCCAAGGTCCTGTGCGTGGACGACAACCCGGCCAACCTGCTGCTGGTGCAAACCCTGCTCGAAGACATGGGCGCCAAAGTGCTGGCAGTGGAAAGCGGCTATGCCGCGGTCCAGGCCGTGCAGAAGGAAACCTTCGACCTGGTCCTGATGGACGTGCAGATGCCCGGCATGGACGGTCGCCAGAGTACCGAGGCCATCCGCCAATGGGAAAGCGAGCGGCACTGCACGCCGCTGCCGATTGTCGCCCTCACCGCCCATGCCATGGCCAACGAAAAACGCGCCCTGCTGCAAAGCGGCATGGACGACTACCTGACCAAACCCATCAGCGAGCGGCAACTGGCCCAGGTGGTGCTCAAATGGACCGGCCTGGCCCTGCGCAATCAATCCCCGGAGCGAGGCTTCGACGCCCAGGGCGGCAGTGAGCTGCTGGTGCTCGATCCCGAAGAAGGTCTGCGCCTGGCCGCCGGCAAGGCCGACCTGGCGGCAGACATGCTGGCGATGCTGCTGGCCTCCCTGGAAGCCGACCGCGAAGCGATTCGCCAGGCCAGCGAGGCCAACGACCACAATGCCCTGGTCGAGCGGGTTCATCGCCTGCACGGCGCCACACGCTACTGCGGCGTTCCGCAATTGCGCGCCGCCTGCCAGCGCAGCGAAACCCTGCTCAAGCAACAGGATCCCAAGGCCGCGGCCGCCCTGGAAGACCTGGATCGCGCCATCGATCGCCTGGCCAGCGAGGCACGCATCAGCGCCTGATCCAGGACAACAGGCACACGGGTGATGGCAGCTAGACTGACACCCTTCAAAGTGCCAGGAGGCCGCCATGCGCGTGATTCTTTTCAGCAGCCAGACCTACGATCGAGACAGCTTCACCAAGGCCCCGCGGCCCGCCGACGTTGAACTGCAATTCCAGCCGGCCCGCTTGAACCTGGACACCGTGGCCCTGGCCGAGCGGCACGAGGTGGTGTGCGCATTCATCAACGATGACCTGAGCGCCCCAGTGTTGGAACGGTTGGCAAACGGTGGAACCCGGTTGATCGCCCTACGCTCGGCCGGCTACAACCATGTCGACCTGCCCGCCGCCAGGCGCCTGGGATTGAGTATCGTCCGGGTGCCGGCCTACTCGCCCCATGCAGTGGCCGAACATGCGGTGGCGCTGATCATGGCGCTCAATCGCTGCCTGCACCGTGCCTACAACCGCACCCGCGACGGCAACTTCAGCCTCCATGGTCTGACCGGATTCGACCTGGTGGGCAAGACGGTCGGGGTGGTCGGTACTGGACAGATCGGCGCGACATTCGCGCGGATCATGGCCGGCTTCGGCTGCCACTTGCTGGCTTACGACCCCTATCCCAACCCTCAGGTCGAAACCCTGGGAGCCCGTTACTTGCCCCTGGCCGATCTGCTGGCGCAAGCACAGATCATCAGCCTGCACTGCCCGCTGAACGAGCAAAGCCGGCACCTGATCAACGCCGACTCGCTGGCGACCATGCAACCCGGCGCCATGCTGATCAACACCGGGCGCGGCGGCCTGGTGGATACACCGGCCCTGATCGAAGCGCTGAAAAGCGGTCAGTTGGGCTATCTGGGGTTGGACGTCTATGAGGAAGAGGCCCAGCTGTTTTTCAAGGATCGCTCCGACCAGCCCTTGCAGGACGACGTGCTGGCACGGCTGCTGACCTTCCCCAACGTGGTGGTCACCGCGCACCAGGCGTTCCTGACCCATGAAGCGCTGGACGCAATCGCCACGACCACCCTGGACAACATCGCGGCCTGGGCGAACGGCACGCCGCAAAACCTGGTGAACGACTAAGCCAACCCAGCACGCCCCCCTGTGGGAGCGAGCCTGCTCGCGATAGCGCCAGATCAGCCGGCATCGATGTCAACTGACAGACCGCTATCGCGAGCAGGCTCGCTCCCACAAAGGGAAAGAGGACTTCGTCGCATCCGGACCACCCCCCACCATACCCCGTGCTAGCATGTCGCGCCTATTTTGGAGGACCCATGGCCGAGCACGATTTCCGCTACACCCTGATGAACCCGCAGCACACCTTGACCGAAGTCCGCGCATTGGCGCCGGGCCGCTATCAGGTCACCGGCAACGGCGGTTCGATCCAGGCCAATGACGTACTGCTGGTCACGCTGAAGGGCAGCAAGGATTTGTCCATGCGCCTGACCGTGGACACGGTTCGCCACCTGCTCAAGCCCATGGGTCAATGGACCGCCATGACCACCGGCCCGGTGTTCGGCGAATTGGCGATCCATACTTGGAAGGTCAATTGCGACAGTTGCGCCAAGGTGCTGAGCTTCGAATTTGCCGTTGATGCCAAGCTCGGCATCAAGGGGCAGAAGCCGGCCGCCAGCGCACGCATCGCCGAGCTGGGCTGGTCCACCGTGGGTGAAAAGCACCTGTGCCCGACATGCAGGGACGCCGCCTGATGAAACGTCTGGTCCTGTCCGCGCTGATCGGCATGAGCCTGCTGGGTTGTGCCGCCGAACCTGTACAGTTGCAACAGAACCGCAGCTACATCCTGGAGTGGATCGGTGAACGACCATTGATGGATTACAGCCACTTGACCATCACCCTTGGTGAGGACGGCCGCGCCTACGGCAATGCCGGCTGCAATCACTGGTTCGCCCCCTATACCCTGGAAGGCCACCGCTTGAGCTTCGGCAAGATCGGCAGCACCCGCAAACTCTGCGGGCCGGCCGTGATGGAGCAGGAGTCGCGGTTCTTGCAGGCGCTGGAAAAGGTCCAGCGCTGGGACATCTCGCCCATCGAGCAGATACGTTTCTGGCCGGCCCAGGGCAAGCCGCTGCGGTGGTGGCTGGAGGAAGGCTGAGCTTCCAAGCGGAAATCTTGAGCCTGGCCAGGGCCTGTGGCGAGGGGATTTATCCCCTCGCCACACCACCCCTCACAACCTCTCCATCACAAATTGCTATTTAAGCGCCCGCAACGCCTCAAGCTTCGCCATCACCCCCGCCGCCGTCTGCTCACCCAGCAATTGCTCACGCACCTTGCCCTCGTTGTCGATGATGTAGGTCACCGGCAACCCCTCACTGCGTGGCAGGTCGAAGATCTCGGCCGGGTCCTGGGCCAGCACGGTGAACCGGATACCCATCTTGTCGCTGGCGCTCTTGAGCTCCTCGCCTTGCACCTGATCGAAATTGACCCCGAACACACCGACGTTGCGTCCCTTGAGCCGTTCGGCCAAGGCATTGAACTCCGGGATCTCGGTGCGGCACGGGGCGCACCATTCGGCCCAGTAGTTGATGACCAGCCATTGTTTGTCCAGCCGTTGCGAGGCGATCGCCTGGCCGTTCTGGTCGACACCGTAGTCGTTTCCGCAACCGGCGAGCAACAGGATCCCCATGAATGCCAGTGCCGCCGTCAATCGCCTTGCCATGTGCCAATCCTTAGTCTGAATGTGAACGCTGCCACGACCCATCGTGGCACAGTAGAATAGCCGCCACCTTACGCAAGATGCGACCCGCTCATGACCGATCTGACGCTTTATCACAATCCGCGCTGCTCAAAATCCCGCGGTGCGCTGGAACTGTTGGAGGCCCGGGGCCTGGTGCCCACCGTGGTCCGTTACCTGGAAACCCCGCTCGATGCAGCGCAGCTTGAACGGCTGCTGGGCAAACTCGGAATCACGGCCCGGCAACTGCTGCGCACCGGCGAGGACGAACACACCAGCCTGAACCTGGCCGACGAAAGCCTGAGCCAGGCGCAATTGATCGCCGCCATTGCCGCCCACCCGAAACTGATGGAACGGCCGATTCTCGAAACCGCCGACAAAGCCGTGATCGGTCGTCCACCGGAGAAGATCCTGGAGATCCTACCGTGAGCACACCGTACATCCTGGTGTTGTATTACAGCCGCAGTGGCTCCACCAACGAAATGGCCCGGCAAATCGCCCGTGGCATCGAACAGGCCGGGCTGGAAGCCAGGTTGCGCACGGTGCCGGCAATTTCCACCGAATGCGAAGCGGTGGCCCCGGACATTCCCGAACAAGGTCCGCTGTACGCCACCCTCGATGACCTGAAGCACTGTGCCGGCCTGGCCCTGGGCAGCCCGACCCGTTTCGGCAACATGGCCGCGCCGCTCAAATACTTTCTCGACGGCACCAGCAACCTGTGGCTGACCGGTGCCCTGGTGGGCAAGCCGGCTGGGGTGTTCACCTCCACCGCGAGCCTGCACGGCGGCCAGGAAACCACCCTGTTGTCGATGATGCTGCCGCTGTTGCACCACGGCATGCTGATCACCGGCTTGCCCTACAGCGAGTCGGCGCTGATCGACACCGAGGGCGGCGGTACGCCCTACGGGCCGAGCCACCACGCCGGGAGTGACGGTAAAAGCGGCTTGAACGAGCATGAAGTCGCCCTGTGCCGGGCGTTGGGTTCACGCCTGGCGAAAACCGCACAATTACTGGAGAGCGGCCGTGGCTAAAAAGCCGAAGATCCTCCCCTCCATCCAGTGGCTGGAGCCGCGCGTGCGCATTGCCCGCATTCTCAGCCTGTTGTGCTTTTTCGGCCTGGTGGGGGTGCTCAGCGTCTATTACCTGCTGATCGCCGACCTGCACGGCGCGCGTCCCTGGGTAATCCTGCTGATCGAATTGGTACCACTGTTGATATTGGCACCCAGCATGCTCACCGGCAGTGCTCGCGGCCATTCATGGATGTGCTTCGTGGTGAACCTGTATTTCATCAAAGGCGCATTGGCGGCCTATGACCCGAACCGGCAACTGTTCGGCGTACTGGAAATGCTCGCGAGCGTGGCGGTGTTCTGCTCGGCGTTGCTGTATGTGCGCTGGCGGTTTCAGTTGAACCGGCGTCTTGCGGGGGAAGGCGAAATTTCTGTCGCCTGATAGATCGTTTTCGCGAGCAAGCCCGCTCCCACAGGGGATTTTCGGCGTTCACAAATCCAGTGTGGGAGCGAGCCTGCTCGCAATAGGTGCGACGCGGTTTCAATGATTCACTGTGTAGGCCAGCATCCTCGAAATCTGGCTCATCGGCCGGCCGCCACTTTCTTCATGCCACTGGTTGAAGGCACTCTGCACCGTCGCCAGGTCCCGCAGGCTGGTGGGGACTTTGTCGATGATGTCCTGGGCGTTGAGCGCCGCCACAACGTCGTTGCTGGTCACGAAGGTGTCCTTGCCCATCATCCGTAAAAAATACGGAGCCGACAGGCCGCCCAGTTGATGGCCATGTTTTCTCAGGTAGGTCCACAGGCCAACGATGTCGTTCACCGACCAGTCGGCGATCAGCGCGCCGAAGCTGCCTTTTTCATGGGCCGCGTCCAGTACCAGTTGCGCGTTGCGGGGCACGCTCTTGAGCTTGCCCAAGTGTCGGATGATCCGCGCATCCTGCATCAACCGCTCCAGGTGCTCGGCACTCATCAAGACGACTTTTTCCGGATCGAACTTGAAGAACACTTCTTCGAACGCCGGCCACTTGGCATCTACCAGGCTGTGCTTGAGCCCGGCGCGAAAGATCCGCAGCGACATGGTCGAGAGGTAGCGGTCGTCGCCGATCTTGCGCAGTTGCGCCGGGGTCTTGGGAACAGGCAGATGGGCTTCCAGTTCAGCCGCCGAACCGAAGCGGTTCAGACAGTACTCATGCAGCCACTTATAATCGCGCATTCCCGCTCCTGGGGGTCCGGTCAGAGGTTCACGACATTGACGAAGCGCGAAGCAGCGCTTTCGTCGATACGCAGGTTGGTGAAATCGAACAGGTTGCGATCCGCCAGTTGCGACGGAACGACGTTCTGCAAACCGCGGAAGATACTCTCGGTGCGGCCTGGCGTCTTGCGCTCCCACTCCTGGAGCATCTCCTTGACCACCTGGCGCTGCAGGTTCTCCTGGGAACCGCACAGGTTGCAGGGGATGATCGGGAATTGCTTGAGATCCGAATAGGCCTGGATGTCCTTCTCGCTGCAATAGGCCAGCGGACGAATCACCACGTTGCGCCCATCATCGGCGCGTAGCTTGGGCGGCATGGCCTTGAGCGAACCGTTGAAGAACATGTTCAGGAAGAACGTCTCGACGATGTCGTCGCGGTGGTGCCCCAGGGCCATCTTGGTCGCGCCGATCTCGTCGGCGAATGTGTAGAGCGTGCCGCGACGCAGGCGTGAACACAGTGAACAGGTGGTCTTGCCTTCGGGAATCAGCTCCTTGACCACCGAATAGGTGTCTTTCTCGACGATGTGGTACTCCACGCCCAGCGACTCGAGGTACGCCGGCAGCACATCCTCGGGGAATCCCGGCTGTTTCTGGTCCATGTTCACCGCGACGATGTCGAACTTGATCGGCGCCACCTTCTGCAGATGCATCAGCACATCGAGCATGGTGTAGCTGTCCTTGCCACCGGACAGGCAGACCATGACCTTGTCGCCGTCTTCAATCATGTTGAAATCGGCAACCGCCTCACCGGCCAGGCGGCGCAGGCGCTTTTGCAGTTTGTTCTGGTTGACCGTAAGAGTGCCCATGACGCGAAATCCGTGAGGTGTGACGAAGGGCCGGCATTTTACGCAAAAACAGGCCGGCGGCGAAGGGGCTGGCACACCACTGCTGTGGCGAGGGGATTTATCCCCTCGCCACAGGGTTATCCACCGGTTTCAAGACTGTGGACACAGACCTATCGGCGATTAACCCGCCAACCTACAGCGCGATTTGCTCTAAGTCCCCCATCCCCCTGGGGATAACTCCTTTCTATACTGCGTCATAAGGTCGCACACATATTCAGACCTTTACTTACTTGGCCATTTGGCCCGTAGGCGCTCCGTTGGGGGGCGATGGCAATAACAAAGGAGTGACTGACTATGATCCATCATGTCGTGGGGCTCTTTACCCACCCTGATCAAGAATGGAAAGACATCCGTGGCGATCAGGAGGAAAGCATCAGCCACATGTACCTCACGCACACGCTGATCCTGGCGGCGATTCCCGCTGTGTCGGCGTTTATCGGCACGACGCAGGTAGGTTGGGTCATCGGCAACCGTGCTCCCGTAATGCTCACCCAGGAAAGCGCGCTGTGGATGACCATCATGTCCTACCTGGCCATGCTGGGCGGGGTCGCGGTGATGGGCGCGTTTATCCACTGGATGGCCCGCACCTACGATGCCAACCCGAGCCTGGCCCGTTGCGTGGCGTTCGCTACCTACACTGCCACGCCCCTGTTCATCGGCGGCCTGGCGGCGCTCTATCCACACATGTGGCTGGGAATGATCGTGGGTACGGCGGCGATCTGCTACACGGTTTACCTGCTTTACGTGGGCTTGCCGACCTTCATGAACATTCCCCAGGACGAAGGCTTCCTGTTTTCCAGTTCGGTACTCGCCGTCGGCCTGGTGGTGCTGGTTGCCATCATGGCGTTCACAGTGATTGTCTGGGGGTTGGGCGTCGGCCCGGTCTATACCAACTGAAAAACCAAGGCTCTCCTATAAAAACAGGATCTGCCGACACAGGCCGCCGCAAGGCGGCCTTCCTGTGTCCGACTGAGGAAACGACCGCTGGGCACCTGAGCGATTCGCAACGGCCGATGCTTGCGGCATACTCGGGTTTCTGGAGACCCGTAAAGCATGCTCGAGCAACTCAATACCCGCGTCGAAGAGTGTTACCAACAAGCCGAATCCTTTTTCAAACGTCCTTTCAAACGCCCGGTGGTCAGCTTCAAATTGCGCGGCCAGAAAGCCGGTGTGGCGCATTTGCATGAAAACCTGCTGCGCTTCAATCCGCAGCTATACCGGGAAAATGCCGAAGACTTCCTCAAGCAGACCGTCGCCCACGAAGTCGCGCACCTGATTGCCCACCAGTTGTTTGGCGAACGCATCCAGCCCCATGGCGAAGAGTGGCAACTGATCATGCGCGGCGTGTACGAACTGCCGCCCAACCGTTGCCACACCTACGAAATCAAACGCCGCAGCGTTACCCGCTACATCTACAGATGCCCCTGCGAAGGCAGCGATTTCCCGTTCTCGGCCCAACGCCATAGCCTGGTGCGCCAGGGGCGGCGCTACCTGTGCCGCAGTTGTCGCGGGACGTTGGTGTTCAGTGGGGAGACGCGGGTCGAATAGCAGCTTCGGGGTGCCGGGGCTTGCCCCTTCGCGAGCAAGCCCGCTCCCACACTGGATACTCGACGGCAAAGAATCCGTGTTGGGAACAGATCCTCCTGTGGGAGCGGGCTTGCTCGCGAAGGGGCTCTAGAGAACGCTACAAAACCACCCCGCTCCTGCGCAATTCGGCAATCCGCTGCGCACTGAACCCCAACTCCCCCAATACCTGATCCGTATGCGCCCCCAGCCCCACGCCAATATGGCGAAGTTCGGGCAGCCCCTCTGAGAACCGTAACGGACAGGCCATTTGCGCCTGGCTCGAACCATCCCCCCGGGGCACCTGTTTCACCAGCTCCCGAGCCTGCAAATGCGGATGCCGGACAGCTTCCTCCAGGCTCAGCACCGGTTCGACGCAGGCATCGATGCCGGCAAACAAATCGCATAGCTCGGCAAAATCATGCTTCTCGAACTCGGTTTGCAATGCCTGCTTCAGGGCCTGTTGCTGCTCAGGCTTGGGCGACAGCCCCTGGCCAGCCAGGTCCGGCCGGCCCAGAGCCTCACACAACGCTTGCATGAAAACCGGCTCCAGGCTGCCCACCGACATCCAGCGACCATCCCGGGTGCGGTAATAGTCATAGAAACTGCCGCCATTGAGCAGGTGCTTTTCCCAGCCGGGTTCAACCCCACTGGCCAGGTAACCGGCGCCTGCCAGTGCATTAAGGCTGAATACGCAATCGGCCATGCTCACATCCAGGTATTGGCCCTGCCCGCTCTGCTGGCGGGCAATCACCGCCGCCAACAATCCGATCACGCCGTGCAGCGACCCGCCGGCGATATCCGCTGCCTGGATGCCCAGCGGCAACGGACCGCTGTCAGCACGGCCGGTATGGCTGGCCAACCCTGTCAGGGCCAGATAGTTGATGTCGTGTCCGGCGCGGTCCCTGTAGGGGCCGGTCTGGCCGTAGCCGGTAATCGACACGTAGATGAGCCGGGGATTAATCGCCTTCAACGCCTCATAGCCCAGCCCCAATCGCTCCATCACCCCGGGACGGAACTGTTCCAACAGAATGTCGTACTCCCCCAGCAGCCGCTTGATCACCTCCAGCGCTTGCGGTTGCTTGAGGTCCAGGGCCAGGCTGCGCTTGTTGCGATTGAGGTAGGCATGGCTGGCGGAAACACCCCGGTCATGGGGCGGCAGGACGCGTAGCAGATCCGGACGGGTCGGGGATTCTATGCGCAGCACCTCGGCCCCCATGTCGGCCAGCAGCAGCGAGGCGAACGGACCGGGTAGCAGGGTCGAGAAATCCAGAACCTTGAGCGATGCCAATGGACCTTGCATGGAGGGTCTCCGCGAGATGATGAGCAAAGACTAGGCAGACGCTGGCAGCACGGCAATTACCGCAGGTGTGGTTTGGGATGACCGATGCGCTCAGGCGTTCATCCGTGGCGAGCTGGCATGAAAAAACCCGCCGAAGCGGGTTTTTTCCATAGGCAGCCTGAAGATTACTTCACAGCACCTGGAGCAGAGGTTTCAGCCGCTGCGATCTGCGCCGCCGCGATCTGCTCGTCGTCTTCACGGACATCGGAGATGCCGCGACCGCCGGAAGCCAGTTCGGTCTGCAACTGGTCTTCATTCAGTTCCTTGACCCACTTGGCAACCACGATGGTGGCGACAGCGTTGCCCACCAGGTTGGTCAGGGCCCGGGCTTCGGACATGAAGCGGTCGATACCCAGGATCAGTGCCAGACCGGCCACCGGCAGGGTGCCCACGGCCGACAGGGTGGCCGCCAGTACGATGAAGCCGCTACCGGTCACGCCGGCAGCACCTTTGGACGACAGCAGCAGCACCAGCAGCAGGGTGATCTGGTGAGTGATGTCCATCGGGGTGTCAGTGGCCTGGGCGATGAACACCGCGGCCATGGTCAGGTAAATCGAAGTACCGTCGAGGTTGAACGAGTAGCCTGTTGGAATGACCAGGCCCACGACCGACTTCTTGGCACCCAGGCGTTCCATCTTGATCAGCATGCGTGGCAGGGCCGATTCCGACGAGGAAGTACCCAGTACGATCAGCAGTTCTTCACGGATGTAGCGCACCAGCTTGATGACGCTGAAGCCGTGGGCGCGGCAGATGGCGCCCAGCACCACCAGCACGAACACGATGCAGGTGATGTAGAAGCAGATCATCAGTTGACCCAGTTGCACCAGCGAACCGACACCGTAGGCGCCGATGGTGAAGGCCATGGCACCGAAGGCACCGATGGGGGCCAGCTTCATGATCATGTTGATGATGATGAACATCACGTGAGCGAAGCGATCGATGAAGTCCAGCACCGGCTTGCCGTAGGCACCCAGGCGATGCAGGGCGAAGCCGAAGAGCACCGAGAACATCAGCACTTGCAGGATATCGCCGTTGGCGAATGCGCCGACGATGGTGGTCGGGATCACGTTGAGGATGAAGGCGATGATGCTCTGGTCTTTACCGGCCGAGATGAAACCGGCGATCTTGCTGGTGTCCAGGGTCGACACGTCGATGTGCATGCCGTTACCCGGTTGAACGACGTTGACCACGACCAGGCCGATCAGCAGGGCGATGGTGGAGACGATTTCGAAGTACAGCAGCGCGTAGCCACCGGTCTTGCCGACCGACTTCATGTTCTGCATGCCGCCGATACCGCTGACCACGGTGCAGAAGATGATGGGGGCAATGACCATTTTGATCAGTTTGATGAACCCGTCACCGAACGGCTTGAGAGCCACACCGGTCTGCGGATAGAAGTGGCCGAGCAAAATACCGATGGCAATGGCAACGATCACCTGGAAATACAGGGATTTGTACAAGGGCTGACGAGTCGTCATGGCAAACCTTCCTCAAGCGTCCCGTGTGACAACATCCACCTGTCGTCCACGACACCTCAACTTTGCGAACCCTCCTGCACTGGAGGGATTTGTTTTGTCGGCTGCACAGGGGCAGACCTACGTAGTGCATCGCAAAGCCCGTGCCATTTTCCAGAAAAGCCCTACAGCCGCTATAGCAGACAGGTTCTGTGATTAATCACCGATTAAACGACAGCGTATAAGATGGCGGATTTCCGCCAACAGATGGATTCCAGTTCCGGGATTTGGCGGATATCCGCCTTGTCGCGATGGATCGTCCTGCTACCATCGCTCGCTTATTAAACGGATTGATGCCATGCGCCAACGCACGATCGCCAGTCACTTCGCCCGCGCAGCCCTGGGCGGCGCACGTCGCCAGGGATTCGACTATCTTCCCCTGTTGCAACAGCTGGGCATCAGCCCTGAGCTGTTGGACGAGCCGCGCGCGCGCATCGCGCCGGAGCAGTTTGCCCACCTGTTGCAATCGCTGTGGCTGGCGCTGGGTGATGAATACCTTGGATTTGGCAGAGCCCCGAGCAAACCCGGGACGTTCGCCATGATGTGCCATACGCTGATCCATTGCCGGACCCTGGGCAAGGCGCTCCAGCGTGGCCTGTTGTTCTATCGCCTGTTCCCCGGTGCTCCGGACCTGACACTGGTGGCCGAAGGTGAACGGGTGCACCTGGTGCTGGACGATTCGGCCCTGTGGGACCCGGATCATTTCCTCGCCGAGAGCCTGCTGGTGGTATGGCATCGCCTCGCCAGTTGGCTGATCGGTCAGCGAATCACCCTGGAGCAGGCAAACTTCAGCTATGCCAGGCCCGCCCATGGCGCCGAGTACGATTTGCTGTTCCCCTGTCCGCTGGCGTTCGAGGCGCAACACAGCGGCCTGTTGTTCCACAGCCGCTACCTGGACATGCCGTTGCTTCAGGACGAACGAACGCTCAAGCGGTTTCTCGAGCACTCCCCCGCCGATCTGCTCTCGCGCCCGGACGATGGCCACAGCCTGAGCAGCCAACTGCGTCGGTTGCTCGGCCGCGATACCGCACACTGGCCGGACCTGGAGGCAGCCGCCGATCATCTGCACCTCAGTCCCCAGACCCTGCGCCGTCATCTGCGGGAGGAAGGCACCAGCTTCCAGGAACTCAAGGATCACCTGCGGCGGGATATCGCCATCTACCACCTGGGACGCGCGGAACTGTCGTTGCAGCAGATTGCCGAGCAGTTGGGATTCTCGGAGCCGTCGGCGTTTCACCGGGCGTTCAAGAAGTGGACGGGACTGACGCCGGGGGCTTACCGGGAGCAGGAGCACTGAGGCGCGGTGTTTTGTGATGTACGGGCCGCCGCCATCGCGAGCAGGCTCGCTCCCACAGGGTTTTGTGATCGGCACACATCCCATGTAGGCGAGCCTGCTCGCGATGGCGTCAGTGGCCCCACCCCGGTCAAACCACCGGAAAAAGCACCCGGAACGCCGCACCGCCCAGCTCCGAGTCGCCCAAGGTCAAACGCGCACCGTAGCTCTCGATGATGTCTTTGACCACCGCCAGTCCAATCCCCTGTCCCGGATGCTGGCGGTCCAGCCGTTCACCGCGCTGGAGAATCCGCGCACGCTGGTCCGGCGGTACGCCCGGCCCGTCATCCTCGACGCACAGCTCGGTCCCGCCAAGGGTCTGGTGCACGCTGACGCGCACTTCGCCCAGGCACAGCCGATAGGCATTCTCCAGCAGGTTACCGAGCATCTCCAGCAAGGCACCCTGCTCGATCGGTACCTGGCAGTGCTCCGGCAGGTCGAAGCGGACGTTGACCCGCTTGTCGCGATAGACCTTGTCCAGGGTGTCGCACAGGCTTTGCAGCACCGGCCGCAAGCGCACCTGGTGGCGCACCAGCCCGCTCTTGCGCAGGCTGGCGCGCTGCAACTGGTAGCCGATCTGCTGGCTCATGCGCTCGATCTGGGTTTGCAGCACCCAGGCCTGCCCACGATCTTCGGGGCGCCGGGCCATGTCTTCGCTGACCCCCTGCAACACCGCCAACGGCGTCTTCAGGCTGTGGGCCAGGTCGTCGAGGGAGTCGCGATAACGGCTGCGCTGTTCCCGCTCGCTGTACAACAGTCGGTTGAGGGAGCCGGTCAGGCGCAGCAGTTCCCGGGGATGTTCGGTGCTGAGGCTCTCCCGGGTGCCGCCTTCGATTTCATCCAGTTCCTGGCTCAGGCGGCGCAACGCCCGCAGCCCCCAGGTCAGACCGATCCACAACAGCGCCAGCAACACCGCCAGCGCCGCTCCGAACCCCATGTAGAGTTTGTCCCGCAGGCCCTGCAGGGTGACTTCGTAATCGCGCACCGGTTGCAAGGTAACAACGCTGAACGCCGCATCCTGGCCGGCGAGCAACTTGATCTCGACGTCATAGACAAAGAACTCCTCGCCGTTCTGCTCGCGGATGCGGGCAAACTCGTTGCCCTGGCCGTCATAGCGAGGCGTGTAGTTGATGTTTTCTTCCCGGGTCGCCTTCGACCGCCAGACCAGTCGCCCATCGCGATCATAGATGTAGCCCAGCAGACGGGCGTCAGCGAGATTGAAGCGCTCGTCGGGCAACTGTGCCGGCATCTTCAGGCGATTGTTTTCCACCCGGGCGGCGGAAATCAGCGTGGTCACATCCGAGGCCAAGCGTTGCTGGATGGACTCCTGCAATGCCAGGCTGAACGCGCCTTGCATGGCGGGCAGCAGCGCCAGCATGAACAACACCGCCAGGATCGTGGCTGCCAGCATCAGCCGCAGCCGCAGGGAACGAATCACTGGCAGCGCTCGTTGAACAGGTAGCCCAGGCCACGCACGGTGTCGATCGGCTTGAAGCCGGAGGGACCTTCGAGTTTACGGCGCAGGCGCCCGACCAGGACTTCGATGACATTGGGGTCGCGCTCGTCGTCATCGGGATAGAGCTGTTCCATCAACCGGTCTTTGGCCACCACCTGCTGGTGATGGCGCATGAGGTACTCGAGGATGCGGTATTCGTAGGCCGTCAGCGCCAGCGGTTCCTCGTCGAGGGAGGCTTGCTTGCGATTGAGGTCCAACAGCAACGGGCCGGCGACGATGGTCGACTGGGTAAAACCGCTGGAGCGGCGCAACAGGGCATTCAGCCGCGCCTCCAGTTCCTCGAACTGGAACGGCTTGACCACATAGTCATCGGCCCCGGCGGCCAGACCTTCGACCTTGTCCTGCCAATTGCCGCGGGCAGTGAGGATCAGGATCGGAAAGGTCTTGTCCTGGGCACGCAGCCGACGGATCAGCTCAAGGCCGCTGATCCCGGGCAAGCCAAGGTCGATCACCGCCAGGTCATGATTGAATTCCGCGACCTGGTACAGGGCCTCTTCGGCATTGGCGACGGCTTGGACCACATGGCCGCTGTCGGTGAGACGGGTTTGCAGGTGATGACGCAACAACGCTTCGTCTTCGACGACCAGTAACTTCATGGAGCCTCTCTCCAGGCAAATCAGACAATCCGGTGCTGTGCAGCGCAACGAAAGCCGCCGGATCGTCTCGGGCCGATCCGGCGGGATACGCTCCCCCTCGCCCGCTTAGAACGTGTAGTTGGCGGACAGGTAGGTCTGGGCGCTGCTGGTCAGGTCCAGCGAGCCCACCTTGTCGCCGCCGTGGGGGCTCATTTCGGTGCTGGCGTTGCTGCGCAGGTAACGGTAACCCAGTTCCACCGAGGTATTCTGCGAAATTTGTTGCAGCACGCCGCCCTGCAGGCCCGCCGTGAAACCGATGTCGCTGTCGCGACTGAAACCTGGGGAGTCCTGGGTCACCTTGGTCAGGCCCGCCGTCGCACCGCCGAACAGTTTGGTGCTGCCAGTGACCGGGTAGAACAGGTCGTAGCTGCCCAGCAGGTTTTCCTGGCGCAACTTGATGCCGTTATGGGTTCCCGAAACGTTGTCGTAGGTCGCGTAGTAGCGGCCCTGGTCGTTCTGCTTGCCCAGGCGCAAGCCATAGGTGGTGTCCTTGCCAATCACGCCGTCGGCGTTCGGATTGTTCAGCGCCTGGTCCAGGGCATTGGATTTCTTGACCTTGTCGCTGGTCTGGCCGAGGGTCAGGCTGGCGAAGTTGTCATCGGCGTGGGCCATGGCGCTGGCACCCAGCACAGTAAAAGCCAGCAGCAGTTTTTTCATGTGTGTCATGTTCAGGTTCCTTTGAAACGTGGGTGGTGTGTGAAGTCGTGATCACGTTAACCAGCGGTCCCTGAACACCCCTTGAACGTTCTCTGAACCTGCGCTGAACGAATCGGCTAGAGTGTCTTGTCTCATGCAAACCATTTCTTTCAGGGAGATTCCCCATGCGCAGGTTGCTTGCTGTTGTACTTCTGGCCTTGAGCGGCGCGGGCCACGCCGCCGTCCAGACCCAGGAGATACCTTACACCAGTGCCGACGGCACGAAGCTGATCGGCTATTACGCCTACGACGATGCGATCAAGGGGCCGCGCCCGGGCGTGGTGGTGGTGCATGAATGGTGGGGGCTGAACGACTACGCCAAGCGCCGCGCCCGCGACCTCGCCGGCCTGGGCTACAGCGCCCTGGCCATCGACATGTACGGAGATGGCAAGAATACCGAGCACCCCACGGACGCCATGGCCTTCATGCAGGCGGCACTCAAGGACGGCAAGGCCGCCAGCGCGCGATTCCAGGCCGGGCTCGACCTGTTGAAGAAACAGCCCCAGACCGATCCGGACAAACTCGCCGCCATCGGCTACTGCTTCGGCGGCAAAGTGGTGCTGGATGCCGCTCGCCAGGGCGTTCCGCTGGCCGGTGTGGTGAGTTTCCACGGCGCCCTGGTGACCAACACCCCGGCCACCCCCGGCAGCGTCAAGGCGAAGATCCTGGTCGAGCACGGCGCGCTGGACAGCATGGTCACCGAGGATAACGTCACCGCATTCAAAAGCGAGATGGACAAGGCCGGCGCCGACTACAAGTTCGTCAGCCTGGAAGGCGCCAAGCACGGCTTCAGCAACCCCGATGCCGACCGCCTGAGCCACGGCGAACATGGCGGGCCGGACATCGGCTACAACAAGGCGGCCGATGAGCAGTCGTGGGCGGATATGCAGAAGTTCTTCAAGAAGATCTTTGGTTGAACACTCCCCCTGTGGCGAGGGGATTTATCCCCTCGCCACAAAAGCCCCTTCTTCCCAGCAGAATTTCAGTCCGACCGCTCACATCACTACCCAGCATCAAACCAACCCGGCAAAATGCCCGGCATGAACCGACTCCCTGCCCTGCCCGCCTGCTGCTCGCCTCTGGATGAAGATTGGCTGTTGCCCGACGTCCTGCCCGACACAATCCTGCTGAGCACCCGTTTCGATCCACTGTTGTTTGTCGGTGAAGACTTCCCGAACAGTGCCATCGAGCCGCCCGCCAGCATCCAGCGTTCGGTGGCCAAGCGTCAGGCCGAATTCCTCGCCGGACGGATCTGCGCCCGCGCAGCCCTTTATCAGTTGAACGGCCAGCATTGCGTTCCGGCGATCGGCGACGACCGTGCCCCCCTCTGGCCGGCCCATGTCAGCGGGTCGATCACCCACAGCACCGGCCGGGCAGCCGCCATCGTCGCCCTCAAGGACCATTGGCAAGGGCTGGGGATGGACCTGGAGAACCTGCTCGACCCGGAGCGCGCCGAGCGGCTGGCGAGTGAAATCCTCACCCCACCGGAACTGCAACGCATGGCCACCACCCGGCGAGATGACCGGGCCTTGCTGGTGACGTTGACCTTTTCGGTGAAGGAAAGCCTGTTCAAGGCGCTGTACCCGATCGTCGGGCAGCGCTTCTATTTCGAGCATGCCGAGGTGCTGGAATGGGCCCGCGACGGGCAGGTACGACTGCGCTTGCTGACGGACCTGTCCGCCGAATGGCGCCATGGCAGTGAATTGCAGGCGCGGTTCGGGGTGAAGGATGGTCAGTTGTTGAGTCTGGTGGGTATCAAGGCCTGAAATTTGTAGTGTTTGTGTTGGCCCCTTCGCGAGCAAGCCCGCTCCCACAGGCATACGCATTCCAAATGTGGGAGCGGGCTTGCTCGCGAAGACAGCCGATCAGGCGCCGCACCTCTCAACCCCTGTCCTGATGCCTCGGCCAGCTCAAACTGAAACACGCCCCACCCAGGCTCTTGCTCTTGGCGATCAACGCCCGGCCGCCATGCCAGTAAATGATCCGCCGCACGATCGACAGCCCCAACCCATGGCCGCCCGAAGCACGGGCACGGCTGTCGTCCAGGCGCAGGAAGGGTTTGAACACCCGCTCCCAGGCCGCCTCCGGCACACCGGGCCCGTCATCCTCGACATCCACCCGGCAACGCAGTTGCCCCACCTGGTAGCTGACGGTCACCCGGGACCTGGCATGGCGCATGGCATTGCTCACCAGGTTCTGCAAGGCGCGATGCAGAAAGCGTGGCTCGGCCTCGACCCAGGCACCGTCGCAATCGGCGGCAGACAAGCACAGGCCACGTTCGACCGTGACCCCGACGCGCAACGGGCCCAGCTCGTCGATCACCTGATTGACCAGCGCATCCAGGTCCACCCGCTGGAAATTCAGCGCCGGTGAGCCTTGCTCCAGTCGCGCATAGGTCAGCATCTCGTCTACCAACCGATCCAGGTCTTCGATGTCATGGTCCATGCCCGCCAGGTATTTTTCCCGCGCTTGAGCAGTGGCAGCGCTGCCAAGCATTTCCAGGCCGAAGCGCAGGCGCGCCACCGGGGTACGCAATTCGTGGGAAACCGCCCGCACCAGCTCACGCTGGATCGCCAACAGTTGTTGCAGATGCTCGGCCATGCCGTTGAACGCGGCGGCCAGTCGCCCGACCGAGTCGGCACCGCGGGCCGGCACGCGGGTTTCCAGGCTGCCCTGGGCGATCTGGGTAGCGGCGGCCTCCAGGCCACTCAGGCGCCGTTCCAACTGACGCACCAACAGATAGACGATCAACCCGATCAGGCTCAAGCCCAACGCCGCGATCAGTACCAGCCACTCGGGCGGGTAAGGGTTCATCTGGTACAGCGGACCGATTTCCAATACCCACGGCGTGCCCACCATCCCGGCGAACACCCGGATCGAATCGCCGCCCTTGCCCAAGGCCATCACCGTATCGCCCTCGGACACGCGACGACGTTGGTCTTCATCCATGTCCGCCTGCTCGGCGGTCATCAATCGCAGATCGAAACCGAAACCTTTTTCTTCCATGATCTGCGCAAGCCGCCGGGGTTGCTCGCCCACCGGGTAGCGCACCAGCTCGTCGGCCAGCAGGTAAATGGTCGCCCGGGCCAATTGCTCGCTGATCTGCTGGACTTCCCCCACCAACATCAGTTGCTCGCCATCGCTGACCAGTCGATAGACCTTCGCCGCATGGGGCCCGGTCTGTTCGACCAGTGCCTGGCCACGCAGCACGCGGGTGCGCTGTCCCAGGTCCAGGTCGGTCTGGGCAAAGGTCTGCAACGCCAGGGGAATGCCCAACAGCCGCTCCCACAGCAGTAGCGCCCGGCGACGCTCGGTGTCGTTCATCGGCCGCAGATTCTCGGCCATCAGGGAAAACGTGCCGTGGGCCAGGCGCTCGCGGTACTGCTCGCTGCGGGTCTGGTTGAGCAGGTGCAGGGCCAGCACTCCGAGTACCGCCACCAGCACCAGCGCCGCGCACATGCCGCCATAGATGCGCAGGAAGATCGAGTTCACGGTGCCGGGTCTACACAGGCTTCAGGCACGAACAGGTAGCCTTTGCTGCGGATGGTCTTGATCAGCCGTGGATGGTCCGGGTCGTCGCCGATCTTGGGCCGTATGCGCGAGATGCGCACGTCGATGGAACGGTCCTGGCCGTCATAACCGATGCCGCGCAAGGCGGTGAAGATTTCCTCCCGGGACAGGATGCGCCCGGCGTTGGACACCAGCAGCCACAGGAGGTCGAACTCGGCGCTGGTCAGTTCGATCCCGCTGCCCTTAAGCCAGGCCTCGCGCAGGGCGTCGTCCACCACCAGCGGGCCGAATTGCAGGCGCCGCGGCTTCTGAGGGTTCGGCTCCACCGGCTCGCTGCGCCGCAACAACGCCTGGATGCGCGCCAGCAGTACCCGCGGGCGCACCGGCTTGCAGACGTAATCGTCGGCACCCAGATCCAGGCCCTGGATCTGGTCGGCGTCGTCGGTGCGGGCCGTGAGCATCAGGATCGGCCCATCGTACTGCGCGCGGACCTTGCGGCAGATGTTCAGGCCGTCTTCGCCGGGCAGCATCAGGTCGAGGATCACCAGGTCTGGCTGCTCGGCGACGATCCGCGCCGCCGCCACCGCGCCATCTCCTTCGATGGCGACACGCAGCCCGTTGCTTTCCAGGTATTCCCGGGTCAGCTCGGCCAGACGCTGGTCATCCTCGACGATCAATACCTGCCAGGCTTCGTGTTCCACTTGGGGCCTCGTGTTGCTGTGAATATAGAATGAAGGAACGACGCACTCGCCTGTGGCGAGGGAGCTTGCTCCCTCGCCACAAATGCCCGCTCGCTCTTTTGTCATGTCAAAAGAAGATAACCCTGTCCCACACACCAGCCGATTGTATAAACGGCGCCTCGATGGAAAACAAGCGGACAAATGCGTTCGGTCGGGCGGAATTTATGTGGTAACGTCCGCGCCCGCAAAAACCGGCAGGCTGTTTTCGACGCATCGAAAACGATGAAAAAACCCCCGCTCCAGCAAGGTCGCGGCCTACAGCGCAGTTCCCTATTTCGCACACAAATTACGCACAGGTTTATCCACAGGTAGTACGTTGCATTCGTCCCCCAAAACGCATTATCTTGTAGCCCGCTGCAAAAAAAACCCTACATGTAGGGTTTTAAGCCAAAAACCAACCACAAGTCGGACTGAGAATTCAAGCGCTTTTCGTGCCTCTTTCCACTTGAACAGCGTGTTGTCCCAAGACCAGACCGCCCCTGCGGATGGCCACTGTTTCAAGGGTCGAAAACGACCGAAACGGTACGGGTGTTGCAGTCCATTGTTGCCACCCTGCAAATCCGGTTTCGAGCCAGGCTCGCAACCCATGAACTTCGGATGGAAGCAGCCCCACGGGCCTGCTTCCTACTGTCCCGAAGTTGTTATACCCGGCGCCAGTCGGTTGTAGTGCTTCAGGACGGAACGGTGGGCACCGTGATGGTGCCCAAACAAACATAGAGAACGTGGAGACACCCATGCACACCGACACAACTCGCGAGAACCCGCAGGGCACCGCGCCGCTGGCCGCCGATTCGACCCCGGATCTGGCCGCCACCGCGCCTGGTCAACTGCGCGTGATCAAGCGTAACGGCACTGTCGTTCCTTACACCGATGACAAGATCACCGTCGCCATCACCAAAGCGTTCCTCGCAGTTGAAGGTGGCACCGCAGCCGCTTCGTCGCGCATCCACGACACCGTGGCCCGCCTGACCGAACAGGTCACCGCGACCTTCAAGCGTCGCATGCCGTCGGGTGGCACCATCCACATCGAAGAGATCCAGGACCAGGTCGAACTGGCCCTGATGCGTGCCGGCGAGCAAAAGGTAGCGCGTGACTACGTGATCTACCGCGACTCCCGCGCCAAGGAGCGCGCTACCCGCAACCCGGCCGACGCACCGGTCCAGGCCCACCCGTCGATCCGCATCGCCCGCGCCGATGGCAGCCTGGCGCCGCTGGACATGGGCCGCCTGAACACCATCGTCACCGAAGCCTGCGAAGGCCTGGAAGAAGTCGATGGCGACCTGATCCAACGCGAAACCCTGAAGAACCTCTATGACGGCGTCGCGCTCAAGGACGTCAACACTGCCCTGGTGATGACCGCGCGGACCCTGGTAGAGCGCGAGCCGAACTACTCCTTCGTCACCGCCCGCCTGCTGATGGATACCCTGCGTGCCGAAGGCCTGGGCTTCCTGGAAGTCGCCGAGAGCGCGACCCACCACGAAATGGCCGACCTGTACGCCAAGGCCCTGCCGGCCTATGTCGCCAAGGGTATCGAATTCGAATTGCTGAACCCGGTCCTGGCCTCTTTTGACCTGGAAAAACTCGGCAAGGCGATCAACCACGAGCGTGACCAGCAGTTCACCTACCTGGGTCTGCAAACCCTGTACGACCGTTACTTCATCCACAAGGACGGTATCCGTTTCGAACTGCCGCAGATCTTCTTCATGCGCGTAGCCATGGGCCTGGCCATCGAAGAGAAGCAGAAAGAAGACCGTGCCATTGAGTTCTACAACCTGCTGTCATCCTTCGACTACATGGCGTCGACCCCGACCCTGTTCAACGCCGGTACCCTGCGTCCACAGTTGTCGAGCTGCTACCTGACCACCGTGCCGGACGACCTGTCGGGCATCTACGGCGCGATCCACGACAACGCCATGCTGTCGAAATTCGCCGGCGGCCTGGGCAACGACTGGACGCCGGTTCGTGCGCTGGGCTCGTACATCAAGGGCACCAACGGTAAATCCCAGGGCGTCGTACCGTTCCTCAAAGTGGTCAACGACACTGCTGTGGCGGTCAACCAGGGCGGCAAGCGCAAGGGCGCTGTCTGTGCCTACCTGGAAACCTGGCACATGGACATTGAAGAGTTCATCGAGCTGCGCAAGAACACCGGTGACGATCGTCGTCGTACCCACGACATGAACACCGCCAACTGGATCCCCGACCTGTTCATGAAGCGCGTCTTCGACGACGGCAAATGGACCCTGTTCTCGCCATCCGAAGTACCAGACCTGCATGACCTGACCGGCAAGGCCTTCGAAGAGCGCTACGAGTACTACGAAGCCCTGACCGAGTACAACAAGATCAAGCTGTTCAAGGTCGTCCAGGCCAAGGACCTGTGGCGCAAGATGCTCTCGATGCTGTTCGAGACCGGCCACCCATGGCTGACCTTCAAGGACCCGTGCAACCTGCGCAGCCCGCAGCAACACGTAGGCGTGGTCCACAGCTCGAACCTGTGCACCGAGATCACCCTGAACACCAACAAGGACGAGATCGCCGTCTGCAACCTGGGCTCGATCAACCTGCCGAACCACATCGTCGACGGCAAGCTGGACACCGCCAAGCTGCAACGCACCGTGAACACCGCCGTGCGCATGCTCGACAACGTGATCGACATCAACTACTACTCGGTGCCACAGGCGAAGAACTCCAACTTCAAGCACCGTCCGGTCGGCCTCGGCATCATGGGCTTCCAGGACGCGCTGTACCTGCAGCACATCCCGTACGGCTCCGACGCTGCGGTCGAGTTCGCCGACAAGTCCATGGAGGCGGTCAGCTACTACGCGATCCAGGCCTCCTGTGACCTGGCCGACGAGCGTGGCGCCTACGAGACATTCCAGGGCTCGCTGTGGTCCAAGGGCATCCTGCCGCTGGACTCGCAACAGATCCTGATCGCGTCCCGTGGCGAAAAGTACATCGACGTCGACCTGACCGAGTCCCTGGACTGGGCACCGGTTCGCGCCCGTGTACAGAAAGGTATCCGCAACTCCAACATCATGGCCATCGCACCGACCGCCACCATCGCCAACATCACCGGCGTGTCGCAGTCGATCGAACCGACCTACCAGAACCTGTACGTGAAATCGAACCTGTCGGGCGAATTCACCGTGATCAACCCGTACCTGGTCCGCGACCTCAAGGCCCGCGGCCTGTGGGACTCGGTCATGATCAACGACCTGAAGTACTACGACGGTTCGGTGCAGCAGATCGAGCGCATCCCGCAGGAGCTCAAAGAGCTCTACGCGACCGCGTTCGAAGTGGACACCCGTTGGATCGTCGACGCCGCCAGCCGTCGCCAGAAGTGGATCGACCAGGCTCAGTCGCTGAACCTGTACATCGCCGGCGCCTCGGGCAAGAAGCTGGACGTGACCTACCGCATGGCCTGGTACCGTGGTCTGAAAACCACCTACTACCTCCGTGCCCTGGCCGCCACCAGCACCGAGAAGTCGACCATCAACACCGGTAAGCTGAACGCTGTGTCCAGCGGCGGCAACCACGGCGACGACTCGGTCCTGGCCGCTCCAGCAGGCCCGGCGCCAGTGCCAAAAGCCTGCGCGATCGACGAGCCGGATTGCGAAGCTTGCCAATAAGCTGAGCGGGTGGGCGCTGCAAGGCGCCTACTTATAAAGAAAGCCCCCGATAGATCGCTGGTCTATCGGGGGTTTTCTTTTGTCTGGAGGAAAGTAGCGCCGGGACAAACCTCATCGTCGGATCGCCGCCCAAAAAGAAGCCCCTCTTGTGAGGGGCTCCTTGTGCAGCATTCAAGCAACCATCGAGCATCAAGCCATCTGAATAATGGTCTGCATGATGGTGCTCTGGGTGGAGATGGTCTTGGCGTTTGCCTGGTAGTTGCTCTGAGCCTTGATCAGCTCGACCAGTTCGTTGGTCAGGTTGACGTTGGATTCTTCCAAGGCGTTGGAAACGATCGAACCCAGGGTACCGGTGGTCGGGGCATCGTAGGCAGGGATGCCCGAGTCAAAGGTTTCCTTCCAGCTGGTGCCACCTACCGGTTGCAAGCCTTGTTCGTTGGTGAAGCTGGCCAGGGCCAGTTGACCGATCGGCTTGGTCTGGTTGTTGCTGAAGTTGGCCAGCAATACGCCGCTGCCGTCGATGGTCAGGTTGGTGATCTGGCCGGTGGCATAACCGTTCTGGACCGGGAGCGAACGAGCGGTGTCGGCGTTGAACTGGCTGGTATTAGCCATGGAAATCGTGATGGTTGGCGCACTCGCGGCGCCGTTGGCGGTCCATGTGCCATTGGTCACGGTGCCCGGCACCCAACCAGTCAAAACCAGATCGCTATTGATAGTCGCCGGAGGCGTGCTGACCTGAAGCAGCTTGCCGCTCGAATCGAATGTCATAGTCGACGGGACCGGCGCGGTCACACCGGTCGTGGTCGGCGCGGAGCCATCGAGGTTACGACCATCGATCAAGGTATAGACATTCCAGGTGTTGCCGGCAGTCTTGACCATGAATTGATCCATGGAATGCTGGTTGCCCTGGGTGTCATAGATCGGGGTAGTGAACTGCTTGGTAAACGTGGACGTGTCGGTCGGATCGAACGCCGCGGTGATCGGCGTCGCCTTCGAATTCAGGTTGATCGTCGATGAGACCAGGCTGGTCGCCTGTGGCGGCAGGTTGGAGGTATCGATACGCAGATCAGTCAGGATCCCGTTCTGGATCTTTCCGTTGGCATCCACGCCATAGCCTTGCAGCTTCGAAGTGCCATCACTGTTGGTGATATAGCCTGCCTTGTCGGTCTTGAACGTACCGGCACGGGTGTAGCTCAGGGAACCGTCGTTGCTCAGGACGAAGAAGCCCTGGCCCTGGATACCCATGTCCAGCACGTTACCGGTGTTGTTGACGTCGCCCTGGCCGAACTGCTGGGAAACGTTGGACAGGCGCACGCCGTTACCAACGGTCTTGCTGCCCGAACCCAGCTTGGTAGCCGAGTAGACGTCTTCGAATTCCGCGCGGGACGATTTGAAGCCGGTGGTTGCCACGTTGGCGATGTTGTTACCGGTGACGTCCAGCTGTTTGTTGGCAGCATAGAGACCGCTAAGGCCGATGTTGAAAGACATATTCCACTCCTTTGCCGGGTTAGTCGGCTCTACATACCAATAGTTTGTACTTTGGACAGGGCGATGCTGCCCAGCCCGGCGAGGTTGAGCATCAGCTCTCCCCCTGTCTGGCTGATCGTCACGCTGCTGACGGTCGCCGGCAGGTTGGTGATCAGCGACGTGGCCTTGCCGTCGATGGTGGTCGAAGCCGCGAAGGTATAAGTACCCGCCTCGACCGTGGTGCCCGCGTCGTTCTTGCCATCCCAGATAAAGGCAGAGTTACCGGCCTTCTGGCTGCCCAGGTCGATGGTGCGAACCGTCTTGCCGTCCTTGTCGACGATCTTGACCGCGACGGACGATACCGCCGAGGGCACCACCACCGTGCCGTTGAGGCTCTTGGAGGTGTCGACCACCGCCTTGTCGCCAGGGGCAATGACCGAACGCCCTACCAGCGACGAGGCCTGCAAGGCCTGGGACGAGTTGTAGTTGCTGGCCAGCCCGCTCACGGTATCGTTGAGGGTGGTGATGCCTTCCAGGCTGCTGAATTGTGCCAACTGGGCAACGAACTCACCGTTGTCCTGTGGCGACAGCGGGTCCTGGTTTTTCAGCTGGGTAACGAGCAGTTGCAGGAACGCATCCTTGCCCAGCTCCTTTTTACCGGTCGCAGCCCCTGTCATCGAAGACAGGCTGTCGGAGGTGTTATTGGTCTTGATCGAGGAGTTGGCCAGAATCTCGTTGAGGCTCAAACCGCTGGTGGTGTTGGTAACGCTCATGTGACTCGCCCCTTATCACTGACCCAGGGTCAGGACCTTCTGCATCATGGTTTTGGCGGTGTTCATCATTTCGGCGTTGGTCTGGAACGAACGACTGGCGGAAATCATGTCGGCCATTTCTTCGACGACGTTGACGTTCGGGTAATAGACATAACCCTTGGCGTCGGCAGCCGGATGGTTCGGCTCATAGCGCGCTTCGAGGTTGCTCTGGTCCTCGACGACGCCAAGCACCTGCACGCCCTGCCCGGCCGCGTCCTGCTCCTGGAACAGCGAGCCGCTGCCATTCGCCTGGCCGCCCTGGAACATGGTGGCGAACACCGGGTGACGGGCGCGGTAGGTCTGGTCGATGCTCGACGAAACGGTCTCGGCGTTGGCGATGTTACTGGCGACAGTGTTCAGGCGAGTGGTCTGGGCACTCATGGCACTGCCGGCGATGTTGAATACGCTCGCAATCGACATGGCTTATTCTCCGCGCAGGGCCGAGATCAGCCCTTTGAATTTGCTGTTGAGCAGGGTGAAGCTGGCCTGGAAGTTCACGGAGTTTTCCGCGTAGTTGGACTGTTCCAGTTGAGCGTCCACGGTGTTCTGGTCGATCGAAGGTTGCATCGGCGTGCGATACATCAGCGACTCGTCACCATTGCCCAGGCCTTCGGCCTCGATATGACGGCTGTTGGTCATGTTCAGGGCGAAAGAGCCGTTCTTGGTCTTCTCGTTCTGCTCGGCGAGCACTTTGGAGAAGTCCAGATCCCGGGCCTTGTAGTTCGGGGTATCGGCGTTGGCGATGTTGTTGGCCAGGACTTCGGCACGCTGGGCGCGGAAGCTCAGGGCCTGTTCGTGGATACCGAGCGCTTTATCGAAGCTGATGCTCATGTCGGAAACCTTTGGGTGACCAGAATGTACGTGCGATGGATATAGCAAGCGTCGTGCCACTTTGAGAAAGCCCGTAAACCGGGGCTTTGCGGGCATCGGCAAGGCGGCAATGCCAGAAAAGCGGCAACCGCTTTCCGCTTACCTGCCGCTTTTCTGCCGCTCTCAGCGTCAACGGCGGTTAATTGTGGGAGCGGGCTTGCTCGCGAAAGCGGTGTATCAGTCGACATCAATGTCTCTATGAGATCGCCTTCGCGAGCAAGCCCGCTTGTGTCTTGCTCTGCGATTAAACTGATGGTGAGAGCGGTGAGTGGCAAGCTGAATGCCTGGAGTGCTTA